>NZ_JBCNJW010000008.1:0-210420 GCF_039596355.1 Fluviicola sp. | reverse complement strand
GGTAGCCGAGCTAAAAATTTGCGCATTTGCGGTAGAAATGAAGCGTGGGTTCATAGTGTGATGAATTCCCTAACTTTTTTGTATCCAAACCTACCTGACTTAAGTACATAATTCCCGATTTTCTTTAATTGCCCCCATGGAATATTGGTTTTTCTATTTACAAAAGCAACAATGTATTCTACGTTAGAAGAAGAATTTTAATCAGTATTCTAATGTGGGGGCAGGTTTCCCCGCTGGAGGAAACAAAAAAAGGCATCCGTTTTCACGAATGCCTTTCCACTATTTATTGCTTATTTAAATATGCAATGCTCTGTTATCTGTCGCTGCCAAAGCCGCTTCCTTGATTGCCTCAGAGAACGTCGGGTGTGCGTGACAAACGCGGGAAATATCTTCTGCTGAAGCACGGAATTCCATTGCTGTAACCGCTTCCATGATCATATCTGCAGCACGTGCGGCAATCATATGAACCCCCAGAACCTCATCCGTTTTTGCATCCGCAAGGATTTTAACGAATCCGGCGGTATCCATCGAAGCACGTGCTCTTCCCAATGCTTTCATCGGGAAAGATCCTGCTTTGTATTCCACTCCTGCAGCTTTCAATTCTTCTTCTGTTTTTCCTACAGAAGCAATTTCCGGCCAGGTATACACTACTCCAGGAATCAGGTTGTAATTGATGTGTGGTTTTTGTCCTGCCAATTGCTCAGCAACTACCACACCTTCTTCTTCCGCTTTGTGTGCCAGCATGGCTCCGCGGATTACATCACCGATTGCATAGATGTTCGGAACTGCAGTCTGCAGGTGGTCATTTACATCAATCTGACCGCGGTTGTTGACTGCCAATCCTGCATTTTCCAATCCAAGACCTTCTGTATATGGTTTACGTCCTACAGCTACCAGACAGTAATCTGCCTCGAGAACCACTTCTTCATTCTTTTTGTTCAGGGCAACCAGTTTCACTCCGTTTCCGGTGTTTTCAACTTTCTGAACCTTATGCTCCAAATTGAATTTGAATCCTTCTTTTTTGAGGATTTTTGTCAATTCTTTTCCAAGAGAAAGATCCATCGTAGGCAAGATGTTCGGTGCGAATTCAACCACCTCGATTTCTGACCCCAAACGTGCGTAAACAGATCCCAATTCCAATCCGATGACACCACCTCCGATCACGATCATCTTTTTAGGGATTTCCGTCATCTTCAAAGCTTCCGTAGAAGTGATGATACGTTTTTTATCCGGTTCCATTCCCGGGAAGAAATTTGGCTTGGATCCGGTAGCGATAATGGTGTTTTTCGCTGTGATTGTTGTTTTGTTTCCTTCTCCGTCGGTAATTGCAATCGTCGTTTTATCTACAAACGAACCCACTCCCTGGTAAACGGTTACTTTGTTTTTATCCATCAGGAATTTCACACCGTTGCAGGTCTGCGTCACTACGTCGTCTTTACGGGCAATCATCTGCGCGATATCTGCCTCTACGTTATCTACCTTAATTCCGTGAGTTGCGAAATTATGTTTTGCGTTGAAAAAATGCTCTGAAGAATCCAGCAAAGCCTTCGAAGGAATACATCCTACGTTCAAACAAGTTCCACCAAGCGTCGGGTATTTTTCGATTAAAGCCGTATTCAATCCTAATTGTGCACAGCGAAGAGCGGCTACGTATCCACCAGGACCTGAACCAATTATCGCAACGTCAAACGTACTCATAGTTTCAATTTGTAAAATATGTGTTAAAGGTAAGTATTAATTGAGAATTGAAAATTGAAAAGGCAAAAAGAATCTGTTCAAATTTGCTAAAATTGTATAGCCAGGTGATTAAATACGTTTTGATCTGAAACACGGGGTTTTCATTACTATTTTTCAGGCTTTGCACACGATGCTTCTTCGCGGTTAAACAAAATACGATGCGTTAATGTCGTAAATGACGCAGAAGGTTTTCCAAACGCTAACCTGAATTCGGGCGCAAGACCATGGGAATAAAAAACAAACAAGAATCGTTTTTAATTACATTTGCGAATCAGGAATTACAATCGGTATTCATATCCAATCAACCTAAGATGAATGTGTTCGTCAGAATCAAAAAAATCCGCTCCATCCTTTTTCCTATTGCCCTCATTCTACTAATTGACTTCGTTAGTGTTCGAGCTGTTTTTCAGAACTGCACCTGTCCGGAACTGGCTCTAATAGACCCCGTTGAATGGATATTACTAAAGTGGAAATACCGTAACGAACCTGCTGTAAAAACCGGTGAAATTTATCCTGAGAAAGACCTTTCTCCAGATGGCCCGCGACCTGCATTCATTACGATGACGCATTTCGGATATTACCTTGAACCCCAATGTGAAGATGCGGACTGCAACATTCAATACCCGCAATTCCGGATTTTGTTTTCAATACCCACCTTCCTGCTTTTCGTTTTGGAAGCAATCTTATTTTTTGTGCTTTTCCGGTTCTGGAGCAAACGAGGTTACTAATTACAACTCAAGGGAAAGCACACCATAAACGGGAGTGTTTGCTTTTTCATCAATAAATGTTAAATCCGGATTTTCAAAGAAATAATAGTAATACATTTGTTAATAATAGTATTACTATCATGATCATCCAGTTCAAAATAGCTCAGCCCGCCAGTACCTATTTAAGGGACCCGCAGGAAACCAAATTGGGGCTTTCCATCATTACGCATTCCATCAACCTGATTCATGAAATCGGTTTCGAACGGTTTACCCTGAAAAAACTAAGTGATTCTATTGGTTGTACAGAAGCAAGCATTTATCGTTATTTCAACAGTAAACAACAGCTCCTTTTGTTTTTATTCTCCTGGTACTGGGGCATGATGAACTACCGGATTCAACATGAAATCAATCAGTCTGAAAGTGCTGTCAAGCAACTGCAACAAGCCATTATATTGCTCATTGAAAGAAGAAAAACACCGAAAGACCTTCCCGTTATTGATGAGTTGAAATTGCAGGACATTATTGAGCAGGAAGGTGTCAAATCCTTGCTGACAAAAGATGTCGACAATATGAATAAAACCGGGGCTTTTGAAAACTACAAACAATTGGTTGGATATCTTGTGCAATTGGTGCATCAAATCAATCCGCAGTATGCATATCCCAATATGCTGATTACAACCATCATCGAAGGAGCCCATTTGCAGCATTTTTTTGCAGATCATCTTCCGCGGTTGACCAATGCGAACGAGGATCATCAATCGGTGGTTTCATTTTACATTCATTTACTAACATCAACGTTAAACGCGCATGAAAACACAGACAATTAATCCATGGAAAAGACTGAACCAGTTATTAAAGCTGGAAAAAACCGATATTTCGGCGCTTTATTTCTATGCAGTTGTCAGTGGAATCCTAAGCCTGAGCTTACCCCTTGGAATCCAGTCGGTGATCCATTTTATCCAGAGCGGTCAGATCACGACTTCCTGGGTACTGCTGGTCATGCTGGTCATCGCCGGCGTGGTACTCACCGGTGTGATGCAAATCATGCAGCTTCGGATTACGGAAAATATCCAGCAGCGTATTTTTGTGCATTACTCCTTTGATTTTGCCCACCGTTTTCCACGCTTCAACAGACAGGCTCTTTCAGGGAAAATCCCTGTTGAACTCATGAATCGTTTTTTTGATGTCATCAGCCTGCAAAAAGGGTTTTCCAAAGTCTTGCTGGACTTCACTTCTGCACTGCTCCAGATTGTATTCAGCCTGGTCGTTCTATCACTTTACCATCCTTTTTACATTGCTTTCAGCATTCTATTGGTTCTGTTACTAGTCATTATTTTTCGACCAATCCTGAAACAGGGGTTGGCTACTTCCCTAACGGAATCCAAGCACAAATATTCAACAGCTTATTGGCTGCAGGAAATTGCGCGTGCGGACTGGAGTTTCCGACTGATTCCAAACGAGAAGCTATCCCTGAACCGACTGGATGAACATGCCAATGCTTACCTGGAAAGCAGGGAAAATCATTTCCAGATTCTGTGGAAACAATTTATCTGGATGATTGCTATCAAGGCACTTATTGTTGCTTCGCTGCTCGGGCTGGGAGGTTACCTGGTTATTTCGCAGCAAATCAACCTGGGGCAATTCGTTGCGGCTGAAGTACTGATATTGCTCTTACTTGGTGCTGTCGAAAAAATCATTCAATCCCTGGAAACACTTTATGATGTTTGCACTTCTCTTGAGAAATTAGAGCAGGTGCGCGACATTCCTGTAACCTTTGAAGAGAATACTGCGGAACAACAAGTGGAACTATTCCCGGTTGAACTCATGAAACTGTTACCGGAAGGCAGCCATCAAAGTATTTTGCATGTGGATCAGGGACAACACACACAAATCATCGGTATCAATCAGCTCCAGATCAACACGCTGTTACGCAAACTGATTGATCCCACTGTTTCCAAAGGTTACCGTCCGCGCTGGAATTACCACATCCCCGATGGAAACAAACTCACCTCCGGTTTCGAGCAAATCGGCTGGTTTGCCAAGGGCTCCAACCTGATTGAGGGGAGCCTGACCGATAACATCGTGTTTGGAAGGACAGGTATTTCCACCGAAGAAATTATTTCCGCACTCAATTGCACCGGACTTGCTCACTTATATCAAGACCAGGCAGCTGGACTGGATTCCCTGATTTCGAAATCCGATAAGTTCCTTTCGGAAGAAGAGCGGGACCGCTTGCTGATTGCCCGCGCAATTATTTCCAACCCCAAACTCCTGGTGCTCTCATTCATCGGTTCCCCCATGACGACGCTCCAGCGGGAAGAGCTCATCGGGAAAATCCTGGAACAAAACCCCGGAACAACCATCGTACTTGCCACTGAACACGCACTTCAACTCAACGGGAATATCATTGATTTTAACGACTTGAAATTATGAAACGATTCGAATCATACGCATCCGTACAAACAGCCAAGCAATTAAAAACACCTTTGCGCTGGAGAAGACTGAGCCTGTATTTTTTCGGAATACTGCTTATCATCTTGTTTTTACCCTGGACTCAAAACATCGAATCCCCGGGAAGCGTAACCGCTTTGAGTCCGAATAACCGTCCTCAAACCGTTCATTCCATTATCGGAGGACGGATTGAGAAATGGTTTGTCCGGGAAGGAGAATTTGTTAAGAAGGGCGACACCCTGGTTTACCTTAGCGAGGTGAAAAGCGAATACATGGACCCCGCACTCATTGAACGGACCGAATCTGCCATGCATTCCAAGGAAAACAGTGCCGAATCCTACATGGCCAAGGTGCGTGCACAGGACCAACAAATAGATGCGTTGATTGATAATCGGAAAATCAAACTGCAACAGGCACGCAACAAGGTAAAACAAGCCCGGCTGAGAGTTGCTTCAGACAGTATGGACTACCGTGCCAATACCAAACAGCTGGAAATTGCAGTCAAGCAGTATGAACGAACGGAAGAATTGCACCGTCAGAATCTCAAATCGCTCACAGAATTGGAAAACAAGCGATTGAAAGTACAGGAAATGGAAGCCAAAGTTGTGAGCCTGGAAAACAAATTACTGGCTTCCCGAAACGAATTGCTGAATGCCATTACCGAAATCCAGTCCATTGATGCCGAATACCGGGATAAGATCGCCAAAAGTGAATCCGACAAATCCACGGCCCTCTCCAGCTTATATGATGTGGAAGCGACTGTGACGAAAATGCAGAACCAGATTGCCAACTACCACATCCGTTCCCGTTACTATTACGTAACAGCTCCCCAAAATGGCTACATTTCGAAAGCCTTGAAAAACGGTGTAGGAGAGACCGTCAAAGAAGGTGCTGAATTAGTGAGCATCGTACCGAATCTGAGTGACTTTGCGGTAGAAATGTTTGTTTCTCCGGTAGATTTGCCACTGGTACACGTGGGAAATGAGGTGCGGCTTCAATTTGACGGATGGCCGGCCATCGTATTCTCCGGGTGGCCGATGGTCAGCTATGGTTCCTATGGAGGAAAAGTAGTTGCTATTGACAATTTCGTGGGCACAAACGGAAAATACCGTGTCCTGGTCGCTCCGGATAAATCGGATTATCCGTGGCCAAAAGAACTGCGCATGGGAGTAGCTGTAAAAACCATGACCTTACTTGATAATGTACCAATCTGGTATGAACTGTGGCGAAAAATCAACGGATTCCCCCCGAATTACTATTTACCGGCTACCCCGGCTGCTAAAACTAAAAAGTCATGATGAAAGTACTCGTTTTATCATTGAGTTTCTTTGCTGTTACCGGATGGTCACAAGATACTGTACAGGAACTTACCCTGAAACAATACCTGCAGCATATTAAAGAAAACCATCCTGTTGCCTTGGTAGCATCCAACCAGGTAGAAATGGCAGAAGTCTTTATCCGTCAGTCGAAAGGAAGTTTTGACCCTGTACTACTCGGGGGAATTGACCAAAAAGTTTTTAACGGAACCACCTATTACAGCACGCTTTCAACCGGACTCAAAATTCCAACGAGACTGGGAATTGATTTCAAAGCGATGGGAGACTGGAACCGTGGAACTTACCTGAACCCGCAAAGCCGGACTCCTGAAAACGGGCTGACTTACCTGGGTGTGGAAGTACAATTGGGGCGCGGCATGTTTACCGATGAACGCCGGACTCAGATCAAACGGGCCCAGGTTGCACTCAATCAAAGCTATGTTGAACAGCTATTGACACTGAACGAATTGCTCTACGAAGCCGGACAAGTATTCATCCAATGGCAGGAGCAAACAGCCCAGTATGAGCTGGCCCTGGAAGGGTTGAAATATACGGAGATTCGCTTTGAGCAATTATTGTCCAATACCGCATTGGGCGACCGTCCTTACATTGATACTGTTGAGGCTTCAGCGCAACTTTTCCTGCGAAAAATGGAGGTCGAACAACGCCAGCTCCAGTTGCAAAATGCAGTGATTGCCGTGGAAAATTACTTATGGGAAAAAGGCAGGATTCCTCTTCAACTCGACAGTATGCTGATACCAGAAAAGCTGGTTGTAAATGAACCTTCCGCCGCGCTTCCTGATTCAGCAGGTACACATCCGGCTATTCGTTACTACGATTGGAAATTATCCGACCTGGATTTTGAACGCAAACTGAAAGTGGAACAATTGAAACCCCAGCTGAGTGTTAACTACAATTTACTGACGCCTGCCCCGGATTTTATTTCTACGAATTACACCTGGTCCAACTATAAATGGGGAGCAGCATTCTACATGCCGATTCTACTCAGAAAAGAGCGAAACAGTCTGTCCCTGACCAGAACCAAAATCGAAAATACCCGCCTGGAACAGCAACTGAAGCAACGCGAATTGCGGACCAAGCAACTTCAGATCCGCAATGAATGGAACACCTCCGTGACTCAGGCAAGAATGGCACAAACCATCGCTAATCGCTATCGTCAGCTGGCCAATGCGGAGCGTTCATTATTCATCAACGGGGAGAGTTCGCTGTTTTTGGTGAATGCCCGTGAAATTTCGTATTTGAATGCGCAATCGAAATGGATTGAAACGCTGTCGAAGACCAATAAGTCACAACTTTCAGAGTTGTATGTCACCGGAAAGCTGGGAATGAGTTACTAAATGAATCCGGAACGAATCAGTGATTCGGGATCGTCAAAGAGGTCGTCGAAACACTTATTCCAGGGTTTTACAACTCGAAAATATGCTTTTCGGCATGGTAAGATGAACGCACCAGCGGACCGCTTTCCACGAAACGGAAGCCCATTTCCAATCCGAGTTTTTCGTATTTCTGGAAACGTTCAGGCTCCACAAACTCCACAATCGGAAGGTGTTTCGGAGTTGGCTGCAGGTATTGTCCCAAGGTGAGGATATCAACACCAACGGCTCTCAAATCTTCCATTGTTTCAATGATTTCTTCGTCTGTTTCTCCCAAACCGAGCATCACCCCGGATTTGGTTCTCATTCCTCCTTTTTTCAGACGGAACAATACTTCCAGGCTTCGGTCATATTTGGCCTGAATACGCACCTGTTTGGTCAGGCGGCGAACAGTTTCCAGGTTATGCGAAACAATTTCCGGAGCTACATCGATGATTTGCTGCAGGTTTTCCCATTTTCCGGCAAAATCAGGAATCAGGGTTTCCATGGTTGTTCCCGGACTTTGATGACGCACCGCACGCACGGTCTGAACCCAGATTCCGGCTCCGCCGTCTTTCAAATCGTCGCGGTCTACCGAAGTAATCACGGCGTGTTTGATCCCCATCGTTTTGATGGAATGCGCCACTTTCCCCGGTTCGAATTCGTCAACTGCATCCGGACGACCGGTTTGTACCGCACAGAAACCACACGATCGTGTACAGATATTTCCCAGGATCATGAACGTTGCCGTTCCTTCTCCCCAGCATTCACCCATATTCGGACAGCTTCCGCTCTCACAAATCGTGTGCAGTTTATGTTCATCCACTAAAGCCCGAACCTTCTTATAGTTTTCACCGATCGGAAGCTTCACGCGCAACCAATTCGGTTTTTTAATGCGAACTTTATTATCTGCTGTTGTTATTTCTTCTGACATAGTCGTACCCTTCCACTAGTCAAAAACCAGGTTCTCTGTTCAAATGGCTATCGGGACACAAAATTCCGTACCTTTGACCCACTGATTTTTGATTTTACAAAAGTACAAAGAAGCATTCAATTTTAAGGGAGAATTGAAAAGTCAAAATTGAAAAGTTAACAGGCATGAACATGCTTCCTTTTGAACTTTTTGAATGATCCTGAGGAAACAGTATAAATAAGGAAACAGGAAACTCACAGGTTTGAGCACTTTTAAACCTGTTGAGTGATAAAACGAGATACACATTATGGCAACATCAACAGTCAAATACCTTGGAGGCCTGAGAACGGAATGTACTCATCTTCAATCCGGAACCGTTATTCATACGGATGCTCCGACAGACAATCACGGAAAAGGTGAAAAGTTTTCTCCTACCGACCTGGTTGCTACGGCTTATGCTTCCTGCATGATCAGCCTGATCGGGATTTACTGTAACGAACACGGTCACCGCTATGAAAACGGGACTGCAACAGTAACCAAAATTATGGCTGCCAATCCACGCAGAATCGGGAAACTGGTGATTGAACTGGATCTGAGAGACAACGGCTGGGATGAGCAAACGATTGAAAAAGTGAAGCGTGTTGCCTTGACTTGTCCGGTTGCAAAATCCGTTAGCGAGGATATCGAACTTGAAATTACTTTCCATGTATAATAAAAGAAATGACCGCGACGAGCGAGGCGGAGGTTTTAACCGCGATAAACGTTCGTTCGAGCGCAAACCGAAGGAAGATCCTTCCGACATTATTTACGGAATCCGCGTGGTGATCGAAGCGATCAAAAACGAGGTGGAAATCAATAAAATCCTGATTCAAAAAGGAATCGACAAGGATTTGTTTGAAGAACTGCGTACGGCTTTAACCGGAAAGGATTACCAATTGCAGTACGTTCCGGTTGAAAAACTGAACAAGCTGACTTCAAATAATCACCAGGGAGTTGTTGCTTTTACATCCCCGGTTGAATACCAAAACATCGAAGAGTTGTGTAATCAATGGCTTTCTGAAGGAAAAGAACCGTGTGTCCTGGTTTTAGACCGCATTACGGATGTCCGGAACTTCGGGGGAATTGCCCGCACAGCAGCATGTATGGGGGTAGATGCAATCCTGGTTCCTTCCAAAGGAAGCGCACTGGTTTCTGCGGATGCCATCAAAACTTCTGCCGGAGCTTTGCATACGATTCCTGTGTGTAAAACCGATTTATTGAAAAACAGCTTGTTCTATTTACAGCAAAGCGGCTTCCAGATTGTTTCCTGTACGGAAAAATCGAAAATTTCCGTTGAAAACTATTCGTTTTTCGGCCCTACAGCCATTATCCTGGGATCTGAGGAAGATGGAATTTCGCACGATTTATTGAAAATGTCGGATGCACGTTTGAGCATCCCGATGGCGGGAGACATTGCTTCCCTGAACGTGGGAGTTGCAACCGGAATGATTTTGTATGAACGATTGAAGCAGGTAAAAGCCGCTAAATAAGTGACATTATTTCGATATGAGGAGGCCGTTTCCTTTTATCTGAACGGCTTTTTTGCTCCCTTTCATGTCACAAATAATTGCTATTTTTCGTCCCTGAATTTTAAAACCAACTTATGAAAACCATTGAAGATCTAAAGATTGAAAAGACAACCTATAAGAAAGAAAAGGACGAAAACGGGAATGTCGTAGAATTTCCGGTTACCCGAATGATTAGACGAAACCCGGAAGTTGTTAAGCAAGGCGTTCGTTTTGGTTATTTCGTCATTGATGTTGTTTTCTACTACATCTTTACCATCATCGTAGGGGTTATCATCGGCCTTGTTGTAGTTGCAACGGACAATGTAGAAATGTTACGTCCCGGAACGTCGTTCAATACCCTTCTCAACTGGATGGGATATCCGCTGTTCTTTATCTATTATGGAGCTTTCGAGGGCACAATGGGAACATCTTTGGGAAAACTGATTTGCGGCTACACCGTCATCAATGAACGTGCTGAAAAAGTAGGTTTTGGACAGGCAATGTTGCGTACACTATGCAGATTCATTCCTTTTGAAGCATTTTCCTGCTTTGCGGAACGCGGGTGGCACGATACGTTATCAAAGACGTATGTCGTAAAAAAATCAGAGAAGATCGAACTTCAAAAATTATTGGGGAACTTCTCTGATACGCAGACCGATATTTTGGATTGATCAAAGACTTTAGACGAATAGACGAAAGACCGGAGACAAAATACTTCGGTCTTTCGCATTTTTAATCACTTTATAAATTTGCTCCTCCGGACACTTCAATACGTTGTCCGTTGATCCAGCGGGATTCATCTGAACACAGGAATGCAACCACATCACCGATATCATCCGGCAACCCTGCTCTTCCTAAAGCGGTTGTATTGGCAATCATTTTATTGTAGTCTGCATTATCTCTTACTGCTCCACCTCCGAAATCCGTTTCAATTGCTCCCGGAGCCACACAGTTTACGCGAATCTGACGCGGTCCCAATTCTTTCGCCAGGTATCTGGACAATTGTTCTACAGCCGCTTTCAAAGATCCATACACGGAATATCCCGGTGCTGTAAAACGTGCCAATCCACTGGAAATATTGATAATTGCTCCTCCATCATTTAAGCTTGGCAACAACCATTGGATCAGGAAATAAGGTGCTTTGAAGTGAATGTCTGTCAATGCATCGAAAACCGACATCTCTGTTGCTCCAAGCGGTGTGTGAAGTCCCACTCCGGCATTGTTTACCAGGTAGTCAATCTTATCCGTATTGAATTTGCTGTTCAGCAATCCGGTCAATTCCGCTACAAATGCTTCAAAACTATCTGCCTTACTTACGTCCAGTTGCAACGCCAATGCTTCCACTCCCTTCGCTTGTACTTCAGCAACTACTTTGTCTGCTTCCGTTTTGTTCGTATGGTAAGTGATTACAACGTTGATCCCTTTGTCTGCAAGCTTGTTTGCCATGTTTCTTCCTAAACCACGGCTTCCTCCTGTAATCAATGCTAATTTGTTTGTTTTCATATCCTGTCATTTGATATCCCAAAATTAGTGCATCAGGTGCGCAGGTAGTTTGCAAAGAGCAATCCAAGAATTGCAAAATTCAATCATTCATTAAAAAGAGACATCAAGAATCAAGAGTCATGACTCCAAAATTCTTCTCTCTTGACTCTATCTTTCAATTGTAAGTTATTAAACCCGGAATGAATTCGGAGCCATTTCTGTCTGCTTTTTAAAGAAATTGGAAAAATGCGCCACTTCTTCAAACCCCAGGCAATGAGCAATTTCCGAAACCGTCCAGTTTGTCTGCTTCAACAAAATCTTCGCTTCCTGGGTAATGCGATTCCCGATCACTTCAGTAGTTGTTCGTCCGGTATGCTCTTTCAACACTTTATTGAGGTGGTTCACATGAACTGACAAGCGATCTGCATAATCTTTCGCAGTCCTCAACCCGATCCGCTGCTGGTTGGATTCAATGGGAAACTGTCTTTCCAGCAATTCAACGAAGAGCGAGCTCACTCTTTCGGATGCGGAATGTTTCGGGTATAACACGGAAGCCGGCTGGAATTTCTGTCCCAAATGAATGATTTCCATCACATAATTCCGGATCAGGTCGTATTTGAACGCGTAATCCGAAGCCAGTTCTTTTTTCATTTTGGAAAATACCGTCCGGATATATGGTGCTTCATTTTCAGATAATTCAAATACAGGAATGCTTCCCGGGCTGAAAATCGGCAACTCATCCAGGTTGAAGCCCGTGTTGGACTTTGTGATAAAATCTGCAGTAAACACACAAAATACCGCCCCGTGATTGACGTCTTCGGAAGCGTAATTGTACGGAACTTTCGGCGTTGCAAACAACAATCCGTTTTTCTCTATATCAATGACCTTATCTGCGTATTCCGCCTTGCTCCGGCCTTCAATCAGGCTGATTTTGTAGTACAAACGACGGTTATAGGGCATTTTTCCTTTCTGTCCTTTTAGTTGTGTCATCAACTCTCTGGTGTCAAAGACATTGAAATGCCCCAGCTCCTTACCGATTCCCTCCGGAACCAAAGAAACGCCATTGCTGATTGATTGGTAAAATTCTTCCAGGCTGATAAAATCCATGAGCTATTGAATTGCAAAATTCAAATATAGGAAAGAAAAGGTGGGGATTTTAAGGGAAAGAATGGTGGGAAGGTGTTGGGTTTCTATACAAACCGGTTGGAATAGTAGTAAAACCAGCCTTTTACACAATTTCATGAATTTATAAAATTGAAAAAATCTCCCGCAAAATAGTGAGAAACACTTGCTTCCAATGTTCTTTTATCCGAAACTTAAATAGAAACGAAGGGGGCAGGATAGCTTCACCGGTCTTTACAAACTATGACCTCAATCAGTTTTCTTTTCGCTCTTTTGTGTTACTTTTGCACAGCTTTTAAATCCAAGAGATGAGTAAAAAGATTGGTGTACTGTTGATTCAGTTAGGAACTCCCGATAGTCCGAAAAACAGTGATGTTCGTCGTTATTTGAAAGAATTCTTAATGGATCCGAGAGTCATCGACATCCCGTTCTTTTCGCGTTTGTTACTGGTTCGCGGAATCATTGTTCCGTTCAGGACACCGAAATCGGCTAAAATCTATAAAGAACTGTGGGATCTCGGGAACGGAAAATCCTCGTTACTGACGTACACCGAATCGGTACAAAAACTGCTTCAGCAGCGATTTGAGTCGGACAATGTGACCATTGAAATGGCGATGCGTTATCAGAATCCATCCATGGAATCCGTGCTGGAACGCATGCGTAAAGCCAATTACGATCAGATCATTATCCTGCCTTTGTTTCCGCAGTATGCCAGTGCATCAACCGGATCTGCAGTGGATAAAGCGATGGAAATCATCAAAAAATGGTGGGTGATTCCGGAGATTCAGGTCGTTTCCCAGTTCTACGATCACGAAGGATACATCGACTCGATCGTTGAGCGTGCGAAAGCATTTGATATCGCTTCGTACGATAAAATCATGTTCTCTTACCACGGTTTGCCTGAAAGACAAGTGGACAAGGTTTATAATTCGGGTCTTTGTGCGGATCACGACTGTGAAAAGGAAATCACCGGTGACAACAAATTCTGCTACAAGGCAACGAGTTACGCAACAACCCGCCTTATCGCTGCAAAATTGGGATTGAGAGAAGATCAGTACATGGTAAGTTTCCAATCGCGCCTGGATGAAAAATGGATTCAGCCGTTTTCAGATAAAGTGATTGAGCAATGGGGGAAAGAAGGAAAAAAACGCATTTTGGCTTTTAGTCCCGCTTTTGTAGCTGATTGTTTGGAAACACTGATCGAGATCGGGGAGGAGTACCAGGAAATTTTCAAGGCAAACGGAGGAGAAAAAGTGCAGTTGGTACCAAGCTCCAATGATCATCCCCGTTTTGTGGATTGTTTGGAGGATTTGGTGCGCCGGAAATTGGGTTGATTTTTCTTGTTGCTGAGAGTAAAAAAGACGAATAGACATGAGTCTATTTGCCCGGTGTTAGCGCGGTTTTTAGCGTAAACCCGGAACCATCCTTACTGATGGATAAAATCAGTTTTTCACCATGCAGAAAAAGAAAATCGACCTCGTAGCGAATAAGTTTGCGTTGTTGGGCCTCCAGTTCGCTTTGCGCCGCATCATCCAGTTTCGATAGTTGCTCATAGTCATACTTCGTATCGGCATAGCTTTGCTCAAAAACGGCAATCTGCGACGGACGGAACCCACAATTCATTGAAATAGCCGAAAACAAAAACGGCGTTTGATCCTTCGCGGGAATGGAATCGTAACCCAATTCGGAAACGCTTCCCAAATAAGGAGTCTCGGACTCATTGACAAACTGCACAAACCCTCTTTCGGCCTTTTTTCCTGGAAGCATCAAAAAGATACCACAACAGGTGCAGGGCGAAATCGTATAGTGTTCATTGGGACGGAATTTGCATAAACTGAACGTTTCAATGCGTTTTCCCTGCCAGAAATAAACATACCTGATGGTGTCGAACCCGTTTGGATTGAGCCGAATAAGGTTTTCCCGGGAACTTGTCGTGCCGAATGAAACACCGTTAATAGTGAACTTCAACGAGAAAAAAACGGCCATTTCCTCTTCAAAGCTCTGAACAGATACATCCGGTTCGACCTTGATCGAACAGGTTTGAGCATAACTGTTAAGTAGCAGAGATGCAAAAAGAACCGAAAACAGCAGCTTCATGCCGGGGGATTTACTTCAGGTCTTCCGTGAACGAATCAATGGCTCCCGCTCCAAACTGGTCGTTCGACCATCTGTAAACAGGAACGCCTTTTTTCAATCGCACAAAAGTAGGGAAGTGGCCTTCTGCCAGCTTCACGGAAGCTTCGATGTCTTTCGCCAGGTCGATGTCAAAATCTCCTGCGATAAGCCCGCTATAAAGCTCCAGGTCTTTTTTATCGGAAGAACACACCATGAACAGCATCTGAGCCTTCGGGTGATGTTTCTTGATCAGTTTCAAACGGGTAATGGATTCCAGACAGAAAGGACAGCCCGGGATGGTAACGATGACCAAATCGTATTTCGGATCAACAGTCACTTTTGAATCGGAAACTTCCGTTCCTTCAGAGCTGAAATCTCCTTCGTAAATCGGGTTGAGTGCAAAACCAATTGTAAACGGCAGTGCTAAAAGCAGGATTACGATGACAACCTTTACGGCCTTCGGCTTCAGCTTAAACCCTTTCGCAAAGGTATAAGCCAGGAGAATTCCCCCGAAACCCAGGAGCAGGTATGGAAACAATTTCGACATCGTCCAGGAAAAACCACTATCCAAAAGCGATGATTCCAATGAATCGAACGTGAAAACAGTGGCTCCGCAAACAACGAGCAACAGGGCAAAGAGTATCTTCATGAGTTGGCTTTTGCGACTAAAATTAAGAATTATCTGTTTCCGAAAGCGGAAATTGAACCATTTCCGGAAGAACTAGATCAAACTCATGCTCAAACCCACTCCCAGCAGAATAGCCAGCAGTTTTGCCAGGTTAAAACGGTGGTTTTCGTTCGTTTCAAAAATGATCGTCGTGGAAATATGCAGGAACATTCCGACAACGATAGCCAGCAGGATATCCATGAACGGAACGGCAGTATTCATGGGGATCACTGAACCGAAAATCAATCCGAGTGGCGTCATCATCCCGAAAACAAGCAATAGAATCCAGGAAGTGGAAGACTTGATCAGCGACTGTCGCAGCAAAGTCATCAAAGCAATGGCAACCGGCAATTGGTGCAGGATAATTCCCAGCAATAAAGAATTGTGATGGTGACCGATCAGGTGTTCGTGGTTGTGGACGTCTACACTGGTGTTGGCCAGCGGAATTCCCTCAATAAACGAATGAATGCTCAGGGAAATCAATAAACCATAGGGAATCTTCTTGTTTGCATGTGCATGAATGTGTCCGTGCTCGATGCCGCCCGAAAAATACTCGAGAAACAACTGAACCAGGAATCCCACGAGCACCCAGATTCCAATCGTGGTATGGGCTTCCGCGTACAATTCCGGGAGAAAATGAATAAAGGCAATCGCCAGCAAAAAACCGCCGCTGAATGCCAGTGACAACTTGATAAAAGCCGCCTGATTCTTCTTTTCAAGAAAAACCACCAGCACACCGCCTACAACAACGGATAACAGCAGGAAGAAAATCGTTAGGATCAATTCGCTCATTTCTTTTTACAGATAAGGATCAGTCGGTCAGATGTTTCGCTGTCAAATGAATCCAGTTGGTAGTTTCCGGCAAGGCGTACGATTTCAAAATCCGCGTCTGCCAAAAGTTGTTCGAAATCCGAAAGGTAAAGAGCCTGTACTTTTTCCTGGAAGAACCACGAATTTCCCTGATCTTCAAATGCGATGGTTTTCACAATTCGGCCGTTGCTCACCTCCTTTTTGATATGGAAAAGAATGCCGTTTTTCCGTATTTCCTGGCGGAAGCGCAGGTCGCGGATTACTTTATGCGTATTCATGAAATCAATCACCAGGATGGCCGGGCCGGTCAGTGCATCGTGTACACTTTTCAACACCAGTGCATTCTGATGCATGTCATCAAAATACCCGAAACTGGTAAACAAGTTGAAGACATACTGATAGTGTTCGTCCAGCGGATCACGCATGTCATGCACGAAGAAAGTCAGTTCTGAACCGGAATTCTTTTTGGCCTCTTCAATACTATTCGGAGAAAGGTCGCAGCCCGAAACATTCAATCCATGACTGGCCAAAGCTCTGGAATGTCTTCCTGCTCCACAGGCAAGATCCAGTACGCTGGCTCCCGGTTCAGGTTTAAGTGCCGAAACCAGGTTGTTCAGGAACTCGTTTGCTTCTTCATCGTTCCGCTCGTCATACAATACGTGATAGTATGGTGAATTGAACCAGGTCGAAAACCACTCCTTTTTCTCTTCTAAATGCATCATTGTTGCAAAAATAATTCTTTTTTGTCAAACGCTTTTACGATTGATTCAAATTCCTTCGGAAAGAAAAACGGCAGGGATGGCGAAGTTTTATTTCGCCGTCTTGCAAGGCTTTGGAATAGTTATACTTTTGCTCAAAGAGTTCCTGCATTGAACGACTGCGCAGAATAACCCGACTCATTCGGATCATCTCCGGTGACTGATTATTTTCCTGGCTTTTGATCAGGACTCCATATTATACTATTTACTTATAAAAACCATTATTCATGAGCACATTAAGTTCTATCGTGATGCCTGTAATCTCAGATATGCAGGAATCACACATCAAACAACAATTACTGGCCTATTTTCCTTTACAGGAAGAAAAATTCGCCGTTATCGAGGACACCTTTCGCGCGTTGACGGCTGTCAAACAAGATCCGGAAACCCTGAGATCGTTTTTCCACAGTTGGAGTCAGACCAATAACAGCGCGGTAACCGTTGCCGGATTGAGCAACCGCATGACGATGCTGGTGCATGAAAACAAACCGGTACAAAGCGAACACGATTTGTTTAAAGCCGTTGCGAGCCTGAACCGCATTGTGGATGAGGATTTGGCTGTAGTCGGTCAGATTTTGCATTCCGTTTTGTTTTACCGCATGGCAACCAATATCAGTGGAGACGACAGCTGGCTGTCACACCGCTATCTGTGCGCTGAAGCGAAAGAATTCAAAGCGTGGAAGGACAAAAATTCCCTGCGGAATAAAGACATCATGATCGGTTTGCTGACCACGTTGGTACACGAGATTTATACACACGGAGAAGTAGAATTCATCCTGCCGCTTTTTGAAAACTGGCTGAAAACAACCAGTAATTTGTCGGAGCAGGATATTAACCTTTCCCTGGCTTGGATTGCGGTTCATTGCGGCCCGACTGAAAAAAATCACTTCTTCCATGCGGTAGATGCGGTTCATTCGTTTGCGAAAGCAACGGGATTGTCCGTTGAAGACTACGATTTACAGGAAATCATCACGACTTATCTGACATTGAAAGCAGAAGTGATGAGCACCCTGAACCACCAGCTGGTACAGTCCGGCGCATTATTGCAATGATGAATCCGGCGGAACAAACCGAAGCGCGTCGCCAGGGCCTGGAACTTTCTGCGAAAGGAATGGACCAGGCCCAGGTGAATTTCCTGCTGGAGCAATTTCTGGGTGAATTGCCCTACAACGTTTCTAATTTGCCTGTTTTGGTGAAGGAAAGCGATTTGCAGGAATTTCAGCGGCTGACCGAAATCCTGAACCGGGCATTTGTTCAAATCGTTCAGCATTATTTTTCGGATCAGCGTATCCGGGATATTTACCAGCTGGACGCCGGATTGGAATCCATTTTGGAAATAGCACAGGAGTTTCCGTACAAAGTCGGGATGTATCGTCCTGACTTTGTCATCGACACCGGCGGACAGAAGAAAATTTGTGAAATTGGTTGTCGTTATCCGTTCAATGGCTGGATGTTCAGCTATTACCTGGATGAAATCGTGGCGAAGCTCATTCCGGGAGTGCATGACAAGTGGCAGGAAGTTCCCGGATTGAACAATTTCCTGGATGATTATGTTCAGACTTTACATTCCGGAGAACCGCTGTTTTGGATTCATGACCGGGAAAAGGGAACCGAGGTCAATTACCTGTTTCGCGAGTTGAATCAACGCGGCATTCTGGCGCAATCGATTTCCTCAGCTGATTTGCGTGCAGAAGCGGATCAATTGTTTGTCGGGCAACAGCCGGCCGGTCAGTTTATTCTCGAAATGGATCGCGAAGAGTTGAAACGAATTGACCCTGCAGTACTGAAAGGACTAATTGCTTCCGGTAAATGCACCAATGATCCACGCACCTTAATCCTGGTTCACGATAAACGCGTTTTGGCAGTGCTTTGCAACGCCGAAATCATGCGTGATTATCTTTCCGAATCAGACTATGCTTTTTTGACTCCTTTCCTGATCCCGTCATTCATTCCGGACACGCAAGAAAAGCGGGAAGAACTGATTCGCTCAACCAAAAACTGGGTGTTGAAAAATAACAGTGGAGGAAGAGGTATCGGGATGTATATCAAAAATGAATGTGAACCGGAAGGTTGGGACCGCGTAATTGCTGAAGAATGGCAGCATTACATGGTACAGGAATACGTAGAACAGGAGTTTTTTGATTTTTTCTACGACCGCAAAAAAGAACGGATCAATATTGTGGGAATGCTGTTGTGCAGAGACAAACACACGTATGGTCCCGGAGTTTTTCGTGGATCAACCGAAAAAGTGATCAATATGCACGAGGGACGCGGCGTATTTCTGCCATGTATTGTGGAGAAAAACGGGTGAAGATGAAGTATTCCATCGTCATTCCCTTGCACAACAAAGCACCTTATGTGTGTGAAACACTGCAATCCATTGTGGATCAAACGGTATTGCCTTACGAATTGATTATTGTAGACGATCAAAGTACGGACGGAAGCCTGGAACTGGCTGCTCGTTTTTTGGAGCAGGTTCCGGAACGGTTCCGTAGTGTGCGTGTTGAACTGATTGCGTTGGAAGAGAACCGTGGTGTGAGTTATGCCCGCAACCTCGGTTTTTCCACAACAAGCGGTGACATCGTCAGTTTTATCGATGCAGATGATGTGTATGCCCCCGAACTCATCCAAAAAGCGACGCAATTGATCGCGGTAGAGGGAATGGATTTTGTGGTACTCGGCATTCAATTGTTTCCAAGTCATGTCCGCTACCCGGCTTTCCGGAAAATAGCACCCGATCTGGAAGAAGTGGAAACGGATGCTTACCGCATGAAACATCCCTTGAAAACAGTGACTTCGCGTCATTTCGTGATGGGGGTGGGAAGTAATGTGATCGCGAAACGAAAATGGATGGAAACCGTCCGTTTTGACGAAAATGTACGCTTCTACGAAGGAATTGATTTTTGGTACCGGGTTTTGAAAGTCGTGCTGAACGATCCGGATTCGAAAGTGGGCATGCTCATGGGAGATCAGCTTCGTGTGCGGGAAGTGGAAGGGAGTTTATCCCGGAAAAAATACCGAAGCAGCCGGGAATTAGTACTTCCGCCAGTGTTGGTTCGTTACAAAAACAGCAACGACCGTTACGACAAATTACTGATGGGCGTTGTAGGAGCCAGATGGATTGCACACGCGTTCGAAAATTTGAGTTCCCGAAGACAGAAAATCCGCTTCGTGATCCGGCATGCCGGACTTTTCCCGCGCCAATTGTACTATTTCTTACTGAGTAAAACACCTTAAAAGGTGACATAAGAATTCCGATAAATTGGCTGTTCAGCACTCCTGAACACTATGACGACAACTCTTTGGCGATTCCGGTAGGCGAGCATTCATTTGCGTATTTGGGGGAAAAATTACTGGAATTCTCAAAATCTTAAGATAAAGTTTAAAACAACACCAATATGAACACAGCAGGTTTAAAAGCGCATTTTCAGCACGTCAAAGCATCCCGTTTGTGGAGTGCTCATTACGAAGGAATTGACGATTTTTCAGCCGCACCGGTAATCGATAAACAAGTCCTGCGAGACACATTGGCCGACAAATTCCATTTAGCTGAAGAAGAAAAAGGAGTGTATTTGGTGCGTTCCGGCGGATCTACACAGAAGCCGTTGGTGTTTCCGGTAGATATCCGGGAAAATCTGGAACAACGCCAGTTGTTGGCAAACGAATTGGTTGCAAACGGAGTTTTCTCTTCACGCACCATTGCGCTGAACGTTTTCAGCTACGGCGATATGTACCGCACCGCTTCCATCATGGACGATATACTGGACAGGTGTTCGGCAACTACGCTGGCTTTGAGCGCCAATGCGACCTACGAAACAATGGTTTCAACGAGCATCGGCTTCCGGGCCAATACGATAATCGGAACGCCTTCCAAATTGGTCTTATTTGCCAAGTTTTTGCAGAAAGAAGGAATAACGTGTCACTTTGAAAGCGTGCTCTTTGCCGGGGAGTTCCTGCTTCCTTCACAACAGGAAACGCTTGCGGAAGTATTTCAGTGCAACACCATTTATTCCATGTACGGCTCAACCGAAACAGGAATTTGGGGCTGGGCGCATTACGACCAGAATCCGCGGGCCTTTCATTTCCTGGAAGACATTGTGATCGAAATTTTCAATCCGGATGTAGATGGATATGGAGAAATTGTAGTGACGAACCTGATCCGAAAGCGCTTCCCGCTGTTCCGTTACCGGATGGGTGATATCGGGAAATTGACGGAGGAAAACGGCCGGCCGGTAGTACTGCTGAAAGAACGCGAACAAAAGTCTTTTTCCCTCCATGAAAGTGCCTATTTCCTGCATGATTTTGAACCTTTGATGCACGATGTGGATTGTTTCCAGATTCAGTTGTCTTTGAAAACAGAACTGCTCACCGAACTGCGCTTTTTATTGGTGAAACCACAAGCTTCATTGCCTGATAAGGAACAATTGATAGCGCGCGTAGCACAGGGAATCGACCGGATCATTGAGCGCGATCCCCGATTTGCAACTGTAGAGGTAGATATTGTAGCTGAAGAAGCATTGTATATGAATCCCACAACCTCCAAAACACCACCGATCATTGATTTCCGAAATTAAATCGGATAACATTATTGAACTGCAAAGGCCTTTAGGGTTAAAAGAGTAAAACAGATCTAAATGGTATTACATCATAGCTTAGAATTCATTAAGGATTAATCAGCGAAATCAGCGGGAATTAGATAAACCACATAGGACAAATAGCCAAAATCTTTTAAATCCTTTGGGATCTCTATAGCCCAGTCACAATAAAGGATTCAGCAGTTTCGTTGTATGGAAAGGAACTAAGAAGAATTTAGGGGAATTGGGGGTCAAACCTCCAATTTTCCTACCCTTTTTAGTACCCAAACTGTGAGTTATTACTTATACGTTTGAATCAACCAAATAAATGAATCACCATGAAATTAAAGATCAATTTCATACTAAAAACAGGAGTTCAAGGAGAAATTCCTGTATTAGCTGTAATGAACTTCGGGTACAAAGAGTTCGATGCGATGAAACAAACGTATGTGTATAAACCGCTTCGCTATTATACCGGAGTTAAAGTTAAGAAATCTGAGTGGAATGAAGAAGAAAAACTTCCTAGGGATAAATCTAAACGTGCAACACTTCTTCAAATCGAAAAACAAGCAACGGATATTTTCAACTATCTGATCACAACAGAAACAGTAACTCCCGAACGCTTGAAACAAGAATTGGACGTTAAGATCAAAAAGAAAGAAGAACAAGCAATTGTAACACGGGTTCGGATTGTAGATTTCATAGAAAATGAAATCCTGCATGAACAGGGAATCAAACAAGGAACAAAGAACAGCTACAAAGTACTCGCGAATCGTTTGAATGAATTTGAAACTAAGATTGGGAAACAATTGTATAGTAGTGATCTGAATGAAGAATTGTATATCAGCTTCATGAATACGATCCGGGAACGTGTTACTCGAATCAATTCTGTTTACAATGCATACAAAACGTTTAAATCCGTTCTGAATAGAATTGCCCGAAAATATAAATTGAACAACATATTCAATCCAACTAAGGAACTACGAACTACAGATAAACTGCGTAGTGTTACAGAAGATAAAATCTATCTTGAATTTGGACAGATTCAAAAAATCATGGGTTATGAACCCCCAACTAAAGAACTCGCTAATGCAAAATTGATTTTGCTTACACTCCTATTTACAGGTTGCAGATACTCTGACGTTCATAAAGTCAAACCGGAATACTTGTATTCGAAAAACGATGTAACGTTCTATTACGCTCGTTATCTGACTACCAAAACCGATACAGAGATTGTAGTACCAATTCTAAAGCCATTACAGGAAGCATTTGATGCAAATGGTGGAGTTGCAGAACCCATGATCATGCAAAGGTTTAATTCACTTGCTCGGGATATTGCTGAAAGCGTAGGATTAAAAGAAGAAATTACACTCTCTCACACGAACTCCTTTGGTAAGAAAGAACTAACAACCCAAAAGCTGTTTCAACTGATTAGCTCCCATATCGGGCGCAGATCATTTGTGACTAATTTAATGAGCTATATTCCGATTACGGTATTGAGTAAAATAACCGGACATTCCAATTCAGCGGTGGAATCGGATTTCAAAGGGTTAGGAAGTAGTGAGATTTTCAAATACAACAAAATCTCATTGATTGATAATGCAGCTTTGCTGGTTAAGATACTCCGAATTTATATGGAAGATAAACTCGATGATTTTCCGATTCGGTTAGTTTAGGAATATAAAAAAACACAAAAGCGATCCGGAATCAAGATCGCTTTTGAGGTTAATTCATAGATTTATTTATGAAGCAACTTATAATCTCATTAAGAAATTCATGCTTGCCAAATAACACTTAGTGCTTTATTTTCATGCATAATGCAATGCTCTTTAAACTTTTTCTGTAAGCTTTGCTGCGAAACATTATTGAACCATTCTACTGCCCATACATCTGTGGTTATTCCAGCGGTAGATTTACCTTTAAAACATTGATCCATTAATGTGTTTTCAGGGATGGCAGGATATTTTTCTGCTAAGAATTTATATGGAAATCGTTCGCTTTCGAATTTCCATTTAATCTTACCATCAACTGCATATACGATCATAATTTCATTATTACCAATGTCTTTATACCGGAGTGCAGCAGCAGTCAGACTTACGTTAAATGAAATTCTTAGTTGTTCTAAAACAGAAAAGTCGAACTTTTTCCCTTGCACTTCCTTTTTGAAATCATTTTCTGGCATCAAAAGACAGGCAGCGAAATAATCTGCTTCGCGCTCTATCCGATCAAATCGTTCTGGTTTGCTCATTGAACCATGAGGTTTTAACAATCCATTTACAAGACCGACCCTGTGGTTCTCAATAAAATAATGCCCGAGTTCATGGGCCAAAGTAAATCGCCCTCTTGCTGTTCCGCTTTTGTTTCCTCTGCTTTCATTAAGATGCATGTAAAACGCATCATCGAAAAAGGTCATTCCATCAAAGCTATTGCCATAATCATCATAGAATAATTCGATTCCCTCGTCTTCGATTATTGATTCAAGCAGAGTCGCACGATCATCGTGTAAACCTGAGATCGATTCTGCCAGTTGTTTGATAAGTAAATCAGAGCTATTTTTTACCGTCGTCATCCTTCTTGCGATGTTTAGCTTTCATTTTAGAGAGAATATCATCAGGGATGGTTATATCTCCATTTCTTGCAACCATTTTCAATTCTCCAATTTCTTGTTGGTTTATCTGAATAATTTTGGTCGGTTCGTGTTGGCATTTATACCTTCCTGCAAGAATTCCTTTTACATCAACTTTTGCATTCGCTAATTTGAATACATAGTCATCATATAATTTGTTGAACCGGAGCAACTCTAGTTCGTTACTCGGTAATAAATAGCCCGCAGACCCCAGCATTTCATCCCAGTTATCAGCATTGACAACGAAGGTTTGATTTTTATTATTTGCCATAGTTGTTCAGGTAATTTTCAATTGTTTTGTAAGCTTCATTTTTATATACTTTCACACTGCTCTGAGTCAGATTCAGTGTAATACGAAGTTTTTCCAAGACTGACCTCGGAACACGTTTTTTTGGTTTCTCATAAGCTTTGTACGTAAGGTAGATAATACGGTGTTTTTCATCCAGTAGTGCTAAACCTTTTTCCAATACATCAAGTACTTGCCGAAGGTCTTTTTTTCTTTCGACATCCCCGCTGCATGTGTAATCGATTAATTCTTCAGTACTGGTAATTATGGACAAATCTTCTTCGTCCGTTGGTTCATGACAAGTACCATTATTATATTGGTTTGCTAGTTGGGTCATTATGATTCCATTCAGCCAAAATTGAATTCCTTTGCTTTCATCAGACGCTTTGGATTTTTTTGGATTGAATGATGGATACTTCCAGACTCTTTCAAAGGTGCAGTTAACTATATCCAGAGCAACGGTTTCGTTGTAATTCCATTTATTGCATGCAATTTCAGCCATTCTGAATACTTCGCCTTGAAATCGCAGACAAAACACTTCAAAAGCTTCACTGGCTTGTTCAGGAAAATCCTTTTTCATAGCCATGTAATCTATCAAATCAGTACTGGAGCTATTTTTTATTTCTTCCGATACGGTCAAGTCATCCATGCTTTTCTTATTAATACCAAAAACGATAGTATCGATTTTAGTATAGGGGGTGAATAGTGGTCATATTACCTGTAAACCAAACGACTATCGTTTTTAGTATGAAGGGTAAGAGACCGAATTAATTAATGCAAATAAAGTAAAAAATGGCAAAAAATGATCCAACTGGAGATAATTCTCGAAAAGGAGCGGTGAAAAACCGCTCACAGGTATTGAATCCGCAGACAGGACTTTACACGAAGCGCGACAAGAAAACAGGACAATTCGTGGGAGTAAAGATAACCGGAGGTAAGTACAAAGGAGTAACCAATGAAAAAAAGGGTGAACGATAACAAAAACAAAATGCTAATCAGTATGATTGAATTTCTACTAAAACTTTTCTTAACAAAAGGAGTCCCAACATTTTGGAAAAACAGAAAGACTCTTAAACTCTACTTCCAAACCAGATTTGGAAAGTACCGCAAACAAAAAATAAGATTCTCAATTAGCTACTTGTACAGAATACGAATTCCGCATTCAAACAAGTATTTACTGGTCTTTAACAGACGAATTGAGAACCAGCTTCAGCCTGTAGGAGGTGTGTATAAACGCTATGGCGCAGATCATCTTTTTGAATCTTGGGGGCATATGCCGGATTGCCCAACCAGAGGTGTAGGTGTTGATCGAACAAGTGATGGAGACCTTCGTTTTTGTGTTGATGGGAAGCACGTCATTAATGTCGTAAAATGGTTCGAAGAAGGAATGGAGCGTGAAACAAGCGCAAACAGAGAATTCATTGAAGAACTAGTAGACACAGCTATTCTTGACAGAGAAATCTTCAGAAAAATCAAGTACAAGCAAATCGGGCGTTATTCAAAACATCTTAAATGGAGCGACCACCACAAATGCTACGAAGTTCTCATCTACGATATTGTAGAGCTATTGCCGACCCCGGATCAGGAAACTGCTTTGATAGAACTGGCGGAAGGTGAAAAATTCGTTCCAGGTAGATATGCAATCGTTGAAAGTTCTGACATAGAGCAACTACGATTAATGAAAGACGGTCAGCAAATCGCTCGCATAGGTGAGCATACAAAATACACAATCAATCAAAAATAAAGTGATGACAAAAATTTTTAAAAACTACGAGATTCAGCGGGAAGAACTACTTGCCCGTATTGCACACCAGTTGGAATTGAACCCAACTCGCGCCGAACGTATGGTAACTGCGTACAATGCAGTATTCGAATTACTGAAGAAGGATGAAGCATTTTTTGCGGGTGTAGAAATCGAACTTTACGTGCAGGGTTCTAAGAGAATTGGCACGACAGTAAAACCAATCAATGGGGACGATTTTGATTTAGATATTGTCCTGCATATCCATGTATTGCATGAAAATTATAACCCGGTAGATGTTTACAATGCTTTGGTAGAAGCTCTTGAGGGTGACACGTATTACAAATCCATAATGGAGAAAAAAGACCGTTGCGTCCGCTTAAATTACAAAGACGATTTCCACATGGATATTTTAATCGGCTGCATGGTAACAACTGATGATCCTGACCGTTTAGCAATTCCCGAAAAGAAGCTCGCTTCATGGTCTTTCAGTAATCCTAAAGGTTTTTCAAAATGGTTCTTGGGAATTGCAAATTCTGCGGAACGATCCATGTTAAAACGATTTTCGGAACAACTACTCCTGGAAGCAAAAATTGACCAGGAACAGCTTCCTGAAAATGACCTTTACAACAAATTACCTTTACAGCGCGGAGTACAGCTAGTCAAGCGCGCACGAGACATTTATTTCACCAATAAGGATTATGCAGTGTCAAGCATCGTATTAACCACTCTGATGGGCAGATTCTACAATGGTCAAGAATCAATCTACGATACGATTGATGAAGTTGTTCAAAATATCATGGATCAACATGCCCTATCAGTTCGAACCGGAGAGAAATTCCAGATCAGAAACCCCGTTGATCCGAATGAAGTTTTTACAGATACCTGGACAGACAAGCATTACGAAGCTTTCTATGCTTTTATCAAGGATTTCCATACGAAATGGAATCGACTAAAGCAGGATTTCGACCAAAGCGGAGAAGCTTACATTGATTTATTCGGTGAAGGACAATACAAGGAGTCACTTAGAGAACAGGTTAAATTAATGTCCCGTTTTGACACAGATGAACTCACAAAAGCCAATGGTCTTATTCTCAGTGGTGCAGCTTACACTGACAGAAACGGGTTGATTACGCAAAATAGAGGAGTGAAAAATGAGAGCCACAGCAATTTTGGAGAATAGAATGTATGCCGACTACTTCAAAAATGTAGACTGGAATCTTTTGCTAGAAAAGGAGCTTGTTGAAAAGCATTTTGACTGGATTAAAGTAAGAATCGTAAACGGGGCAATTTGGGGTTCTGGTGTTTTAATTGTCAATGGAAATCGATACGAGGTTTCACTGGAATACAAGCCACGTATTGACGAATTCGGACGTGTTGATCGTTTTGATAGAATCCGTATAAATGGGATTAAGCACCATTCAAAGACACATCTTTACCTGGATGATACACTGTGCCTATATCATCCAAGAATTGACCGATCACCGTTCCGGATTCTTCCATTGGTTACGATTATACCTTGGATTTCTGAGTGGTGTATCCACTACGAAGAATGGAAAAAGTATGGGACATGGCTAGGGAAAGAAATAGAGCATTGAAATACAATGTTGATTTTCAATTATCTTTTACAAAAATATTCAATGGATAAAACAAAACTATTGCTAGAATTCACTACTGCTCTAAACGAGCAGGTTGTCAAAGCTTTTGAAAACAAAGAAATGTATGATCAGAAGTACATTGTTAACTCAAAAATTACTGCTGGATCAACTTATGAACGAATGCCTGTAATTGATCAATTTACAGTTCTAAATGCAGAGGAAATTCCTCTGACGGATCTAATCTTGGGACAAAATACCAGCATGAACATTTCAGCCACTGGAAAACTAGCTGTTTGTGGGAGTAAACCAAAGACAGGAAAGGAGTTAAACGCGGTTGATCAAAAGTTCTATTCTTTAAATATGTACGTGGAGTTAGCTTACGACAAAGATAAGGAGCAGATAAATATTTTGTCTTTGGATATTCGCTAAAGAACGTTGCTATCTGTCCGACTATTTATGAGGTTTTCGGTATTAGACCAAAAAATCGAATAATCATCACTTTTATTTGATCTCTGGAATTAAACTAACAATACGGCTATCTCATTTTGAGATAGCCGTATTGTTAGTCGTTTATTCAATGAACAGCTGAACCCTGTTTCCGCTCTATATACTCCATAATTGCAGCCCGTGAAAACCGAACAGTCCGCTCATTCATCCGGATGGCTACAAGTACGCCATCACGGACCAATTTAATGAGGGAATTCTTACCGATGTTCAGAATCCGTTTTACCTGCTGATTATTGAGCAATTCGTCTTCTTTTTTGTTCGGAATTGGTTCAATAGGTAGTGTGCGATTGCCATTCTTTTCCAATAAAGTAATGCGTCTTTGGTGTTCGTTCACCTGGGCTTTTAATTTTTCAATTTCCTCGCTCATTCGTTCAATCGCGAGTTTAACCACTGTTTCCATGATTAAGGTGTTTTAATTAGTTGATACTTTTTGTTTATTCACGGCTTTAGAACCGTACTTAGAGCAAGTATAGTGCAGAAACGAAACACAAAAAAATATTGGGGTACCCCAAAAATTCAACTTTTTCTAAGTTTTAACATTTGAAGCCTCCAAAGGATCTAAAGGGACAAAAACAAACTGTTATTCAAGTGTCTTTTTAACTTTTTCAATGTCAGAATCAATCAAGGAAATTGCAGAAGCAAGTCCCCAATCCTCAAAAAAGGACCGAGCAATCTTCAGGTTTTGAATTGTTGCTTTCTCACTTGAAAAAGTCAAGGGATTCAATAGTTTTTTGTATAATTCCGAATGGGTGATTTGGGTGTATGGAATGCCTAAAAAAGTATGAAGTGCATGGGCAGACTTGCTAACATTCTTTTTGTGCTTGATCCCTAATAACTGAGAAACATAGTAGAAAATCAAAACCTGTTGAGAACGGGTAAGTCTATTCGTGGATGCTGGAAGAATCAGATCAACTAGCTCTTCGGACTCTCCTTCCTTTACGGTAAACTCTTCCAACAAGTTCTGAATAGCCTGTGTCAATGCCAAAAGCAAAACAATCTTTTGTTCCTTGCACTTGACTAACCGCTGTTCCTGGTCAATCAATTCCAAGACGGACTTTCCGGCATCTTCAATTCCCTGAATGTAGAGCCAATGCAACGGGTCCGGAGATTCATATTTTTGAGTGTGGAGAAGGAATGTTCGTTCAACCACTTCAGACGCCAATGAACGAATTTCAGATAGATGTCCAAACGTTTGTTTCAGAGGATCGGAATCACCTAGTTTTTGAAAGTGGAGGTAGGTTGAAACAAGTGAATGATAAAGCACCGAATAGCGAGGAATCAGAGGATTTTCATTAAACAAAGATTGCCTGTAATACGTCTCTGCATAGGTTTTATCTTTAGCCCGTTCAATGCCCAATGAATAACGTTTTTTCAACGAATGATAAAAACGAACATAGGCTCTTGAAAAGAGTTCTCCAGGTGGTTGAATTGCTTCCATAATCCTATAACGTATTTAACCTTGTAAATCTTACACAATTCAGTGAAAAATTCCTGAAACCCAGTAAAACCCCAAGTCACTCCATGTTATTCCATGTTGTGATCAGCTTACTTCATGTTATGTAACAGGTTATTACTAGGTAATTATTTCGCTGCGCGTTCTTATAAAATCGTATCAGATCTATTTTTCTTCCGATTCAAATAAGCACTTACTGCCAAAAGGCAAAAATCCTCCATAAATTCGACTATGCTTTTATAGAGGTCTTGGGTAAGATCCGCTTTTTCAAGTTTCATAATAATGTACGGATAAGTCCACCTCTGTTTTAAAGACGTACTTCCGAAAAGCACTTCACTAGGAGTGAAATTTGAAAGTGGTAGCAACTTTCTTTGATGTGAACTAGTATTGTGCAAGCCTTTTGAAATTTCTGTAGCGAAAAATTCGCAAGTACTCACAGCTTCGAGTATCCCTAATTTTGGATCATAAGTAGCACCTTCTGGAAATAGTAATAACTGTAATCGCGTGCGTTGATCAATCGTGCCTGTATCCCACAATTGTTTTGGTTCCTGGCTGATCTGTTTTGCGAACTCGATGCAGTTGCCGATTTTTAATTGATATGATCCTCTATTCTTTGGAATGGATATACGTTGAATTTCTGTCTGGTATTTTGTTTGGTATTTTTCAAAAATTTCCTTGTCAATTTCACCAATTGCAAACCGCTCTTCAACCAGTTCAAGTTTTCGAAGAATTTCATTTTTCCTTGACTGCATCATGTTTTGTTCCTCCATCTGTTCTTTGAAGATTGTTTGAAACAAAATGCGAATTCCATCTTCAACCAACGGCATTAAATCATTGTTGAGCTTCAATCCGATCAATAAGCTCTGGAATTGACTGTGTAGATTTTTTGCGCTTTTATTACTCTTACAGCCTTTTTGATTACAGTTGTAATAAAACAAACCTTTCTTATTCACCAAATATCCAGTCATGGACCTTCCACAAGTCTTACATTTTGTGAAGATTTTTAAAGGTAACTCATTGTTATATTTAAGATGAACAAGAGGTTGTGTATTTTTGCTTGCAACAATGTTATTCACCTTCAGGAATAATTCTCTAGATACCAGCGGTTCATGTTTTCCAATAATCACCTCTCCAGGAATCAAACTGTTCGTAATAATTCCACAGTAGAATGTATTTTTAAAGATCAATCCCAAGCGAGTTTCTTTCATTTTATACCCCAGAGTTTCATATCTTCTTATAATATCGGCATTACGCATTTTTTCATTAGCCTTCCATAGAAACGCTTTTCGAATCATTTCACCTTCTTCGTTGATTACAAGTTGCTGATTGATAGCTTTGCCCGGGGACAAATTCGTGTAACCACTTGGTAAATTTAAAGGCCAATAGCCTTTACGTAATAACTCCCGCATACCGGTAATGGTCTTATCTTTGCGCAGATCGTTATCCATTTGACTAAATAGAAAGAAGATGTTTTGCTGAAACATTCCGGATGCGATCGTAGGATCAAGTTCCTGGGTTACTGCAAGTGTTTTGACATTGAGATCCCGCAACAAATCACTGGCAATTTTTGCTCCGTTCAAGCCGGACCGAGAAAAGCGTTCATAAGAGTAGACGATAATGTAATTGACTTGTTTATTGCGCTTAATGAAGGTCAAGATCCTGGAGAATTCTTTTCGATCATCTGTCTTTGCAGATTCATGGGTTCCACCGAAGTAATCGATCACTTCCAAGCCTCGTCTGGCAGCAAAATTCTCACAATACTTCTTTTGGGATTCAAGACTGGTATTTTCCTCTTGTGAGACATGGGAAACACGCGTGTAAATGACTGCATTGGAGCCATTTCTTTTGGGAGAAAAATTCTTTCCTGTGAAAGAATTAAATAAGCTTAGATCATTCATAATGAAAGTTTTTCATTAAGATCTTCAATACTTCATTCATTTTCAAAGAAGACTATTGCGTTTAGTCGAACATTACACCATGTTCGTACAACTTTACACCATTGCTAGAGTACTTTATACAATTATTCAGAAACTTACATAATTCACAGATTTTATCGGGAATAGGATTGAAATAGTATCTTGTAACCGATTTAGGTGGTTAGGTTAGGTTGATTAGTGAATGGAGTAATGACGCCTGTCTTACTCCATTTGTATTTTTAGTCAATTCTTTATTCGGATTCCAATCGAATTGATTTCGATGAATCTTTCTTTTCGACTAGACTAATTCAATTATCCTTTTTGATTAACTTTTCTTTTTAATCGACGAATCAGTTTCAATTTTATGATGTCTTCAATCTTATTCGGTTTCGACCTTATTTCGAGTCAAATCAGTTTCGACGAATCTTATTTTCCGACCATATCAATTTAATGATCCTATTTGCTAAAGTTTACTTTTTGATAGACGAACCATTCACCATATTGTGCTAAAGACCGTTCCGGGTTTGATTCAACGCTATCTCGACTTAAAATTGCTTCTTAACTCGATTTTTTAGTTTCTTGAATTTACTGTTGGCTGATCAAAAAACACTAACTGCCCACCGGATTGGGGCAGTTAGTGTTTTTAATAATCTTTGATAGAAATGTGGTTTTCCGCAATTAAATACCGTATTTATACGGTTGATATTTTATTATGAGATACTTTATTTTGCCATCGAACTTACATAACTACAAAACTAGTGGTAAAATACTTATTACAGATTCTTGCGGCAGTAGTCTTTTTATGGATTTCCTACTATACAAATCCAAGTCTAAAATCTGAATTCCTAGGACAAGGTATAGGTTTATTTGTAATACTATTTGTCGTGGAATTAGGTGGTGATGTTTTGAAACATCACAAAAGAATAGGTCTAGTATTTCGTAGTTGGTATCTTGCCATAAGAGGGAAACACATCCGATTTTCAATGTCTTACGTTTATAGAATACAGGTTAATGATAAATATTTACTTGTAAAGAACTCTAATTGGAACTTCTATCAACCAGTCGGCGGAAAATATAAAAGACTTCCTGTAACCCGTCAAATTTTAAAACAATTTGAAGCAACGGATGATTTAAAACTTTCAACAAACGGATTGAAAAAGGATGATCTTGCGGTCTTCATTCCTGCCAAAAATGCAGTCAAATTTATAGATTGGTTTAATACGTGTGAGGATAGAGAAATATCTCATTGGCGTGAATTTTACGAAGAATTGATTGATGTAAAAGGTCAAGTGCTATCATCTACAAACTTCCCTTACGTCAATTATGAATTTGTAGGGAGAGTTAGAACTCCGTTAAAAAAAGCAAAGGGATGGGATTGTTGGGAAATTCTTCAATACGATGTTTTAGAACTGTTACCGACTCAAAAACAATTGATTGAACTTGAAGCTCTTCTTAATAATGGAGATACTGATTATATAAAATGGGCAGACAAGGAATTGATTGAGTCTTTAGGATATGACAATAGGTCCAGGAGTACACCATATAAGATTGGAGAGCATACGAAATGGACGGTTAATATGAAATGGACTGCCGACTAACTTTTGAAATGCAAATTTAAAATGTAATTAATTGGTCACTCAAAAAAATAATGTTCTAATTCTTGCAAGTGGTGGAATAGATTCTACAGCCTGTATTCAATTTTATAAAGACCTTGGTTTTGAAGTTGAACTGGTCTTTTTAAATCTTGGACAACCCTCTCACAAGAATGAATTAAACGCAGTAACAAAAATCAGTGAGTATTACGGATGCAAACTAAATATTCTAAATGTAAGCGGACTTAATATTACAAAAGGGTTTATTCTAGGTAGAAATGCCGCACTTATCTTTTTAGCGTTAATGAGTTTCTCAAAATCTTTTGGAATAATTGCAATTGGAATTCATTCAGGAACAACTTACTATGACTGCGGTGAGAATTTTTTAAATCAAGTTCAATCTATTATTAAAGAATATAGTGGTGATTTGGTACAAGTCGCTGCTCCTTTTCTCACTTGGAACAAAAAAGAAATTGCCAATTATTGTTCACTTGAAAAAGTTCCAATTCATTTGACATATAGTTGTGAACTTGGTTTAGATCAACCTTGTAATGAATGTTTAACCTGTAAAGACTTAAGGAAAATATATGAGTGCTAGAAGTAATATTATTGAACACCCATTAGGTGTTCGACTTGAAACTCCATTAATGGTTCCATCTTTTTCAAGTAAAGGTTATGGCTTTAAAAAGAAAAGAAGTAAAAGAGCTCCTGACACCTCAGAAGTTGCAGATGCCTTTCAGTTTGCTAAGGAATTTCTTACAGAGACTCTTTTAGTAAGTGCTTATGATATATTTTACAGTCATATACCATTTGATGAAGATTCAATTTGTACAGAGCTTACTTTCATTGATAGTGGTGGTTATGAAACTGGCGGTGGATATGATATTTCGGCAACATCAAAATTCAACTATGACATAAAAGCATGGGATGTAAATCAATTGAATAGAGTATTAAGTAAATGGCCGGAACATAAAGCTGCAATTGCGGTGAGTTATGATCATGGTAATCATAGAATCTCATTAAAGGATCAAATTGATTCAGCAAAAGCATTATTTAGCACTCATTCAAACTTTTTATCAGATTTCTTAATAAAACCTGAAACTAAAGACCAACAATTTGTAAAAGTTCAAAACATCATTGACAATATCCAGGATTTATCAGGTTTTTCGATAATTGGATTAACTGAAAGAGAATTAGGTAGTTCGATTTTAAATCGGATGATTAATATAGCTGAAATTAGACGTGCTTTAGACAACGCAGGTATTTCGTCACCATTACATATCTTTGGAAGTTTAGATCCAATAACAACGATATTGTATTTTTTAGTAGGCGCGGAAATTTTTGATGGACTAACGTGGTTAAAATATTCATATTACAACGATTCAGCAATATATCAGTCAAATTATGGAGCACTTAATGTTGATTTAGGTATTCATGTAAGTGATGCAAAAGTTAAATCGATGTCTATTACTCAAAACACATATTATCTCGAGAAAATGAAATATATAATGAAGGACTTTATCGAGTATCAAGATTTTGAACAATTTGATGAATTAGGTGGTCCTGGGTTTGGTAAAATACTTGAGAAGCATTTCAAAACTTTTCAATCAAATTTTAAGTAATATGGGCGGTTCAGGAGGTGTATTTTTTCCTGGTGGTAATTCACCAGATGAAATTAGCAAGAGAATTCGAAGTGAAGAGCAAACTAAAGATCAGGCCTTCGAAATTAAAGTGACTGATTTAATTAGAACTCTATTATCTAATGTGAATGACAGAGATACAAATCAAATTCAGACGCATATTCAACGAATAAAACAGGCACTAAATTTAGGGGTCGATGGGACTATTGATTTAAGGTATGGTGGATCACTATCAAAAAACACATTTGTTGAAGGACTTAGTGATATTGATACATTGGCAATTCTGAATAAATCTGAATTGATGCATCTAAGCCCTAATGAAGTTAAAGATTATTTCTATGACAGAATTCGTGAAAGTTTACCTTATACAGATATTGTTTCTGGAAAAAAGGCTGTAACAATTAATTTCACTTCTGAATATTCAATTCAGATATTACCTGCCTTAAAAGACGGGAATGGAATTCGTATTCCATCATCTTCAGATCCAAATGAATGGTCTAAGATAATTCAACCAAAGAAATTTGTTGAAACTTTACGATACGTCAACATCAAAAATTCAGGTAAATTGATTCCAGTAATTAAGTTAGCAAAATCTATTATATCGACTCTTCCGGAAAGAAGACAACTTTCAGGATACCATGTAGAAGCACTTGGAATTGAGGTGTTTTCAAATTATTCAGGCGATAAGACTCCAAAAGCGATGCTTAAACATTTCTTTACTGAAGCTAGTAAAAAGGTTTTAGAACCGATAAAAGATAAAACTGGGCAAACTATTCACGTTGACAACTACTTAAAAGCAGCAAATAGTATTGAACGAAAAATGGTTTCTGATTCACTAAGTACAGTATCGAGAAAAATGCAAAATGCAGACGGAAGTAAAGATATCCGTGCCTGGAATGAAATACTTAAATAATGAAACCTTTTTGCTAATCTCCGTAAAACACAGAATAAAATTAGAGTATGGAGTTTTCCTCGCAATTATCTCATGCATATTTCTTTGCCAAGAACATTGTAATTGACAATGGATACGCTCATGAAATTGATTGGCAAGATAATATTTCATTCAATGATATAAGCTTGTCTCAGTTCTTGGAAGAGATTTCATGGGTAGTTATAGCTAGTGGAATGAATGACCGTGTGGTTCAAAAAATATTTCCAAAAGTTAAACAAATTATGAGAGGATTCGAGTCTATTGATTGGATTTGTGCGAATCGAGAAAAGATTAAGGGGCAAACAAAGATCGTTTTCAATCATGAAGGTAAAATCAATGCTATCCTATATATTGTTGATTATATCAAATCGAATTCTTTTCAATATCTTAAGCATAGAATTCTTAATGAAGGAATATCTTACATCCAGACTTTTCCATACATGGGAAAAGCCACTTCCTATCATTTGGCAAAAAACATTGGACTAAATTTTGCCAAACCTGATCGTCATTTATTAAGATTAGCAGATATATTAGGGTTCAATTCACCTGACGAACTTTGCTTGAATATTTCAGATTCTATTCAAGAAAAAGCATCTGTTATTGATCTAGTTTTATGGCGGTATTGTACATTAGATAAAGACTATAAGCTAACCCTTGAGAATTTTATCTTAGGTTCATATTGCAAAATTCCACAAAGACAATTTTCATAAAATGTACAATGTAGTTTTCTCAAAAGTGTAAGTTTAACTCATGTACAATTTGAGACTCATGAGATCATCAATTGTTTCGAGGAACCCCATATAAAATTCTTTGTATTTAATTAAATATACTCCACTATGTCAAAAAGCACTGAAACCATTAAGGAAGAAATTGAAGATTTTAAAACTTCGCAAGGAGGTGATTATCCCGAATTTTACATCGGAATTACTAATAATCCGCAAAGGAGACTCGTTGAGAATATTTTAGTAGAAGAACTTTTTGAACATATTAGTGCTGGTCGATATAAAGACACCGATCCATGTTATCAAGCAGAAGCAGAGTCTAGAGATGAAGCGGTTGAAATAGAGAGGTATTTTCAGAAGCTTGGTATGCAGGGATTTAATCCTAGATCTAAAGGAGTAGAGAGTTCTTGCTATGTGTATTGTTTTAAAATCTCCGAGGATTACCAATTGATACAAGAAACCGAAGGAAATTCAGAAGAAGGTAGAAGCATGGCAAAATCAATAAAGAAGTTTGAACAATTTTCTAAACTAAAGTAATCAAGAATGTAGTGGTGATCCTTTCTGACGAATTTAAAGTACCTTCATCGCCCCTACTGAGCATAACAAATTAAATAACCAAATACCTAACACAATGGATGCTGGAAAACGAACAATCAACGATATTTTTAACGGTAATAGAATTTTAGAAATTCCTTTCTTTCAAAGAGCTTATGTTTGGGGAGATGAACAATGGGAACGGCTACTTGAAGACATGGAAGCGGTAAGTATTTCAAACCGCCCCTATTTTTTAGGATCAGTTATTTTGAAACAGCAGCCGACCAATACGTCTAATCCTGTAGGAGATGTTAGGACAGTTATTGACGGACAACAGCGTCTTACAACCTTAAATATTTTCTTCAAGGTACTATGTCTTAGAACAGATAACAATGCCTCATTTGAACGAATTTTTAAACTCCTGAACAACGAGTTTGCACTCTATCATAATCATAATGATATTGCTTCATTTAAGCAGATATTGAGTCTAACCGAATTGGTTGATCTTACTGGTCCCGATCACGACAAGATTATTCACGCATATAATTACTTTAAGAAAAATTTAGATCCGAATAAACTCAATTTTAACATCATTTTGTCAAGAATCTTATTTGTAGGAATTGATTTGGATGAAAACGAAGATGAACAACAAATTTTCGATACGATTAACTCACTAGGGGTTCGTTTAACAACTGCTGAATTGTTAAAGAACTACTTTTTTAATCGGGATGACTTGAATCTGTATAATGAATATTGGCGTAATATTTTTGAAGGAGACGATGAAGAAACAAAACGCTATTGGGATCACGAATTGACTGCCGGAAGACTGCGTAGAACTTGTATTGATTTGTTTTTCTATTCTTACTTACAAATTAAGATACAAGACTCTTCATTGAAGGTTAAAACTGAAGATAAAATTGAATTCTCGAAAGTAGAATCGCTTTTTGAATCTTACAAAACGCTTATTAAGGAGTACAAACTTGATAGAACAGAAATACTTCGTGAAATCAAAGACTATGCTGTGGTTTTCAGAGATAGTTTTGATTATGAGATTGTAGAACATGAATTGAGCGCTGATTATGGTATTGACAGAATCAATGCGATCATTTTTGGTTTGGATACTACCACACTTATCCCATACGTGTTATACATTCAAAAACACGTTCGTGAAGAATCTGAACGTAACAAGTTGTATAAAGCATTAGAAAGTTATTTGATGCGCCGAATGGTCGTTCACGCTACCACTAAGAACTATAATCAACTCTTTACAGACCGACTCATTTCTCATGAAGTATTGACTGTTGAAGCTTTTTATGATTACATTGAAAAAAGTGCAGATAGAGTAAATTACTTCCCCGATGATTCAGAATTGGAGCATGGATTCAAAAGTACTTATTTGATTAACAAGCAATCTGCAGGAATTATCTATTTCCTCGAATCCAAGATCAGGAATCGAAACAGACAGTCAACTCAATTGCTCGGTATGCGCAAGTATAGTCTTGAACACTTGATGCCAAAAAAATGGAAGAACCATTGGGGGGAACTGGGAACTAAAGAAGAACGAGATTTCCGAAATAGAATCCTGTACACCCTAGGAAATCTTGCGATTATCACTCAATCCCTAAACGCTTCAATTCGTGATTCGGATTGGACAACAAAGAAGGTCGGAAGAGCAAATAAACCTGGATTGAGACACTATTCAGCCGGAATAGAAACTCTTGCACCATATTTGGAACTGGAGGATTGGAATGAAAACGAGATTCAAAAGAGAGCCCGCTTTCTTTATGACAAAGCAATAGAAATTTGGTAAAATAAGAGTAAACTTCTTCAAACAAATAAAAAGGTCACCATTTCTGATGACCTTTTGTTACCTATTTTGGGCGTGTATCGAACCAAGAATGCTTTTTTTATGTGTTTCCAAGGGTGAAGCACCCGCTCTGTGTTTTAAATCAGGGATTAAAAACATATACCATTTCGTAGTAATATCAAGAAATACATTGCGGAGTTTTGCAAAAATCGATGAATAATCGAACTAAATAATTTGGATATTCAAGTTTTTTGTGGTTGATTTGAAATACTTATTCACTGAATATCAAAACACTATGATAAAACTAACCCTATGCTTAATCGGAGGAATAGTTTCTGTCTCAAATACATTTGCTACTACTGAACAAAGTATAACTGAAACTCCAAAAACTGACCTACTTGATTCAATAATCACAATAGCGATTATCCTATTCATCGTAAGTATGATCGTAGAGAAGATGACTCAATTTGTACGTAGTTATGGTCCAGGCTCTTGGATAGCACAGTTATTTTCTAAATTAGGAATTAAAGGTATTTGGAAAAATATAGGAAAAGGGCAAAAACCAGAAAGTATTGAACTTAAAAATAAGATAGAACGCGAAGTGGCGATGTTAAGTTTTGTTATTGGATTAATAATCGCTTCTTCTCTTGGTATAGATATCCTTAGCATGTTTCAGGCAAATGATCCCCGTGAAGTAATTTTTTGGAAAGGGAGTCAATATCCACATAAGATTATTTTAATTCTTTCATTAATCCTAACCGCCTTTTTTCTTTCCTTCGGATCAAAGTTTTTTCATGATTTGTTGGATATGCTTCTTCAAATAAAAAACTTAAAAAGAAAACTAGCTTCTGATGAGACTTATGATGTTGAAACGGTAGAGCAGTTAGATACATATTTAACCAAATCACAATCAGAAATTGTTCACCTCGCCATAGAGCAAAATAAGGAATTATTTCATCATAAAGAATTGACATCTACTCCAATGCATGGTAAACTGATGAAAAATGATGAACTAATAGATTGTATTGATATACACATTAGTGGCTCTGACAGAGGTAAGATTCCCATCTCAGTAAATGCAGATATAGGAAAGGGTAAAAGGGTAAATATTCCCGTCAACGTGATTTTCAGAGTGGAAACAGCTTCCGTATATGTCGGTCAGAACAGCGCGGTTTTTGTAGCTGAAAGAGCAGGAGTATCCGGAAGCCTTTGCTGTAAAATTAGGATTGGTAGTGAAGAAAGACTGCTGACTTGTAGTCATGTTCTAAATGCCGGAAAAGGAGTTAATAGATTTGGTGCAATAAAACCAACTCCTGCAATGATCGATGGGAAACTAAATGGAAATTTTGTTTGGGCATTACATGATAAGCAATTCGACATTGCATTAATAAAAACAACTACAAGTAGTTTCACTTATGAAATTACTCCAAATAAAGTTAAGAAGTTAACTCATTTAGATATCCGAACATTACAAGTCCGCATTATGTGCAATGACACATTAAATGGCGGTTATCTAGAAAAAAAAGGGTATGTAATTAACAATAGAACAATCAATCCAATACCAATCAAATATTCTGATGGAACTTATCAAATGACTGATTTAATAGTTCTTTCAAATATCAAAGAAAGTGAATCAGATGATAACTATAGTGGCATAACTACTCCAGGGGATTCAGGTGCTTGTGTTTACGATCAATATAATAATCCAATTGGAATGATTATAGCCGGGAACAATAAATTCTCCTACGCAATTCCGTTGGTCAACATCTTAAACAAGCTGTCTGCAGAAATAGTATAAACCTTAAAACTCTCAATATGAAAAAACGTAAATTATTATTGCTAGCAATAACCATCGTTAATCTTTCTTTGATGAATAAAGGGCTTTCGCAAGAGAATTCAATAAAAATTGATATAAATAAAATCAACAAGGATGGATATGAGGTCGATTTCAAAAAGGGTTTTACAATTGCTTTTGTAAACATGGATTCCAAAACAGAAAACAAAATTCAATATCAAGTGGAAGGTGCTGATGGTAATCCAGCTAAAGAAATCACCATGTTAGCAGAAAAACTAAGAACTACCAAATATGAACTTAAAATACTATTAAAGGACGATAAACTTATTTTAACTGCAGCTGACCCTACAAATCCAATAGAGATTGATAAGAATTTTTTCTTGATTTTTAATAAAGATAGGATTGCAATAAAAAACAAGTTTATTGAATCAGAACAAGATAAGAATAGCGAAAATAACATTATTCCATATTGGCAACTCGTGAAAAAATTTGAATTTAAACTCTCACCATTTAAAGTTGATCCTGAAAAAAACGGGGTTATTGATGAAACTGAAATATTAAAAGATTATCCAGACGCAAATTGCTTGATCTATAATGCCAAAACCGGTAAAACAAAAACTTATCTGAACGGGAAGATCGTAGATAAAACTAAAACTGTTGTAAATGCTGGAGAACCTTTGGTTTTAGTAGTAGCAAACGTGAATCCCGCAATTTATTCTGTCGAAGTTCTAGACTCTACGATTCTCATGTATAATGAAAGTAATTCACTCATTGAGACATTATTATTAAGTCGAGCTGAGAATTGGTCAGGGGATAACGAAACGGTCGCTCAAAGTAAAAAAATAAATGACGAGGAGTTAAAACAATATCAAACTATGAAAATTAAACTTCTACTCGCACGTACAGAAATGAAAACACTTTTGGAAAACTACTATTTGAGTAGTCCATACGGAAATGAATGCTTAAAAGAGAAGAAAAAAGACGCATTAAACTATATAGACACTAGTATTGAGCGATTTTTTGAGGATTCGGGAGATAAGGGATCTTATAAAAATTTATCATTCCTGCAATTGGTTGATCTTTATTTATCACCATCGGGTCAGGACTCTGTTTTAAATAAAGAGTTGAAAATCCTGTATAAAGAATTTACAATTAATCAACCCTACATTACTTACTACTGTCCACAAGTGCCCAAAGCTGATAAATTGGATCTTAGAATGACAATCGAAGCAAAACCCTTAAATCCATATCCTAGCCTTCAAAAAGGGTCCCAATTTAAGAAAAATTCAAAAAATCCAACTCAGACGATCTATATAAAAGGCTTTTTTAAAGCCGATATTAGTGCTGGTTTATATATGGGTTTCAAGCATGATCAAACTTATACTTTAGCTGCTGATAGTACAATAACTAAGAATACAACAAATACTTCGGATTCAACAATCTATAACAAACGTATAGTAAATGAAAACACGGGTACAAAGGAATTTGGATTTGCCAGCTACCTTCATCTATATCATAAATGTTGGACTTCTGTCAATTTAGGGTTAACTCTTGGAGCTGGAATAAGTTTTAGTGATAAGGTTCGTGTGCGTTATTTTACAGGAGTAAGTTTACTTTTAGGTGCGCACAATCGTGTATGTTTAAGTGCTGGAGCAGTTTGGGGTAATTATAGCAATCTGAGTAACCAATATAAAATCACAAAAACTATTGGTCAATATGATCCGCTTCCTTCAAACTATTCAAAGCTAGAATATGTAACACGTTTCCGAGGTACAGGATTTGTTTCTGTTAGTTATAACTTACCATTTTTAAACAGACAATCAACTGGCTCTAAACAGACTAAAAAAGAAGATTAGTCGTTATTTAAAGTCTTTTATTCAGTTAACTATTTTAAACGTTTGTGAATTACTTCAACTAGAAAATTCAGGTCGATCAACTGATATATGTAGCTTCGTTATTAAAAAAAATGCGTTATACTTTTACTAGTAATTTATTATACTAGAATCTAACTATTCACAATTTTATTATATGGGAGTTTTAGACGATAAAAAATTGTTAACCTGGAAAGATGATGGAATAAGTGTTCCGTTTGAAAGATTCCAAAATTTCGCAGTTCGTGAAGGTTTTCTTTATGTTTTTACATATCCAATTGGAAATATTCCAAAGATGGCTTTTGCATTAAGATCATTGGATGATCTCAAGAAAATAGAACCGTTTCAAGATCTAAGTGATTTTGAACTAATTGAATAAAGTTAAAAGCTATGTGTAAACATTTGTTGTAAAATGGAAGATGTGACTTGAGGATATCTGATTCTAATGGAAGTAAAAACAGTTCAATTTCTTTAGAAAGAATAACGACATTTTTAGAAACAGCAGAAAAATCACCTCATTCTAAAAGTAACAACTAGGATTCGGTTGTGTACCTCAGATTTGTTGCTTTTCCGCGAGATATTTCGCTACTTTCAAGGATTGCCCTTATTTTGTGATATAACTAAACTATTATCAATGAATGATTTGCCAGCACAAGCACACTTGAGAGTTGAGATAATAATGGAGTTTCAAGGAAAGCGAATTTCTAAAAAGGATTTTGAAGAAAATCCTCTTATTCAAAGCTCCTTACCGAACTTAATTCAGTTTCAAAAAAAGTATCATGAAGCTTTAAATAAAGCGAGCCGAAGCCATTCGTACTTTAGGATGGTTGTCTCTGAAAATGGAATTGATATAACTGAAGTAAAATAGTTTGATATGGCAAATTATCAACAAACTTTTATTGAAGCGATTGAGCGTACAAAACGATTGAATTTGAAACTTGATGTACCAGTATTAGATTCTCAGGATACTTATATCAAACCTTTTCATTATGAAGATCTAAGAGATCTTCTTTGTCATAAATTTCCCGAATTCATTAATGGTGAACTAGCACTACAATGTGCTACGGTTTCATATTTTATGAAACCATTAGTTGACAAATATTTGGAATGTGAATCACTAATTACCTGCGGTTATTTTATACTTGGAGATGCAACTAGTTTTTTCATAGATGAAGATTTTGTAATAAAATTACTCAAGGAAAAACAAAAAAATAGAATCATAGGATTTCATGTTTGGTTAACACTCCCAAGTTTAGAAATTATCGATTTTACAATTGGTCAAACCTATGCTCGCGTGGGAAAAGATATACCGATCCATGAATATGTATTTAAGCATCCAAACACAATGCAAGAGGGTTCGCTTCAATTCCATCCTGTAATACTAGGAGAAGATTTTTTGAGAAAAACTGGATATTTAATTGATTAATAAATTACTTTATCGCAATTGTAATGCTTGCATCCATTCAATTTCAAATGGTTCTAGGGTGTTTCAGAGGAATAGAAAGGATTATTTAGAACCCTCTGGAAACGTTGGGAGTACAATAGTACCCTTATTCTTACCCTAAACTCGTGCTTCACTTTCAATACACTAATAATCAATGGGTTGAAGTTAATTTCCAACCCCGTATTTGTTCCACATAGGAACATAGAACACATAGCGGATTGCATTTGCGGACATCTGCGCACCTCCGCGGGAAAACAACCTCCATAGATTCAGCGCGAATGCTCCCGAATTATCAACGAGTCTGTAAGCGCAAAATCATCAAAAACTACACCGGTTTTCCTCCTCCAGGTAGCTGACGAGACCAGTCGCTGAAATCTCACGATAAATTCTACCATTTGCTCATTTTTTTCGTCGAACCTCAGAATTAGTTCGATAGGATTCTTATATTTGTTCCACTTCGAAAACTAAGAATGATAAAGAACGACATCTACGAACTATACCAAACAATGGAGCGGGAAAATATCCTGCTATCATTCAAGGGAGAGGTCACGTCGGAACTTATGTCCTCAGTTCTTTCCATCATGGAGTCTAAAATGGATTACATGGAAGAATCTCCCAAGATGAAAAAGAAGGTTTTCAACGTATTGGTAGAATGTTTGCAGAATTTGTATCACCACATTGATTCGGGTGAAGATGCTGACAAGAACCTGACGCGGATTGAGGCACGTTCTGCTTTGTTTATGATAGCAAAGAAAGACGATCATTTTGTTATTCGAACCGGAAATTACATTGACAACGAAAGCGCGCTGGATTTACAAAAGCGCCTCGAAATGATCAATGGAATGGATAAGGATGAGCTGAAGAAATATTATCAGGATGTGCTCAGCAATGGGGCATTGTCCGATAAAGGAACAGCTGGACTTGGTATGATTGATATTGCACGGAAATCGGGAAACAGACTGGAATACCAGATTTTACCGATTAACGACATAACTAGTTTTTTCTGTTTGAACATAAAAATTGATTAGTAAGAATATGGAAAATTTACACCTGGAAGGATCAGCGAAAACACCTTCGATCCATTTTGATGCCACTACCGGAAAGCTTGAGTTGAAAGGTCGTTCTATTCCTGAAAACTCAGTGGAATTCTACAAGCCTTTGAATGACTGGATTGATTCTTACGGGAAAAATCCGATCGCGGAGACGGCTGTTGATGTGAAACTGGAGTATTTCAATACCTCTTCATCCAAATGCATCCTGGATTTGTTCAAAAAACTGGAAGCGATCTCGGGATCCAAAACGAATGTAACCGTGAACTGGTTCTTCGAAGAAGACGATGAAGATATGGAAGAAGCCGGCCAGGATTACCAGGCAATCATCGGGCTGCCTTTCAATATCATAGAAGTAGAAGAAATTTAAAAACAGATCCCCCTTCGCCAAGGGGGATTTTTTGTTATGAAAAAAAAAACAGTCGGCATCACCGGTGGAATCGGATCCGGGAAATCAGTTGTTGCGAAAATCCTTGAGATCATGGGCTATCCTGTGTACTCCTCCGATCAGCGCGCAAAAGACCTGATGCACGAAGATCACTCCATTGTGGATGGTCTCAAAAAACTTTTCGGGGAAGAAGCGTATATCGGCGGAGTGCTGAACCGGCCTTACCTTGCGGCACAGATTTTCCAGGACGAATCCAAAAGAACAGCGATGAACAGCGTGGTGCATCCGGCGGTCAGAAAGGACTTCAAAGATTGGGTCGAAGCACAGCAATCGCCGCTTGTTTTCCAGGAATCGGCACTCTTATTCGAAACCGGGAACTACCGGTCTTTTGATGCCGTATTTTTGGTTGGTGCGTCAGAAGAAATCCGGATTCAGCGCGTAAAAGAACGCGACAGCCTGACCGATGAGCAGGTGTTTTCCCGCTTCAATGCGCAAATGCCGGAGTCTGAAAAAAGAAAACTGACCGACCTGGTCATTGAAAATAACGGAACAGCATTTCTCGTTCCGCAAATCCTCCGTTTGATCAAACAGATCGCTTAATCCACTTCTTCGTAATCGTCGAAATGAGTATTGGACTGATTCTGATTCGGGTTATTTCCGTTGTATGGATCGTTATTGTCTTGATTTCTTCCGAATGCTTTTCCTGAAAAAATGACGCTGAGCGCGTTCACCATTCGAAGCAGCATGGTAATCGTGAAGAAGAAACCAACAATTTTAAAGATAAATCCGAAGATCGGCGTGCCCTCGATATCAATGATGTTGGAATAAAACCAGCTGGAAATGGAGTTTGCTGCAAATTCCGGGTTCAGGAGCAAAAAGCCGAAAACAGCCATCGCTAATGCCACAATTCCGAATTCGAGTCCCATTTTGGGTTTCTGCGTATCGGAAAGTGTTCTTCCCTGGATTTGGATCATCATGACCTTTCGTAATTGCATATTCTGCACTTTTCCAACGAAATACATGAGCAGGATCAAACCGGTGGTGACAGATGTTGCCATGTTTCCATTCGGATTATCCGTACAGAACAGGATGGCCACGTCTGCAATCAGCAGATACTGGATCGTTTTCAGGGCAAGCCCCAGCGGGTAAGATACGGGTACGCCTCCGCGCAACAGGACAAAGCCGAATTTCAAAATTCCCCAAATGAAACTGAAAATCGCCAAAATGACTCCCAGTCGAAAGATTAAACTGATAAATTCCACATAGCAAAAATGCGAAAAAGGGTTGAATTGAACAACTTGTTTTGGCAGGGTATTGGTATATTTGGGCAAAATTGAGAAATATGAAAAATGGTTTGTTGAGTTTAGCCCTGTTAATCGGGTTTGCGCTTCATGCGGAAGAGGGGATGCTCATTCCGTCTTTGCTTCAGGCGTTTGAATCCGATATGAAAGCAAAAGGAATGAAACTCTCCGCAGCAGATATTTATTCGGTAAACAATGCCTCGCTGAAAGATGCAATCATGCATTTCGGAGGTGGTTGTACCGCCGAACTGGTTTCGGACAAAGGCTTGCTTCTAACGAATCACCACTGTGGTCTGGATGCCGTGCAAAAACATTCATCTACCGAACACGATTACCTGAAAAACGGTTTCTGGGCAAAAAGCTTTAAAGACGAACTTCCGAATGCCGGATTGACCGCTACGCGGATCGTGCGAATCGAAGACGTAACCGAAGCCATGTTGTTCGGAATCCAGGGATTGGAAGACGGGAACAAGATCGGAGAAGTGTTGAAACGTAACATGAAAAAACTGATTGAAGACGCTACCCGCAATACTCACTATCAGGCCGATGTACAGGCATTTGATTACGGAAACAGCTTCTACCTGATGGTGAAGGAAGTGTTTACGGACGTGCGTTTGGTTGGAGCTCCTCCAAGTTCTATCGGGAAATTCGGTGGAGACACGGATAACTGGGTTTGGCCGCGCCATACCGGAGATTTTTCCGTATTCCGCATTTATGCAGGAAAAGACAACAAGCCGGCGGCATACAGCGAAGACAACGTTCCGTATTCGCCGATCAAGCATTTGAAAATTGCATTCAACGACCGAAAAGCCGGAGATTTCACAATGGTATACGGTTTCCCGGGACAAACAGAACAGCATTTGACTTCCGGAAACCTGAAATACTACATCGAGAAGCAACGCCCGATGGAAATTGATATGCGTACGAAAAGTTTGGCAGTGATCAATGAAGCAATGACCAAATCAGACCTGACACGGATTCAGTACATGGCAAAACAGGCGCGCATTGCCAATGCCTGGAAGAAATACATCGGGCAGATTGACGGATTGAAACAACTGGATGCGGTTTCGCTGAAAAAGAAATTCGAAGACGAATATGTGGCGCGGGCAAAATCGCAGGATGGCTGGAATCAGTACGCTCCCCTGGTTGACCGCATGAACCAGCTGGTAGACCAAAAATCGCACTACGAGTTTACCTACACCCTGATGGTGGAATACCTGTTCGTGGGGCCGGAGTTTTTCCGACTGACACGTTCTATGGAAGATATCGAGCGCAATTACGAGAAATATAAGACTAATAACGAACTGGATGCTAAAATTCAGAACCTGGTGAAAGGGGCAGAGGGATTCTTTAAGAATTACGATGTGAATGTTGACAAAGGAATCTTTGAGGTGCTCACTCCTGCATTCCAAAACTACCTCGACAAGCGTTTTGTGATTCCTTCCCTGAGCAACCAGAAACTGGCGGCTGACGTGTATTCCAAATCAGTGTTTGTGAACAAAGAAAAGTACCTGGCTTTCCTGAATAAGTTCGGAGATAAATCATTGGCAGCATTGAAGAAAGACCCGGGTTACAAATTGTTTACGGAATGCTTCAACCTGATGCGTAATGAAATTGCATCCGGATCAAATGACTACGGACTGGAAATGGACGCTCTGCTGAAAGAATTTGTCAAAGGAAAATTAATCATGTTCCCGGATGCAAAACACTGGCCGGATGCCAATTCAACGCTGCGTGTAACTTATGGTTTGCTGGAAGGTTCAGCCCCGGTTGATGGAATGGCATATACGGAGCACACCACGTTGAAAGGAATGATCGACAAGCACAACACCGGAAATCCGGATTTTGATCTGGATCCGAAAATGATTGAGTTGTACAAATCGAAAAGTTACGGAAACTATGCTCAGAACGGTGAGTTGTGGGTATGCTTTACGGGATCAAACCATACAACGGGAGGAAACTCCGGTTCCCCGGTGCTGGATGCAAACGGAAATTTAATGGGATTGAACTTCGACAGAAGCTGGGAAAGCACGATGAGTGATTTCTACTTCGATCCGAACCGTTGCCGCAACATCGTGGTGGATATCCGCTACGTGATGTGGGTGATGGACGTTTACTGCGGTGCAAAACATTTGGTCGACGAGATGACGTTGGTGAAATAGATATTAATAGAGACAAGATTTCAAGAGTCTGGTCTTTAAGACTTGAGATACTCACTAAAAAAGGCTTTCAGAATTTCCGAAAGCCTTTTTGATTTTATCTTGACTCAATAAAATCTTAAAATCTGATCTCTCGACTCAATAACGTTTTGTGTCTTGACTCCCGAAGTCTTCTTATTTCTCCGGCATAATATCCATCTTCTCAGCGAAATGGTAGCAATAATCTCTCAAATCTTCTGAAATGAGGTTTTCGCCCGTTGCTTTCTCAAAAGTATCTGCCATGGTGAGCAGCGTTTGATGAAAAAACTGCTTCATTTCCTCTACGGACATATCTTTCGTCCACAAATCAATCTTCATGGTATTGTTATCCTCCGGGTTCCAGAGAGACAGCATCATGGCTTTCGCCGGAGCATTTTCAATGTTTCCGTCTTGCGCGCTCCAATGCATTTCAAGTGGAAGATTGTTTGCGTTAAGCCCAATTTTTACGCTGATTTCAGATCGTTTTGTTACTATTTCTTCTTCCATTTTTTCAATCGTTAATTTGGTATTCCTTTAAAATCTCGTTGTACGGTTTGTCGATTAATTCCTGCAAAGTTACATCATATTGTTCCATATAGCTGCAAACAATGCGGTAACCTAAAAATTGTCCCAGGCGATCCGGTCCCTTTTGAGGTAGTCCGGCGGTGAACGGAGCTTCCTGCAAAAATGCCGCCTGATCGGTTTCACTTCGGGCAAACAAGAGGTTTTGCTTCACCAGGTATTCCCAGAAATTGCGTTCGTTTCTCAAAGCCCAGTCGTATTCTTTTTCGGTATAACGGAGCAAAATATGTTCATCCTGTTCCGGTAATGCCGCTTTCGTCAGGTAAAGGATTTTACCCCACTGAACAATGGCCTGGATGTTATTGAAATCCTTTCCGGGTTCACAAATATGCGTCAGGATCCAGCCGCAAACCGCATCACGCTCGAGGTATTCCGGTTCCATGGCTTTTTTAATCCATTCGTAGAATACATCGCCGGGCAATTCCCGGATTACATCCGTTTTTGCTCCTAAATAACGCTCCAGCCCGATCCCGATTTCCTGCTCCGTGCAGTAAACACTCGACGAAAAATACGAGTTCATGAAAATCACCGATTTCGGAAGTTTGCTGTTTGGCAGGTGGACATGTAAACGTTTGAATCCATCTTCAATTATTTGTTTGGATTTCGGGAGCTTGGGAGCCAGTTTTTCATCGATGCGTTTCGACAGGCGTTTGTAGTATGGACTCAGCGTGAAATCTGCCCAGTTTATCGCAAAAGTACTGTCTTTCGGAAGCCCGGTTTTGAAACAGTAGTAAAACTGGTAATCCATCATATCCGGGTATTTTTTCGCCAATGCTTCGATCTCAGAACTCAGTTTCTCATCCGGAGTATGCTTCAAAATACTATCCAGTTGAACACCTTCCAGGCGGTACGTGCTCGAAGAAATATCCACATCCAGCGGATCGGAACACGAAACGGCCAGTAACAGGATGGAAGCGAACACGAAAAGTGCCGGTGAACTCAATTTTTTCGTAAATTTCATATTGGTCAAAAATAATCATTCTAGTCTCATCGAAAGAAACTATATTTGGTTCAGTTTTAAGATAACTTATGAAAAGAGTAATAGTAACATGTTTGGCAGTAGCTTTTTCCGCTGCCGTTTTTGGACAATCAGAAGGATCTGATAAAAAAGTAAACATGGGAATCGCCTACCAGTTAGGGTTGAATTTCACGAAACCGGGAACCAAACGCATCGAGAAAGACGGAGTGGGGGTTCAGAACGCTTTCGGATTGAATATCAACATCAATTTCAATGAAAATATTGGGTTTGTGACCGGGTTGGAGTTCGATTTCGAATCTTACCGGATTGCCATGACGGCTCTTAACGGAAACTCTTATTACTATTACAACGACAACAACATCATCCAGGAGAAAGACGTGAAGGATCCGAACACCGATCAGGTTTTCCGCCTGACGGGAAGACAGTATAAAAACATTTATGCAACATTGCCTACCATGCTGCTCTTCCGTACCAATGCAATCGGAGACTTCCGTTACTACGGGAAATTCGGAGCACGTACCAGCTTTTTGATTAAGTCGACAAGAAATGATGACGGATTCATCTTCGGGAACGGTGCAAACGGAACGAATATGGACGCAATCCAGGCAGGTTTGTACCCATCGACAAGTACGACCATGGACGGAATGAAATCTTCCTACGGAAACGATGTAAGCTTCATTCGTGTTGCTTTAGGTTTGGCTGGTGGAGCTCAGTGGAACTTTACAGGAAACACGCTGTTGTTTGCTGAATTAGGATTCTACTACGGGGTGACTCCGATCAACATCGAAGGAAGCGGAAAAAACAAAACGCTTTTCAACAGATCAGCTGGAAGCAGTGATTACTTCGGTTTGAAAACAACACAAACACAGTTCTGTTTGAAAATCGGAATCTTGTTCTAAGAAAAAACAAACTCAACATAGGAAATCCCGTCCGGCATCGCTGAGACGGGATTTTTTGTGATTCCTTGTTCCGGAAAGTAAACGCGGAGGTGTATCTAAAACGATTAATCCGGGAATCTGCGGGAAATATTTGAGTGTGGCCTGAATTCTCAGACATTTCTTTATTATTTTTACTAACAAGATTTATGGAAAAAGAATTACAAGTAGTCGACTATATCTCCGATTGGTTGAAACAATATGCGTTAAATGCAGGAATGAACGGATTTGTTGTCGGGATTTCCGGAGGGGTGGACAGTGCAGTGACTTCTACGCTCTGTGCAAGAACAGGAATGAAAGTAATGGTGCTCAATATGCCGATCCGGCAAACAAAGGCAGAGTTTACGCGTGCAAGCGAGCACATTGATTGGCTGCAGACGAATTTTTCCAACGTAGAAGCATTAACCATTGACCTCACAGATGCGTTTCATCAGTTAGAAAAAACGTTCCCGGCAAGCACGGTAGAAAATCACCTGGCAATGGCCAATTCAAGAGCAAGGCTGCGCATGACGACCTTGTATGCATTGGGGCAGACACACGCTTTGCTTGTAGCAGGAACAGGAAATAAAATTGAAGACTTCGGAGTGGGATTCTTTACAAAATATGGTGATGGCGGCGTGGATTTGAGTCCGATTGCCGATCTGACGAAAACGGAAGTCTTTGAACTGGCCGGCTCGCTCACGATTGTCGAATCCATCCTCACTGCAAAACCAACCGACGGATTATGGGAAGACGGAAGATCCGATGAAGACCAGATGGGAGCTACATACCCGGAACTGGAATGGGCGATGGACTTCAGCGGAAACGAAGAAACGCTCAATGAACGACAAAAAGAAGTGCTGTCGATCTTCCGCAGATTGAACCGTGCGAACAAACATAAAATGGAACCAATCCCGGTTTGCATTCTCCCCGAAAACATTAAATGGTAGGGAAAACGCTGATAGCTTTTGTATGGTCATTGCTTGTGTTTTCACAGGGAATGGCGCAGGAAGCCTTTAACCGGTATCAGCCCTTGTGCAGTAAAGGCCCGGTTCCCAGGGATTTTTCCACTTCTACGTTGAATAAAATCAAACAGGACGGAAAGGAAGACCTGAAATCACTCAGTAGCAAAAAAAAGCAGTTCTTTATTGAACAACTCCATTATTCGATCGACGAAATCCTGTACTCCGGGAATGTGACTTTCGGAGACACCGTGAGCCGTTATTTGCAGAAACTCGGAGATAAACTCGTTGCCGGGAACAAAGACCTGGAAGGAAAACTCCGTTTCTATACTTACAATTCGACAGATGCCAATGCGTTTTCAACCAGGCAGGGAATTGTCTTTGTCACCACCGGATTGATCGCGCAGCTTACTTCAGAAGCACAGCTTGCATTTGTGCTTTCGCATGAGATTATCCACTTCCAGGAACATCACGTATTGGATCTCTTTGAATATGCGACGAAGGAAAAATTCTATTCCTATAACGAAAGAGCTCGTTTCCTGAGTAATTATTCGCGGGAAAATGAGCTGGAAGCAGACCGGATGGCAGTCAAAATGGTACATGATGCCGGGTATAAGTCCACGGAGTTGAACAAGACCTTCGACGTGTTGCTGTATTCCTACCTTCCGTTTGAAGAAATGAAATTCGAGAAAACCTATTTCAACACGGCAGAAATGTATGTGCCGGAAATGTATTTCGAATTCAAAAGAACCGAAATTTCAGCCAAATTCAAATACAATGATTACCTGATGTCGCATCCCAACCTGGCGAAGCGCAAAGAACAGGTGTCGGAGCAAATTGCGAAATTCAAGGATTGGGGCGGGAACATGTTGTATGAAGACAGCGCGTCGTTCTTTTATGTCCGCGATATTTCCCGATTCGAATACGTACTGAATAAAGTATACGAAGAAGAACCGGTGGATGCCTTGTATGCAATCTACATCCTGGAAAAAAAGTACCCGGAATCGGTTTTCCTGGCAAACTGTAAATCGCAGGCCTGGCTGGATCTGATGAAAGTGGTTATCCAGAAAAGGAAAACGAGTATCTATACCGGTCTGCCTCAGACAAGACGCAAAATCAAGTACTACGAAGGACAGATTTCCATCCTCAACCAGTTTTTAGGCGTCCTTCCCAAGCAGGGGAAATTAACGATGGGGCTGCGCGTGATCTATGACAATTACCGAAAAGACACGACCAATGTGGTTGCCGAAAAATGCCTGCTCACGGCAATCCAGATATTGGTTAAAAGCGAAGAGTTTGATTTAGAAAAATTTTCCAAACGAAATTATGCCCAAACCCTGGTGTACCTGGGCGAAAAGAAGCAGGCGGTTGCTGGCGAGAAAGCACCGACGGATGCATGGGATAAGTATGCGGTGATTGAAAACCAATCCAAAGGAATGACGGATGGTTTTGAGATTGATTCGACCAAGTTCTACATGTACGGAATTGCAGACATTCTCCGCGACAGCAGTTTCCTGGCGAAGTTCAAGCAGCATACCGACAAAAAATTCCTGCTGGAGAAAAAGGACGACGAGTTTAACCTCCTGACGGACAGCGAACAGATGGATTTGGAGTTTTCGAAGTATGGCCAGGAAGCACATCTGAAAATGGATTCCATGTTGATCTTCCAGCCGGCGGTTTTCGAAACAACGCGCTCCTCCGAAATGGATGTTTACAAGACGTTTAAAACGCGCGAGCTGATCTACAAGGAAGTGGCAAGCAATGCGTCCGACCTGGATATCCACATTAAAACAATGAACCTGCAGCGGCTGGATACACTAAGTGCTGCCGATTGGAACAATTATGCGTTGTTGCAGCGCAGTCTGACCCGTGCAATCACCGATCACGAAAATGATTTCTTTGTATTGGATGTGCCGGATCTCAACCGCATCCGCAATTTGTTTGGCGCAGAAAAGGTATTGTTTATAGAGTACCAGCATGCATACGCCCCGGATTTGTATTTTGGGAATGTGGTGCTCTTTACGATCCTGCTTCCGGTTGGGTTGGTTTACTTCCCGATTGAAATCCTTTCGGGACATTATTCCGACTGGCAGTTTTATGTATTGAATCTTCAAACCGGAGAAGTGCTCCTGGATCGCTCGTATTATGCGAATGAACCATCGACCAAACATTTTATCGGTTCGCGTTTGTACGGAATGTTTAACCAGTTAAAGCAAGCAAAAAATGAAGATTAAGAAGCTGTTGTTTGTTTGCTGTTTGTTGTCCGCTTCGTTCATCCAGGCACAGGAAGCAGGTTATTACGGTCGTCGGATTTTCCTGGAAATAGACGGGCAGGGGCAGTTTCCGCTGCTCCAGAATATTTTCGGAGAACGCAAAGGATACGTTTCTCAAAAAGGAACACTTCAAAGTTCGTATAACCTGCTCGACCTTTCCTACAGAGCGAGTTTAAATATGGCTGTTTCGGAATATGTTGGCTTCGGATTGGAATTTTCACAGCGCTTTTACCGGGTCAACCTGCAGTCGGTAGACGAATTGACACGGAATTTCAAAGACAGCAGCGGAACCATGACTACGCAGTATTTGAATGCCCGGGTTGGGTATCTCCCGATTCGTGAAACGATATTTATGCCTCGTGTCCTGGTGTCGTTGAATGACAGCAGGGTTCCATGCGGTTTTGCCAGTGAAATCGGAGTAGGGTATTCCCTGATCCAGTTCCCCGACAGAGACCTCGCGGTTGAGACGGTGAATCCGAATGAAAGCAGTGTGCTTCCTTCCGTAAAAGAACATTTACTGGATTCCCGTGCGGAAGAATTCCGGGGAATGGTGTTCATGTATGGCTTCCGGATGAATTACCCGATTACGAAGCGCATCCTGTTTCACATCGGTTTCCGCTACCAGTATGCATTACAGTTCGGCAAAAAGAAATACCGCCGCATGGACGAATCCGAATATTGGTTTTCAGGAAGAGAAATCTGGTCGAAAGTGAACCTGAGAAGACAATTGGGAATCTTCAGTTTCGGAACGGGGTTGACGTTTACCTTGTAAATCCAAATTCCAAGTTCCGAATTCCGAATTATTTTTTTGGAATTGATTGAGATCAGGTGCTAATTCCCATCACTTCGAGTTCCGGAAATCCGGAATATTGAGCAGGAAGGGGAGAGTTTTTTTATCATTCCGAATGACGAGTTCCGAATAATGATCAATTCGTAATTAGGCATTCATCATTTGGAACTATTCCGCCTCTGGCGCCAGGCGCAATACAATTCCGTCAATTTCTTCCGAAATAGGAATCTGGCATCCCAACCGGCTGTTTGATTTTACATAGAATGCCTGATCCAGCATGTCAAGTTCAGCATCGCTTTGTTCGTCCAACGGAGTATCGGATTCCAGGTAGCACTGGCAGGTAGCACACATGGCCATTCCGCCGCATTCACCTTTTACGGGAAGTTCGTATGCCTTGCAAAGTTCCATGATGTTCATATTCATGTCCGTAGGCGCTGATAATTCGTGCACCGTTCCTTCTCTGTCAATGATTGTAACTGTAATGTCTGCCATGGCAATTTTTTTGCAAAGGTACTAACTATTCCCTGCGGTGCTTCAGGAATTGGGGAATTTATATTCTTTTGGGAGATTAAAAGTGAAAAAGGTTCCGTTGGAAATTTTAAACCTTTTCTACCAACCCGGAGGGATTCATCACCGTTTTTTAGTACATTACTTCTTATTTGTAAATCGTAAATTCCTGAAATGCGCCTGCTGAGTTCATTGATCTTCCTGATTGTTTCCGGTTCACTGTTCGGACAGTCCAATTCCTGGGTGCAGAACTCGGAATATTTCAAAAACAAGCTGCCGTATCAAATCAGTAGTTACCTGTTTGAAGACGGTTCGTTTCAGCTTTCGGAAGGAGATTACCGCTTCAAGTTTGATGCAAAGGGAGTCCTGAACAAAGAACTCATCCAGGAAGTGGTGGAAGAGAAGTCGGATTCGGATCAGAAAACGGGCAGCTGCACGGCTTTCGACATGAAAACCAACACGCGCTATACCTTCGAAGACGACCGTCTGCACATCGAACGCTTTTTTCCGGATAGTAAGAATGAATACAGAGCGATTCCGTTCGAAAAGCAGGAACACGTGGTGAAAAGTGTGTGGGATGCCTATTCCAGTAACGCCAATCATGTGGATGCGGGAATCATCACTTCCATTCCGGGGAAAGTAATTGTATACCAAACATATTTTGCCATTTCAGCGAATACCCATCCCAAACAATTCAAACCGAAAGGAGCAAACACCTATTTGCGCTTGAGTATTCTGAACCTGAAAGATTATTCTGTAACATATGAATACCTGCTCATCGATGTGTTTAATCCTGCTTTCGGGAAGAAAAAGGAAGTGCTGGATTTCTATGATTTCAAATGCATCGGGATCAACAAAAACCGGGAGTTGCTTTTCTGCTTGAGCAAAGCATCTTTCAAAGACCGGCACGCACCGCCGCTCACGATGAGTGATTACAAACGGGTGGATTACTGTAAATCCAACTTGGATGTTTGGTCTGTGAGCCTCAACGACTATTCACAAAAAAAGGTAAATACGACCAGTATCGAGTCTGTTCCGGCAGCCACTTCGGTGAGTTTTTCCCTGGTAAATGACGGTTGGATGCTGACGTGGACAAAACTGACCGGAAGCAATATGTATGCGTTTCAGGCCCGTGTTTTTGAGTTGGACGAAGACTACGATGTGAAAGAAACGGTTCTGACCTTTCCGTCTTCGGAAGTGAAACTGAGTAAGCCCCAAACCCCGAACCTGCGGATTTTCAAAGATCTGAACGGGCAAAAGCAATACTGTACCATGCTGCCGAATCATCCGGCAATTTTTATTCTGAACGAGCAGTCTGAATTGCAGGTGGTCGAAAACAGTGCGTTGAAATGGGATTTGCTCAAAAATTACGTCACAACTGATTCTGAGATGTTGTGTCTGCCCTGTATCAAAGAACTCACAAAAGAAGAAACGGAGGCATTATCAGACTTACCGGCAGACATTGCAGAAAAGGCACCGCACACACGCATGCTCCGATTCCGCAAGGTCGGGAACGAAGTGTTTTACCTGCACATGGAAACGCTTAATCAAATGGTGGAAACAGGCCATGTGGAGAAAATCAAAGAATTGTACTTAAGAACCGGGAAAATGACACTTTGATTCGTGTGAGTGATGGATCATCTGAAGGGTTTTTCTGCTTGAGTCCGGCTTTTCCACAAAGTGCATGAGTACCGATAAATCGACTTTTTTGTTTTATCATCTTTTTTAGCACGAAGCTTAAATCTAAAATTCTAAATTTGGACTTTATTCAATCTAATTTAATAAAATGAAGATTATTTTTCTATTTGTTGCCTGCGTTTTGTCTGCAGGAGTTGCATCAGCCCAAAAGGTTATTGACATGAATGAAGTACTCGGAAAAGGGAAGTTTACCTATACCGGAATGTACGAATTGAAAGATGGAAATGTCTTGCTGGATCTAGGTCAGGAACTTGCTTTGATCGATACTGAAGGGAAAGTTGTTCATCGCGGTGCAAACCCGATAGCCGCAAAGAAGTATAAATACGATTTGGATCAGTATACCGGATACAACAAAGCCAACGATATCTACTTCCACGTGATGGATGGAATCTATGCTTTTGTTAGGAATTTTTCTTCTGACAAACGGGAATTGGTCGAAATCAAAGTTCCGAAACTGGAGAACTTCAAAGGATCGGTATTCAATTACAATGATAAAAAGGCAGCATTTAATTATTACAGTTCCCGACCAGCTTTGAGTTCGTTCATTCAAAACATTGATGGCGATAATATTGTCATTGCGAGAAGCTATGTTTCCATGTCAAAAAACAGTCACGGTGCGGAAACTCCTCAAAAAGATAAATACAACTCATTCGTTCGATTGACATACATCAACCTGAAGACCCAGGAGTTTAGAGAAGAGTATGTTTTGAAAGACGTTTTTCAACTGAAAAGAGCAAAAGACAACGAGGTTTCCATTAAAATTCTGGGCTTTGAAAACAATGAGTTCAAAATCGGGATTTTGGAATTGAACAAGAAAATGGTACACCCGGCAATCAGAGGATATTCCTTTTCGGGGAAATATGAACTCCAAACGTATAACATTGAAACAAAAGAAGTGAAAGTGATCGGAAGTACTTCCATTTCCTCCGAACCGGAGGTGGTGTACTCTTCATTGGGATTAACGGATAAAGGGATTGCACTTTCCTGGACAGAACACATTCCGGATTCCAAATATTACGCGTTAAAAAATAAAACATACCAAATTGAGAAATCGGGAGAAGTAGATTCGATTACCTACGAATTCCCTGTTGAATACGTTTCATTGCTGGAGCCGCAGTCTGTAGGAGCATTTAACTATACGAACCAGAAAGGAGACGAATTTGCAGTGCTTGCCGGTAGATTTGTGAAGAGCAAACGCGATAAAGATCCGGTAATGGCATACGTGTTGGTGAATAAGGAACAAACTTCCGAAATTCGTGACCGGATCGACGGATGTCCGGGATATTATGATGACGAAAAGAGACGGTATTACCAGTTGGATTTGGAGATCCAGGATGCTGAGCTGCTCAATAAATTAGCGAAGCCTTTGGGTGAAAAAGGAATGAATTCGTATGATTTCAGAGTAAACTGCGACATCGTGAAACTGGGAGATAACAAGTTCATTGCAATTAAATCATTGGTGGAATTCAAAACAGGTTTTTACAAAGTAGGGACTCCTGCTTCATTCCTGATCCAGTTTATTGAATTTGAACTGTAAGTTTAGAACACGACTCTATTGAAAGTGAAACGGCTGATTCGAAAAACGAGTCAGCCGTTTCTATATAGTGTCGTTCCTGTCTATCTCCCGTAAGCGGGAGGAAGGAGGATCGGAAAGTCCTGACGCAAGGGCCAGGACTGTAATGGATACAAATGTAAGGTATTTGTATAAAATCATTCGGAAGAAAAATTTTTCGTCTTGACCGGTTGATTTTGATAGTCAATGATGGAGGTAATCTGTACTTTTGCGGAAAAACTTAAATCGAATGAAAAAATCAATCTTTGCCGTCCTATCTATTTTTACGGTCTTTCAAATTAACGCACAACAAAAAGAAATCGATGTATTGGATGTCTTCGGTGGTAAGATGGAAGAATTGAATTGGGTCTATATTTTAAATGATGGAACCATTCAATTGACCGGTCATAAGAAAGTCTATAAAATTGATGCGGACGGGAATAAACTAGGAGAACCTGAAACCATGCCGCCTACCATATCCAAGTCTACATCAATGACTGCCGAACGTTCACAAGGTTCGTTTTACGATCGCAATGTGCGCTATAGCCGTTTCGGAGAAAGTATTGAGTTTACGTATATGAAGTCCGACGGGCCAAATGAGTACTACGACGTTCCGATGAAACAACTAAAAGGAGTGACGGGTTCAGGAACCGCGCCTAAAGTAGCAGATGCACATTCTCAAAGCTCGGGGGTTCATATGATCGATGATAACAACGCGATTTATTATGCCAGTTATGTCTCAAGATGCGATTTATCACACCCCAAACAAAAATTCTCATCCAAAAACGTTTATACGTTTTTGCGCCTTGTAAAAATAAACATCAAAGAAAAGAAAACAGAGGAGGTTTATACTTGTATTGATTTGGTTTCTGAAACAAGAGATGTATACAATGATGTGGAGTTCCAGGTACTCGATGATAGTAATAATGACAAACTGATCCTGGGAGTGAGAAAATGTAAATCCGTGCTGAATGCGAGCAACGAAGGATTTTATTATGATTTGAGAGAATCTTCCAAAGGTGTATTTGAAATTTACAGCCTGGATTTAAAAACACTGGAACTTGAGAAAATTCAATCGGTAGAGATTGGAGTGCCCGAAGCAGCAGTGGCTATGAATTATGCTTATTACTCCGATGGAATCAAACTGAAGTGGGTTGAAAAGATCGCCGGAACACAGAGTTATTCGTTACACATGAAGTCGTACCGGTTAAATGACGAAGGAACAGAATTGGAAGAGCGCACTGTTCATTTTCCGGAAGAAGTGGTGGCTTTGGTGAAGCCGATTCCAATGTCGATTGTAGACTATACGGATTTGAATAATAAAAAATGGACGTTTGTACAGGGAAATTTCGTGAAGTCAAAAAGAGACAAGAACCCGGTTCCTTTGATTGTAATGCTTGACGAAGAGGGGAATGTTGAATTTAAAAACGGACATAAAAAACATTCGATCGGGGAATTTGCCTTTTATGATCCGGAATTGGACAGAGCGAGGTATTTGACACTGGAGCGCGATATTGCCGAGGAAGAATTGGATAACCTGGTAAAACCGCTTTTGAATGAAACAAAGATGAACTACATGGTGAAAGATAGCCGATTCCATATTCGCAAAGTTGGTTCTGAGATTATTTTCGTTCATTGTGACTACCGGGGAGGTGGATCCGGTTTCACCAGCAGATTGACTGATTTTAAAATGGTCATAGGGAAATTGTAACAATCTTTCCAGGAAGTATCTATAAAAAAGCCGGGGCGAAAAATTTTTCACCCCGGCTTTTTTATTATTGTATGAATGTTATTACATCATTCCTGGCATACCTCCCGGCATTCCGTGTGAGTGCGGAGCTTCTACTTCCGGCTCGTCAGCGATCACACACTCTGTTGTCAACAACATAGCTGCGATAGACGCTGCGTTTTCGATGGCGATACGCGTCACTTTAGTCGGGTCGATAACTCCTGCTTCATACAGGTTCTGGTACTGCTCTGTGCGTGCATTGTACCCGAAATCATCTTTTCCTTCGCGGATTTTCTGAACAACTACTGCTCCTTCGCCACCTGCATTTGCAATAATCTGGCGTAAAGGCTCTTCAATTGCGCGTTTTACGATCGCAATTCCGGTTGTTTCATCGTCGTTTGCTCCTGTCAGGTGCTCCAAAGCATCCATTGAACGGATCAGGGCAACACCTCCACCCGGTACGATTCCTTCTTCAACAGCTGCTCTTGTTGCTGCCAAAGCGTCATCTACGCGGTCTTTCTTTTCTTTCATTTCAACCTCGGTCGGTGCACCGATGTACAACACGGCAACACCACCTGCCAGTTTCGCCAAACGCTCCTGCAATTTCTCACGATCGTAATCGGAAGTAGTGGATTCCATTTGTGCTTTGATCTGACCGATACGTGCCTGGATGTCTGCTTTCTGACCAGCTCCGTTTACGATGGTTGTATTGTCTTTGTCGATTTCTACTTTTTCAGCAGTTCCAAGCATATCCAAAGTTGCGTTTTCCAATGTCAGTCCGCGCTCTTCTGTAATTACTTGTCCGCCGGTCAAAATAGCGATGTCTTCCAGCATAGCTTTTCTGCGGTCTCCGAATCCCGGAGCTTTTACTGCTGCAATTTTCAAGCTTCCGCGCAAACGGTTCACAACCAATGTTGTCAATGCTTCTCCGTCTACATCTTCTGCGATGATCAACAGGGATTTCCCGTTTTGAACAACCGGTTCCAAAATAGGAAGCAATTCCTTCATGTTGCTGATCTTTTTGTCGTAGATCAGGATCAACGGATGCTCCATTTCAGCGATCATTTTGTCAGTGTTGGTTACGAAGTAAGGAGAAAGGTAACCGCGGTCAAACTGCATTCCTTCTACTGTTTTTACTTCTGTTTCCGTTCCTTTTGCTTCTTCAACGGTGATTACTCCGTCGTTTCCGACCACTTTCATGGCTTCAGCGATCAATGAACCGATTGTTTCGTCATTGTTTGCTGAAATTGTTGCAATTTGTTTGATTTTGTCGTTATCGGAACCAACTTCTTTGGAAAGTTTTTTCAGGTCAGATACAACAGACAATACTGCTTTGTCGATCCCGCGTTTCAAATCCATCGGGTTTGCACCTGCAGCTACGTTTTTCAATCCTGCCGCAATGATCGCCTGTGCTAAAACGGTTGCTGTCGTTGTTCCGTCTCCGGCAATGTCAGCTGTTTTGGAAGCTACTTCCTTCACCATCTGAGCACCCATGTTTTCAATCGGGTCTGCCAGTTCGATTTCTTTTGCTACGGTCACACCGTCTTTGGTTACGTGTGGTGCTCCGAATTTCTTCCCGATCACCACGTTACGTCCTTTCGGACCTAAAGTTACCTTCACTGCATTTGCCAGGGAATCAACTCCTTTTTTAAGCTTCTCACGAGCTTCAACATCAAAATAGATTTGCTTTGCCATGTCTTATTTCTTAGTGCTTTAAATTCTTAATAGTTCAATGAATGTTTAAGTCTTTTCAATGATCCATTTTCAATTGAACAATTAGCCGATGATTCCGTAGATATCACCTTCTTTCATGATCAGGTAGTCTTTTCCGTCGATTTTAATTTCTGTACCGGAATACTGACCGTAAATAACAGTATCATTTACTTTTACCTGCATCGGTTCGTCTTTTTTTCCAGTGCCAACAGCGATAACAGTTCCTTTCAATGGTTTCTCTTTCGCTGTGTCCGGAATAATGATACCACTTGCCGTTACTTGCTCTGCAGGTGCCGGTTCGATCAGCACTCTGTCTGCTAAAGGTTTAAATGTTGTTGACATATGTTGTTTTTTTATTAATAAAAGTTTGACACCGCAATCAGACCAAGATTGTGCCAATTGACGGATCGTGTCAATTTTTCATTTTTCCGGTCCGGATAGAAACAAAAAATGTCAGTATGCTGACATACTGACATTCGAATATCTTTTTTTCGGAAGCTTATTCCTGAGGTGCGCCCTGAGCTGGAGCTGTTCCTCCTTGCTGACCAGGCCCCCCGGCTTGACCACCCGTTTGTTCTTTTTTAGGATCTACCTTCGGTTTGGAAGGTTTCATCATGCTCGTCATCACAATACTTCCCACCAAAATAACCGAAGCCAAAACCCAGGTTGCTTTTTCGATGAAATCATTGGTACGCTGCACTCCCCCAAGCTGTTGTGCCGCACCGAAATCAGAAGATAAACCTCCTCCTTTAGGGTTCTGAACAAACACAACAACGATTAATAAAACGCTTGCTAATACTAGTAAAATTGAAATTAATGCTATCATTTTATGAGGTAATTTTTTTCTTTAATTCTTCAATTTGGAGTGCAAATAAACTCTTTTTTTCTGGAAACGCCAAACTTAATTGATGATAAACATGAATTGCTTTTGGAAAATTCCCCTGAGCCGCATAGATTTTAGCCAGCGTTTCGGAAACAGGGATTCGTTCGTCGTTCAAACTTTCCTTTGCTTTCTTCGATGGAGAGTAGAATTCAGCCTTCGGTCGGGGCATCGTCGGGTTGGTTTCGATGAACTTATCGATGATGTCTTTGGAGGATATTTTTTGCGCTGTTTTCTCTTGCTGAGGTTCTTCCGCTACCGGTTTTTCTTCCTGAATGCTTTCATGCAGACCGGATTTCAGCCAGTTGGTAAAAGAACGTTTCTCTGAAGGATCTTTCGAAGATGGTGTTTCTGCTGGCTGTACTTCTTCTGTATGCAGGTGAGTATGGGGCTCAAGATATGGTTCTTCTTCCTCTTCCGGAGTTTCTTCTATTGGTTCTTCCGGCGTCGGTTCGGCAACAGTTTCAAGATAGTCTTGCGACAAGGTCTGTGAAATCATTTCGAAATCGAATACCGTATCTTCCGATTCACTTTTTTCCGGGTTTTCTTCCTTTTGGTCAGATGCTTCCTCCGTTTTCAGAAGCAAAACTTCTTCTTGTACCGGATCGGTGTCGATTTCCGCAAAGGTTTGCATGTCTTCGGTCACTTCTGAAACCGGTTCCTCAGGTTCAGGTACTTCCAAAACGAATGCTTCCGTTGGTTCTTCTTCTGAAGATTCTTCCGGTTCAATGATTGGCTCAGAGACAACGACAGGCTCCGGGATAATAACCGGATTTTCTGTTTCGGAGATCACTTCTTCCGAGGTTTCGATCAGTGCTTCACCTTCAAATGCTTTGTGCAGCAAATGAAACAAACGCGTTCTGTCGGACAATTTATAAGCCTGCTTCGGAAGCACATCATCCAGGTGAATGGACTGAAAACGGGAAACTCCCTGCAGATACAACAGTGCATAAACGGAAGAATAGGGATGTTTCTCCGATAATTCCCGGAGAACTTCCACATCCTCGGAACGCATCAGTTCCGGACGTTTGATAAATTCTGCTATTTGTTCTGCATTCAGCATTACCAGTTCGATAGAAGTTTGTTGACCACATCCTGCACCACCTGCTGGTTGATGGATTCCAGTAAACGCGATTCGACGTCGACCAACTGTTCATTGGATTCGTAATCGGCAAAGCGCGAACTGGTGAATTCCATTTTTTCCAGCCCCTTGGTAGGTGTAATAATAGTGAAATTAACCGAAACGGTTAAGCGGTTCTTGGCTGCAAGGTCTCCCTGCTGAATGGCAATGGGAGAAGTGCTGTAGCCGGAAACAATTCCGCTGATTTTTACCTGAGCTTCATCCAGTGTGGAAGCCAGTTTCAAACGGGTATTGTTCTGAATTCCGCTCCGCATGCTTTCGGAAAGATTGGCGGGGTAATTCGATGGTGCGGTTGTTGCGTTTAATTCCAATGGCGTAATGAAGAATCTTTTCCATTCTTCAGGCATGGAATTGTCGATCGGGTTCATGAATGCTTTCGGCCAGCAACTGGTGAGACCGAACAGCAAAAGTGTTATCAATGCGAGGTGTTTCATCCTTGAATATCGTATTCTTTGATTTTGCGATACAAAGTTCGTTCCGAAATTCCGAGTTCTTCTGCCGCGTATTTTCGTCGTCCGCGATGTTTGTCCAATGCTTTCTGGATCAGTTCTTTTTCGCGGTCTTCAAGCGACAGGGATTCCTGTACCTCTTCATGTAATTCGTAATCTTCTGTTTCCGGCTCCCGGTAAGTGTCCGGATCAAAAACAACCGGTTTAACCGGCTCCGCCTTGATCGGAGCAGGAGGAAGCATGCGCTGTTCTCCCAGGTTAATATCGTGATACAACCGGTTTACAACGGCAGCCTGGTCGTGCGACAGGTTGAAATCTCCCTGGTTATTCAATAGTTCGACAACCAGTTTTTTCAATTCATTCAGGTCGTTTTTCATGTCGAACAGGAATTTGTACATCAATTCGCGTTCGTCGATTTTGGTTTCCTGAACTCCGACAACTGCCGGGAAAAATTCTTCTGCCTGAGGCAGGTAGGATTGCAAACGCGGACCGTCAATGTCGCGCTCCTGTTCAATCACCGAAATTTGCTCTACCAGGTTCTTCAGCTGACGGATGTTTCCCGGCCAATGGTATGCATTCAGTATTTCAACGGCATCGGGAGTCAGTTTGACAGCCGGCATGCGGTATTTTTCAGCAAAATCGCTTGCAAACTTGCGGAACAGCAGGTAAATATCGTCCTGGCGCTGGCGCAACGGCGGAAGCGAAATCGGAACGGTACTCAAACGGTAGAGCAAATCTTCCCGGAATTTCCCGGATTGGATGGCGCGCTGCATGTTTTCATTCGTTGCAGCAACCACGCGTACGTTGGTTTTGATCACTTTGGACGAACCAACGCGGATAAATTCGCCGGTTTCCAATACACGCAGCAGGCGCACCTGGGTCTGCATCGGGAGTTCGGCTACTTCATCGAGGAAAATAGTTCCTCCGTCAGCAACCTCAAAATATCCTTGTCTGCTTCCGGTTGCCCCGGTAAATGAACCTTTTTCGTGACCGAATAATTCCGAATCAATGGTTCCTTCCGGGATCGCTCCGCAGTTTACGGCAATGTATTCGTTGTGTTTCCGGGTGCTCAGTTGGTGAATCACCTGCGGAATGATTTCTTTCCCGGTTCCGCTTTCACCCGTTACCAACACCGAAATGTCTGTTGGCGCCACCTGCATAGCAACTTCCAACGCGCGGTTGAGCTGGGGAGCATTCCCGATGATTCCGAACCGCTGTTTGATTTGTTGAAGTGACATGGTGCTCATGTGGCGGGATTAATTTTCGTTAGTAACCAATTCTCCGATCAGTGTTGCAGAAGTGCAATCCGTGATTTTCACCATCACGTATTCACCTTTCTTGGCATTTCCTTTCGGGAAAACGACCATGGAATTTCTTCCGTCGCGGCCGCAGAAATGTTCCTCAGAACGTTTAGACGGGCCTTCCACCAATACTTTGGAGATTTTACCGATTTGTCTTTTGTGGGCTGCCGCAGAACTTTCCAGCTGCAGGGCAATGATTTCTTCGAGACGTCGTCCTTTCACATCGTCCGGAACGTCGTCTTTGAATTTGCGTTCAGCCAATGTTTTCGGTCTTTCCGAGTATTTGAACATGTAGGCGAAATCGTATGCTACTTCTCTCATGAGAGAAACTGTTTCCTGGTGTTCTTCTTCTGTTTCTCCGCAAAACCCGGTGATGATATCCGTTGAAATGGCACAGTCAGGAATGATGCGCTTGATAGCTGCAATGCGATCGAGGTACCACTCACGGGAATACCCTCTGTTCATGCGCTCCAGGACATTGGAGTTCCCGGATTGAACCGGCAAGTGGATGTACGGACAAATGTTTTCGTATTTCGCCATGACTTCCAGTACATCGTCCGTCATGTCTTTCGGGTGGGAAGTGGAGAAGCGTACACGCAGATCCGGGTGAATCTCGGCAACCATTGCCATCAATTGGGCAAAATTGGTTGTCGGAATGGATTCGTCTTTAATTACACCTTTGCTGCTCATATTCCAGCGGTAGCTGTCAACGTTTTGCCCTAAAAGGGTTACTTCGCGGTATCCGTTTGCAAATAAGTCGGTACATTCCTGAACAATGGTTCTCGGATCACGGGAACGCTCACGTCCTCGGGTAAACGGAACCACACAGAAGGAACACATGTTGTCACAACCACGCGTAATGGTTACGAATGCGCTCACTCCGCCCTGATCCATCCGAACCGGTGAAATATCTGCATAGGTTTCCTCCCGGGAAAGCAATACGTTTACGGCACGTTGCCCGGTTCCTACTTCGTCAACCAGGTTTGGCAAATCGCGGTAAGCATCCGGCCCGGCAACGAGATCAACGAGGTGTTCTTCGTCCAGGAGGGATTGCTTCAGGCGCTCCGCCATGCATCCCAGGATTCCAACCACTAAATTCGGCTGGTCTTCCTTGCGCTTTTTAAATTCGCCCAAGCGGTTACGAACACGCGTTTCTGCGTTTTCACGAATGGAGCAGGTGTTGATCAGAACCACGTCTGCTTCGTCAATGTTTCGTGTTGTCGTATATCCTTCTTTTGCCATAATAGAAGCAACTACCTCACTATCGCTGAAGTTCATCTGACAACCGTAACTTTCCACGTAAAGTTTTTTGGAGCCGGTTCCGCCTTCTAAAATGATTGCTTCTCCCTGTCTGCTCTCGTCAATGACTTTATTTAAACCGTGATTCTCTAACATGCTTGAATTTTATAAGAGTGCAAAAATAGGTTTTATGACAGATATGTCAAAATGTCATGTTGTCTTCTGTGTTAATTTTTTGAAATGTTTTTTGTTTTAGAACCACAGCGGGTACATCGCTGTTTGTAGATCAATAAACCAAAAAGGTACAAAGAACGCAAAGATTCGTTGTGTAAAATAGATTCAAAAGGTATTGCACCATCTGGGGTGACCAGCGAAATCAGCGTAAAATGATTCGACCGCATAAGGCCCGGGAAAAACTATGCAGTCATAGCTCTGTGAAGTACGTTTTAGAGCTTGATTTGTGGAGTTTGTGGGAGTGTGCTGTTACACTCTCCTGAGCGATTATCACCGGTGTTTTTCATTCGGAAAATCGGGAATTCTGAAAATGATAAACGATAGTTTAAGGAATACTTTCGTTTTTTTCACGCCCGAATATCTTGTTTTTTGTTTTTAAAACGGGTTATATTTGCATCGATTCGAATCGTTTCGAGCTACAAAAGGGGTATTATGAGTAAGAATTTAGTCATAGTGGAGTCACCTGCAAAGGCGAAGACCATTGAAGGATATTTAGGAAAAGACTTTACTGTAAAATCAAGTTTCGGACATGTCCGCGATTTAGCATCGAAAGGATTAGCGATCGATATCGAAAACAATTTTGCACCGGAATACGAGGTGAGTTCGGATAAGAAAGCACTGGTGGCAGAGTTGAAAAAGTTAGCAAAGGAATCAGAAGTGGTTTGGCTCGCTACCGATGAGGACCGTGAGGGAGAAGCTATTTCCTGGCACTTGTATGAGACCCTTGGACTGGCAAAAAAAGATACCAAACGCATTACATTCAACGAAATTACCAAAGGAGCAATCCTGAAAGCCATCGAGAATCCGCGTCAAATCAACAAACCCCTGGTTGATGCCCAGCAGGCAAGACGTGTTCTGGATCGTTTGGTAGGTTTCGAACTTTCCCCGGTTTTGTGGAAAAAGGTAAGGCCGAGTTTGTCTGCCGGACGCGTACAGTCGGTTGCAGTGCGCCTGATTGTGGAACGCGAAAAGGAAATTCAGCAGTTTCATGCCGAAAGCTATTTCCGCGTAACAGGTGAATTCCTGAAAGGAAAAGAGCGTATCAAGGCAGAAGTGTCGAAACATTTTGGTACGGATACGGAAGTAAATACCTTTTTGGAAAATTGCTCCAATGTCAACTTCCAGGTACTGGATGTGCAGCAAAAACCGGCGAAGAAAACGCCTGCTTCTCCGTTTACGACTTCCACATTGCAGCAGGAAGCTTCCCTGAAACTGGGATTCTCTGTTTCACGAACCATGCAGGTTGCTCAACGTTTATACGAAGCGGGACACATTACCTATATGCGTACCGATTCCGTGAATTTATCGGAAACGGCGATGGAAGGTGCTAAAAATGAAATTTTTTCGGCTTACGGGAAAGAATATTCCCATCCGACCAAATACACGAACAAAAGTTCCAACGCACAGGAGGCGCACGAGGCAATTCGTCCGACCAACTTTGCGATGCACGCATTGTCGAGCGGAGAGCGTGATGAAGTGCGTTTGTATGACCTGATCTGGAAACGGGCGATTGCTTCCCAGATGAGTCACGCAGAATTAGAACGTACAACGATTTCGATCGGAAATTCCAACTTGCCGGAAGTATTCCAGGCGAAAGGAGAGGTGATCAAATTTGACGGATTCCTGAAAGTATACCTGGAAACAAACCTGGATGAAGACGAAGACAACGAAACGGAAGGATTGTTGCCTGCAGTTCAGATAGGAGAATCTTTGGATCGCGATTTTATTCGTGCAACGCAGCGTTTCACGCGTCCTGCGGCACGATATGTTGAAGCCTCTCTTGTGAAAAAACTGGAAGAACTTGGAATCGGGCGTCCATCTACGTATGCACCGACTATTTCAACAATCCAGAAGAGAGGGTACGTAGAGAAACAAGAACGCGAGGGCGAAGAGCGTCCGTACCAGGTGCTGGAATTGAAAGGTACTTCGATCAGTAAGGAGACGAAGAAAGAGATTACCGGAAAAGAAAAAAATAAATTGTTCCCGACCGATATCGGAATGGTGGTGACAGACTTCCTGATCGATCATTTCGGCGGAATTATGGATTATCACTTCACGGCAGAAGTGGAAGAGCAGTTCGATGAGATTGCGCGCGGAAAAATGGAGTGGACGGATATGTTGAGTTCCTTCTACAAACCATTCCACCACAACGTAGAAGATACGCTGGAGCATTCCGACCGTGCTACCGGAGAACGCGAACTGGGAATTGACCCGGTTTCCAATAAAAAAGTCATTGCACGGATCGGCCGTTTCGGCCCGATGATCCAGATCGGTGATGAGAAGGAGGATGGTGACAAACCGCGTTTTGCATCCCTGCTCGGAACACAGTCGATTCATACCATTACGCTGGAAGAAGCACTTGAATTGTTCAAATTACCGCGTTCAATCGGGGAGTTTGAAGGTCAGGACGTGAAAGCAAACGTAGGTCGTTTCGGTCCGTATGTACAACTCGGGAAACTCTTCGTATCGTTGAAGAAAGAAGATGACCCGATGACTGTTACCTTGGAGCGTGCCATTGAACTGATCCGGGAAAAACGCGAAGTGGAAGCCAATAAGCTGATTAAATCGTTCCCGGAGCGCGAAGATGTGCAGTTGCTGAATGGCCGTTACGGAGCTTACCTGAAAATCGGGAAAGACAACTTCAAACTTCCGAAAGGAACAGAGGCTGCTACGCTGACCCTGGAAGAATGTCTGGCAATTGCGAACGATCCGGCAAACGCACCGAAGAAAAAGCCGGGGGCAAGAGCGGCAGCGAAACCTGCAGCGAGAAAAGCACCGGCAAAGAAAGCACCAGCGAAGAAAAAGTAGTAGTTGTTCTGTCAAGACCGAAAATTCAAAATGCAAAATTCAAAAAGGGTTGGTTGATGGTGTTTTTTGAATTTTGACTTGATCATTTTTGAATTAACCAGAGTTATTAACTTTCTACTCTTTATTCTTCTGCAGAGCTTTCTGCACAGGCATCTGTCAATCACTTATTTTTGCAGGAAAGTCATTTTAGAATGAAGGATTTATCTATTTATTTCAGTCCGCTTCCAGCACCGGAGAACCCGTTTGCAGAATCGATCGGGGAATTAATTGTGCGCCACGATGATTCAGGTTTTCCTGAAATCGATCAGCCCGGAATTGCGCTGATATATGTTCCTGAATTCCGCAATGGCATGCCGGAGCTCCACAACGAAACAGACGACCGTTTTCGCGGATACCTGGATTCGTATTTCCCCGGGGCTTACTGGAAATTTAAAATCTACGACCTTGGAAACCTGATGCCCGGAGAACGGGTAGAGGATACATATTTCGCATTGAGACAAGTCGTTGCGGAGTTGGTGAAGAAATCCGTTGTGCCGGTTGTTATCGGTGGAACGCAGGATCTGACCTACGCCATGTACCAGGGATACGAAGAACTGGAACAGCTCATCAATGTGCTGAATGTGGATGCGAAGCTGGATTTGGGAGATCCGGAACTTCCGATCGGGAAAGATGCGTATGTGAGCAAACTGTTGATGCACCGGCCATGCTATTTGTTCAATCTTTCTGTGGTCGGATATCAAACACCTTTGGTGAAATCTTCCGAGATCGACCTGTTTGATAAGCTGTTCTTCGATGCTGTTCGCCTGGGAGAATTCAAAGCTGATTTTAAGATTGCTGAGCCGCTGCTTCGAAACACCGATTTATTAAGTATCGACCTGCAGGCGATTAAAGCATCTGATTTTAAAGGGACGCATTTTTCACAACCTAACGGACTCGACAACCAGGACATCTGCCAGATCGCTAAATACGCCGGTATTTCGGATAAAATGACTTCTGTGGGGCTGTTCAACCTGCTTCCCGGAGAAATTGCCGAAAGTGCCCATGCTGAGGTCGGTCAGATCATCTGGTATTTCATGGACGGATATTCGCAACGGGTAGGTGATTTTCCGATTGGAACTAAAAAAGATTACACCAAATTTACGGTCTTCCTGGACGAAATTAACCACGATCTTGTTTTTTACCGGAGCAACCGTTCCGAGCGCTGGTGGATGGAGGTTCCATACCCTCCGAAGGCAGGTGTAAGGTATGAAAGACATCACATGGTTCCGTGCGACAAATCGCAGTATACCAATGCATTGAATGGTGATATTCCGAACCTGTGGTGGAAAACATACCAGAAGCTGGGGTAACCTTTTATTTCTTGTTCCGTAAGAGGAGTTGTGTGTTAAATATTTATCTCTTCAACATTTGATTGTGGAAAAGATGGATTGATTGCACTAAAAAATTTTGTTTGTTCTAAAAAATACTTATTTTAGTCGCCAATTGGCTAATTTTTGTTAAAAGTCAAGCACGTTAAAACCATAATAGGACCCAACAATATGAATAAAACGTTACGAATCTTATCAGCGTTTGTGTTATGTTCTTTTGGAGCTACTGCTCAGCAAGATATCGCATTAACACATTTTATTTACAATAAGTTCGCCATCAACCCGGGCGCCACTGGTATCGAAGAAGGAATATGCGGTAACCTCATTTACCGTAATCAATGGGATAAAGTAAATGGAGCGCCGAACTCAGTGGTGTTCAATGCGGAAGCAAACATGGAAAGCCTTGGTAAATGGACAGGGGGTTTCGGATTGAATTTCACACATGATGCGATCGGTTTTAACAGACAAAACAACGTGATGCTGAATTACTCCCACCACCTGCAATTGGGTGACGGACAATTGGGCATCGGTTTGGGTGTTGGTATGGTGAATTTTGGGATGAATCCGGTTTGGATTGGTCCTCAAACTCAGGTTGACCCTACTTTTCCTGGTGCGAGCAGCGCGATTACATTTGATGTAAACTTCGGATTGTACTACCGTGCTCAAAACTGGTACGCTGGATTGTCATCCACTCACCTGCAGGCATCTGCTCTTGGTTTGACAAGTTCTGTGAGCGGTTCCGGTACAGGTACTGTGAAATACGATTTGGCAAGACACTACTACGTAATGGGTGGTTACACATTTAAAAATATCGGGCCTGGTGATATCGATGTGCAGGCAATGATGGAAACGGATATGAAAAAATATTCCGGAAACATCAATGCACGTTATATCTACAAAGGGTTCCTTTACGGAGGATTGGCTTTCCGAAATAGTGACGCTGTTTCTGTTTTGGTAGGTTACAGACCGTTCGATATCAAACAACAAAGAGCCCGTATGTTTATGTGGGTTGGATACTCTTACGACATCACAATCGGAAGATTATCAAAGATTTCGAATGGTACACACGAGATTGCGCTTAAGTTCTGTTATATTCCAATTATACCAATTACGAAAGCAAAAAATCCAAGATGGTTGTAAAATCAAAAAAAAATTAAGAATCTTTGTAACCATTTTTTATTCGATTCCGTTATATCGCAAAATTGATCCTGTAGAATGTTAACGATAAATCCGGAACTGTAAAATTGAACTAGAATGAAAAAACTGTTGTTTATCGGTTTAATTGGGGCTTTGATAGCCTCGTGTAGCACGCGTAGCGGACACCTTACCGGTGCCTTGGGGCGTAAAGTCTACCAGCCCGAGATCCCTCTTGGGATGGTTTATGTTCCGTCGGGATCTTACATCATGGGAGAAAATGACCAGGATGTACCTTTCCTGCACCAGACGCGTGCAAAAACGGTTTCTGTCCAGGCATTTTACATTGACCAGACTGAAATCACGAATAACGAGTACCGCCAGTTCGTAGAATGGGTTCGTGACTCGATGGCTCGTGAACGTATTTATACAGGTCTGGAAGATGATGAGGATGCGTCCCGTTACATCAACTACACGGATATGTACTTCGACGAAGGTGCATTGGAGATGGTTGAATTCGAACCTTCGGATCGTGACGTGAACAGAGCGCAGTTTTCATTGAACTGGGATCGCCGTTTTTCGTATGACGACCCGGAATTGATGCCTTTGCTTGCTGATATGTACTATCCGCAGCCGGAGCGTTTCTATAAGCGCCGTGAATTTGATACACGTAAGTTGAACTTCAAATACTATTGGATCGACTTGAGAGAAGCTGCGAAAAGAGGGCGTATCGATATCGTACACAATGGTGTGGATAAAGAAGGAAACGAAATCAGTCCGGAGCACCGTGATTTGAATACACCTCAGCATCCGTTTACGGAAGAGCCTCAAGGTTTGGACAAAGACATGGGGTACTTCAACAAAAAAGGACAAAACAACGCGATCCGCGGACACGAAAACCGCCAGCGTTTTGTCATCGACGAAGAAATCAACGTGTATCCGGATACCTTGGTATGGGTACGTGACTTTACGTACGCTTTCCACGATCCGATGACAAACATGTACTTCTGGCATCCGGCATACGACAATTACCCTGTAATCGGTATTACCTGGGTTCAGGCAAAAGCATTCTCTGTATGGAGAACACAATTGCTGAACAACTGGCTTCAGGCAATGGGAGATTTGTTCGTGAACGATTTCCGTTTGCCTACAGAAGCAGAATGGGAGAGAGCTGCACGTGGTGACTTGAATAACTCACCATACCCTTGGGGAGGTCCTTACATTCGTAACCAAAGCGGATGTTTCCTTGGAAACTTTAAGCCGATGAGAGGTCGTTACTTCGAGGACGGTGGTTTCCACACAGTAAAAGCTTACTCTTACAACCCGAACGGTTGGGGTCTGTACTGTATGGCAGGAAACGTTTCCGAGTGGTGTGAAACAGCATACGACGAGTCTATGTATGAGTTCTCTCATGACTTGAACACTGAATACCGATACGACGCAATGGACTGGGATCCACCGGCAATGAAACGTAAAGTAATTCGCGGAGGTTCCTGGAAAGACGTAGGTTATTATTTGCAAACTTCAACTCGTACATACGAGTATCAAGATACGGCTAAATCGTACATTGGATTCCGAAACGTGGCAACACACTTAGGACGTGGTGGACGTGACTTCTCCAAAGAAGGTGGCGAGGAAATTCGTAGCGATATCCAACTTCGCTAGGAATAAACAACAAACAATTACAAAACAATAAAATTTGGTTAAACCTAAAAAACAAAGAAAACTATGAAACCAGGAAGTAAAGGATGGAAGAAGTTTATGGCGAAACTATACGGTTTCGGTGCGGCAGTCGTAATCGTTGGAGCCTTATTTAAAATCATGCACTGGCCGGGTTCTGGTCCAATGTTGATTGTTGGATTGGGTACTGAGGCTATCATCTTCATTTTCTCGGCGTTCGAACCGATTCATGAGGATCCGAATTGGGAACTTGTTTACCCGGAATTGGCTTTTGCTCACAGTGATGATTTAGATCACGATGCATTGCCAGTAGCAGGATCAGGAAGAGGAGGAAGAAATTCTGGAGGTTCCGGAATTACAGAACACCTGGATAAAATGCTGGAAGAAGCGAAAATTGACGGACAATTACTAGAGCGTTTAGGCGATGGAATGCGTCAATTAGGAGAAAATGCAGCACAATTAAAAGGAGTAACATCTGCAGCAGCGGCAACTGACTCTTATGTTTCTTCTTTACAAGCAGCATCTGATAAAGTATCTTCTTTATCTGAGGCTTACGAAAGAGCGTCTGTTTCTATCTCTGGAATGACATCTAACACGCAGGAAGGTGAATCATTCGGTGAGCAAATGCAAAAAGTTTCTAAGAACCTGGCTGCATTGAACAACGTATACGAATTGCAATTGAAAGGTTCATCAGCACACCTGGAAGCAACTGAGAAGTTCCAGGGTCAGGTAACTGAAATGATGAAGAACTTGTCTGATTCAGCTGAAGATACAAAACGTTACAAAGAAAATATGGCAATGTTGTCTAAAAACCTGACTGATTTGAATGCAGTTTACGGCAACATGTTGAAAGCTATGACAATTTCTAGAGATTAATTTCGATTGATCGATAGTTACTTTATTAAAATTGAATATTACTAACGAGTAAACAATAAAATTAAGAAGTCATGGCAGGTGGAAAAGAAACCCCAAGACAGAAGATGATCGGGATGATGTACCTGGTATTGACAGCGCTCCTCGCGTTGAACGTATCTACACAGATCCTGGATGCTTTTGTCGCAATTGAAGAAAATATCCAAAAAGCCAATGTTGCTCAAATGGAACGTGGTGATGGATTTAAATCGGCAGTAGACGAAGAATTGAGTACTACGCCAAAGAATGCTGAGAATGATGCGAAGCGCCAAAAGCTTCAGAAGATTTTGAAGCAAATGGATGACGTGAATAACTTATCAGATAAAATGCTGAAAAGTATTGACAAAATCAAGCTGGACATCTTGACAAAAGCTGGTGAAGCAGTGAAAGAGTACAAGAAAGACAGCGAAGAGCACATCCTGTGGGAAAAAGAAGGTTTTTGTAAACCGATTCGTATGCACCTTGCTGCTGTACAAGCGAAAGATCAGTACGATATCCCAATGCACACGATTATCGGTGAAGACATCAAAACACCAACTGGTTCAGGAAAGCAGTTGTGGGCTGATTTCAACCAGTACCGTATAGACATGGTAAAAACAGTTGGTACATACAACGACGGAGGGAACAACTTCGGAATTACTCCAACTGCAATCAACACGTTTAAAACAAATGCTGATTTGGTTAAGTCTGTTCAGCAGATGATCAAACAAAGTAAGGCAAATCACCGTGATGATGATCAGGTATTGCAGGATATCTACATCGGGTTGACAAAACCTGAGAGAATGAAAGTTCACGATGTGGACGGAGTTCATTGGATTGGTGCAACATTTGACCACTCACCATTGGTAGCTGCTTTGGCATCTTTGTCTTCTATGCAGCAGGATGTATTGTCAGCAAGAGCTTTGGCTTTGGCTCACTTGAAATCAAAAGTTTCAACTGGAGAGTACTCATTCAACAAGATTGTTGGTTTGGCTTACGGACCATCTATCGCGAATACGGGTGACGAAGTTGAGTTGAAAGTGATGATGGCTGCATTTGACTCTGACAACCAGCCGGAAGTAACCGGTCCTGGAGCAATCACAGTTGAAGGTGGACAAGGTACTTTGAAAACAAAAGTTTCCGGTGGTGCTGAAATGGTACTAAACGGAACGGTTTCTATCAAAAACAAATCAGGTGTGAAGAAAACAGAAAACTGGACACACACGATTAAGATCATGAAACCACAAGGTACGGTATCTCTTCCTGAGTTGAACGTATTGTACAAAGGTTACAACAACATCGTTGAGGGAGTTGCTTCTGGTTACGATCAGACAATTTTGAACGGTAACGGAGTAACATTGTCTAAATCCGGAACTCAGTATATCGGTCGTGTGAGTGGAGCAGGAAGAACTGCTACGATCTCTATCTCCGGTAAAAACTCTGTAACGAATAAAACAGTTTCTTTAGGAACATTTACATTCCGTGTAATGAACCTTCCTCCTCCATCCTTGTTCTTCGGAGCTACTGAAGATGGTGGTAAAGCTTCTAAAGCAGAAACACGTTTGTTCGCACGTTATTCTGATAGCCCGTTGAAAGCAGAATTCTCTGTTCAAACATGGGAGTTGAACGTTGCTGGTGCGCCACGTCCTGCTAAAGGAACTGGAAACGTACTGAACGCAGACGGTATCAGTTTATTGAAACAAGCAAAACCAGGATCTTCTATCAGCTTCATGACGCAAGTGAAAGGGCCGGATGGAATCCTACGTAAGAAAAGTGGTGTATTTACCATTTAATGAGTAAAACAAATAATAGAGTGTCAATCATGAAACGTTTAGTTCTATTAAGTACCTTGTTAGCCGGAACATTTGTAACAAATGCTCAGGAAATCAATGGTGGACCGGTGAATGTTCCTCAGGCGGATGTTATTGACGGGGTGTATATGACAGAACATATCCCTACGAAAAAGATGATCCCGTATGAGTTTGTACGTGAAGCTGATGTAGTCTGGAGTCATCGTGTTTGGCGTATGATTGATATGCGTGAGAAAATGAATCACCCGATTTATTTACCGTTTGATTACCACACGCCATCCGGACAGTATGTAAGAAATACAAGCCGTTGGTCTTTGTGGACAATCCTGCGCCACCATATCATCAATGGAGACTTGAAAGTATTCTCGCCTTACAACCCTTATCAGTTTGATATGTTGGATGGTGACCAGTTCAAGTACCCGATTGTACCGTCAGCTGGAGGAAATTATTATACAGACTCCATTTTCCGGGACAAAGTATTCTATTATTTGGGAAAATTAGGTCCTCAGAGTGACGTTCCTTTGACAAACGAATTCGGAGATCCAATTGAAATTACGCTTCCTGACGGAACAATTACCTTCAAATATCCGCCAGCGGATACCATGTGGGTTGACTCCGAGCAGATTGTTCAATACCGCTTGAAAGAAGACTGGTTCTTCGACAAAGAAAGATCTGTATTGGATGTGCGTATTTTGGGAATTGCTCCGGTTGTTTACAAAGAGGAAACTTCTCCGACAGGAGGAAAGACAATTACCGGAATGGAAGAGAAATTTTGGTTGTACTTCCCACATTGCCGTTACATCTTGGCGAATTACTTCGTGTATAACGAAAAGAACGACGCGCAATGGCAAAGTTTTGATGACTTGTTCTGGCAACGTCGCTTCACAAGTACCATCTACCGCGAAAGTAACGTGTTCGATCGTGAGATTGACAGCTACAAAACAGGTGTGGATGCCTTGATGGAATCTGAAAAAATTACCGAGGAGATCAGAAACTTCGAACACGATGTTTGGAACTTCTAATTGAATCAAAAAATATGAGAATCCCGGTTTCGCTTAGCGAGACCGGGATTTTTGTTTGTAACTAACTCGATAACAACTGTAACCAAGTCGCGCGTTTTACGCTATGGGATAAACCCAAACCATGAGACTTTTATCCTTTATCTTGTTTACAGGCAGTATACATGCCGTACTGGCTCAATGCGAGTCAACTGATTTTTTATCTTCATCACCCATCCTGGATCACCCCTATCTGAAGGAAAACATCCTGACCAAAAAAACGGTTCCGTATGAGTACGTCCGGGAAGCGGATGTGGTGTGGAGTAAACGCGTTTGGCGCGAGATTGATTTGAGAGAAAAGATCAATCATCCGCTGTATTATCCGTTTGATTTCCATACTCCATCGGGGCAATACGTCCGGAATGCCAATTGTTGGTCTTTGTGGACAATCATGCGGCATCATATCATGAACGGTGAATTGAAGATTTTTTCACCCTACAATCCATACCAGTTTACCATCATGGACGGTGACCAGTTCAAATACCCGATCGCACCATCATCGGGAGGGAATTATTGTAACGATTCTATTTTTCGCGACAAGGTTTTCTATTACCTGGGGAAATTAGGGCCGGAACCAGATAAACCTTATTCGACTATTTATGGAGATGATTCGGTAGCGGTCATCAATGGCATTCCGCAATTTGTTTATCCTCCACGCGACACGTCCTGGATCGATTCGGAGCATATCGTGAAGTATTTGTTGAAGGAGGATTGGTTTTTCGACAAGGAAAGATCGGTGATGGATGTCCGGATTATGGGAATTGCACCGGTGGTGTACAGAGAAGAAATCGGGCCGGACGGAAAAAAGATGATTTCCGGGACGGAAACGAAGTTTTGGATCTATTTCCCACATTTTCGTTATCTGCTGACGAATTATTATGTGTACAACGACAAGAACGATGCACAGTGGATGAGCTTTGATGATTTGTTTTGGAAGCGCAGATTCTCGAGTACTGTTTACAAAGAAAGTAATGTGTTTGACCGTTCGATTGACAGTTACAGAACGGGGGTGGATGCCTTGCTGGAATCTGCGGATATCATTGAAGAGATCCGGACGTTTGAACAGGATGTATGGAATTTTTAAACGTAAATTGAAACGTTTGGAGGCCCGGAGTTGTTCCGGGCTTTTTTGTTTGGAGTAGAGATAAATCAGAGCCAGTTATTCAGAGCGTTCCTGAAATTTACCCGGGTACAGGTTCGTAATATTGCGAATTCGCGAATTTGGATTGAAACCGACCTGTTACTTATCAAAAGAACCGCATTCGGTAAGTATAACCTTAAAACATATAAATCATGGCAGGCGGAAAAGAAACTCCAAGACAGAAGATGATCGGTATGATGTACCTGGTACTGACAGCACTTCTGGCATTGAATGTGTCAAAAACAATTCTCGATGCATTTGTAGCAATTGAGGAAAACACTCAAAAATCAAATATCACGCAGGTCGACAGGGGGAATGAATTGGTTTCTGACGTTTCCGGAGAGATAGCAATCACCAAAGGTGAGGAGAACAAGGAAAAACTCCGAAAGCTCAAAGATGTACTTTCGCGGATGAAACAGGTGGATGCTTTTTCAGCAAAACTGATCCGGGAGATTGATGATCTGAAGCTGGAAATCCTCCATGAATCCGGAGAAAACACAGAAGTGTACAAACCGAACGACCAGAAGACTATTTTATGGCAGAAAGGTGTGGGGTGCACACCGATTCGTATGAATCTGATGGCAGTGGACGCAAAGGACGAGTACGACATCCCGATGTATATCCTGGTTGGGGACGATATCAAACGACCAACCGGAAAGGGAAAGAAACTCTGGGAAGATTACAACGATTTCCGTGGAAAATTGGTGCAGTTACTGGGAACTTACCGGGAAGGCGGGAAATCCTATTCCATTACTCCCAAAGCAATCAACGATTTCAAAGACCATGCTGACCTGAGGAGAAAAGTGGAGCAGATGCTGCAAACGTCTAAAATCAATCAAAAAGGAGATAAAGATATTTTGTCAACGATTTATATGAACCTGACCAAGCCGGAACGCGTGAATCAAAACGATATGGAAGGCGTACATTGGATCGGGCAAACGTTTGATCATTCTCCATTGGTGGCGGCTCTGGCTTCGCTTTCTTCCTTGCAGCAAGACGTTTTATCAGCCCGTGCTTTGGCATTGTCTCACCTGAAAAATAAAGTTACGGTCGGGGAATTTTCCTTCAACAGTATTGTTGGGTTGGCTTATGGCCCTGCGGTGGCAAACAGCGGAGACGATATTGAAGTGAATGTCATGATGGCAGCGTTTGATTCGGATAATCAACCAACGGTAACCTACAACGGAAATTCGTTTCTCGGTACGGAAGGGAAAGGACTCATTAGGGTAAAAGCGGGTTCAGGAAGCGAAATGACTTTGAATGGAACCGTTTCGATCAAAAATAAATCCGGGGCGATGAAAACGGAAAACTGGTCGCACACCGTCAAAATCATGCGCCCGCAGGGAACGGTGTCACTTCCGCAGTTGAATGTATTGTACAAAGGCTACAACAACATAGTGGAAGGAGTAGCTTCCGGTTATGATCAAACGGTTTTGGACGGAAATGGTGTCACGCTGATCAAATCGGGTAATCGGCACATTGCCAAGGTTTCGGGGAGTGCAAAAACGGTAACGATCGATGTTTTTGGAGTCAATTCCGTATCAAAGAAGCGAGTGAAGCTGGGGTCTTTCCCCTTCCGTGTGATGCGTTTGCCGGATCCGGACTTCTTTTTCGGAGCGGTGGAAAGCGGTGGGAAAGTTCCTCCGGGAGAAACCCGTTTGTTTGCCCGATACAAGAATAGTCCGCTGGATGCGACATTCAGAATCCTGACCTGGGAATTGAGTACCAATGCTGCGCCACGACCGGAAAGAGGAACGGGGAATCAGATTTCGCCGGATGCCGTTAAATTGCTCCGGCAATGCAGACCGGGAACGATCGTTTCTTTCAGGTTGGAATACAAAGGCCCGGATGAAATTCTTCAAAAGAAACTGGTGTCATTTGTGATTTAAATCGGTGAAACGAGCCGGGTTGAAAACAATCCGGCCCGTTTAGGTGTATAGATGGTGGTCGATTCAAAGAAGGGTGGATTTTCGGAACCCCTTGCTGTGACTGAGCAAATAGATGGATGTCTATTCGTCTTTTTGGAGTGTGGGAATGCAAAATTTCCGACCAAGAACCCAAACCTGCTCCCAAATCTTAATTTCCCCGAATTCATCATAAAACAAGCGCTTTGTTTACCTTTGCACATGCTTGTTTTGGAAAAGTTGGGAGTGCATTTCCCCCAAGGTTATTTGTTTGAAGATTGTTCGGCCCAGGTGAACCAGGGAGACCGAATTGGTTTGGTTGGTAAGAACGGAGCTGGAAAATCCACCCTGTTGAAGCTCATTGCACAAAAGGAAAAGCCGACAGATGGTCAGATTCATCGCCAAAAAGGGTTGGAGATTGGATTCCTGACCCAGGATATCGTGATTGACACGAAACAAACCGTATTTGATTACCTGTTTTATTCCAATGAGCAGCTAAACGACCTGAGAAAGAAAATCGACGAGATCAATAAACAACTCACGACGAGGGAAGACTATGATTCCGAATCTTACCTGGAATTACTCAATGACCTGAATGCGGTAAACGAATTGTTCAGTATTCACGAAGGATTTCAGTGGGAAGAGAAAATTGCATCGGTTTTGGACGGTTTGGGCTTTCAGAAAGACGACTTTTCAAAATCGCTGGAATCCTTTTCGGGAGGATGGAAGATGCGTGCTGAATTGGCTAAAATCCTGGTGAATCGTCCGAATTTGTTGCTGTTGGATGAGCCGACCAACCACCTCGACATTGTTTCGATCCAATGGTTGGAAAACTACCTTTCCAAGTTCGACGGAGCCGTTATCGTTATTTCCCACGACCGCTTGTTCCTGGATAATGTGACCAACAGAACCTGGGAAATTTCCATCGGGAAAATCCTGGACTTTCCATATGCTTATTCCAAATACAAGGAATTGCGGGCGGAAGAACTGGAGCGTTTAACCGAAGCGAAAAAACAGCAGGATAAAGACATCAAGCAGACCCAGGAATTGATTGATAAATTCCGGGCTAAAAAAAATAAAGCGGCATTTGCGCAGTCGTTGATCAAGAAACTGGATCGCACGGAACGCATCGAGATTGAAAGCGACGCCGTGGCACGGATGAATATTTTCTTCCCCCTGAATGTTCAGCCCGGAAAATGGGTATTGGAAATGGAACACCTGGGGAAAAGCTATGGAAGCAGAACCTTGTTTAAAGATATTTCCATTACGGTCGGACGGGGAGAAAAAATTGCGCTTTTGGGACCGAATGGGGTCGGAAAGTCTACCTTGTTCAAATGTTTGACCAAAGAAATTGATTTTGAAGGAAAAGTAGCATTCGGACACAACGTCAAAATCACCTACTTTGCGCAGGATCAGGCCGAGCGACTGGATAAAAACCTGTCGGTATACGATACTGTTGACCAGGTGGCTTCCGGAGATGTACGGAAAGACCTGCGTTCCATTTTAGGGGCATTTTTGTTCTCGGGAGAAGATATCGACAAGAAAGTAGGGGTATTATCCGGCGGAGAACGAACACGTTTGGCTTTGTGCCAGTTGCTGTTGAGTCCGTCGAATGTGTTGATTCTCGATGAGCCGACGAACCACCTGGATATCCAGAGCAAGCAGGTATTGAAAAGAGCGTTGCAGCAATACGAAGGAACGTTCCTGATTGTATCGCACGACCGGGAATTCCTGGATGGATTGACCAACCGGATTTGGGATATCGAAAACCAAACCCTGAAAATTCACCATTTCGGAGTGTACGATTACCTGCAGCGGAAATTAAAAACCGATGCTGTTCCTGCAAATTCCGGAAAATCAGAAGCTAAAGCAGCGCCTGTTGTGACCGAAGAAGCAGCGTCAAAAGCACTGTCCAACGAAGAACGGAAAGAGCTGAAACGCAAAAAGAATCAGCTTCAGAATAAAGTAAAACAGAACGAAGAACGTGTTCAGGAGCTGGAGAAAGAAGTGAAAGACCTTGAAGAGCAGTTGTCAACGATGGATTTCACCGATTCCAGTAAAACAGCGCCGGTGCTGAAAGCCTTTGAAGAAGCCAAATCCAAACTGGATTATTATTCGGAATTGTGGCTCGAAGCAACAGAAGAACTCGAAAACTTACAGGAGAACGTATGAAAGGATTATTAGATAAAATGCGGGTTTCATTTGATAATCCGGTTCAATATCAGTTGGTCTTAGACCGCGAAGCATTGGTTTCGATGAATGAACTCATCGGGAGGGAAATTCAATTGAGCTGGTCTGGACGAATCATCTGTTCAAACTGTGGAAAACTGACCAAAACATCGTTCGGACAAGGATTTTGTTTCAACTGTTTCCAAACAGCTCCGCAGGCTGCGCCGTGTATCATCAACCCGGAGTTGTGCCGCGCGCATTTGGGAGAAGGAAGAAACATCGAATGGGAAGAAAAACACCACAACCAGCCTCATATCGTGTACCTCGCTGCTTCAGATTCTGTAAAAGTGGGGGTAACGCGTGCCGAACAAAAAATCACGCGTTGGATCGATCAGGGGGCGTCACAGGCAATTGTACTGGCGGAAACGGCTAACCGGTATGAAGCTGGATTGATCGAAGTAGCGCTGAAATCCGTCATGACCGATAAAACCAACTGGCAGCGCATGCTGAAAAATGAAATCCGGGAAGACCTGGATCTGATCGAAGAAAAGGGACAGGCAGAAGACATTCTTCCGTTTGACCTGCGCGATTTTGTGAGTATGGATGATTCTGTTACCGAACTGATTTACCCGGTAGCGAAATATCCGCTGAAAGTGAAAAGCGTGGGATTTGACAAAGTTCCGGTAGTCAGTGGAAAACTGGCCGGGATCAAAGGACAATACCTCATTTTCGACGATGAACGGGTGATCAATCTGCGGAAGCATACCAGCTACGAAATTGAGTTTACGCACGAGTAAGTATGAGATGTTTATCATGATCCCTTTGTGACCTTTGCATCTTTGCGTTTAGTTCAAAGATGAACTGCAAACTACACGAAGGTTATATGTGATTTGGTACCGTGAAAAAAACAGTTGAATTTCAAGGGAAACAACCAATCGCAAAGTTCTTGCGTGAAGGATAAGTTTTGAACGTTTGGATGTTGTAATTATTCTCGTTAATTTCTGTCAAAAAAAGAAGCAATTCTTCTGAATCCTATTAATTTTAATTCTTGTAAAAAATCTATCAATCATGTTCGATAAAAACGAATTTAATAAGTACGCAACGAAGCATATGGGAATCTCCAGTATGCACCTGGAAAGCTACGTCGAATCTTCATTAACTCCATATATTATTGAAGAACGTCATCTAAATATGACACAAATGGACGTGTTCTCACGTCTGATGATGGACCGCATCATTTTCCTGGGAACAGGAATCAATGACCAGGTTGCAAACATCATCAATGCACAGCTGTTGTTTTTGGAATCAGTAGACGCGAAAAAAGACATCCAGATTTACCTGAACTCTCCGGGAGGATCCGTTTATGCAGGTTTGGGAATTTATGACACGATGCAGTACATCAAGCCGGACGTTGCAACCATTTGTACCGGGATGGCAGCTTCTATGGGAGCAGTGTTGATGTGTGCAGGAGCAGAAGGAAAACGTTCTGCCTTGAAACACGCACGTGTAATGATCCACCAACCGCTTGGAGGAGCACAGGGACAAGCATCCGATATCGAAATCACAGCTCGTGAAATTCAGAAATTGAAGAAAGAGTTGTACGATATCATCGCAACGCATTCGAAACAAACATACGAAAAAGTATGGGCAGATTCAGACCGTGATTACTGGATGACGGCTGCTGAAGCGAAAGAATACGGAATGGTCGACGAGGTATTGCTTCGCAATCCAAAATAGTCTACCTTTGCACAATAATATCTAAGTCATCTTGGCTCAGCCGAGATGACTTTTTTGTCGATAAACACTAGAATATGTCAAAAAAAGAAACTTCTTGCTCATTTTGTGGAAGACCACGGAGCCAGGTTGGTTTACTGATTGCGGGATTGTCCGGTCATATTTGCGACCATTGCATCACGCAGGCAAAAGCAATTATTGAAGAAGATCAATCCACAAAAGTTTCCTCTGAAGTAGCTCCGGTGAACGTATTGAAGCCGGCAGATATCAAAGAACGCCTGGATGAATATGTCATCGGGCAGGACGATGCGAAAAAAACACTGTCTGTTGCAGTATACAATCACTACAAACGTTTACACCAAAACAAGATCGAAGATGTCGAGATTGAAAAATCCAACGTGATCCTGGTGGGGCGTACCGGAACAGGGAAAACCTTACTGGCGAAAACCATCGCTAAAATGCTCAATGTTCCTTTCTGTATTGCCGATGCAACGGTATTAACGGAAGCGGGATATGTAGGAGAAGACGTGGAAAGCATTCTTTCCCGTTTACTGCAGGCCGCAGATTACAACGTACAGGCTGCACAGCACGGAATCGTTTTCATTGATGAAATTGATAAAATCGCACGCAAAAGCGATAATCCTTCCATCACACGGGATGTTTCCGGTGAAGGAGTACAGCAGGCTTTGCTGAAATTGCTCGAAGGTTCAACAGTGAATGTACCGCCTCAGGGAGGAAGAAAACACCCGGAGCAGAAAATGATCTCCATTGATACGAAAAACATCCTCTTTGTTTGTGGAGGAGCATTTGACGGAATCGAACGTATCATTGCAAACCGCGTGAACCGCAAAACGATCGGGTTCTCCTCAGACGAACTGGAAAAAGTAGACGAAGATCACTTGTTGAAATACATCACCCCTTCCGACGTGAAATCATACGGATTGATCCCGGAATTGATCGGACGTTTCCCGGTATTGACCTACCTGGAGCCGTTGGATGCAAAGAGCCTGAAAAGAATCATTACAGAGCCTAAAAACGCAATTATCAAGCAATACATGCGATTATTTGAAATCGACGGTATCCGCCTGAAATTTGATTCGGATGTACTTGATTTTATCGTAGAAAAGGCAATCGAATTCAAACTGGGAGCACGTGGATTGCGTTCCATTTGTGAAGCGATCCTGATGGACGCGATGTATGAACTTCCTTCGAAAGATGAAAAAGAATTCAGAGTAGACCTGGAATATGCCAAAGCACAATTCTCAAAAAGCAAAGTGGCGCGTTTGAAAGTCGCTTAGACGAATTGAAAATTGAGAATGTAAAAATTGAAAAGTTTTTGATCCCTCTTTGATGATTCGAAGAGGGATTTTTATTTCCTCCCTTGAGGGAGGATTAAGGAGGGTGGGAAAAGGTTGTTGATACCGCCACCCCTCTTTATCTCCCCTCAAGGGGAGAGTTTATGAGATACGGAACGAACAATACTTAATCACCGATCCTTTGGCAGTGAACAGCTGTTCGTAATGCGTTTTGATGTGCAGGATTTCGCGAATGGTCGGATCAAGGTCTTCCGGGATGGAATGATACAAATCCCAGGTTAATTCAACCACCTGGTAACTGTGTTCGTGAATCTGTTCTTCCGTTGATTCAAACAACACATCCGAATCCGTTTTCATGTGAATGAGTCCGCCGGGTTTCAGAATACGTCTGTAACGCGCAATGAATTGTTCCGAGGTCAACCGTTTTCGCGGTTTTACGGGTTGCGGATCAGAGAAAGTCAACCAGATCTCATCCACTTCGCCGGCTTCGAAATACGAATCAATGAAATCAATCTTGGTGCGCAGAAAAGCAACGTTATCCAGACCTTCGTCCAGCGCTTCTTTTGCGCCCACAAACATGCGCGAACCTTTGATATCGACCCCGATGAAATTCCGATCCGGGTAGTGTTTTGCAAGCCCCACAGTATATTCCCCCTTTCCGCAACCCAGTTCCAGGACAATCGGATTTTCATTTTTAAAGTAATCGGTATGCCATTTTCCTTTTAGCGGAAATGCTTCCTGCGGGTTCGGTTCCAGCGTGGGCTCAAACACATTGTCCCACAATTTCATTTCAGCAAAACGTCTTAGTTTATTCTTTCCCATAAATCGCTGCAAAAGTAACGATTCCGTTCCAAACTATTTTGTTGAATTTTTTCAAATCGCAGCAACAAGTAAGCCCGGCAATCCGTACATTTACACTTTAATTTATACGTGTTATGTCAAAGAGTCATCATCACGCGCTCTCTTTCGCGGGATTGATTATTACGGTCGGAATTATTTTCGGAGATATCGGGACCTCACCACTTTATGTGCTAAAAGCAATCACCAATGCAGCGCCTTTGCGGGATGCCAGCGGTCATTTGATCGAACGTGGGAAACTCATTACGGATCAGCTCATTTTAGGCGCACTATCCTGTATCTTTTGGACACTGACTTTACAAACGACGATCAAATATGTCATCATCACGTTACGTGCAGACAACAAGGGAGAAGGTGGAATTTTCTCGCTCTATACCTTGGTACGCAGGCAGAAAAAATGGTTGGTTATTCCGGCAATGATTGGAGGTGCAGCTTTGCTGGCCGACGGGATCATTACGCCACCGATTTCGGTTTCCTCGGCCATTGAAGGTCTTTCGTACATTCCGTCGATGAAACACATTCCGATTACCCCGATTGTAGTTGGCATCATCATTCTTATTTTTGTTATTCAGCAATTCGGTACCAAGTTTATCGGACGATTCTTCGGGCCGGTGATGACCATCTGGTTTTTGATGCTGGGAGTCATTGGTCTTTCCTGGTTCATCAAGGATCCGACGGTGATTAAGGCATTGAATCCGTACTATGCATACGATTTATTAGTGAACTATCCGAAAGGATTCTGGTTATTGGGAGCAGTGTTCTTATGTACAACAGGAGCAGAAGCGCTTTACTCGGATTTGGGACACTGTGGAAGAGAAAACATCCGTGTGAGCTGGATTTTCGTGAAAGCGATGCTGATTTTGAACTATTTTGGTCAGGGAGCATACTTACTGGGCAAGCACTCCAATCAATATATTTTCGAAGAGAATCCATTCTATATGATTGTACCGGAATGGTTTAAATTGCCGGCAATTATTATTGCAACAGCCGCCGCCATTGTAGCATCCCAGGCTTTGATTTCCGGTTCGTTTACGTTGATCAACGAGGCAATCCGCCTGAATCTCTGGCCGCGTGTGAAAGTGAACTTCCCATCAGATATTAAAGGACAGTTGTATATTCCATCGGTGAACTGGTTTTTGATGTTCGGTTGTTTGGGTGTTGTCTGGGTCTTTAAAAAGTCTGAAAACATGGAAGCCGCCTACGGATTATCCATCGTATTGGCGATGATCAGTACGTCACTCCTGTTGATTTTTTACATGGCTAAGAAACACTGGAATCCGGTGTTCCGTTATATCATGATCGCCATTTTCTTCATCATTGAAGGAGGTTTTGCTGTTGCACAGGTTGAAAAATTCCCGGAAGGAGGTTACATTACCCTGATGATTGCGACGTTGCTGATTGCGATTATGTACATTATTTACAAGAGTAAAATTATTCGAAACAGCATCATTGATTTTGTGAAGATCAAAAGCTACCTGCCGATCCTTCAAAAATTGTCTGTCGATGATCAAATCCCGACCTATGCAACGCACCTGGTTTACCTGACAAGTGCGGAGCGTATTGACGAGGTAGAATCAAAAGTGTTTTATTCGATCCTGGAACAACAACCGAAAAGAGCAGAGCGCTATTGGTTTGTACACGTAGAAACATCGGATGAGCCTTATACCAAAGAGTATAAAGTGACGAAACACGATGAAAACGACCTGATCCGCATTGACTTCAAACTGGGCTTCCGGATTCAACCGAAACTGGACACCATGTTCAAACAAGTTGTGGAAGAATTGGTTCAAAACAACGAGATCGAAATCCGTTCGCGCTATGCATGTGAGTACCATCACAGCGACCACATCGGAGACTTCAAATTCATTGTAATCCGCAAGTTCCTGTCGAACGACAACGAACTGCGCTGGTTCAATAAAGTCATTATGAATGCATACTTCTTCATCAAAGGAAGAGCGTTGTCAGAAAAAAACGAATTTGGTTTGGATCCGAGTTCGTTTGTCGAAGAAACGTTCCCGTATGTATTATCGAAAGCCGCTCCAATTAACCTGAAAAGAAGAGAGTAAATGATGACCCCGGCTGAATTGTCGCAGGAGCGCATCCTGTTTACCTGCCTCGATTGGGGGAGTGGACATACGGCCAGGTCTGTTGCTTTACTGAAACAGTTGCAAGAACAGGGAAACGAACTGTTCATTTGGTGTACAGGCGCTCAGAAAGCAGTTTTCGAGTGCTACGGAATCCGTGCTGCTTACCTGGAGAATGAAGGATTTCAATTTCGCTTCAAAGGTGACGGCAATTTCACTTCGGAAATGCGTCGAAATGCACTGGGATTTTTGCGCCGGATTAAAAACGAGCGTGTTTATGCAGAGCAGTTGGTAACAGAACACCACATTTCAGTGGTTTTATCGGATCATTGTTACGGATTTCGTTCGGAACAAGTACCATCTGTATTCATCACGCACCAGGTTTCTCTTCCGTTCAAAGCCGGCTGGCTGGCGCAAAGCATCCACCGCAGATGGATGAAACGGTTTGATCAGGTTTGGATCATGGATGATGCGGAGAAGCGCCTGGCAGGAAAGCTGAGTGATGCAATTGAAAAATCGACTTACATTGGGTTTTATTCACGTTTTAACGGACAGGAGATTTCAGTTGTCCCGGGAAAAGTGGTTGGAATTGTGAGCGGGCCGGAACCGTATGCGGAGCAATTATTCCAGTGGATTTTGGAGCAGTACGGAACGGAGAACCTGGTTTTAGTTACGTCCAAAGTCTATTCGGAAGTACCGGAGAAGGTCACGATTATCACCGACTGGAAACAGGCAGATGCGGAAATTGCTTCTGCAGAAATGCTTATTTCCCGAAATGGATATTCAACCCTGATGGATCTGGAATTCCTGCAAAAGAAAGCGGTATTGATCCCGACGCCCGGTCAGTTGGAACAAGAATACCTTTTTCAATTGAGAATGTAAAATTGAGAAAGAGTCAAGACGTTCTGACAGAAGAGCCCAGACAATTGATAGGCTACAACGCTTTTTTCTACTCCTGGTTCCGGAAGTCTTGCCTCTCTAATTAAGTTGTTCTTCAGGTGTTGATTGGAAAATTTCCTGTAATTGATTAATAATTTTCAATTTTCAATTTTCAATTTTCAATTTTCAATTTTCAATTATTTAATCGTAATTCCTCGCGAAGTCACCAGGGTAGAAGACGTTCCTTCGAACTTATCCAGTGAAAACGTGAACGTACTTCCCACACCGATGGTACTGCGAACGGAAATTGTTTGGTTATGTGAATCCAGGATGTGTTTCACGATCGATAACCCGAGTCCTGATCCGCCTTCATTGCGGTTACGGCTTTTTTCCACGCGGTAGAAACGCTCAAATAAGCGCGGTAATTCATGCGGTTCGATTCCCGGGCCGTTGTCCGAAATTTCTACGGAGACCAAATCATCGACCTCAAAAAAGCGGATTTGTGTTTCCCCGTTTTCGTTTCCGTAAGAAATGGAGTTACTGATGAGATTGGTCAGTACCTGCGCAATTTTTCCCCGGTCTGCCAGAACCATGATTTCCTTGTGGTATTCTTTCGCAAAACGCAGTTTGATGTGTTTTTCCTGGGCTCTGAGTTCCAAACTGTCCATCACCTCCCGGGCAAGTTCTTTCAGGTCGAACGGGCGTAAATCCATCTTCAGGTCGTTCACCTCCAGTTTGGTGAGTTCGTCCAAATCGTTCAGGATATTGGTCATGCGGTCGATCACCTTGGAAGCTCTTTCGAGGAACATCCGGTTGACTTTTTCATCCTCCAAACCACCTTCCAGCAAAGTCAAAACGTAGCCTTGAATGGAGAAGACCGGAGTTTTCAATTCGTGTGCCAGGTTCCCGATGAATTCCCGGCGGAACTTGTCCTGTTCCTGGAGTTGTGCAATTTCCGAATTGCGCTGCTCAGACCATTTTTTTGAATCCGTCTCGGCATTCCCGATCACATCTTTCGACATGTTGATATAGAGCTTTTCATGCGGTGCCAGTTTTCCTTTGCGGATAGAACGGTAAAGAATCCGCAGCCGGTTGTAGATAAACTCTCTGAAAAGGTAATAAAATGTCGTAAACGTTGACAGCGAACCGAAAAGAACGATGGCAACAAACGGTCCTGCCTGGATCGGTGAGATAAGATGAATCACCAAAAGAATAACGATCAGAGAAGCTGCTACGATAGCGCTTCCGAGCAGAACAATGGTAAACGGATTTAATTTTTTCACTTTTCAGAAAATGTATAACCAACACCTTTAATGGTACGAATATACGATTCTCCTAGTTTTTCTCTTAGTTTTCTGATATGAACGTCAATGGTGCGTTCTCCGACGATGGTTTCATCCCCCCAAACGGTCGTTAGAATCTGCTCCCGGGTGAATACTTTTCCAGGTCTGGAAGCAAGCAGTTCGATCAGTTCGAATTCTTTTTTAGGAAGTTGAATTTCCTCATCATTCATAAACACCAGGAACTTTTCGCGGTTCACAGTGATGGAAGAAGTTTTGATTTCTGCTTCCGCTCCGTGAATACGTCCGGCTCTTCTCAACAATGCTTCTACTTTGGAAACCAGTAAACGCGGCCGGATCGGTTTGGTGATGTAATCATCTGCTCCTGCCTCAAAACCTGCTACCTGCGAATAATCTTCCGCACGAGAAGTTAAGAAGGCAATCAGGGGAGAATTTAATTGGAGATCCTGGCGGATTGTCTGGCATGCTTCAATCCCGTCCATTCGCGGCATCATCACATCCATCAGGATGAGATCGGGTGAAACTTTCTGTGCCATCTCAACTCCTTCGAGCCCGTCATTCGCAACAAATACTTTGTATCCTTCCCGCTCAAGATTATACTGTAGAAATTCCAGGATATCTTTTTCGTCATCCACCAAAAGTATGGTTTGTCCTTTGCTTACTTGCATTACGTTTGCTCTTAAAGTTTGAACAAAATTATCCTTGTAAGTTTCCTTAATAATTACTGATGTGTTACGAAATAATTAATTAATAAGGGATAGATTATTTTAATATTAAGTATTTAGCTTTTAACATGCCTCTTCAAATTCTAACAAGCCCTTTGAATCTTCACTGCCTTCCTGAACAGGAACTTTACCCGTAAAGCCAAAGGATTGTTTAACTTTGCTTTATGAACTTTCGATACGCTTTGGAACTCGCTTATCGCGGAACGGATTACCACGGCTGGCAGATTCAGCCCAATGCATCTTCCGTTCAGGAGGAAATAGAACGCAGACTTTCCCAACTGGCCGGAAATACGCCGGTTTCGGTGGTGGGATGTGGCAGAACGGATACCGGAGTTCATGCATCGTATTATGTACTGCATTTCGAAATGGAAAGGGAAGCAAACTGTGCCCAGCTGATGTACAAGCTGAATAAAATGCTCCCGGACGATATTTCCGTGTTTTCCGTGCAGCCCGTAAGCGGGGAATTTCATGCGCGTTTTTCTGCTGTATCACGAACCTATCACTACTTTGTAAACCTGGAAAAAAATCCCTTTGCGCTCGATAGCTGGCATGTGCCCCGGGAATGCGATTTCGAAGCAATGAATCGTGCCGCGAAGCAGTTGATCGGAACACAGGATTTCACGTCGTTTTCCAAGTTGCATACGGATGTGAAAACGAATATCTGTACGGTCTACAAAGCTTCCTGGATCCGGCAAACGGATCAAAACTGGTATTTCGAAATCCAGGCAGACCGTTTTTTGCGCAACATGGTGCGGGCGGTGGTTGGAACATTGATCGATGTGGGATTGGGCAAGCTGGCGGAAAATCAACTTCCGGAAATCATCGCAATGAAAGACCGGGGCGAAGCCAAACTTTCCGTTCCGGCAAAAGGATTGTTCCTGGTGGATGTGGAATATCCGGCAGCCTTGTTCACGAAAATAAAAAAGCAGTAGAAGTGATGTGGTGCAGGCTGACTTTTTTGTTGATGATGACAGTTCTTTTGGGAACTGTAGCTTCCGCGCAGCCGCAGCATGTGAACTGGGAACCGTTGAACAAGGTGTTCTCGATTAAAGAAGGACTGCCCAGCTCCGAAACCTATTTTGTACACCAGGACCGGCAGGGATATATCTGGTTTTGTACCGACCGGGGAGTGGTTCGTTATGACGGATTTCACCTGCAGACCTTTACGATGAAAAACGGGCTTCCGGATAACGTGATTTTCTGGATTTACGAAGATTACAAAGGAAGGGTCTGGTTTGTCAGTTACGGAGGCCAGTTGAGCTACTACGATTATACCCGCAACCGGGTAATCAAATACAAATACAATGATTTAATTGCTGATTATATCGGGAATAACCTGTATCCGCATAAAACATTTTCCATCGACCGGGAAGACAATGTGAGTTTTGGCTCCGGGAACCTGGGAATCCTGAAAATTGATGCCAAAGGGAAATCTAAGATTGTTGTCTACAAGGATGATTACTGCACGTTCGACCTGGTGAACGGAACCTATCTGTCGACGTTTAACCTGTTGAAAACACAGGAAGTATTTCCCAATTCTTACATCATGAATATCCGCAAAGATGGGAAACTGGTGAAGAAGGTCACGAATAATACGGTCTACCAGGTGTATATGCCGAATTACCTGATGGAGCTGAAAAAAATAAAGAATGTAGAAATCGGCAGAATCCAGGATTGCTTTTTTGATTTGAAAACCCCGGATGATGTGCTCCGGATTCCGGGAACAACCGGTTATTTTCCGATCGGAAATGACGTGTGGATCACGACCATCGAAGGAGTATACAAACTGAAAGATGTTCCCCGCTACGGATTTACCAAAGCTCCGAGAATCCGCTATTTGAAAGGTTACCGGGTTTCCGCCGTTTTTTTGGACCAGGAAAAAGGACTCTGGTTTTCGACCCTGGATAAAGGAGTGATTTACATTCCGAACATGGTGGTGAGAAACGTACCTGTTTTCCATGATCAGATTGAAATGAACGTTTCCCACGTGGTTATTGATTCCTATAATGAATTGATCTATTCCAATCACCTGGGCGTGTACCGTCTGAATAATCAGAAACCCATTCTGGAAACAAATGGAATGTCGCGTAATTCCCTGACGCGGTTTTCAGATATCCTGCTGATCTCGAAGAACAAAAGCCCGGTGTCGATGAAAGACAAAAACTGGCTGGTCTTCAATTATTACGATTGCTACAATGAAGGTGACACCAGTGCCATTGCCTGTTCATCCATGATTGCGCGGATTCACAAAAACGGGACAATAGATACGTTGTATGATTATTTCGATTACAAAAGGCATCAAAAGAACATGCACCATTTTTTTGAAACAGTTTGTTCGTCGGATAAAGGAGAGATTTTTGCCGGAAATGCGAAAGGATTGTTCTGTTTCAAAAATGGCCGCTGGGACAATTCCATGTTCCCGGAAATCCTTCGTGAAAACCGGGTTTCCCGCGTCCGTTATTCCAAAGAATTGGGCTTGATCGTCGGGACGAGAGGAAACGGGATTATTGTGTTTAAGAACAACCGCGTAACACACCACATCACGAACGAAAACGGACTGATCAGTGATCAGATCAATACCATTGTGGTGGAGCCTGGCGGAAGAGTTTGCTGGGTAACTTCCAACAATGGGGTGTCTAAACTTATTTTCCTCAATAAGGAATTTGTGAAGATTCACAATGTGCTTGGCGTAAACGGATTGATCTCCAACGAAGTAAATAACCTCTGTCTGAGCCGGAATATGGTATACCTGGCAACGAAGCGGGGACTGTCAAAATTCCCTACTGATTTGCGCTTCCTGCTGAACAAACACAAGAAGCAGGTTTCCGTGCGGGATGTGAATGTAGACGGGGGGCCAGTTAAAACAACCGGGCAGAATCTCCTGTTGAAGAGCAACTCGAAAATGATCCACATCGAACTGAAGAGTACGAACTACAAAAGTTTCGGAAACCAGAACTACAAATACCGCTTGTCTGACGCGGATAAATGGATCTACGGGAATTCGGGAAGCATTGATTTTTACGATTTGTCTTCGGGAGAATACCACCTCGAATTGTCATACATGAGCGACAACGGAATCTGGCAGCATCCTTATGGTATTTTGAATATTCAGAAACCGGAGCGTTTTATTGAAACCATTTGGTTCTACATCCTGCTGGTATTGATGAGTTTTTCCGGTGCGTTTTTGCTGATCCGCCGCAGAAGCATTCAGTTGAATAAACAGCGTGACTATAAGCGCCAGATTGAGAAACTGGAACAAAAGGCACTTTTGGCACAGATGAACCCACATTTTATATTCAACGCGCTGAACTCCATCCAGAGCTTTTTGATGTACCAGGAAAACGAACTGGCAGAAAGATACCTGCTGAAGTTATCGCAGCTGATTCGCATGACGCTGAATAATTCCCGTGAAAGCGAAATCAACATTGAACGGGAAATTGATGTCCTTCACAAGTACCTCGAATTGGAAAAGATGAGGTACAAAGACCGTTTCGACTTTGCATTTGATATTCATCTTTCCGGTGCAGAACTGCGTAAATGCATTCCACCGATGCTGATTCAGCCATTCGTGGAAAACTCCATCATTCACGGGTTCAAAAATCTCAAGGAAGGAGGACTCCTGACAATCCGGTTCCTGAAAATTTCCAACCAGGTTCTGTCAGTGGAAATCAGCGACAACGGCATGGGATATCAGAATACCATCGATCAAAAAACAACAGAACACCAATCACATGGCACGAAGATCACGTCCGAACGCCTGGATTTGTTCCGTCAAAAATACGGAGGAACATTTGAGTATCAGATCGAAACACTGACAGATAGCACCGGAAGGGCTACGGGGACAATCGTTCGGATGGTTATTCCGGTAATTTAAAACAGGGATATTGTGAACACTTCCAAAAAATGTACTTTTGAATAAATTTTTCCTAAAACCATAAATAAGACCTTGCTGCAGAAAATCGTCATAGTGTTTTGTGTGTTTCTTTTGGGGACGGGAGTAGCCTTTCCGCAGGAGAACGACTGGCATCCGGCCTACAGGCATATTTCTGTGGATGACGGCCTACCCAGCTCAGAAACATATTACACCTACCAGGACCGGAAAGGATATATGTGGTTCTGCACAGACAGAGGAGTGGTGAAGTATGACGGTTACCGGATGACCCTGTTCACCAAAAAGCAAGGGTTACTGGATAATGTGGTTTTTCGGGTCTTCGAAGATTACAAAGGAAGAATCTGGTTTCATACCATGAATAACCGGGTGTGCTATTACGAAAACGGAAAAATCTACCCCTACAAATACAATGCGATCATCCATCAATACATCCGAAGTAAATCAACCAATTTTACCTGGTTGTATGTGGACTCGAATGACTGTTTGTATTTTTCCATTAAGTCATGCCCGCTGCTGAAAATTGACAAAAACGGCAAAAAATCCGAAGATAGTCGAAAGAACCGTTTTGTCTTTACAAAAGTGGAAAACGATTGGGTCTTGTCTTTTGATTTCAGAAACAACCTCCGGAAAGAAAATCCAATTGACGGAGCTTATTTTCGATACGATGGAAAAAAGGCTTTTATTCCCCGGGAAAAAATGGACTCGCTCTTTTTTGCCGGCAGGAGCCTGGTTGTTCAGGTAGGAAAAAGTGTTTTCACATCATTAAATGAACACGTTTACTCCGTAGATAAGCAAACCAATCTGAATCATCTGAATCATGGCTATATGGTAGGACTGTTCGTCACCGGAAACGATCTGTGGGTGTGCAGTGCGAACGGTGTTTACTACTACAGGTCGGCAGATAAGCATGGATTTAATAGCAAGCCGCTTCATTATTTGAAAGGTTATACCGTGACATCGGTTTTCAGAGACAGGCAGGGCGGTTATTGGTTTTCTACTTTGGAGAATGGGATCTTATATACGCCAAGTTTGTATGTTTTGAACCAGGAACTATCCAAGAAACAGTTGGAAAATAACTTGTATTCGGTCATGGTCAACCGAAACTACTTCGTGGTTTCTACTTTGAACGGTGTGTTTGACTTCAAAACAAAGAAACAGCTTCTAAATATTGTCACCCACTCAAGAAGCTGCATTGCCAATATTGGAGAAAAAGTATTGATTCCGGCACCTGCAGAAGGTAAGCCCGCGGATTATAAGATTAACGGGATGAGATGCTTCCGGTCTTCTGCGATCAACTGGTCAGTTTATGATGATCAAAATGTTATTACCTGTGGCCCGGCTCTGGCGGTGTACAATGCACATGGAAAGGAAACATTCCTCTTTAGTAAGAGTGGTGAGCGCGACCTGAAATGCTTTCAACATGTGAAACATATCATCACGTCGGTGTGTGTGTCAGCAGATCGTAACCTGTATATCGGAGACCTGGAAGGGCTTTACCGCTTTGATGAAGGAAAAAAAATGTTCCTTCCGTATGGAAAGATCTTCACAGGAGTCCATGTTTCTGATTTGTGGTACGACAAGCAGTGGGGGATCATTGTAGGAACGCGCGGAAAAGGTGTTTATCTCATCCGGAATGACAAAGTCGTTCGCCTGTTCAATGAAAAGAACGGGTTGATTAATGATCAGGTAAATAGCATTTATGTCGACAAGAACAAGTATTTGTATGTCTGTACCAACGAAGGTGTTTCGCGGATCTTTTTCGAGGGCGGAAGCCTTTTTCGGATTGCCAACCTGACGAAATACCAGGGGATGAATTCTTCGGAGGTCAACAATGTTTGTGAATACGATGGAACGGTGTACCTGGCAACCAAAAAAGGCTTGTCGAAAGTGAATTCGGACTATACCTGGGGGAATGGCTATGCTCCGAGACAGATCCGGGTTTCTGAAGTGTACTCAAACGGCAGACACATAGATTCTGAAAACGAGGTGCTTCATTTTAAGGCTTCGGAAAAGGTAATCCGGATTCGTTTGATGAATTACAACTACAAGACCCAGGGAAAAATGCCCTACCAATACCGGTTGTCACACAACCAGGAATGGATCGGCGGGAACAACGGTGAAATTGTTCTGCTGAACCCGGCTTACGGGCTTTTTGACATTGAAATCCGCTATAAAAATGAATTTGGATCCTGGTCCGCGCCTTATCTGCTGAAATCGATCGAAGTACTGCCGCCATTCTACAATACCGGTTGGTTTTACTTCCTGTTGATCCTGCTTTTCCTGCTCACTGCCATCTGGATTTTTTCCTACCGCATCCGCGTAATCAAGCGCCGCGTCAAACTGCGCCGGAATATGGAATTGCTGGAACAGAAAGCGCTTTTGGCACAGATGAACCCACACTTCATTTTCAATGCCCTGAACTCGATCCAGAGTTTTCTTTTATACAACGAAAATGAACTGGCGGAACGCTACCTGCTGAAGCTGTCGAAACTGATCCGGATGACGCTGACCAATTCGCGGGAAACCGAAATTACGATCCGCAGAGAACTGGATTCCCTGCAGATGTACCTCGAACTGGAACAAATGCGCTTCAAAAACCGCTTCGATTTTGAGTTTCATATTGCCCTTTCTGTGGCCGATTTACAGCAATACATTCCGCCGATGCTGATTCAACCCTTTGTGGAAAATGCCATTATCCACGGATTTAAGGGCTTGAAGGAAGGTGGCGAAATCGAACTGAACATCGGTGGGATTTCCGATAATATCCTGTACGTGGAAATCAGCGACAACGGGCACGGGTATGAAGATGCAAAAGCAGGAGATTCGGAAGACGGACACAAATCGTACGGCACGCAAATTACCTCGGAACGCTTGAATTTGTTCAAAGAAAAATACCAGTCCGAATTTCAGTTTACCATTGAAAAGCGCACGGACGAAGAGGGAAATACCATTGGTACACGGGTCAAAATCACCATACCGGTATTCGGCAAAAATCAATAAGGGAATGAATGCACTTAAATCCGGCTTACTGATCCAAAGAACAATTGCAGGAAAGTGGTGTACCTGTTCGTTTTTGCTTGTATTGCTTTTCTCTTTTTCCGCTGCGCCTACTTCTTTTTCACAAACTCCCGAATGGAAACCTGTTTACACCCATATTACAGTCAAAGATGGACTTCCCAGTTTAGAAACCTATTTTGTGCATGAAGACAAAAAAGGATATATCTGGTTTTGTACGGATCGGGGAGTTGTGCGTTACGACGGATTCAGATTGCGGGTTTTCGATAAAAAAGACGGCCTTTCGGACAATGTGGTATTCACGATCCAGGAAGACCCTTCGGGCAAATTGTGGTTTTTCTGCTATAACGGTACCTTGTCTTATTACGATCCGCAGACAGAACGGATTTATCCCTACAAATACAACCACCTGCTGGCAAAAACGAACCATAAAGATTTCAATGTCAGTAAGAAGTTTACCGTTGATCAGGATGGAAATGTGGATTATACCGGCGGATATGAAACCGTCCACGTTACCGCGAAAGGGAAAGTAACAACCTATCCGGTAGGGCGTTATCGATCCTATCCGATTAAAAGACATACCCGGCTTGCGGATGGTACCTGGATTTTTTCGGCCAAACTATCGAGCGACAGGAATGCGATGAGAACCATCCAGATTTGTTATTCCAAAAGCAAAACCCGTTTCTTTTCGCTCCCGGAGCGGATCGTTAAAACAGACATTTTTGAAATCAATAAGCATTGTTTTTTACGGATGGACGGAACGGTTGTAGACTTGCAAAATCCGTCGAACCGGCATGATTTCGTTCAATATACCGGTATTTTTAATGTGGGTGGTGAGCTTTGGGTAACGACACTTTCCGGAGCATACCGGTTTAAAAACCCGGATAAAGCAGATTTAAACAAGCCGGATGGGGTGTACCTGACCGATCAGAAAGTAACAGCTGTAAACTGCGACCGGCAGGGAGGTTTCTGGTTCGCAACACTGGACGACGGGATTTATTATACACCAAGTTTGGAAGTGGTGCACTGCATTCCGCATGAACATAAAAATGAAAATACCATTTACGATATCAACGGAATCGGAGACAACGTCTACTATGCTTCCGCGTTTGGGTATTTTGAGCTGAAATCGGGGGTTAGTATCCTGAAACATCCCTGGTTTGATCATAACATCGGAATTTGGGGCAACAAGCTGGTACTTTCCTCCATGACACCTAATTGGGGCTTGAGTGTGCAGAAAATACCACAAGGATTTAAGCTGAATGATTTCAGAGGTTGGGCAGTAGACCGCAAAAATGATTTCTATACCGTTCATGCCGTGATTCAGTGCATCGACCACGAAACAGAAGCATTCAGCCTGCTGATCGAAAAATCCCGTTTATACCCGGGAGATAAAAATGTTCCACATCTCTTCAAAGCCATTGCATTTGATGAGTCCAACAGACTTTTTCTGGGTGCTATGACAGGGTTGTATGAAGTTAAAAACAGGCGGATTTTTTCGGTAGAGCTTCCAAAAGACCTGATGGATATCCGGGTGAACGGACTCTTTTACAACAAAAACTGGGGATTGCTGGTTGCCACGCAGGACAAGGGAATGTACATCATGCGAAAAGGGATTGTTGTGAAGCGGATCGGGCAGAAAGACGGCCTTTTATCCGACCAGCTGAATACCGTTTACGTAGATAAATCCGGGGTGCTGTATGCAGGCACTGCCAAAGGCGTTTCACGAATCCGGAAGAGAAAGGACGGCACATTGTCTGTGTCCAATTTAACCGATTTGAAAGGGTTGTCCTCTCCGGATGTTTACAGAATATACGTGAACAAGGAAGGAGTTTACATTGCAACGCGAAACGGAATCACCTTTGTGCCGAAAACCTACGAATGGGAAAAACACCGGGCGCATCATGGACAGATGGAACTGCAGGGTGTTTTTACCAATGGGAAGCCGGTAACCGGCTTGCTGAACGAAATGAAATTCGATGCTTCACAGAAAGTCATCCGTTTTCTGCTGCGGACAACCAATTACAGAACCCTGGGAGCAGGACAGTACAAATACCGTTTCCGGAATTCCGATCCCTGGTCGGTTGGTAGTACAGGAGAATTGATCCTGATCAACCCGCTTTATGAATCGTATCAGCTGGAAATCCGCTACCGGGATGAAAACGGTGATTGGACGGAACCTACTGTTTTGACGCGTTTTTCCATTGCGCCGCCGTTCTATCAAACGTTTTGGTTCTATATCCTGGTTTCGTTTTTGCTCCTGGCCGTGATTGTTTTCTTTCTGGTGCGGAGAGTGCGTGCGCTGAACCACAAAAACGAAGTCCGCCGGAATATGGAAATGCTGGAACAGAAAGCCTTACTGGCACAGATGAACCCGCATTTTATTTTCAACGCATTGAATTCGATTCAAAGTTTCCTGTTGTACAATGAAAACGAACAGGCCGAGCGGTATCTGCTGAAATTGTCGAAGCTGATCCGGATGACGCTGACCAATTCGCGGGAAACCGAAATTCCGATCCAGCGCGAACTCGACTCACTGATCATGTACCTCGAACTGGAACAAATGCGTTTCAAAAACCGCTTTGAATTTGAAATTCACATAAGTCTGTCACATGCCGATTTACACCGGCTTGTTCCCCCGATGCTGATTCAGCCTTTTGTGGAAAATGCCATTATCCACGGGTTCAAAGGACTGAAAGAAGGCGGGAAAATCACGCTGAATGTGAAGGGTATTTCAGATCAGGTGTTGTATGTGGATATCATCGATAACGGACATGGCTACGAAGCGGAAAAAGAATCCGGAGATAAAGATCATAAGTCGTATGGAACTCAGATCACTTCCGAACGATTGAGTTTGTTCCAGCAGAAATACCAGTCCAAATTTCAGTTCACAATTGAGAAATTAACGGATGTTGCAGGGAATTCACTCGGGACAGTTGTCAGAGTTTCTATCCCGGTGATCAATTAATTCACTGAATTACGTACCTTTGCGCTGAAGAACATTCAAATTATTGAACATGAAACCTTACTGCCTTATCCTCTTCCTTCTGGGAGGGAAAATCCTGCTTGGCCAGGAAAAAATCGAATTTCTGAAAACGCCTAAAGAAGCTCAGAAAGACGTAAAAACACTCAGTACTTTTCTCACGCAGGGCCTGTCGGACGACAGTACCAAAGCCGCTCACATTTACCAGTGGGTGACGCACAATATTGCGTACGATTACAAAGCCATTGAGAGTGGAAAACCGCTGGAATACAAATCTGCCGGAGCGGTGCTGAAAGCAAAGAAAACTGTGTGCCAGGGATACAGTGCACTGTTGGTACAGCTGCTGAAAAATGCCGGTATCGACGCCACAACCGTTGAAGGATATACACCGCAATTCCTGTCAGATTCCATTCCGCTGATTGCCGGTTCGGACCACGAATGGGTTGCGTTTAAAATCGGGAAAAAGTGGCATTTGTGTGATCCTACCTGGGATGCCGGTTATATCGGTCGGATTCCGAAATACAAAGAAGATTTGGTGAAAAAGGAAAAGCGCCTGCTTAAAAGAGAGCAGAAGCTGGCAAAAATGACCAAAGAAAAGCGCAAAAAGGCGAAACAGCGCAAGTGGGATAAACAAGATAAGAAGGAAGAAGAAAAAGCAGAAAAAATGCGCGGCGATTACAAGTCGAACATCGGTTTTGTGCGCTTCCCGTCATTGGAATATTTTATGGCCGATCCGGATGAATTTGTGCAGAACCACCTGCCTTCCCAGCCCGAATTCCAGTTGCGCGAGTACCCGGTTTCGATGGAAGATTTCACGCGGAAAACTAAGAACTGGGACACGATCCTGGAACAAAAAAACGGTCATCCGACAGATTTTGAAACGTACGTAGCTGAATACAGTGCTTTGAACCTGAACGATAAATGGATTCAGGTGGCGAAAGACGGTTTGAAGTTCAACCCGGCAAATTATAGCTCTATGGCAGTTCACCATTTCAACTACCTGGGACTGCACCTCAATGACAAGTTCCGGAAGACCTTTGAAATCATTGAAAAAGATGCGTTGCACGAACAGTTCCCGGATTTGAGAGAGATTAACGACAGTGTGGCATTCTACAGCAAGGAAGCGAAGAAAATCAATAAAACATCCTACGGAATCAGCAAGCGGATTGTGGCGGGTGAAACAAAGCTTTTTAAAGTGACGGACAAAGAAGCCAGTTCGATGATTAAGAAAGTATTGTCCGAACAGAAGAAGAACATTTCGCGTCTCGAAAAGGAAAAAGAGAAAATTGCGAAGAACCGCACATGGATAGAGGAGAAGAAGCAAAAAATCCTGATGGAGTCCAGCGCATATGCGACTCCGGTGAGCCTGGATTCTTCCCTGGTTCCACCATCCTATGCCCAATGGAAAGACAGTTTGTTCCAGTCGCTGCTGAAGATTGATTCGCTGAGACAGGGGTGGGATCGCCTCACACACGACGACAAAACATATGAAAAGCGTTTCAAATCACTGAAAACGGCTTATGAAACCAGTTACCGGAATTTGTACATCCTGAATTCCTCCCCGGTGTACTACAGTGATACAGTTATTGCGTACGATTATGAAATTGCAGGCAAGTTGAAAGAATTGTTCCGTTTTCACCAGGAAACATATGATTCGCTGTTCTATCCGGCTGAGATTTTGAAGGAATACAAAACCTTTGAAAAAGTGGTTAAAAGTGGTTTAACCCGATTGAAAGCATACACGAAAAAGAACCCGAATTACCGCTATACAGAAATGAACAAGTACCTAAATGCATTGAATTACCAGGTTCTTTTGTTGATTTCCAATGATCTTGGAAAATTCGTTACAGACCGTTTTGAATTGATGCGCCTGGAGAAATACTATCAGCAGCATTACGAGACCATCCAGGAAAATCTGGAAGATGAGAAAAAATTCAAGGCGGAGAATGCGGAACACAACCTGGAAATCCTCGAGAAGAACAAGAAAAGAACCGATGAGATGTTTGACCAGATGCTGAAGGCAACGGAAAAAACCGAAGAGTTCTTTCAAAAGACTTTGGGAAGTAAACCGAGATAAGAAAAAGTAACCCCAGTAATTCTTTACTATTTTATCGGCCGTATTCTTGTATAGGCCTAAGAAAAAAAGAGGCGCCACGGCGCCTCTAATTAGTTGTATTTTGTTCGATTGAGAATCTTACTCTACAATCACAATGTAATTGTTCTTTTTTCCCTTTCCGAGCAGGATGAATTTGTCGTTGATCAAATCACCCGGACCAACCAGCGTTCCTTCCGAAACCTTATCCTTGTTCAGGGAAATAGCATTTGCTTTCAATTCGCGTTTTGCTTCCCCGTTTGAAGATAAAAAGCCGGTTTTAGAGCCTAATAGGTCAACAATACTAATTCCTTCGGTCAATTCTGCACGCTTGATCGTTGCCATTGGAACACCGTCAAAAATGCTCAGGAAGGCATCATTCGATAATTTTTTCAAATCTTCCGAAGTGGATTTTCCGAACAAAATGTTGGAAGCCGCAATTGCCATGTCCAGCGCTTCTTGTCCGTGAACGCGGATAGTCACCTCCTCCGCAATGGCTTTTTGAAGCGTGCGCAGGTGAGGTGCTTCGTTGTGCTCTCTTTCGAGCGCTTCGATTTCCTCTTTGGACTTCATCGTATAGAAACGGATCAGTTTCACGGCATCTTCATCGGAAGCATTTAACCAAAACTGGTAAAACGCATACGGACTCGTTTTCTCCGGGTCCAGCCACACGGTTCCCGATTCCGTTTTTCCGAATTTTCCACCATCGGCTTTCGTCAGTAACGGACAGGTAAAAGCATATGCCTCACCGCTGTCAATTTTGCGGATCAACTCTGTTCCGGTGGTAATATTTCCCCATTGATCAGAACCGCCGAACTGTACTTTCACCCGGTTGTTACGGTACAGGTGCAGGAAGTCGTATCCCTGGATCAGCTGGTAGGAGAATTCAGTAAAAGAGATCCCGGTTTCCACGCGTTTTTTCACGGAATCCTTCGCACTCATATAATTCACGGTAATGTGCTTTCCGACGTCGCGGATAAAATCCAGGAATGAAAAATGACGCATCCAGTCAAAATTGTTGACCAGTTCCGCCTTGTTTTCACCTTCTTCAAAGTCCAAAAACTGACGCAACTGTTTTTCAACACATGCAATATTGTGGTTCAATGTCTTTTCATCCAATAAATTTCGCTCGGCAGATTTGCCGGTAGGATCCCCAACCATTCCGGTAGCTCCTCCAACCAAAGCAAAAGGCTTGTGACCTGCTAACTGGAAGTGCTTCAGCAACATGATCGGTAACAGGTTTCCCACGTGAAGTGAATCTGCCGTAGGGTCAAAACCCACATAACCAGAAGTCATTTCCTTAAGCAGTTGTTCTTCCAAACCGGGCATGATATCCTGAACCATCCCTCTCCATCTTAATTCTTCAATGACATTCTTTTTCATGTACTTATTTTATTGTTGGTGCAAAAATAGGGGTTTTGACAAGGAATCAAAGCACTTCAAAAAAGGAATCGCAAAATCTCTTCAAATAGGAGGGTTGCCTCTAAAATGATCATCAAAATTGAAAAGCCAGCGTTTTTAATGGGAATGCAATGGTGCCGGAATTTGTTTCCGGATGACGTGGCAACGGGAAGCGGAACCCGCAGTTTAGGAGGAAATTAAATATAACAGATGAAAAACTACATGTATCTCTCCGTGTTTGTGACAGGATTTGCACAGGCACAAACCACCAGTCCGTCTCCGTATTGTACATCGCAATACTCCGATGATTTTATGAATGTGCCCCATGCTGTTGAGCGTGTTCAGTTCGGAACATTGGATCATTCCTCCGGAGCTGCTCAGTATGCCGCACCTCATTACGTCTTTTACAACAACTTGTCCGTAACGGTGAATAAAGGTCAGACACTCAATCTCACCATTACACATGACGACGGTACGACGATTCACGGAATGGCTGCCTGGATTGATTTCAACGGAGATCACGATTTCGATGATGCCGGTGAAAAGGTTGGGGAAACACTTTGGCCGGGTGATGATGATCCGAACACGGGAAATTCCCAAACCTATTCCGTTACGGTTCCAGCCAATGCTGTAAGCGGAACAACCCGCATGCGAATTCGCGTCTATGAAGATGATGATTACACGTTTTCCGGAACAGATCTGCCTGTTTTACCCTGCCAGTTTAACGGACAAGATGCCGATTGGGGTGAAACGGAAGATTACCCGGTAACCATTGCCGGGGGAAGTACGGCTTCACTGACCGAAAACCCGTCTCCGGATGAATACACGTTTGACCAGCAGGTATTCACCTGGTTGTCCGAAGAACCGGTTGTATTGAGTTTGGTAAACAGTGCCGGACAACTTGTATCCACTTCTTCCGGGAACCGGATTGATTTGAGCGCCGTTCCGAATGGAGTTTACCTGATCCGTATCATGGAAACCGACGGAACGTTCAGGCAAGTAAGATTACTGAAGTAAAACCGGAATGGAACATGGGCGTTTTCAGGAAATTATTTTCGGCAAACGCCCGTGATTTCAATAACCGGATGATTCTCCGAAGAAAGTTTTGATTAATTTAGACCATGCTTCAGACTAGAAAAGAAATAGCCTTCATGGTCATGGCGGGAATCTTCATTTCCAGCGCAATTGTAGCGGAGTTGATTTCTGCCAAATTGGTTGATATGGGGCCATATCTGGCACCGATGATTGCAGGAATTGTACCCTGGCCGGTCGTGTTTTTACTGACAGATGTTATGAACGAGTATTTCGGAAAGCAAGCCGTTCGACGGTTGAGCTGGATCACTACCGGTCTGATTGCATTTTGTTTCCTGATCGTTTATGTGGCGGTGCAACTTCCTGCGGCGAAAGGTTCCTGGTTATCTGATGAAGAATTCGGGAAAGCCTTCGGTGGTTCGCTCTGGATCATGGTCGGCAGTATTTGTGCCTTCATTACTTCGCAGTTATTGGACGTTCAATTGTTTCACCTGTTTAATAAATGGACGGGAGGAAAAATGATCTGGCTGAGAAGTACCGGATCGACGGTTTTTTCCCAGTTGGCAGATTCATTCATTGTGGCACTGATCGGTTTGTGGTTTTCGGGAGCTTATCCTCTGAAACTGGTATTGGTTCTGGCGATTACCGGGTACCTGACCAAATTGTTTATTGCAGCCTGTCTCACGCCTTTGATTTACGTCATGCATTACCTGGCAAAGAAAATCCTCGGGGAGAAACCTGTGACGGAAACTAACTAGTTGGTTTTTAATGAGGAATGTTTATATTTAGTACACGGCTTCTGGTGAAGTGCGGTAAGAATTTAACTATAAACACACTGATTTATGAAAAAACTAGTTGCTGAATTTATCGGAACCTTTTGGCTGGTTTTGGGCGGTTGCGGAAGCGCAGTCCTTGCAGCAGGATTCCCGGAGTTGGGAATCGGATTCGTAGGTGTTTCCATTGCTTTTGGTTTAACTGTTCTCACAATGGCTTATGCTATCGGACACATTTCGGGTTGCCACCTGAATCCTGCTGTTACTATAGGTTTATGGGCAGGTGGAAGATTTGAAGCCAAAGATGTATTGCCCTATATCATCGCGCAGGTTTTAGGTGGAATTGCCGGTGCAGGAATCCTTTACCTGATTGCGAGTGGAAAACCGGGATTTGAACTCGGTGGATTTGCCGCCAACGGATTCGGAATGCATTCTCCCGGTGGTTATAGCATGGAATCGGCCTTGATCACAGAAGTTGTCATGACCTTTTTGTTCCTGATCATTATTCTTGGTGCAACTCATAAGAATGCTTCTTCTGGTTTTGCCGGAATTGCTATTGGTTTGGGGTTGACACTCATTCACCTGATCAGCATTCCGGTAACAAATACCTCTGTGAATCCGGCAAGAAGCACCAGTCAGGCTGTTTTTGTGCAGGGATGGGCCTTGGAACAATTGTGGTTATTCTGGCTTGCACCAATTGCAGGAGCAATTATTGCGGGATTCCTTTACCGGTATTTAGCGCCTGTTAAAGACTAATCGATTGATTTACAAGTGTAAATATATGCGTTTACTGCAAGGAAATAGTTCCTTGCAGTACTTTTTTTGCAGTGAGATTATTGCTTGACCAAAACCAGCGATTGATCATTTAGTTCCAGGATTCTGAATGTCATTTTGGAATCCCCGCTAAGCGTAAGCTCCCGGTTTTCAATAGAGATGTAGTAACGGAAAGGCCGCCAGTCGCTGCGCAGATAAACGCCGTCTATAATTCCATTTACGTGAGCAGTCGTATCGGGATCCGGAGCCGGTTCTTCCTTGATTTTGCAAGTTGAAACGGCCGCATTCATGTCAAATGTAAGCTTCGCTTCTGAAGTGATTCCTGTTCTGGAAAGGCGGCAGGTGTCGCCGGGTTTCAGGTCGAAGAATGATTTGGAGAAATGGTCATTCCAGGAACCCAACAGGTGTTTACTCCAGGATAAACTATCGTATGCCCGGGTTAAAATGGTCAGTTTATCATAAAGCGGGAGGCCATTTTCTGAAGCAATACCACTTGTCTCCGTTTCTGCCAGGATGAGCTTATCCGCTTCGGTCGTATACAATATGCGGACTGGGCTTATTCCTTTTTGCCGTGCTTTTTTGGTTTGATAAAGCAGCATCGTGCCTTGCTCGATTGTTGAATTCCCAATGAAAGAAAAGTAAAGTGGATCCGGCGTGTTGATGTAATACCGGAGGTGGAAGATCTGTTCCAGGTGGTCGCTGTTCAAAATGAGTTCAACTTTCCCTTCCGGAGCCTGGTATATCACGGTGTCTTTCAGGTTCACACCAACCATGGAAATATACCAGCGACCTTTCAGAGCGGGTTCCGGATTGTTTTGCGCATACATGAAACAACTGACAAACAACACAACGATGCAGCTCAATTGCTTCATCCTATTGTGATTTTATTTCGTCAATGATTTAAAGACTTCTTCCAGCGATTTTTCTTCCGTACGGAGGGTCAGCACCAATATATTGTGTTGTTGTGCAAACTGGGCCACTGTTTTGCGCAAATCTTCCGCAGACTGGCTTTCGATGAGGTATCTGGATTCGGAGATGCGTTCGATTTTCGAAACGCCCGGAATCTTTTGAAGTTGGTTTTTGGTCACTGTTCCGTCGAACTCCGCATACACAACTTGTGTACTGTCAGTTGCAACCTGTAGGTTCGAAGCCAGGTTATCAGCAACCAATTGTCCTTTGCGGATGATGATGACACGGTCGCAAATTGCTTCTACTTCCTGGAGAATGTGTGTCGAAAGCATTACCGTTTTTTCTTTCCCGATGCGTTTGATCAGCTCCCGGATTTCAACCAATTGGTTAGGATCCAGACCGGAAGTCGGTTCGTCAAGGATCAATACATCCGGGTTGTGAATGATGGCCTGAGCCAATCCTACACGCTGGCGGTAACCCTTGGAAAGCATCCCGATTTTTTTGTTTTGTTCCACTTCCAGACCCACCAGTTGAATCATTTCCTTCACGCGCTCTTTCAGGTTTTTTACCTTGTAGATTTTCCCCACAAACTCCAGGTATTCTTTCACATACATGTCGAGATACAAGGGATTGTTTTCCGGGAGATAACCGATGCGCTTGCGGGTTTCAATGGAATCAACAGAAACGGGAATGCCGCATACCTGGATGCTTCCTTCCGTTGCGGGAATAAACCCGGTGATCATTTTCATGGTAGTCGATTTACCGGCTCCGTTGGGTCCTAAGAAACCGATGATTTCACCTTTTCCGATGGAAAAAGTAATATCGTTCACGGCAGCTTGTTCACCATAATATTTGGAAAGGTTCTTTACTTCAATCGACATACTTAAAACTTTGGCTACGAAGATAACGAATGAGAACGGAATAACGTTGGTTTGAGCGAATCGGTTACCAAAAAGGCAGTAAAAAACACGATAATAGGTTCGTTTTAGGATCACTTTCGGTAATTTTGCTCCATGAGTGATCTTCGCGGAAGGGTTTTGAAATCAACAGGGAAATGGTACCAGGTATTGTTGCCCGACGGACAAGTGGTGGAATGCCGTATTCGCGGACGTTTGCGCCTGGAAGGATTAAAAACCACCAACCCGATCGCGGTCGGAGATACCGTGATCCTGGATCCGAAAGGCGATGAGGAAGGAAAACGGGTTATCGTAGATTATGAAATCCGGGAAAACTATATCGTGCGGAAAAGTACGAATTTGAGTAAGCAGATGCATATCCTGGCAGCGAATATTGACCGGGCTTATTTGATGGTGACACTGAAATTTCCCGAAACGCATTTTGTCTTTATTGACCGTTTCCTGGTTGCCGCCGAATCTTTCCGCATCCCGACCACACTGATCTTTAACAAGGTCGACCTGTTAGATGATGAAGGCCTGCTGGATTTGAAAGCGATCATGTTCATGTATGAATCGATTGGTTATCCCTGTCACGCCATTTCAGCAACGAACCTGGCAGATATACAGTTCCTGCGCGACGAAATCAACAGCAAACAAGTGATGATTGCGGGGCATTCCGGAACGGGAAAAAGCACGCTGGTCAATGCGCTGGATCCGAACCTGGACTTGCGTGTAGGAGAAATTTCCGCTGCGCACCACCAGGGACAGCACACTACGACCTTTGCCGAAATGCATCCGCTGCAGTCGGGAGGATTTATCATCGATACTCCGGGAATCCGTGCTTTCGGAATTGTAGACCTGGAAAAAGAAGTGATTTCACACTATTTCCCGGAAATGCGCGAACTGATCGGAGAATGCAGGTTCCACAACTGCCAGCACCTGAATGAACCGGCTTGTGCGGTGAAAGAAGCGGTGAAAAACGGTGAAATCTATGAAAGCCGCTACATGACCTACCTGCAGTTGATGAATGGTGACGGGGAGGATGTACACCGCCGGAATAAGCGGGGAATGGAGTAGTAAAACACCCCAAAAACCCGAAATCCCAAATTCCCAATGTCCCAAATTCCCAATATTGGGACAGCAAAATTTAAAACAGCCTGTGAGCTCTGTAAAACCTGGGTTTTGAGCTGTTTTTCTCTTGCCAATTTTCCAGTGTAAATCGTAATTCGATCTTCAAAAGCGGCGTTTTTTCTTACATTTGAGCATGCGACTAGTCATACAACGGGTTTCACAGGCAAGCGTCAGGGTGGAAGATCAAATCACAGGAGCAATTAACCAGGGACTGCTCGTCCTGCTGGGAATCGAACAGGCAGATTCGGAAGAAGATACCGATTGGCTGCTCCAGAAATTAATCCAGATGCGGATTTTCTCTGATGCAGAAGGGAAAATGAACTGCTCATTGCAGGATATTAATGGAGAATTGCTGGTGGTGAGCCAATTTACGTTACATGCATCGACCAAAAAGGGAAACAGGCCCAGTTTCATCGCAGCTGCCCGGCCCGAACAGGCCATTCCACTGTATGAATCATTCATCCGGAAAGCATCCCAGTTGCTGGGAAAGAAAGTGGAAACCGGGATTTTCGGTGCAGACATGAAAGTAGCCTTGATCAACGACGGTCCGGTTACGATTACAATAGATTCAAAGAACAGGGAATAATGGAAATTTCAGAAGCACAAAAGAAAGTCGATCAGTGGATCAAAGAAGTCGGAGTCCGCTATTTCAACGAGTTGACCAATATGGCTATGCTGACCGAGGAAGTGGGAGAAGTGGCGCGGATTATTGCCAGAAGATACGGTGAACAAAGCGAAAAAGAGAGTGACAAAAACAAAGATTTGGGAGACGAACTGGCAGATGTGCTTTTTGTGTTGATCTGTCTGGCAAATCAAACCGGGGTGGATTTGGAAAAAGCGCTGGAGAAAAACCTGGCGAAGAAAACAGGAAGGGATGCCACGCGACACAAAGAAAACAAAAAACTGTTCGATTAATCGTGTCCGTTCTTCATGTAACGAGGGAACGATTTTTGCCTTATGCAGATAGAATCTCCAATCAAAAGGTCATGAACCGACTGCTCTTATCCGCATTTCTGTTTCTTTCCCTGGCTGTATCTGCGCAGCACACGGCCGGTTTTGATGCACAGGAAGCCCGCAATCTCATTCAAATCTGTAATTCGTTCGGCTATCTGGAACTCTACGGTTCCGACGAAGCCATCATTCCGAACGATTACTCCAAAACATATACTTCTCCGGAATATGGAATGGACAACAAATTCCAGGTGTATGTGAACCGGTCGAAAACGAAAGCCGTGATTCATTTCAGGGGATCGACCGCTCAGAAATCCAGCTGGCTGGAAAACATCTATTCGTCGCTGATTCCGGCAAAAGACACCATTTTTAAAGGCGAGACAGCTTTTCCGTATACCTGTGCCGAAAGTGCAGATGCAGCGGTTCATGCAGGCTACATGCTGGGATTGACCTACTTCATCGACGATGTATTGAAACAAATCCAAAACCTCAATAAACAGGGAATTTACACGATCTACATCACCGGACATTCACAGGGCGGAGCTTTGGCACAGATTACGCGGGCTTACCTGCAGTTTCTGCCGAAAAGCAAACTGAATCCGAAAAACAGCTTCAAAGTATACGCCTTTGCCAATCCGATGGTCGGAAACAAAGCATTTGCGCAGGAATACCAACGAAGATTTGCCGATCCCGGATATAGTTTCCTGCTGCACAACCCGGAAGACATGGTGCCAAAAATGCCGGTTTCCTACAATGATTCCACATTCTGGACAAGCAACCTGAAAACGGCGTTGTTTGACCGCGAAAACTTCAGCCTGAAGGAAAGTATCAAGGAAGGAATTTTGGGGATGATGGGTGGAAAAGTGACCAGGTTCAACAACTCTTTTTCAGACAATGTGCAGGGGCAATTGATCAAATTACTGGGGGATTTCCGCATGCCGAAATACCGCGACGAATCGAATTACATGCATACTTCCGTACCGATGATGCTTCCGCCGACAGAATATCCGCTGGAACTGAAAGATTCAAGTATTTTGAAAAACGATTCCCTGATGCGGATTTACAAGCGGGATGCAAACGGAGTGTTTGAGAATAAAAGTCTGTACAAGAGATCCAAAAGTTTGCTCCAGCATAAAGCGTATAATTACTACACCGCTTTGCTCAAAGTCTATTTCGATGCAGATTACCGGAACTTGAAAGACAAATACTTTGTGATGCCGAAAGAGTAATGTTCAACGGAATAATGAGCAATTATCAGGTTTTTTCTGGCTTGATTTAGACCGTAGTTAATGGATCATTTTTTTCAGACGAATTAACCCGGGAAAGCCTTGTGGATCATTTCTGCCACGATTTTATCGATCGGGAAAGTAAGTGATTCCACGTCAAAATCACGCAGGTTTACCAGGTGGAGGGACTCCCGGTCATTCGATTTTCCCAATACTTCTTTCAGCTGATCCGAAGGAATGGTGATGTGGTAATAAACGGAAATAACCTGGTCGGAAGGAGAAAAAAACGACGGTTGAAAGAAATCCGTCAGGTAAAACAATTTGCCCACGGTAATTTCCAATCCGAACTCTTCCCGGAATTCCCGCTTCAGGCAGTCGATCGTTCCCTCACCGAATTCCAGGCCTCCGCCCGGAAACTTGGTGAAAGACAAATCCTGATACTGCTCATCCGAAAGCAGGATTTCCCGTTTTTCAGAGATGTAAATTCCGTAAACCCGGATGTTGAAATGCGTCATCTTATTGGTTTAAAATAGCTTGAATGTCCGGCTTGAAATACAATTCCGACTTCAACACCTTTCCGTCTTCGCGGTAGATCGGTAAACCGTTTGCATCCAGTTTACTCATGTTGGAACGCTGAATTTCAGCAAATACTTCCGCAATTTTATCCTGGAGTCCGTGTTTGAGAATCGTTCCGCACAAAATGTACAACTGGTCTCCCAATGCATCTGCAATCTCAACGATGTCGCCGTTTTTTGCCGCTTCCAGGTATTCCTCGTTTTCCTCTTTCATCAGGTTGTAGCGAAGTGTAATATCTGCTTCGGACAATTGAGCCGTTGGTTCGTAGTTATTCGGAATGTTGAAAGCATCGTGAAAAGTTTCAACTGCTGAAATGGTTTCTTTGAGCGTCATGTTTGTTGTGTTTGATACAAAGATAACTCAAATTGAAAAGGCGCAAGACTTATGGAGGCAAGATTGAGTGAGTCAGGATTAAGGGAGTAAGGAGTCAAGACATAAATGATCTCGTAGTTCCGATAGTCCGGTCTCTTGACTCTGACAGTCTTGCCTCTAATTAACGATTCCATTCAACAAAGGTCATCACCGCTCTGAATCCAACGGTTGGGATCGCTTCCGTGAAGTTTTTGACGCTTTCATTCCGGATATCGTATCCCGGCGAATTCCAGTCACCTCCGGCAGCCAGGTTTTGTTCTCCGAGCATTTCGGAAACATTGCCGTTCAGGTTGTAAATCCCGAATTCGTTTGGCCAGAATGAATACACCGGAGCCGTCAAATCCGCAAAATCCGCTCCTTGTGCCAGGTAGTCGATCGGGGTACTCATCACAACAAACTTCCCGCTTTCCGGATCCCGGGAAATGGATCCTCCGTCAATTGAGAGGAAGTTGCATTGAAATTTCCCGTCAGACCTTCTCAGGTAAGGAGAATTCCATGCATAAGGGCGAACCAAAGCGCTTCCGTTGGCTGCGCGGAGAAATTCCGTACGAGTTGGCAAGCGGAAAATAATCGTTTCGTTGCCGGTGTTTTTGCGCCATACGCCGGTGAGCCATTCGCAGTATTTTTCGGCTTGTTCGCGCGTCAGGTTCACTACAGGATATTGGTTATAGGCTGGATGGGTACTATAATAGCGTACATACTTGGCCAGTGAATAACCGTTGCTGTTCCACCTGGAAGAGTCGGGGAGAGCGGCCAGGTAAGCTTCCTGTTTTCCATTTTTCTTTAAATCGGATAAGTACTCTTTGTAATTCAGGTTGGAAACTTCGCCCTTCATCATGAAAAAGCCCTGGCACGAAACCGTGTCCTGCCCGATGCATGTTTTCCCGGAAGGAATATATGCATAACCTTCTTTCAGAGCTTTCTTCATTTCAGAAAGAGTGGTAATGCTTTTTGGGAGTTTGTTCAGTGAAATCAGGAATCCGCAAAGCGATACCCCAGCGATGAGTAAGGTTGTTTTCATAAAGTCAGATTTTGAAAACCTTGAACGCAGGCCGGTCGGATTGGTTACAAAAAAAAACTCTCAGCATCCCGGAGAATGTGAGAGTTTTACTTCGTAAATTAATTTTAATATCTAATGGAATAGCAGTGAAATGTAATAGATTCCTGCAGCGAGTAATCCGGAAACCGGAATCGTCAGGATCCATGCCCATAACAGGTTAATGGTTACTCCCCAGCGAACTGCACTGAGTCGTTTGGTAGCTCCAACACCAATGATGGAACCTGTAATGGTATGCGTCGTAGAAACCGGAATTCCCAGGTTGGAAACGGTAAACAAAGTCAATGCTCCGGCAGTTTCGGCACAAACACCTTCCAACGGAGTCACTTTCGTGATCTTGGTTCCCATGGTCTTCACAATTTTCCATCCTCCCATCATGGTTCCCAAACCAATCATCAGGTAGCAGGAAAATGCAATCCATCCCGGCATCGTTTCAGAGTTCACTTTCGATTTGATCTTGTGTCCCTGGCGGATTTCCCCGTTTGCTTTTACATACTCATCAAAAATGGATGCTTCGAAATAATTTTTGTTCAGCATTTTTCCTTTGAAGATGATGTCATGCGTCTTCGCATCGTAAATATCTTCTCCTTTCGTATAGATGAGGATATGGTCTTCTTTTTCGATTTTCAACGAATCGATATCGCGTGTGTACTCCGGTTTGAACTTTGCCAGTCTTCCATCCGCATCATGGTATTCGATTTGGAATACTTCCGAGATCTGGAACATTTTCGGGATTTTCCCTACGATTTGTCCCTGTTCGTTACGTTGTGAATTGGCAAAAACCATCAATGCCGCACAAATAATTCCCATTACTTTCTGAGAATCCGCACCACCGTGTCCGAGAGAGAAGGCTGCAGAAGAAAGCAATTGCAGTTTCTTGTACATGTTGGATTCCTTCATGGCAGTTTGACGCTTTCCGTGAACCAATTGATAATACGTATACGTCAGGATGAAGATCACAATCATTCCCATTACGATGTACATCATGACCGGTTTCACATCCAGGTATTCCACCATGTAATCCATAATGAAATAAGTGATTGTCGAAAGCACCAGGATGGAAATCATCTTTTTGGCAAAACTCCTGCTGACGGTAATCAGGGCGATCACAAAGGCGATAATACCTCCGATAAACGGTGCAAGAATAATGAAACAAGTTACTTTGATAATCTCGGCAGATGCAATCACGTCGAATCCTGCATGGGCTACCGCTGCTCCTGCAAATCCCCCGATCAGGGTATGTGAAGAAGAAGAAGGAATCCCCAGCCACCAGGTCATCAGGTTCCAGATCATGGCAGCAATCAATCCCGAAAGGATTACATAGAGGTTAATCGCACTGTTATCGACCGTTTTTGCTACGGTATTTCCGACGCTCATATCGAATACCCAGAAAGCAACGACGTTAAAGAGAGCGGCCCAGAGTACTGCCTGGAATGGAGTCAATACCTTTGTGGAAACCACTGTAGCAATTGAGTTTGCAGCATCGTGGAAACCATTCACCAAATCGAACAAAAGTGCAATAATGATGATGGCTATTAATAATGAAAACATACTAGTATCGGTTTTCCAATGAATATTAAGCGTATTTTACAACGATTGATTCGATCACATTTCCTGCGTCTTCACATTTGTCCGTTGCTACTTCCATGATTTGGTAAATCTCACGCTTCTTGATCAGATTTTTCGCGTCTACATCTGAGTCAAACAATTTTTCAATGCTCAAATCGAAGATGTCATCCGCCTGGTTCTCAACGCTGTTGATTTTGATTACACACTCAACAATTTTCTGTGTGTTTTTCAGGTTGCGCAATTCTTTTACAGCTGCGTTCACTGCCAAAACCGCATCGTGAATAGCATCTGCCATTTTCAGAATGCCCTGGTCGTCATTTGGGATTACTTTGTAAAAGTTGATTTTTTTTGCAGAAGCATAAATGTGGTCTGCAATATCGTCAAGAGACGTAGCCAATGAGTGGATATCTTCGCGATCAAAAGGAGTAATGAAATTTCTTCCTAACTCAACAAAGATTTTGTGTGTCAGATCATCATTTTGATGCTCCAGATCTTCCATCTCTTTAATAATAGTAGCTCTTTTGTTGTAGTCTGCTTCGTTTACGCAAAGAACCAATTTTCCTGCAATTGCTTCCAGGTTTTGAGATGCTTCTTCAAATAAAGAGTAGAACACTTTGTCTTTAGGTAAGAAAAATTTTAAAATTCCAGATGCCATTTTACTAAACTTAATATTTTGCTGTGGCAAATGTACTTCTAGTTTGCAGAGGATGTTTCGCCCGGAGTAAATGTTAACGAAAAGGTAAAGTAAGCTTGTTTACAGGTGAAAAGAGCTGTATTTTAACCGAAGATACAGTATTTGAAGGGGTTAGGATTTATCCTGTGTTAACTCAATGTTAAGTAATGGGTTTTTGAACCGGAATCACTCGTTGAATTCGGGGAGAAAGAAGCCCGGTAAATGGCAAAAACGACGAGTTATGTTAACTGAATATTAAAAATATTATCAAAAAATTAAACTATTATTTGTGGTGTGTTAATTCAATATGAAGCAATTAGTTTTGCCAAAAAAAGCACATGAAACAAGTTGTTTTTCTGGTATTTCTGACACTTCCACTCTTGCCTAAGGCTCAGGGATGGGCAAATGATACACGCTTCAGAACCGGTACATGGAATACGGTGAATATACGATACGAAGCTTTCCCGAAACTGCATTTTTTGGCTGAAGGACAGGTGCGGAGCCAGGAATTATACAACGACCTGAATTATTGGGAGCTGAAAACCTATTTTCATTACCTGTTTACAGAACAGCTTTCCGGTGGATTGGGAGTGGGAACTTACCACCAATATGTAGATTATGAAAATTTCCGCACCCCTCAAAAACAGGTTGAAAACCGCGTTTGGGCGGAATTCCTCCTGAAATCTAAAGGTGGACGCATCCAGTTTGACCACCGCTACCGGTTCGAATACCGTTTTATTCAAAAGTGGGACAATACGAAACATGATTTCTCGAACAATTATGACGGTACAACCGATGAAGACCGCTACCGTTTTCGCTACCGGTTGCAGGCTTTTGTGCCGCTGACACATAAAACCATGCAGGAAAATACCCTTTTTGCCAACGTTTCGGACGAAGTGATGTTTACGCACAAAGCACCTTATTTCAATCAAAACCGCTTTTTTGTCGGCCTGGGGTACAAGTTTAAAACAGCTACGATTCAGATGGGGTTGATGCACCAGTTTCTGCATATGAATACAATGGATCGCAGGAAAGACTATACGCAGATTACCTTCAGTAAAGTGATTAAAACCAAGCCGAGAAAGAAAACCGTTTAAATCGTCCGCATGAAACACATCCTACTTGTCAGTACGCTGATTTTTGCCACAGGAATCTATGCTCAGAAGAAAATCGACCTGTCTATTTTGACCAAGCCTCAGAGAGGAATTGAGTTCATTGCAAAAGATTCATTGTTTTCCATGCGTTTCCAGTTCCGGATGCAAAACCGGGCGGCCATGCTTACGAGAAGTGATCATGATTTGTCGGCAGAAAGTTATGAGTTCAGAGTACGCCGCGTGCGTTTAAAAATGGAGGGATTCGTATACAATCCGAAACTAACCTACAAATTGCAATTGGTTTTTTCACGGGGCGATATGGATTGGGATATGACTCATATGTCGCATGTGAATACGAGTGTGAATATTGTGCGTGATGCGGTAATTTACTACGAACCGTCAAAAGAACTTAAGTTTGGTTTCGGACAGACGAAACTTCCGGGAAACAGACAGCGCGTGATTTCTTCCGGAGACCAGCAGTTTGCGGATCGTTCGATTGTGAATGCGACTTTCAATATGGATCGTGATTTCGGATTCTTCGGATCATACAAGCGCAATTACTTTGCGGTTTTGGGAGCACTCACATCCGGAGAAGGGCGAAACAGTGTGAGTTCCAATAGCGGATTGAGTTACACCGGGAGGGTAGAAGTGCTGCCTTTTGGTGCTTTTACGAATAAGAACGATTACCAGGAGGGAGATTTGGAGCGCGAACCGAAACCAAAACTCTCATTCGGGGCATCCTATAATTTCAATGACGATGCGGTCCGCTCAGGCGGACAACTCGGAAGAGACCTGCACCGCAAAACCGATATGGCGGTTGTTTCCCTGGATTTATTGTTCAAATACAAAGGCTTTGCTGCCTACACGGAATTCATGCAGCGAAACTGCTCCAATCCAATCACCTTTACTGCAGACACGGCCGGAATTCAGGCGGTTTATGCCGGGAATGGATTTATGCACCAGTTGAGTTATTTGTTTAAATCCAATTGGGAACTGGCAGCCCGCTATGCGGAGATTACGCCTTTTTCTTCTGTTTATGATAACCCGGAGTTCGCAGACGTTAACCTTAAAAAACACCAGGAGTTTCAGCTGGGAGTTACGAAATACCTGTATGGTCACCGGGTAAAAGTGCAGGGCAACGTACTTTACCAGCTCACATCCGATTTACGGGAAGAGATTGAGACCGGAAGATTCGGTGCTATATTCCAGGTCGAATTGGGAATCTGATCCCAAACCGCATTGGTTTTAGCTTGTGATATGTAATGGTTCATACTTCGACAAGCTCAGTATATAATAGTTCAAAAGTTAAAAATGGACTTTTAACCTTCTCACTTTAACCTTTTCAATTAGTAGGATTGGATGTCCGTCTCGATACCAGTTTCGTTCCTCAAGTACCCGACATGACATCTCTGGAATTCAAAAGCCTTTTATCTTAATTAATGCTGAGCGAAGTCGAAGCATCAATTCTCAATTAAAAAAGTTATCCCTTAAACTTATAGCCGATTCCTTTCACGGTTTGGATGTAATCGTCACCGATTTTTTCGCGGAGTTTTCGGACGTGGACATCAATTGTGCGGTCGCCCACCACGATATCGGTTCCCCAAACACGCTCCAGGATCACATCGCGTTCAAACACTACTTCCGGTCTGGAAGCAAGTAATGCCAGCAATTCGAATTCTTTTTTAGGAAGATGCAGTGTTTCGCCGTTCTTCACCACGAGGTATTTTTCGCGGTTGATCACCAGATCGGAAGTGCCCGACGGTTTGGCTGGTGCTACTTCTTTTCTTCTCAGGAGTGCATGCACCCGGCTGATGAGCACGCGCGGTTTGATCGGTTTTGAAATGTAATCATCCGCACCGGCATCCAAACCTGCTATCTGGCTGTAATCTTCATTACGAGCCGTCAGGAAGCAGATCAGCACATTTTCCAGTCCGGCTGTATTCCGGATTTGTTCACATACTTCGATTCCATCCATTCCCGGCATCATCACATCGAGGATTACCAGATCGGGTTTTTCCTCCTTGCAAAGTGCGATCCCGGCTTGACCGTTATTTGCCAGCAGGATTTGAAATCCTTCTTTTTTCAGATTGTATTCGAGTATGTCGCGAATATCTTCTTCATCATCAACTATTAAAATTTTATCCATTCTTATTAGTTCTGAGATACTTCCAAAGTTAAGAAAGTATTTCGGAGTAGGCCTTAGAATAATGAAGATATTCCTGAAGCTAAAACGAGGTAGTTGAAAACGAGGCTTGTAAAGAATATGTTAAGGAATTTTAATTAAAAATCCGTTCATCTCGTATTTTGTCCATTCAACATCGAAAAAGGCTATTTTTTTCAAACAAAAAATCTTACTTTCTTGGAATCTTAATTTCAGATAATATTTACCCGGGGAATAATTCATCGGGTGGGTTTAGTGATTAATCTGTTCAATTTTAGATGTAATTGATTCATCAGTGAATTATTTAACGTTCGACCGGTGCATTCGTTTCAATCATTCTTTAAATCCTTTATTTGTCCGTTTTTGTCTCTTTGCCGGAAAAGTGCGCAAGCAACGGTATTATGCCTTATCTTTGCTGAAGTAGTAGTAGGTTAGGTTGATTAGTGTGATAAGAGCTTGGGACGCCCGTCTCAGGCTCTTATCTTTTTTAGCCCGTTTCAAATCTGTTGCCCGAACCACAGTCATCCAAGCCATTTCTTTATTATCTTCACGGAAACAATCATACGAATGAAACCAAAGGCTAAAATATTATTGGTTGAAGATGACGCTAACCTCGGATTTGTAATTTCGGACCAGTTGAAATCGGAAGGATACCAGGTCGTTTTGTGTACTAACGGAATGGACGGACATATGCGCTTTTCCGAAGACGAATTCCACCTGTGTATTTTTGATGTGATGATGCCCAAAAAAGATGGCTTCACGCTGGCACGCGAAATTCGCACCATGAACCAGGAGATTCCCATTTTATTCCTGACGGCAAAAGCCATGACGGAAGATAAAATAGCCGGATTCAATGCCGGAGGAGATGATTATCTGACCAAACCTTTTTCATTCGATGAACTTTCCGTACGTGTAAAAGCACTTTTAAAACGTGTCCACATCCAGGATGAACCGGAACAAAAAGTTGTGCAGATCGGAAGTTATACCTTTGATACGGAAAACTTCACGCTGAAGCACCCGGAATTTGAGAAAACGCTGACGAAAAAAGAAGCAATGGTATTGAAAATCCTGTGTAAATTCAAAAATGCCGTGGTTCCGAGAGAGAATATCCTGACAGCCGTTTGGGGCCAGGATGATTATTTTGCGGGAAGAAGTATGGATGTGTTCATCACGAAATTGCGGAAGTATTTCTCCATGGACGACCAGATTTCGATTTCAAACATCCACGGAATCGGGTTTAAATTGGAAGTTTTGCCCTAATTTTGCTTCCTCAGCCGGTTGAATTTCGGCGCATTTTCCGGGAAAACATGACAACAATCTTACATATTGAAACAGCAACCAAAGTGTGTTCGGTAGCACTTTCCGTTGACGGGGAGTTGAAACAGCTGCAGGAGTTGAAAGACGATGGCTATGCACATGGAGAAAAATTGACGATTCTCATCCAGCAGGTACTGGAACTGGAAAAAATCACTACGGAACAATTGTCTGCCGTTTCGGTTTCTGCCGGCCCGGGTTCCTATACCGGCTTGCGTATCGGTGTTTCAACCGCCAAAGGACTTTGCTATGCGTTGGGAATTCCACTTATTGCGGTCGGTACATTGGAATCAATGGCGGCTTTGGGGAAAATAAACTACCCGCATTTGAATCTCTGCCCGATGATCGATGCCAGAAGAATGGAAGTGTTTTCACTCCTGGTGGATGCTCAGGGAACCATCCTGAAGCCGGCAAGTGCAGATGTATTGGATGAAACAACATACCAGGCGTTTGAACCGTTTGTGTGCTTCGGTGATGGTGCTCCGAAAATGCAGGAATGGTGGACAAACCGCTCCATTACCTTTGACCTCGGACTGGAACCCTCTGCCCAGGGACAAGTGGCACTTGCCTTTCAGAAATACACCAAACAGGAATTTGCAGACGTTGCCTATTTTGAACCGGATTACCTGAAGGAATTCTACCAGGCGCCTGTTTCCAAAAAGAATTGATTTCGACTGAGCTCATGCCGATTGTTATCGGTGCTGCGGGACATAAACCCTACCCGTTTTTCTTCACACGGAACGAAGGCAGGAATACCGCAATAATCCCGATGAGCGGAAGATAGGAACAAATGTGGTACACTTCAATGATTCCACGTTTGTCGATCAAATCTCCGAGGAAAGCCGCACCGATTCCACCCATTCCGAAGGCAAAACCATAGAACATCCCCGAAATCATCCCGATTCTTCCCGGAAGCAATTCCTGTGCATACACGAGAATGGAAGGGAAAGCAGAAGCCAGAATGAAACCTGCAAAGGCCAAACAAACAACCGTTCCGGTAAGATTCATATAAGGCAACATCAACGTGAAAGGTGCGGCTCCGAGAATGGAGAACCAAATGATGTTTCTGCGTCCGTATTTGTCACCTGCAAGCCCGCCGATTACCGTACCAAGCGTGATCGCAAACAGATAAACAGCCAGTAATAATTGTCCCTGGCTTCCTTGTAGCTGGAAGCGTTCTTTCGCGTAGAAAATCAGGTAGCTTGAAATACTGGCAGTGTAGAAATACTTGGAGAAAAGCAACACCAGCAAGATCACAACCGAAATATAGATGCGTTGTTTGGAAAGTTGGTGCGTTACCACGCGCGCCTTGGTATTTTTCAGGTGTTCTTCGAGGTAGCCTTTGTACCAGCGGCTTACAAACAACAGGATTCCGAAACCGATCAACCCGGCAATGACAAATAGCAGCGTGTATTTTTGACCGAAAGGAATGACACAGAGCGCCACCAGAACCGGGCCGAGTGCCGTACCACCGTTTCCTCCCAATTGAAAAATCGCTTGGGCCAGACTGCGTTTTCCACCGGATGCAGAATAGGCTACACGGGAAGCTTCCGGGTGAAATACCGAAGAAGCCAAACCGATACAACAAGCTGCAGTAAGTGTTAGGGTGAAATTTTGTGCATAGGCCAGGATAATAACCCCGGTAATGGCAAACAGCATCCCGAAGCTGAACGAATATGGCTGCGGATACTTGTCGGTGATGGAACCAACTACCGGCTGGAAAAGCGACGATGTGATCTGGAAAGCAAACATAATGAACCCAACTTGTCCGTAATCCAGGTGCTGTGTTTCCTTAATTAAAGGGAACAAAGGTTGTAAAACACCCTGGATCAAATCATTCAGTAAATGACCAAAAGCGATGGCAAAAAGAATGGGATAAGTGGTCTTGGTCGGGTCGTACGTTTTTGTATCCGCTTTCATAGTTGCAAAATTAATGCATGATTCGTTAAGGAGTTGTTAAGACCGGAGTTTTTCGATGAATTTACGTTCTGTTCCCTGTGAAAGTGCGCGCAAATAGGCTGTTCCTACAATGATTCCGTCGACGTATTGAAATGCCTCTTTTTTTTGTTCGTCTGTGGAAATACCGAAACCTAAAAACAAAGGGACGTCATCGCACAGTTGTTTGAGTTCCGAATAACGCTTTGCATGATCGGATAAGGAATAGAAAGAGCCCGTGATTTTGTTCTGTCCGACCAAATAGATAAACGCATCTGAGCTGACTTGTGCAATTTGGGAAATTCGCGAATCCGGAGTGGTTGGAGTAATTAAATAGATCAGTGGAATTTTACCCGAACCGAAGGAAGACCGGTATTTGTTCTGAACCAATTCAAATGAAAGATCCGGTATGATCACTCCCGAAATTCCGGTGGCTTTGCATTGTTCGAGGAAAAGATCCTCTCCGAATTGAAGAATCGGATTCAGGTAGCTCATGAGAACCAACGGAATGTATATCTCTTTCCGGATCTCTGAAAGTTGTTCGAACAAGAGGTTCAGGTTCATACCGTTTTTCAATGCTGTGGTACTTGTTTCCTGGATAACGGGGCCGTCGGCCAGGGGGTCGGAAAAGGGAATACCGATTTCAATGAAATCGATTCCTTGCTTTTGCAAAGACAATAACTGAACGGCTAAACTCTCCTTTTCGGGGTAACCGGCTGTGATAAAAATGCTGACTGATTTTCCGTCTTTTTTGAATGGATTCATAAATTTTGAAATGCGTTTTGATAGGTATTCATGTCTTTATCGCCTCTTCCTGAAAGGTTCACGACGACAATTTCTTCCGGTTTCAGAGAAAGTTTTCCAAGGACTGCGAGGGCATGTGCACTTTCAAGTGCCGGAATAATTCCTTCCAGTCTGCTGCACTCCAAAGCAGCATGTAGTGCTTCCGCGTCCGTGATGGAAACCGCCCGGGTTCTTCCGCTTGAAATACTGTGTGCGTGCAGCGGGCCGATTCCGGGATAATCCAAACCAGCAGAAATGCTGTGTGGTTCGGTAACCTGGCCAAATGAATCCTGCATCAGTAAGGTTAAACTTCCATGCAGCACACCGGTTGAGCCAAGCACAGAAGTAGCAGCACTTTTGCCGGAGTGAATTCCTTCCCCGGCAGCTTCAGCAGCGATCAGTTCGACCCCCGGATTGCCATAGAAATGATAAAAAGCTCCGGCTGCATTACTTCCGCCTCCAACACATGCAATGACCTTTTGCGGAGATGCAGAACCTATTTCACGCAGTTGATACGTGATCTCTTCCGAAATGACGGATTGGAAATAAGTGACCATTTCCGGGTAGGGATGCGGTCCGACAACAGAGCCGATGAGGTAATAGGAATCCGGAAAATTAATCCAATGCCGGATGGCTTCATTGGTGGCATCTTTCAACGTTTTACTGCCAGATGTTGCAGACCGGACTTCTGCTCCCAGCATCTTCATTCGCTGTACGTTTGGAGATTGGCGTTCGATATCTTTTTCGCCCATGTAAACAATACAGCGCAATCCCATCAGTGCGCACACCGTTGCCGTTGCCACACCGTGCTGTCCGGCTCCTGTTTCCGCGATGATTTCTGTCTTTCCCATGTGTCTGGCCAGTAAAATCTGACCGATCGTATTGTTGATCTTATGGGCGCCTGTATGACACAAATCTTCCCGTTTGAAATAAATTTTCGCCCCGTATTTTTGAGAATAATTCCGTGCAAAATACAAAGGAGTGGGTCTTCCTGCGTACTGTTTCAGCAAACCGATGTATTCCTTTCTGAAAGTTTCCGAAAAGCAATAATCCCGGAAGAACGTGTTTAATTCTTCTACGGCAGGACGTAATAATTCCGGGATGTAAGCACCTCCGAATTCACCGTAGAATCCGAATTCATCCGGAAGCATTAATTCAGCAGTTTTCATGTTTTCAATTGTTTAATGAATGATTGAATAAGCGGCACATTTTTCTGTTTCGGTGCGATTTCGAAACGGCTGTTCAGGTCGATTCCGGAAAATCGGGGATGGTGTATGTTTTTGATGCGGTCTACTATCCCGATAGAAATGCCACCGCTCAGGAAGAAGGGAGTTTCTCCGGTGTATGCTTCCAGGATGTCCCAGTCAAAGGTCTTTCCTGTTCCGCCGTACTGTGGACTTTTGGTATCGAACAGGAATGCATCCACGATTCCTTCATACGCCTTACAAGCTTCCAGATCGCTTGCATGCTGAATTCCCAGTGCTTTCCATTTGGGGATAGCGGTCTTGATTTTCCGGATTTCTTTTGCCGGCTCATTTCCGTGAAACTGGACCACGCGTAGTGCCTCTTCGTCTATCTTTCGAAGAATGAATTCCGGGTCGGCATTGACAAAAACTCCCACTTTTTCTTTGGAAACAGCCGGAGTGTGTTCCACATATCTGGGAGAACCGGGGTAAAAAATGAATCCGAAATAATCCACTTCTTCCAGGTCGAACAGGCCGGGATAAAACTGCTCCGCGCTGCAACCGCAAATTTTCAGTTTCATAAGACGGATGTGTTAGAAGTTGATGCGAAATGGAAGGTTCCTTTCAGCAGACTCTCGCCGATCAGTGCTCCGTTGAATCCGTGATTTTGCAATTGAATCAACTGATCCGAACTGGAAATCCCGGAAGCTGAAATCTTCAGTACGTGTTCCGGTAAGTAAGAAGCCAGTTTGAAAGAGTGCTCCACGTTCGTTTGCTGAGTCTTCAGATTTCGGTTATTGACCAGTAACACGTCGATCTCCTCATTCAGCTTATTCAACTCTTCAAACGAATGAATTTCAAACAAGACTTCAAGCCCCAGGCTTTTGGCAACGATGGTTAATTGGTGTGCCTGTTCTTTCTCCAGAATCGATGCAATGAGTAAAACGGCATCTGCTCCGGCAGCTTTACTCTCGAAAAGCTGGTATTCATCAAGGATAAATTCTTTTCTCAGAATGGGTAAATCCGTCCTGTTTCGAACCTGTACAATGTCCTCAATCGAACCACCGAAATACCGGTAATCGCTTAATACCGAAATACCGCATGCTCCTTGTTTTTCATACTGTTCGACTTGTGAGAGAATATCCAGGTTCCGGTTGATTTCGCCGGCCCCCGGAGATTTTCGTTTGATTTCCGCAATAATCCCGAATTGATCCCGGATATTTTTTTTGAGGGAGATCACTTTTCGGTTAAAAAGCGGACTTTGAGCGTAATCCAACAGCGTTCCTGCCTGTTTTAATTGTTGGATTTCAACCTGTTTACTCGCAACAATCTGGTCTAAAATAGTGTTCATAAACAAACGTTTTTAAAAGTGTAGAATGATTTTCCGCTTCTAATGTGCTCATAAGCCTTGCTGAAAGCGTGTTCAAAATTTAATCCGGAATTCAGCGTTTGCAGGGCCAGGGCTACATTTCCGGCGAGTACGGTGTGCTGCGTTTCGGTTCCTTCTCCCCGCAGAATGGAAGTGAAAATCCGGGCGGCTTCTGCAACGGAATTTCCTCCGGATATTTCTTCCGGTCTGATCCGGAGCTGATTCGGTGAATGTTGAATGAACTGCTCACTGTGGGCATGGAAAACACGTGTTCCTCCGATAAACGTAAGCTCATCGTATCCTGAAAGCCCGTGAAGGACGGTAAAATTTACCCGTTTTGATTTCAGAATATGCTGGTATTGCTTTGCCAGCTCCAGCGAATATGTTCCGGTCAGCTGATGCGTGGACGGATGCGGATTCACCAGCGGACCGAGTCCGTTGAATAAGGTCGTTATCCCGATGGATTTCCGCAAAGGAGCAACCCGGAGCAGGGCGGGATGAAACAACGGAGCATGCAGAAAACAAATATTGTGTTGATCTAACTGACGCTGTAATTCCACCGGATTTGCAGAAAATTCGTAGCCCAAATACTCCAGTACGGTGGATGATCCGCACAGGGAACTAACTCCGTAATTTCCGTGTTTGACAACTTGGTAGCCCATGGATGCCAGGACAAAAGAAGTCAATGTGGAAATGTTGAAGGTGTTTTTTCCGTCGCCGCCTGTTCCGCAGCAATCAATGCTTTGCTCTGCATGAAGTTCCGGAGATTTAGCCAGTTCGATCAGAGCATCCTGAAATCCTTCCAGTTCCGAAATCTGCAGGCCGCGCATCCGGATGGTGGTGATAATGGCAACAATCTGTGCGTCGGAAATTTCATCCCGGCCGATTTGAATCATGCACAAACGTGCTTCTTCGCGGCTTAATGTGCCGTTATCGATTAATTTTTTGAGGTAATTCATGAGTATGTATTTAACCAGTTTTGAATCATTTTTCGTCCCGTTGGAGTGAGGATCGATTCCGGGTGGAATTGCACTCCGACGGTTGGGAAAGTTTTATGCTGCAGTGCCATCACAACGGCATCTTTTGTAGCCGCCGTTACTTCCAGTTCGCTCTCAGGTGAAATCTGTGTTTGCCAGCTGTGATACCTTCCTGCTTCGATTTCTGCAGGAAGCCCCTGAAAAATCCCGGATGCTTTCGTGATGTTTATCCGGGAAGCTTTACCATGAACGGGTTCCGGACAAGGAATCAGCGAATCTCCGAAATGCACGGCAATTGCCTGGTGTCCGAGGCAAACTCCCAAAATGGGTTTCCTGCCATGAAACCGGTCGATGACTTCTAACAAACCGCCTGCTTCTGAGGGAATTCCCGGCCCCGGAGAAAGTACAATCCCATCGGCAGATTCCAGGGCTTCAAAATCGAGCCGGTTGTTTCGTTGAACAAAAACATCGTGTTGTTCTTCCCTGATATAGCGAATCAGGTTGAAAACAAAGGAGTCGAAATTGTCAATGACTGCAATTTTCATAATGAATGAGGTTTTGTGGCGCATTGAATAGCCTTCCTGATTGCGCCGAGTTTGTTGTTTACTTCTTCCAGTTCGTGTTCAGGAACGGAATCCACGACAATTCCTGCCCCGGCCTGGTATCGGAGCGTGTTGTTGGTACTGAAGGCGCTGCGGATAATGATTGCCAGGTTCATGTTTCCGTTACTGTGAATGAATCCGAGTGCACCGCCATAAAATCCGCGTCCGGTTTTTTCATACTGGTTCAGCAATTCCAGGGCCTTTGGTTTCGGGGTTCCGGAAAGTGTTCCGGCAGGAAACGTTCCGCTAAATAAGGAAAGTGCATGTGCTTTCGTCTGGGCAGTGACTTTTGAAACCAAATGAATGACGTGGGAAAAATGCTGTACTTCCTTGTAAGAAGCGATTTTGACGGAACTGCCGAATTTACTCAGGTCGTTTCTGGCGAGATCAACGAGCATGGTGTGCTCTGCGTTTTCCTTCTCGTCCCGGATCAATTGTTGAATCAATTGTTTGTCCAGCTGGTGATCTCCCGTTTTTCGGACTGTTCCTGCAATGGGATGTATTTCTGCTGTTCCGTTTTTTAATTGGATTTGTGTTTCCGGCGAGGAGCCGAACAAACGGTATGATTCCATGTCCAGGTAGAATAAATAGGGGGAAGGATTGAGTTGTCTCAATTGCCTGTAAACCTGGAAATCATCTCCGAAAAAAGCCTGTTCAAACGGTCTTGAAACAACCAGTTGGAATACGTCGCCGCGGTAAATATGCATTTTTGCCTGTTGAACCAGGTGCAGAAAATCGCTATCGGAAACAGCCGTTTTTTCTTGCTCCACAAGTTCGAAAGGCAGTTCGGAAGCCCTGTTAAACCGAAGTAATTCCTGTAATTCCGCTTCGCTTTTCCGAACGGGTTCGAGTGCATTGACCAAAATTGTTCCCCGGTCGTGAAAATGATCTAAAATCACCAGGTATTGAAAAAGTGTAAACCGGGCTAAGGGAAGTGGTGACGAGGTGTCGGAAGAGGAAATGTTTTCTTCGAAATGGGCAAACTCAAAACTGAAGTAACTCAGGAACCCATTGCTGTCAAGCTCCTTTTCGAACGCGTATTTACCGAGCAGGTTTTGAATCTGTTGGGTGATTTTTTGCGGATCTTCCACAGGAATTGTCAGCGCAAGATCTGGTTCCTGGATGTGGATTTCCGTTTGAAAAATCTGGATGTCAATCAACGGATTCAGGCCAATGAAAGACTTGGAGGAAGTTCGGTCATTGTAATCGTTGCTTTCCAGTAAACAGGGACAACGGAAGCGGTTTCTAAACGACAAATAAAGCCCGACAGAGGTATAATTGTCGGCATTGAAGGAATATTCTTGTGTGTAAATTTGCATGAAATGAGATTTTTGAGAATAAAAAAACGGCTTGCCAAAAGTGACAAGCCGTTCAAAAAAAATAGATATAATGAATTATGCGTCCGCCACTTTTTTAGTTTGCAGACACCACCAAAATTTCATTGTTTGTTGAAAAATCATGTGACAAAGATAGAGATACCAATGACACTTCCAAGAAAAATTGTGAAAAAAATATTTTTAATTTTTATTTTGGTTAAATAAATAACATTACTTTTGACTTGAAATCATGAAAAAAACAGCACATACAGAAAACGTTATTTGGCGCATCGGAATACACTAATTTCGAAGCTCAACTGTTAATAGTTGTCAATCCCGCTTCGTTTTGGAGCGGGATTTTTTGTTTAGTCTGGATTAAAAAAAGTAATTTGGTTCTATCATGAACAGCATCATCCAAAAAGGAGGAAAAAGACCGATTATCATTGCAGGACCCTGCAGTGCAGAAACGGAAGAGCAGCTGATTGAAACTGCACTGCAAATCAAAGAGTCATGCCATATCGATATGCTGCGTGCCGGGATTTGGAAACCGCGCACACGCCCGGATTCATTTGAAGGTGTGGGAGAAATCGGTTTGAGCTGGCTGGTGAATGCCGGAAAAGAATTGGGAGTTCCCACAACAACAGAAGTAGCGAATACCAAACACGTAGAACAAGCGTTGAAAGCCGGTGTTGACGTATTGTGGATTGGTGCGCGAACGACGGTGAACCCGTTTGCGGTACAGGAAATTGCAGATGCACTGAAAGGAGTGAAGATTCCCGTTTTAGTGAAAAACCCGGTAAACCCGGATCTGGAATTGTGGATCGGGGCTTTCGAACGGCTTGAAAAATCCGGAATTACCGAACTCGGAGCCATTCACCGCGGATTTTCCGTTTACAAACACGCGAAATACCGCAACGTGCCTAATTGGGAAATACCGATTGCTTTGCACGAACGGTTACCGAATTTGCCGATTATCAATGATCCGAGCCATATTACAGGAAACCGTAATTTGCTGCTGGAAGTTTCACAGAAAGCAATGGATTTGAATTTTGATGGATTGATCATCGAAACACACCGGGATCCGGATAAAGCCTGGTCGGATGCAGCGCAGCAATTGACGCCGAAAAACCTGGGAATCCTGCTGGACAGCCTGGTGCTTCGTTCACAGGATTCGGAGAAGCTCGATACCGAACACATCTCCATTCTGCGGGAAAAGATCGGTGATTTGGACGACCGTTTGTTTGATATCCTGATGGTGCGTATGCAGCTAAGTGAAGATATTGGGCGGTTTAAGAAAGAACACAATATCACCATTCTCCAGCCGGAGCATTGGAAGAAATTGATTTCAGCCCGTTTGGGAAGAGCTTCGGAATACCAGTTGAGTGATCGTTTTGTGCGCCAGATTATGGATGCGATCCACCAGGAGTCGATCCGCCACCAGGTGCGGGTAATGAATAACGCTTCAGATACCAACGCATAATGGAACAATTGATCCGGAATGGAAGACTCTCGGGAACAATACACATTCCTGCGTCCAAAAGTGATTCGCAGCGTGCCATTCTTTGCGCGGCATTGTCGGAAGGAACTTCGCGCTTGCGTGGAATAGGCTGGAGCGATGATGAAAAAGCCATGTTGAACGCTGTGAAAGCCTTGGGAGCTGCTGTGCGCTTTCTTTCGGAAACAGAAGCTGAAATTACCGGCGTGCAGGCACTTTCCGGCCCGGTTGAACTTTCTGCCGGAGAATCCGGTTTGGGATTGCGTTTGCTGACTTGTGTCAGTGCGGCTTTCGATCAGCCGGTTACGTTAAATGGTACGGGAAGTTTACTGAATCGCCCGATGCATTTTTTTGATGAGGTATTGCCTCAGTTCGGGTGTAAAGCGGCTACAACAGACGGTTTTCTGCCTGTTCGTGTCAAAGGCCCGATGGCAGGAGCGCAGGTGGAAGTAGACGGATCGATGAGCTCTCAATTCATTTCAGGTTTACTGATGGCACTTCCGAAAAGCGGAAAGGCCGGTTCGCTCACGGTTCGCGACATGAAATCCGGGCCCTACATTCAAATGACGCTCAAAACACTCCGAAAATTCGGAATAGAGGTTGAACATCAGGAGAACGTGTTTTCCATTCCCGGGAATCAGTCTTATCAAGCGACAGATTACGCGATCGAAGGGGATTGGAGTTCTGCAAGCTACTGGCTGGTTGCATCTGCGGTTGGTCATACCGTTTCAGTTTCCGGTTTGGCAATGGGAAGTTTGCAGGCCGATAAAGCCATGTTGCATGCCCTGATGAGCGCCGGATGTAAAGTTCAGATCGAAGAGCAGGAAATCCGGGTTGATGGAAGTAATTTGTCTCCTTTTGAATTTGATGCAACGGATTGTCCGGACTTGTTTCCGGCTTTGGTTGTTCTGGGGGCAAAATGCACCGGAATTTCGACCATCAAAGGGGCGGAAAGACTTACACATAAAGAAAGTGATCGCGGCGTGGTTCTTCAGTCTGAATTTGGAAAAATGGGTGTGAACATTGTACTGGATGGCGATGTGATGCGGATTCACGGCACGGGAAATCTGCACGGAGCGTTGGTTTCGTCTCATCACGACCACCGGATTGCCATGTCGCTGGCTATTGCCGCAACGGTTGCTGGTGGGGAAACACGGGTACAGGATGCAGAAGCTGTGGCCAAAAGTTACCCCGACTTCTGGGAACATTTCGCAAGTTTGAGCGAGTAAATTACCGTTTGGACTGAATATTAACCACTTATCACATAATCCAGTTATTTAGTAGACCAAACTTGAATTTATGCAATTCGTTTTCTATATTCGTAAAGCTGAAACTAAGAGCACACTTATACTTACTACTAATAAGTTCCAAGAGTTCAATTTTACGTTACAGCGATATTTTTATTGCCACTTTTCTGTATTTGACAACAGCTCAGATTACCGGAAGGTTTTTTGGTGTTTATCAAGCTGGCGTCCGATAGAGTCGGTGAAGCAATAGTAATTTTTCTTCATAATCAGGTAAAGGCATCCGTCAGTGGCGGATGCCTTTGAAGTTTTAGTAAATCACCGATAGTCCAGTGGCGCTATAAAAAGTGGGAGGGCTTCCTGGAATCTGTTTGGGGAGTAAGAGCGTAAGAATCTTTTTTTGTATTACCGGTTGCATGTTCGCGATATTGCGTACAGCCCTACTCGTTACTGGCTTTCAGGACAAAAAAACTCCCGGCAGTTTGAAGGCTATCGGGAGTTTCGGATCAATTATGCAATGAATTACTCGAGGTAAACCGGTTGTGTTTTACCGTAGTCTACCTGGTAATCAAACTTGAATTGTTTGCTTTCCCCTTTATTGGTCACGAATTTCCAGGTCAGGATGCCGGTTTTCGGATCCAGAGATGCTCCGGTGTACGTTCCTTGTTTCACTTTGATGTCGTCGTTTACAGAGATCGGGAAGTGATCTTTCACGATGATCGGAATGGCTGCTCCGCCGTTGTTACGGATAGTGAAATCCCAGGTTACTTCATATTTGTAGCGGTTTCCAAGCAGGCGCGTTTTGCTCATTTCTTCGCTGCGCTTGCGTTCTACCACTATTTTCTTGTCTTTCCCCAAAGAGAAGCTCAGAGTGTCTTTCGCAGAGTTTACATCGATAAAGCTTTTCCCGATATAGGTTCCGTCGAAATACAGGTTGGATTCTCCGTTGAGCAGATTCAGTTTTTCCCATCCAGAAATTTGTGCCACGAGGTAAACGGATTCGTCCAGTTTCGGTACGGAATGGTATTCGTAATCCGCTTTCATCTGGTAAGTGGCAATTGCAACACGGTGCTCCGCGTCATCAGACGGCACTGTAAATGGTGCTTCGATCCGGAATTCCATGCGCAGGTCTTTCTCCACCTGGTTGGCGATCGAAACATTGTATGCGCCTGTACTGATTTCTGCTTCCGAGAGTTTACCATAATCCGCGGCTTTTTTGTTTTTCATACGGCTTGCTTTGCTTTCGACAACAACGCTTTCCAGTTGAGCCGAGTTGCTGGAGTAATAACCGTCGCTCAGAGTAACATCGCCTCTGTCATACGCCAAACCGTTCCCCGCAAATGGATTGGCTTCCAGTTTTTCCATTGCGACTACTTCCGGGTAAAGTTGCGTTTTGATATAAGGCCCGTTGATTGAAACATATTGCGAACGATATCCGAGATAGGAAACGGTGTATCCGCGTTCTCCACGTGGAACAGAGAATGAAAAATGCCCTGTAGCGTCGGTTGTGAAGATATTCAGGGGGTTGTTGACCATCGTGATCTTTGCAAAGGCCAACGGTTCACCGGATGAAGCATCCGTGATTTCTCCGTGAATGGTTTCACCGTCAAAGTTGTATTCCGGTACATAGCGCTCCACGACCTGCTTACGCGGTGCAGGAGAGTAGTAGTTGAGTTCCCAGGGGTAAAGGACCGGTTCCTGTGTATTGTCATACGGATCATTGGTCGATAAGATCAGTTGTACATTTTTCCATTCGATTCCGGTGCTTTGAGAAACCAGTCCTTTGGCCTCCAGCAGTACCGGAGCGCCTACTCCGTTGCTTCGCATGTCGTAATACGGTTTCCAGGAAGCTTTGTGGGTAATATAGGTAAATGTAAAATCCACATTTCCGGCTTTTTCAACGCTTAGTTCCACTTCAATTTCGGTATAGTTCACTACCGGAAGCCCTTTTCGCGTATTGATTTCCTGCTCTATGGTGTTGATTTTACGTACCACACCCTCGATTTCCGAATCCAGTTGGGATTTGCGGGTATTGATCTCCGAGAGTTTGTTGTGGAAAAAGGTCGAAGCTTCTTTCAGTTCGGAAATCTTCACGGCTTGCTGCTGGCTGCTCAAGCTGTTGTTTTTCAGCAAGAGTTGTTCGTCCTGGAGCAATACTTTGTATTCGTCACGGAGTACACGTTCCTGTTTTTCCAGTGCTTTTTTCCGGTCGTTCTTTTCTGCGAGTTCGGTTTCCGCAATGGACTTATCGTCGAAATTCTTGCGTGTGCGGACACTCAGGATGGTTGCTTCGTCCGAACATTTCAGCTGGATGGAGCTGGGATCGAGGAAATCCGTCAGTTTCTGGAAAACGACCACTTGTTTTCCGCCGGTCAGATTCAGTGCTTTGGAGTGCTCAATCTGCGCGCCCTGTTTGAAAACGGTCACTTTCTTAATGGAAGCTTCCGCTTTGGTTTCCTTTTGTCCCCAGATCAGTACCGGGAGCAGGAATAAAATGAAGGTTAATTTTTTCATGTTTGATTTAAATAAAAAAACGTACCCGTTCAGGTACGTTTATCTGTTGAATTCGTTCAATGTGATTACAATTTTACCGGAAGAATCAGCTTGCTCAGATCGAGTTCGAAAATATCAATACTACTTTTCTTTTCGCTGATGGTCAATCCGCTCACATAAGCTTTTCCTAATTCTTTATAAACGACGAAGTGAGAATCATCGTTTACGGTGTTGACGGCAGGCCCAAGATTTTTTGCTTTCGTCCACCCGGAACCGGTGTTTTCGGAAACATATACATCCAAACCTCCCATTCCCAGGTGTCCTTCAGAACTGAAGAACAGGAATCTTCCGTCCGGAGTAATGTATGGAGTCGTTTCGCGCATATCGGTGTTGACGCTGTCGCTCAAAATTTTTGCTTCGCCCCAGGTTTTTCCGTTGCGTTGTACCACGTAGATATCCGTGGATCGTTTGTCTCCTTTTCGGTCAGATACGAAGTACATCGTGTTTCCGTCAGCTGTAAGCGTTGCGTAACCTTCCATGAAGCTGGTGTTGATGGATTTGTTGTCAATCACTTTCGGTACGTTCCACTTTCCTTTTTTGGTGAATTCCACTTCGCAGATGTCCGAACTTCCGGTAACCTTTTTCGCATTGGTTGCGGTGTTGTTCAGGATCACGATTGCTTTCAGTCCGTCTTTAGATAACCAGCTCATGGATTCAAATCCGGGTCCGTTGATTCGTTCTACATTGTTGGAAATACTGTCGAAACGCCGCATGTTATCGTTCCACACTCCGGTGTATACATCTTCAAAGTATTCCTGGTCGTCCGGGTTCATCATCCCGCCCGTCGTATTGGCTCTTCGGGAAGTAAAGTAGATGCGTTTTCCGTCGGCACTCAAAACCGGTCCGTAATCGTTGTACCCGGAGTTGATATCACCCAAAAGGGAAAGGCGTTGATTCGGAGTTTTGGCTCCTTGTTTTGCATATTGTACAGAAGCAATTTTCCCGACAATGTTCAGTTCTTTTGCGCGTGATTTGGACAAATGTTTTTGCGCCAGCTGGAAATACTGCTCGGAGCTGTCCAGTTCGTTTAAGTTGTGGCATGCTACTCCCAGGATGTCGTATACTTCAGCGTCTACATCATCCGGCCCTTTATTGATTGCCTCCAGGGCGTATTGTTTGGCATAACCGAAGTTTTTCAGGCGGTAGTGGCAGAAGGAAATCCAAAAAGGAGCTTTCCAGGTATTGGGATCTTTGATTGCCGCTTCACGAAATACGAGCAGGGCTTCACGGATTTTGTTTTCTCCCACGAGCTGCTTTCCCTGGTCGATTTTGATCAGTGCGGCAGATTTGTCAATGATTCCTGTGACACTATCCTTCGATGCAGATTGAAAGGCAAATGAATAAGTAGTGCAAAGTAGTAATAACAGGGTTCCGAATAGGATTTTCATAATGAAGTCATCTAATAATTCGGAGACAAAGTAATATAAAAAAATCAATAAACGGCCAGTGAATGATAACTGATTATACTGTTTGGAAAGTTAAAATTGAAAATGGAGAAGGTAAAATGTAAACGAATTCAAAATGCAAAATTCAAAAACACCAAAATCTCTCCGGTAACCCCTTTTGACTTTTCAATTTTAAATTATCCATTCAATCCATGGTGTTCTCTGCGAATTCATTCTTCTGTGTTGTGGTCAGATCGAGCAGGTCGTGCATGGCGATAGTTGCAGCTACGATAGACCAGATCGGGGCGAAAGAAGCGCAGAACCAAAGACCCAGATTGGTAAGGAATGTGAAGATGAATTGCCAGGGATCCGCTCCGAAAGAAGACCAGTCGAACAAGGTACTCAGGTCAATGAAATTCCAGATCATGACGGAATACACCGACCCGATGGAAAGAGCAATCCCCCGGTTTTCCCTCGCAAGCCGGATACTTTCATGGAGATTCATTTTCAGGCGCTCGTGGATGTAATCCATGAATGAAAAACCGTAGTAGTAAAAACTGATAAAGAACAAAATGTGACGTACAGGACTGAGTGCAAAATCTCCCCATCCGACCGTTCCGACGAGGAAGACAACCGTGAAGAAGAACACTTCCCACATCATGTTCCGGATTCCTATGCGGAAACCGCGTTTGACATCGTTGACCAGTTGATTGAAGTTGAAACGATACCTGTTTCCCGTGAGAATGAATTCGACCTTTTCCGAGATTTTGGAAAAAAGAGGCGAGAGCAGGATCACGACGAGGTACTTGGCGAAACGCATCAGGGTGGTTGCGATCAGGATTTCTGCCATCAATTTGATGAGGTACCAGATAATTCCGTTCATGCTGGTTGCCGTAGCTTTCGGCTCGTGCAGGTGAATCATAAATCCGACCTGGTAAATCCCCAGCATCAGGATCGCCGGAAAGATAATGTAGAAATACAGTTTGTAATCTATAATCAGCCGGAATGCCTTGATGTATGCTCTGTAACCAATAAAAAGGTTCTTGATGAATCGCATAGTTCAAATTTAATATAATTACAAATGCCGAATTGAAAATGTCAAATTGAAAAGGGTGAAGTAAAAAAAATCAGACATGCTAAATCGTTAAATATCGATTCATGACCGGTAAGTGTTTATCACTTTTACCTTTTCACTTTTCAATTATAAAAGAGTATCTTTGCACCTTTCAAAAATGAACTATGAGTAATTCAATGTCGCTTACGTCGCTTACAGCAATCAGTCCGGTTGACGGACGTTACCGTTCTAAAGTCAGTGAACTGGCGCCTTATTTTTCGGAATACGGATTGATCAAGTACCGCGTTCACGTAGAGATTGAATATTTCATCGCATTGGTGGAGGCAGGAATCGGGCCCTTGAAGGCTGTTCCGGCTTCTATTTTTCCGGCATTGAGACAAATCACGACTTCTTTTTCGGAAGAAGATGCGCTTGCCATCAAGAACATTGAGAAAACAACGAACCACGACGTAAAAGCGGTAGAGTATTTCCTGAAGGAAAAAATGCAGCCGCTCGGACTGGAAAATTACCTGGAGTTTATTCACTTCGGACTGACTTCCCAGGATATTAACAATACAGCTATTCCGCTGAGTCTGAAAGAAGCGGTGAATGAAGTATACATTCCGGCTTTGGAAGGGTTAATCGGCGTATTGAAAGGATATACGAATGATTGGTCGAAAGTGGCTTTGCTGGCGAGAACGCACGGTCAGCCGGCTTCTCCGACCGTTTTGGGGAAAGAAGTAGGCGTATTCGTATACCGTTTGGAGAAACAATTGGAAATTCTGAAACAAATTCCATATGCAGCGAAATTCGGTGGTGCAACCGGGAATTTCAACGCGCACCAGATTGCGTTCCCGGAAACGGATTGGGTTGCTTTTTCAAATCGCTTTGTGAATGAGCAATTGGGACTAGACAGAAGCCAGTTGACGACTCAGATCGAAAATTATGACCAGCTTGCAAACTTGTTTGACTGTCTGAAGCGCATCAACACCATCATCCTGGATTTGGATCGTGATATGTGGACGTATATTTCCATGGATTATTTCAAGCAAAAACTGAAAGAAGGAGAAGTAGGTTCTTCGGCGATGCCGCATAAGGTGAACCCGATTGATTTCGAAAACTCCGAAGGAAATATCGGGATTGCAAATGCATTGTACGAACACCTGGCAGCAAAACTGCCTGTTTCGAGATTGCAGCGCGATTTAACGGATTCTACCGTTTTGAGAGCTGTGGGAATGCCGCTGGCTCATTCCCTGATCGCGTTTAAGGCGACTATCGTGGGATTGAATAAATTATTGCTGAACGAACAGGCAATCCAGGAAGATCTGGAAGCAAACTGGGCAGTTGTGGCAGAAGCTATTCAAACGATCCTGCGAAGCATCGGTTTCCCGAAACCATACGAAGCATTGAAAGGATTAACGCGTAAGAATGAGAAGGTGACACAACAAACGGTTCACGATTTCATCGATACATTGGATGTAGATGCGGCTATGAAAGACCGCCTGAAAAAAATTACTCCTGCAAATTATACAGGGGTGAAGCTGGTGTAAGAAATGGATATTGTTCAAAGGCCTGAAGTATTCAAAAGTTCAGAATAGATTGGCCCTTTTCACTTTTGAATCCCTTGAATGATCCGAAAACATAAAAAAATCAAATAGCCTGAATTCTTGTTTGAAATAAAACAGGGATTCAGGTTTTTTAGTATATTACAGAAAAAAAGCTTTGCGGTTTCTTGTCGTCACTATTTTTCTAGTACTAAGTAATTTCCTTTTCGGACAGTTGCCGCCACAGATTGACTGGGGGCCCGACAACCTTTCGAGACCCAATACGCTTGCTGTCCTTCCGAAAGACAATGGAGTCTTCTTTACATTCCATTACACCAACTCATCGTTGATGCCGTCGGCAAAGATTTCCCGTTTTGAAAACGGGAAAGAAGTGATTTCGAAACGGATCGAACCACGCATTGACCAAAAGATGGTGACACTGGAAGATATGTTCCTGTTTTCCGACCGGCTCTTCGGGCTTTTTTCTGATAAAATCGGGGCGGGGGTAACGCTTTATCTCCAGGAATACGATGACGATGTGGATCCGCTCGGCTCGGCTCTGGTGGTTGCTTCGTATGTGGTTCCGAAAGGCTGGAGCAGAAATGTCGTGGTTACAACCAAGGTTTCGCCAAAAAGCAATTTCCTCGTGGTGGATTACCTGATTCCGGCAAAAAAAGAAACGTATGACCGCTTCGGCTACAATATTCTGAATGATCAACTCGTTTCGGTTCGCGAAGGAGAATACGAAATTCCGTATGATTCACGCCTTTCCGCTGTGGAAGCACGTCATCTGACTGACCGTGGAGATTATTTCCTGGGAGTGTCTATTTTTTCGAAAGCCTATTACAGCATCTGGAAAGACTTCGGGTTGGTAGATAAGTCGGTGTTGTTTCATATGAGTCCGGGAGATTCACTTAGAATATACGAACTGGATCTCGACCAGCGGAAAGTGTACAATTTCGCGATTTACTCCAATGATTCAACAGCAATTATTACTGGGACCTGGGGCGATGAGGATTCGAAAGGTGCAAAAGGCGTTTTCCGGGCTTCGTTTACCTTTGCTTCGGCCTACCTGGAATTGCCGAAATTTCTCGAATTCCCGCAAGAACTGCTGGCACAGGAAAATGCCAATTCAGACGATATTTACAATTATCAGAACGTCAACGGTGAATTGCTCAATTATGCATTCCGGAATATTTTGCTGCTCCCGGATGGTTCGTTCACGGTTTTGGCGGAGCAATACTACATTTATGAAGTCAGTTCGACAGATTCCAGGGGAATGAGTCAGGTGACGAATTACTACAATTACAACGATTGTATTGTGTATTCGATCAGTGCCGCCGGGGAATTTAACTGGTTCAAAAAAATCAACAAAAAACAGGAGTCGGTGAATGATTTCGGACAGTATTCCTCGCTGGTGAGTTATTCCAGTAAAGGAAACCTGATTATTTTTTTCAACGACAATGCACAGAATTACGACCTGCTTGGAGCGTATAAGGGAAGCCGGATTGCGTTTTCCAATTCACTCAGATACAAGGATTATTGCCTGGCACGTGTGCAGATTGATTTGGACAACGGAGACACGCAGCGCAACCTGTTTTCTGCGTATGACGGAGTTGGTGCATTTGTCTGTCTGAAACTGTCAAGCGTGAATTATAAATCGCACCAGGTTGTTTTCGCCGCTTCAAACAAGCGGGATAAATACGGCGTACTTCGTTTTGAGTAACTCAGGCCGTTTTTCTGCGGTTGAAAATCTTCAGGACGCGTAATACCAGGAACATTCCAAACCCGGCAACGGCAAAATACCCGATGTAATCTCCCAGGATTTGATAAAGTGTTTGTTTGGAATTGAGCTGAATGGTATAGTTGAACTGTGTTTTCACCCACCAGCCCGTTTCTTTCAATACATCCCCGCGGTTGGAAATCACTCCTGATTTTCCCGTATTTGCCGAACGCACCACGTATTTATTGTTTTCAATCGCTCTGAGTCGTGCAAACTGGAAGTGTTGTTTGTAGCCCGGTGTATCTTTCCACCAGCCGTCATTGGTAATGATTGCGATGAACTGAGACCCTTGTTTGGCTTGTTTTGCCAGGAAAGCGCCATAAACGGATTCGTAGCACACCACTGGGGAAAACTTTACACGGTTTTTCTCAAAAATCCTGGGTTCGTTTTCAATCCCGAGACTTCCGGAACCTCCTTCCATGTCAATTGCCAATTCTTCCAGGAACGGGAACGTGGCAACAAACGGAATTTTTTCCACTCCCAGCACAAGCTTCGATTTGTGAATGATTTTCGGTTCGGGAGTATTGTCGAACAGGATGGAAGAGTTGTAATCTTCCACAAAAGCATTGATCGGCTGATAGAATCTGCTCGCCGGAGAATTTTTGTACTCGAAAATCTGGTAGGTCGATGCACCGATCAGCAATCCCGCGTTGGCCCATCTGGCACGGTGTTCGTTGATGATATGGAAAAATGTTTCCTTGCGGAGCCCGCGCTCATAGATGTTGGTAGTCGGGTAGAGCGAAGTTTCCGGAGCAATCACCAGCTGCGTTTCTTTTGAAACGGCCTGATCTGCTTGCTCCAGCAAGGTCTGCAATTGTTCTTCGTTGCTCAGGACAAATTTTTCTCCGTACGGATCTGTATTAGGCTGGATAACAGCTACATTGTACGGCGTTCCTTTCGTGTCTTTCGAAAAATAGAGAATGTAGGATAAACTCAGGGGAAGTACAAACAAGATCAGGGTCATGACGGAGTACGTGTTCTTCACCAGGTGTTTCGGTTGAGTGAGGATTTTATAGAGCAGCAGGTTCATGATCAGAATCCAGAGTGATCCTCCTAAAACACCGGTCATGGAATACCACTGAACCCAGGAAACCCGTGCTGCGAATACGTTTCCTAAAGTGAGCCAGGGCCACGACAATTCCCAATGGAAATGCAGGAATTCGAAACTCAGCCAAACGCAGATGAGAATCGGGCCGTTCCATTTGACACCCAGTTTGCGTTTCAGCAGATGGTAAGTCAAAAAAGCAAGTGCCATCAGGAGGCTGTTTGCCAGGAAAGCCATGTAAGCTCCACCTTCGCTGGCGTAGTAAACCCACCAGGTCGTCCCGACATTGTAGATGAAAAAGGCCAGGTATGCATGCAGGAACATGCTGAAACCTTTCTTGTAATTGTGAAAATAGGATTCAACCAGTAACAGGGGAATCCATGCAATGAAGACCAATGGAGTTAAACTTCCGGTTTCAGGAAATGAAACGACCAGGAGGATTCCGGAAAGGATGCTGAGTAACCAGCGGTAAAGTCTTTTTTGAATGATTTTTTCCATCGTAATACGAAATTACGATTTGTTTTTTCAATAGGGGTCGATTTCGACGAATCCCTTTAAAACAAAGACGAATAGCGTGATTTGAGCGTGAATTATCACACAAAATATTGAGAATAAAGTGTTAAAAAACAGTATTTGTCTGAAATAAAGACAACTAGCACCATTTTTTTTCGTCTCTTTGCATAGAACTAAAATACACTTTAATGAAGAAGGTTTTCATTAATAGTTGCTGCTACATTACTACTATCCTCTCTTTATTCTCCGGATCTATTAGTTATGGACAACAACTTGAAAAACACGATGATCACGTTTTTGTAAATCAGCACGTGACAGGAGTTGGCACGCCAACCATCGTTTATCGTTTGACCGATCCGGTTGAACCTAAAATATTAGATGAACTAACTGTTTATCTTAAAAACATGAACGCCATCAGGGATGTCCGGATCGATGGATCCGATATCGCAATCCAGTTTAAAGAAAATACAACAAATGAGATGATATACCTTTTCATTCAGCGAATGGAAATGCTGTATATCTATCGAAACCCTAAATCACGATAAACCTACTTTCTCCAGGTTATGAAAAAACACATTTTGTGGAGCTGCTTACTGCTCACGCTATTCTCCTTTTCGGGCTTCCGGACTTTCTCCCAGGGAGCCAACACACAGACGGGCGCCATGCTGGTGCCGATTTCCCTGCCGTTTACGGCTTCCGGATCAACGACTTCTGCTACAAATGAATACGATAATCTGGGATACACTTATGACGACGGCCCGGACTGGTACTATTATTACTGCCCGACTTCCAGCGCTACGATCTGGGTCAATATTGCATTTACTCCCGGCGGGCTTTCAAACCCGGTGATGCCGTCGATCAGTATCATAACCAGTGGCGGAACGCTTGTTGGCCAGACCCAGGTTTTCGGAGACGTTTCCGGATCATACGGAATCCCGTTTACTCCTACGGTCGGTCAGTGTTATTATTTTATCATTGACAATGACGGAATTGCCGGGCCGAGCGGCTTTAATTATGTGATTAACATTTCGAATACGGTTCCGACCCATCCGGTAACTCCGCTTCAGCCTGCCTGTTCAAACATCGGGTTTGATGCCGGAACAACTTCCGGGTGGCTTGGTTCCTGGGGACATTCGATGCAGACAGGAGTTGCGCCACAACCGACTCCGACCTATACACCGTTGTTTTTCAATACAACCGGAGGACATCACGTGATCACAACTCCGGGAGTGGATCTCCAGGCACCGATTCAGACTGTTTGTCCGCTGATTGCCGGGAATACGAATTCCCTGATGCTGGGCGACGGGCCGAATGCGGCTTATGGAGGAGCCAGTATCGAACAACGTTTCCAGGTCACCGCTTCGAATGCACTCTTTACCTATTATTATGCTTTGGTTATCCAGGATGGAGGAGCTTCCGGTGCGACTGCCCATACGGATCAGGAACAGCCTTATTTCCGGATTGAAGCGCTTGATTGTTCGGGAGTGCCTTTTGCCTGTGGTAACCTGCTGGTAACGGGAGGCCCCGGGATTCCCGGGTTTACCCAGATAGGAACAAGCGGAACTTACTACAAGGACTGGACGCCGGTGATGCTGGATTTGACTCCGTATATCGGGACGTGTGTGACCATGCGCTTTACTGCCGGAGACTGTTCGATCGGTGCGCATTATGCCTATGCATACCTGGATGCGAGTTGTGCTCCGATGGCGATTACAACTCCACCGACAATTTGCCAGTACCAGACTTCCACGTTGACCGCTCCGCTGGGAGCTGCCAGTTATTCCTGGGTGAATACGGCAAGTCCGGGAACTGTTCTGGGAACTTCCAATACGCTTGCAATTACGCCGACTACGACCGGAACATTTACTTATCAGTGTACGATGACGTCGGTGACGGGATGTAACTCTACGTTGACAACGACGATTACCGTTTTACCAAGTCCGCAGATTACAGTCACCAATCCGCCTACTATTTGTACCCCGGCAACGGTTGATTTGACGAGTCCGTCTGTGGTGACGGTTACTTCCGGTTCTGGTACGCTTGGTTATTTTTCCGATGCGGCCTGTACCGTTCCGATCGCGGCTCCGAATGCCGTTGCAACGAGTGGAACATATTACATCCGGATTTTGAATTCGAATGGTTGTGCAGATATTGAGCCGGTGACGGTTGTGATCAATCAATCTCCTTCGATCAACGTCACAACACCGAATCAGTCGATTTGCCCGGGAGGAAGCGTGAACCTCAACGCAACGCTTTCCCCTCCGGGAGTGAACAACCCGGTGACCTTCACCAATCTGACTGATTATGCCATTCCGGACGGAAGTGTTACCCCGGCAGCGTCTCCGATTGCTGTTTCGGGAATTACACCTCAAACGGCAGGAGTACTTCCGATTGTTTCCGTCAACGTGAATATTGTACATACTTACGACGAGGATATCACGATCTGGCTTCAGTGTCCGAATGGAAGTACCATTGAGCTTTCTTCCGATAACGGCGGAACCGGAGATAATTATACGAATACGACCTTTGTTCCTACCGGTTCTCCTTCCATTACAACGGGAACGGCTCCGTTTACAGGGACTTATACCCCGGAAGATCCGTTTTCGCTGTTGAATTCCTGTTCTGTAAACGGAACCTGGGTGTTGCAGGTGTATGATTTGGCAACCGGTGATGTGGGAACCCTGCAGGATTGGTCGATTACATTTAACAACTACGTTCCGGTTACCTATGCCTGGTCTCCGACAACGAATATGACGAATTCCACAACATTGACACCAACTGTGAGCCCTACTGTAACAACAACTTATACCGTTACGGCGACTAACCCGGTGGGTGGGTGTACGGCAAGTGACCCGGTGACGATCACGATCAATCCTCCTCCGACAATCGGTGGCGTATTTACGGTGTGTGCAGGAGCGATTACACAGCTCACAGGAAGCGGAACACCAGCTACAACGAATCCGTGGGTATCTTCCAATACGGCTGTTGCAACGATTTCAAATACCGGGTTGGTAACAGGGCTTACTCCCGGAAACAGCACGATTACATACACCACTTCAGATGGTTGTTTCACCACTCAGGTTGTAACGATCACTTCAGGTGCTACCATTTCCGGAAACCTCACCATATGTGTAGGCGGAACCACGCAATTGAGCGGAACAGGAACACCTGCGTCCATAAACCCGTGGACTTCTTCCAATACGGCTGTTGCAACTGTCTCCAATACCGGTCTGGTGACCAGCATTGCTGCCGGAACGACAGATATTACCTATACGAATAGCAGCGGTTGTTTCGGAACCGTAACAGTGACCGTCAATCCGCTGCCAACGGCGACTATTTCCGGATCTTCAACTATTTGTGAAGGAAGCGCTACGTCATTTACCATTTCGGGTACACCGAATTCCACAGTAACCTATTCGGATGGAACTTCTAATCTGAATGTGACCTTGAATGCTGCGGGAACGGCTTCCGTGAATACCGGAGTTTTGAATACCGCAACAACGTATACGCTGGTTTCGATTCAGTCTGCCTCGTCGACTTCCTGTAACAATACCCTTTCGGGATCGATTACGATTAACCTGAATCCGATTCCGGTGATGGATCCGCTTGCAAACACACAGGCTTGTCCTGGTGATAACGTGGCAATTTCATCATTTACCGCAACTCCTTCCGGGGCAACTTTTGCCTGGAGTAATAGCAATACGTCAATCGGGTTGGGAGCAAACGGAACAGGTGATCTTCCTGCTTTTACGGCAACAAACCCGGGAATGACGCCAATCAGTGGAACGGTTACGGTTGTTCCGACTTTGAACGGTTGCCCGGGATCAAGCGTATCGTTTACCATCACTGTGAGCAATAACCCGACGGCAAATGCGGGGTCAGATTTGAATTTATGCCTGAATGCCACGACAGGAAACCAGATCGGTTCTGTACCGGTTACCGGAAATTCCTATTCCTGGAGTCCGGCAACGGGATTAAGCAACCCGGCAATTTCCAATCCGACGGTGGATGCCTCGGTAGCTGCCGGAACGTTATATACTGTTACGGTGACTAATGCGGCAGGATGTACCGCAACGGATGTTGTTTCGGTGACGATCAATCCATTGCCTCAGGTTTCGTTCAGCAGCAATGCTGTAGATGGCTGTGCTCCGGTTTCCGTTACGTTTACGAATACCAGCCCGACTCCGTCTGTGAACTGCGTTTGGTCGTTTGAAGGTGGAGGAATCCAAACGGGGTGCGGGCCGATTACCCAACAGTACAACAGCGGAGGTGTTTTTGATGTGACACTGACGATTACAGATGCGAACGGTTGTGTGAATTCCATTACGAATCCGGATATGCTGACTGTTTACCCGACGGTACACGCTTCTTTCGGTGTGGATGTGATCGAGCAGTCGATTTTGAACCCGGTTTTCCACTTCACAAACAATTCTACGAATGCGACGAATTATGTCTGGAGTTTCGGAGATGGAACGGTTTCCAGTGCGGTGAACCCGACGCATCATTACGAAGAAACCCCGGGAGTTTATCACGTGATTCTCTACGCTTCGAACCCGAATGGTTGTAACGATAGTGCGGTAGTGGTGGTATCGGTGATTGATGAATTGATTTTCTATGTTCCGAATACGTTTACACCGGATGGCGATGAGCACAACAATGTGTTTTTCCCGGTATTCAGTTCCGGATTTGACGGACAAAACTACACCCTGTTGATTTTTGACCGTTGGGGTGAAGTTTTATTCGAATCGCATGATGTGAATTATGGATGGGATGGAACTTACATCGGGCAATTGTGCAAGGAAGGTGTTTATACCTGGAAAATTGTCGTGAAAGAACGAAACAAAGACAAACATCACGAATATGTGGGACATGTGAATTTGTTGAAATAAACAAAAACCACAACTGAAACCTCAAAGGCCGGCCGATTGATTCGAACCGGCCTTTTTTATTCGGATTAGCTTTTGGGGGCTGCAGTTGTTTTGAATCTTCCCCAGGCAATAAACCCGGCGATGAGTGCAAATACGATGTTTACCCCGATTTGTGATCCTTCTCCTCTCGAAATGTGGAAGGCACTCGCTGCAATCATGAGCAGAATAACCCCGATTGCTGCTACGGGAACAAGGATGACTTTCCAGCGCAAAAGAGATGGAAGCAGTAAGCCGAGCGCTCCAAGCAGATCGACCGCTCCGGTGAGTTTGATGAATGATGCGGATACTTCTCCGGTCCAGGGCCATAGGAGTTGGAGTTCTTCGACCGGTTGAAACAATTTCAATAATCCCGCCCAAATTAAGCTCAGGGAAAGAAGAATTTGCGCTGTCCATAGAAGAGCGTTCAGCGTTTTTGAAGGTGTTGTTTGCTTTTTCATATGTGTAATGTTGAATACCGGACCAAAAGTAGGTACATTCGCTATCCGGATGAAAGCGCTTTACCTTTGGATAGCGCATCCAAACGGAAAGTAACGTTAAAATTGCAGATATGCTGACAGAAGGAGGTTGCCCCAAGAATATTCTATCGATCAAAGATGCGCTCGAAGCAGTGGAGGGCAGATGGAAACTACTGATTCTTTTTGCGTTGTCGGGCGGTCCGAGGAGATTCAAACAGCTTGCAAAGGAAGTGAACGGAATTACGGATAAAACCTTGTCGAAGGAATTGAAACTGCTGGAATCGAATAAACTGATCACCCGCCAGGTTTTTGACACCTTTCCGCCGACGGTAGAATACACGATTACGGAACACGGGAAGTCACTGGAAAAGGTGATTGAAGAGTTGCATTATTGGGGGCTTGCGCATCGGAAAGAGGTGCTGGGAAAGTGACTTCCAAATACGGATAGACATGTGTCTATTAGCCCGGTAGTAGCAAGCCTTTCCGGAACTTCCCAAAATAAAAACGGCTTCCCCTGAGAGAAGCCGTTTCCGGTTTATCATTGATGCTTCTTATTCGAAGATCACATTCATTTCAACACGTCTGTTTTTCTGACGTCCTTCAGCTGTTTCGTTGGTTGCAATCGGCTGAGTTTCTCCGAAGAACAAGGTGCTCAATCGTTTGCCTTCAACTCCTTTGCTTTCCAGGTATTGTTTCACAGCTTCTGCACGTTTCTTAGACAATACTAAGTTTTTCTGTGCGTCACCTACGTTATCCGTGTGACCTGAAATCTGCAGTTTCCAGTCTTTCTTCTTGATCAGCAATTCTGCCAATTCATTCAGAGACGGATAAGAAGATTCTTTGATAATGGCATTTCCGGTGTTGAACTCTAAGTTCTCGAATGCTGTTTTCAGAATTTCTTTTTCTGCCTCTTCAATTTTCGGACAACCGTGATTTTCAATCACACCTTTCACAGTAGGACATTCATCATCTTTATCCAGGATTCCGTCGCCGTCTGTATCCTGGTAAGGACATCCCTTGTTTTTCAAAGGACCAGCCAGGTATGGACATTCGTCGTCTTTGTCGATCAAACCGTCGCCATCTGTATCCGGCCAAGGACAACCGTTGTTTTCTTTTGGTCCGTAAACATCCGGACAGTTATCCAGGAAGTCGAAGATTCCGTCGTTATCCGTATCCGGACATCCTTGATTTGCAATTGGTCCTGCAACATCCGGACAAGCATCTTCCGAATCTTGTAATCCGTCGCCATCCGTATCCGGGCAACCATTGAATGCCGGTAATCCTTTCACGGTAGGACAGCTGTCCTGAGGATCGATAATTCCGTCTTCATCCGTATCCGGACATCCTCTGTATGCTGCAATACCAGGAAGATCCGGACAAGCATCATCTTTATCAGGGATTTTATCACCGTCACGGTCAGGACAACCCTGGAATTCCGCCAATCCCGGAACATCCGGACACAAATCTTCCGTATCCTTGATTCCGTCGCCGTCTGTATCCGGACATCCTTTAAACGACCAGATCCCAGGAATGTCGATACACTCGTCTTTCTTATCTGAAACCTTGTCACCATCACGGTCATCCGGCTTCGAGTACAAAATCGGAAGGCGTAATCCCATGTAGAATTCCGTACCGCGTACTTTTCCTGATGCAAAAAGCGAACGGAAGTCAACAACCCCGATTGTAATTGGCCCTAAACGGGAAGCAATACCCGCTTTCCAGCCGGAGTAATTGTTCACGGAAACCGGAACGTACAATCCGAACCACGCGTAGTCGAAGCTTGGAGTGATTGCAAATTGGTTTGGCGTTTTCACACGGGATGGATTTTTCTTCCCGATCATATTGAGGTTTCCTGTAGCGTTGATGTAGAACCATTTCCAGATGTGGTAATCTAACTGGATGTTCAAAGCCGTCGGCGTATTCATGTAGTAAGACTGCCCGATTCCCTGGTTGGAATTCCATCCTGCATCGTTGGTAATCAAACTATCTACAATCGAGTCAAAAGATGCAAATGAATTCACTTTGTCGAAAATACGCAAGTCCAGAGTGGATGTATTTACCGAGAAATCGCGGCTGTGTCCTCCTTTGGTGAATTTCATTCCACCGATATCGATTACGGAAACACCTGCACGCAATTCGTATTTGTTTTCATTGCGCATCCACAGATCGGTTTCGCCATCCATGTCGTATTTGTATTGTTTGTATTTCGGACGCCATTCGTACACCACTCCCAAATCCAATCCGAAACCAAGCTTGGACGCCGATTTGAAGAAGGACTTCGAGTTCACGTTTTTCAGGTCGTCCAGGTTATTGGAATACCCGTATTTGAAGTTTCCGACCAGCGTAGTTGCCGTATCTTTATTCAATAACTCGTAATCCAGCTGATCGGTATAAGCATAAGCCGATGCGATTCCCTGAAGGAGTTTCACACGTCCGCCGACTTTCAGGAAATGCTGCCCTTTATCCATCACCACTTGTCCGTAATTGACACCGTATTCGTTCCAGGCCATCATGTTGGCGGTAACGAGTTTGTCATTCAGTTTCAGATTCCACAGTGCGGCAAAATCCAAGCCTTCTTCCGCCAATTTGGAAAGTTTCGGATCAATGTCATCGATGTTGGTGATCATCCGGCTTTTTGCGGAGAAACCGACGGCAATTTTCGGATTGATGTGAAAGGCAAAATTGAGGATGTCAATCTGGTAGTTGAGGTAAACCCCGCGCGGCTTAACACCTGCTTTGCTGTAATCATACAGGTCGAAAATCGAACGATTGTACAGCGTACTGTCCGGTTTCATCCACATGGTGTCCTTTTTGAAGGATTTCACCCACCATTTCGGCATTACGTCCGTATTGAAATACTTGGCGTTTTGCCAGGCCCCTACATTGGCACTTCCGAGGTTGATGTCGACAATAAATCGCCCGTCGACAAAACTTGCGGGCTGTGCATCCAATCCCATTACTCCGACATAGTTACTGCTGTGCACTCCCAGGTAGTTTTGGGAAAATGCAGTGATAGCAGAAAAGCATGAAAGAGTTAAGAAAGTTAATTTGCGTAACTGTTTCTTCATAAGCATAAGTAGTTGTTTAATAGTTCAATGGATAGCGAATTAAGTAACCATTTGCCTGCGAAACTAATAAAACTGTCCCGTCTGATTGTTTCTGGAACGTTATTTTATTTGAGCCTTCGTAGCTTTCTTTATTCAATTCATTACCACGGATGGTATAAATATAACAGTTATTAGCAATACCGTCTATAATTCCAACAACAGTTTTTCCGTTTGGCAATTTTATCAGTGCAGCGTCATCAATATTGCTGATTGTGGAAGTGAATTGGCCCAGGATTGTGCCCGTTCCGGAGATCACGTAAATGGTGTTTTGCTGTGTCAGGAAGAACAACTGCTCGTCTCCGAATGTCTGGGAGTTCAAAATCGAAGACACGTTTCCGACCAGCATGGCTTTCGCTCCATTTTCATTGAATCGAACAAACTGTTTCTTGCTCAGGCCGACCAAACTGATGGTTCCGTTGACTTTCACCAGGTGCCAGTCTCCTTCGGTTACGTTGAGGGATTTAATCACGCGGCGGCTTTTCAGTGAAATGCTCGACCAATTGTTGTTGGTACACACATGCGCGATCAGTTGTCCTTTTTTCCCCTGGATGGCCAGTTGGGATTCTCTTTGCAAAGCGCCCGAAACTCCTGCTTTCAGACTTAGTTTTCCATTGGTTCCGTACGTTTGAATTTGTCCGTCGGCGATAAATGCGATGAAATCTTTCCCGTTCCAGAAGTAAGAAAACAGGTTGCTCGTCACCTCATTGGCTGCAATTGGGAAGCCCGAAAGACTATTTCCAGCCCTGTCCAGCCCGATAATCCCGGTTTTGGTCGCCAGGAAAATGCCGTTTCCGATCAAAACCGGTTTTCCGATTACTTCAGCGCCCAGGTTTTTGTTCCACAAAATCTGTTTGCTTCCCACGAGGTACAAGGTATTGGATCGGGTGAGTGCAAGCAGGTTGTTGGATCCCGGAATCGGAGTGAGGGAGAGCAGGTTGTCATCCAAACGCAACGGATTCAGTTTCGGAATTTCTGTTGTGTTTGTTTGATGGTCTTTTTTTCCTTCCTCGTTTAAAATCTGAAGTGTGCTGTGTTTCGCATGCGTCAGGCAACTCATGGTCAACTGCTGATTCCGGTCAAAATTCCGGTACGAAACCCGTTGCGGCGTATTACTGAATAATTTATACTTCAGGGTGGTTGATTGCTCCAGAGTGCTTCCTGTTTCATACGCCCCGATCATGCGGTTGATGCTTTGCTGGGAATTGGAAATCAATACCGTATTGTTGAACAATTCCAGGTACACTTTTTTGTTGGAATGCAGGAACGGGAAGTGCTGTCCCTGTAGTGTTGCCTGTTTTTGCTTATCGGAAATCGTTACCCGGGGCAATTCACTCACGATTGCCAGCGGATCTTGTCCGGGTTTGTAATCAGAAATCAGGCAGGTATCTTTTTGGTCTACCACAAGCGCAAGCCCGTAATCCATCCAGTCGAACAAAACGGATTTTTGTGGAAACTGCGATTGCAGGTACCGTTTTTCGAAGAAGGTATAGGAATCAAAATCTGCCGGAATCAGTCCCTGGAATAATTCCTGGTCGTTGATCAATGGCAATGCTTCGTCGCCGGTATGCGTGATGTATTTAACCTTATTGCTGGAAATGAAATACGAATCTTCTATTTCATAGGTATTGTCGGTTGTTTTGTACACGAGCGACAAACTGCTTTTGCGGTCGAGGTATTTCCAGTCCGCGATGCTTTTGGTGCCGGGAGTCCAGTTGCCTTGATAAAGTACGAGGAACCTTCCGTGGAATTCTCCTTTCCAGTTGTTGGAAAGAGAGAGGTGTTTTTGAGTAGAAACCGTAGATGAAAGTGCCAGTTTTTCGGCGTATTGCTTCACAATGTCACTAGTCCACGGTTTGCTTCGTTCCAGGAGAACCAAATCACGACTGGTCGAAAAATAGAAATGCTGGATGCGTTCCGGTTCATTGAGCAGCAAGGTGAAAAAGCTGTTTTTCTGAAGGGAAGCCACGATCGGGTTGTTGTAGTCTACCTCCACAGATTTATGCACCACGATAATGGTGTCGTCTTTTGGTGAGAATACATTTTCCGGAGTTGGGGGAGTGCTGGAACCTTCCACGATGGTGAAACCCACATAACCGATCCAGACTAAAGAACAGCAAACAAGAAAGACAATGATCGAACGACTAAGCATAACTTTTACTATGCTTCAAAAGTAAGCTTTCAGTAGAAGCGGTTTTCATTTTCCCGATGAAGTAGTTAACAGCAGAGTGTTTACTCCCCGAAAAGTGATAACTGGCCTTTTCCAAGCAGGTTGAATCCCATCCGGTGATGGATGCACGGACCGTGTTGGTGGATTGCCAGCCGGTGGGCCTTGGTCGGATAACCTTTGTTCACCTTCCAGTCGTACTGCGGAAATTCGTGATGCAGGTTTTCCATGTACTCGTCGCGGTAGGTTTTTGCCAGAACAGAAGCCGCAGCAATGGATTTGTACTTTCCGTCGCCTTTGATAATCGGAACGGAAGGAATGTCTTTGGATAACAGCGCTTTATTTCCATCGATCAAAAGTAGTTCCGGTCTCACTTTCAGGTCGATCGCCGCGCGGTACATTCCCGTGAGGGAAGCCTTCAGGATATTGAGTTCGGCAATTTCATCCGGGTGGAGAAACTGCACGGAAAATGCAATTGCTTCTTTTTCAATGATTGGCCGTAATAAATTCCTGCTTTTTTCGGAAAGTTGTTTAGAATCATTCAATAACTCATGTGAAAAACCTTTCGGAAGAATCACAGAAGCACATACGACAGGCCCAGCCAGACAGCCTCTTCCGGCTTCGTCACACCCGGCCTCGAGCTTTGTTTCATCAAAATGGTCTAATAATTGCATAGTACAAATGTTATTAAAAATGTTGTATATTTAGCTCATACAACCTTTAGGTATTAAAAAACGTCTACTTATAAACTGTTATGGAATTATGAAAAAGTTAGTAATGATATTTGTTTTGTCTCTGGCAAGCTCACTTGCTTTTAGTCAAAATTCGGCATCAATCAGTTCGGGTGAATTGAAATCTGGAAAATCAACCGGGGTGTATGAATTCTCCGTTCCGGAATCGATTACCGCTGAGAAAGTAGATGCGGTTAAAAGTTATTATAAAGATTACTTTTCTGTAGCATTCAATGAGTCAACCGACAAATTAAAAGTTACATTGACCAGAAATGAAGACATGAACATCAATGTGATCAACCGTTTGCTGGTTGCATTGGATATGCGCATGATCTCTGTGGATGGTCAGGAAATGACTTTCCAGGATATGAAAGAAAAATATTTGAGATAAGAGAAAGCGTTAGCTTTCGATGTACTTAAAAGTTACTGCTTTCGATAGCATCAAAAGCATCCTAAAAAAGAAAGGCTCGTCAATTGACGAGCCTTTCTTTTACCTATTAATCTCACTCATATTAGAGTGTGTATGCATTTTTGTCGATCAGGTATTGTGCAATGACCTGACGCTCGTTTTTCGGGTTGATCGGATCCAGTTTCGTGAAACGTTTCACTCCCGTTAACATCATACGTGCCTCGTCGCCTTCTGCAAAGCTGAAGATGGCATCTTTCGCTGCTTTTGCGATCCATTCTGCTACATCGTAGAAATATGTTTTCACGATGGAAATCGGAACTGCTACTGCAGCTTCTCCCTGTGTTTCAATTAATTTCTCCACGCGGAGCAAAACAGATTCTGCCTGGTATGTCCAGATCGAAATATCAGCGATATTCATCAAGATTTCCTCTTCTTTTGATAACGTTTGCATCAGTTTCTGAACAGCAGACCCGGCAACCATCAAAATGGTTTTCTTGAATCCTGCCAATACCTGTCGCTGTGCAGCCAGTGGATGTGAACCCAATTCCGTCATTTCCGGGATACTCATCAATTCGGAAGCAACTTTCATTGCAGGCCCCATCAAATCCAGTTCGCCCTTCATGGCTCTGCGCAGAACCATATCTACGATCAGCAAGCGGTTGATTTCGTTTGTTCCTTCAAAAATACGGTTGATGCGGGAATCGCGGTATGCGCGTTCAACAGAAGATTCTGCTGAGTACCCCATTCCACCGAAAATCTGAACACCTTCGTCGCTTACGTAATCCAAACATTCGGATCCGGCAACTTTCAAAATAGCACACTCCGGAGCAAATTGCTCGATTCCTTTCAGTGTAGCCTGGCTCTTGTCCATTCCTCCGGCAACGTATGCCTGGATAGCGTCATCAATGTTTTGTCCCGCACGGTAAATTGCCGATTCAGCCACGTATGCACGAATTGCCTGCTCCGCAATTTTGAAGCGGATAGCTCCGTATTTGGAAATCAGTCTTCCGAATTGTTCGCGCTCGTTTGCGTAGCGGATCGAATCGGTAATGGTTTGTTTTGCACCTCCCAATACTCCGGCACCCAACTTGATACGACCGATATTCAGAATGTTCAATGCGATCTTGAATCCGTTTTCCCGCTCTGAAAGCATGTTTTCCACAGGAACTTTCACGTTATTAAAGAATACCTGGCGGGTAGAAGAACCCTTGATCCCCATTTTTTTCTCTTCCGGGTTCAGACTGATTCCTTCTGAATCTGCTTCAACCAGGAATGCCGATAAGTTTTTGTCATCGTCGATTTTCGCAAATACCGTAAACAGGTTTGCAAATCCTCCGTTGGTAATCCACATTTTCTGACCGTTCAGAACGTAATGTGTTTTGTCGTCCGATAAAACCGCTTTTGTTTTCCCGGAGTTTGCATCCGATCCTGCACTTGGTTCCGTCAAACAGTAAGCCGCTTTCCATTCACCACTTGCCAGTTTCGGAATGTATTTCGCTTTCTGCTCTGCATTTCCATAATACAATAACGGCAGTGTACCGATTCCTGTGTGTGCCCCGTACGCTACAGAGAAGGAATGTCCTTTTCCTAAACGCTCCGTCGCAAGCAAGGACGTTTTGAAGTCAACACCCATACCGCCCAGGTCTTCCGGAACGGATAAACCAAGCATTCCGAGTTCTCCCGCTTTTTGAAGCAGTGAAGGCATCAAACCTTCTTCCATTTTATCAATACGATCTAAAAGGGGAGTAATTTCCTGCTCGATGAAATCATCACAGGTCTGTGCAATCATGCGTTGCTCTTCCGACCATTCTTCCGGAGTAAAAATTTCTTGATGGGTAACATCGCGGATAATAAACTCTCCGCCTTTGATAGCTTGTGACATAATTTTATATTGTTTTAAGTTCGTTTCTTGGCCCTAAGGTAAATAACTATTTAATATTATGCAAGCATAATAAAAAGTTTTATCCTTGAATATTGGCGATTTGACTTTTTTTAATTACAAACCCTTTTAAAAGTTCTTAAATTCAAAATTCAAAAGTTCAAAAGTTGAATTTAAGAACATCCGGTTTTCTGAACTGTTTACACTTTTTCAGTCCTTTCAACTAGTTGCAAGATTTAAAAATCAGCACCCACCTGTTCAGGATATCGCCTAAATAATACCTCATTTCTTTTTACCGGAGAACTTTTCCCAAAGCTTCCCGGTCATTTCCAAGATACTCAATTGACGAATCAAAAACAACATCCTTGTATTGAATGTAGGCTTCAAATACCTCGTTTACAGTAATCAACTGCATGCATTGGTTGTTTCCTTTGCATGGCGGAACAACGAATTCGTGTACACAAGGACTGCAATACACGTTTTTATAGATGGTCTTTACATTTTTTCCGAAACCATACTGAGCGGGAGAGCAGGGGCCGAATAAAGCCAGTACCTGTGTGTCGAGCGACGAGGCCAGGTGCATCGGGCCGGTATCGTTGGTGATCAGCAATTTTGCTCCTCTCAATACTTCGATCAGTTCCCCGAGATTGGTTTTTCCACTTAAATCGCGTACCAGTTCGTCCGAAGTGAAATGTTTGGTCACTTCATGCACATAGGATTGCTCATTTTTAGAACCGATCACGAAAACAGGCAATTCGGGCTGAGCTTGCCGGATGCGTTGAATGAGTTCGGTGAACGATTCTGCTGACCAGCGCCGTTCGTATCTCAAATCAGAGGCGTTCGGGTTAATGACCAGGTATTCTGCCGGAAGGTCGGACAATTGAAATACCGTGTTTTCCGGAATGCTGTGCAAACCTGTTTTCATCTCCGAAATTCCGAGTAAGCGCGCAAATTGCAGGTAGGCGTGGGAGATCGGTGCTTTCGTATTGAAGTACATCATGTGGGTGTACATTCCCATGCGGTAGCGGTTGGAACGCAGGTAATATCCGAAACGGTTCCGTGCAAGGCTCACAGTCGTTACAATAGAGCTGTAATTGGAGTAAATCTCCAGGTCGATGTATACGTCGGCTCGGAAACGCATCAGCTTGACAACCAGTTTGGTGGTGCTCGAAATCAGTGTCAGAAATCCTTTGTCTTTGACGCAGTACAGGTCATCGATCAAATCGATCTTTTCCAGGATGCTCCGGTTTTCTTCCGAACTCACAAAAATAATCTGCGCCTGCGGATAGCGGTTTCGCAAGGTTTTGAGTAGCGGAGTGGCCTGGATAATACTTCCCATTCCTTTGAACTTGCACACCACAATTTTCTGCATTTCCTTGTCCAGCGAATGGTCGAAACGCGTGATTTTTCCTACCAGCTGCACCAGTAAGTTGAGCGGGTAAGCCACAAAGATACCGATCAGGCGGTCCAAAGCTATGACGGTCCGGGTTTTCATTTTTGATTCAATCTGACAAAATGAACGTTACTTAGGCGAATTTGTTTTTCCCTGCCGTGGACATTCAGTGAATCTGCACCATACCAATTGAGTTGTTCGCTGCAACCCAACGGCAGCCGGTAGCGATGTTTTCCTTCAGTAGCAGTGATTTCGAGATTGAAATTTTTGCCTGAAAAATAAACAGGTTGTTCCAGTGGCGAAGTGATTGTCAACTCCAGGAAAGTGTTTCCGGTAAGCGGTGCTTTCCATTGAATGAAATCGGGCTGATAGTGAAGATCGTATTGATCCGCAGCATGATCGAAACGCGTGTTTTTCGATGCTTTCCAAAAATAGGGTATCAGACCTAAACTCCAGTTTTCAGGGTGATTCGGATAAGGCAGAAAGGCCGATGAATCGCAAACGTGGTCTTTGTGTTTCCAAATCCGGTAGCTGCCTGCCTGGATGAACGGACGGTAATTGGCGTAAATGAAATGCGTCAGTTCGTGGTGGCGCACTTTGTTTGGAATGTTGTCGATATTGTCGAAAAAGACTTCCGGAATTTGGGAAAAGACCACAAAGGGGAGTTTTAGCTCTTTGAGTTCCCGGATGTTGATTTCCAGTAGTTCGTCCGTCACCGTGTTTTGCAGGTATTGATTGAAATACGACGGAACATTTTTTTCACTGTAGAAATAAAGCATCGGAGTGTTGGAAAGGTCGATAAACGTTTCGTCCTTTTTCAACTGTGTTTTCAGGAAATGGATTACCGGATCGTTCGGGTTGGAAAATTCCGGGTTTGGAATCACGCGGTTAATGACCATTTTTCCCGGTTTGGGAAGATCTTTCAGGCTCAAACGAACAGGATGTTGTAAAATGTTCAATGTTCCGTTTTTGTTGTTGATGCTCAGGAAAAGCGGGAATAAACTCAGAACAGCCGCTCCGGTAGCGAGTGAAAACGGATATTCCGGTTTTGTTCGAACCACAGACCAGGCTTTCAGCAGGAAAATCAACCAGGCGAAAGACGAAATGAAGGTGTCAGTGCCTTCTGCAAAACTGTGCCGCACCAGCCCGCGCTGCAGGTTGAAGAAGTAGAAAAGACTAAACAGCACGATCAGAAAATCGAGTGCCTGGTTCGTGGTGTTTTTAAAACGAAAGACGGTGTGAACCAGGATCGTTGCCACGAGAATCGGAATCACCGCATAGTGCAGGAAAAAAAGGTTGTTCTCGTCGAATGCGATATAATACAGCCCGTGTGCCTGATTCGCTCCGAAATATCCTTTCATTTGTACGAACTGGTCGTGACAACAGGTAATGAACGCAAACGCGAGTATTCCGACGGCCAAAGCCGTTACTGCCAAAGAGCGGATCAGCAGTCTGCGGTCTGTTTTGCGGTAATAAAACCAAAACGGAAGAAACAAAACGAGAGCTGAAACGAGGCTGATGCCCAAATCCAGTCGCCAGACAACGATTAAAACAACGCTCATCAGAAACGTGTAAAAGTGTTTCGGTTTGTCGGATTGAATATAGCGATACAGCAAAGCTGCCGGGAGCAGAGCAAATGCAAAATACAGCGTGATGACAAAATAGGTTGCGGGCAGCATCAGTAACCCGATTAAAACCGCCGGTTTATTTCCGAATACGGTGCGGAGGAAATAATACATGCACAACAGGCTGAGGATGTAATTGAATTCCCAATACACCATCATGCTCACGTCTGGCTGGAAGCCATTCAGAAAGTAATAACAGAATTCCCAGAAGAAGTCGCTGACCAGGTGGCTCGACAAGTTGTGAATCACCGGAATTTCCCCGAACAGGTGATACTGCATCACCGGGTTCAGCATGTTGGCGTTCTCAAACGTTTCGGTCATTTGAACCAAAAGCGGGGAATAGGCTTGTACCAACCCGATACCGATCAGGGCAATGAATGCCAGGCGTCCAAAAACAAATTTTTCCGGGTTAAATTTTGCAGAACGCACCCTGCGGTAAAATCCGAAGCCGAAAACCAGCGCCCAGAAAATGAGCAGGTAGCCGTAAGACCCGATAAAAACTTCCCGTTGATTGAAGATCAGTGTGCTTTCAATTCCAAGGAAAACAATCAGCGGAACGGAAGTGAACATGCCGGAAACCCAGAGTACCCATTTGTTTTCAAACGATAAAAACTGTGTCAAAATGAGGGCTGTAAGAGCAGGAAGTGCTCCAATCACTGCTGAATGAAACAAGAGGTAGTTGACCGCAAACATCAAAGCGCTCACAAGCCACACTTTCGGATCCGCCAATGAAGGATGAAGGCGTTTCAGGAACCCGAAAAGGAACAGGAGCAGTGTGAAAAAAAGCGCACATTGAGCACTTTCGATCAAGGTAATCCGGAAACAACTGATGAGCAGCAGTAAGGCCGAAAAGGCCAGCATCGGGTCGAATAAATGGAGCAGCCTGTTTCCTTCGATCTGTTTTTTGAAGCGTGACAAACTCCAGTACAACACCAGGAAAGAAGCAATTCCGATCCCGATCAGTGCGTAGTACTGTGAAATCCGCTTCCCGATGGAAATTCCCTTTGCCGTGGCCTCACCGATGATGAAATTTTCCGAAGAACTGAGCTCAACTGTTTTCAGCTTGCTGAGATACAGCACGATCAGAATGCTTAGTGTGAGCGATATTGTAAAGAGTCTTTTTACCATTGGCCGATCAAATGTAACATTTCCTCATGGGATCGCCAATTTATCCGTCAAAAGAGTACTTTGCTCGTTGCAAACCGCCGTACGATAAAATTACTAAAAACTTAGTGCAATTTATTGCCCGGACAATAAAAAATCCGCTACATTTGCTCACTGTAAACTACTATGGCACAGCAGGATATTCTCTCCACATTGCGTAAGCTCATCTCAGGAATGGATGAGAGCCTGGTCATCTTTGATCAAAACGGTACGGTATTACATGCTTCATTTGACCTGGAAAAACTGCTGGGAAGGAGCAACCTTGTAGGGACCACCATTTTTGACCATCTGACCTATGAACACGAACGCATCGCACAATTTTTGGGTGATCTGAACACCTCCAAATACATCGACGTACAAGTTGTCCTGAAAAATGGAAACGGCTCGTTCACCGGAAGGATGCGCTTAGCTTCCTGGCGGGTAGACGAAGGCGAATTCCTGGTTTTGGGAAGTCTGGTGGATGCAACGCATATTGAACGTAAAAGGCGCGATTTGTTGCGAAAAACACTCACCATTGAACTCTTGTCGAAATCGAAAAAAATCCGGAGCGGAAAACTCCACGACGCGATTTATGAAATCCTCGAAATGTCTTCCAAGGCGGCAGGAGTGACGCGTGTAAACGCCTGGTTGTTTGACGAATCTCACGACCGGATCGAATGCATCGGAAATTACGATACGCGTTCGGGGAAAATGGTGCCGCAGGAATCGCTGCCTGTGATTGAAATGCCGACCTATTTCATGTTATTTGAAACAGAGAAAATCATCATTGCCGCCAATGCGCAGGCTTCTCCCTATACTTCGGAATTGAATGAAGCCTACCTGATTCCGAACGGGATCGTTTCGCTGATGGATATTCCGCTGCGTTCGGAGGGAGAAATTATCGGGGTGATTTGTTTTGAACAGGTGAAGCAAACACGCAATTGGTCGCTGAACGATCAGAAATTCGGGCTGATTGCCGCACAAATGGTTTCGCTTGCCGTGGAAACGCACAAACGTAAGCTGGCACAGCAAGAACTGGAAGCGGCGTTGCGCCAGCAGAAAAGATTGCTGACAGAGACGAATCACCGCATCGTCAATAACCTGAAAATTACGGAAAGCCTGTTGAATATCCAGGTAAACAAAGCCAAGGATTCCTATCACCGGAACCTGATGCTGGATTCCGTCAACCGTGTGCAAAGTATTTTGAACCTGCATGAAATGCTAACGGAGAACTCCAAAAACCTGCGGATTTCACTGAATCAATATGTGAACAGACTGGTACAGAGCTTGCGTGAAAGTTTGTCTTTTCCACAGAAACAATTGCAGTTATTGACCAGTATTGACAGTTGCGAGATCAAAAGTTCATTGGCGATGTGCATCGGGATTATCATCAACGAAGCTGTTTTGAATTCCTACAAACATGCTTTTGCGGAAAACGAACTGGGGGTGATCCGGATTGACTTTCAGATGTTGGGGCCGAAAGGTGTCCTGGAAATCAGCGACAATGGGAAAGGAATCAAGGGAAACCGCGAGTTCACCGGAAGCGGCGTGGAAATCATCAAAGGAATGGTGGAACACCTGAACGGGAACCTCGATGTGGACGGAACAAACGGAATGAAAATCTGTGTTTCGTTCTCAATGCGTTAAAACCTTGAACATTTCGAAGTGCTGAAGCACGTCAAACAGCTTGTAGGAAGGTCCGACGAGGGTGTAGCCAAGTTTTTCATAGAACGGCAACGCATAATCCCGGGCGTGGAGAATGAGTTTTCCGTAACCCAGTTGAACCGCTTCGTTTTCCAGGGCTGTCATGATTTGTTTCCCATATCCCTTGCCCTGCGTAGTTGATTCTACCGCAACAAATCGTGCCTGGCAAACAGTGTCATCCACGCGGTCTAAACGCGCCACAGCAAGGAGTTTTCCGTTTTCCGACAGGGCAAAATGAACGGCTGTTTCATCTCCTTCGTTTCGTTCTGTGCCTCTTTCTTTTCCCAGCGGTTCTCTCAGAATGCGGTAGCGGAGATCGTAATAAGCATCCCATTCTGCCTGGGTTTGCGGATGTGTGATTGTTATCATGGCTTCAATTGAAAGGCGATTTGTGTCACGCGTTTGGTTTCTTTATCTTCGATCTGTTCCGTGCGGATAAGTTGTTGACTTTCTGCATCGTGAAACACTTCTTCGAGGTCTTTGATCCGTCCTGCCGGAACAAAATGTGCATGCATGTATTCCATCACATCATCGGCGTTGTGCCGTGCGATGACTTCCTGGATGCGTTCACCGAGAATAGTTCTGTTAGCTACACGGTTTACATTGTTTGCAAAACGTTCATCGGAAATCAGCTCTGGCAAACTGAGATAGGAACAGAGCAGTTCGAAATGTTTGTTACTTCCGATGGCAAACGTGATGGATTTCCCATCTTTCGTGGTGAAAATTTCCCCGTAAGGAGCAATGTTCGGATGCAGACTGCCGATGCGTTCCGGAATGTGTTTTTCCATCAGATAATTGGAGGCCTGGTTTGCCAGGGAACAAATCGCTGCATCGTAAAGCGAAACAGACACTGTTTTTCCTTCATTTGTTTTCGTACGCTGGAACAAAGCAGTCAGAATTCCTTCTTTCAACTGGTGAGCAGCCAATACATCGATCAGTGCTACAGGCATTTTTACCGGGCCGGATTCCGGCGTTCCGTTCATAGACATAAAACCGGTTTCAGCCTGCAGGATCAGGTCGTAAGCCACGCGGTCGCTTTCGGTTCCGAACCCCGAAATTTTCCCGATAATCAATTGTGGATTGATGGAGTGCAGAAACGTGTCGGTAAGCCCGAATTTTTCGGCATCGCCTTTTTTGAAATTGGATAAAAAGATGTCTGCTCCCTGGATCAGTTCCAGCAATTCATCCAGGTCGGCAGAGCTTTTAAAATCCAGTTTCCGGTACTCTTTCCGGTAATTTACCGACGAAAAGTACGCTGACACGGCGGTGTTTTTGTCTTCGCTTGCCAGTTTCCAACTCCTGGTAACGTCCGGGATAGCCGGATTTTCGACCTTGATGACGGAAGCGCCCAATTCTGCAAAAAAAGTTCCCACGGAGGGCCCTGCCAAAACGGTAGAGCAATCCACAACGATCAAATCTTCAAACATGCAATAAAAGTAGGATGTTTTACCTTGGGATGGAGCTGAGGGGACATTTTTGTTGTTTACAGACCGAATTTGTCCGGTAGATTGAAAGGGTTTAAAAGGTTCAAAGAGTTTTAATTCGTTTTGAACCTTTTAAACGGTACAAAAATGCTCAGCTTGTTCTAATCTGCTTTCGCGATTGGAGTCGGAATGTATTCTTCGACCTGTACTTTCGCGATTCCGTTCCGGACAAAATTCAGTTTTTGAGCTCCGGCCATACTCAGGTCAATAATATGCGGCGAACGGCTTCCCATGCGGTCTACGACCTTCACAATAATGGTCGAATCGTTTTTGAGATTCGTCACTTTCAGAAGCGTTCCGTACTTCAGGGATTTGTGTGCACAATACATGCTGTCCTTGTGGTACGCTGCTCCGGAAGCAGTTCTTCTACCTTGAAACTTGTTGGAGTAATAACTCGCATTTCCGGTCTGTTTAAAGGTGTTCTGATAAGTAAAACTCAGCAGAAGACCTGTGGTAATTATTCCAAAAATCCAGTATTTCAAACCATTCAATTTTAAAAGTTGGGGAGCTAAGATAGGGAAACCTGAAAGTTATAACACCATATTTTACATATCATTAACACAAAAAAAATCCGGTTTCGATGAAGAAACCGGACTTGAGGAGGAGGTTTTAAACCTATTTTTGAATCACTAATTTTTGCGTTGAACTACCGGTTTCTGTTTTCAAAACCACCTGGTAAATACCCGTTTGAACGGTGCTCAGCGAAATCTCATTGGAGTCCAGATCACATGCTGTCAAAACCACTTTTCCAGTCAGGTCATACACGGTAATTTCTTTCACGGAAGCTCCGCTGAACTGCAGTTTGTCTTTTGCCGGATTCGGGTACATACCGATCTGTTCGATGCTGTTACCGGACAAACCAAGTGTTGTTTGATTGATGTTATACGTTGTATTGGTCACAATCGCTGGGTTGAAATCAAAATAGATATAGGCCGTGTTTTCGATTTCCGTTCCTACAGGCAGGTTCGGAAGCTCGGAAATGCTGTAAACGACATATCCTTGTGAAGCATCCAGGTCAACGGCACTTTGTCCGAGATTGATATTGTCGAATGTAAATGTGACTATGCGCGTGCTGGTATTAACCGATGCTGAAACACCATGTTTTGAACTGATCAGGCGGAATGTGGAAAGATCCAGGTTCGGGGAAATGGAATCCGTGATCACCACCTTCGCTGCATCGTAGTTTCCGTCATTCTGGAAATGTACAAAGTACTGAAAATGATCGACAGCATCCGGATTGATCAGTGTTGGCAGGTTTACCTGTTTTTCGTTCGGGTCATAAGAGTTCCGAACCACGTCACAAACGCTGTAGGTGTTATTGCTTAAATCGGTGTCGTTTGGATTACTCAGTGCAATATCGAAGCAGAAAGGAGTTCCTGCCTGCGTATTTCCGGGGAATGTGAATGGAATATGGAAGTGATAGCAGCCACCGAGAGAAAGGATGTCAAACGTGAGTGTATTTCCTGAAACCACCGCATTGGTCAGGTTGCTGGTATTCGGAACAAAGTTTGCCGGTAGTGTGATTGAAACGGAAACATCAGACGAATCCATACAAGCGTAATTGCAGATGTCTAAGATCAGTTGTCCGGATTGCGTTGGAGCCACAAAATTGGGAGCCCAGGCGTAGTTCACTCCGAAATCCGGTTGTGCAACCTGGGAATTACAGCTAACCAGAACTACTTCCGACCAGTTAGCTGCAGTTCCACTGGCACCGAATGAGGAGATCGTGAAATTCGGACTTGTTTGAGCGAGTCCGTTTGCGGCAAGCCATGTAGGATCAATTTGACCGGTGTAGGGAGCATTTGCAGGGTTTAGCCCGGGGTAAACGTTGGGATTCAGCCCTGAAGGAGGTGTCAGTACAGTGATGTTTCCATTGACATCTGTGAATTGGTACGGAACATTGGAATAACTGGTATAAGCGGTTCCCGGAGTATACTGACTGATCGTAGCGATCCAGATGTAGCCGCAGTTTGTAGAACCGAAGGAATAGAAACTGATGCTTTGTCCTGCGTCTACGTTAGCTCCGGCAGTGGTGCTGTAGATATTGAAGGAAGCGGTGTAGTTTCCACTTGTAGCATAACTGTGAGAGAAATGCTCATAATCCGTTGTGTTTGTGGATGCAGATGAATAGGTGTTTGTAGAACTTGTTCCGTCTCCCCAGTCAACAGAAATAATTCCGCCGCTTTCAGCATTCGGACCAATTGCCATGCTTACAGTCAGAAGTGTTTGACATCCGTAAGTGGAATCGGTGTAGATCGCGTAGTCGGTTATTTGAGAAAAGCTGATGAAACTCATCATACAGCCTAACATGAATATAAAATAGCCTTTTTTCATGGTGTAAGTTTTTGTGTTGTTAAGAGAAACGGAAGCTGCAAAAGTATCGGGGGGGAGAAAGGGATTATTTTTTTAAAATTTCCATGTCAATCAGGGATGTCAGTGTGAAAAAAATGCCTTACCGGTAATTCCGGAAAGCTCATTTAGGTGGTATTTAAAACTTCTTTTCAAACTCATGGCGACAGAATTTTCCGAACTTTTATATTTGCGTATGCAAAAAAATGAATTCATTATCGGCGCTTCCGGTTTAAAGGAAAAGGCCATTCAAAATACGATTGACTTGTTGAACGGAGGAGCTACAGTTCCTTTCATTTCGAGATACCGGAAGGAACTGACCGGCGGACTGGATGAGGTGCAGATTGCACAAATCCGTGATCTGGCAAAGAAGTACGATGAACTCATTGCCCGCCAGCAGGCCATGATCGCTTCGATTGAAGAACAGGGCAAACTGACGGATGAATTAAAAAGTAAATTGCTGAACTGTTTTGATTCGGTAGTCCTGGAAGATATTTACCTGCCGTATAAACAGAAGCGTCAAACCAAAGGAGACAAAGCCAAAAAACTGGGATTGGAACCGCTGGCAAAAATGATCATGTCGCAACGCGGCGGTGATCCGGAACAGCTGGCAGAACGTTTTGTGAAAGGCGAGGTAATCGATGAAGACATGGCCCTGCAGGGTGCAATCGATATTATGGCTGAATGGGTCAATGAAAATGCGATTGCCCGTGGAAGAGTGCGCACATTATTTCAGCGGAAAGCTGTTTTTACCTCCAAATTGGTGAAGGGAAAAGAAGAGGAGGGAGCCAAATACCGTGACTATTTTGAATTTTCGGAACCGCTTTACAAAACGGCATCACATCGTTTCCTGGCAATTATCCGTGCAGAACGGGAAGGAATCTTGTCTATCAAAGCACAGCCGGATAAGGAAGATGCACTCGAATCGTTGGAGCGTTTCTTTGTTAAAACGGATGATGCGTGCGGTGATTTGGTCGCGAAAGCGTGTAAGGAATCGTATGCACGTTTGATGTGTTCTTCCCTTGAAAACGAATTGCTGGCGCAAACGAAGGAAAAAGCAGATAAAGAAGCGATTTCCGTTTTCTCGACCAACCTGAAACAATTATTGCTGGCTCCGCCGGTAGGAAATAAACGTACGCTGGCAATCGATCCGGGATTCCGTACAGGATGTAAAGTGGTGTGTCTGGATGAGCACGGAAGTCTGCTGACCAATGTGACGATTTACCCGCACCCGCCTCAAAATGAAAAAGACAAGGCTTCCGCGAAGATTTCACAATTGGTTCAGGCATACAAAATAGAAGCAATCGCTATCGGAGACGGAACCGCAGGGCGTGAAACCGAAACATTTATCAAGCACACGCGTTTCGACCGCGACCTGGAAGTGTATGTGGTGCGCGAAGACGGGGCTTCGATCTACTCTGCAAGCCCGATTGCGCGCAAGGAATTCCCGGATTATGATGTTACGGTTCGCGGAGCTGTTTCAATCGGCCGCCGTTTGATGGATCCGCTGGCAGAATTGGTCAAAATCGACCCGAAATCGGTTGGTGTGGGGCAATACCAGCATGAAGTAAACCAAACCTTATTGAAAGATGCGTTGGATGATGTAGTTGTTTCTGCGGTAAACGCGGTAGGAGTTGATCTGAATACGGCATCGCCATATTTGTTGAGCTATGTTTCCGGACTTGGTATGGGCCTGGCAGAAAATATTGTTGCTTACCGTTCTGAAAACGGTGGTATCAAATCGCGGGAAGAACTCAAGAAAGTGAAACGACTAGGCGATAAAGCCTACGAGCAGGCAGCAGGATTTTTGCGTGTCCGTGACGGGGAGAATCCGCTGGATAATTCATCCGTTCACCCGGAAAGTTACCGTTTCGTGAACCAAATGGCGAAAAAACTGGGGATCGGTCTGAAGGAATTAATCGGTAACGAAGCGAAATTGAAAGAAGTGAAACAAGCAGACTTCCCTGAAATCGATTCGTTTACTTTTACAGATATCATCAAAGAATTGCAGAAGCCGGGAAGAGATCCGCGCAAGAAGGCGAAAGTATTGGAGTTTGATAGTCGCATTAAAACCATTTCAGATTTGAAAGAGGGGATGATTCTCAATGGAATTGTGACCAATGTGACGAATTTCGGTGCTTTTGTCAATATCGGAATCAAAGAAAACGGCTTGATTCACAAGTCTAACCTGGCAGATCATTATGTGGAAGACCCGACGCAGGTTATTTCGTTGCATGAGCATGTAGAAGTGCGCGTGGTGGAAATTGACGAAGCGAGAAAACGGGTTGGTCTGCAGCGGATCACGAACTAGGAACCCCTTACTGGTACTGGGCAAATAGATGCATGTCTATTCGTCTTTTTTCTTGAAATTACAATGGAATCAGTATGAACGAAGAATTACTTGCCTATTTGGAGAAAGCGAATTCGATGACCAGCTTTAAAGCTGCGATTGTCGGTCAAGATCCATACCCGAGTAATCCTTCCGGGATTCCTTTTTGTAAGCGTACGTTTAATGAACTTTTTGAACGAACAGAGAATTCCAGGTGTTGCGGTCAGGATGTGTTGTTTTCGCTGGGGTTTCGGGAAGAAGTTGTAAGGAGGCGATTCGAGAAACCAACAGACGTTTTTTATGATTTACTGGAAAAGGGAATGGTCGTATTGAATATCAGCTATGAACTTTTGGATGCTCCTTATGTCAAAGACCAAACAACTGAGGATTTCCGAAAGAAAATGTTTGAAAAGAATGAGCGGAAAATAGATGAGGCTCACACATATAACCGACCGATTCTTAAAAAAGCTGAAAAAATATTCTTGCTGGGAGATTTCAGAACGGCTCCGATTTTTCAAAAGTACTATACAGGATTAAGTGCTACAGAGGTTTTAATTCATCCATCCGGGAATAATCTGAAGGGGAATACAAAAGAAAAGTGGAAGGCTACTTGGGAAACAACTTATTTATTGAATAAGATTAAATCGCATTGATTTTCCCATTTTTTACGTGAAATTTTGTTTTCGGTGGATAAGTGTGCACTTATCCACCACCTACCAGGGTAAGTAAAAAAATACGTACCTTTCCGAACAGCATATAACGCAATAAAAATCACTTATTTTCGTTTCCGAACCATGAAAAAAACCATACTGACCTTCCTTTTTCTTGTAACCTTCTATGGCCTTTTTTTCGGCCAGAAACCCGATTCCGTCTTCATTCACAACGAGTGGCGTTACATTTATCCGATCCGGGAACCCATTGATTTCTCTGCAAGCTATTACAATTCCCTGGGAATTCACGAGGATGAATTTTCGGTTTGGATGGATTGGCAGATTACCCACGATCCGCGCCTGGCATTGAAAGGAAAAAAACTCCGGCGTGCAATTCATGCCGAGCGATTCAAAAGACAGGAAGTCCGGGATTCTGTTCCCTCCGAATGGGAATTGAGAAGTGCTGCGTATAAACCATCCCGTTTTGAACGGAAACTGGCGAGCAAGTATGAGATTAAATATACCATGCCTCATAAGGGATCGGATAATATTCCTCCGTATTCCCAGGATCTTCCTTCCGGGAAATACGTGCAGTTTTATAAACCCTACGTTAAACCCGGAAAAAAAGGAACAAGTAAGGTCATTGATAATGGTGTGGCAACGGAGTTTGAATTGAAAAATAATGAATTGCAGCATCGCTTTATGCGTTTCGGTCTGGAGGGAGATACGATTGTGAGTGGTTTTTATGACGACGGATTGAAAACCGGAACCTGGCTGGAATTCAAAGAAAAGTACAGCAATGATTACGTGAAAAACCCCTATACTTCAATTAGTGAGTATAAACATGGGGTGAAAGACGGACAAGCTACTGAGTATTTTTTCGGACAGTTATGTTCACTGATGCATTACCGGGAAGGGCAATTGAGCGGTCAGGTAATCGAATTGAATCCCTTGGACAGTGTTGTTTACGATGTGTTTTATGCACTTGATCCGGAGATAAATTACAAAGGCCTGGCAGAGGCCCGACATGAGTATCCGTACAATTATATCCGATGGTATGGGAAGAAATTGTTGCCGGATTATCGTCATTTTGACCGTCTTTCACCGCAATTGGTGGAGAAGAGTTATTACAAATTGAAATTGAAAACCAAAATGCCCTTTTCAAACGATTCTATCGGGTCATCTCCGGTGGAACAGGGAACTCTGATTGGTATGGCGTATGCGAATACGCATTATCCTCGTTTTGATAGTTATTACAAAAAATTTGACCGGAAAACCGGAAAATTGATTTACACCTGTTTTGCAGACTCCATTACCAAACGGATTTCCGGTGCGAGTTGGTTCGATAACGGTCAGTTGTTTGATACCATCTGGAGCAGTGAAGATCGTTCGATAGTTTATCGGATTGCTTATGACCTGAAGGGAAACAAGATGGAAAGTAACCTGATTCCGGAGGAAAAAAAGCAAAAGGTCATCAATGGATTTGAGGTATCTCCACATACGGGCAGAAAAGGGGAAAATAGTTATTACCTGCAGAAGCATACGCAGCGTGGTGATACCGTTTTTACATCGATGCACTGGAGTAAAGAGGAAAAATTAAAGACTGTGGAATTTTACCTGGTCGGTGATTCGCTTGGTCGCCGGATCGATTACCAGCAGAGCAGTCAGGTGTACAGCCAATTGTTGAAAACAGGAGGATTAACGGTATATACCCAAAAGGAATTGAAACTGAAAATGCTGGAAGAGAATGGGCAGCGCTCGCTGAGTATCTTGTTGAACGGTAAAGAATACGAAGGCCCGGTTGCCCTGCGGCTGAAAAGAACTGGGCGCACTATCCGATGGGAAATTCGTTTGTCGGATCAGGGAAAAAAGTATACGTTTCAAACGGATAAAATTGCTGGTTTCACTGAAAAACCTCCATTTCTAAATGGATTTTACTTCAGAACCCCATTAGGTTTTTTCCTGGATACCCGCTTTGAACTGTTAGGATTTACAGAACGGGATCTGGATTTTCATTCACTTCAGGGGACATTCAAAAATCAGCAACTGGAAGGAAAAGTCATTCTGAAAGATATTCGAAATAAAAGTTCGGAGTTGAATTATGTAAATGGGGCTGCAAACGGACGATTGGAAGTCTGGAATAGAGAATGGAAACAGAAACGACTGCAGAGAAACCAGGTGGAGGAATTGAAGTTGGATCCAATGTTTCATGTTTCGGCTAAAAGATTGCGCTCAAAAGCGTACTTGTTTAAAACGCTTACACTGGCAAATGGTGAATTGAACGGTCCGGCAGTTTATTACTTGTCTAACGGAGATACCATCGGCGTCATTCCATGGAACAACGGCATGAAAGAAGGTTCGGGATTCCTGTATGCGGATAATAAGATTTATACCGGGTCATTTCATGAAAATAAGATGGTCGGGAACCTGTTGATCCGTGAAATGACAGTTTTCACGTTTGATTTCGATACCACAATCTTTGCTCAATTTGATCCGAATGGAAACTTTGTCGGCGGGCTTGAAAAGGAATATGCGCGCATGATCGGGCATACGCATAAACGCATGCATTATTACAAACTGCCCGATGGCTATCTGGAATACCAGATTTTCCTGGATCAGGAACCGATTGAAAAAGGAAAAATCAGTGAGCAGTACCTTTTGCTGGAAGAAGAATATAAAAATGGAGGTCTGAACAATTCGAAAACCTATGTGGATTCAATGAAAACACATTTTAGCTCCGAATTGCTCTCGATGATTTCGGTAAAAAGGAGTCGTTTGGAAACCTTTGAAACCGTTGATTGTTTCACAAAAGAAGTCCCGGTTAAGCCACGCTGGACGATTCTCCCGTATGCCTCATTGGACAGTTATTACTTCCGGAAATATTTTCCGAATGGTGTGGTGTCACGGGAAGGAGAGATGATTTCCAGAAAGGCTTCTTACGAGGAAAGAGGGGAGAATTACCACAAAACCGGTTTATGGAAAGTCAGCAACTATGACGGTAAAAAGCTGTATGAGCTGTCCTATTTTGATTCGGTAGTAAAAATCGGCGGACAAGACTGGACGATTGTCGGTGAGCAGGTTGATTTCGATACACTTGGAAACGAGGTTTCTCGCCGCTATGTGTTGTTTGAGGATGAAACCTACCGCTGCTCCAGCGACGATTATTATACGGAACGGCAATTCATTACGATTAGTAGTAAAGATCCGCAGAAAATGAACGGTTGGATCCGGAATTACTACGATAATGGATCGGTTATGAATGAAGGGCAGATGCAAAACGGTCTCCCGGAAGGTCTTTGGAAATTCTATGCTCCGGATGGAAAACTGAAACGTTTGGGCCGCTACCTGAATGGTCGTGAAAACGGACGCTGGCTCATCGGTGATTTGTCGGAAAAAGCATACATCGGGGCGGTTTGTATCGATCCGGATGATCCGCATTATGCGTTTAATGTGCATACGCTGGAAAACGACAAAGAGGTGAAAGTGATTATTTATAAGAACGGAACGATTCTTAAGGAGATGAATTACGGGAAAAGCCATGTTTCAGATGATAGTGATATCATCTTTCGCTAAGAAATACCCGGAAATAAAAAGGATATTTAAAAGTTGGGGATAAGTGCAAGCTTATCCACCACTTACCAGGGTAAGTTTTTTACTTCAAAGGATCTTTTACAAAAAGGAACAGTTGTTGCTTTGATAGCTTATTTTTGAACAAAATGAATGCTATGAAGAAAACTATTTTTTGGGTATTGATGCTGATTTCAGGCATCAGTTTTGGTCAGGATTACAACTCCGGAGACACCGAGTTGGATGCAAATCTAAGATTGGTAAACACCGAAGGTAAAAAAGACCTGGCAGCGTTTAAATTGGATCTGACAAAGAGATTCAACGTTACGATGCCGAATGTGGAAGCGTGTTTTAGTGTGGGGATGACTCCGGGAGATGTGTTTATTGCATTACAGGTGTCGAACATTGTCCGAAAACCAATCGAGGACGTCATTACGGTGTATAAAAAGAGTAAAGACAAAGGTTGGGGAGTAATGGCGAAAGAGTTGGGGATCAAGCCCGGTTCTGCAGAATTTCATGCGTTGAAAGGAAAGACGAAGGATAAAGCAAACGGAAAGTCCAACGGAGCAAAAGGAAATGGAAACGGAAAATCCGGATCTGCCGGAAAGAAAGGGAATTCCGGGAAATCCAACGGTAAAGGAAACAGCAAAAAATAAGACAGACCCTGGCGAAAATGCCGGGGTTTTTTATTCCGGGGATAAGTGTATGCTTATCCACCATCTACCCGGGTAGTTTTTAAAACTTCGAGAAAATAGCTCCTTTGAAAGGTGTCCAAACCCCTACATGTTGCCCTGCACGCTTCAATGCATTATTCGTCCAGGTATTACACGTATACGTCATATTGTACTCAATACTCGAATCGAAGAAAAAATCATACGTTCCATACGGATGATTCGCTATCACTTTGGCTTTGCCATTTTCAAACAAAAAGCTGTGTTTCACAAAAGCGCAGAGCTGTTGGTACTGTTTTTTAGTCAGCCGGATTTCGACCATACTCGCTTTATCCAAATCCTTTGGTGTGCACAAAATCAGGTGCATTGCTCCGGGGCCTCTTCCAAACACTGTTCCCACAACCGTTCCCACTTCCATATCACTCCATTCCTTCGTGCGGAGAAAGAAATTCTTATCGCCCCATCCGAATTTAAGGTGTGTTTGAAACGTATCAACAGCCAGCATGTGGTGTAGGTTTAACGTCGTTTCCCAATTCATCAAAGGATGACGGATGGGAAGAATGACATCCGAATGAATGCCGTTCGAGCTGATGTAGATCAATTCCGTTTTAGGGTCGTTTGTCTGCTCTTCGGAAACCGTAAACGGAGAGATTGAAAGGAAAACGAGGATGTAGCCGCAGACGAAAACCAGGAGTAGTTCGAAGAAAATCCGAATGCTTGTATAGAGTATTTTCCAGGCTTTTTTCATGGGGCTGTTTTCCCAAAAGTAGAAAAAAAGCCATTCAATGTTTGGGATATTGTTGTGTGGCGGGTGAATTGCTCCTTGCGAAATAGGCCCGTTTTAGTATTTTTGTACTTTATTCAATAAAATAATTTTACAACATGGAAATTCCAAAGACGTACGAACCCCGTTCAGCAGAAGAACGATGGTACAGCCATTGGATGGCTAAGGGTTACTTTCATTCAGAACCAGATGATCGTGAGCCTTTTACTGTCGTCATTCCTCCGCCAAACGTAACGGGCGTCTTGCACATGGGACACATGTTGAACAATACCATTCAGGATGTGTTGATCCGCAAGGCCCGAATGGAAGGTAAAAATGCGTGTTGGGTTCCGGGAACGGATCATGCATCCATTGCAACGGAAGCAAAAGTCGTTCAGAAACTGCGTCAGGAAGGGATCAAAAAATCAGATCTTTCCCGCGACGAATTTTTGAAGCACGCGTTCGACTGGAAAGAAAAGTACGGAGGTGTAATCCTGCAGCAGTTGAAAAAACTCGGTGCATCCTGTGATTGGGAACGAACTGCGTTTACGATGGATCCGGAATATTCCGATTCGGTAATCAACGTATTCATCGACCTGTATAAAAAAGGGAAAATCTACCGCGGAGTTCGGATGATCAACTGGGATCCGGAAGCGAGAACAGCCCTTTCCGATGAAGAGGTAATCCACAAAGAAGTGAACTCGAAATTATTTCACGTTCGCTATAAAATTGCAGGAACCGATGACGAATGGCTGACGATTGCAACAACCCGCCCGGAGACGATTTTGGGTGACTCCGCAATTTGTATTCATCCGGATGATCCGCGTTACAAGCATTTGCATGGAAAACATGCGATTGTTCCGATTGCAAACCGCACCGTTCCGATTATCTGCGACGAGTACGTAGAAATGGAATTCGGTACAGGATGCTTGAAGGTAACGCCGGCGCATGATGTAAATGACTACGAATTAGGAAAGAAATATGATCTGGAAACGATTGATATTTTCTACGATAACGGAATTGTAAACGAACATGGACTGCACTATGCGGGAATGGATCGTTTTGAGGTACGAAAAGAAATCGCCAAAGAACTGGACGATAAAGGTTACCTGGTAAAGGTAGAAGACCATATCAATAAGATCGGTTATTCCGAAAGAACGAACTGCGTGATTGAGCCGCGTTTGTCTCTTCAGTGGTTCGTATCGATGAAGGAACTGGCACAGCCGGCACTGGAAAACGTCATGAACGGAAATATTGCGTTCCACCCGGATAAGTTCAAGAATACGTACCGTCACTGGATGGAAAACGTAAAAGACTGGTGTATTTCACGTCAGTTGTGGTGGGGGCACCGTATTCCGGCGTGGTATTTCGGAGAAGGATCTGAAGATTACGTGATTGCACGAACAGCAGACGAAGCGGCAACGTTGGCTTCTGAAAAAGCTGGGAAAGCAATTACCGCTGCAGATTTGAAGCAGGACGAAGACGTATTGGATACCTGGTTCTCTTCCTGGTTGTGGCCGATTTCCGTATTCAAAGGATTGACTGATCCGGGAAATAAGGAGATTAAGTATTACTATCCGACCAATGATTTGGTAACGGCTCCGGAGATCATGTTCTTCTGGGTAGCACGTATGATCATTGCCGGATATGAGTACATGGGAGAATTGCCATTTAGAAATGTATACTATACCGGAATCGTTCGCGATAAATTGGGGCGTAAAATGTCCAAATCACTGGGAAATTCACCGGACCCGATTGAATTGATCGAGAAATACGGAGCAGACGGAGTGCGTTTGGGAATCCTGATTTCTTCTCCGGCAGGAAACGATTTGCCGTTCGATTCAAGTCAGTGCGAGCAGGGAAGAAACTTCACCAACAAAATCTGGAATGCAGCGCGTTTGGTAAAAGGTTGGGAAGTGAAGCCGATCGAACAGCCGAAGGCATCTCAGAAAGCAATAGAATGGTTCCATGCCCGCTTCAACCAGGAATTGGAAAACATCAATGACCTGATGGCGAAATTCAAAATTTCAGAAGCATTGATGGCCATCTACAAATTGGTTTGGGATGATTTCTGTGCGTGGTACCTGGAAATGATTAAACCGGGCTACGAGCAGCCGATCGACCAGGCAACCATGGATCAAACGATTGTATTCTTTGAAAAATTGTTGTGCTTGTTGCAGCCGTTCACACCATTCGTTGCAGAAGAATTGTGGCATTTGCTGCGTGAGCGTCAGGAAGGTGAAGACATCATTATTGCGAAATGGCCGGTAGTTGAAGCGTTTGACGCAGCTGTACTGAAGCAGTTTGTAATTGCAGAAGAAGTGGTGACAAACATCCGGAATATCCGCAAGAAGAATAACATCGCCAATAAGGTTCGCATTGAGTTGTTCGTGAAAAAGAACAGCGAAATTGATCCTGCTTTTGATCCGGTCATTCTGAAAATGGGGAACCTTTCGTTGATGGAATACACTACGGAGAAAGTAAATAATGCAAACTCGTTCCTGGTTCAGTCCAACGAATACTTCATTCCTTTCGGTGATGCGGTTGACGTAACGGCTGAAAAGGAGAAAATGGAAGAAGAATTGAGTTATACCAAAGGATTCCTGAAAAGTGTCCAGGGAAAACTGAGCAATGAAAAATTTGTAAATGGTGCACCTGAACAAGTTTTGGCCAATGAGCGCAAAAAAGAAGCAGATGCTTTGCAAAAAATTGCGGTTTTGGAGGAAAAACTGGCCAATTTGAATTAATTCGATTAAAATCTGAATAGATGGAAAGACGCTCTTTGGGGCGTCTTTTTTTGTGAATCAAGGTATTGTTTCAAACGAACTTTTTTCTTAGCTTAAATAAGAAATGACTGAAAATGAGTTTAAAACAGTACTTTCATCTGACCACCAATATCCACGATAGCCGCACCTCCAACAGGATGATTCGCTATCGGGCAAGACAACGCCGTTTTAATGGAACGCTTCCTTATCCGGAAGTATATTGCATGAATATGGAGGAAGAATACCTTGTTGCGCGGGAAATTTTTGTATTGGTCAAAGAAATGGGATTCGGGTTAGCGGCACTGAATGTTTGCCGGGATCATATGCACCTGTTGGTGTATTGTGAAGAAGCGGAAGTTCCGAAGATTATGAGTCGGGTAAAGGGTCGAACGGCTCGTGTGTGCAACGCGCATCGCGCTGCCAAGGGGATTCATCCCCTTGACGCCACACGCGGCGTATACGAGCCCCGAACGTTGAAGGACAAATCCATTCCCTTCTGGACCCAAAAATACCACTGCCGAAGAATTCGAAGTACGGATCAATTATCGAACACCCTGGCATATGTTATAAACAATCGGAAGAAGCATGGTCTGTCATTCAACAGTGCGCTACAAGAATTGATCGATCAAAACCATCAATTGCTCTTCCGAATGCGTTTGTAATTAGCTGTTAATGTGGAGTCTTTGGTCTCCATATAGTCGAAGTAACGGTCAAAATGCTGCTTTAGGATCTGTTCGATTTCCTGGACTAAATGTTCCATGTTTTGAACGGAAGAAACGGCCAGGTTTTCGAGAATCAGATCCAGCTGAGCCACCTTGAGGGCAAAGCGTGAAAAAGCACCGCGAAACTCCTTGATATTTGTCCACGAATTGTAGTTTTTTACACAGACAGCTTCTATTGCTTTGTAATTTTCCAGTTGGTTTAATGTGCTGTTCATGAGTGACAAATTTTTGGTTCCGTTTTCTATATGAAGGAACGCAATAAAAGAACGAAAGTTGTAATTCAAAATCTTAAAAAACCTGAAATGTAGCTTCCAATGATTGAACGGTGCTTTTTGATCGTATTCCTATAGAACTTCAAACGTTTCGCGAAGTAAAACGCCCGTTTCATCAACCACCGTTACGGTATGTTTGCCTTTTTCGGGTTGCACGGAAATTTGGTGGATTTCAGAAGTGCTTCCCACAAACTCTTCGTCAATGTGCCAGTACAAAATACTGTTTCTCCGGGTGTGTGCAATCTCAAAAATGGCCTTTCCACGCGTTCCGTTCAATTCCCGGGGAATGTAAATCTTGGTATGACGTTTCGGGTAGATGAAACTCATGACGCTTTCCGGTTTGTTTGAAGTACATTTCGGATCGAAAGGTGGAACGGAATGGTAGTTCGGATTCTGCTGCATGTAATACTTCTCCATACTTGGCGGAAGGATGAACCAAGATTGATGCTTCATTGTACTGCTGTTTGCACAATCTGCATTGACACGGAATGTTTCGTTCTCATTCAAATGAACCAGCTGATGATACGAACAGTTTTTACTGATCAGGCAGCTGGTTGGAATGTATTCAAAATGCGTGTGCTCACAATAGCGATTGGAAATCTGACCGCTTTCATTGCAAATCTCAGCTCGGGTCATTTCATTCAGGGGTTTGGAAAACCACTTCTGCGGAGCTTCGAGGTTGCGGAAAATGGAGAATAACAATGGAGCGGCTGCCTTTACTCCGGTTAAACCGGGACGACCTTCCCCGTCGGCATTCCCGACCCAAACCGAAACAACATACTTGGGAGTTACACCAACCGCCCACGCATCCCTGAAACCAAAACTGGTACCGGTTTTCCAGGCAATTTTTTGTGAAGATTCAAATGCGCGCCAATTGTTCTCTTCATCCGGGCGGTTCACTTCGATCAACGCTTCGAATGTAGCGTAAATGCTCGCTTTGTCTGGAAGTTGTTTGGGAGCCTGTTCGCCATTCTGAGCCAAATAGTGAATCCTGGTATTTCCGGAATGGATGAGGTGTTGAGCAAGCGAATTGTAACATCCGTTCACTTCCCACATGCTGGCTTCGGCTCCACCGAGAATCAGCGACAAACCGTAGTGGCTCGACTGCTTGTTCATATGCCGGAAACCGAATAATTTCAGGTCATTGTGGAATTTCGCCTGGCCGTACTCACGGAGAAGAAAAACCATCGGGATGTTCAAACTCTTTGATAAGGCTTTGTTGGCAGGCAGGGCCCCGGAGAATTGACGGTTGAAATTGTTCGGAGAAAAAGTCCCGAAGCGGGAAGGGAAGTCACAAAGAAGTTGTTTCGGAGTTATTAACCCGGAATGCAGTGATTGGGCATACAACAAAGGTTTCAGAATACTTCCGGTGCTTCGTGAAGCCTGTATGCAATCCACATCAAAAGCGTGCCGTTCGTCCGTGTGGTTCAGGTTTCCTTTGTAGGCGAGTACTTCTCCGGTTTCCACGGAAGTAATTAAAACTGACGCATTGTAAATATCGAGTTCGTTCATGCGCAGCGCATATTGTTCGGTTTCATTATTGACCATTGCCTGGATTGCTTCGTCCAATGTAGAACGAATTAGTTGTCCCTTTTGACCGTGAAGCATGCAACGCTGAAGTAAATGCGGAGCTTCTTGTGGAAGTGGAAGCGGTTTGTCGGGAAGTGGTTCTTCCAAAGCGAGGAAGTAATCCAGTTTGTCGAGATCGCCATTTTTGTAAAGCATGTTCAACAGCCGGTTACGTTTTTTGAGCAAACTTTGGTGGTTTTTTCCCGGATAGATTAACCCGGGAGCATTCGGAAGAACGGCCAGCGTAGCGCTTTCGGCCCAACTGAGTTTTTCAGGAGAACGACCGAAATAACGCCAGGACGCCGCGTCGATTCCCACAACATTGTTCCCGAATGGCGCGTTAGCGGTATACAGGTTCAGGATTTCTTCTTTTGAATAACTCCACTCCAGCCGTGTAGCAAGAATGATTTCCAATCCTTTTTCGGAGTATGTTCTGGGTGGGTTTTTTCGCATCAGACGAATGACCTGTTGTGTGATGGTACTACCACCGCTCACAATTTTTCCCTGGGAAACATTCTGATAGAAGGCCCGGCAGATTCCCTTGAAACTCACGCCCGGGTGATAATAGAAGTTTTTGTCTTCAAAGGTTGTAAGACAAATAGCAATTTTATGCGGTGTTTTTCCGCTTGGAGGAAAGCGCCATTGTCCGTCCTTCGCAATGTGAGCTCCAAGCAGTTTTCCGTCTCTGCCCACCAGTACGGTCGAGTACGAATCATTGAAAAGTTTGTTCGGAAGTGCCTGGATGTACCAGATCAGGAAGGAATAGAAACAAACGCGTTTGATCAAACGTTTCTTCCATCTGTATTGCTCCCGCCACCAAAAAAGCTTCTCTTTCATCGTTTTTTTACTGAAAGTAACCGGTTGAAATGAAACCCGGAGAATCATTTTATTATTCGTAGAAGTTGGTCTGAAAAGTGCGTTTGATGATTGATTTAATGTTTTTGGCAGGCTGCGATTTTAACGGAATTGGAGGAAGGTTAAATCGGGGTGAGGTACTCCTGAATCACCAGTAAAAACAGACTTTCTACATAATTTTATAAATTTGTAAAATGGTGTAGAATCCCTTCCCGCTTTTTAGTAATTTCATCCGGGAAAGATGCTCCGCGAAACTTATGAGAAAAACCAAAGCCTTATACTTCATCCTCTTATGCTTCTGTACGATTCCGGCTTTCGGACAATTGGCAAGTTTCCGCAATTTTTCGGTGGAGAACGGTTTGGGACAATCGCAGGTGTATAGCGTGATCCAGGATCACAAAGGGTATTTGTGGTTCGGAACGCGGGGCGGGGGATTATCACGTTTCGACGGACAGAATTTCGAATCGTTTACAGACCGGAAAGGTTTGGTGAACAATTACATTTACTCCCTGATCGAAGACCAAAAACACCGGATCTGGATTGGGACCAATGACGGACTTTCTTCCTACAACGGCCGAAAAATTCTGACCTATAAGCATCCGCGCTATTCCAATCATTTTGCAGTTTTTAGTTTAACGCTTGACCAGCAACAAGAACTTTGGCTGGCAACGAACCACGGAGTTTTCAAGGTCAAAGGAGATTCATTGATATGTATGAACCGGACTCTGGGAATGAATGATGGAACAGTCAACGCGATTTTTTCCGATTCGAAAGGCATGCTGTGGATGGGAACCGGAACCGGTTTGTATTCTTCGGAACAAAAAAACGGGAAGTGGCAATTGACCAGTCACGGAGCAAAGGCACGCGTGATGCGTAATGCAATTACCTGCATCAGGGAAGACAAAAACGGGTGTATCTGGCTGGGGACATATGGTGACGGAGCTTACGTTTACAACCGGAAAACATATTACCGGATCGATTTGAAGCGGGAATTGTACAAACAAACCGTTTTCGACCTGTTTTTTGACGAAGCCAATGTATGCTGGATCGGAACCCTGAACTCCGGGCTTTTTCAGTACGATCAAAAGACCAAAGAATTTACCAATTACACCGAGAAAAATGGCTTGGGAAATAACCATGTACGTGCCATTATCAAAGACAATTGGGGCGATTTATGGATCGGGACTTCCGGTGGTGGAGTGTCACAGTTTGCCGGGAAATTATTCTCACATTATTCCGCATCATCCGGTTTGGGTGGAAATTTTATCTACTCCATTTTCCGAGATTCTGGCGGAAGATTGTGGTTCGGTACTTCCCAGAACGGTGTGAGTGTATACGAGAACGGCAATTTTCGCCAGCTCAATGTCCAGAACGGATTTGAAGCCATTAAAGTCAAGGCAATCATTGAAGACAACGACAGCCTGATGTACTTCGGAACGGAAGGACAGGGAATCGGGATGCTTTCTGCTGGTGGATTTTCCTGGCTCGACAAAACACGGAAATACTACGTGCGGCAAATGGCCAAAGACAAACAAGGCGTTATTTGGGTGGCAACCTCCGGCTCCGGGCTGTTGCGCGTTTCGGATCAGGGAAAACAAGTCGAAACCATTTCGTTTGATGAAGGCTTGCTGCACATGCGTCTCACCTGTGTGTTTGTCGATTCGCGCGGGTTGGTTTGGTACGGTGCAGAATCTGCTGGTTTGGCTTGCTATGATCCGAAAACACACCGGACGAAAGTCCTGACCAGGGAATCCGGTTTGAGTGCAGACGCTGTGCGGAGCATTGTAGAAGATTCAAAAGGACAGATTTGGGTCGGAACAGCAGGAGCCGGGATCAATTGTGTTAAGTACGGACCGAAACTGAAAGTGATCAAGAAAATCAGTATCGAATCAGGAATGCATTCATCCAATGTTTACCTGATGGTTTTCGACGCGAATAAGCACCTGATCGTAGGCTCTGAGTCTGGATTGGACTTGTTGGATCTCAACGAAACCAACCAGATCAAAAGCATCAAACATTACGGTAAAAGCGACGGGTTTTTAGGAGTGGAAACTTGCCAGAACAGCGTGTGGAAAGATCCCGACGGAAAGATTTGGTTCGGGACAATCAACGGGGCAAGCTGTTACAACTTATCCAACCTCCAGGTCAATAAAACTGCGCCGATTCTCAGTATTCTGGATGTACAGCTATTCTACGAATCACTTTCCGAAACACCCTATAAAGATGTGGTTTTACCCTGGAATGCCTATAAAACGCTGCATCTGTCGCATGATCAGAATCACCTGAGTTTTTTATTTAAAGGAATCAACCTGAAGAATCCGGATGGAGTAGAATATTCCTGGAAAATGAGCGGTTTTGAAGATAAGTGGTCGCCGTGGACGCGGGAACAGCGGATTGTCTATTCGAACATGTCGCCGGGAAAATATACTTTCCTGCTGCGTTCAAAGAACGAAGATGGGTTCTTTAACGAAGACCCGGAATGTTTTTCCTTTACAATTGCACGACCTTTTTGGCTGACGGCCTGGTTCATTCTGCTCGAATGTTTAGTGGCGGGATTGCTGATCTGGTGGATTATCCGGATTCAAACGGCTCGCATCCGCAAGCGGGCGAAGCAGGCGCAGAAAGATGCAGAGTTTGCTCGAAACCTGCTCGAACTGGAACAAAAAGCCCTGCGTCTGCAGATGAATCCGCATTTTATTTTCAATGCGCTCAACTCGATTCAGGGGTTGATCGGAACGGAAAATGAAACGAAAGCACGTTATTATCTTGCCAAGTTTTCGCGGCTCATGCGGCAGATTCTCGACAATTCGCGCAATACGGTTATTTCACTGGAAGAAGAAATTTCAACGCTGGAAAATTACCTGCTCATTGAACAGTTCTGTAGCGGGAACAGCTTCGAATACGAAATCAAAGTGGATTTGGAAACAGAACTCAACTTCATCCAGATTCCTCCGATGCTGATTCAGCCTTTCGTAGAGAATGCCATCAAACACGGATTTAAATTCGATGCGGAATCCAAAAGAGTGGGGAAGATTACGTGCTGGTTCAAGGAAGAAAACGATGGAATTACCTGCGTAATTCGTGACAACGGAATTGGGCGGGAAGCTGCCCGGAAGAACCAGCAGACCAGTAATGAACCACAACATGCTTCGCGTGGTTTCAGCGTAACGAAAGAAAGATTGGATTTATTGAGCACACAGCCGAACAGTCATAACGTTAGAATCGTAGATTTGTATGATGATGACGGAAACGTGGTCGGGACGGAAGTACAACTTTTTATACCCTTGTAAATGATCAGAGCAGTAATTATTGATGATATTGAACAGGCACGGATTACCTTCAAAAAAGACCTGGAGGTGTATGCTCCCGACATCGAAGTGGTGGGGGAAGCTTCCGGTGTGGTGGAAGGAGCCAAACTGCTGAAAAAAACTCCGATCGACATCCTGTTTCTCGACATCCAGATGCAGGACGGTTCCGGATTTGACCTGCTGGATATCCTGCCTGAAATCCCGTTCAAGATTATTTTCATCACTGCCAGCGATGCACATGCAATCAAGGCATTCCGCTATGCAGCGATCGATTATTTATTGAAACCCGTTGATCCGGATGAGTTGATTGAGGCCTTGAAGAAATTCCGGAGTCACAACCACAACGAGCAGGACAATTACCGCCTGCTGAACGAATCGCTCAAACAGAGTAATAAAGTACAGGAAAGACTGGCGCTGCATGCACAGGATAAAATCCATATCGTACAGATAGCCGACATTATCCGTTGCGAAAGCAATGTGAATTATACGGAATTCTTTTTCACGAATGCCAAACGGATTGTGGTTTCCCGAACCTTAAAGGATTTTGAAGATATTTTGGGAGAACTGGGCTTTTTCCGGGTACATCAGTCACATTTGGTCAACACGAAGATGATCCAGGAATTTGTGAAAGTAGAAGGCGGACATTTGATGATGTCTGACGGAAAAATGATTCCTGTGTCGACCCGCAAAAGGGCAGAAGTCGTGCGAATGCTCGAACAACTTTGATGGAAACAAACAAGCAGGCTGAGCAGAGTCGAAGCCTGCTTTTTAGCTTATAATTCGTAATATTCTCTTAGAACTCAAACGAGATCACACCCGTGATCGAATGGAATTCCAAACCGTCCGAACGCTTGTAATATCCGTAGCGCAGCGCAAAGGTCGGGAGTCTCACAACAGCTTTGTCTTTTGTTTCATTCTGAATCTTCAGGAAATCATCCAGGTTGGTGAAACGCAGACTTGCCCCGATCCGGTGCGCATTCAAGCCCGATAAATCGTAATCACTGGTGTAATAACGATCTGTCAATTCGTGCTCGCCATATCCTTTGAAATAAACGCTTTTCGACTGGATGTGGAAACGGTAATCCGGTGAAAACACGACGTGTCTTCCCAGCGTGAATGCCGGTTCTACCTGTACGGTCAGTGCGTTGATTCCCCAGGTGTCGAAATAAGTCCGTACATACCCGCGCAGAACGATATTCTTGTTCACATAATGATTCATCCGGAAATATGGAATGAGCTTAAAACGCTGACGTGGCAGGTTTTCGATCCGCACTTCCTTGTAAAATTCATCCGATACACCGTCGTTGAAATAAACCCGGTGAAATGAAGTCGAAAGTAATCCTAGTTGTAGTACCGCATCCACTCCGGTTGCGATAATCGTTTTCCGGTTGATGATCAAATCTACTCCATTGTTCAGGTTGATGGAATAACGCCAGTCCTGCGGGTATTGTTTCCCGTCTTTCGTGATCATTTTTCCGCTGTAGCCGTCATTGATCACGCGGTCAACGCTGTCCGGAACGTAATACGTGTAGGTGTATTCACCTCCGCTGCCACTTCCGGTCTCACTGCCTCCGCTTCCTGTGCTGCTGCTTCCGCCGCTACCATTTCCGCTTCCGCTGCCACTGCCACTTCCGGATGCACTTGCACCGCTTTCGTACACACCGCCGTTTCCGTTACCGGTAGTTCCGGAAGCTCCTGAATTGTATGTTCCGGTTACAGGAATCAGGTTTTTCCCGTAAACCACATTGCGGAATTCTCCCGGACGAACCACCATCCAGCGGTCTCGGGTGAAGCCCAGGGATAATTTGTAATTCCCAACTTTGTTTACTTGTTTGGTGTCCGGATTAACCTTGAACAATTCTTTCGACCAGCTCAAACCGGAGTTGAAGGAGTTCACATCGTATTCCGTAGAAAACCCGATGTAAGGAGAAATCAGCCATTTGTGTTTCAGGTTGGCAAAATCGATTGCAATGGTTGCATAGGAACGGGTTTCGTCTCCGCTCACGCCACTCACACCTGAGCTGGCAGCCGTCGGGTATTTATCGATGCGCAGTAATGACGCCGATGTGTAATGATCCACTCCACCGGAAAGTGTGAATCCGGATTTGGATTTCACGGGAACGTAAACGCTCAATTCCTGCGTAAAGCTGTTCAATTTCTGGCTTCCGATTCCTCCGTCGATGGCACTGTGTTCACCGGTTTGACCGTAATAGCTGGAAGTCAGGTCCAGTTTGGTTGGACGGTGCACCTTGGTGGTCGGTTTGTCTTGTGCAAACAAACGAAAAGCGGACGCAATCAGGAAAATCCCTGAGAGCAAGAACCCATAAACGAGGTTTGCCGGGATAAAAAGGTTATTTATAAAAAGTATCAGTTCCATTTTGATATGTTTAAGTCTGTACTAAAATCGGGTGACGTTGCTTTTTCGGATCGAATGAAATTTCCAGGGATGTTCAAAAGTTCAACATATTGAAAGAGTTCAATCTTGAACCTTTTTTACTTTTTGAACCCTTTGAACGAATGTGCCATTCAGAAAAATTTCAAATCATCCGTTGCGATAACAATCATTTAATTGCAACCACAGCCACCACCGGTTTTACCTCCACCGCCTCCGGCAGCGCCTTCGCGATAGGTTTCCGCTTCGTTTTCCAGTTTCATGACCTGAGAATCGTTGGTTTCCATGTCTTTCTGGTTCAAATATTCCATTTGATATGGCTTGACAATCGTACACGACGTAGTAGTCAAAATGAGGGCGGCAAAAACCACCGTTTTCTTATTTCGTTTCAACATTTTTAATAGCAAGGTTTTCGGAAAAGAACAGCTTTTCGTTTTCATCCATGATGATGTAAGAGATATCTGCGAATGATTCCGCAAATTCAATGGCTTTTTCTTTCCCCATTAAAAATAAGGTTGTTGCAATGGCATCGCTCAGTTCACAGTCGTTGCTGATCACCGTCACACTCAGTAATCCTTCTACGGGGTAGCCCGTTTTGGGGTGGATGATGTGCGAATACCGTTTGTTGTTATGCATGATAAAACGCTCGTAGCATCCGGAGGTAGCGACTGCTTTGTCTACCACCGGGATAAAAGCGATGTAATCTTTTTTCGTGTTCGGATCCACAATTCCGATGTTCCAGGGTTGATCTTTTTCATTCAAACCCCAGCAAACCAAATCACCGCCGGCATTGATCAGACCAGAAGCTGTACCGAGCGCTTTCAGTTTGTTCATCATCGCTTTGGCAATGAATCCTTTCCCGGTGGCTCCCAGTTCGATTTTGGTTCCTTTGTTCCGGATGAAAACGGTTTGAGCTTCATCATCCAGCTCGATGAACCGGTAATTGATATGCTTCACCGAATTTTTGATCTGCTGATCGGTCGGAAAAGTTTCCATTGGGCGGTCGAAATACCAGATTTTGTCTAAAGACGCAAATGTGACATCGAACAAGCCTCCGGTGACATCCGAAAGCCAGAACGAGCGCTTGATCAGGTTGAACAGATCCAAATCTACTTTCACCGGACCAATTCCCGCCTGCTGGTTGACGCGATACAAATCCGTTCCTTCCTGCCACGCCGAAATAATCGCAATCAGGCGATCTGCTTCTGCATAACCGGCTTCAAACAGGCTTTCTGCCCGGTGAGCGTCCTGCTCATCCAATATCACGTTGATATCGAGATGAGAAGTCATGGAAGGAATGGACTTCGAATAAACGCGTTTCATTTTGCAGGATAATAAGGTTTCACGAATTCCAGGAATTCCTGCGGAAGTTTTGTCCGCTGGATGCTTTTCAAAGGATTGAAATCCTTATCACAGATCACGATCAAGGGGTAAGTTCCCTCGTAATTGAGTTTTTCCATCAAAAAGTCGTGGCGTTTCTGCTCCTCAGCGGTCATCTTTTTCCGCAGCGTATAATCCGATTTGTAGTAAATGAAATTCGATTGAACTTCTGCTTTTACCTGTTCGGTACTCATGACTTCCTGCTGGAAAACTTTACAGCTGGCACACCAGTCGGAACCGGTGAAATGAACCATGATCAGTTTGTTTTCTTTCGTAGACTGTTTCTGCAGTTGTGCCAAAATTTCATCCGAATGCGTTGTTGCGGAAAGAATCATTCCCGAAAACAACAGGGCTATCCATTTGATCATTGTTTCACGATGTTTTGAATGCTCGTACCAGATGCTGTTTTCAGGTGAATCAGGTAGGTTCCGCTTTTCAGTTCCGAAAGATCTGCTTCAATGAGGTTGTTCCCGGAAACGGAAATCGTTTGAATCAGTTGTCCTGTAGTGCTGTAAATGGTAATCGATTCCAGGTTGCTGCTGTTTTGGATAAACAGGCGGTCAGTTACCGGATTCGGGTAAAGAACCACGTTTTCAGCTGTTGCTTCGTCAACGGAAACAGTTCCTCCTGAGAAGCGGTACACACGTCCGTCTTCATCTGCAGCGTACCCGCAAGTAGTCGTTAAAAACTGCACAGCGATCAATTCACTGCTGGTAGAAATATTTTTGACAGTCCAGCTGGTTCCGCCGTTTACGCTGTAGTATGCGCGACCTTCTTCGCCCACTACCCAGCCAACCTGTGTCCCGTGAATAAAGTGAATCGCATTCAAATCTTTGGACGTTCCGGATTGAATGTGTGTCACCACGTCGGAAGAAGAAACTCTGGTTACTTGTCCTTCTTTGGAGCAGGCAAGGATGAATCCGTTGGAGTAAGCCAGGCTTTCCAGTGTTTCCTCGGAATTGGTATTGATCAGCGTCCAGTTTGCTCCGCCATCCGTTGTTTTCAGCAGGATGCCTTCTTTTCCCGAAATGTATGCCGTTGTAGCCGAAAGCAAAATCACCGCGCTCAATTCTTCGCCGTAGGTATAGGAAGAAACAGCCCAGGTAGACCCTCCGTCTGTTGTTTTCAATACAATTCCATCGTCTCCGACAACGAAACCGGTGTTGGAATCAACGAAATAAACCGCATTCAGTTCGTGGCTTGTACCGGAAGTTTGAGTTGTCCAGTTGGTACCGCCGTCGGTTGTTTTTTTGATGATTCCGTCTTTTCCGACAAACCAGCCGGTAGCAGCATCAATGAAGAATACTTTGTTGATCGTTTTGGTCGTTCCGGTATTCAGAGTCGTCCAGTTTACGCCGGAGTCTGTTGTTTTGCGCATGTAACCTCTTTTCCCTGCAACCCATCCGGTAGAACAATCGGTGAAGTGCATGGTTTTCAGATCGTCCGGAATGCCGGATTGGTAAGTCTGCCACTGAGAAAATCCATTCGAATGAAAAAACAGTAGCAGGATCGTCAGTAGTAGTGATGTTGTAGCTTTATGTGTCATTTTTGTTAGTGTTTAATGATAGAAATTGTTTTTGTCCGGACTCCCTGGGTAATCCGCACCCAGTAATTTCCGGCTTCGAGTTCGCCCATTTCCAGCTCTGAGAGATCGGAAACGGAATCAAACCCGGTATGTTGAACCAATGTTCCCTGGATCGAGTAAACAGCAACGGTCACTTGTTCCGATTCGTCTGCCAATCCGGGGAAGGTAATCTTCAGCAGGTTATCCACCGGGTTGGGGTAGGCTTCAACGGCCAGTTCGTCTGTATTGATCTGTTCACAGTTTACGCCTTCCTGGTTGATCAGGTATTTCATCTGGTTCATGCGCAGATTGAAATGTTTGACAACGGCCGGCAGATTGACCAGCACATTGCTCCCGTCCAGTTTGAACGTCACATTCACGTTTTTCGACTGGTTCTGGATGAAATCTTCACTGGAATAAAACTTCAGCGTGTCTTCCAAAACAGCCTGTTGAATGAGGTTAAATGTGTTTTTGCACGTGGTTTCAAGCGGAAACGACTTGAATTCATTGGAGATCAAACCGCAAAATGTTTGCAGGTAATCTTTTTTCAGGTATTCGTTTTCGTGCAGGTTCCAGACAAGCGGAGCCATGTAGGTTGTTCCTCTTAAGCTTGGAAACGGCGGAAAATGCACGTTCCAGAATGTCATGTTGTAGTCGTAGGGAATCCAGTTGACTTTGCCTGTTTGTTCGTCGTTGAGCAGAAAGAAATTCCTTCTGTTCGTTGCATAAGAATCGTAATTCGAAATAAAGGCATCGGTTGCCAGGATTTTGAAATACGTGTCCAACTGAAAATGTTCCTGCATTCCGGAAGCATATTCGATGGTATGCGGTACGTGAATGGATCGGATGAACTCATCATAATGCTGCCATTCATCGCTCATATCCGAATACTGCACCCCGAATTCCGGGTAATCAGTGGGTAAACTTCCCTTGTAATTCAACAGGGTATTTCCTTTGTTTTCAATCAAGGTGAAGCGCTCCACGTTAAAATTCCGGCGTACAAAATGCTCATCCGGTTCTTCCAAAATCAGGTAACAACCCCAGTAAACGTCGTTGATATACAAACGGCAGAACGAACAGCGGGAAGCTTTTACCCCGATGTATCTCATCAGGTTGTATGAAACGATTTCCCGCAAAAAAGAAGGATCGCCCGCCAGGTTGTTCAGATTGAGTTTTTCCAGTCCCTGGAACAAACGGTTATCGATGTATTTGTCAAAATCGAGTCGGAAGGGCTTTTTTTTACCCGGAAATCCCGTGTTGGAATAGTTTCCCCGCATTCTGAAACCGACTTTCTCCAGGAGTTCGCCGTCGATTTTTGTGTCTGCCTTGATGAATTTATTGCTTCCTCCGTTTTGTGCATCCTGGTAGTTTTGCAGCATCACCTCGTACCAATCCGTTACCGTAGTAGTAATCCGGATTTCATGCAAGACACTCTGATCGAAAATATCGACCGGTGCGGCCTGCAGGTTTAGATGAAAGAAGCAGCAGGTCAGTAAGCAAAATCCGATATGGAAAGGAAGACGCTTCATGAGGTTGGTCTACAAGGATTTTAAGAATTTGATCAGGGCATCCCGATCTGTTTTCGGTAGATTCTTAACATATTGCTTGGAAGCGGCTCCTTCACCTCCGTGCCACATAATGGCTTCCATGAGGCTGCGTGCTCTTCCGTCGTGCAGGAAATTACTGTGTCCGTTCACTACTTCCGTTAACCCGATTCCCCAAAGTGGCGGAGTACGCCATTCCACACCGCTGGCAAGCCAATCCGGGCGATTATCCGCCAAACCTGTGCCCATATCGTGAAGTAACAAATCGGTATACGGGAAAATTAACTGGTTGGAAAGCGGAGCGAAGGAAACGTTGACACCTGTGCGGTGCTTCGGTACGTGGCAGGACGTACACTTTGCATCAAAAAAGATTTGTTTTCCGCGCACCACCTCCGGATCCTTGATATTTCTTCGTGCAGGAACCGCCAGTGTTTTCGTATAGAACGTCGCCGCATATACCAAACTGTCCGATAAATCGTGCTGATCGTAATAATACGTGTATTGCGTTTGTCCGTAAGAAGATTCTTGCGGAAACAGGAAATTGGTGATCCCGATATCTTCGTTGTACGCGGCAGCCACCTGTTGTAAAACCGAAGGATTGTTTGCTTTCCATCCGAAACGGCCGAGGGTTTTCCGGTTTTCCTTAATGTTCCACACATAGTTTGCACGTCCGGAGATTCCATCTCCGTTGGCATCAAACGGGTCTTCAAAGGAAAGGATGGTTGCATCCGGAATGGCTTCCAGGAGTCCCATTCCGAAAACCGGCGGAGCCATACGCGGAGAGGTCATCATTCCTGCAACCGGCCCGGCATACATGTTTTGGATCACAAAGGAAGGAATCCGCAGTTCGTAAGTTTCTCCGTCTGCAAATGTTTCCGTAATGTAAGTATAGCTCACATCAATGGTTGCTTCCGGTACTTTCCCGAAAATAGCGCGGGTTTGCAGCTGTCCACCGTATAGCGGAGCAGGAACCGGTCCGCCGTGCTCATTTTCTCCCGCAATACTCAAGCGGAGCAAGAGCGGCATTAAATTCTGGTTTGCTCCTTCGTTCGGTGCTTTTCCTCTTCCGTCATTGATGTGACAGGAAACACAGGAAACGTGATTGAAAACAGGACCCAGCCCCTGGTTTTTAGGGGCTGGGGCGCTGACAAATGTTGCTCCGAAAGCCAGATCACCCACGTCGTGAATCTTGGAGTACCAGTCGGTAAGTCCCGGAAGCGGCTGACTATATGCCCCGACTCCGGAAATAAAAACTGTCTGAGTACCACCCGCATACCAATCCTGGTCTTCAACTGCAGAAATTTCTGCTTTTCGACAGGATGATAGCGTTAAAACGACAATCAGTGTGGAGATAACTGACTTTTTATGCATGATTTCGATTAATTTGTAACGTATTGTTGAACATAAGAAAGCAGGTCGCCTTCCAGGGTGCTTTTCAGGTCATTGATCGCGTCGATTGCGTTCTGAACCAGGGTAGCCTGGGAAGTGATCGCTGTTCCGAATGGATCTGTAATTGCTTCCAGTTTGGTAATGGCGTTGCTGATTTTTGTCTTGATGGTGTTATCCAGTGACAAGTTGTTTTTTCTTACCAAATCTTCCAAACCTTGTCCGTCAGAAGCGTATTTACCCAAATAGATATTCTCGATACTGCGGATGTTGTTGGTGAAGTCTTTGATAGAGTTTTGAGAGAACGGAGACTCTTCCAGGCTTGGATCGTGCTGCACGAAAGGCTCGCTGATTTTCCCGTTTGCAACCTCGTCACAAATTCCGGCAATACTGTTTACCAATTCTTCAAATGCAGATTTTACAGTAGGGTAGAATGTGTTTCCTGAACCCGGAGCTGTGAAAGAAGCGTAGAAAGAACCGGAAACGTTTGCGTCCCATCCCTGAACCAAATCAGCAGTCAGCTTTTTCACGTTTTTAGCCAATGCTTTCAGGTATTCTTTTTCACGTGCAGTGAAGTCAGAGTATGTTTTTGTTCCGTTAGTTCCCCACAGCATGTATTCAATCGGGTGGAATCCTTTCAATGCGTCATCCAGTGCGTCGATGTTTGCATCAACTGTAAAGTCCGTAGAACCGGAAAGCAATGTTTCCATGGCATTGTAATCTACCGGCCAGGTATCAATACGCGGGTCGATTTCATCTGTAGCAACCGGTCCGAACAGGAATCCTTCTGAGCGTTCCCATGCAGAACGGGAAGATTTCCACAGGTTACGGCAGTTATCCAAACCTGCAGCAGATGGAGTCGTGATAAAATCGTTGATTGCATCGTACAAGCTGCTGGTATTAAGTGCCAAATCACCGTATGTTGCGATGATTACATTTGTTCCGACAGCTTTCAGGATTTCTTTATTATCAGCAACGTATTCACAGGAACCGTTATCTTTCTTTGCTTTTTTGTTGTAGTTGGTTGCTGAAGGATCTGTACATCCTTCCTTCTTGCAGCTAGTAGTTATTGAAGTCAGCATCAACGCTGAAACAATGATTGACGAATATTTCATAGTTTGACTTTTATTATTTCCGAGGTAATTTCCAGCTGATATTCTTTCAGCGGTCTTTTTGCAGGCGAATTCGTCACCTGTCCGTCGAACCCGAACGCGCTTCCGTGTGTGTTGCAGAAAAATCCGTTCTTGGTTGCGACCAATGGGTTATTGGCTACATGAGTACACTGCATCTGGAAAGCCTTGTATTGGTTTCCTGCAAGTTGTACTACTGCGATGTCAAAATCGAGTGCTTCGTAGTTTTTCAACAGAACCAGTTTGTTCGTTTCTGTGAAATGACTGAGCGGTACGTTCAGGAATCCCTGTTCTGGTGTCACTTTGAGTGATACCAATGGCGAACAGGACTGCACCAATGTCGAAAGAACCCCGATTCCTGCAATGGAGGCACAGGCCAGGCATGATTTCCGAATAAACGCTCTGCGATCTAAATCCATGATACTTGATGTTAGAAACTGTAACCGATTCCCAAATTGATAAAGTGCTGTGTAGTAAAGTAAGGCTGCCCGATCGGGTATGGTGTAACGATCAGTGCCGGGTTAATCTCACCGGTTAAGCGGTAAGTGTATTCGACTTTGATCATCACCCCGTGAATCGGGTTGTAGCTCAGACCCGCAATCAAATACTGTTGATCCAATGTTTTGTTTACAATCCCGTTTTGGGGCAGTTTTGCATTCATGTTCAGGTATTCATATCGGGCAAATCCGCGGAATGTTTTTTCTCCTTTTTTGATGAAAGCGTAGGAAACATCGAGATATGCACCGAACATCTGCTCAGGCGTGTTGTTCGCATAAGCGCGGTTGATGTCGTTTGCGCGCGGGATATCTACCCATGCGGCCAATGCTTTCACTCCCAGGCGTTTTCCGTGATATTGCGTGTTGGCTTCCACCAAACCTACCGGCGTTCCGAATGCTCCGGACTGCAGGCGTAAACTGTCTGCTTCGTATGGTTTCAAACCTGCAGAACCTCCGAAATAACCGGAAACCTGTGTACGGAAATTTCCGTGATAATACAGCAATGCTCCGGTTACGGCCAGTGAATTTGTTGTTGCCAAACTTCCTCCAAGTTGTCCGCCTTCAATTCCTGTTCCGTTTCTGAATCCGGCACTGCTCAAACCGGTAATCAGTGCGGCAGAGTAGTTTAATCCCGGGATGCGGTCTGTAGAACCATAGTAACCTACCCCGATTTCTCTCCAGGTAGAAGGAATAATGAAGGTTTCTACATACGGACGGTAGTTTCCGTTGAACGTCGTGGGAAGGTGGTTTTCGTTGATAATCCCGATTCGTGGAATGAACAATCCCGAAATAATATAATTGTTCCGGTCTATATTGAACTTGATGAATGCCTGCTCCAGGGAGAAACTTCCGTTTAATTTTCCGGCTTCAACCCGTGCGTCTTCTAATTCCATCTCGGTAAACAACGCAATGCGTTTGTTGAATTTGTGTCCGATAAACAAGACGATCCGGTCGATGTTGGCAATAGATTGCTTGAGGGTCAGGTTTTTGGAGTAATTAAAACTTCCATAACCTGATAGTACCGTTGAATTGTTTGAAGCAATCAGGCCGGCTGACAAGGAATCTTCTTTGGTTAAGACCTGAGCATAAGAACTTACGCATAGCAGCGAAAAAGTTGCAATTAATAGTTGACGCATTCTTTTTTGGATCTGTGAAAATAAAGTACGCAAAGAGATCGTTTTTCTAATGGATCAACAATACCTATTTCGCAGTATTCGAGGGGTGTTATCATTTTGTCAGGGTATAATCTAATCCCATTTTAATGTGATTCTAATGTTTTCAGGGTAGTTCTTTTCTACCTCTAATACCATTTTAATGGTATTTTAATGTCCGTGTGTTTTTGGAAGCAAAATTTTTTGCATGAGAAATCAGGCGGCTTTTGGCTGCAAAGAAGTCGGGGAAATCAACCGGAATGATTAGTTTTTCGCTTTCAGAAGGTGGTTTAAAATCCATGCCGGACCGATCAGCAGGAACTGGAGATCTTTGAAGAAAGAAGGTTTTTTTCCTTCTACCTGGTGCCCGTAAAACTGTCCGATCCAGGCTGCTGCGAAAATAATTAATGAGCTGATCCAAAGCGGCGCGAATTTGGCCAGATAGAAATTCCCAATCAGGCAGAGAATGGAAAAAATCAGGATGAAAAATGCCATTCTGAGCGACAGGCGGATGTAAAAAAACAGCACCGGAATTAAAGCAACAACTGCCCAATTGACAAACAAAAACTGTTCTGTCCCGACAAGGTCTTCAAGCCAGGTCGTGGGAATACTCATTAGAAGTCCGACCACCGAGAAAAAAATAGCAGGAACACAGATAAAGTGAATCTTTTTATTGGTCGGATTTTGATGACTGACCGAATATTCTGCAAACCAATCGTTTAAACTTTTCACGGCGCTTTATTTGAGCATAAGTTACGAAATTAAGCGTACATAAGATAATGATTCACATTTTTTAGTTTGGGACGCGATGGATCGCGAATGAATCACAATTGGCACCTATTTTTGTTTTTCCCGCAGACTTCGGCGTGAGCTCAGTCGAACGATGCACAGATTAAGAGCTCGCCTACTCCGGAAAAGTCGGGACAGACTGGTCTCGCTTCTAAACCGTATAAAGAGGCGACAGGTAAGCGCCTCAGGCATTTGCGCATTTGCGGTAAAATAAACAGGATTGTATTTTGAAAAGGTGAGTAATGCTTATGCCCCAAACTAATTCCAATTAAAAGAAAAAGCCTGCGGATTTTGATCCGCAGGCCCTGATTGTGTTTAGGATGATTTGGGTTGTTTTATGATTTTAGTGACTTCCACCCAGCGCCCTTTTTCCTGGGCATTGACCGAATGATCGTACATGGCTTCGGCAAACACTGCCGGCAGGTAGAAACGACCCAGGTATGACGCGTTGAGCTGAATCTGAAAGACTTTCGTTTCGTTCGGGGCCAGTTTGAAATAACTGTATACCCGGTCGTCGCGGTAATCCTGGTAATCGACATTCGGCGTATTGTCTTCGTCGTAAAGCCGTGTATTGTGGATTTCCCAACCGCTCGGCATAAGCTGGTTTAGAGCCATTTCACGGTAGAACTGGTCTTTCGTCGGGTTTTTGATCGTAACTTTCATCACGAAATCGGTTCCCTGCATGATTTTCGACGGGTCGATCGTTACACCATTGAGATTCGTGTAAGCGATGTCCATCACCAGGTTGCTGCGAACACGTTTTTCTTTGCCGATCTGCGGTACTTTCCGTGTACAGAAAGTCACAAAGATTTTCTTCGGAGAAGTGTTCTTCACAGTCAGCTTTTTGAGTGTACTTCCGTCGGCATCGGAATAGTTTTTGGTGACCATGCGTTTACTTGAAGTCATCTTTTCCGAGTTGACTTCAAATTGCAGCGCGCCGCCATTTTTCACATTGCCGCTGGTGAGCGCCAGGATACAGTACCCGGCTTCCTGTGTGCTCAGCCACTGATCGGATTTCAATACTCCGGCAATTTCCTTTTCCAGCTGTTCCGTCGATTTGGACGCGATCAGCAAACCTGCTTCGAGGTTCATCGCCTTATCACGCAGTGTGGAACCGTAGGAATACGCATACTCACGGTAGTCTGCCGGAACGAAACTCAGGTTTCGTGTTAGTTGTTTTGCGAGGTCTTTCTGGCCTGCAAGGTAATAAGCTGCTGCAAGTCTCCACTTGGAAGTTACGCCCAGATTGGAACGTTCCTTCAGGCGGTTCATGGCTCCGAGTTCCGGTTTTCCGGCCAGCGCAAGCGTGTACAAGCGATAAGCCTGAATCAGCTGATTGGATTCTTCCCCGTGGCTGTAATAGCCCGAGTAGGAATCTGCCGACCAGTTGTTTGCCTGGTTTTTCTGGTATTCGAGCCAACGGGCTTTCAAATTACTCGGAAGTGTGAATCCGTGTTGTTCCGCTTCGATCATGAAATGGCCTGCGTAGTTCGATCCCCAGTCGCTGGCTTCCCGGTTTCCGGGCCAGTAAGCAAAACCGCCTTCATATTGCTGGAAGCTCTGGTAGCGCAATAAGGCCGCTTTGATATTGGCAGTCATCACCGCTTTTTCCTTTTCGCTGAACTGCATGATGTCCATGGCGAAGAGTTGCGGGAAGACCGCCGAAGTGGTTTGCTCGATGCATCCGTGCGGATAGTTGATGAGCTGTGACATGCGTCCGCTCAGGTTCATGGAACTGAATTGGCTTGTTTCCAGTGAATAGGAGTGAGAGCCGGAGATTCCGTCCTGGTCCATCGTAAAACTGATGGAACCGCCCGGTTCGATTTCTTTGGTTTCACTTTCCATTACTTCCGGGTTCGGGCTGCGCACATCGACCTCAAATTCCTGCACGGCGGTTTCATTTCCGGATTTTGCGAGGATCTTGACCTTCGCAATCCCGATTCGATTCGCTACTTTCAGTTCGAAAGCTGCAAGCTGTTCGCCTTCTCCGGTGAATTTCAAGCCCTGGCTTCGCGCTCCGCTGACAGTTAATAAGTCATTGCTGCTCACCTGTACATCGACGTTGCGGATGTTGTCTTTCATCGCGAAGACGTTTACCGGAAGGTGGATTGTTTCGGTTGGCCCGATGACGCGGGGAAGTGTTCCGAGTACCATCAGCGGTTTTTTGATCGTCACGGTTTCTTCCGCATTTCCGAACGCGGTAGCAGCGTGTGCAACCACCATAACCCGTACGGAACCAATGTAGGTCGGAAGTTCGATCTGGTGTGTTTTGGAAGAGCCCGCAGGGAGTACAAACGGCCCCAGGAAGTGTACCATTGGCTTGAAGCGGTTGGCTTTCGGCCCGGCTCCATCATCAGCAGAGCCGTCACCACCAATACTGAGCAAGCGATTCAGTTTCCCGGAATAAGCACCGATCACGGCATTGTACATGTCCCAGGTTTTGATTCCGAGCGCTTCTTTGGCATAGAATGTATTCCAGGGATTTGGTGTGGTGAAGCGTGTCAGATCCAATAACCCTTCATCGACCACTGCCACGGTGTATGTCATTCCTTTACCGGATTGTTCGCTCACCGTGATTTTTGCCGTGGATTCCGGACGCCATTCTTTCGCTACATGAATTTCCGGGTGCAAATGCGTTGCAGGATCGTCGACCAGGATCGGAACGATTCCGTACATGCGGATCGGTAAATCGTTGGTAGTGGCGCTGTGCGGCTGAATGAGGCTGACATGTACATACGCATTCGGAGCCATGTCTTCCGTGGTTTGGAACGAACAGGTTGTTTCGCCTTTCACGGTATTCACCCAGAATTTCTTCACGATTCTCGTACGTGTTTCCACCGAAATCAATGCTTTGCCTGATGCCGGGGAAGGAATGCTTAATTTGACCGTTTCGCCTTTTACATAGGACTTTTTATCGGTCGAAAAGTTCAGCATGGAAGCATATTCGTTGTTTTGCTGGTTTCCGCGACTCCAGTACGGCACATCGATTGAAACGATTTTTCCTGCCTGGTGGAATCCTTCTTCGTCCGTTACAGTAATCAGGAAACGACCGTAATCATTTTCTTTCAATCCGAATGTAAAGGCAGTTTTTCCTGAAGAACCATTCAGCAAGGAATCGTATACGATCATATTCCCGTTTCGTGCCATGAAATTCCCTAGGTCGTCATCTCCGCTTTCGTACCACCAACGCCATTCCATGCGGTAGATTTTCACCCGGATTTTGGATGGCTTTTTCAATAGTTCTCCCGCCGGATTGACCAGGACTACGTCGAACGTATGTTTTTTACCTGAAATCAGGGAGTTGTCAGCTTCCAAATCCGGAATCCGCAACCCGACATATTGTTTGTAGGGTGAATAAAGCTGTGAAAACCGGTCGATGGAGAAGTTTCCGCTTTGTTCGAAAACACGCATGGTGTAAATCGCATTCAGCATTCCGGAAGCATGTGATAGATTCGATGTTTCCTGCTTGAACTGTGCTTTTCCGTTTGCATCCAGGTCGTCGTCAAACAAGGTATTCTTGTCGGAGTTCATTTTCCGGATCGGGGAGTCGAATTCGAAACGCGGATAGCCCGGAATGACTGTTTTGGTAGATTGGTATTCGACATCGACCGTGGCACGCAGGTTTTTGGCAGGTGCTCCGTGCAGCCAATACGATTCGAGGGACAACAAACTGTCCGGATTCGCTCCTTTCGGAACGTTGAGCTTGATTTTTAAACGGTTTGGCTTCACGGTTTCCACTTTCAGGTACTTGGTGAATTCCCGCGAACCGACCACGATTCGTGCGGTGTAAATTCCCGTTTTGGCATCGGAACGCGTTGCTGTGCGGAAATCGTAATGTCCGTTGATACCTGTCGAACGCGTGATTTTGGCTGTTTCATACCCGGACGGATCCGTCAATGTGAAAGTTACCGGGTGGTTGGCAGGAAGTTTTTGCTCATAATCACGTAACACGAAGTTGACGTAGATCGAATCTCCCGGTCTCCACACGCCGCGCTCGGCATAGATATAGCCTTTCAGTCCGTTTTGTACTTCTTCGCCTTCCACATCGAATTCGGAAAGCATGTTGGCATGTCCGTCACTGACTTTCAGATAACCACGTTGTTTGCCGGATTTCGCGATGAGTAAAAAGGGTTTTTCAGACAATGTTTTGGTATACATTCCTTCTGCGTTTGTTGTTCCGGAAGCAATGACCTGTTTAGTGAAGTCATAGAACGTCACGGAAGCATTCGGAATGGGCTGCGTGGTGATCATGTCGGTAAGGAAAACGTGTGCTTCTTTTTTCGCATCCAGTTTGTAAATCACCCCGATGTTGGAAGCAAGAATATTGCGCGAAACGGCTTTCCCGTAGTAATAATCTGAGCTGCACGGTGATTCGGAGTTGTAACCGCCCCAATCTTCGTATCCGTCGTCCCAGTCGTCCAAATGCCACGGACGTTCAGACCAGTCGTCGTTCTGTGTGCTTGCGGTTTCTGTGCTTTCCTCTCCGTCTTCATCCGGAGCAGGGCAGTCGCAATACGTGTCTTTCTGTTCGAATTTGATCGAAATCCGGTAAATCGCTCCCGGTTCCGGGCGGATCCACTTTTCGAGGTCGAGTACGTGGGAAACCCATTCGCTTTTGTCTTCTTTTTTCACGCCGAGGGAAATGTTCTTTTCTGCAATTTTCTTCCCGAAACGGAAAATGGCTTCGGACTCGTTCAAATCGTTGACCTGTAGGAAATGATGTACGTTTTCTTCATAGATTTTAATGATGCGGATGGTGGCAGATTTCAGCCCGATGGTTTCAAACGGGAAAATCAATCCTTTGGAATCCGGCAGGATGGAACCGCTTCCGGTAATGCGTACTTTGGGTTTGGAAGGTGAAAAGACCAGCGAACGCTCGCATCCCTGCAGCATCGGGTAGTCTTTGATGTTTTTAATTCCCGGGTTCACTTTGATTGTATAGGTTCCTTCGACGCGGTTCGGAATGAAAACCGTGACTTCGTTGTAGTAAATGGAAAAAGTTTCTCCGCTCACTCCTTGCAGATCGATCAATCCGTTCAGATCCTGGTTGCCGGAGAGCGGTTCTGAGAAGGTGAGACGCACGCTTTGATCATCGTCGTCATTCACATTGAAGGAGCTGAGTCCGAAATCTCCGAGTGCAGGAACTCTGACGCTGGTCGAACCATTTGAGAAAGACGCGATAGGGTCTCCGTTCCATTCGATTGCAACGGTTGATTCTTTGACTGAACGTTTGATGCTGTCTACGATAAAAACGTATTCATTGGAGCCGTAGCTTTCTTCAAAGCGCACTTTGCGCGAAACACCTTCGTATTTCACCGAGATCACTTCTTTCAGTTTGGTGGTGTCGAAATAGTCCGTCATGGACACTTCGCCGCGCAGGGAATACCACTCGAGGTTGTAGGAATCGTATTCGATCAACGAGGGTTCGGAAACGGTGATTTTTTGTGGTTTGGTGGCAAACTGGAAGTTGAATTCTTCGTAGCCGCGTTCCACTTCCATGATTTCATCCAGTTCCAGGCTCACGGTGTAGATTTGGTTGGAGCTGAGCGGTTTTTTGGGAATAATGGCAATGGTGCGGAAATTCGTCCATTCAAAGTCGGCTTCAATTGCCGGACTGATCTCGATGATCTCTTTGAGGATCTTTTCGTCCATTCGGGACTTCATTCCCAATGCCGCAATTTTGGTTGAGTCGAGCTGGTCTTTCAACTCGATTTCAATGTGATCGGAATTGGAAATGATACCGGAAGTGTAACCGGAAACCCATTTGCGGAATTTAGGGTCGACAGAAATGATTTTATTGCCTGAGCACGCGAAGATGGTCGCGAGGATGCTGGAAGCAATGGTAAGGAAAACGATGAAGCGTGACATAATTGTTGTTGTTTGTTCTGCCAAAGATGAACGCTTGTGAGAGAAGATGAAGAGTCGTTTTAGAAGGTGACAGGAGCTTTTGATTATTCGTTGTGAAAATGGAATTATTTGAAAACGGGGGAGAGGAGAGTTGCGAAAAATCAGTGCTGAATAGCAGATAAACAAAGGGGTGTACGTAATATCGCGAATAGGCAACGGAAACCGGAATTTTCATCCTTTTCCCGGAAAAAGACGCACAAAAAAATCCCTCAAGCAACGCTCAAGGGATTTCGATATGATGGTTTTGTAATGTTTGTTCAGGAAGTGTAATCCAGCAGGTCGTCCAAGGTCATGATTGAAACGGGGTGATAGTTGTTTCTCACTTTTTTGTATACTTCCATACCCCATGAACGGCTGGAAGGATTATCGTGCAATGCCGTATAGATCGGCAACAGGAACTTTCTGCGACCAACGCGGGAAATAAAGGCTTCGATCTGAGGACGGATTTCTGTATAGTTCGAATTGATTGCCAAAACGTACCATTCCGTTGCTACTTCGGCATTTCCCCATTTGCTGAATCCTAGTTTCTCGTCGATCAGTGCCAAACGTTTCGGATCCATTTTCTTAGGCAAAGCACGGATAAACGCTTGCCATTCTTGCGGAACATACTGATCGCGCTTCAAAGCAGGAAGTTGTTTCTTTCCTTTTTTCTTTGCCGGTTTCTTGAAAATGTCTTTCCCGTTGGCAAAATCGCGTGCCAGTTTCTGGATCTTTTCAAAGCGTGGAGACGAGATCGCGAAGCAATTTTTCGGTAATCCCGGCTTGTAGAGCCATTCGTCAACGTTGAATTTGATGTTGGTCTGACTGATCAGGTTGTCGTTCAGGTATTTTTTGAATTGTTCCGTAGTCAATGTTTGGAATGCATGGTCTTTGAAGTACTTTTTCAGGAAGGTATCAAAACGTTGTCTTCCGAAATCGCGCTCCAGGGTTTTCAGGAAAAAGGCCCCTTTTACATAAGCAACAGAAGTCATTCCGTCGTCCGGGTTGCGTTTTTTCAGTTCCAGTTTTAAATGCGTGTCTTCTTCGCTCAGGCTTTCCAGCTCTGATTGCAACTCCTGGAATTCAATCAATGCAAGCATGTCGGCCACCTCTTTTCCGTACAATTCCTCCATGATACGGTTCTCGAAATAAACCGTAAATCCTTCGTTCAGCCAGAAATCATTCCAGCTTGCGTTGGTTACGAGGTTTCCGGACCAGGAGTGTGCCAGCTCATGTGCCAGTACCGAAACAGCGCTTCTGTCTCCGGCAATCAGTGTTGGATTGGCAAAGGTCAGGCGCGGATTTTCCATTCCGCCAAACGGGAAAGAGTAAGGAAGTACAATCACATCGTATTGTTCCCACTGGTATGGACCATAAAGGTTTTCAGCAGCGTGAATCATTTTCGGAAGATCTACAAATTCCCAAACGGCATCGTCGATCATTTCCGGTTCGGTGTAAATACCACAGTTTTCACCCAAAGATTTGTATTCCAGGTTTCCTACCGCCAAAGCGATCAGGTAAACCGGGATGGGTTGTTTCATCTCGAAATGGTACTTTCCTTCCGGGTTTCTCTCTTTCGGATTGGAAGCACTCATTACAGCCATCAATTCTGCAGGAACAGTTACATCAGCTGTGTAGGTAATGCGGTTTGCAGGAGTTCCCTGTACCGGAATCCAGGTGCGTGTGAGGATGGCCTGTCCTTGAGTGTACAGGTACGGATGTTTCTTCCCTTCAGTCAGTTCCGGATCCATCCAGTCCAACGCACCGGCATTTTCCGTTGTTTTGTAATAGATATTGATGTATTCGGTGTTTTTATCGATCTTGATGCTGAGCGGCTGTCCCAAATATTTCTCAGGTGCACCGATGATGAAATCCGTTTCTTTCTCGTTTCCTTTCTTACCCAAAGTCACTTTCTGGATTTCCGGACCGTTGATGTCGAAAATAGCTGTATCGGTATCTTTCAAACGCTCCATGCGGTGGCGTGCCACACCATAAATCGTTTTTTTCTCGAAATCCACGTCGATTTCCAGGTCCAGGTGTTTGGTGCGGATTTCGTCCGTATTGGAAAAGGAATGGGAGTCGTGTCCGGAAACAGCGCCGTTAATAGATTGATCTTTATTCAATGGTTCCGCATCGATGTCGCAACTAGCAATAGCAAGACTAAGTGCGGCAATGCCGAACAGGAAATTTAGTTTCATTTTTTGTATTTGAGGTACGCGAATATACTTTTTTCTTTGAATTACCGCTTGTGGGATGGTTCTTTTTGAGTCAGATAGCGGATCACTTCCGAAGCTCCCATCAGTCCGAACAAAGCCGGCATGTAGCTCACCGTTCCGTAAAATGAACGTTTGAAATTGGAGCCATCGGTCATCTTCAGCGACTCCTTTTGTTGTAATTCAGAGGAGTAAACGCATTTGATCTTTTCAAAGCGGACGCCTTTTTTCTTGAGTCGTTTTTTGACGTGTGCTCCCAGTTTACAGTTGTGGCTGTCGGGCAGTTTTGCAACATGCACGCGGGTCGGATCTGTTTTTCCTCCGGCTCCCAAATGGGTAATGACTTTGATCTTCTTGCTTTTGCAGGCAACGATCCACTCCAGTTTCGGAGTCACACTGTCAATACAGTCCATCACGTAATCGGGGCGGTATTCATCCAGGATTTCCCAAACGCGTGCCGGCAGGACGAATTCTTCGATTACATTCAGTTGAATCTCGGGGTTGATATCCCGGATGCGTTCAGCCAGAACCAGCGCTTTGTTTTTCCCGATGGTGGAATCCAAAGCCGTCAGCTGCCTGTTTTTATTGGTAATATCGAAGGCATCACCGTCGATAATGGTCATTGTTCCAACTCCTGCGCGGGCAATAAATTCCCCGGCAAAAGATCCGATTCCTCCAAGCCCTACAATGAGTACATGAGCAGATTTCAACCGATTCATTTCATCGGGTCCGAGGATCAGCTCTGTACGCTCCAGCCACTTACTCATACTTTAAAAATTCTTTTTGCGTTTTGGTTCAGTAGTTCGGTCAAGGCGCGCAAAGATACGCTTTTTATCTCAGCTACTGCACGATATGTGTCGATCAATGCTCCGGAACCCATATCGGTTTCCAGTAAAAGCCGGTCGGAAGGGATTGCTTCAACACTCTTTTGGAGTTTTGGGTTGTTCTTGACGGATTCGCCGATACTGATAAACACATTCGGGTAGTTCAAAACCGATTCCAGGATCGAAGCTTTGTTGAATCCGTGGTAAATAAGTGTCGTTTCCGGAGCGTGCTTTTCGTGCAGGAAACGGCAGCGGTCCCAGGAATTAACACAGTGTAAAATCACCGGTTTCTGCAATCCGGCAGCGAGTTCCAGCTGGAAGATATATAGTTCTTCCTGTTCTTTGGTTGTGGCGTAGCGGTTATCCAGCCCGATTTCTCCCACAGCCCGAAATCCCGGGTTTGGGGCCAGTTCGCTGCAGCGTTGTTTGATCGCTTCGCGGTCGAATGAACGGGCATTTTCCGGGTGGATTCCAAACGAAAAAAGGGGCGGAAAATCGCGCCCGGAGCCTTCCGTCCATTGAACAATTGCCCGCATTCCGGAATCAAAATGATGCGTGTGTGCATCGAAAAGCATCTCTAAATCAGTCATTAAGCAATCTTCGAAGCGTTAAAATTAAGACAATCTGAATCATTCAACCATTTTTTACCTATTTTCACCGACGCTAAAAATTAAATCGAAATATGGAAAATTCGACTCCGAAAGGACATCCAAAAGGATTATATTTATTATTCACGACAGAAATGTGGGAACGTTTCTCGTACTACGGGATGCGTGCCTTGTTTACGTTGTTCCTGATCAACGCGTTGATGTTCAACAAAGAAACCGCTTCCGGAATCTATGGTTCTTACACGAGTTTGGTTTATTTGACTCCGATCATCGGTGGGTATTTCGCAGATAATATCTGGGGAAACAGAAAATCCATCTTTGTGGGGGGGATCATGATGGCGATCGGTCAGTTATTCATGTTCTTATCGGCATCGTTCTACGCCAACCATTCACTGGCACTGATCCTGATGATTGTCGGGTTGACATTCCTGATCTTCGGTAACGGGTTCTTCAAACCGAATATCTCTACATTGGTAGGGCAGTTGTATTCTGAAACAGACAAACGTAAAGATGCGGCGTATACGATTTTCTATATGGGAATTAACCTGGGAGCGTTTATTGCACCGTTGATTTGTGGTTACCTTGGTGAGCGCTACAACGAAGCAAATGAGATTATCCCGGGAGCATTTAAATGGGGATTCCTGTGTGCTTGTATCGGTATGATTATCTCTGTGATTTCCTTCGAATTGAGAAAAGACAAGGTATTGGTTACGCCGGAAGGTGAGCCGATCGGGAAAATTCCGAACAAACAGCGTTTGGCATTACAGGGAGGAGCAGACGATGCAGCTCCGGTTTCCAAGTCCAAAAACAACGTATATGTTGGTGTTTTGATCGGAATGCTGGTACTGGTGGTGTTGCGTCTCTTTGTCTTTGCAGCCGAAGATGAAACGACTATTGACACGGTAAACAACTACATTTCGGCAGCCATTTTTGCCATTTCCATCGCGATTCCGTTTATCATTATTACGGATAAATCATTGAATAAAGTAGAGAAGCAACGCATCTGGGTAATCTACATTGTTGCGTTCTTCGTGATCTTCTTCTGGGCGGCATTCGAGCAGGCGGGAGCTTCATTGACATTCTTCGCTGCTGAGCAGACAAACCGCGATATTCTTGGATTCTCCATGCCGGCGAGCTGGTTTAACAGCTTCAACGCGGTATTCATCGTTATTCTTGCTCCGCTGATTTCCATTATGTGGACGAAACTGGCAAAAAGAGGTTTGGAACCGGCATCACCATACAAACAAGCTTACGGTTTATTCTTCCTGGCTTTGGGATACGTATTCATCGCAATCGGTGTTGACGGAGTGGAGCCGGGAGTGAAAGTGAGCATTATCTGGTTGACAGGTTTGTACTTCATCCACACGATCGGGGAATTGTTCTTGTCGCCAATCGGACTTTCGATGGTAAACAAACTGGCTCCGGTGCGTTTTGCATCCTTGTTGATGGGGGTATGGTTCCTGAGTACTGCAGCGGCAAACAACTTTGCAGGATTCCTGAGCTCATTCTACCCGGATCCGGTATTGAAAGGTGCAGAAGTACGTGCATTGGAAAAAGAGTTTACAACCGATACGTACAAATGTTACCTGCTTGCTGACGAAGTGAAGACAGCTACTTTGGCAGATACGGTAAAAGTGACAGACGACAAAGGAAAAGAAGTAGAGGTGAAATACTCAGATATCAAATTTGACCGCCTGCTTCCTGAAGTAAAAGATAAAAAAGACAAAGCGGCAATTGAAGCAAACGGAAAGATTATCCAGGAAAAGAAAATCGAGTTTGCAAAAAGAGCTGTGAATAAAGAGAAATCATTTATCGGAATTAAAATTACAGACTTGAAGTCATTCTTCTGGCTGTTTGTTTACCTGGCAGGAGGATCAGCGATCGTCTTGTTCCTGTTGAGCAAATTGCTGGTGAAAATGATGAATGGTGTAAAATAATTCAACCGAAAATCTAATTTTCAAGTCCCGTTCTTCGGGACTTTTTCATTTAAATACTATGACAAAACAGCGCAAACATCCGAAAGCACTTCCGTATTTGTTCCTTTCCGAAATGTGGGAACGGTTCGGGTACTACCTGATGATCGGGATTTTTACCCTGTATCTGAAAGATGCGAAGCAGGGATTTGAAATGACCGAAGCAGAATCCGCCAGTTTATACGGAACCTTTATCGCTTTGGTATTCTTTACTCCGTTCATCGGTGGTTTGCTGGCCGATCGTTTGCTGGGGTACCGCCTTCCGATTGTGATCGGTGGTTTGCTCATGGGAACCGGTTATTGCATGATGGGAGTGCATTCGTTTGAAATGCTCTATTCCGGAATGATCCTGGTGATTGCCGGAAACGGGTTGTTTAAGCCGAATATTTCGACCCTCCTGGGAAATCTCTATAATAATGATGCGTACCGTGATCAGAAAGACGACGGGTACAATATCTTTTACATGGGAATCAACGTGGGGGCTTTTGTGTGTAACATCGTTTCGGCATTTCTGATTAACAAATATGGGTATTCGGTTGCGTTCGTCGGAGCCGGAATCGGGATGTTTGTCGGAGTACTGGTTTTTCTTTCCGGGAACAAGCATTATGTTTCCGGCGATGTAAAGAAGGAAGCCATTCCGGGAGAAAAAGCGTGGTGGGTCGACTTGTTGATTGTAATTGTTCCTTCCGTTATTTTCGCGGCGATCGGTTATTTCATCAATGGCGTTCCTTCCGAAACCAACGAACATTCGTTCCTGGTGAAAGACGATGTCACGGATGCGTTCCTGTTTGCCTGCATTCCGGTAATCTTCTTTTTCGGATACGTCTTGTTTTCTTCTCCGAAAAGTGAAAGAAGGGTTGTCAGTGCAATCCTGGTAGTGTGTATCGCGGTGATTCCTTTTTGGGCCATCTTCAAACAAAACGGAACCGTGTTGAATACCTGGGCGGATAATTACACCAACCGGGATGTGCCCGAAGCAATTCGTGGAGGATTGAAAAGCATGTACCTGGCCGATGTGATTACGTACGAGAAGTCAAAAAAGCCGGAGCAGGTGGTGGATGAGCATTTCCGCAAGGTCAAGGTGAAAGTCAATGGAAAGGAAGAAGGCAAAAAAGCCATTCAATACCCGAATTACTTCAAAAACTACGAAGGCGTCTCTAAATTGAAAGACGGAGATCAGGTCGTTGTCTTTAATACGAACATTTTTCAATCCGTGAATCCGTTTTGGGTGATTACCTTGACACCTTTGGTTGTGGCGATATTCCGGTTTTTACGCCGGAAGAAAAGAGAGCCTGCTATTCCGGTTAAGTTTGTGTTGGGTTTGCTGATTACAGGTCTGTCCTGTCTGGTGATGGTTGCCGCAGCAAATGCTTCTCAAAACGGGGAGATCAAATCGAGTTACTGGTGGTTCTTTGCAGCTTACGGAGTAATTACCGTCGGGGAATTGTGTTTATCACCGATCGGTTTGTCGATGGTTTCGAAATTGTCGCCCGCCCGATTAACTGCCTTGTTGATGGGGGCATGGTTCATTTCAACTTCAATCGGGAACAAACTAAGCGGGGTGATTGCTTCGCTTTGGGATCATTACGATGACAAATCTTCGTTCTTCATGCTGAACTTCTACTTAATGATGGGAGCAACATTGATTTTGATCGTACTCCTACCATGGTTATTGAAAGTTTTCAGAGAACAGAGTAATAAATAACGTGTATATCCCCGGATCATGAAACGATTTCTTCCATTATTAGTACCGATCATTCTTTTATTAATAGCAATTCCTGTCCTATTAATAGGAGGGATGGTTTTTCCAGCAAAAGTGTTGGGAGTAATCCTGGTTGCTTTGACCTGGTTTGCACTCCGGTTTTGGTTGCGCAGAGCACTCCGAAAAAAACTGGCACAAGATGCGGTTCGCTTCAATGTCAATCACCGGTATTTTTTGAATGAGCTTAGCCCGATATATAAGAGTATGCCGAAAGGGGAGCGCCGCGTTCTGGAAAAACGAATGGGAAAACTGATTTCTGAGCTGCAGTTCGACGATACGACCAAGCCGGAATTGGATGCTGAAGACATCCTGGCCTATGCTTTATTACAGATGTACAGCGTATATCATGAAGGATTCAGATCCTTAAAGGGAAAGATGATCGTCTTTGATCAGGGAAATAATTCGGGAAATTTGGTTCTTTCCGAAGGAAAATACGTGTTATTGAACCCGGAATACGTTCAAAACATCCTGAAGGAAGCCCGTTCTCTGGACTTCTTCGCATCTGAAAACCTCCCGATTGTGGCAGAATTGCGAAAGCTTTACCTGGAAGGAGAAAAATAAACACGTTTTTTTGAGCCGGTAAAAGGTAGTTTATCAAGGTGTTAAGAATGCGTTATCAAAAAAGACAAGAAATAATCTTCAAAAAGGTTTGGAAAAGTAAAAAGACTGCATACCTTTGCACCCGCTTTGAACGATAAGCACTTCTGAAAAGAAAGATTGAAATCAAGAAAAGTTATCAAAAAAAAGTTTTTGAAAAGCTTTGAGAAATAAAAAAGATCTTTATCTTTGCACCCCGCAAACGAGTGGCTGACGAGTTGAGAGTTTTAGAAAAAGATTAAATTATTTTTCACAAAGGCTTGTTAGAAAAGAAAAGTTGATTACCTTTGCACCCCGCAAACGAGCGGTGATTGAGTTGAGAGGTTGAAAAAAAAGTTTAAAATTTTCTTCACAAACACTTGTTAGAAACAAAAACTTGATTACCTTTGCAACCCCGAAAACAACGGGAAACATTACAAAGAAAGACTTGAACAGCGGTTCGGTTTTAAAATGAAA
>NZ_JBCNJW010000007.1:0-214466 GCF_039596355.1 Fluviicola sp. | reverse complement strand
CAGCCCCGCGGTTTATTCCAGGCATTAATTGGGCTACTTTCAATACATCGGTTTCACCGCCAATTGCAGGCAGCATTTTTGCCTCACTGATCGAAATTTTAACGAGTGACACCTCGGTATTGGTAATCATTGGTTTGCAAATCGACAAAACTTCCCTGGATGTTGTACTTGAATTGCGTGTAAATAAGAGACAGGTATGAAAATAACTTGGGGTTGAAGACGTGAGTCCATCGCAAGGTTTGGGTAAAATTCCCAAGTGTAAAGGAAAAGCCGAAATTTCCACCTAAAGTACTATCACCGGTATCCTTTTTTCGGAGGATGTCATTGCCGTAATAACTGCTTAAAAACAATTGATCCTTTTTCCCGAGAGTATAATTCACTTTCCCGTTCAAATCGTAAAAGTAAAAAGGAATATTGGTTCCGGTTAACTTCAATACTTGATCAATATAGGATCTCCGACCGGAAATCATGAATGACATTTTATCTTTTATAATCGGACCTTCAAGCGTCAACCTGGAGGAAAGCATCCCAATACCGCCGGTTCCGTGAAATGTCTTTTTATCACCGTCGATTACCCGGATATCGGTTATGGATGAGAGTCTACCGCTGTAATTTGCCGGGAAACCACCTTTATAAATCGACATTTCCTTGATGACATCCGGATTGAAAACCGAGAAGAAACCGAAAAGGTGTCCGGGATTGTACACCGTGGCTTCATCCACAATAATCAGGTTCTGGTCACCATCGCCCCCACGGACAAAGAAGTTTGTACCTCCTTCAGCCCCGCGGTTTATTCCAGGCATTAATTGGGCTACTTTCAATACATCGGTTTCACCGCCAATTGCAGGCAGCATTTTTGCCTCACTGATCGAAATTTTAACGAGTGACACCTCGGTATTGGTAATGTTGTCAAGACCATTCGACTTTGGTTTTGCGACAATCACGACTTCCTGAAGTTCTTCTTTGGGTTTGAGTTCTTCTACCAGGAAATTAATAGAAGCTGTCTGCAACCCGCTGATCGTATCCAGGAGTGTTTTTGCTTCTACGGATGATATTTTCACCTGGTAGGTTTGCCTGGCTTCCAGCTCAATGGAGAAGAAGCCGTATTCGTTGGTCGTGACTTTGCGGGAGACTTCCGGGAATATGACATCTGCAAATAATACGGCTTCGAGGTCCTTACTAAATTTAACATAACCGGAGATTACAACTTTTTCCTGGGCAAATAAGTTTGAGAGCAAAACAATAAACACAGCTAAAGAGATATTTTTTTTCATAAGCAATATCGATTTAGTTGCGAAAATAGACACAAATCTGGCTTTTTAGGTAAATTTTAACCAAAACAGCTATTAAAAGTTAATAATTAAACATTTCAAGGTGTTTTTCGGGGTTAACTTTTAGTATTGATAATCAGTATTTTATGTGTTTTTTGGTTGAATTTTGAAGGTAAATAGGAGTCCAATAGTGTACTAAATTTTTAGTACACATTTTAGGTTGTGAAAATACAAATCATTGAAAATGAGTACGTATTTCAACAGTGTTTTAGTAAAACCGGATGTGTGGAAAACAAGGTGGTTTATCCCGGAATTTTCAGTGTTTGCCCTACGCGGATCAAATAAGACCGCAAGTTGTTTGCCTGTTTGATTCTGGTTGGTGTTGTATGGAATTTCTCAGCGATTTGAGATAAAGTATCTCCCGACTTGACCGTGTATCGTTTGTATCTCACCGCAGTAGCTGGTTTTGCAACCATTACAACCGTCATTTCTGCATTTTTTTCTTTTTCCTTTTGTGCCAGTTCTTCCAATGCTATAGTATTCCCGATTTGCGGATCGTAGTACTTGTAAAAATGCTGTTGGATGTTGATCATGCTGGTTACAGTGTCCAGTTTCATACCGTGCCAGTCGTAACACTGCAATACGTTGTCATTGAATTCAAGTAGTTTCACTGGAATCATGGCTGTGTGCAGGCGATGCATGCGCGGACACTGTTTTTGAACCGCAGCCAATCCACCACCGGCAGAACCGCGGCTATCGACATGCATGTAGCATCTTCCGTCCTGGCTTGGGCCAACGACAGCACTCCAGTAAACGGTCAGTGTCGAAGGGTCGATTTGAATGTACAATTTCTTTAAATCGGACAGGAATCCTTTGCTGCGGACTTCAGCTAACCCGGCGTTGATTTTATCATTCAGATAACCACCGAAATGATCCATTCTTCTGCGGTTGAATGCGTGCAATGCATCGTAAACATACGGTTGACCGAGTGCAGTGTAAGAATCTGTAATGATCTGATCGTTTTCACCGAGCTGAATGGTGTCGGGATTGTATTTTCGAAATTCAGGAACTGTCAGTACTTTTTTGGAGATGACAGGAATTGAATCGGGTAATTCAACTTCCGGATCGCTATCCGATTGTGCGTGAATCGTTTGAGTGCTTAGGATGAGGATGCCGAGAAAAATGAATTTGATACCAACCACGTGTTTGTTATTTATTTAGATTTAACGCACCTAAATTTAACATGTTACATCGGTTTTTGAAAAAAAGATAGCCGAATACCCTGATAAATTCTATGAAACGCCTTGAAATCCGGACTAAACCCACGATTTTGTCTTCGAATTCCGGCAATTTTTGAAATTTTCTCCGGTAGATTGTCCCTTTTGACCGGGAAAAAGCCCTTCGCTCTCACCATTCTTTTGCATATTTTCGCAGCATGGATCAGAAGCGTGTACTGGAAAATTGGAAAAAGCAGTTGGGGGAATTATTCCCAGAGAGAGAAATCCGGAATTTATTCCACCTCACACTGGAAGATGCACTTGGTTTCAATCGCGCTTTGATTCTGTCTAACCAGGTCGGGGAGTTTTCCGGAGATCAGATGCGGCAGCTGGAGCAAGTTCTCAATCGCTTGAAAGCAGGAGAACCTCTTCAGTATATCGTTGGGTTTACCTATTTCGATGATCTGAAAATACAGGTCGCGCCGGGAGTCTTGATCCCCCGTCCGGAAACAGAAGAACTCGTGGCCTGGATCGATGAAAGTCTGCAAAATCGGGAAAACCTGAAAATGGAGGATTGGTGTACGGGATCAGGCTGTATTGCACTGGCGCTTCAAAATCGCTATATAAACTCTGAGGTTTTTGGTTATGACATCTCTGATGAGGCACTGGAAATAGCCCGGAACAATGGAAAGTCGCTGCATTTAGCGGTTCATTTCGAAAACAAAGATGCGTTGAATGCGGTTTCGTCGGAAAAGGCAGATGTCATTGTTTCCAATCCGCCCTACATTCCCTGGCAGGAAAAAGCAGAGATGCACCGCAATGTGACCGAGTTTGAACCGGATCTGGCTTTGTTTGTTCCGAATGACGATCCCTTGCTGTTTTACAGATCGCTGACCATTTATGCTTCAAAATCCCTTGCTCCGGGAGGATTGCTGTTTTTTGAACTGCATGAAAACTATGCCCGGGAAACGAAACAGATGGTGGAAGAATCCGGATTTACTTCGGTAGAGATCCGGGAAGATTTGCAGGGCAAACAGCGCATGCTGAAAGCGGTATGGAATGCATGATATTACCTGTTAATTTCGTACCTTTCGGACAGATTCAATGAAACAACACGCATGTCAGAAAAACCGATTGTCAAAGAGTATTCCAACGGGGAAATAACCATCATCTGGAAACCGGATACGTGCATTCATTCCACCGTTTGCTGGAAAAAAGCAACTGGTCTGCCCAAGGTATTTCAGCCGGGACAGAAACCATGGATTAAAGTGGACGGAGCTACAACGGAGGAAATCAAAAATCAGATCGATAAATGTCCCAGCGGAGCGTTGAGCTACCGTTTTGAAACCAGTGAATCGGAAGTGATAAATGTCTCTCATGTAGTGGAAACACTGCCGAAAGGCCCTTTATTGGTTTATGGAAATATTACGGTGAAACATGCCGGAATGGAAGAGCAGAAGGTGACGAAAGTGACGGCGTTTTGCCGTTGCGGGGCATCTTCGAATAAACCGTATTGTGATGGGACACATCTGAAAATCGATTTCTCCGATTAAGAGAACAACTCTCTCTTCCAGACGTAATATTGCGGAATTGCGTCGTAGTTTGTTGGGAGAAGTGGGTGCTATTTATACAGCAAAAAAACAGTAAATTCAAAGCTTTTAGAGTGAAAGTCTTGTTTGACAATCTGAAATATCGTGGACGTAATATTGCGGAATTACGTCCATTTTGAACCGCTTCCTAAGTAGCTGCTTTTCACTTTTACCTTCTCCCTTTTCAATTATAAAGTATCTTTGCACTCCAGTTCCAGAAAAACATGTCTGCAAATTCCAAATTCATCCCCTTTCATTCGGATATATCGCTCGTAGCCCGACCGGAAAAGTTCACCTTTCCGTTTTACTACGAACCGCATGAACTGGCAAAAAAAGCCATGAAGCAGCTACAGGAATACCTGGAAACGCAAACCGACTGGGAGCACAATTTTGGATTGCAGGAAGGACAGGATGGTCTCGTAATCGGGAAAATGTTCGGAGTACTGGTCGTTGAAAATGCACAGGGAGAATTGGGTTTTTTAGCCGCGTTCTCCGGGAAACTGGCCGATTCGAACGATCATGCCTACTTTGTTCCCCCGGTATTCGATCTGCTGGATTCCCAGGGATTTTTCATCAAAGAAGAAGTGCTGATCAACGATGTGACCCTGGAAATCGGGAAACTGGAAAAAAGTGAAGCCTTTCAGCAGGCAAGATTGGAACTGGAAACCGCGAAATCAGGATATGAGACGGCACTGCGAAATTTAAAACAGGAAATCAAGGCAGGGAAAGCAGACCGCAAACAACAGCGTGAAAAAGCCACTTTGGAACTAGGTGGAGAAGCCCTGGAAGCATTCCTGGAAGATCTTCGGAAACAATCCATCCGGGAGCAGTATTATTTGAAAGACTTCACCGATTCGAATAAAACAGCAATCCGTTTACTGGAAGAAAAACTGGGAGCTTTCGAACAGCAACTGGAGTTTCTGAAAGAAAAACGGAAGAACATGTCGAATGCGTTGCAGAAAGACATTTTCGACTCGTACTATTTTTTGAATTCGCGGAAAGAACAACGAAGCCTTCAGAGCATTTTTCAAAATACCATCGACCACAAACCACCGGCAGGAGCGGGAGAATGCGCCGCGCCGAAGCTCTTGCAGTTTGCATTTGAGCACAACTTCAAACCGGTCTGCCTGGGTGAATTCTGGTGGGGAGCCTCCCCAAAATCAGAAGTGCGGGTGCACAAGCAGACTTATCCGGCATGCAGGGGGAAATGTGAACCGATTCTTGGGCACATGCTGGAAGGAGTCGAAACGGATGCAAATCCGATGTTGCAGAATCCGGCGGAGAACAAAGAACTGGAAATCGTTTTCGAAGACGAGTATTTGCTGGTTGTTAACAAGCCAGCGGAATTTTTATCCGTTCCGGGAAAAACAATCTCCGATTCCGTTTATACGCGCATGAAGGAAAAATACCCGGATGCAACGGGGCCGCTCATTGTGCACCGCCTCGACATGTCGACCTCCGGATTGTTACTGCTTGCCAAAGACAAAAAAGTTCACCAGGTACTGCAGCAGCAGTTTATCAAGCGGAGAGTGCAGAAACGCTATGTGGCCTTGTTGGAAGGAAATCTTCCGGAAGAAACCGGAATGATCGAACTGCCGTTACGTGTGGATTTGGACGATCGTCCGAGACAGTTGGTATGTTATGAACACGGAAAACGTGCTGTGACCAAATGGGAAGTGGTGGAGCGAAGAGGAGATCAGACATTGGTTTATTTCTACCCGATTACGGGAAGAACCCACCAGCTCCGGGTACATGCCGCGCACAGTTTGGGCTTGAAGTCCCCGATTTTGGGAGACGATCTGTATGGAACCAAAGGGGAACGGCTTCACCTGCACGCTCAGTTCCTGCAATTCAAGCATCCAATTACTAAAGAAATCCTGACGATCAAGGCAGATGCTGACTTTTAGTGGGCAGAGAATGTTTTAAGCAGCATCTTCTGTTGATGAAATGGTTTTTGCTCAAAAGTTCCTATTTCGACACGTTCAGTATGTATTAGTTCAAAAGTTGAAACAGTTCAACAACGTCAAAAGTACTTTTTAAACTTTTAAACCCTTTCCACCCTCCGGTTAGTGTTGTAAAATTTGGTAATCCTTCTTACGCCAGATATATCCGTCGAGAATGTAGTGGACTACTTGCGGCATAATGAGCAAAGGAATAAACAAACTGATGATCTGATCATCATTCAACTGCTTGAAAGTGCCGTAGAGCCAGCCGAAAGGAACGGTATTTTCGCGCCAGATAAAGACATCCCAAAGCGTTTCTTCGAAGTAGGCAAAAGCAAACACAATCGCGTAGAACAAAATCCAGCCCCATTTGGACAAAACGATCTTCAACAGTGGAGGTGATTCCGCGTTCAACTCTTTTTTCTCGCTGTAATGAACCAGGGCCAGGTAAGGAATTCCGTGTCCGATGACATTCACCAGGGAGAAAATGAAATCGTTGTTAGTGAGTACAATGCTGACGTAGTATGAGAAGCAGGTCGAAAGCGTTAACAGAATACGGGGCGTATTCAAATAGCCGGAATCCTGTTTTTCCTTCCATTCGACAAACAAATAAAGCGCCAGAACGATGAGCATCAATGCGTTGAGGTAAGGTTCCAGTTTCGGCAGGTTGATGTACCAGAAATCACCGGCAGTCATCCAGTTGAAATTCTGTTGTCCCCTCACGTGCCAGATCAGGATCGGGATGATTGTTACGGCATAAATGGCAACCGAAAGCACCCGTTTCCGCCATTTGTAACTGGTTTCCCGTTTTGAATAGAGCCTGAAAAAACCGTATTGCTGGCGAATGAAATGAAAGACTGCAAAATAGGCCAGGAGCGACCAGAAGAGTTTACTGCTGACACCGTAAATCAATGCGCCCGCAACCCAGACCAAAAAAGGAACAGCCCAGAGTTTCAGGCGGTGTATTTTGAAAGCACTCGGTTTGAAGTACGTTTTGTAGACCGTTGTGTACACATGCGCCACATCGATGGAAAGCACGATCAGAATCCATGACCACGGAAAGATTTCTGTTTTCTGTTGATTGGTGAACTGTTCGGGCAGAAAAAAGACGATCAACGGCGGAATAGCCATCGGAGCAATGAACCACGATAAATCAAACGCGGCAGACTTTATCCAAAGTTTAGGCTTCATGTTTCAAGATTTCTGTTGCGGCGAGCAAACCGAGGTCAAATCCTTCCTCAAATACGGAATAGGAAGAATAATCGGTGTGCGCCAAATGTACCCGTTTCGCATTTTTCCGGAGCTTCAGATGTTCCTGGTATTTGGCCAGTGCGCCCGGATAAGGAGTTACCATGCCATGCCCCCAGCGCTGGAAACTAATGCTTTCAATGTGTTGTTCGATGTCGGGATGCATGGAAGCAAGCTCAGAAATGACCAAACGGCACATGTCTTCATCAGTCATGCCGAACAATTGGTGGCGTTCTGTTTGTTCATCGGTTTTGTCCAAAGCCAGGTAAACGCTGATGACATGTTTGTCTTTGATTTGTGAAAACTCCTGGTGCCGGTCCGAAACATATCCCAGACCTTTGGTTCCGAATTTTACATTGTCCCAGGCAAGCGGCGTTCCGTTTCCTTCCGGAATCTGATCCAGAACCACGATCCCGATCAGCCACGGATTGTGTCGGATTCCGTCGAAATACTCCTGCGGCCAGCCCGGTGATTTTAAAATATGTTTTGCAACATAAGACGGTGCAGAGAGAATGCACTGATCCGCTGTAACACGGATTTTCTTATTCGCTGCGAGATCAACTGCTTCGATAAGCACCTTTTCAGCCTGTTCTTCGATGGAATAAACCAGTACGTTTCTGCGGATATGTTCCTGTACCGGGGCTTCCAGTTTTCCGGCAAGATACCCGTTTCCTTCGGGCCAGGTAAGCACGGTTGTCGGGTCGGTATTTCCCGGGTTCGCTTTTCGCCCGGCAAAGTAGTGGATTCCTGCCCAGGCAGAAACCTTGTCGGCCCCTGCACCGAAATCGTCCCGGCAGCAATAATCCAGGAACCAGAGTAATTCCTCCGATTCATACTTGTTTTGAGTCAGGTATTCTTTGAATGTAATCTGATCGAGTTTTTCGAGTTCCGGCGTTATAGCAGCCTGTGAAATCGGGATGTTGAACAAATCCGTTCCGTTTGCACTCTTTGCGGCTTTCAATGCCCGCATTTCACTGAAAAAACGATGAATCTCTGCATGTGTTTCCTTACTGACACCGTATTCCGGAACCAATCCTTCGTGGAAAACACCTTTAAACAGCAATCGTTCGTCGGGTGCGTGGCAAAGAAAGTCCTCGTTGTAAAACTGAAGTCCGTTTTCCTCTTTTTCGAGTAACTTGAGTTCTTTCAGGAAGTCAATCAACGGACGGTTATTCGGATTGGGAAGCGAAAGGTAATGCGCCCCCAGCGGGTATTTCGAATGGGCGTTCTGTCCGAAACCGGAATTTCCGCCCGTCTGTTCTCCCAATTCAAACAGTAAAAAGTCGGAATATCCGTTTTTCTTCAAATGATACGCACCGGAAAGCCCGCTGATTCCACCGCCGGCAATGAGGACCGGAATTTCCAGTTCTTCGACAGGATAATTGGCTGCGAAATCCATGCTTCCGCGAAGCAGATGTCCCCGGTCGAGCGGAGCTCCGAGCCTGTTGGTAACCATTTTCTTCTTCGAATTGGAACAGGCAAGTAAATCCGGCATCAGCAGCGCAACGGTTCCCAATGTTCCCACATACCGGATGAAAGTGCGTCTTTCCATATCAGTCAAATAAGGAATCCCATTCTTTTTCAAACAACGGAATGAGCGCCTGGTTGTCCAGCCGGTTCACGATCTTTTTTGTCACACGCATGTCTTCCGGGAAAAACTTCATGGACTTGAATTCCTGGTTGGAATAATACTTCAAGCCTGCCGGAAGCGGGTACGTTTTTAAATTATTCAGGTCGTAACCGAATAAAATGTAGCCCCATTCACCGAAGGAAGGAACATAGGTATGATACGGAAGTGTTTGCAGGTAAGACGCTTCGATCGTGCTGTTGATACACCAGAAAGATTCTTTTGCGTAAAGTGGCGAAGTACTCTGCATTACCGCAATGGTGCGGTTAGTCATCACGCGCTGTAACGATTTGTAGAACGAAAGCGTGTACAGTTTTCCAACGGAAAAATTCGACGGATCCGGGAAATCGATGATAATGGCATCGTATTTTTTATCGGCCTTGTTTCGGAGCCATTCAAATGCATCCGCCTGAATCACTTGCAATTTCGGGTTGTTTAACGAGTTGTGGTTCAACTTGGTCATCAGCTCGTTTTTCGAAAAAATGGACACCAGTTTCGGATCGAGATCGACCAGTGTAATGTGTTTCACCTGCGGATATTTCAGGATTTCGCGCACGGCAAATCCATCGCCGCCACCCAAAACCAGGACTTGTTCCGGTTTTCTGCAATGCGACAACACCGGGTGTACCAATGCTTCGTGGTAGCGGTATTCATCACGGGAATTGAACTGCAGGTGGTTGTTGAGGAAAAGGCTGTAAGCGTTCCGGTCGCGGGTAAGTACAATGCGCTGGTAATTGGAGTTGGTCGCATAGATAATGCTTTCCCCGTAAATTTCCGTTTCGCTGATGCGGTTGATCCGGCCGGCGTAAACGAAAGCAAATGTGAGCACGAGTGCGGCCCCGGATCCCTGAATAAACAGTAACGTAGGTCGTCTGACCTCTTCCCGGAAGTAATAAATGAGGTAGAGCGCCAGCCCGATATTGAACATCCCGAACAGCACGGAAGTCCGGGTAAGGTTCAGATACGGAACCAACACGATCGGGAAAGCGATGGAAGCAATGAGCGCTCCGATGTAATCGAAGGTGAACACTTTTGAAACCAGGTCGCGGAACCCGACTTTGTTTTTCAGAATCCGCATGATCAGCGGGATTTCCAGTCCTACAAACACCCCGGTGAGCAATACCAGTCCGTAGAGAATGATGCGGAAATAACCACTGTAGCCAAAACTGATGAACAATACGGCGCTGCTCAGTCCTCCTACGATCCCGGTGATAATCTCAATCCGGATGAAATGCTCGATGAGGTTCTTCCGCAGGAATTTGGAAAGAAACGAGCCGATTCCCATCGCAAAAAGATAGGTTCCGATCACAGTCGAAAACTGCGTCACACTGTCTCCCAGCAAATAACTGGCAAGGGTTCCGGCAACTAATTCATAAATCAACCCGCAGGTGGAAATAACGAAAATGGTAAACAGAAGTAAATAATGCATATCAATGAATGGCAGACGCAATAATAATGGCAACGGCAATCATGTAGGCACTTCCCAGCAGGGCAAGGGCTACATTTTTATTTTGCCAAACCTCTTTCCATAAATTCTGCGGAGTCAGTTTTTCAATAATGATGAATGACAACAGCAAGACAAAAATTCCCAATCCTGCGTAGATCAGGGAGGCCAAAACAGTGTTCCAATTTACAATTTGATTCATAACTCGTCTTTATTTATGATGCACACTTCCGTGAGTGGTGTTCGGTGCATACTTGGTTCCATACTCAGATTTCAGCAGTTTAAAACTGCTAAGTTGTGCCCACAGGTAGAGAATGAGCGTCATTCCCAACACGATGGAGGTAAATTTATGTTGTTTGAAGAAATTAAACATATTTCTTTCGTTTGTTACTCATTTATTTTGTTGTGTATGAAATTTCCGGTGATTTGAACACGTTGGTTATTTCGACAGGTTTAAGGAGTTGAGCAGTTCAAAAACATGCCTTGAACTTTTTGCCCCCTTTCAACACACTGACTAATATTCATCGTCACCTATATTTTCTCATACTACCTGGTTTATTTGAATGATCTTAATTATTATCCCGCCGAAAACAAGCTGTCCCGTTCACCGCGCCGCATTTGCTCGTAATTGCGTTTCAGGATATTCAGAATCACAATCAGCACCAGGATGGGAAGAATCAGGATCATCGTATTCCACAATTCCGGTCCGCCATAGCGTCCGTTCAGGATAATGGTTTTATTACTGGTAATCGAAGAATAGATCGTTCCTTTCAAATGGTATTTTCCTCCGGGAACCTCCGATAAGCCAACGGTTCCTTTTTTGTCTCCTTCCGACCAGGAGTAACCGCCGTCCACACCGCTATAATATTCCGATACCACACCGAATTCGCGTTCTTCACCGCTGGTTTCATTGACAAGCGTAAGTCCAAGTTCTACCCATTCATTGCTCACATCGACAAAACTGGAAAACTCCAGGTAATTCCCCGTCGAAGAACTATCCAGATAGAACGATTTACTCACAAATTCGGGGTTCCCGATGGATGCCTCTGCAAATGGCAGATCAATTCCCATGTTTATAAAGGGACGGTACGATCGCGTATTTCCGCTGAAAATCGAAGCAATCACCAGGAATAATATTACGGCAAAACCTATTTTGGTAAACAAGTTTACGTTGACATTTCCTAAAACAGGTTGTGCAATCCCGATTCCTTCTTTTTCCTGTGATTCGATCCGGTAATCGTCAAACATTTTGGAAACCTGCTTGCGGGTCATGTGCTGTCCGAAGAAGGTATCGATTTTTCCACCCGGATGTTTCTCCAGTGAAATCATATAGGGCGGGGAAATGTAATCGGTACAGTCAATCTTTTTGACATCAACGAGGTTGTACGGGAATTCTCCCACGCAATGCTTCGACTGATAGTTGTATCCCTGCAGAAATTCATAGTGACGCCCTTCGAACTCAAAAGTCGACTCGATATTTGTGAGCAGCTGCTGTGCAGGGATGTTGTAATGAGGCTTCACCCAGGTGTAATTTCCGTACGAACAATTCAGGAACGAAATGTCCCCGGTTTCGCTCAGGAGCACAACTTCATCCCACACATCGGAATACTTGTTGATCACGCGCTTACAAACCTGCCCGATAACGGTGTATTTGATACCCTCCCAGGTTCCCGTCGTCCCGATTTTGAAATACTTCAGGAAAACTGCGTTCTGATTGGGCAGTTTCTTGTATTTCTCATAATGATCCTTACTGTGGATCGTACCGCAATGAGGACAGGCAAAAATTTCGAGTTTTGTTGGGATGTAGAGTTTGAAGACCTTTTGGCATTTAGAGCAGGTAAATGCACGGCCGTGTTCATTCGTAGTAAAACAAGATTCCCAATTATTCATGTGGCAGTTCAAGACAATTGCTACAAATATCAGCAATTAATTGAATATGGGAATCTATTCGTTGAAAAACTCCGGGGATTGTTCAGTCAGATAGAGATTGTTAAGTGAATGAACCGCAAAGGCGCGAAGGGGAAATGAAACCACATAAGGCTCATAGAACACATCGTTCGTTTAGATTTTTTAAATCATTTATCTGCGGAAATCTACCTGATCTGCGTGAAATAATCACCAGCTATATTTTTAGTGCGCGGTATCGGAATCCAATTTTCTCTATTTTTGGTTGTTGAAAATTCCCTTATGAATCCAATTGAAGCACAGAAAAGAATCGAACAGCTGACCAATGAGCTGAACCAGCATAATTACAACTATTATGTAGAAAGTAATCCCACCATTTCGGATTACGAATTTGACGTGTTGCTCAAGGAACTCCAGGATTTGGAAACACAATTCCCGGAATTTGCTTCGGATTTGAGTCCTACCAAACGGGTGGGTGGTGATATCACCAAGAAGTTTGAAACCGTGGTGCATCGTTTCCCGATGTTGTCGCTTTCCAATACCTATTCTGAAGAAGAAATCATCGACTGGGAACAACGCCTGAAAAAACTGGCTTCCGGCCCGATTGAATATGTCTGCGAATTGAAATACGACGGAGTAGCGATTGGAATCCGCTATGTGAACGGGAAATTCTCACGGGCGGTTACCCGCGGAGACGGAACACAGGGAGAAGACATTTCTGCCAACGTAAAAACAATCCGTACGATTCCTTTGTCTTTGAAAGGCGATTACCCGGACGATTTTGAAATCCGCGGAGAGATTTTCTTTCCCAAGGCAAATTTCGAAGCGATGAACCGTCAGCGGGAAGAATTGGGAGAACCTGTTTTTGCCAACCCGCGCAACTCTGCTTCGGGAACGCTGAAATCACAGGATTCGAAAGTGGCTGCCGAAAGAGGACTGGATTGTTACCTGTATGGAGTTTACGGCGATGATCTACCGATGGAATCGCATTTCGAAAGTGTTCAAAAAGCACACGAATGGGGGTTCAAAACGCCGCAGGAGAAAAACCGCTATATTCTTAAAACGTCATCGATTGAGGGAATTATGGAGTTTATCCATTATTGGGATACAGAACGCTACAACCTGCCTTTCGACATCGACGGGATTGTGATCAAAGTCAACAATTACGAACAGCAAGCCGATTTGGGCTTCACGGCAAAATCTCCGCGCTGGGCCATTGCATATAAATTCAAGGCTGAACGGGTAGGAACCACACTCGAAGAAGTGACCTACCAGGTGGGAAGAACGGGAGCGATTACGCCGGTTGCAAACCTGAAACCGGTACTGCTCGGAGGAACCATCGTGAAACGTGCTTCGCTGCACAATGCGGATCAGATTGAAAAACTGGATCTCTACCTGGGCGACGAAGTATTTGTGGAAAAAGGAGGAGAAATCATCCCGAAAATTGTGGGGGTGAACGAAGCTTCCCGCAATGCCGGTGCCGAAAAAGTCCTTTTCATTGAACACTGCCCGGAATGTGGTTCCGAATTGCACCGCAGGGAAGGAGAAGCGCAGCATTACTGTACGAATGATTTGGTTTGTCCGCCGCAGGTAAAAGGACGCATGGAACACTTCATTTCCCGCAAAGCGATGAACATTGACGGCCTGGGAGCGGAAACCATCGACCTGCTTTACAAAAAAGGATTGGCAAACAGTGTAGCAGATTTGTATGACCTTACGTTTGACCAGATTGTAAACCTGGATCGCATGGCAGATAAATCGGCAAACAACCTGCTGATCGGGATTAAAAACTCGAAAACCGTTCCGTTTGAGCGCGTATTGTTCGCGCTTGGGATCCGTTTTGTGGGGGAAACTGTTGCCAAGAAACTGGCTTTTGCCCTGAAGAATATCGACGCCATTGCGAACGCAAGCTATGAAGAACTCATCGCGGTGGACGAAATCGGGGAGAAGATCGCCGTAGCGGTACAGCAATTCTTTTTGGATGAGCGGGCAATTCAGACCATTGAACGTTTGAAGCAGGCCGGATTGCAGTTCGAAATAGAAGAAGTGGCGCTGGATTCCAATACGCTGGAAGGAAAGACCTTTGTGGTGTCGGGAGTGTTCTCTCAATTCAGCCGGGATGAAATCAAAGAACTGATCGAGAAGAACGGTGGAAAGAACGTGGGGTCGATTTCAGCCAAAACAACATACGTACTGGCGGGAGAAAATATGGGACCTGCAAAACTGGAAAAAGCCAGCTCGCTGGGGATTCCGATTATTTCCGAAAGTGATTTTATTCAGATGATTTCGTGAAAGTGGTTAATGGAAAATTTGACAAATAAATACTTGTATATCATTTCCGGGCCGAATGGAGCAGGTAAAACAACTGCTTCTATGACCATTTTGCCCGAAGTTTTACAAATCAATGAGTTTGTGAATGCCGATATTATTGCATATGGGCTATCTCCTTTCAATCCTGAAAGTGTAGCTATTCAAGCTGGTAGAATGATGCTTTTGAGGATAGAGGAATTACTTTCTGATGGCGTGTCTTTTGCATTTGAAACAACCTTATCAACGAAAAGTTATCGTCATTTGGTTGGGCGAGCACAAGAACTGGGGTATCAGGTTGTCCTATTTTATTTTTGGTTGAGTACACCAGAACATGCTATTAACAGGGTTGCAAAAAGAGTTTCAGAAGGAGGACATAATATTCCAACAGAAGTGATCGAACGTAGATATATTGCAGGAGTTAGAAATTTATTCGATATTTATATTGAGCTTTGCGATGTTGTTCAGGTATATGATAATACTGAAGGTAAGCCAAGATTTATTTTTCGTGTAGAAAATGGGGATTGCGAAATTATCGATGAAGAACGTTATGCTTTAATGAAGACACTATGAGTCCAAAACAAAAAGAGTTTTCTGACAAAATCATGGCTGGTTTACAATTGGCATATGAACGTATGATTGAATACAAAAAGTATAAGAAAAGTACGATTGTAGTCGAGAGAAATGGTCAATTGGTGGAGTTGGATCCATTTACGATGGAAGTGGTAAAAGTGATTAAGTAGATTCGTTTATTGTTTTTTAACAAAATATATTTTTATTTCACAAATCGTTATTTATCTTATTTATTAGGTCATCAGAAGAAATTTATTTTCTACTTTTGTACACACTTTTTATCATATAAAAAACATCCGAAATGAGTCTATTTAAAGGAGCCGGAGTTGCATTGGTGACACCTTTCAATGCAGATATGTCAATTGATTTTCCGGCGTTGCGCAAATTGGTGCGTGAGCAGATTGCAGGTGGTACGAATTACCTGGTGGTTCAGGGAACAACCGGTGAGTCCCCGACTTTAAATAGCGACGAAAAGAAGCAGGTACTGGAAACAGTATTGGAAGAAAACAACGGGAAGCTTCCGATCGTTTACGGTGTAGGAGGAAACAATACGCTGGCAGTTGCTGAAAACATCCGCAAAGTTCCGCAGGGAGTAGATGGAATCCTTTCAGTAGCGCCATACTATAACAAACCCACTCAGGCGGGGTATGTGGCACATTACAAGCATCTGGCTGACAATACCGATTTGCCGATCATTCTATACAACGTTCCGGGAAGAACCGGGTCGAATGTATTGGCTGAAACAACCCTGGAGTTGGCAGAAGTGAAAAACATCGTTGCGATGAAAGAAGCTTCCGGAAACATGGAACAGATCATGGAGATCATTCGTTGCAGACCGGAAGGGTTCCTGGTACTTTCAGGAGATGATGCAATTACACTTCCGTTAATTGCGGCCGGAGCAGACGGAGTTATTTCCGTGGTAGCGAACTCTTTCCCTTCACATTTCAGTAAAATGGTGACGAGTGCTTTGAACGGAGATTTTGAAACGGCTAGAAAATACCATTATGAGTTGCTTCCGGTAACAAAGCTGCTTTTTGCAGAAGGAAACCCGGGGGGAGTTAAAATTGCATTGGAAGAACTGGGCTGGATGAAACCGGACATGCGTCTTCCATTGGTTCAGGTGTCGGATGCACTGAAGGCAAAAATTATCGCAGAGACGAAAAAACTGGTCGGATAATCGTTAAAATCCGCTTGTTATGACATAGAAAAAGATCATTCCGGATGGAGTGGTCTTTTTTGTTTTTCAGGCATTTTTTCGACTCGAAAAATACGGATAGATATAGCTTGTCCCGCCCCAGCTGGATGTCTATTTGCCCAGTGACAGCAAGGGATTCAGACCATTTAATCTAAAAAATGACATTTATTTTTCATGCCAAAGACAACCGTAAATAGCTTACGTTGCTGTGACCGATCTTTGTATCACCATTCACAATCAACGAAGTCTTTTCGTTATCCAACCACCACCTTTTATTCATGGCGAGCAATTGGAGCCGGAGTGTCTTCCCCACAAGCACTCCGGATATTCGCCCCTATCCAAAGAGACAATCTTTGGAGTCAAGATGTAGTCCTGATTCTTGTCTCAGAGTATTCCGACTACTTTTCAATTTTGCATGCTCAATTATTCAATGGTCAGGTTCCGTTTTACTTGATATATCATATAAAATCTTCACGATTCGCAAAAAAAATACACAAACAAATTTCTTATTGATTGAAAATTAATAGATTCGCACCTAAATACTCAAAGATGAAAAACAAACTAATCTTCGTTGGCGTCTTGTTGATGTTTGCCTATTCCTGCGGTTCCGGTGAGGAAAAACAGCAGATTGAAACGGTAAAAGAACCCGAAACGGTTGATGCTGCTCATGTAAACTACAACATTCCTTCACCGTCCGAGCAATTTGCCCTGATTTCCAAAATGGATGCGGTGAAGAGTACGAAAATCCTTCACGACCCGAACCTGGCTGATAAATACACCAGTTCATCCCAGAAAGCGCTGAACTTCGGTATTTACACGGCAGATGTGGCATACCTGACTTCATTCAATGAAACCAACAAATACCTGAGCTATTTCGGGAAACTGGAAAAATTGGGTTCCGATATCGGGGTGGCAAAAGTATTCGGGACGGAATTGGGTGAACTGGCTAAAAAATGGGATGGAAATGCAGATTCCCTGTTCAAACTGAGCGATGATATTTACAACCGTACCTTCCAGCGCCTCATTGAAATTGACAAAGGAGACGAGTTGTCCCTGATGCTTGTTGGAGGATGGATCGAATCCATGCACCTGATGATCGGAAGCTCAAAAGGATTCGGGAAATCACCGAAACTGGATCAGGCACTGGCAGACCAGAAACTGGTGGCGGAAAACCTGCTGGAGTTTTTGGTGAGTTACCAGGACAATGAAGCGGTGAACGAATACGCAGCGTCCATAGAGGAAATTCTGAAAGTATACGAACAAATGGATTGCAGTTCGGGAGAAACAGAAGTGCGCAACTCGAACGGCAAATTGACATTCTCCGGTGGAGACAACTGTAAAATGACTCAAAAATGCTTCGATGCCCTGGCAAAGAAAATCGGTGAAATACGCACAAAAATCATAACTGCTTAATTTTTTTAGACATGAAACTAAGTATCACATTAGCCCTGTTGTTCGGATTTGTATTCACCTTTGCCCAATGCCCTCCGGTAGAATCATTTCTGAAAAAGAAAAAAGAAAAAGATGAATACAACCTCAACTCCCAATCCAGAGTGGGGGCGGTGGATTCCGACAAATCATATGAAATGTCCTTTATTGCACACCCGGGTTTGGATTACCGCCTCACCACCGTGTTGGGAGAAGGAAGTGCAGGAACATTGAACTACGAAATCTACGAGCTGGTGACAGAAAAGAAAACGGAAGACGGCAAAGAAGTATTCAAAAAAGTGAAGAAAGTATTGGCAACTTCCGGGTCTGAGCCCCTGGAGTTCAATTCCGATAAAGCCCGTAAAATATTTGTAAACGTTTCAATCAGCGGCGGCGATAAAAAGAAGCATGCCTGCGTTGGAGTGGTGATCGAAACAAAACGAACTGTCAAAACCGGATTTTAAACGCTTTTAGCAAACTGGTTTCAAAAGTCCCGACGCACATCGCGTCGGGACTTTTTTGTTGGTAGTGAGGAATTACACATAAAAGATTACGAAGTTCGGGAGCTATCTTTGTAAAACTAAAAAGACACCTTTTTATTTGCGTTTTTGAGAAATATTACACATTTTTGTGTAATTGAAAGGTTTAACAGCTAAAAAAAGATACAGCTTGAATACGAATCGCAAAATGAAAACGTTACCGACTAAAAGACCCTTTCCGAAACCGGAATAGAAAATGGAAAAGCAGCATACTGACTGCACAACTAAAAACCCACCGATGTACTACGCTCAAAAGCGTAAAAGCATTGCACTGAATCGGCATTCAGAGAACAAGACATGTAAAAGCAGGCGGGAATTCCTGTAAAATTCCTGCTCAACCACGTACCGGCAGATTACAGGCTGTCGCGTACCAGGCAGACTTCGTCGCGAGCTTCGTCGAACGATTGTGTGGGGATCTCACGCCGGAGAATCCCTGTGCAGCCACTATTGAAACCGAATCATCCGGCATTCATTGAAATAAAAAATAACTTATGAGACAAATCACTTATTTGCTGTCATTCACAGCCTTGCTGATCACCAATCAGCTAACAGCGCAGGAAAACGTCCTTTCGGAAAATGGAAATGTAGGAATCGGAACCACCACGCCCAGTGCGCGATTACAAGTGGCAGGTTCTGCCCGGATCGATTCTTCCCTGGTAGTCAGCGACTCTGTTACCATGGCGGCCAGCGCACGGGTGGAAGATGATTATTCTAGCATTCGATAACAATGAAACAAAATACATTAAGATCGTTAAGTTTTAGTCTGATCCTGCTCTTTTCATTTTCATGTAAAAAAGAAAAAGGAGCTTTATACGATTTCCCTCCAGGCAGATTTGAGTTTGTTTATGTATTGAATACTAACACAAATCAGGACACCATTATTGGAGAACTATCAGGTCCTTACTTGTACTCTTCAAATTATAGTTTCATGGTACGACAGGAACTATTAATGGATAAATCACTTAAAATTTTCAAAGTTGGAACTTATAAGAGTATTAACAACGGCATTTTTAAAGCCCAAGTAAATACAGGAGCCACTATTGATTATGAGGATCACGATTCAGACCATTTAATGATTCACTTCGCTTCCGGGGATACCCTTTCCGGTAGTCTTACTTTAACACGAAAAGAATAATAGTATGTCAAGATGTGGAATAATCCCTTTTATTGCAATCTGTTTGTTTCTTTCAGGATGCCATAAAGAGAATGGAAAGCGTAGATACGAAATACAACTTTTGTTTAATAACGGTGATGTATTGAAAGATTATGGTACCGTAACAGAAAAAGAAGCAAATGTGAAAAAGTATCATGGTAAAGCTGTCTACACGACCGTGTTTAATGATTATTTATTTCTGAAAGTAAACGGTAAATTTATCTGTTCAGGTGATCTGATTGCTGATGGAAAACATGGAGATCTTTATCTGGAAGGAGCTTACACTCAAAAAGGAAGAGCCTATACTGTGGAGGATGGTTATTTTGAGGTCATCTGGCGAGATGTCTATGGTGAGCCATTGACCAACTCTGTATTGACTGGCAAGTGGACTTTTAAACGAAATTGATTAGAGTCCTTAATTCAAAACAAGTTTCTTAAAAACAGTTTCCTGTTCCGGGACGAAATGATCGGGACAGGACTGTTTTACACTGTTCGAGTATTCCCTGGACGTGGATGAAAATCCATTCAAGTGGGAAAATACACCCTGTTTTTGTTGATTCGGCTTTTTAGAAAAAGGTCGATCACAATACTATTACTTCCTGGTTTGCAATAAACCGGCTAAAATCTGACTACACATGAATTTTCTCCAAACACTTAAGAAACCGATGGTTTCTGTTGCTGTCGTATGCGTGCTGTTGGCTTGCATCGTCACGTTGCAAAATATGCTGCTGCCTCCCAAAACATATGTGGATGGAGGAATGGAATACACACACTACAACAACTACCTCATTTTCAAACAATCGTTCTTTCACCTGATTGAAAACAAAGATTTGTATCAGCAATACCCGCAGGAATACTGGGATTTGTACAAATACAGTCCCACGTTTTCACTGTTTATGGGGTTATTGGCCTGGATGCCCGACTTCTTAGGCTTATTGATCTGGAACCTGCTGAATGTGCTGGTACTCTTTTTTGCATTCTGGAAATTACCGTTTGAGAACAACCGGAAAACCCTGTTTGCATTACTCTTCCTGGTGCTTGAATTACTGACCTCGATTCAAAATTCACAGAGTAACGGGTTGATCGCAGGGCTGATCCTCTTTGCCTACCTTCAGTTGGAACGGGGAAAAGTGGAGCTGGCTGTCCTGTGTGTTGTGTTAACCATGTTTATTAAGCTCTTTGGAGTTTGCGCCTTCGTATTGTTCCTCTGCTATCCCGGAAAAATCAGGGCTTTTCTGTATGCTCTCGGATGGACTGTTCTACTTGCCGCTTTGCCCTTACTGGTCATTTCATATGAACAAATGCAACGAGTGTATAAAAGCTGGATTCTGCTGTTGCAAAACGATCCTCCGAACGCGGACGGCTGGGTTGGGACCTGGTTTGGAATGGAAGCACAAACGACCATGCTGCTGGGAGGAAGTATCTTATTCTGTCTTCCGTTGATCCGTTACAAACATTTCCGGGAGAAAAAATTCAAGCTGCTTTTGCTTGCTTCTACCTTGATCTGGATCGTTATTTTCAATCACAAAGCAGAATCACCAACCTATATTATTGCTGTTTGTGGTGTTGCGATCTGGTATTTTACCCAAAACTTCAAACTGGAAAATACGATCCTACTCCTGTTGGTTTTTATGTTCACGGTAGTGGCAAGCACCGATTTGTTCCCCGGAAAATGGCAGGAAAATGTAATCATTCCGTTTGCTCTGAAGCCGCTTTCGTGCGTGTTGGTTTGGTTGAAAATTACCTGGGACCTGCTTTCTTATCCAAATTTCCCTGCTTGTGAAAAGACCTGATTCTTGAAATTTTCCCCTTCCTGCCGCTCCGGTGTCTCAAAGTGAGCGGATAATCCATAATTTTACACAATGGATCAAGCAGCACATCAAATACTGGAGCTCGTAGAGCAGGCTCAGTCAATCGTGATTACATCGCACAAATCCCCGGATGGAGATTCCATCGGAAGTTCCCTGGCGGTGTTTCATTTGTTGAAGAAATGGGGGAAGAATGTACAGGTTGTACACCCGGATCCTGCGCCGGTGTTTTTGCACTGGATCAACGGTCAGGAAGCAATCATAGACTTTGAAACCCGGCAGGAAGAAGCTGCGAAAGCATTGGGAACAGCAGATTTGATTTTCTGCCTGGATTACAACGAACCTTCTCGGGTAGGCGAAAAGATGGAAAAAGCATTGGTGGAAGCTCCCGCTGTAAAAGTGATGATCGACCACCACCTGCACCCGGCAGATTTCTGTAAAGTAGTTATTTCCGAAACAGCTGCTTCTTCAACCTGTGAACTGGTCTACAAATGGATCAAAGACATCGGGCGTTTAGACGACATCGATGTAAACTCCGGAACGGCAATTTATTTGGGAATCATGACCGATACCGGATCGTTCCGTTTTCCGTCGGTTAGTGCATTTACCCACGAAGTAATCGGAGACCTGATTCGAAGAGGAGTGAAGCATTTTCTCATCCACGAATCCGTTTACGATACGAATACGGTAGACCGCATCAAGTTGCGTGGTTTTGCGCTTTCGGAGAAACTGGTGTGTTTGAACGATCTGCATGTGGGCTATGCTTCCCTGTCGGAGGAAGAATTGAAACGTTTCAACTATCAGAAAGGCGATACGGAAGGATTGGTGAACCAGATTTTGGGAATCCAGGGCATTAAAATGGCCGTTTTGTTCGTAGAAAAAGACGGGAAAATCAAAATTTCTTTTCGTTCAAAAGGTGACTATTTCGTCAACGAACTGGCGAAAACCCATTTCAACGGTGGTGGACATGCCTATGCTTCCGGAGGAATTTCAGACGAGAACCTGCAACAGACAGTCGAAAAATTTGTAACATTTGTAAAAGATTTCATTCCCCGAGTATGATAAAAAAAGAATGGTTTTTCTGCGTATTGCTGTTGTGTTCCTGCACAGAAGAGGAAGAACAGCCCAAGCCGGTCAACTGGAATATGGAAAAATCCACCGAAATGAATAAGGAACTGGCCATTGAGCAGGACCTGGACATCGACCTGTATTTTGCACAGCATGAAAACTGGGAAGTGAAACAAACCGGAACGGGATTGCGTTACGTGATTTTCAATAAAACAGACGGTGCTTCGCCGAAACCGGGTATGGATGCAAAAACGCAATACAAAATCAGCCTGCTCGACGGAACAGAAGTGTATAAAACAGCCACGGATGAGGTAGATGTGTTCCGGATCGATAAAAGTGATATGGAATCCGGAATTCACGAAGGAATCAAACTGATGCACGTGGGAGAAAAGGCAAAATTGGTTTTCCCGAGCCACCTGGCTCATGGATTGGTGGGCGATTTGAATAAAATTCCACCGCTTTCACCCCTGGTCGTAGATATTGAATTAATCGGAATAGAATAAGATGAAAGGAACAACTAGTTTGCTCGGAGTGCTGTTGCTCTCTGCGGCATGTACTTCAGGCGTAGATACGGCAGAAACGGTAAAAGCACCTACCACACGCGATTCCGGAAGCGGACTTTCAGAAGCTGAAAAGCTGATTGAACCGAAAAAGACAATCGCAGATAAGAAAACGTTCCCGAATGGCATCCGCATTCAGTGGTTTGAGAAATCAGACGGTGAGCAGGTGAAAGAAGGATCGGTTTACGAGATCAATTTCAAAACCAAGCTGGAAAATGGCGAAGTAGTTGATGGAAACTACAAACTGCAGCGCGACATGCTTCCGTTCATGGTCGGTTTCGGAATGCAGACACCTGGATTTGACCTGGCAATGAAAGAATTGCGGGTAGGGGATTTCGTCGAAGTGTACATTCCCGGAAAACTGGCGCGTGGGAAAAAAGGAATCCCGGGAGTCATCCCGCCCAATGCACCGAATATCGTGATGCTGCGCGTCGGAAAGGAAATCAAACCACTGAAAACAGTCGACGGGGTAAAAGTGTGGTGTCTGGAAGAAAACCCGGATCGGGTGGATGCGAAAGTGGGGGAAAACTCCAACGTGGCGATTCATTATTTCGTTGGGACAAAATCCAATCCGAGATACGATAATTCCTATCAGCGGAACACGCCGTTTGGTTTCGGGATGAAAGATGCATCCCTGATTCCAGGTTTGAGAAAAGGCTTGCTCAATACCAAGATGTATGATAAATTATACATTATTGTTCCTGCCAAAGAAGCCTACGGATCAAGAGGATATGTGGATTTGGTAAAACCGAACGAAGATTTGTTCTACGACATCATCATCATGGACGTCGACGGGAAATCTGTCCCGAAAAGTGACAATTGAGAAGGTAAAATAAGAAGTGGAAATTCTTTTCAATTTTCAATTCTCCCTTTTCAATTTGAAAGATATGAACTTGTAAATGTTCGAATTAACGTTTTTTCGCAAGTAAAAATTGTCTTTTTTTTGTTAATTTTGCGACACCCAGAAAATACCAAGGCATAAAACATGAACAAAATTCTTTATTTCTTCCTTCTACTTGTTTCATTTTCGGGATTGGCTCAGACTCCGATCGACACCGTAGAAACTGACAAAGGCAAAATGGTTCTTTACTCCAACAGAACCTGGAAATTCCTGATGGACGAAGAGTTCGACGGAATCATGAACGAAGCGCTTTTTAACCTCATTCAGGCAGATACAAACCTGAACCTGGTTCAAACCTGGGACAATAATATGTGTTTTACATCAGAAAGAACCAATGATTTGTCGCGCATGAACGACACGCTTTGGTTGTGTCTGGTTGACGATCTGCATAAACAATATGTACAACCGGTTCCGGGAATCGTGACGTCACGCTACGGTTACAGAAAAGGAAGATACCACAATGGAATCGACCTGAACCTGCGTACCGGAGATACCGTAAAAGCAGCATTTTCAGGACGTGTGCGTTACGCCAAGTGGAACGACGGAGGATTCGGAAACCTGGTGATTATCCGCCACTACAACGGACTGGAAACATTCTATGCTCACCTTTCCAAGCATTTGGTAGCACCGGATCAGGAAGTGAAAGCAGGAGAACCGATTGGTTTGGGAGGAAATACCGGTCGTTCGTTCGGATCACACTTACACTTCGAAGTGCGTTTCTACGATTCACCAATGAACCCGGAAGAAGTCATTGATTTTGCGAAAAAGGAATTAAAAGACGAAAACCTGCTGGTGCACAAACGCCTGTTCAGGCCGGGGGCAAAACCAAGCGACGAAGAAATCTCCGGAGAATCGATTGCGGCAGTGCAGGCAAGAACAGAAGCTGTAGCCGCACGAAAGTATTACAAAATCAGAACCGGAGATACCCTTTCCCAGATTGCATCCAAGAGTAACACGACTGTTTCGAGATTGTGCAAGCTGAATGGAATCCGTCCCACAACACTCTTGCAGGTTGGAAGGCAAATCCGCGTGAGATAAGCATCCGGTAAAAATATGACGAGAAGCTCCTTGCATTCCAGGGGGCTTTTTTGTTTCTATGCGGTAAAGGAATAAACGACAGAGGTACATCGCACACCTGGAACATGTAACCAAATGATCATTCATCTGCGAAATCCGCGTGAAATTATTAAACCGCATAGATACATAGAACACATAGTCGCCAGACTCAATAAACCGTAAAGGTGCAAAGCACGTAAAGAGTGATTAATTGCAACTTCATTCGAAAAAGCGCAACCCGATAAGGTGTTAAACAATGAGTATCTGCGCTCTCGTTCGATTGGGTTCATTAAAGTTCTGCGGGAAATTAGTGACCACGTAGAGAATGTAATCTAAGCAATGCATCCGCGTTCCTCTGCGGGAAACAAGAAAACTCTCTGGTTTTTAGTAGTGTTTAAACTTTATATATAAGTTATTGATATTCATTTTGTTAAATCTAAATCAATAAACCACATAATCAACTAAAAACACCGTATTAAATTTTCCCTAAGAGTGTTAAAAATTTGCGGGATCAAAGTGATTTGTCTAAATTGCTATATGTCCTGTAACTATAGAATCGTTTTAGTCACTGATGGAGGTTCTGACGCCTTGCTCGTCCCGATTGTCGGGTTAAGTGCCCTTTCGCGTCGAATTCACGCCGTTGATATCGATCGTTCCCTTTACAATTGGATCGATTTGGTAGTCGCATCAGGAGACAGTGTGTTGTTGGCAAGTTTACTGGCAAAACACCAGATTTCCCTTATTGAGGAACTGGGTGCACTCGAAAAATTATTGAAATACCAGAACAACGGCTACAGCAAAGAAATGGTTTCCCGTTTGTTTGATGAAGACGATACCTTGTTCTCACTGCGGAAACATTTCCTGTTTCTGACCTACGACGTGGATTCGGATGAATTGTTCCAGTTTTCCGACAGCAGACCTACCCAGCAGTCCATCAAACTGGATTCTGTTTTGAAAGCATGTATGGGAAATCCGAACGAGCAGCAATTCATTAAATTGGGCTACAGACGCCTGATGAATGCGAGTCAGTTTGCACCGAACCCGATTTTGCAGGCCATGCACTATGCGGATTGCCTGTACCAGGAAGATTCGGTCGTTATTGTAAGCATCGGTTCCGGGAAACACAGTGATTCTGATCTTGAACAACAATTCTCCGAACAGGCACGACTCGAATTCGAGCAGCAGGTGCGCAATCACAAAAAGTGGCACTACTTCCGGTTCAACCCCGAATTTGAACGGGATGATTCGATGGAAACCAAAATAGAGAAGACCCGTACGTATTTTGAAGACGAAGCGCCGAATATGGACCGCTTGCTTCACCTGATGGAAATTAAATCCGGAAAACTGGTTTGATCAAGTTGACCAAGTTAAAAGGGAGAAGTTAAAATTGAAAAGGTTCTTAATTTGCTAATTCATAGTGACCAATTGAAAAACTGGCAGACATCTGTTTTTTAACTGTTACATTTTCACTTCTCAATGAGTCTTGATTTTGTTAAGATTTCTCAAACAATATTTTCCGTAAGCTTGCCGTTATGCTATTTCTCCTATTTTTGTCATCATGAAATGGACTTTCTTAATTCTTACTATCCTGTCACTTGCGAGCTGTGGTTCGTATAACCGTATTCTGAAATCAGATGATTACGAAGCGAAATTCACAGAAGCCAACCGGCTTTACGATGCTGAAAAGTATGAAAGATGTGTTGCGCTTTACGAGCAGGTTTACCAGAGAAGTCCGAGAACGCCACAGGGAGAAGTTGCATTTTACCGTTTAGGGAAAGCTTGTTTTGAAGTAGAAGACTGGTATTTGGCAAGTTATTACCTGAGTGCATTTGAATCCAAATTCCCATATTCCCCGAAAGCAGAAGAAACGATGTTCCTTTCTGCATTGTGTTCCGTTCAGAATAGCCCGGAAGCGTCATTGGATCAGCATGAAACAGAAGTTGCTTTGAATGATTTACAGTTCTTCGTTTCCCGTTATCCGAACTCCGATTACCTGGATACGTGTAATGCGATCATGGACAAGCTGCGTTATAAGCTGGAAACGAAAGAGATGCTGAATGTACGCTTGTATTCCAAAACAGAAAACTACCGTGCGGCAGTGGTTAGCTCAGAAGCGTTCCTCGATAATTATCCGCGTTCAAGCTACCGGGAAGAAGCCTGGGTTATTTTGATCCGCAATTCATTTCATTTAGCGCTGAATAGTGTGGATTCAAAAATCGAAGATCGAATTGATAAAACGATCGAACGATTTAATGTTTTTCTTGTAGAATTTCCAAATTCAGACTATCTTCGCGAATTCGAAGGGTATATGGAACGATTGAAAAAGATTGATATTCCCGCATCTAACAAGTAAATAAAAAGAAGAATGAGCTTCAAAAACAACAATGCTGAGCGTTCAACTGTAACGCGTGATACAATTGATTTGGAACAAGGTACAGGTAATATCTATGAATCAATTGTAGTATTGTCCAAAAGAGCAAATCAAATCAGCTCTTCAATGAAAGAAGAATTGACTGCTAAATTGCAGGAGTTTGCTTCATCAACAGATAATTTGGAAGAGATTTTTGAAAACCGCGAGCAGATTGAAATCTCCCGCTTCTACGAAAAACTTCCGAAGCCGGTTGCGGTTGCAATCGAAGAGTTGAAAGAAGGACAAATCTATACGAGAAAAAACCAAGAGTAAATAAACTCCTATGTCTTTAGAAGGAAAACGGATTCTGGTCGGTGTAACTGGCGGAATCGCAGCTTATAAAATGGCGACCTTCGTGAGATTGTTAAAGAAACAAGGGGCAGAAGTCAGATGTATGATGACTCCTGCCTCTTCTGATTTTATCACACCGCTAACCCTGTCAACCTTGTCCGGATCTCCCGTCGGGATAGACTTCTACAACCCGAAAACAGGCGAATGGACCAACCACGTGGAATGGGCGCTCTGGGCAGATGTGATGATCTTTGCTCCCGTTACGGCAAGTTCCCTCGCTAAAATGGCACACGGTTTCTCCGATAATTTCCTGATGGCAACGTATCTGAGTGCGAAATGTCCGGTATTTGTTGCTCCTGCAATGGATTTGGATATGTATCAGCACCCGACTACCAAAGCAAATCTCGATCGTTTGGAATCTTTCGGCTACACGGTGATCCCGGCTGAAAGCGGTTTCCTTGCCAGCGGACTGGAAGGGCAGGGAAGAATGGCTGAACCGGAAGTATTGCTGCGATACCTGCAGGATCACTTTCAGTACGATGCGCGTTTTTCCGGAAAAACAATCGTGATTACCGCGGGGCCAACCTACGAAGCCATCGATCCGGTGCGCTTTATCGGGAATCATTCTTCAGGGAAAATGGGCTTTTCACTGGCTGAAGCCGCTGCATCGAAAGGAGCAGAAGTGATTTTGGTGAGCGGACCGACTCATTTGAAAACATCCCATGAAAAGATTCGTGTAGTTCGTGTGACTTCGGCGTTGCAGATGCTGGAGGCGGTTCAACACCATTGGGATCAGGTTGATTGGGGAATTTTTGCCTCTGCTGTTGCAGATTACCGGCCAACAGTGGCAGCCGATCAAAAAATAAAGAAAACAGCAGAAACCCTGCACATCGACCTGGAGAAAAACCCGGACATTCTCTCCTGGGCTTCGGCAAACAGAACGGCACAGAAAGTAGTCGGATTTGCGCTGGAAACCCAGAACGGACTGGAATATGCGCAGGGGAAGCTTGAAAAGAAGAAACTGGATGCAATCGTACTCAATGAAATGGGCGAACCGGGGGTAGGCTTCGGAACCGACACGAATTCAGTTAAATTAATCTTTAAAAGCAATAAAATACGTAGCTTTGAGTTACAGTCAAAACAAGAACTGGCTTTCTCGTTGTTGAATGAATTGATGAATAATTTATATGAATAAAATTCTGTCTCTTTTATTTTTAATGCTCTTAACCAAAGGCTACTCACAGGAATTGAACTGCCAGGTTACGATCGTGACGAACATTAAAACGGAGGTTACTTCGGCTGAAAAGGAATTGTTTGACCAAATCAAGCAGGTGGTAACCGATTTGATGAACAACACGAAATGGACCGAAGAGAAATTCAAGGTGGAAGAACGTATCAACTGCCAGTTGCAGCTGCAGATCAATACCATCAACAACGGAGATTTTACCGGTTCCATCCAGGTGCAGTCGAGCCGCCCGGTGTATAACTCTTCCTACAACACGACCTTGTTTAATTTCCAGGACGATAACCTCGAATTTACCTATTCGCGTAACACGGTTGTATTGTATGCAAAAAATCAGTTCAGGGATAATTTATCGTCGATATTGGCATTTTACGCCTATTACATCATTGCATTGGATTTCGATTCATTCTCGCTTCAGGGGGGAACGAAGTATTTCCAGGAAGCGCAGCAGATTGTATCCAACGCACAGACTTCTTCCGGGAAAGGATGGAAATCCAGCGAAACAGGAAAGAAAAACCGATACTGGCTGGTGGAAAATGCCATGCAACAGTTGTTTGAGCCGCTGAGAGAATGCTATTATGAATATCACCGTTTGGGGATGGATCACTTGTACGATAAGCCAGACGTGGCAAAACAAGCCATTTACACCGCTTTGGATAAATTGTCTAAAATTGCTTCTGCACGACCGAACTCGATCAATATCATCAATTTTGCATACTGTAAAATGAATGAGTTGAAGAACTTATATGCAACGGCGAAGCCTGAAGAAAAAACGCAGATCGTTACTGTTCTGAAGAAGTTAGATCCTGCAAATTCCAGCAAATACGAGGAAATCCTGAACTGATGCTGAAATCTCTTTCTGTTCAAAATTTTGCATTAATTGAGCATGTTTCCCTGGATTTTCATAAGGGACTGCATGTGATTACGGGTGAAACCGGTTCCGGGAAATCCATTTTACTGGGAGCCTTGAACCTGATTTTGGGAGAGCGATCGGATTTTTCCGTGATCCGTAACCCGGAAAAGAAAACGGTGGTAGAAGCTGTTTTTGAACTGAATGCCCATTTCAAAGAATGGTTTGGAGAACAAGATATCGACTGGGAAACGGAAACGGTGATCCGCAGAGAAATTACCAGCCAGGGAAAATCCCGCTCGTTTATCAACGACACGCCTGTTCAATTGAGCCAGCTGAAGGAACTCACCGAACAATTGGTATACATTCACTCCCAGCACGAAACGCTGGAAATCAAAAAAACGAAATTCCAGTTTGATTTACTGGATGCCTACGGCGATGGATTGGAACTGGCAGGCAAGGTGTCGCGCCTTTTCCAGCAGATTCAGCGTTTGCGCGTTTCCAGGGAACAAATGGAGCAGGCCAAGTCCGGGCAGTTGCAGGAGTTGGATTATATCCGTTTCCAGCTGAATGAACTGGAACAACTCGATCTCGATAAAGTGAATTACGAAAGCCTGGAGCAGGATTTTTCGAAACTTTCACGGATTGATGATCTGAAAGAAGCCTATGCTTCCGTCATGGCGGCAATCGACCAGGAAAACGGGGCAACGGATATTCTTAGAAGACTGAAGTCGCATATCGATAAATGGAAAAGTGCAGATCCCGATCTGGAAACGATTTCCACGCGCCTGAACGACGTGATTGTCGAATTGGGTGATATTTCCCGTGATTCGGACAGGCAGTTGAACCTGTTGGAGGGAGATCCGGAAACCCTTTTTCGCCTGACTCAATCGCTGGATGAATACAATAAAATTTTAGGAAAACACCACGTTTCAACCCAGGACGAATTGATCATTTACCGCGATTCCCTGAGTGAAAAAGTGAATGCTTTTACATTCTCCGACGAACGCATTGCCGAACTCACGTTGGAAATTGAAGCGAAGGAAAAAGAATTGAAACAGCTTTCGGATGAATTGTATAACAAGCGTTCGAAGGTGATTCCTAAACTGGAAGTTTACCTGCTCAATCTGTTGAGTGAGATGAAAATGGAGCATTCCCGTTTCCAGATTGTGCTGAACAAACTGGAGAAAGCAGATGCTAACGGTGGAATGACGATCCAGATCCTGTTCTCAGCCAACAAAGGATTGGAGTTGAAACCGATTGAACGTGCGGCGAGCGGGGGGGAGCTATCACGCGTCATGCTGGCAATCCAGCTGGTGATGAGCGAAAAAAAATCCCTGCCGACTTTGATTTTGGACGAAATCGATACGGGAGTTTCCGGAGAAGTGGCCCTGAGAATGGGAAAACTGCTGAAGGAAATGGGGAAGCATTTGCAAGTATTTGCGATTACACATTTGCCGCAAGTGGCTGCGAAAGGAGATTTCCATTTCGAAGTTTCAAAATCGCACGAAAACAGTCAGACAATTTCCCGCATTGAACAGTTGAATGAAGCACAACGGATCGAAGCACTTGCCAAACTCATTTCCGGTGAACAGGTAACCGATTTGGCGCGTTCTTCTGCTATACAACTAATTGAGAATTAATAATGGAGAATTGAAAAGACAGGAATTTCTCACTTTATCCCTTTTAACTTTTCAGTTCACTCTTCTCAATTATACATTCTCAATGTTCCATTTTAGTTAATTATCTAACAAACAAACAACCTTCAACCTTTCTTTCCGTATCTTTATCAGATAAATTCAGAGATTATGTTCAAGATTTTGTGCTTAGCCATTTCGTTGACCGGTTCGTATACAGGAACAGAAACAATTCAGGCGGAACAACAGGTGACTGCTGCCAGATCGGGCGAAACGATCAAAATGCGCGTGAGCGGGCAGTTGGTGAATTGTTCTCAAAATGCACAGGAAACCAAAAAATGTTATTCCGTGCAGAAAGGTGCAACCATCGGGATGGACAGCTGGGAAGTATTGCAGCAGGAAATTGAAGGATTTCACTTCGAAGCAGGTTATACCTATGATCTGATTGTAAAGATCGAATTCCAGGAAGGCAAGACGGGATCGGATCGTTTTAAATACTCATTGGTTCAAATTATTTCCAAAATCAAGGAATAGGAACGACTTTTTCCCTATCTTTAAATTTATGGAGAGGAAATGGATCATTACCGGATTAATTCTGATTATTCTGGCAATTGTATTTGGAGCTTTCGGAGCACACGGATTGAAAACATTGTTGAATCATCACGTTGTTTTTGGATCCTCAGACATGACAGAACAACGTCAGGATATTCTTGCATCTTTTGATACGGCAACCAAATACCAGTTTTTCCAGGGACTTGGATTCCTCATCATTCCATCAATCAATACGCGTTTCAAGATTCAGAGCAAAACCATTTTTTTGCTGATGATTCTGGGTACCATCTTTTTTTCCGGAAGTATCTACGGACTTACAGCGTGTAAAATCCACGGGTTTGAATCATTGAAAAAGGCTTTTGGCCCGGTTACTCCAATCGGGGGTACCTTGATGATCATCGCCTGGATTTTAGTATTAATCCGTGTAATCAGATACCGTCCGTCATGAATTTTTCCGTTACAGTGCTTGGGTCGGGAACGTCTCAGGGGATTCCTGTGATTGCCTGTGATTGCCATGTGTGTACTTCTCCGGATCCGAAAGACAACCGTTTGCGTTGTTCGGTTCTGATCGAGATCGGGGGACGCAACCTGGTGATTGATGCCGGCCCGGATTTCCGTCAGCAGATGCTGCGTTTTAAAGTGAAAAGCCTGGAAGCAGTATTGTTTACACACGAACACAAGGATCACATGGCAGGTCTGGATGACGTGCGTGCGTTCAATTTCATCGATAACCGCGACATGGATATTTACTGTTCCACGGCGGTAGAAACGGCTCTGAGAAGAGAATATCATTATGCTTTCTCAGAAGAAAAATATCCCGGAATTCCACAGCTGAACCTGATTCATATCGAAAACAAGCCGTTCCGCGTTTCGGGAGATATTCCTGTCACTCCGGTTGAAGTGATGCATTATTTCATGCCGGTGTTCGGTTTCCGGATCGCTGATTTTGCCTATATCACGGATGCCAAGACGGTCAGTTCGGAGGAAATTGCAAAACTGAAAGGCGTAAAAGTGTTGATCGTGAATGCCTTGCGGAAAGAACCGCATATTTCGCATTTCAACCTGGAAGAAGCACTGGATTTTATCCGCGAAGTGAAGCCCGAAAAAGCGTATTTGACACACATTTCACACCTGTTCGGAACACACGAAGAGATTGAAAAAGAACTGCCTCCGAACGTTTTTGCAGCGTATGACGGACTGAAACTGAATTTCCGGGATTAAATCGCTTTGAAGGGGAAACCCTTATTCTTTTGTCTTTCAACAGATTTCAGTACTGGCGCGGAAATATTCCTTGGAAGCTTGAAATTAAATTCTAAATTTGTCCTCAAATCAAATGATTATGTCAAAATTATTGGAAGGAAAACGTGGGATCATTACCGGAGCATTGGATCAGAATTCAATTGCCTGGAAAGTTGCTGAAAAAGCGCATGAACACGGTGCTACTTTTGTTTTAACGAATGCTCCGATCGCTATGCGAATGGGAGAAATAAATGAATTGGCTGAAAAAACAAGTTCAAAGATTATTCCTGCCGATGCTACAAATATGGACGACCTGAAAAAACTGTTTACAGAGGCTCAGGAAGTGTTAGGTGGTAAAATCGACTTTGTACTGCATTCCATCGGAATGAGCGTGAATATCCGTAAAAAAATCCCGTATCAGGACCTGAACTACGATTTCTACCAAAAAGGAATCGATGTTTCCGCTTTGTCTCTGCATAAAATGCTTTCAGTTGCTAAGAACATGGATGCAATCAACGAGTGGGGAAGTGTGGTAGCGCTGACGTATGCAGCTGCTCAGAGAACTTATCCGTTCTACACGGATATGGCGGACATCAAGGCAATGCTGGAGTCTATCGCAAGAAGTTTCGGATATCACTATGGTTTGGAGAAAAAAGTACGTGTGAATACCGTATCTCAGTCTCCGACTAAAACAACTGCTGGTTCAGGAATCAAAGGTTTCGGAGATTTCTACGACTATGCTGATGCAATCGCTCCGCTTGGAAACGCAAGTGCTGAAGATTGTGCAAACTACTGTATCTCGTTGTTCTCTGATCTGACCCGTATGGTGACGATGCAGAACCTGTACCACGACGGAGGTTACTCCACAACAGGAATCAGCGATGCTGTAATGGAGAAATTCGGACTTTAATTTCCGGAAGAAATAAAACGAAAATAAAAAACCAGGAGGGGACGCGATACATCGCGTCCCCTCTTGGTTTATACAGCATCGCGTCCCCTTTTTAGTTTCATACTAATTACTACATTTACAACGTTACTACAAGAAATAACCTAGTATGAAAAAAGGATGCCTGTTATTACTGATCAGCTTGTCCTGTTCGGCATTTGCACAAGAGCTGAACATCAGGGGCGGAAGAGGCGGTTTGCTTTCTGTCGGACAACGCAGCACGTTAAGTTTATTCAACGGAGATCATGAACGCCCCGCAGTGGGATTGGGAGGACAATTTCGCCTCCAGTTATCCGACCGCGTAAATACCGAATGGTTCATGGATTATCTGCCGGCAACCAATCAATACACCCGCAGAAATGATTTGCACATCGGTTGGAGCGTGATGTTCTACCTGTTGCCGAATCCGACTCCGAAAGTACAGCCATACATCCTGGCAGGACATTGCTTCGACCGGACATTGCAAACCGAACTGGCTAACCGGAGTAACAAGATTGACCGCTGGAGCAGTGCCGTTCAGGGTGGTTTGGGAGTTCATTTCAATTTAACTCCCCGCTTCGATGTGTCGCTTTCTTCCCAGTACATGATTCATTTGGGAACAGACATTCATTCCCATGTGGAAGAAAACGGAAGCGTGCATTTCGAACAGCACAAAGGTGGCTCGCTGGAAGGGCATTTGCTGACATCACTTACGTTGAACTATAAACTTGCTGACCTATGGAAATCAAAAAGAAAATAAGTGCATTGATCCTTGTTTTTACTGCTGTTTCGTTCTTGTCAGCGGCACAGCTCATTGCAGACGGTGAACGTGCAGGATTACTGCAGGCTACAGCGAGTATTTATCCTTCCCGGCAGTTGAACACGAAAGGGTTGAACCTGTATTTGGGCGGCTATATGAATTATCACCTGGATGACAAGTACAGTTTTCGTGGAGATATTTACCAGTTTATCGGTGCTCAGACGAAGCCGGGGTATGTGAATGATCATTTACAGGTACAGGCAGGTTTCATGCGTTATTTCCCGGTCAAAAGACTGGATCCGTTTGTTGGTTTGCAGGTTGGTTTTTCAGCGATTCAGACCAATGAACGCAGCGAACGGATTTACAACTCGGCTTTTGCGGTAAAAGCAGGACTGAATTACCACGTTTACAAGTTTTTCTACTTCTTCCTGGAATGTCAGTACATGCATCAGACGGATCCGTGGCATGCGCGCCCACTGGATCAGTTTATGGGAACCGGCGGACTGGGATTCCAGCTTCCAATCAAGAATATCCGGCAGTAAATAAGGGAGGATTGTGATTGATTTCAAAAGTTCAAAAGTTCAAATTGAGTTTAAAGGCCTTTGACCCGTTTAACTTTTTGAACGCTTTTGATTATCCTCCCCAGTCGCAGTTTTGTTCCGGATCGGAGCAGTTGAATTGAAGTGCCGGATCTTCTTTGTCCCGGTCAATTTTCTGACGTAAATCGAGGATTTCCTGTGCTTCATCGTATGCGAGGTATTTTCCTTTCAGGATTTTGTCGAGTTCAGCCATTACTGCAGCTTTCGGGAACATGTAAATGCGGTGTTTCATATCTTCGATCACGCGCTCCCGGAGCTGGATCAGGTCTTTTTTGAAGAGGTTGCTTTGCTGGATCGCCTGGAACGATTCTTCGAGGAAAAGTGCATTGTTGCCATCTCCCAGCAGTGAACCGCCGCCATAATCCCAGGTGCGTTCAAAGAAATTGAGCCACGACGGATCGTGTCGGGCATTTTCTCCTTCAGCCATCATTTTCAGTTTCACGAACGCATCATCTGCTTTTCCTTTGGTGTAAGCTGCCAGTTTTTGCAGATCGGTAAAGCTGTATTCCATCACAAATTCGGAGCATTCGGCTTCGCAGGAAGCACGCAGGGCAAAGGTCTTATCGATAAAACGCATGGCTTCCATCGCGTTGTAGGCATCATCCGGGAATTTGGTATAGAGGTCGTTTTCGATGGTTTCAAACAATGGTTTTCCGTTGTGATAAACGCGCGCAAAATCGTTGTCTGTTTTAACAGAAGCCAGTGCATCCACGTATGCCTTGATTTGGTTCACCGTTTTCTTCGGAAGGAGTTTCGACAGTTTAGCGATCTGTGGAGCTGTCAACGGATACACCACGCCGTTGTGTTTAACCGTATCGGCAGGAACTTCGGGTGTTTCTTTTGTTACAGCCGGATCTTCAGAATTTTCCTTCTTTCCGGAGTCTCCGGACTGATTTTCAGGGGTGTTCGAACCACCGCACGAGAAGCAGAGAAAAGCGATCAAAATGCTGTAGAGTAACTGTTTCATGGATCTGTCGTTAACTTCAAACTAAAATAACATTATTTTTAAGTCGGATATCATAAAATAACACTTCAAACGTTAGAATGGAATGATAAAACAGGTCAGATCGTTTTTTCTGGTACTCCTTTGCACAGTGATGTTTGTTCCTTCCTATGCAGGAAACGAGCAGGCTGATTTCTTTATTCTCGATTCCTGGGTAAGCGGTTTTATTTCCGGTTTGGCGAAAAACAAGGAAAAACGCTGGAAAAATGCCTGGAAACGTGCGAATCAAAGTGCAAAAAATGACCTGAGAATCTGGGGTGGTTTGTTTGTTTCCGATACCAACCAGACATCCGGGAAGCGTTTCCTGGAAGTCGGGTCGCGGTTTACCTACCAGGGACCTCAAACGGGAATCGGTTTTTTCATGGCACATTTCTACAACACGGTGTTGTGCCGGGTGAATTCCGTGAGCTACCCCAATGGGAGTACGCTTCTGAATATGAATGTACGCTGGACGGGAATTTGCTTCGGGAATTACATCCTGACCAAAAAATCCAGTGCTCCTGATCCGGACAACCGCATTTTTCAACATGAATACGGTCATTACCTGCAAAGCAGACGTATGGGATTTGCTTACCTGGTTCGCGTAGGACTTCCTGCCATCATGAGCAAGGGAAACCACGATGAACACCCGGTGGAAGTGGACTGCAACAGGGAAGCTTTCCTGTATTTCAATCACATCAGCCCGTCATTCCAGAATGATTCGGCGTATTACGATAAAAAAGGCTGGGATTTCCTGTATAACCCGTTTCCGGATACAATCGGAGTGCGAAAAACAACCATCAACGGACATAGCGCGTTTCAATACCTGAACTACCGGGATTCGATTGATCGAAAGCATGTAGACGGATTAAAGGTAAAAGCCAAATGGTTTGATTACACCGGCTGGATTGCTTTTCCTGCTCCGGCAATTATTGGAGTTTGTAATGCGGCTAAATACAACAAGTATGCGAAAATGAAAGAAGCTATGCAGGCAGCCGAACTGGAATTAATGACCCCTGAATCGAAACCCAAAGTAACGCAGTAGGCTAGATTTTTCCTGTAATGTCATAAGCCACGTAACCAATCATTTCTTTCAGAAGCCCGTGCCACTCGGTCATGGTACTCACATCCGGAATCAGCATTTCATCAAACGTATAGGAACGTTTCGGACCGGTATACAAGTCGGTGGAGTAGGTGTCGCACGTGATTCCTAGTTTCTCAAAGCACGCACGCGAACGGCGCATGTGTTTCCCGGATGTAACCAGCAGAATGGAGTGTGATCCGGGAAAGAGTTTATCCAGGATTTTTTTCGATTCAACGGCGTTTTCGTAGGTGTTTTTCGATTTCGTTTCGGTAATGATCACGTGTTCCGGAATTCCCCAGTGAACCAATACTTCTTTCAGCTGAGTTGCTTCGTGAAGGCCCTTGTCGATCAGGTAGCCGTGGTCTCCGGTAATCAGGATCCGGTTGATCTTTCCTGCTTTGTAGAGTGAGATCGTTTGCCAGATGCGGTCAATCCCTCTTCGTGCACTGAGTACTTTCAAATCGTTATTGTATTCTGCCATTCCGGTTAAAACAACGGCTACATCGTGGTGTTTCACCGCTGAAGGTGGAGTTCCGAATACTTCCCATTGCCTGCAAAATTCCTTGAAAACAAACGTATTGCTGAAAAACAATGCAATAAAAATAGCCGCATACTTTGCCCTTTTTGCCCGGAGTGCTTTTTTGGAGAAGAAAGCAAAGTACAAAGCAACCAGTAGCCACGTAAACGGGCTGATGGTAAACAACAAAATTTTCGAAAGGATAAAAAACATCGGTTTCTCAATCAATGGGAATAAGTCAAAAATAAAAAAAGCGCTTGAAACTATTCAAGCGCTTTTTCATATTTCTATTGAGAGATTATCGGATCAAATGTACAAATGTTTGACCTTCAACTTGTTTGTCTCCTTTGATGGATGTGATTTTGTAAGTCACAAAGTACACTCCGTCTGCGGATAATACACCGTTTACTTTACCATCCCATTTCGGATTCAAACCTGAACCACTGAATACCGGGTTCCCCCAACGGTTCACAATCTGGAACTCGATATTGGAGTAATTTGTTACTGTGAATTCGAAGAAATCGTTTTCACCGTCACCGTTCGGAGTAAAGATGTTCGGAACGTTAAAGATCGGCTGAGGATAGCTACAAGAACCATCGTTCGCAACTGCATTCGGATCGTAGTTTACTGCCATCGGGTCTGTACAACCACATGTTTGAACTGTTACGCTTACATAGGTTGTATCTGAACAGTTACTGTCGTCATATGCAATCAGCATAATCTGTGCGTCTCCGGAGTAAGTATGGTTCTGAGTACTCAGATCGTTTACGTTTAATGTGTTTCCGTCACCGAAATCCCAGTGGTAATGTGTTGCATTCTGGCTGTTGTTTTCAAAAGCCACATTGAACGGAGCACAACCTGCCAATGGATTTGCACTGATCATGGCTGTTGGAGGGTTCTTGATATTGATCTGGACACTATCTCTGTCTGTACATACATCATCCGAAACCATGAAGTAGTACCACCCCGGTGAACGGTTTGTCCAAACGGTAGAGTTTACAAAGCTCGGGTTCGTTGCACCCGGACCATGCCAGGAATACATCGGTTGGTTGTTTACAGCCGTAATACCTGAAACGTAAGCCACTACCGCACCATCATTCAGACAGGCGCTGGCATCGTATGGAATGAGCGAGTCGATATTGAGGAGTTTATTGACTATGAGAATCACACTATCCTGTCTGGTGAAGCCACAACCATCACTAATGGTCACATGATAGGTAATGGTATCATGTTCTGCACCTCCGGTCGATAAACTTTGCGGGTTATTCGTACTTGGAATATCAGTCCAGTTTACAGAGTATGGAGGAATTGATCCTGAAATATTTGTAACCTGAACGGAAGGATTCGTTGTCGGACAGTAAGAATATGCGTAATCCTGCAGGTTGTAGTTCAATACATCGTGGTACAGGTGGATGGTAACCGGCAGGGAAGTACACTGGTAGTTTCCTGCTGTATCGTATACATCACACGTAAATGTTGTATCTCCGTAAGGAACTACCCAGTAGTTTGTGGTATCTCCCATTCCGTTACTCCAGTCAAGCACAGCTGTAGATCCGCAAGGTGCTCCTGATGCGTTGATGAAAATGTTATCCAATCCCCAGTTATCACAACATCCTCCCGAAGAAGTAGGCTGATACCAGCGGAATTGGGTGTTGCTTGTCTGAGCGCCCGGAGGAATCTGGATATTATAGGTATTCCATGTGGTGAAAGCCGTTGGACCGAATGCCACACTCGTTGTTCCTGTCAGGATCGTCGGAGAAGTGGTTCCGTCCGGAACATAGTAAATGATCGTGATCCAGGTTGCCCCACCGTCGTTACTGTATTGAAGAGCAACTCCTTCGTTCAACTGATCCGGTCCTTCACATGGAGATGCACCACCCTGAACGGAATAAACCATATCGAATGAAATGTAACCACCACAGCTGATATCGAAAGCAGCAGTTGTGATATTCGGAACTCCCGTAGATGTGGAGGCCCAGTAATAGGGTGTATTGGAAGGGTTTGCACCACATGGAGCAGAGAACGTGGAAGCTCCACCTGCTGACCATCCCGGAGGCAATACCGATCCGTTGAAGTTAAAAGACTGGTTACTGTTGATCAGGTTTGCAGTTGCAACAACGTGTACCGAATCACCCGGACAGATCGTTGTATCTGACGGCGTAATGGTAATGGAACAAAGGTTAGTTTGTCCGAAAGCACTAAATGAACCAATTAATGCTACGAAAAGAGAACGTACTAAATGCTTCATAATCTGATTAATTGATAATTAAATTTTCGATAGCTATTGAAGTCAGTTTCCAGGAAGTGAATTTGTTGTTCGGGTTGTACACCATGATCGATGTCGGGCAATTTCCCGAATCGTATCTTCCCTCCACGGTTTGATTTGCAGGGACTTCAACAGGTTTGCGTGCTTCCTGAGCGTTGTTACAATTGTTACAGCCCTCGTTGTAGTGAGCTGCCAGGTTGTAAAGCAGCTTCACCGGTTTGTTATTGGTATTTTCCAACTTCACCAAAACAAACGTAAAAGGTTCTTTACCTTCATAAACTGTTGCTTTTTCTTCTTTCAGGTAGAACTTAACTCCTTTGACTTCTTTGAAGAAAGTCCATTCGGAGGTAATGGATTCTGCCGGAATTCTTTCCTGGGAGAAAGACCGTCCCGCGAATAGGAAAAAACCAATCAGGAATAGTGTTAATTTGACTGAAACATGTGATTTCATAAATCTCAAAATTTGATTCTTTTAAATGAAACGAAATAATTAATTTATACGTTGCATGAAGGTAGAACTATTTTGAAAAAATGTTGGCGTAATATGAAAAAGGAATTAAAATATAATGAATTTTATAGCATTTGTTAAAAAGCCGGAAACACTGGGAGAAGCAGAGCTTATTTCTGTAAATCACTCAAACATAACTCAATGGAAGGGAATTGAAACCGGAAACCAAGACCGGTCAATTTTTCGGGTTGGATAAACCTGCTTTTTAAAATTAATTCTTTTTCTGTCCCGATAAAAATTGCCCCGGCAGTCAGCATCCATTCGGGCTGATTGAGGTAAAAGGAAATTCCGAGACTTTTCCGGAGTTCGCGTTGAAAGTTGCTGTTGGTTACGGGATTCGGACTGCCCACGTTGTAAATACCGTTCGCCCGGTTGTTTTGAAAGAGAAACCACAGTGCTTCACAAAAATCGGTGACGTGAATCCAGCTGATTTGTTGATTTCCTTTGCCCATTTTGCCTCCCAGACCGAAACGTGCCAGTTTCTTCAATACCGGGTACACACCACCTTCTTTTCCCAAAACGATAGTGGTTCGAAGCAGGATTTGACGAAGAGGAAGGTCTTTGAACGCAAAAAACTGCTTTTCCCAGGCTTTGCAGACATTGACAGAAAATCCTTTCCCGATGATTCCGTCTGTTTCCGTGTTCGGACGCTCCAGGCTGTGCTCGTAAATCGTGGCACTTGCGGCGTTGATCCAGCAAGTGGGCTTGACCACACACTCTTCAATGGCTTCCCCGATGATGCGGGTGCTGTCGAGACGGGATGAAAAGATGGCTGCTTTATTTTGCTGGTTGTAACGGCAGTTGACAGATTTTCCGGCGAGATTGACAACCAGTTCGGCATCTTCCAATTCTTCCGTCCACAAACCAAGCGTTTTTCCATCCCATTGAACGTGTTTGAATGTGGCGGGAAGATCTTTAATCGGTGATCTGGAAACAGCAGTCAGTTGATAATCCGGGTGATTTTTAGCGACATAATCGATGAGTGCTCTCCCGATAAAACCGTTTGCGGCGAATAAGACAATCTTTTTCATGGTAAAAATTTAAAGTTGAAATACGAGGGGATAAATGAGAATTCTGAAAACGATCCAGCTCAAACAGAGTCTCAGAGACCAGTCTTTGAGCTGAACCCTTCTTTTGTGTTCATAAAACATAAAGCAGAGCACGATTCCGAAACTAACCGCGCTGAGCAGAGCTGTTGGAATTCCGGGAATGCTACATACCTGGATCAGCAGTCCGAATCCCCATAACAGCAAGGAACCCAGAAAAGAAACAAAGGCAAGGTGTCCGAGATAGTCGTACAGGTTTTTCTGTTTGAAGAACCAAAAGCAGATACTTTGAAAGCCCAGTTGCAGGATTAGCAGCATCCAGTCGCTGACAGGGGTTGCATTCAGATACCCGGAAAAGAACAGCGGAAAATACCAGTGAGTAATCCGGGAAGTGATGCATGTAATCAGTGCGATGAACAGAAAACGCCATAAAATAGATCGGGAAGGTTCGCAGGCACAGGCAATGGCTTGTTTGGGAGCAGGAGCTACAATTTTTCGGTTGTAGGTAATGAGCTGGTAGAGAAGCCGCAGGAGGTAGTTGACCGGTTTGAATCTCCCAATGATCGGAATCAGTTTAAAACGCTGTCCGAGAATGAGTAACAGGCTGTCAATTCCGTAACTAACCTGGTTGGTTCGGTGGTCGATGCAGGCAATTTTGTTTTGTGCCAGTTCCGGGTCGACCACCTGTTTCAATCGATCGATGTGGGTAGAGTAGGAGATGCGTCCTTCTGGATTCAGAAAACCATATTGAACGAATTTAGCTGTGTACCAGCGGCATAAAGGACAATCTTCGTCATACAAAAGTGAGAGTTGAGTTTCCATAATTCTATATTTTTCTATTAATTCAAAACTTTCAATATTTTTTGAAAATAAAGATCAAAAAAATAGCAATCACTTGAACAGGTTCAAAATACGTCCGAAGAAAACGTGTTCATCTGCTTTCATCAGGGTACTTGAAAGCGAATCCAGTCGTGTCACCAAACGTTCAATGTTTTCAATGGTTGCAACAAAGGAAATGGATTCGTAGGACTGTTCCACCTTTTTCAATTCAGCCAGGTGCTGCTGCAGCGGTTCGAGTTCCCTGCGCTTGCGTTCCTTCACAATGCGTTTGGCAACTTCCCACATGTCTTTTTCAGCCCGGAAATACTCTTTGCGGTCACCGGGAATACTTTCTTTGTAAATCAGGTTCCAGTTGGTCAGCTCCCGGATGTTCATATTGGCATTTCCGCGTGAAATAGAGAGTTTGTCCATGATGTCCTCCGTACACAACGAATTGTCGCTAACGATCAACAGGGCATGAACCTGTGCCATCGAGCGATTGATCCCCCATTGTGTACCGAAGTTTCCCCAGGTTTGAATGAATTGCTGTTTGGCTTGTTCTAATTCCATGAATCAAATATATACAATATTTTCAATAATAATTGAAAACTGTAATAAATTTATTTCAAGGGGATTAAGTTCGTGTGTTTTTGGATATTTCAGGAAAATGCTGCCGAGGTATGCCGTTTTTAAGCAGTGCGATGGATCTGCTTTGGTAAGTCTGTGAGAAGGTTCAAAGGGTTCAAAAATTCAATACTAAAATGGAATACTTTCACTTTTGAACCCTTTGTACGTTTCAACTTGGATCAATAAACACGCATCACGCTCACAACGTGTGTTTTTTCTCCCTGGGAAATGAGCATATTGTACATCCCCGGAGCAATGTCCTGTAATGAAATTGTGGATTGATCCAGGTGAGAATAGGTTTCCAGCAAGCGCCCGTCTGCGGTGTAAAGACGCAGAACCGCCGGCCCCTGCAAATCGATGCGGATCGTTTCTTTCGCCGGATTCGGATAAGCGGATACGTTGAGTAACTGCTGTTCTTTTAAGCCAAGCGTTCCGTTGATCACCCCGATTGCTTCCAGGTCAAATCCTCCCGATTCGAACGGAGTTGGGAAAGGATCGTTGATAATCGTTCCGTATTGGTCTGTTGTGTAGTGACTTCCGGAAATTGCCCCGATCGCATCAATAATACGGACATATTGAACTGCATTTTTATCGAGGTTAGGATCGTTTGGAAGTTCGCTCAAATCGAATGGTGTTCCGTAACCTACGCGGTATTTTCCGGCCAGGTTATTCACCATCCGGCAGTCGGAAAAAGAAGCATTTCCCAGTTGGGAATCCAGCGGAACTTCCGTGGTGGATGGGAAACGGAAAAAATGAACGCCGTCCGAACTCACTTCCACGTGAGCCAGTTCGATGTAATTGTCTGTAAATCCGTTTTCGAACACCGCAAAATCGTAGCCCGGTCCATCCATAATGAATTGATCGAACGAAAGGGTTGCTACGCCGCTGTCGCCCAACGAAACAACGTCGACAGTACTCCCGGTTGCCGGACCCAATGCCAGGTTCAGGTTTCCAAAACTTGCCCGGTTGGTTCCGCTTGCTTCAGCAGTTGTGTCGGAAATGTTGATATAACCCCGTGTGATTGTTCCACCGGTAGCCCAGGAAACAAAACAGGAACTGTCTTTTTTAATCGCGTTTGAATTCGGATCTCCCGGAGAAGGGTGAAAACTTTGCGCATGTGAATACGCCGGGATTAAGAACAGGAAAAGGAATAATTTATTCATAAATCAGAATTTTACAGGGATTCAACCCCACATGATAACTCGTTTCGAACGTGCCGGTGCTGGAAAATACATGAACCTGTCCGGTAACGGTGTAGTTCTTTGCATCGAGGCAGTAAATTTTATTGGTGACGGAGGAATAACTCACTCCGTAAAGCGTCTGGATGCCGCTTGTCGGAACGTAAGCCGTATTAATCATCGTTTCGGATCCGGGATCGAAAAGTGCAATGCGTTTATCCCCGGAACTGAAATCGTGGTAGGAGATCAGGAATTGATTGTTGAAGGGCGAAATGCCCCCGGCGTCGAAATTGAAGGATTGTACTACCGAAAGCGTATTGGGGTTGATCCGGTGCATGCGCGACGGAATGGAGGCGTAATCACCGCGTGTAATCACGTAGACTTCTCCGCTCGGATCTGTTTGAACGGCTCCCGGGTTTTTTCCAACGGAAATGCGGGTAATTTCCTGTAAACTTCCCAAATCAATCACTGAAACGGTGCTGTCAACATTCGGGAAATTGAGTCCGCCGGAATTGGCTACAAATAGTTTTCCGTTACTCACCGCCAGTCCTTCCGGGTTTGCTCCCACGGGAATGCGGTTGGTAATCGTTAAGGAAGCTGTGTCGAGAACATCTACAAAACCGTCGTAACAGGTGATGTAGGCTTTCGAACCCGAAAAAGCAATGTAGCGCGGTTGTTTCGGTGTTCCGCCGGAAATCATGGAAATCTGGCTGATACTATTTCCTGTTGCTGCATCCAGGATTTCAACCGTACTGGAAACATTGACAATCACGTAGATTTTTCCGCCGTATTTTTTCATGTCGTTCCCGGTATCTCCCAACGAACGGTTTGTTTTTTGTTCGAAAAAATTGGAGGTGTAGGAATTCGAATCGAAATCGAACCAGCCCAGGGTGGAATTGTTTTGCTGAAACAGTCCTTCATTGAGCACCAGCATACCGTGTTGGAGCGTCTTCGGTGCATCCGGTTCCTGGGCTTTTTTCTTTTTACAACCGATTGCAAAAAGAACCAACAGTATCAAAAAGTAATTAGAGCGCATATTGAAGTCTGATATTGAAGTGAATACCCGGCATCACAAAGTAATTGATGTAGCTGTATTGCTTGTTTGTGATGTTATTCAGTGAAAAACGCAGGGTAAACTCGTTGTTTTTCAGGTGCTGTGAATAAGACGCGCCCAGATCGACCAGCAGGTACGGATCCAGCAGGTTGGACGGAATGTTTTGATTCAATGCATAGCGTTCGCCCATGTAGCTTGTCAGTACGAAGAACGAAATTCTCTTCCAGGAATAATCCAGTTCGATACTTCCGGAGTGTAGCGGAGAGTAGCTGAGAATATCCCGGTAAGTGGCTCCGTTCGGATCGCTTAAATCGGATGTGTATTGAAAGGTATAATTGATTCGCGCTCCCAGGGTGTGGCTGCGGATTTTTTTCTGAACGAGTTCGGTGAATTCAACACCGATGGCATCGGATTTCCCGATATTCTGGATGCTCCAGATAAATAAGTTCTTAGTGGGAATAGCCAGGATTTTATCGTAGACATACGAATAAAACGGCTGAATCATCGTTTGGGAAATTCCCTTTTTGAATGGCAATGAGAGTTCGTAGCGGATGGAGGCGATGTGTGCTTTTTCAGTGCGTAATTTGGTATTCCCGATTTGCTGGTAGTACAATTCGCTGAAAGTGGGTTGCCGGCAGGTGTAGCGGTATACCAGGCTGAGTTTATTCTTACTCCCGAGGTTGAATCCCCAGGAAAGTGCCGGAAGCAGGTTCCATTGACTTTTCAGAACGGTATCGCGTTTTTCAAAGATTCCCTGTGCCCCGATTTGAAGCAGGATTTTCCCGATTTTCTTCCATTCGAGTCCGAATACGCTTTCGGACGTGTTTCGATACGGATTTCCCACGAGGGATTTCCCCTTCAGGGTTTCTGAAATCAGGGAACTTCCGACCAGGAATTCGAGGTTTTCAGTAAGTGTATACGAAACCTGCGACTGGAAATCGAGTTGATCCGAATAAAAACGCTGGTCGAGATAACCGAGTGAATTCAGGTAGCTTGAATCGAGATATTGGAGGTTGTTTTTCTGGTAATTCACGGATGAAAACACATCCCACCGGTTCTTTTTGAAACGATGATTGAGTGCAGCATTCAGTCCGTAGCCGTTCAGGTATTGTGCGGCATTGCTATTGTAGAAAATCACGGCTCCGGCAAGTTCCTTGCGGTAATCGTTTCCGGATAAACGCAGTTGAAAACGGTGGTTTTGATTGGGAGTGAATTGCAGGGAAGCTGTTCCGAAATATTCCAGCAGGCTGTTGTTCTTGCGGCGTTCTTCGATGGTATTGTTCCCGTTCAGGTAGGAATAGGGATAGTTTCCGCCATAGGAACGAATTTTTCCCGTTATGGTACCAGCCCATTTGACGGATCGTTTTTGGAGCATCAGATAACCTTCGTATTGATCGAAAGATCCGAGTTGAGCGCCCAGGATGATTTTTTTCGGATTGTTTCCCGAATAGGAGTGAACGGATTCAACATTTACGACGACTCCGGCCAGTTTGGCGTGAATGGGAATCGCGGTGCGGGTAGGAGAAAGAGTAATTAACTCAAGCCGTTCGATGAAATCTGCGGGAAAAGCACTTAAATCTGCTTGTCCGCTTTGCGTCGTTGAAACCGAACTGAAATCCTGTACCAGTGCCGTATGTCCGGCTCCCAGACTTCGGAAACTAACGGTTTTCAGTCCGCCCACGTCTCCGTAGCTTTTGATCTGTAATCCGGGAAACAAACTCAGGATTTGTCCCAGGTCGTTGGCCAATTTATTCTGAATGCGGTCTTTGTCCAGTTCGATCTGCATGCTGTTGCTTCTGTCATTTCCCGAAGAAATTACCACTTCTTCAAGCGGTTTAACCTCCTGCCCGAATACCGAACAGGAGGTTGAAACTGCAATGGATAATATAGCTAACTGAAAATTCAATTAGATTTTGCTGATGCGTGTTCTTGCGATCCCTTTGGAACTGCTTGTTTCGATCAGGTATGTTCCTGCATGCGCACGGCTCAGGTCAATTTGCTGCGTTCCGTTTGTTGTTTGCTCCAGGATCAGTTCACCTGTCAGGCTGTATACTTTGATTGTTCCTGCTTCTGATTGAACAGTCAGGTTCCCGTTTGTAGGATTCGGGTAAATCTCCTGGCTTGCAAGGTTCAACGAGTTCACAGAAGCTGTTCCGTACTTCAGGTTATCCAAAGCAAAGTATGCCGGGGTGTTGATTCCGAATGAACTGACATCAGATGATTCCAATGCAAACTCCAGGAACTGAATTTCTCCAAGTGGAGTCAGGTCTACTGTTTCCCAGCTGTCTACGATGTAGTCTTCGCTGCTGTTTGCAAAACGGTAATCAGCCAGGTAGAAAATAACGGTATCCGTTACATTGCTTTGTGCATCTTTCCCGATGATCAATAATCGGAACCAGTCAGCACCGTTTGTTCCGTCCGGATTCCCCTGTGCGTTGTTTGGCGAACCGAATTGTTTTCCGAAAGAATCTCCGTTCAACATAGACAAAGCGGCGTAAGTAGTGTTGGTAATGGCGATGCTTTCCAATACTTTTTCCGTTCCGAAGTCGATGCTTCCATTGTAGTTAACCGCGTAGTTTGCACTTCCGTTTGCCCCGATTCCCGTGTAAGCAGAATAATCGTTGGTGTAGCCGGCAGTCGTTACGTCAGTTGAGTTGGAATAAATAAACCCGTTGGACCAGTAGTCCCACTGGCTGTCGTAGGTATTTTCAAAGAAAACTCCACCGGATGTAAATCCTCCCGACATGTCGGAACCCAACCATGCCGTGTCAGCTCCCGGAAGCGTTTTGTCTTCGAAATCGACGATTGTTTGTGCTTGTGTGTATTGGATACAGAATACACTAACTGCAAGTAGCATTTTTTTCATTGCTTTTAGCATTTAAATAAGTTAATAAATGAAGGCAGCGCCCTCGGTCTAAGTAAGCAAATGAAAAAATCAGAGCATAAGAACGAACTGAAAGCCGGAGCTTCCAATTGAACTTGACTTTAATCTGAAGTCTTCATTCAGTTGTCCAAGGCAGGTATTCTGACTTCCCTCCGGTTGCTTCTCCTTCCCGTCCTGGCTTGGCGCCGCGACAGTGGAATAATGAAGTCCGTTTGACTAAGGGTTACAGCTGCAGATACAGTTTCGGATTCTCACCGAATTCCCTATTATCTTTTGTATTGCTACAATCGAACCAAAAACGGTGCAAAGGTACGGTTTTTATTTGAATGGGAGTTTGGAGGAGGGAATGGGAGATTGTGGAAGAATAAATGGGATTTATTATTTGTTCAAAATACGTATAGACATAGCTTGTCCCGCCATTGCGGGATGTCTATTAGCCCAGCAGGAATGGGCTTTTTACACAATATTGTGAATTTATAAAAAGGTATTTTTAAAACCACTTCTCATCGCTCACCAACCTCAAACGGCGGTGTCCACGTTTTCTGCTTCATAATGGCCTTCACCTCATCATAGGACAGCGGATAAAAATCGTGGCAGTCCACACCGATGTCGAACGACAAGGAGTTTTCCCAATCAGGAAGTGTATTGTGCGAATGTCCGTACAAATGCCAGGTTCCGCGTGAAGCACCTCTCCAGGTTCGCATCGCATAATGGAGTAACACGATACGCTGAACACCGTTCGCACAGGTTTCATCTTTTACCTTCAACTCGTAATATTCCTTCACCCAGGCAAAGCGCTTGCGTTTATTCAGAGCCGTTGCATCGTGATTTCCAACGATCAGGTGGATATTTCCGTTGAGTTGATCCATAATCTCCGTAAAAGCTTCTGCGGAATTCAAGGCCAGGTCGCCCAGATGGTACACATCATCTCCCTTTTGGATTTTCTCATTCCAGCGACGGATCAGTTCGCGATCCATTTCTTCCACGGATTCGAACGGACGGTTACAGAAACGAATGATATTGGCGTGTCCGAAATGATGGTCAGAAGTAAAGAAGATGTTTCCCATAGGATAGATTGCTATTCAGATTGAGTTACAAATATAAGCAGATTATATACGACGAAAGTATGAGATTCTATCTGTTAACGGGGTAATTGAGCAGAAAAAGCATACAAACAACGTATTGTAAGTGAATTCACGGGGTTTTATTTTCGTAAAGCATGCAGGGGGCGACGAAATCCGCTGGCCCTTAAAGCTTTAATAAATAACATAAACTTATACACTATGAAGAATCGAAAACAATTAGCCTTACTGGCTTTTGGCTGTTTACTGGCTTCTTTCCAGGTGATTTATGCCCAGAAAGAAGGAGTGAGCAGACACGAATGGCTGGAACAAATGGAAAACGAAGAACAACGAATTGCTGCTTATGTCAACGAACAATTACTCAACACTGCTCAAAACGAACGGATCAAGGAAAATTTCCTGGCAGCCAGGCATCATGAAGATGCTGGAGTCGATTCAAAAGTCATGGCAGAAAATTACCTGAAAAGCTATTACCGTGAACAATACCTGAAACTGCATCCGGAAGCAGCGAAGATTTATAACCCGGGAAGGGTTTCTGCTCCTGTACCGGCAAAAGCTGCTACATCAACAGTACTTTGCAGTGATGGTGATTTTGAGACGGGTATTCCCTCACTGGCTAGTTTTAACGGATACCTTACCAATACCTATTATGGTGGAGACTGTAGCTTTGTTCCGCCAACAAGCGTTGCCTACACTTATTTGGGACCGTTACCCGGATTACCGGATAATTTTGACTTAACGAATAACGTCCCGGATCCGATTGTGCCCGTTATCAATCAAACACACAATAGCTCTGCTCATGCTATCCGGATCAATGCCCCGACGCCATGTGGCTGGCACAATAACGAAGTGAATATGCTTCAGAAAACGTTTTCTCCTTCCGTAACAGGAAGAAACCGGATCAATTTTTCGTATGCCCTGGTGATGGAAGATCCATCACATTATTCGCCACCTCAAAACCCGTTTTTTTTGGCGAGAGTGTTGGATAATACCGGATCCGAAATTGCTCGTTTTTGTAAAGTGGCTGACGTATCTGATCCTTTCTTTATCAGTACATCATTAACAACGTGTGGGTATACAAGTGCAGGAGTTTACAGGGATTGGGATTGTGCTTTTCTGGAATTCGACGCCAATGTATTTCTATCATACACACTGGAAATTTTTGTAGCAGATTGTGGTGCAGGCGGACATTTCGGCTATGCGTATGTGGATGATATTTGTATCGATGTGTGTAATACCACATCCGTACCTGCACCGGAGAATTTGAGATGTACTCCGGTTATCAATGGGCCGTATTATGGCAGTTATCTTTCATGGGATCCTGTTCCGGGAGCAGTTTCCTATATTGTAACCATTCACGAAAAAGATTCCTTGTGTTGTCGTCCTGATCCGTTAATACCGGGTGGTTATACATATGATATACCAGCTTCCTCAACCCTTACATCAGTTATCGATTCCATTCCGCATTGCTTCTCGTGGACGGTCGTAGCAGTAATGCCTGGAGGAGGTTTATCGCGCCGTTCTGAACCATTCTGTTCATGTACTCCTGGCGGGCCGCCTCCATACGGATTGAGATGTGATCCTGTTGGATTAGACAGCAGACTTTCCTGGTCTCCGCTTCCGATGGCAGTTTCCTACAAAGTCGCTTTGTATGCTTACGATCCGGCGTGTTGCGCTCCGAATCCGTTATACCCAAGCGGATTTGTTTCCGAGTGGACAGTCACTGGGACCACCGTAACGGTTCCTTCATCCTTTGCCGATTGCTTTAGCTGGACGGTAGTTGGTGTAACGGCGGATGGATTGGAGACCGTAATTTCGGAAAGAAAATGTTCCTGCGGAGTATCGATTTCTGTGTCCATGAAAGGCGAAGGGACAACTCCTTCGGGAACCGGTTCCGGAAAAATAGATGATGGAATCTCAGCAACAGCAGTACCGAATCCGGCTTCCGAATATGTAGCGTTTACAGTATCCGGTAAGCAGGAAACTCCCGCTGGATTGACACTTCATCTCTTCGATATGAGTGGTCGTGAATTACTCAATAAACCAATCGATCAGAATGGCAAACTCCAGATTGATGTTCGTTTATTCCTGAGCGGTGTTTACATCTACGAAATCAGAAGTAAGGACAAAACCCTGTACAAGGACAAAATCCTGATCGAAAAACAATAAAACCCAATCAGATCTAAATAGGAAGCTGTCTGTCTACTGGCGGGCAGCTTCTTTTTTATTCCGGGTAAGGTTCGGTTGGTTGATTGATCCATATTCCGTCGTATACGACAAAAGTATGAGAAGGCCTCTGGTTTCTGCGCAAATAGTGCTGAAAAAGCATACAAAGAACGTATTGACGGGCTTTTCTGTCGGACCTATTTTCGTAAAGCATGCAGGTGGCTTCCGAAAAACCTTCAACAGAGTAGGAAATCTAAAATAGAACGAATATGAAACAAACTAACTACAAGAGCATGCTCACCCTTGTGATACTGTATCTAATGGGGTTGCAGCATAGTATGGCTCAATTGAACTACGATTTCACCTATAGATATGCGGGAAATGGAGGAAGTGGTGTGACCGATACAGGAATTTTGGCGACTTCCCGGAGCGTGAATCCGAGCGGAGGGATGACCGTTGACAGAAATGGAAACATGTATATGGGAGAAGGACACCAGATCATTAAAATCGATGTTATAACAGGAGTCACTTCCGTGGTTGCAGGTACGGGTGTTGCCGGGTTTTCAGGAGATGGATTGCCCGCAATATCAGCACAACTCAATGGAATTTTGGATATCACCGTTGACATGAAAACAAATGACATCTATTTTATTGATCAATATACCAGCGGTGGTCCCGGAGGTTTGGGATCGGGAACCAGAGTTCGGAAAATTACCGCGTCGGGGATAATATCTACTGTAGCTGGTAACGGTACGGTCGGTCATTCGGGAGATAACTTTTCAGCAATATCCGCGAATATTTCGGCGCGTGCCATTGCCATTGCTCCCAATAGCAAATTGTTAATAGCCGAACCCTTCTACATCAGAGAAGTGCCCCAAAGCACCGGTATCATTCAAACCATTGCAGGAAGCGGAACCAGTCCGTATACCATTTCAGGAACGGGAACAGCAGCATTGTCCACGAACCTTGATCTCGGTGAAGGACAGATTGAATGTGATGCCTATGGCAACATTTATATTTCGGAAAGCCCCTGGCATATCATCCGGAAAATAGACCCGGTAAGTAATGGGATTGCGCTGTTTGCAGGAACACCGGCTGTAACGCGCGGAGCACCGGGTGGGTATTTAGGAGACGGAGGTTCGGCGACCGCTGCTCAATTTTACAATCCCCAGGATTTTGTTTTTGACAGTTTCGGAAATATGTATGTCGGAGATTGTCAGAATTTTGTTGTCAGAAAAATAACGCCGGGAAGAGCCATCTCTACCGTTGCCGGGAATGGTATGAGTACTTTCCCGGGACTTCCTCCCGCTTGCGGAAAACCAAAAGAGACCCGGATAGGATATATTAAGCGGGTTGCGATTGATCCGGATAATTGTGTGTACATGTTTAATGTTGAGCATCCGGTTATATGGAAAATATCAGAGGGATTGAAAGTGAAAAACATAGACATTAACTCCTTATGTGCTCCGGGAACTCCGGGCGCAACAGTAACCCCGAAACTCACCGCTGAGTTGACTGGCGGAGTACCGCCTTATATCTGCTACTGGCAATCTATGACGGAAAACAATGTCACACTGAATAATGATACCCTGTTAGCACCAACGATTACAGGAGCCGGAATTCCGGGTAAAGGGGTATTTACTTTTATGACGGAAGATCACTCTTCCTGCTCTTATGCTGCAACCCGGCAGGTTCGTTTTGCACTGAATTCGATTGCGAATTTCGATCTTGCGATGAGAGATTCTTACTTTGATATGTATGATGAACCCAATTCTCAGAATTTTGATCATTCACCGTGGGATCCGGATATCTGGAACCGGGTATTTCCGGATGACCGTGTGAATATCAATCAGGATGTATGTTTTTCAACAGCTTCAAGTATGTGTGATAATCACCTGTATGTTACGGTTCGAAATGTAGGATGTTTTGCTTCTCCTGCGGGGAAAAAAGTGAAAATGTACTGGACAGTTGGAGGAACCGAACAACAGTGGCCCGGAAAATGGACAACAGATATTTACCCGGGAACCTCCCAGCCGCAAGGTTTGGAAATTGCTGATATCACCCTTCCGTCAATTCCGGCCGGATCAAAGCAGGAATTTAAACAAGCATGGGCAGCACCTGATCCGTCACTTTATACGGGATCCAGTAATATGGGAATCTGTTTTATGGGACGCGTTGTTGATGGTCACCATCCGGTTAATACAGATGGGATGACCTATGAAGAATCGGAACACGTGTTCCTGAATATGGAATACAATAACAATATCGTATTGCGGAATTCGAAAGTCGTAAGAATATATCACCTCCCGGGGAGAAAGTTAACCGTACTGGCAGGAAGTACAGCAAGTGTGGCAGAAGTATCTTCTATTCGTTTTATCAATAAAGATGTGACTGCCAGTACACTCAGTATGTATGCCGATATTACAGTTTATCTCGGAGACATTTATGATTTATGGGTAGCTGGCGGTTCTTTGGGAACATATCAGCAAACCAATCCCGCTGCAAAAACGGTCACATTCAATGGAACGAACGAAATCAGGCTGGATGGAATTTTGTTTCCTCCGAATTTTCAATATCCTGTGGAGATCGATTTTGCACTTAAACCAGGAGTAGACGGTACTGAAATGAGAACAGAATACGTGTATTTTCAGCAGTTTTTCAATACACAGCAAGGACCTAAGTTGCGTGGAAATTTTGAGTTTATTGTGACCTATGATGGGGAAGAAGCTCCTTCCGGGGCATACCGTGCCGAAGGAACGGATAACGGGGAACAGGCTGTGAAGAATCAACGGGATGTAAAAGTATTTCCGAATCCCACCTCTTCCACATTGAGTTTTGAACTTCCTTCCGTGGTGGAAAATGCAGAGATCATACTTGTTGATGTTTCAGGACAGGTGGTTGCCAAACAATCACTGAAAGATCAGCGATCGACTAAAATGGATGTAAAATCCCTGGCTACAGGTATTTATATCTACCGAATAAGTACATCAACGGGAATTGTTCAATCCGGAACGGTGGTCGTTGACAAATAGAAACGGTTACTTCAAAGCGCTTCATGATACAAGGTGAAGCGCTTTGGATAACTTTTGAAACTCATTTATTTCGCCCCGTTTTGTTCAATGCTTCAACCCGGTTGTGGACATGCAGTTTTTCGTAGATGTGATAAATGTGCGTGCGGATGGTGTGCAGGCTAACCGTGAGCCTGGTAGCGATTTCCTTATTGGCATAGCCTTTTGCAACCAAATCCAGGATTTCGTTTTCCCGTTTGGTCAGCAAAGGTTCTTTTTCCTGGAATGGTTTACTCGCTGTTTGTTTGAAGGAATCAACCACTTTTCGGGCAATGGTACTGCTCATGGGAGCACCTCCGTTAACCAGGTCTTTGATCGATTGAATGAGTGTCTGACCTGCAGAGCGTTTCAGTAAATACCCGTTGGCTCCGGCTTTCAGCGCATTGAAAATTTTCTCTGAATCTTCCAGTACAGTACACATCATGACGAGGATTTCGGGGTAGCGTTCCTTGATTTCCCGGGTACATTCGATTCCGTCTATTCCGGGGAGGTTAATATCCATCAGTACAACCTGTGGTTTCGACTCGCGAAAAGCATTCAGGGCTTCTTCCGCATTCGAAAACGAAGTGCAGTGAAAGCCCGGTTCCGAATGAATGATAAACATCATGCCTTCGCGCATGTCCGAATGATCTTCGATAATACTAACGTGAATGAGTGGAGTCATACGTGATTCTTTTCAAATGGGTAATTCTATGAGAATAGACGTTCCTTTTCCCCTTGTCGTTGCAATAGATAATTTACCTTTCAGCATTTGAATCCGTTTCTGCATATTCCGAAAGCCATTGCCGCTGGTGCGGAGATCCGGATCAAATCCGGTTCCGTTATCCTGTATGTTGATCGTCAGAGTGTTTGAAGACTCTGAAATAACGATTGAAACATGGCTGGCATGAGCATGTTTGACTACATTGTGCAGAATTTCTTTCACCAGCAGGAAGGTACTTCGTCGCTGCTCGGCGCTCATGGGCGTATCGCGGTAAAGCGAATCGCCAATCTCCAGGGTGGTAGCAATGGCATATTTCTCTGAAAACTGGTAAACGTAATCCCGCAGGTAGGCCAGGAGATTGTGCAGCGTGTCGTTCGAAGGGTTGAGTGTCCAGATGACCTCGTTCATTTTGTTGATCACTTCATGCGAAGCCGCTTCCAGTTTGTCCAGTACACTACTCATGGCTCCCGTTGATTGTTGATTCCGCAAAGTTTTCGACAAAATAATGATGCTGGTGATTTCCGAACCGATATCGTCGTGGATATCTGCCGAAATCCGCATGCGTTCCTTTTCAATGGCTTCACGCTCCCGCATAACCATTAATTGGTTTTTGACCTTTCTTTTCAAGATGTACCGGAAGGTGAGAATGAGTAACGCAATCCCCAAAGCGCTGCTGAGAACCAAAAACCAGGTGCTGTAATAAAATGGCGGTGTAATCGTAAACCGGATGATCTTGGAACGACTCCAGTTGCTGTTGTACTTTTTTGCCTGGATTTCGAGCGCATATTTCCCGAATGGAAGTCCGGAGAATTCGATTTCATTAGAAGAGGTAATCTGCCATTCTTTTTGATCTCCGGCAAAGCGGTAGCGGTATTGAACCAGCTGCGGTTTATCCATCACAGGGGCGATATACCCGATGGTAATCCCTTTATCCGGATTGTATGGAAGCGTGAACTGCTTTTCGATGTCAAATTCCGTTTTTCCCGATCGAAGATGCTGAATGCAGAGAACGGGAGGTTTGGCGGAAGCCAAATCCCGGATCGGTAGGCGGAGAATCGATAGTCCTTCAGAAGTAGCGGCATATAGGCAGTTTTCCCAAAACGCCAGATCATTCACATCATTTGAAAGCAATCCTTTGTCCTGTTTCACATTCCGGAGGAGTTTGAATTGATCTTTTTGGAAGGAAAGAATGGAAATCCCGCCGTTGGTGGCAACATAAATCGTGTCGTGGAGGCAGTAGATGCGTTTGCAGACCGAGCCGGCTAATCCATCCCGGTATTTGAATCCGGCAATCCATTTGTTATCCTTCAAAGCAATCAAGCCATCACTGTAGGTTGCGAGGAACAACACACCGTGGCTATTTTCGGCATAATGCTGTACCCGTACTTTCAACCGGTGATCCATGGCAGACAGATCGGTATAATCTTCCTGTTTGTGATCGTGAAGTTGCAGGAATCCCTTGAGGGTACTTTGATAGCTTCTGCCTTTTGAATCAATGTAATTGCTGAAGATTCTTCCATGCATACCGGCCGCTTTTAGGTCGGGATAATCAAAAATCATACGCCGTTTATTCAGTTTTCGGGTAGGAGAATTAGGACTGATCCGGTAGACATTGCCCTGCGGATCGAAGTAAATCCCTTTATTGGCAGAAAGATGTTTCCCCTTGCGATCGGTGATTTCAATCGGAGAATCGAAAACTCCGGCAGATTTTTTCCGGATAAACAAAATCAGCCGGTCGGTTGCCACCCAGATATTTCCGTCCCGGTCCTGTTTAATTTGCAGTACCCGGTTGATCAACGGAGAATATATTCCCAGATCATAATGTCGGGAGCCTTTCTTTGAAAAAGAACTGAGATACCCGTTGGTATATCCGAGCCAAAGCGTTCCGTCGTCCGAAATACAAGTGCTCAGCAGGTGTTTTCCTTCGGGATGTGCATTCACCTCAAGTTCCAACGGATTGGCCAGCCTGGAATAGGGAATCTTGTAAATCCCTTCGGCTTTGGTTAGAAACCAGATATTGTTTTCCCTGTCAAAACAAATAAAGGCAGGCTTATTAGGGAGAATGTTGGCCGGTTTTTGGTAATAACTGCCTTTTTTCTGGTAGAACAGGTTCTGCCCGGTGAGATCGGAGCGCCAGATATTCGAGTGCTGGTCTTTGTTAAACCAATAGTATAGTTTGTACATTGGAATGTGGTCAAACGGGATGAGGTAGCGGGCTTTTAGTCCGTCAATCCCGTAGAGTTTGCCCCTGATGCTGGAAAGAATGGCACTGCTTGATGCATTGGTATACCAGATTCTTTCCCGAAGGGTTTTCTTCAATTCGGGAGCATGAACTTTTTGGAGTGCTCCGGAAGGTGGGATTTTAAAAATATCTCCATCGGAATATGCACTGCCTTCCGTAACACAGAAGATATTTTTCCGGTCTTGACTCGGATAAATGCAGGCGATATATCCCGGAAGCTTATACCGTCTGACCCGGTTTTGAAGATCAATCCGGATCAGTTCCTTTGAAACCGAAGGAATATAAATATTTCCCCGCGTGTCTTCCGCAAACGAAAAGGTGTTGCCCAGGTATTGGTCGGGGAGTTGCCTGACCATCGGGTCATTTTTTTCCGAATAAAACTTCCCGTTGTAATAATAACTGATCTTTTTACTGAACGGAAAAAACCAGATGCGTCCTTTTCTGTCTTCATACATGGAAAGGACTTCATCTTCGGCTAGTCCGTCTTCCGTGGTGAAATTGGTGAATTTTTTACCGTCAAAACGACTGACTCCCGCATCGGTCGAAATCCATAAAAATCCTTGTTTGTCCTGTAAAGCAAAATAAACCGTTTGACTGGGGAGTCCGTCGTTAACGGTATAATGGTCGTAACTGATTTGTGCAAAAGCGTCCGCACAGCATACGTTAAAGCTAGCTAAGACAAACAGGAATCGGTAGAGCATAAGTCGTCATTCAGTGAATTTAATTGCTCAATATAAAAATTCCGGAGCTTGCGGGAAAAGTAAAACCTCCAAAAATCAAGTTGTTTTCACGAAAATGTCTTTTTATGTGCGAATTCAGGTGTTTAACGAAATGCAAAAATAGATAGGTTGCAAAAAGGTTCAGGATAAACCTATGTGATCTATAGTGGTTGAAGATTCACCATCTAATTTTTAAATCAGCGTGATCCGTGCGATTTGCGGGAGAAAGACTACGTTTTTCTTCAGAAATCTTTGTCATTCAGATGAAAACAAAACCAAAAAATGCTTCTCCACAAGCACCTTTTGATAAGTTTCAACCCGAGATTCGAAAAAAAGATTATTTTTGCAACGCTTAAATAGAAAAACAAATGGCAGGAACTACCAGTTTTAACGATATTAAACGTCAATTTCAACAGAATAAAAAACTTCGAATCATCACTGCAGTAGTGATTGGACTCATTGTAGGAATTCTTGGATATATTCTTTACAAACAGTTTGTTTATGCGCCGAAAAACCAGAAATCCAATGAAGGTTACTACAAAGGATTGAACCTGGCGGCAAAAGATTCAGTAGATGCAGCAATCGCTGAGTTGGAACCTTTTGTAAAGAAAAACGACGGATATCAGGGAGGTCAGGTAGCGAAGTTTACACTTGCGCGTCAGTACATGGCGAAAAACGAATTCCAGAAAGCATTGAAATTGCTGGAAGATGTTTCGTTGAAAGATACATATGGTCCTGCAATGGTTTTGGGTCTTCAGGGAGATTGCTACAGCGAGCTGGGTAAATACAAAGATGCATTGAGTATGTATGAAGACGCAGCTGAAGTAAACGAGAACGAATGGACAACACCTACTTACCTGTTCAAAGCAGGTCAGGTTGCGGAAGAAATCAAAGACTACGCGAAAGCAAAAGAGTTATACGAAAAAATTAACACGGATTACTACATGTTCGGTCAACAGAAAACGATTGACAAATACATTGCCAGAGTGTCCAATAAATAACGAAAGAAACGTGGCTACAAGTTTAAAAAACTTATCAGCGTTCGATCAAGATACTATTCCAAACGGTGCCGATTTTTCAATCGGCATTGTTGTTTCTGAATGGAACGGTCATATCACTTCCAAATTACTGGAGGGCGCTGTTGAAACCTTGCTGGGGGCAGGAGTAAAAGAATCCAATCTGAAAATCAAACAGGTTCCGGGAGCATTCGAATTGCCCTTGGGAGCTCAGTGGTTCGCTCAGGATGATCAAATCGACGGAATCATTGCAATCGGTGTGGTGATCCAGGGAGAAACCCGCCATTTTGACTTCGTTTGTTCGGGAACAACCCAGGGAATCGTAGATGTGACGCTGAAATACAACAAACCGGTTGGTTTCTGTTTGCTGACAGACAATACCGAACAGCAGTCCATTGACCGGGCAGGAGGAAAACATGGAAACAAAGGTGTAGAAGCCGCAGTGACCGTTTTGAAGATGATCGAATTAAAGAAAAAATTTAATTAAAAATTCAAAATTAAAAAAGGGTCAATTTTACACTTTTGAATTTTTCATTTTGACTTAGCATGACATTAATCAAATCCATTTCAGGAATCAGGGGAACAATTGGTGGAGTTCCCGGTGATAATTTAACTCCGATTGATGCGGTACAATTTGCAGCTGCATACGGAACCTGGCTCCGGTCGGTTTCGGGATCAGGTCCATTGAAAGTAGTCGTAGGAAGAGATGCCCGCCTTTCAGGTGAAATGATTGCATCACTGGTGATTCAAACACTGGTAGGTTTGGGAGTCGAAGTCATTGATTTGGGCTTGTCGACCACCCCGACGGTGGAAATGGCCGTTCCGTACCACCAGGCAAACGGAGGAATCATCCTTACAGCTTCTCACAACCCGAAACAATGGAATGCCCTGAAACTGCTCAATAGCAAAGGAGAATTCATTTCAGGTGCAGAAGGCGAGTTATTGTTGAAAATTGCCACTGAAGGAAGCTTTGTCTTTGCAGAAATCGATGCCATCGGGAAAGTCGTGAAAGATGAACAGGCGATCGAACGCCACATCGAAGCGATCTGTGCCCTTCCGGATGTAGATCTTCCCGCAATCCGGAATGCGAACTTCAGAATCGTAGTAGATGCCGTAAACTCGACGGGAGGAATTTCCGTTCCGCAATTGCTGCGCAGACTGGGAGTCACGGAGATCATTGAAATGTACTGCGATCCAACCGGACATTTCCCGCACAATCCGGAACCCTTGAAAGAACACCTGACGGAATTGTCGGCGCGTGTGGTTTCCGAAAAAGCACATCTGGGAATTACCGTTGATCCGGATGTAGATCGCCTGGCGTTGGTAAACGAAGACGGATCCATGTTTGGGGAAGAATACACACTCGTTGCCGTTTCGGAATACATTCTTTCCAAGCGCAAAGGAGCAACGGTTTCAAACCTGAGTTCTACCAGGGCACTGCGTGACATTACCGAAGAAGCAGGTTGCACCTACCATGCATCTGCAGTAGGAGAAGTAAATGTCGTGGTGAAAATGAAAGAAACCGATGCCGTAATCGGTGGAGAAGGAAACGGCGGGATCATTTACCCGGACTTACACTACGGAAGAGACTCATTGGTGGGAATCGCCTTGTTCCTGTCGCATTTGGCGCACAAGCAGGTGAGTATGACCGCACTGCGTGCATCGTACCCGAACTACGAAATGGCGAAGAAGAAAATCGACCTCACTCCGGGAATCGATGTAGATGCGATTCTCGAGAAAATGGCAGAGAACTACAAAAATGAAGAAGTAGATACCGTTGACGGAGTAAAAATCTACATCGGGAAAGAATGGGTTCACCTGCGCAAAAGCAACACCGAACCAATCATTCGCGTTTACACCGAAAGCAAAGATGCACAAGCCGCTTCAGATTTGGCAGACCGCATTATCGGTGAAATCAAAGCCTTGATCTGAGAAACAAATCAAACCTCAATGAGAGGTCAGAAATAAAAAGATCCTAAAACTTCCGTGATAATCAACTTGCGGAAGTTTTTTTGAATCCACTCAACACAACCCGAAACACACATGACAGTAGAATCCCTTTTCCAGGCTATTACAGACAGCAATCAACAGTTGATGCCGTACTTTGTTCGTTATTGCAAACAGATGCTCGAAAACTCCGGCGAACAATACTGGGAAGAAGAGCGTCTGGCGGAAGCACGTTTTATCTACCTGAATTATTTTCAGCAGGATTATGAACTGTATTTCCACTACCTGGATGCCGATATCGACGAAGTTTACGAAAACGAGACCTATTCATTTACGGAATTCCTGGCGGAATACGCTCCGGAGCTGGCAGAAAAGTACCAGGGATTCATTCCCGCATCACTGGCTGAAGACGAACACGATTTGTTGATTGAATACACCATGGAAGTGGAAGAGTGGATGGCGGAAACGTTTAAAGCTGTTTTTGCTGACCTTAATGAGAATACTGCGAACCTTCCGGTTGTTTTCAGAGAAGAAGACTCAGAGCGGTTCATGGATATTGCAACGGGTGAAACCTACGATCATGTGGAATTGAAAACCTACGCTTTCGACAAACTCTCAACGGAAGAATTATTGTCCCTGATGCAGGATAAACTATCGGATACGCAGCGTTACTTTTTGAATTTTTCCGACTTTCAATTTGAAAATGAAGGTCAGTCCGTTTGGTCGGAAGAAAACAGGAAGCGGGGAAAAGCAGTTGTGATTCGCCCCGGATATGATTCAGGCTCCATTTACATGGATTTGCTGGATGCACAGGGAGAAATCATCCAAAAGGAAACCGATTGGAATTACGCAGACTACATGAAGGAAAAAGAAGCATTTGTATACCGCAGGCTGGGCATCTATTTCCCCTTCGAAGTGTATGACTATATCCAGGGTGAACGAGAAGACGAAATCGCTCCGTTTAGAGATGCGATGAATCACTGCCTGGCAGAAGCAGTAAAGCAATCCCGTTTTGCAGCTGTATATCCTCCTTGTTTGATCCGCGAAGGAATGTAAGATAATTCACATCGGACACAGAATACATCGTGTGTTAAAATCCACCTGCAAATCAACCACATAGTTACATAGAACACATAGCTGTTGATCTTAACTCTCAGATCATTCATCTGCGGAAATCTATCAAGTCTGCGTGAAACAAATAATATGATAGTGTGCGGTCTGATAATGTATCCGTGTGAATCTGCGCTCATCTGCGTGCAAAAATTAAATTCATCTGTGTTTCTTGTCGTTTAATTTTTTACCGGTTTATCCATTGACAAACAGTTCGCTATGACCTGTTATTTCCCGCTTTCTACTTTTTTGTTAAAATTCATTTGAACGAAAATCGCATTTGGAAGTACATGAAGGAAATTGATTCCTATGAAAAAGATAGCAGTGCTCTTGCTGGCGGTTCTCCCAAATTTCCATTCGTTCGCCAACGACAAAGAGATCATTAAATCCACCATCAGTGAAGTGACGGTATATACCAGCGGTGCGCAAGTCTACCGCAAAGCAAACTTCAATGTCAAGCCCGGAATTACGGAACTGATCATCGAAGGTGTCAGCCCGAATATCGATCCGAAAAGCTTGCAGGTAAAAGCATTCGGAAACGTGGTCTTGCTGGATTCCAAGTACCAGGCGTACTACCCGAAGCCTGAAACGGTAAAACTGGAAGGGCTTCCGCTGAAAATCCGGAAAGACATCAACCTGTTGCAGGATTCTATCAATAATGTGAGTTATGACATCAAGGAAATCCAGGATGAGATCGATGTGCTGAATACCTCGAAAAACATCTTGTCGAACAACGGGGCTATTCGCGGACAGGGGAAAGTGAATGATTCCATCCAGTTATTGAAGCAGGCAATGGACTATTACCAGTTGAAGATGAATGAAATCAACAAAAAACTGCAGCAGCTGAACAAACGGATGCGTTTGAAAAACACCACCCTTCAGGAAATGAATGCGCGGATGAACGATCTGCAGAATTACCAGTCGTCCAATGCGCCGAAAATACCAACCGGCCCGATCCACCGTGTGATCATTACCGTTCAGTCCAAAGAAGTGGTTGCCGGAAGACTGGCAGTTTCTTACCTGGCCTCCGGAGCTTCCTGGATTCCTTCCTACGATATCCGAAGCGAAATCACAACCGGTAAAGTGAACCTGGCCTACAAAGCAAGCGTGCAGCAAAATACCGGAGAATCCTGGGATGATGTACAATTGACACTTTCTACCAACGATCCATACCAGAATAAAATCAAGCCGGATCTGCATCCATGGTATGTGGATTACTACAACTTCAGCGCAGTAAACGGAAGAATGAATACGATGAGTGTAACACCGTCGCCTACCTATAAATTGGCAGAACAGGAAAGATACCAAAAAGATGCTGTGGATTCTGAAATGGCTAATGCAGAAACAGCTGCGGATTTCACAACGGTTATCAACCGGGTATTGTCTGCTGAATACAAAATTGATTTGCCGTATACGATCGAAAGCAATGGTGACAGTCACTTCGTATTGGTGCGGAACGTAGATTTAGTGGCAAATTACCGCTACTATACCGTGCCGAAACTTGATCCGGGAGTGTTCCTGATTGCGGAAGTGCTCAAACTGGAAGATTTGCAGCTGGTTCCGGCAAGTGCGAATATCTTCTTCGACGGAACCTATATCGGTGAAACATACATCGACCCGACAGCGATGAACGACACCCTGAAACTGAGTCTTGGCAAAGATCCGAATATCATCGCAAAACGCATTCTGCTGAAGAAAGATTACAAGGAAAAAATCATCGGTAACGACATCGAACGCACATATGCGTATGAAATCTCTGTGAAAAACCTGAAAGCGAATTCCGTCGAACTGGTAATTGAAGACCAGATTCCTGTAACGACTAACGGAGAAATCGTTATAGAAACGATCAACACGGATAAAGCTGATTACGATAAAACGACAGGAAAATTAATCTGGACGGTTAATTTGAAGAGCAAAGTTTCAGATAGAAAGACCTACTCGTTCAAGATCAAGTATCCGAAAGATCGCAATGTCATCCTTCAATAGTTGTTTTGTTTTTGACAATGATCCCTCAGTTTGCCGGCTGGGGGATTTTTTGTTTTTACTTTATTCAAAAGATCACAGAGTGACGTCGAAGGCAATCTTTTCATCTTACCTCATTCAGTCTTGACTCCAAAAGTTACTTCAAAACTTCGGCTTGTTCATGTTTACTGATGGCTTCCGGATCGTACGAGAAAAAGAGATTTGCCCAGATAATTTTGGAAAGAGCGTAGAAATAAGGACTAACCACGATAGACAAACCGGAAATGATTGCGATTTGAGTCCAGGTTCCCGTTCCCGGGAAAAAGAGGTTGAAACTCACCCAGCAGGTAACAAACAAAGCAACTCCAAGTGCGTACGAAACATACATCGCTCCGTAGTAAAAACCAACCTCTTTTTCGTATTTCAACCCGCATTTCGGACAGTGCTCGTGTGTTTTACCCAGGTTTTTCATGTCGTAGGGATGAGACAGGAAGAAATCGCCTTCCCGGCACTGCGGACATCTCATTTTGAAAATGCTGTTCAACCTGGATCCTTTACCGACTAACATTTTTCATTGGTTTTAGTGTTTTACAAAGGTAGGAACACCCGTCCAAAGAAAAGTTGATCTGGATCAGTTTTTATTTTTTTTTAGAAAATGCCTTTTTTGTGAAACCTTTCCCTGTTTCTTGCGTTAGAACAGATAACGGATCAATTATTAACATCTACAGGTTAATGAATGGAGAAGAGGCTGTCGGTCGAAAGATTGGCGGCCTTTTCTTTTGGAAGCAATTTTAAAGTGTTCTTTTTGTTTACAGAAATAGTTCAATAGTTCAATAATGAATCTGAACCGCTGAATCCGTTCAACTTTTTTGAACCTAATTGAACGTTTTACCGGATGTCATTTGTTAATTAATATTCCTTATTCAATCGGAATCAGTACATTGGGATGCTAAAAACTATGTAAATGAAAAAAACGCTCCTTTTTTGCTGTGTATTAGGTGCTGCTTTGACCTCGTATGGTCAGAAATTTCGCCTCGATTCACAAACCCCGGAATCACTTGAAATGACCTGTTCTTTTGATGAAATCTCCTATAAAATCAAAACAGTCGACGGTGAAACGCAAATCAATTTTGCTGAATCTTTTAAAATTGTGAGTCAGGAAAAGGGAGCTCCGGCACTTCCTGTTTTCCACGAAACGATTCAGCTTCCCGCAAAAGGAAATCCGCAAATCGAAGTGACTTTTGATGAGATGCAGATTTTAGATAATATACAGGTTGTGCCTTCCAAAGGAAGCCTGAAGCGCAATGTTGATCCTGCATCCATTGCATATACATACGGTGCGGCTTACCAGCAAAATGCTTATTATCCGGCATCAGTTGCGACAATCAAACAACCGTTTATCTGGAGATCGATGCGCGGAGTAGTCGTGGAAGTTTCTCCTTTCCAGTACAACCCGGTAACGAAGAAACTGGTAGTTTATAAAAATATCCACATTCGCGTCACATATAACGAACAAACAGCAGGATTAAACGAACTCAGCGGACAAAAAGACCCGGTGATGCAATCCGTGCAGCAAAAAATGGTACTCAATCCGGTTGTTCAAAAATATACCCAGATGGACGAAAGCGGAAGCATGCTGGTCATTTCAGCGCCGAACCTGATGGACGAAGTGACGCCGCTGGTAAACTGGAAAAATCAAAAAGGAATTCGTACCGAACTGGTGTCAACGGCAGCAACCGGAACAACAGATGCAACGATCCTGGCTTATATTCAAAATTACTATTCATCCCATCCGGAACTGACATATGTGTTGTTGGTCGGAGATCATGCAGATGTGCCTGCGCATACGTATGGAATGTCGGCTGGGGAAAACCTCTATTCGGATTCGTATTACGGACAGCTTTCCGGCTCTGATTTTTACCCGGAAGTATTCGTAGGACGTTTTTCCGGATCGGAAACCAATATTACAACGATGGTGAACCGCACGCTGGAGTATGAGAAAAACCCGATGGCAGGAGATTGGATGGAACATGCAATCGGACTGGGATCGAATGAAGGAAACGGGTACGGAGACGACGGGGAAGCTGATTGGCAGCACCTGCGCAACATCCGGACGGTGTTGATGAACTATGGCTACACAGGTGTTTCCGAGTTTTACGACGGATCGCACGGTGGAGAAGATGCAAGCGGAGATCCGAATTCAACTATTATTCTTCCTGCAATCAATTCCGGAGTTGGGTTGTTCAACTACACCGGACACGGAGACGTAAACCTGTGTGTGAGCGGAAACTTCCAAAGCACACACATCAACCAGGCGACTAATAACGGGAAATACCCGTTTGTGATCTCGGTAGCTTGTAATAACGGAACGTTTATGACCGGAACCTGTATTTCGGAAGCATGGCTCAGAGCAACAAAAAACAGTACGCCTTCCGGGGCAATCGGTGCGGCAGGTTCATCCATTTTGATGGCGTGGGCAGAACCGATGCAGACACAAGACGAAATGGCTGCAATTATTGGTCAGACTTACCCGGAAAACCACAAAACAACCCTGGGAGGTTTGTTCTATAACTCGCAGTTATCCATGCTGGAAGAATATCCTTCCGGAAGTGGGGAAGAAGTGATGCAAACCTGGGTGTTGTTCGGAGATCCTTCCGCTCAGTTCAGAAATAAACAAACACTGCCGTTGACGGTGACTCATCCCGGAAATGTGCCTTTAAGTACGACCTCGGTGACTGTTTCCTGTAGTGTTGACGGAGCCCTCGTAGCGATTTCACAAAACAACATCCTGCTTGGATCGGCAATTTCTTCCGGCGGACAGGCTGTGATTACTATTCCAAGCCTTACATCAAACGATTATTTACTCGTTACAGGGACAAAACAAAACTATGCAACGTACCAGAACTCCGTGCAGGTTGCAGACGGGCCCCTGGGCTTGAACGAACAGGAATTGGCATTTGACTTGTACCCGAATCCGGCAAACGGAGAACTTGTTTTGAACGTCATGAACGGAAATGCACAAACTGTGCGTTTGATCAGTCTGGATGGAAAAACAGTCCTGGAACAAGCAATGGGCGGAAACCACATCACGTTGAATACTTCGTCTTTGCGTGCAGGATCGTATCTGCTTGAAATGAATTCGGAGAATCAAAGCATCCGTAAACAGATTCAAATTATCCATTAAAATAAGGGAGTGTACGCAATCTTGCGAACATACAAACGAAATCAAAAGGGCCTGTCAGTTGACAGGTCTTTTTTTGTCTGTACTTTTGACCTATGAAAAAAGTGGATGTGTTGGTAATCGGTGCGGGAGCTGCGGGATGTTTTTCCGCTATTCGTGCATCTGAGTCATTCAAAGAAGCAAAGATTACCATCCTGGAAAGAAGCTCCAAAGCTTTGGCTAAAGTGAAGATTTCCGGCGGTGGAAGATGCAACGTGACCAATGTGATCTCCGAACCTGCTGAATTGTCGAAACACTATCCGCGTGGAGAGCGCTTTCTGAAAAAAGCCTTTTACCAGTTTTCGAGTAACGACATGAAAGCCTGGCTGGAACAACGCAATATTCCGCTAAAATTGTACCCGGATGGCTGTTATTTCCCTGTGAGCAACGATTCCCAAACCATCATCGATTGTTTTTTGAATGAAATCCGGAAAAACGGGATTGAGTTATTGTTGAACCAACGGGTAGAATCTGTCCGGAAACTCGATTCGGGAATGTTTGAAGTGACCACTCCGGAAATGGTCTTTCAGGCTGCTAAAGTGATTCTAACGACCGGTGGACAGCCTAAAATATCGGGGTTTGAATTACTCAAAAGCTTTGATCTGAAAATTGTTGCACCGGTTCCGTCCCTGTTTACCTTCAACATGCCGGATGAATCCGTTAAGGAATTGATGGGAATTGTGCAGGAAAATGCCTCGGTAAAGATCGTGGGGCAGAAATGGTCTTCCAATGGCCCCTTACTCATTACGCATTGGGGAATGAGCGGTCCGGCAGTTTTGAAATGTTCTGCATTTGGAGCCAGAATCCTGGAAGAGAAACAATACCGTTCAAAAATTGCAGTGAACTGGACGGGGGAGGAAAGCCAGGAAACGGTTCGCGAAACAATCCGCGATTTTGTCCAATCGAATAAACTGGTGGCAAATTCACCCCTTTACGAAATCAAAACCCGCCTTTGGAACTACCTGACGGAAAAAGCAGGAATTCCGGCGCAGTTCAAATGTTCCGAACTGACGGCAAAACACCAAAACAAATTGCTCGAAGTGTTGATGAATGATTTGTATTCCATGGAAGGAAAAACTACTTTCAAAGAAGAATTCGTGACTGCAGGTGGTATTGATCTGAACGAAATCCACGTACAGACCATGGAATCGAAGAAATATCCGGGCCTGTTTTTTGCAGGAGAAGTCATGGATATCGATGGTGTGACGGGAGGATTTAACTTCCAGGCAGCCTGGACTACTGCGGCAATTGCCGGGAAACATGTGTTACAAAACAACTAGAAAAATGATTCGAATCGGTTTATTTCTTGTCCTTGGATTGGCGGTTTCATGTAAATCGCCAAAGAACAGTACACATACTGTGGAGACTACGAAGCCTGAACCCAAACACCGGGAAGAAATCACGGTAGTGGATGAAAAAGCTCCGCCGGCAAACGATACGGTTACCAAAAACTATCATTTGGCTGTGGTTCGGAAGCTGGATTGCGGATACATTGTCGATATTACCGTTCAGGAAGGAATGAGCCTTTACTTCAATCCCACAAACCTCGATTCGAAATTTGAAGTAGACGGCCTCCGGCTAAAAATCAAGTACAGAAGGGGAGCAGAAACAACCTGGGGGTGTACCAGATACGGACAAGTAGAACTGGTTGAAGTCTTTGCTGTGCGCTGATTACAATTGCTCCAGTAACACGCGGTACAAGTCAATCATCGATTGGATGTCTTTCTTGTAAACCTTTTCCTTCGGTGTATGCACGTTGTCTTCCGGAGCTCCGATAAAACACCAGTCGATCGGAAGATCTGATTTTTGTAAAACAGAACCATCGCTTCCACCTGCAGATTCTACTTCGAGCTGGTATTTCACATTCGATTCTTTAGCGATCGTTAGAATCTTATTCAGGTATTTTCGTCTCGGGAGCATGCTGTCTCTCATCGAAACCGCAACTCCTCCTTTGTGTACGACTCCGTGAGTTACCCAGGTAATGTCACAAATCAGCGCCTGGAATACATCGTAATTATTCATCAGGTATTTGGCACAGGCCCCGACAGAATTTCCGCCGTGTTCTTCATACGTAGAAAACACAATGGCCCCGTTTTCCATCGTTTCAGCCAATTGCAAGGCAATGTACACTCCCAAACGATTGTCGAGATACGGAGATTGAACGTATTCTTTTGTTTCCTTGAAATTCGGTTTGAAAGAAAGCAGTGTTCCGCGGTCAACGATTCGGTTACTCAGTAATTGAATGCGCTGTTGCCCGGATTCATTTTCAAAAATCATCAATTCGCCTTCCACTTCTCCCTGGGAATCGTTTCCAACCAGGATCGTTCCGTCGATATTCTTCGGTCCTCCGACACGGATTAATTCGTTTTCATATCCCACAGAATACCCAATGGTGTCCATATGCGCATAGACAGCCGTTCTCGGTTCTCCGAAAACAAGAATCATGGCGTCCTGGAAGCCGGTTCCGTCAATAATGTGCGGTTTGCTTTTCCAGTTCGATCCGTTTTTCAATACGTATTCCTTGATGAAAAATTTGATCCGTGATTCATCGCTGGCCACGCCCCGGATGCTGATTAATTGCTGTAGTAATTCGCTATTGGATAATTCCATGATTTTCAATAATAATGTGTTTTTCTTCCGGCAGAAGTACGTTCAATTCTGCAATCTGATCCAGTATTCCGAGTCCTGAAACCGGAACCTGAACCGCTAATTTACAGGAAAGCTGGAAATCCTGCTCTACGATTTTTGCCGGACTATTTTTCAAAAGGCTCATCACTTGCTGCATTTCATCGTAGCTGTAGCTCAAATTGATGAGTACTTCGTCTTCCTGTTCAATGATTTCAGCGCTTTCCAGTGCTTCTTTGGATGCTGTCCGGTAAGCATTGATTAATCCACCGACTCCCAGGTTGACGCCGCCGTAATACCTCACCACCGCGATTAGGATATTGGTCAGATCAAACGATTGGATTTGTCCCAGGATCGGAGCTCCTGCCGAGTTGGAAGGTTCTCCGTCGTCGCTTGCGCGGTAACGTTTCTTATCGCTTCCCAAACGAAAAGCAGAGCAGACGTGTACGGCCTGGTAGTGCTCTTTCCGCAATCGCTGAATATGCTCCTTGATTTCTTCTTCGGTTTTGCAGGGAATGGCAAAGGCCAGGAACTTGGATCCTTTTTCTTTGTAGAAGCCTTCGCTGATTGCTGTTATGGTTTTAAACTTACTTTCCTGCATGAGCCTCAAAAATACAAAGAATGTAAATGAAGTGTCCGGATAATGAAACAGGAATTACCTGTTTCTGGCTATTTTATTGGTTTTTAGCGTGTTTTTGTATTTGATTGGGGTTTCGGGAATTCCCAAAAACCCAATTTCCCAATATTGGGACAGACCTCAAAAACAACCGATTATCCAAAACAAAAATGGCTTCCAAAACGGAAGCCATTTTTATTATTGAATCGTTAATTTCTTTTCCAGGTCTTCCAGGTATACCCGGAACTGCTTGTCCGTTTCTGAAAGATTGAGAACCGTTCTGCAGGCGTGAAGAACCGTTGCGTGGTCTTTTCCTCCGCAGTGTGCCCCGATGCTCGCCAGAGAAGATTTGGTCATCTTCTTGGAGAAATACATCGAAATCTGGCGTGCCTGAACCACCTCGCGCTTACGCGTTTTGGATTTCAGCATTTCAATGGGCAAGTCGAAGTAATCACAAACCACTTTTTGGATGTAGTCGATAGATACTTCGCGGGCAGTGTTCTTCACAAACTTGTCGATCATCTGCTTCGCCAGATCCAGCGTGATTGCTTTTTTGTTCAGGGAAGCCTGAGCAAGGAGGGAAGTCATAGCGCCTTCCATCTCACGGATGTTTGTGTTGATGCTGTATGCAAGGTATTCTACTACTTCACGTGGTAACTCGATACCGCTTCCGTACATCTTCTTTTCCATGATGGCGATACGCGTTTCCAGATCCGGAGTTGAAAGGTCAGCAGATAATCCCCATTTGAAACGGGACAGCAAACGCTGCTCCATTCCCTGCATTTCAACCGGCGGTTTGTCGGAAGTCAGGATAATCTGTTTTCCGTTTTGGTGCAAATGGTTGAAGATATGGAAGAATACATCCTGTGTTTTTTCCTTTCCGGAGAAAAACTGTACGTCATCAATGATCAGTACGTCGATCATCTGGTAGAAGTGGATAAAATCGTTCGTTGTCTGGTTGCGAACCGCATCGATAAACTGGTGCGCGAATTTTTCAGAGCTTACGTAAAGAACCGTTTTGTTCGGGAATTGGTTTTTCACACCGATTCCGATGGAATGAGCCAAATGCGTTTTTCCTAATCCGACGCCACCGTAGATCAAAAGCGGGTTGAAGGCAGTACCTCCTGGTTTATTCGCCACTGCGTATCCTGCAGAACGTGCCAAACGGTTGCAGTCTCCCTCAACGAAGTTTTCAAAAGAGTATGCAGGATTCAGGTTTGAATCCACATTGACCTTTTTTAACCCCGGGATAATGAACGGGTTTTTAATCGGGTTGTCGCTGATATTCAAAGGCATGTTCACGGGGGCATTTTTCACAGCTTTCTTGTTTGAAGCCGGAAGCTTTACCGTATAAGGATTTGAATTGCTGGCAGAATTTTCCATCACAATGCTGTACTCCAAGTGCCCTTCCTGACCCAGCTCTTTTTTGATCACTTTCTTCAATAAAGTGATGTAATGCTCTTCCAACCATTCGTAAAAAAAGTGAGACGGAACTTGTATTGTCAGAACGTTGTTTTCTAGCTTTACAGGAACAATCGGCTCAAACCAGGTTTTGTAGGCCTGGATTGGCAAATTGTCCTTAATAACTTTCAGACAAGAATTCCAAATAGCTTCATGGTTGGCACTCATTTAGCAGGGTATTTAAAAGTTTATAATAAATTGTTAATAAAAAAATAATCAGCGTAATAGATTCATAGCTCAAGTGTTAAGCCGTTGAATTATTTGAGTGAGCAAATATTTACATAAAAAAGTGAAAAAAAAAGTTGTTTAGGGGTTGATTATTTGAAAAGTTTTGCATTGTATTGAAGTAATCCTTTAATATCATCTTTCAATTTTCTTAAAACCAGCTGATAGTTCGATGAATAAGTGAATTTCATAGCTAAATGTTAAAAATTGGTATTCCAACAAAATAAAATTCCCTTAATCAAAGGTACAAAATCCGGGCCGATTTTACATTCATTTAATGTTTTCAAAATATACGAAAAAAGCGTGGATTTTTTTCTACTGAACTATTTAAAAAAAGTTACGACATTTAGCAAAATTTATTTTCAAGAACGAAGAAATACCATGAAGACATCCTTTGAATTTCCTGCAAAAGTGCGTGTGAGATATGGCGAAACGGATCAAATGGGCTATTGTTATTATGGAAATTATGCAGCCTATTTTGAAGTGGGAAGAGTAGAGGCGATGCGCTCGCTTGGAATGAGTTACCGGGAACTGGAAGAAAGCGGCGTGATGCTGCCGGTGAGCCATTTCGAGGTCGATTACTTCAAGCCGGCTTTGTATGACGACGAACTAACGGTGGTAACGGCGATTACTGAATTAAAAGGTCCGCGTTTATTCTTCGAATATACGTTGTACAACGAAAAACAGGAGTGCATCAGTAAAGCGAAGACAACTTTGGTCTTTGTGTCGAAAGAAACAATGCGGCCGATAGCTCCTCCCAACGCATTCGTAGAACTAATGGAAAAGCATCATGCTTGAGTCAACTTATTTCAGATTGCAGCTTCCGGAAGAAACGCATGTGAAGCAGTGGATCACGGAGCGGGACGGTGAAATCCGGATCGGGCAGAATGTGTTGTTTCGCGGAAAGTCGGATCAATGGAAGGAAAAGCGTTTTCATGTGCTGGGGATCAAAGAAGATGTTGGTCCGCGCTTGAACGGAGGTCGCGGAGGTTCTGATCGTGCGTTCGCAACATTCATTCCCCGTTTCCTGGCTGTTCAATCCAACCAGTTTCTGACCGGAAATACGATTTGCGTTCATGGATTTATTGAACCGCTAGAAGCCATCGGGGATTTGTCCAATAAACATGTCGACGACCTGGATTTCCTGGTTTCGGCCTGGGTGAAGGAAGTGGCAGATGCGGGTGGAATTCCGGTTGTGATTGGCGGTGGACATAATAATGCGTATCCGCTTATCAAAGGTGTTTCGGAATCGATCAGTCGCCCGGTTTCGGTGGTAAACCTGGATCCGCATGCTGATACGCGTGCGATGGAAGGGCGTCATTCCGGGAATCCCTTTTCCTATGCGTTTGAATACGGTTTCCTGAGTCACTATTCCGTGATCGGCCTGCATGAATCATACAACAACCAGTTTATCCTGGATCATTTGAAGGAGATGAAGGCTTTTTTTACGTTTTATGAATCGTGGCTCGAAAAACCGTTCAAATTCCAGGCGGACATCGACAAGGTGTATGATTCGCATTTTCAAAATCCGATGGGAATTGAGCTGGATATGGATTCCATTGCATGGATGCCTTCAAGTGCTTATACGCCGTCGGGAATTACGGTAGACCAGGCGCGGATTTACATCCGGAAAATGGCTTCCCTGGAAAAAGTGTGCTACCTGCATCTGCCGGAAGCAGCGCCGCGAACCGAAACAGAGGAAATCATCGTTGGAAAAACATTGACCTACCTGGTGACGGATTTTGTCAAAGAGTATCAAAAACATCATATATAATTCGTATCTTCAATTTGTGGCTGCATTTCGGGACATAACCTATAAGGCATTCCGGTTTATCCGGGTGTTCTTTCCTTTCGTTTTGCTGGTTCATCATTTGAAGCACAACCTGCTGGGGCTTTTTTACTGGGTGCTTTTCTTCTTGCTGATTTCGGATAAAATTGGTGTGGGATTTGGGTTATCCTACTTGTTTTTGTCGCCGGAATACGAAGGAAATACCAGTTTCTTTTCATTTTTGCTGATTGGTTTCTCTTTCGGTGGGCTCACGATGGCTTTTCATTCGTATTCCTACATGCGTTTGGCATCGCGTTTCCCCTTCCTGGCAATGGTGAACAAGCCTTTTGTCCGGTTTTGTATTAACAACAGCATTATCCCGGTTATTTTCATTGTGTACTTCCTGATCCGGATCATTCGTTTCCAGCGGATGGAAGAATTTGAATCCTGGACGAATGTATTTTTCTTCGGTTCCGGAATTTTGATTGGTTTTTTTCTGTTTGTAGGAATTTCCCTGCTGTATTTCTTTCCGATCAATAAGAACTTGTTTGAGTTGAACCGCTTCCGGGAAGACGCGACTACACGGGGAGACCGCTGGCTGCGTTTTGGGAAAGGATATCGCATCAAGGTGAAAAGTGCAAACCGTCAGCGCTTGTATTTCTATGTGGGAAGAGGGCTTCGTGTGCAGCAGTGCCGGTCTACGAAGCATTATGCACAGTCGCTCTTACAGTCTGTGTTTGATCAAAACCGCATTTCGACCACTGTTTTTGAAATTGCAACAATCCTGACGTTTATCCTGATTGGTTTGTTTGGAGGGAAGGCTTTCCTGGATGTGCCTGCCGGGATGAGTGTGGTGTTGTTGATGACGATTGTCCTGATGCTGCTCAGTGCGCTTATGACCTGGCTGCGGGTGTGGGCTTACCCGGTAATTATCCTGGTTTTCCTGGTGATGAACTTTTTCTCCAAGGGCGGTGAAATCTTCCAGTTCCAGACACAGGCATACGGATTGAGTTATTTCAAAAAAGACCTGTATTCGGATTCGGTGATCTATACTTTGAGTAAAGACTCGGAATTGCGAAACGATGATTACAAAAAATACCTGGCTTACCTGGAAAATTGGAAAAAACAGACCGGGGAAGAGAAGCCTTTGCTGGTGGTGGTGAATACTTCCGGTGGAGGTTCCAGGAGTGCTTCCTGGGTGTATCAGGTGCTTCGGGTGTGTGATTCGTTGACCAACTTTAAGTCTTCCCGGCACATTGCAATGATTACCGGTGCTTCCGGTGGAACGGTCGGTGCGTCCTATTACCGTTCGTTGCTGTTAGAGAATCACCAAACCGGGAAAGTGAATTTCAACGACCCGAAATACTTTGAAGAAATCGCGCAGGATTTATTGAACAAACTGTCGTTCGCGGCATCGACCAACGATTTGTTTTTTCGCTATCAGTCGAGCTTTGAGAATTCGGTTTACAGCTACGATCGGGCGATGGCTTTTGAAGCTGATTTGAATGAAAATACCGGACAGCGATTGAATAAACCGCTTTCGTATTTCGGGAACTATGAGCAGAAAGGAGTAATCCCGAACGTGATCCTGACCCCGTCGGTTGTGAATGACGGTCGCAGAATTATGATTTCTTCCCTGGGGTTAAGTTTTTTGATGGATTCTGCTGCTCCTGCGCCTGAAACGAACAGGATTCAGGAAAATGTAGATCTCCGTGCGTTGTTGAAAAGCCAGGATGCGATGAGTTTGCGGCTTTCTTCAGCATTGCGGATGAATGCGACATTTCCGTATGTGCTCCCAATGACGAGTTTACCCACGTCGCCGGAAATTGAATTGATGGATGCCGGAGCGCGGGATAATTTCGGTACGAAAATCACGGTGCGCTGGCTCATGAAACTGGAATCCTGGATTGCAAAAAATACGAGCGGTGTAGTGATTTTGCAAATCCGCGATAACAAACGGATTATGTACCAGGAACAAACGCCTTCATTCGGTTTGTTTGATAAGTTCACGGCTCCGCTGACGAATGTATTTACCAACTTTCCGCGAATCCAGGATTACGACCAGGGGGCTTTGCTGGATATGACAGTGGGGAAATACAATGTTCCGGTTCAAATCGTCAATCTTAACCTGCGTGAACTACAAAAAGACCGCATCAGTTTGTCGTGGCACTTAACCAAGCATGAAAAATTAAAAGTACTGGCGGCGATCAGTCGTTCTTCGAATGTGAAAGAATTCGGAAGATACCAGCAACTTTTGAAAGTTAAAATGGGGAATTGAAAAGAGTGAGCTGTTTTTGACTTGTCACTTCTCACTTATAAATCAGTCGTGGTCCCATTTTCGTTTGCGGGAACCTGCTGTCTGTTTGACAATCCAATGATTTTCTGTAGCTTTTTTGAGAAGGAATTTCCGCAGTTTTCGTGGGTAAAAGAATTTCCAGGTCATCTTGCTTTTGGAATGTTTTTCGGTCACATCTGCCAGGGAAAGTAGGTGGTAGCATGCAGCGGCGCAACGCATTCCGAAGAAAGCATAGGGGTAAGGGCCTTTTTGAATGAAGGGGGCTGAAGATTGAAGAAGCTCCAGTTTTTGCTTGTGATCTACCGGGATGAAAATCTGCATGGTTTTCAAAGTGTCGCAATAGAATGTATGGTAAAATTGTTTTTCGGACGAAATAACGTAGCGCCCAATGTCTGAATTGGCATTGGTGGCATTTACTCTTCTCCCCGGCAGAAAATGAAGTACGCTGTCTTGTCCGATCCGCAAGCCGATGTGTCCTCCGAGCTTCCCGCCGAACCAGTGGGATTCTTCTTTTGAGAGTGGTTTGGAGCCGTAGATGACTTCAACAACGAGTGTGTCTTTTTGACTGAAAGCGGGAATGGGTAAGAGTAAAAGGCTTAGGAAGATGAGTTTCATGAAGGTCTTTTTGGATAATAATACAATTCTTGTTGGAATGAGTTCAAACTAGTTTTTGAAGAGGTGGGGTGCTTGATTGAGCTGTGGGAATTTTGGATTGAGTGAAATGAGGTTTGTCTCCTGATTTTTTGAAAAGAGGTTTTCTTCATGGCGAGACGCAAATTCGCGATTTCGCAATATTACGAATCCGGTTCAAGTGTTGGATTATGAATTATGGGTCAATTTACTGGTTGTAAACTATTTACACGGAAATCGATCAATCGCTTGAAAAACGGGAAGTGCTTAAACGTGTAACATCTATTAACTCCTGCAGTAATACTTCATAATCTGAAAAATGCTATTTTCGTTGTATGTCGGAATTAGCACAGCTTTACAAGTATAATCCGGATACTTTTTCCCTGGAAAAGAACACGGAGGCATATTTTGCGGAAACATTCAATCCCTTCGAGGATATGAGTTCAACGTATTGGTTGAATTTTCATTCCATGAAAGATCGTGAAGCCATTCACCAGCTTTGTGATAAGTTGTGTGTTGACAGGTTGTTGCAGGAAGATTTGTTTGCGCAAAGCAAGCGTGCTCGACTGGAAGAGTATTCTGAATATGTGTTCTTTAGCATTGTGTCGGCTTTGCCGAAAGAAGGCCTGAATACCTATGATTTGAAAAAAGAACGGATCAGTTTTGTGATCGGGGACAATTACCTCATTTCGTTCCAGGAAAAAGCCTCGGATCATTTTCCGAATGTGCGCGAACGGATTGAGTTGAAAAGAGGGAAAATTCGCTACAAAGGTCCTGATTTTTTGTTGTTCCGCATGCTGGAAGCGATTATCGACAATTATTCGGAAGTGGTAGAGGAGATCGGGGGAAATATTGAGCGTCTGGATAAATTGGTACTCCGGAATCCGAAAAGTGAAGTGCTCCGACAGGTGGAATGGGAGAAGCGAAAACTGCTGGATCTGAGAAAAATCGTTTTTCCGATGAAGGATCTGATGGGGCAGTTAGACCGGGTGGAAAATGAATTAATCATTGAAGACAATATTCATTATTTCCGTGAGCTGAAAGATATTTGCTACGGATTGATCGAAGAAATTGAAGCGAAAAAACAGATGCTGGATGGAGTTGCGAATCTGTATTATGCCATCCAGGGACAGCGCATGAATGAAATCATGAAGGTTTTAACCGTTACCAGTGCAATTTTTATTCCATTGACCTTTGTGGTGGGAGTTTACGGAATGAACTTCGAACACATGCCGGAGTTGTCCTGGGATTATGGCTATTATGTCATTTGGGGAATCATGATTTTCATTTCAGCCGTCCTGATTTTTATTTTTTGGAAAAGAGGCTGGCTGAAGCGGAATAATTAATCGTGATCAATCAGTTCGTTTGCGTATAGCATAAAGCGCGACTCCTCCAATAGTTGGTATAATTTGATCCATTCCCGGTGGGAGAAGGCTAAAATCATTTTGGTGTTGTCGGTGTGCATGTAGATTTTTTCATTGTTTTCCTTTTTCTCCTCATAGTGCATCAGGTGGATGTTGTGAACCTGGTCTGAAAAACGGATAAATTCATCGTAGGAAAGAATGAGCACCACGCTTCCGAAGCCGAGGTGGAACTGTTCGCAGTTTTTGCATTGAATGAGGCATCCGAAGGAATTATTGCTGATTGTTTTGTAATGACACATATTGTTTGTTTTGAGGTAAAAGTATTATTTAGAACAATTCTAAACAATACCGGAAAAAAGGTATAATCCGAATAACTTAATTAACCTTAAAACGTTCATAACTCCTGAAAAACAGCGTTGGATAAAGGAGAATCCTTGCTAAATTTGTTCATTGCACAGAATCCGTTATTATGGCTGAAAATCAATATACTGAAGACAACATCCGATCACTCGACTGGAAAGAGCATATTCGCCTCCGTCCTGGTATGTATATCGGGAAATTGGGAGATGGATCTGCAGCTGATGATGGGATTTACATCCTGGTGAAGGAAATTGTCGATAATTCCATCGATGAATTTGTGATGGGGAACGGGAAACGGATCGAAATCAAAGTGAAAGAAGGGAAAGTTTCCGTCCGGGATTACGGGCGTGGAATTCCGCTCGGGAAAGTGATCGACTGTGTTTCTCAGATCAATACAGGAGGAAAATACGATTCCAAAGCCTTCAAGAAATCAGTAGGGTTGAATGGAGTCGGAACCAAAGCAGTGAATGCACTTTCGGATTATTTCATGGTGTATTCTGTTCGCGACGGACAGAAAAAAGAAGCTGTTTTTTCGCGGGGTGAAATCGTTGAGGATAAACCGTTGGAACCAACAACTGAACCAAACGGAACGTACTTTGAGTTTACCCCGGATGATACCATCTTCAAGAAATTCGGTTTCCGGATGCCTTACCTGGTGAAAATGATGTGGAATTACTGCTACCTGAACCGCGGGTTGGTGATTCACTTCAACGGGGAACGCTTCCAGTCGAAAGACGGATTGAAAGACTTGCTCGAAGACAACATGGACGGTGATCCGCTGTACCCGATTATCCACTTGGAAGGCGAAGATATCGAAGTGGCATTTACGCACGGGAAAACATACGGAGAAGATTATTATTCATTTGTGAACGGGCAGCATACTACCCAGGGAGGAACGCATCAGAGTGCTTTCCGGGAAGCAGTAGCGAAAGTAATCCGCGATTTTTACAAAAAAGACTACGATGCTTCGGATATCCGTCAGTCGATTGTGGCAGCCGTTTCCGTGAAGGTCATCGAGCCGGTGTTTGAATCGCAGACCAAAACCAAACTCGGATCGTTGGAAATTGAGCCGGGAGGAAAATCCATGCGTGCTTTCGTAAACGATTTCCTGAAAGACAAATTGGATAATTACCTGCACCGTCACCCGGAAATTGCCGATACGCTGGAGAAAAAGATCAAGCAGTCGGAGCGTGAACGCAAGGAACTTTCCGGAATTCGCAAACTGGCGCGTGATCGTGCTAAAAAAGCAAGTTTACATAACAAAAAACTGCGCGACTGCCGGGTTCACCTGACAGATCAGAAAGACGATAAACGCGAAATGACGACACTGTTCATTACCGAGGGAGACTCGGCGAGCGGATCGATCACAAAATCACGCGATGTAAATACACAAGCTGTTTTCTCGCTGCGTGGTAAGCCGTTGAATTGCTACGGTCTGACGAAAAAAGTCGTGTACGAAAACGAAGAATTCAACCTGATTCAGGCTGCGCTCGATATCGAAGAGGATATGGACAACCTGCGTTACAACAACATTGTGATCGCAACCGATGCCGATGTCGACGGAATGCACATCCGGATGCTTTTGCTGACCTTCTTCCTGCAGTTCTTCCCCGATCTGGTGAAACGCAATCACGTGTATGTGTTGCAGACGCCTTTGTTCCGTGTGCGCAACAAGAAGAAAACAATTTATTGTTACTCCGAAGAAGAACGCCGTAACGCAATTGCGGAATTGGGTAAAAATCCGGAAATCACCCGGTTTAAGGGATTGGGAGAAATCTCTCCGGATGAGTTCAAATACTTTATCGGTGACGATATCCGCCTGGAACCGGTATTGCTCACGAAAGATGCTTCGATTGATTCCATTTTGTCTTATTTCATGGGGAAAAACACCCCGGAACGCCAGGATTTCATCATCGAAAACCTGCGTGTGGAAAAAGATGCGGAAGGCGATTTGAAAGATTCCGGAGAAGAAGACGAAGAACTGATCGAAAAGGCATCCTGATAAATCCGGAACTGGAACTGAATGGAGTTGATAATAGCTGAAATAGAGCAAGTAGTATATCATGCACGAAAGCATGCTTATCAGGCTATTAATACTGCAATGGTGGAGGCATACTGGCAAACACTGTCTGCCAAATTGAATTGGTCGCATTTTTAGCTGGTTTTCAGCAAAATACCTTCCTTATTTACCTACGGAAGAAGAACTGATCGAAGAAATCGAAAGAGAAAAATTGAAGTTCAAACTAAATAATTAAGAACGGCAATGAGTGAAGACGAAATTGGACCGGTAGATCCGGAAAACGGACAGGAGGAAACGGGAAACGGAGGAGGAGATGAATCTTCTTTCGGACAGGATGATTTCAAACACACAGACGAAAACATTATTCCGCTGGGTGGTTTGTATGAAAACTGGTTCCTGGACTATGCTTCGTATGTAATCCTGGAGCGGGCTGTTCCTTCGTTGTTTGACGGATTTAAACCCGTACAGCGGCGGATTCTCCATTCCATGAAAGAACTGGACGACGGACGCTACAACAAGGTCGCAAATATCATCGGGAACACGATGAAGTATCACCCGCACGGAGATGCTTCCATCGGAGATGCTTTGGTACAGCTCGGACAAAAAGATTTATTGATCGATTGCCAGGGAAACTGGGGAAATACGCTGACCGGTGACGGTGCGGCTGCTCCGCGTTACATCGAAGCACGTTTGTCTAAGTTTGCAAGTCACGTAGTCTTTAACCCGAAAACGACCAAATGGTTGTTGAGCTACGACGGACGGAACAAGGAACCGGAAGATCTTCCGGTGAAATTCCCGATTTTGCTGGCACAGGGAGCAGAAGGAATTGCCGTGGGGATGGCCTGTAAAATCCTGCCGCACAACTTCATCGAATTGATTGATCAGTCGATTAACCACCTGAGAGGAAAGAAAGTGGAAATTTTCCCGGACTTCCTGAACGGAGGGATGGCAGATTTTACCAATTACAACGATGGTTTGCGTGGTGGAAAAGTACGCGTTCGGGCGAAGATCAAAAAGGTTGACAACAAAACGTTGATCATCAATGAAATTCCCTTCGGATGTACGACCTCTTCCTTGATTGAATCCATTATCAAAGCAAACGATAAAGGAAAAATCAAAGTCAAAAAAATTGAAGACAATACCGCTTCTGAAGCTGAAATTGTGATTCACCTCGCACCGGGAGTTTCTCCGGATAAAACCATTGATGCGCTCTACGCGTTTACCGATTGCGAAGTGTCGATTTCTCCGAATGCGTCGATTATTGATGGAAATACACCGCGCTTTATGGGTGTTTCCGAAATCCTGAAAGCGAATACCGACAATACCGTTCAGTTATTGAAACTGGAATTGGAGATTCGTTTGGCAGAATTACAGGCTCAGTGGCACTTTTCAACCCTGGAAAAAATCTTTATCCGGGAAGAAATGTACATCGACTTTAAGCTCTATTCCGATAAAGAGGGACTTTATAAATACATGTACGACCGCTTTAAACCGTTCAAAAAACAGTTTATCCGCGAGATCGTAGATGAAGATTTACAGCGTCTGACACAAATTCCGATGATCCGGATTACGCGTTTTGACTCCGACAAAGCAGACGAGTTCATTGCGAAACTGGAAGCAGAAATGGAAGAGGTGAAGAAAAATCTCGAGAACCTCATCGAATATGCCATTGAGTATTACAAAGACCTGAAAAAACGCTTCGGAGCGGGAAGAGAACGCAAAACCGAAATGAAGGTATTTGACAACATCGCCGCAACGAAGGTAATTATTGCCAACCGCAAGTTGTATGTGGATGTGGAAGAAGGATTCATCGGCTGGGGATTGAAAAAGACCGAAGCGGTGAATGATTGTTCTGAAATCGACGATATCATCATTTTCTTCAATACCGGGAAGTTCATCGTGACAAAAGTGTCCGAGAAGAAATTCGTCGGGAAGGGAATTGTGCATGCAGACGTTTGGAAAAAAGGCGATAAACGAACCATTTACCACGTGATGTACCAGGATGGAGCAGGAGGAGCAACCATGATGAAGCGCTTCTTTGTGAACTCAGTGACGCGCGATACGGAATACGATCTGACACGTGGAATCAAAGGCTCCAAATTGCTGTACTTCTCCGTGCACCCGAACGGAGAGCGGGAAGTGGTAACTGTGATGCTGCGTCCACGTCCGCATTTGAAACGTCTGCGTTTCGATATCGATCTGGGAGACTTGCTCATCAAAGGACGTCAATCAGCCGGCAACCGCGTAACGAAGGAGATTGTACAGAAAATCACGCAGAAAGAAGTGGGAGGATCTACACTGGCTGCGCGTAAGATCTGGTACGATACAGTGGTTGGTCGTTTGAACGACGAAGGTCGTGGAAAATTCCTTGGTTCCTTCAAAGGAGAAGACCGCATTCTGACCTTGTATAAAAACGGGGAATACCGTTTGTCGACATTCGACCTGGCAAACCACTTCGATGAAGACATGATTCATATTGAAAAATGGGTTCCGGACAGACCGATTTCTGCGGTTTACTACGACAGCGAGAAAGACTTGCATTACGTGAAGCGCTTTACCTGTGAGATCACGAGTGATAAGCGCGTTTCCTACATTTCAGAAGGTGAAGGATCCTACCTGGATTGTGTTTCAACGGCTTACAAACCGGTGATCCGCATCGTATACAACAAATTGCTGAAGGAAACGAAAAACCTTCCGGACAACGAAGTGTCACTGGCAGATTTCATCGATGTGAAGGGAATGAAAGCGCAAGGAAACCAGCTCACGAAGCTGAAAGTGAAAGAAATTGTGCTTACACACGCCATTGAAGGTGCAGAACCTTGGCCGGATGAAACGCCGCTGGAACTGGAATTGGATCACCCGGAGGACGAGCACGACGAAGCAGATTCCGACACAACTGATCATTCGGATGGAAGCCCGACAATCGAATGGGATATGACCGGTGATTCAGATGATGACCCGGATCAACCGAAATTGTTTTAATCAGGAAAAGGCAGATTTATGCTGCCTTTTTTATACCTTTTTTCCGATCGAAGGAGATGTGCAGCAGATGAGTTTTAGTTCTGTTTAAGCCCGGAATTTGCGGCGAAGTTCATCCGGAAACAGGTGAAGAATTCGGTATAGCAGGGAAATAAATAAGGTTATACTAAGGGGTATTATACTAAAAGGTATAATACTTTTCTGTAGAAGTGATGAGATGAATTTTTGTTGTTTCATGAATCGTTTATTGATGAGTCTCCAACTCAGCTCTTTTGCTTTCAGAATGCTTCATGTAGCGTAAATACAGGTATTGTTTTTCAGTCAGTTATTTTCTTTATTTTTTACCGTGAAGTATAAGGTTATATGCCCGAAAAGTTGTATCTTAAGGTAAAAATCCAACATGAACCACGAGAAATATTCACCTTTCATCTTCGGAAATACGGTAAGCGATAATGCGTATACCAACCGGGAAAATGAAGCCCTCAAACTCAAACAAAATTTACTGGGAGGAATCAATACCATCATCATCTCGCCGCGCCGCTGGGGGAAATCCTCGTTGGTAGAACGGGTGGTACTGGAAATCAACAAACATGAAAAACGTGCAAAAACAGTACTGCTTGATTTGTTCACGGTAAACAGCGACCTGGAATTTTTCGAAGTCTACACCCGTGAAATCATCAAATCGACCTCCACGAAATGGGAAGACTGGATGCACGATGCCAAAAAATTCCTCGGACAACTGGTTCCTACCATTCATGTGGGGGTGAATCCACACCTGGATTTCAACATCAAACTGGAAGCAGAGAAGGTGAAGGAATTTGCCGACGAAATTTTGAATCTTCCGGAGCGGATTGCCCTTGAGAAAGGAATCCGGATCATCATCTGCCTGGATGAATTTCAGAACCTGTCGAACATGTCCAATTACGAACAGCTGGAGAAGAAAATGCGGGCGGTTTGGCAGCGTCAGAAACATGTTTCCTATTGCCTGTATGGAAGCAAAAAGCACATGCTGGAAGACATCTTCAACAATGCTTCCAAGCCTTTTTACCGTTTCGGTGATTTGATGATTCTGCCGAAGATCTCAGAAGAATCCTGGGTGAAATTCATTCAGGCAAGTTTCCGGAAAAGCGGCAAGCAGATTACTAAAAACCTTGCCCGGACCATTCCGCGTTTGATGAAGAATCATTCCTGGTACGTGCAGCAGTTGTCGCATTACGTCTGGAACCAAAGTCAGACAGAAGCTTCGATCGATGTGGTGCAAAATGCCCTGAGTGAGTTGGTGTTTGCCAACCAGCCGCTTTATCAGCGCGAAATAGAAGGAATGAGTACTACGCAGGTCAATCTGCTGAAAGCCATTATCCAGCAGGAAAAGCAACTCACATCCGTAAGCGTCATGCGGAATTACACACTCGGAACGCCGCGAAACGTGTCGAAAAACCGCGCCATCCTGGAGGGAAGAGACATGATTCAGAAAAACGAAAACGGGTTGTATGAATTCCTCGATCCGGCCTTCGAGATCTGGTTCAGAAAGCAATATTTCGGCGTTTTATGGGACGTGAAAACCTTATTGGGAGATTAATTACGAATGCCGAATTATGAATGCTGAGCGGAGTCGAAGCATCAATTTTCCCTTTTAACTTTTCCCTTTTGAATTAATCTCACGCTTGTCCCAAACGCTTCATGTGTCTGAAATGAGAAGCCAAAGCCTTGCGGGTGCTTGGATAAGAGAAATAATCCACACCATATTCTTCACAGGTTTTAGCTACGATTTTTTGAATCGCAGGATAGTGAACGTGAGAAATACGCGGGAATAAGTGGTGTTCTACCTGGTAGTTCAGACCACCCACGAACCAGCTCACCACTTTGTTGTCGACAGCGAAATCACTGGTAGTTGCCAGCTGGTGAACCGCCCACTCGTTTTCTACGGTCAGCTCTTTACAGTGGCAGTGTTCGAATTCAACATTCTCAACCACGTGAGCCAATTGGAACACGAAAGACATGGTTAATCCGAGCATCATGTGCATCAAAACAAATCCAAGAATGGTCCAGCCAATTCCCCATACAAAAGCGGGGAGTACGAGATACAATCCGAAATAAATGATGCGTGTTACCCAGAACATGACGTGATCTATTGGTTTCATTTTTCCTACTTCAATGTTGAAGCGTGAACCCAGGATATAATCTTCGAAATCTTTTACCAATACCCAGTAAATGGTTGAAATACCATATAAGAATGGCAGATAAATATGCTGAAAACGGTGTGCTTTGTAGCGCGGTTGGGATTCGCACATGCGCAAAAACGGTGTCTTGGCAATGTCATCATCGATTCCATCTACATTGGTATAGGTATGGTGAACCAGGTTGTGTTTTTGACGCCACATGAAAGCATCACTTCCAAGCGCATTCATCGACAAACCGAAAAAGTAATTCACATTTTTCTTTTTGGAAAATGCCTCGTGACAGGCATCGTGCATGATGTTAAAACCTACCAAAGCCTGAACAAAACCAAGCAGAGAAGCCAGCAATAATGCGACATATCCCGGAATCGGAAGAAGCATGATCGTTAAATAAATGGCAATATAGGTCGTGATGATGATGGCGGTTTTCAAATACAATTTCCAGTTTCCGGAAGTCTCTAATTGGTTTTCATCAAAATAGGCTTGAACAGACTTGCGCAGCGTGGAAAAAAACTCGCCCTGCGGCTTGGAAAATTGAACTTTTTTCAAATGTTTTGAATTTTATCGTTGTGCAAAGCTAAAAAAATAATGATTCGGAAGGAGATTAATTGATTGATAAGTCAACGATATAGAAACGCTTATATTGTCCGGAACAAACAAATTTTAGATTGATTGCCGGGTTTTAAAAACCTGATTTTTTCTATATCTTTGCTGCTCCCAGGGATGATTTCTCTCCCGCGACCGCGAAGGAGGAAAGGATGATTGCTCTCCGTGACGAGTAATAATAAGCTTTAAAAAGTAATATTATGGTAACATTAGACAAATTGTCATCGGAAGATTTGATGCAATTGGAAGACCGTTATGGAGCGCATAATTACCATCCGCTGCCTGTCGTGCTTTCAAAAGGAGAAGGAGTGTATGTGTGGGACGTGGAAGGGAAAAAGTATTTTGATTTTCTTTCGGCATATTCTGCTGTGAACCAGGGACACTGCCACCCGAAAATCGTGAAAGCGTTGACGGATCAGGCACAAACCCTTACATTGACATCCCGCGCGTTTTATAACGACACGTTGGGAGTGTACGAAAAATTCGTTGCGGAGTACTTCGGTTTCGATAAAGTGCTTCCGATGAACACCGGAGCTGAAGCGGTTGAAACAGCGATCAAAGTGGCCCGTAAATGGGGATACGAAAAGAAAGGTGTGGCGGAAAACCAGGCTCAGATCATTGTGTGTGAGCAAAATTTCCATGGAAGAACAACCACGATCATCTCTTTTTCCAGTGATCCGGATGCAAACACGAACTTCGGGCCGTTTACTCCCGGATTTATCCGCATTCCGTATAACGACCTGGAAGCATTGGAAGCAGCAGCCAAACAACCGAATGTAATCGGGTTTTTGGTGGAGCCGATCCAGGGAGAAGCAGGAGTGTATGTTCCGAATGACGGCTACCTGAGCGGAGCAAAAGCAATTTGTGAAAAGAACGGGATTTTGTTCATTGCGGATGAAGTTCAGACAGGAATTGCGCGTACCGGAAAATTACTGGCAGTAGACCACGAAAACGTAAAACCGGATATTTTGATTCTCGGAAAAGCGATTTCAGGAGGGGTTTACCCGGTTTCTGCAGTATTTGCAAACGATGAAATCATGATGGTGATCAAACCGGGACAACACGGCTCTACGTTTGGTGGAAACCCGCTGGCGGCGAAAGTGGCTATGGCAGCACTGGAAGTGGTTCAGGACGAAAAACTGGCTGAAAATGCAGAACGCTTAGGGAACTTGTTCCGCGAAAAAATGAACGAAATCATCGGGAAAACAGACCTGATCGTAAAAGTACGCGGAAAGGGATTGTTGAATGCGATCATCGTAAACGATACGGAACAAAGTAAAACAGCGTGGAATTTGTGCGTGGAATTGAAAAACAACGGATTGCTTGCCAAGCCGACACACGGAAATATCATTCGTTTTGCTCCGCCGTTGGTGATGACTGAAGAGCAGTTGCTGGAATGTGTGGCAATCATCGAGAAAACCATCCTGGAATTTAAAAAATAAGCATTGATCTAAACCGGGAGATTGATCACCGGTTTTCAGAACAACACACTAAAATAATCGGAACCGTCTTGATTTTCAGGACGGTTTTTTGTTTTTAGGTGCGTAAAGGCATTATTTACCGCAACATTTTACTCCTTTACCGCAACTCAAAACGAGTTCATGGTATGTTAATGTAGTTTTAATCCAATGTTAATTTAATGCTATGAACTCTCCAGTACCCAAAAGCATGCGAATCCTGCTGGTCGTTGCCTCGACCACGTTTTCGTTTGCCGCGAATGCACAGAACATGAACATTGTTTCTTCCAATGGTACGAATCAGGTGATAGACCTGACGACCATTGAGAGCATGGTTTTCAAAAACGGGAATATGATCGTGAAAGACGCAGATTGCGGCGATCGCTATTTCAGCCAGTTTTTTGTGACGACCATTAATATCGGTGCTACCGCCGGTTTGAACGAATTTGCTGCGGCATCGGGAATCAACGTTTATCCGAACCCGGTTGCGGATCAAATGACGATCGTCAGAAACCAATCCGGGAAAGCAACCGTGGAAATTACAACACTGCTTGGTGAAAAAGTAAGTGCGTTTGACGTGTCGGATCAGTCTGTTTCGACCTCACTTTCCGGAATGACTCCGGGAGTTTATTTCCTGAAAGTAGATCAACAATGTATCAAATTTGTAAAGCAATGAAAAAGTACGTCTTAACACTGATTGTCGGTTTCGTGGGCTATTTCGCTGCTGCGCAAAACCAATTAAATATTCATACCGGAAGCGGAACGCAGTCGTTTACGCTTGCTGATGATGATAGTATCTATTTCGATGCCGGTCATACCAATATGTATCTGAACCATAGCGGAACGGTGACTTCTTTCCCGGTTTCGGATGTCATCAACATGGACTTCACCACGGTGAATGATCACAACGTGTACATCGTCTACAACGGCAACACAGCTACTGTTTCGAATCCGTTGGCTGGAAATGGGGTGGAAGTCACTGTCAGCGGAGCACACGTCACCGTGAATTCCATTATTGCAGATAAAGACGTTAACTTTATTTGTTCCGGAACTTCAGCCAACGGCGAATTCAAGATTTATTCGGAGTACCGTTTCAACCTGATCCTGGATGATCTGAGTCTGACGAATCCTTCCGGTGCAGCGATTAACAACCAGTCGAAGAAGAAGATGACCATTCATATGCTGAGCGGAGGAACCAACAGTACCTCCGACGGATTGAATTATGTGACTGCGACAGGGGAAGATCAGAAAGGTTCTGTTTTTTCAGAAGGAAAGGTTGATCTGATCGGTGGCGGACAATGGACGGTAACCGGAATCGGAGCTGATCAGCATGCGATTGCTTCAGACGAAGATTTTGAAATGCTCGAAGGAACGCTCACCATCGCAAGTGCGGTGAAAGACGGTTTACACGCTTCGGAAGGATTTTACATGAACGGCGGAAACCTGACGGTTCATTCGTCCGGAGATGGAATTGATGCCGAATCGGAGAACATCGAACTGAATTGCGGATCGATCAACATTGTCAGTACTTCGGCCGATGTGAAAGCCCTGAAATGTGACTCGATTTTCGTTATGAATGGTGGAAATCTGACCGTTTCAGTTGCCGGAGACCAGTCGAAAGGAATCAAGTGCGGAAGCCGCATGTATTTCAATGGTGGGCAAATTACGGCAAATACTTCCGGTGCGGCAGTTTTGTCAGCTTCCGGCTCCGGAACAGAACCGTCCTACAGTTCCTTGCTGTCTGGCGATAGTGCAATGTTTTTCAACGGAACGGAAATCACGTTAACAACCACGGGACAGGGTTCCAGGGGAATTTCCTGCGATGGAAATGTGACCATCACTGACGGAAGTATTACCATTACCAGCAGTGGGAACGGAGCAACGTATACGAATTCAACAGGAGTAACGGATTCATATCATGGCGCTTGTGTACGCGTCAACGGAGATTTGACCGTGTCGGGAGGAACAACCAATTTATCCAATTCCGGAAAAGGAGGAAAAGGAATCGACGTGGACGGAGCAATGGTTGTCGGAGACGGAACAAGTAATCCTGTTTTAAACATCACAACTACGGGAACATCTATCACGGTTACTTCCGGTGGCGGAGGCGGCCCGGGTGGTGGAACTTCAGGAACATACGATGAAGCAAAAGCAATGAAGGCTGATGGAAACGTAACATTGAACAGTGGTGCGTGGCACATTACATCCGCTGACGATGGAGTGAAATCCGGGGGAACAGTGACGATTAATGCCGGAGAATTGTTGATTACCAATTCAAAAGAAGCGATTGAAGCGCCGTTCATTACGGTAAATGGAGGAAATGTCTCACTTGTTGCTACAGACGACGGATTTAATGCGACTCATGGAACTGTTTCAGGAGGAACCGAATCAAACGATGGAAGTTTACTGAAAATTACCGGAGGATATGTCGTGGTAAGTACAACCGGTGGTGACGGGATTGATAGTAACGGAAGTATTCAAATTTCAGGAGGTACAGTGATCGTTCACGGTCCGCAATCATCCCCCGAATTGGGAATGGATTACAATGGAACGTCAACTGTTTCCGGTGGATTTGTAGTGATTTCCGGCCCGGGACAACAAATGCTCCAGGGATTCAATACGACTTCAACGCAACGAAGCTTTATTCTGAAGACGAGTTCTACCATTGCAGCAAATACGCTGTTCCACGTGATGGATGCGTCAGGTAATAAGTTGTTTACGTTTAAACCGGTAAGAGGTTATCAAACGATGGTATTCTCTTCTCCGAACATTACAAACGGAACGCAGTACAAAATTTATACGACCGGTTCTGATTCCGGAACAGAAGCAAATGGCTTGTATACGGGAGGAACGTACACTCCCGGAACTTTGAAATCAACGTTTACTGCAACCAATACGGTCACAACGGTCACGTTCTAAATTTCCATAAATGATTTTAAGTCCCCGTTCGGTAAGCTGCTGAGCGGGGATTTTTAGTTCCCGGAATGGTGTTGATCCAGCCAGTTTTGAATCTCAACGAAGACCTCCTGTTTCACGTTTTCATTCAGGATTTCGTGCCGCATTCCGGGATAGAGGATCAGGTTGACATCTGAAAAACCATCCTGTTTCATGTGATTAACGGTTTGTGTGACTCCTTTTCCGAAATCCCCGATCGGATCTTCGGCGCCGCTCACGAATAGGAAAGGAAGGTCTTTCCGGATGTTGTTTGCCCAGTTTGTTTTCGTTGATTGAATGTTTAAAGTGAGTAGGGTGTGAAACCCGTTATTGGTAAACGGAATCCCGCACAATGCGTCTTTCACAAAAGCCGTTCGGTTTTCTTGATTGACACTCAGCCAGCTCGTTTCGGATGCATCCGGATCGCCTTTGAAGCGTTTGTTGTTCAGGTTGTTGAAAAAACGGTTCAGTCCGATACTTCTTTTTTGCGACGCCAGTTTATTCATGATGGAAAAGACAAACTTTGCGATCGGAGCGATGGCTTGTTTTCCGCCCGTTCCGGTAATAACAGCTCCGTTGAACCGGTGATGTGCTTGCTGAAGCAGACAGCGGGTGATAAACGAACCCATCGAATGCCCCAGTACAAAATGCGGAATCTCCGGAAAGTCTTTCTCTAATAAATCAGCCATTTTTTCAGCATCATCCACTACGCGCTTGGCTGCCCTGTCCGGATGAAAATAGCCGTGATGCGCTTTGGAAGCCGCCGTTTTTCCGTGTCCTGCATGGTCATAGGTCAGAACTGCATACCCATTTTCTGCCAAAAAACGAGCAAATTCGGCATAACGTCCACTGTGTTCCTGCATTCCGTGCAGGATGAGGATTGTTGCTTTTGCCGGTTTTCCATCGGGTTGAAACAAGGTGTAATAAATAGCTTGTTCCGTTCCTGCACCGGGTATTTTAGCGGTAAATCCTTCTGTTTGTTTGACCATCTTGTTTTGTGTTTTGTAACGGATTGTTCCTGAAACGGGAAGATAATGATAAGATTCGGATGAAAGTAATGGAGAGTGTTTTTATTGGTTTTTCACTTCTGATTTTACTGGGAATTGGTATCTTTCAAAACCACCCACAACGTCCCGAAATACTCCCAAATTAAAAATCACCCTGAAATTTTCAGCGAATTTTTTGGACTCTGCTTATCTTCGGCAAAAAATACCTGATATGCTATTAATAATTATTCCGTTGGCTTTAATCCTGGTTTTTCTAATTGCCGTTGTTGTCATCAAAAACGGATTGATTGCCAAAGAAAACCAGGTTGAAAATACCTTTGCCTCTTTGGATGTGATGTTGAAGAAACGCTTTGACCTGATTCCCCAGCTCACGGCTTGTGTGAAAGGCTACATGGAACACGAAAGTGAATTGCTGCAAAAGCTCACTGCTTTACGTTCCGGTTCGAGAGATGCGGAAGCACTGGCACAGGGAAATCATGATTTGAAAGACCAGTTCAACCAGTTTTTGATCAAGGCTGAGGCGTACCCGGATTTGAAAGCCAGCGACCAGTTTATGATGTTGCAGCGTAGTATGAACGAAATGGAAGAGCAATTGTCAGCAGCGAGAAGAACGTACAACATGTCTATCGAGATCTTCAACAATGCCGTGATGCAGTTTCCGTCTTCGGTCATCGCGAAGCGTAATAACATGGAGAAGAAAGAATACCTGAAATTTAACGACTAAGCGGATGGAACAGAGTTTTGCACAATTGCAGGCTGCCATGATCGCCAGTAACCTGGGCGTTTTGGAAGCCGAGCGAAAAGCCTTCGTGAAAAAATTCCTGAAACAGGTTTTAATCTGTACAGGTGTTTTGATCGGGGTAATTGTTTTGTTTACAGTAAGCGGATCGACCGGTTTTTCGAGACTCCTCGTGGGAGGAATTATCTTTTTCGCTGCAAGTTCTTTCCTGATCATCTCGTACAATAAATTCTACAAAAACTTCAAAGCGCAGTTTAAAGGGAAAGTCATTCCAACGGTGGTGAAATATGTTGATGAACGATTGGATTACGATCCGACCCGAAGCCTGATTAACGAGTATACGGAAAGCAGGATTTTCAACCAGCGTTATGATCGCCACAAGGCAGAAGACACCATTTCAGGTACATTTGATTCGACGAGCTTTTCCTTCGGGGAGATTCATACGGAATACAAAACCGTGTCGACTGACAAGAATGGAAATCGCCAGGAGTCGTGGCACACGATCTTCAAAGGCATGTTTTTCGTGAGTGATTTCCACAAGAATTTTGAAGGTGAAACAATCATCGACGCAGATTCGATGGAGCGGTTTTTCGGAAAATTCGGCCGCAATTTTCAGAAATGGAACCCGAGTCGGGCAGGAAAATTGGTACAGCTGGAAAACCCGGAATTTGAAAAGCGTTTTGCCGTTTACAGTACGGATGAGCAGGAATGCCGCTATATTCTGAGCCTTTCCATGATGGAGCGCCTGGTGGAAATGAGTAAGAAAATCAATTTCCAGATTTCACTTTCTTTCCGCAATAATCAGGTTTACCTGGCCGTTTTCAACAACATGGATTTATTCGAGCCTTCTGTTTTCGGAAGTTTATTGAAGGAAGAAGACTACAAGATCATTATTTCGATGCTTCGCCTGATGACTGGTGTGATCGAAGATTTGAACCTGAACACGCGAATCTGGACAAAGGAATAATCGATTTAGTATTCATTTAATCGAATTCTAACATCAGAATACCGTTTTCTGTAATGCGCATTAACTATATTTGGACACTTAAAAAATGGAATCGATTTGGCAACAAAAATAAAATTTGGAACAGATGGTTGGAGAGCAATCATCGCAGAGGAGTTTACAGTAGAAAATGTAGCCAGAGTAGCATATGCAACTGCTCAGTGGTTGAAAAAGTCGGACTGGAACTCTAAAATTGCGTTAGGTCACGACTGCAGATTTGCGGGAGAACTATTTGCCGAAACGGTTGCGAAAGTGCTCTTGCACGAAGGAATTGAAGTGAAGATGTCGAAAGGATTCGTATCCACTCCGATGATTTCACTGGCTGCAAACCAGCTGAGCTGCGGATTGGGAATCATCCTGACAGCGAGTCACAACCCGCCTTCTTACAACGGATTCAAGCTGAAAGCACATTACGGCGGACCTTTGACTCCGGATTTGGTTCAGGAAATCGAAGACATTATCCCGGATTCCGTTCCGTTTGATTATACAACAGTTGATTTGAGCACGTTCGAACAATCCGGGAAACTGGAAATCGTGGATTTCGAAACGCGTTACGTACAACATATTGAGAAAAATTTCGACCTGGAAGCGATCCGTAAATCCGGGTTGAACCTGGTGTATGATGCGATGTACGGTGCAGGTCAGAATGTAATCCGCCGTATTTTGCCGGATGTTCAGTTATTGCATTGCGAGCACAACCCGTCATTCCACGGACAAGCTCCTGAGCCGATTCAGAAAAACCTGCAGGAACTGGAGCGCTTCATCATCGAAAAAGGAAACATTGATTGTGCCCTGGCAACGGATGGTGACGCAGACCGTATTGGGTTATACAACGGAAAGGGAGAGTTCATCGATTCGCACCACATCATTTTATTGTTGCTGCATTACCTGTTTTCAAACAAAGGAATGTCTGGTAAAGTGGTAACGGCATTCAGTACCACACCACGTGTGAAAACCCTTGCGGAGCACTACGGACTGGAATACCAGGTGGTGAAAATCGGATTTAAGTACATTGCCGGAATCATGGTGGAAGAAGATGTATTGATCGGAGGAGAAGAATCCGGAGGAATTGCTGTGAAAGGACACATTCCGGAGCGCGATGGAATCTGGATGGGATTGATCATTTGGGAATACATGGCGAAATCCGGTAAAACACTGGATCAGCTGATCGATGAAGTATACGAAATCGTGGGGGCGTTTAAATTTGAGCGCAATGACCTGCATATTACGGAAGACCTGAAACAGGCAATCGTAGCGAAATGTACAGCCGGAGAATACAAAAGCTTCGGAAAATATACCGTACGTGATGTCGGAACGATTGACGGATGGAAATTCTTCATCGACGATAACCGCTGGGTAATGATCCGCGCATCCGGAACGGAGCCCGTTCTGAGAACCTATGCGGAAGCTCCGACGCTGGAAGAAGTCAGAGAAATCCTGAAGGCAACAGAAGAAACAATCTGTAAGTAATTACAAGCACGAAATAGAAAAAGCGATCTGTCATTGACGGATCGCTTTTTTTATAGTGACTGATAAGGTTTGGAAATTTGCTGCATCCCTTGATACAGCTGGGCAAATAGATGGATGTCTATTCGTATTTTAATGATGACGACCGTGCCCATGTCCATGACCGTGCCCGTGTCCACGTCCATGCCCCGGAGGGTGATGATAAACCGGTGGATGAGGATGATGCATGATCACGCGTTCTTCCACGTAAACCGGCTGCGGTTCAACGACCACCGGATGAATCTCCAGGCTGAAATTGACACGCGGTTTTGGTCTGCTTTCTACACGGACTCTCTGAACAGGGGGAGGGACCGGTTTGAAAACGCGGTACTCATAATATGTTTTCCGGTGCTCCGGGTTGTAATAATACGGATGTGTTGATGCAATCCACATTTCAAAACGCGGTGAACTGGAATACGCAACTGAAACGTATCGTGGAGGAAGCTGCGTTACAGGTCTCCAATAGGTTCTTTCCCAAACGAAATAAACCTGGTGCGCCGGATCGAAATAGACGTTTTGTCTGGGATAATAATAATATCTGTTTTTCTTGACAGCTTGTCGTTGCAGATGATAAGGCCTTTGGTCTTGTTTTGCACTCACAAATCCTGCAAGACCGGTTGAAAAACAAAATAGCAGGAGGAATACCCGGTAAAAGCTTGAAGTTTTCATGATTCTTAAAATTTGTGTTTGTACGAATCGCTACTCAATTGCTTTGCCAAAATGATACAAGCGGAATGTAAAATCGTATTAGATTCTTTAAAAACAGGGTTTTAGATCGTTTCTCAGGATGAAACACGCGATCTCTTCAAAATGAAAACTAAATTCAAAATGAATGAATTGTTTTCAAAATGAAAGTGATAAATTGGGAGTGTGTGTCGGCGATTTGAGTATTTTTGGTAAGTTCATTCTTACAAACAATATGGCAGGTTCTGTTTTTGGTGTTTTGGTTCGGTTAACGACTTTCGGAGAATCTCATGGAAAGGCGGTTGGAGGAATCCTGGAAGGAATTCCGGCAGGTTTTTCGATCAATGTTGAAGAAATTCAGAAAGATCTGGATCGTAGAAGACCCGGACAATCAGCCATTGTAACCCAGCGGAAAGAATCTGACCGGGTGCAGTTGTTATCCGGAATTTTTGATGGGAAAACATTGGGAACACCGATCGGTTTTTTGGTCGAAAACGAAGATCAGAAATCGAAAGATTACGACGAGATGCAGCATGCATTTCGTCCGTCACATGCCGATTTCACCTATCAGCAGAAATATGGAATCCGCGATTACAGGGGAGGAGGACGTTCCTCCGCAAGAGAAACCGTTTCGAGAGTGGTGGCAGGATCCATTGCCCGGCAAATTCTGGAAACAAAAGGCATCCGGATTGATGCATTTGTAGACCAGGTAGGTTCGCTGAAATGGGAAGGTGAGTGGACAACTGAATTGAAAACAATCAGCGAGTCGAATAGTGTGCGCGTTCCTTCGGAAGAGCTGGCTTCACAAATGGAGACACTGATCCGGGAAGTGCGAAAAGAAGGAGATACGATCGGCGGAGCTGTCCGGTGCGCGATTTCTGGTGTGCCTGCTGGTTTGGGCGAACCGGTTTTTGACAAGCTGCATGCTGAATTGGGGAAAGCCATGCTTTCGATCAATGCCGTAAAAGGATTTGAAATCGGTTCCGGATTCGATGCCATTTCGATGCGCGGATCCGAACACAACGACTTGTTTACACCAGACGGAAAAACAAAAACCAACTATTCAGGCGGAATCCAGGGAGGAATTTCCAACGGGATGCCGATTGATTTCCGGGTAGCCTTTAAACCGGTTGCAACACTTATACAGGAACAGGAAACAATCAATGAATCGTTTGAGCCTGTTTCATTGAAAGCAAAAGGTCGCCACGATCCATGTGTCGTGCCGCGAGCCGTTCCGATTGTAGAAGCCATGGCAGCGTTGGTGATCCTCGACTATTACCTGATTCAAAACGCCTATCAGCAATGAAACAGCACATGGAGCGCTTCCTGGCAAAAAAATGGATGATTTTCCTGCTGTTTGCATCGTTAACCTACTTGTTCGCAACTAAAACCGACCGGCTTTACCGGTGGACAAATCCTGGTGATAAGCAAATAACACCGATCCGTTCCGACGCGGCAGGATATTATACCTACATGCCTGAATGGTTTATCTACGAAGGCTCCAATTTTTCATACTCAGACAGTATTGCCCAAAAATACCCCGATGCCGGTTTTGAAGACAATTTATCCAAAACCGAAACCGGGAAGAAATACAACAAATATTTTACAGGAACAGCCCAGTGTCTCACACCTTTTTTCCTGATTGGGCACATGCACGCTAAAATTGTTGGAGAAGACACCGACGGCTACACCTGGCCTTATTTGCTTTGGCTCCACGCAGGCATGATTTTCTATGCCATGACCGGACTCATCGCCTTGTTCCTGTTTCTCCGCCGCTTGAAAATAGATTACCTGGCTTGTTACGTAGCAGTGCTTGCCCTGGCTTTGGGAACCAACCTGAGTTATTATGTTTACATAGATATTCCATATTCACACGTGTTTTGTTTTGCGATCGTGAATTTGTGTTTGCTCACTGGAATCAAGTGGATTCAGGAAAACAAAGCGCGGAGTTTGGTGTTTTTCCTGTTCTTCCTCGGTCTGGCTTTTGTGATCCGGCCAACCAATATCCTGATCATGGCTTTTGTTCCATTCTTATTCGATACGAATAAGGAGTTGGTATCGCGCATCCGGAAAATGTTCCGGGAACAATGGAAAGCCTTGCTGCTCGGAGTCATTCTATCCGGAATCCCGGTATTCATCCAGGTGTATTTCTTTTACCTGCAAATGGGAGAAATCCGCATGAACAGTTATTCTGCCGATGAAGGATTTACCCTTTGGAAAAATCCCTACATGTGGGAAGTGTTGTTTGGTTTCCGCAAAGGGGTATTTGTTTACGCCCCCGTTTTGTTATTGATCATTCCCGGACTGATCGTGCTATTTTTCAAAAAGAAGCGGATGTTTGCAGGAATTCTCCTTTTTATGCTGCTTTCAACCTATGTACTTGCTTCCTGGTGGTGCTGGTGGTATGGTGGATCGTTGGGGTTCCGCCCGATGGTCGATTTTTATGGCCTGTGGATTCTTCCTTTGGCTTACCTGGTTCAGTATGCAAAAGTGATCGGGAGAATCGTCCTTTTGTCAGCAGTCTTTTGCACAGCCTGGATTTACCAGACTTATGAATTTCAGCAGAAGAAACACATCTTGCACTACGATTACATGAATTACCCGATGTGGAAAAAAGTATTCATGCGGGAAGAACCCCGTTTTTCATTCATGTACTATTCCGATATGGATACACTTCCGGACAACAGTCAGAAAATCGGTGCTCCTCTTGGTTTTTCAATCGATGATCACTTGCTGAAACCGGGAGAACTGGCCGGATATGATGGACAGAAGCCATTCAGAAGTGTTGTGTATTCGGGAAAAATCGTGAAGGTGAAGAACCCTGATTCGTTTATCGGATTGCGTGTGACCCTGGATGGTTATTTGTATTCGCCGGAAGAAAATCCATCCCTGATGACCGAATATTACAAAGGGGGTAACTGGATCGGCAGAAAAGACATGCTCGTAGGCCCGCGTTTCGATCAGGAGAATAAGTGGGAACACATCGTAGTGGATGTCACTCCGGATTTCCGCTGGAAGGATGCAGACTCTGTGAAATGCAGTCTGTTGATGGGAGAAAAAGCCATGCAGTTTCGCAATGCAAAGCTTCAGTTATTTCAGATCAAATAAGTACGTCGTTTCAAGCGGTTTAAAATTTAAAATAAATAGCTAATTTCTGTTATTTTAGTGAATGCTTACCATGGAAAATGATTACATTCATGGGCATGAAACGTAAGAAGATCGTCATCATAGGTGGTGGCTTTGCGGGATTGAATCTCGCCCGTAAATTAGCGAAGGCTGATTGTGAAATTATCCTGGTGGACAAACAGAACCACCACATGTTTCAACCGCTTTTTTATCAGGTGGCAAGTGCGCGCCTGGAGCCTTCGAGTATTTCATTTCCTTTCCGTGCAATTTTCAGGCGCAGGCAAAACGTAGAATTCCGGTATGCAACCGTAGAACGCATTCGTACGGCAGATAATGTCATCGAAACCTCCATGGGAGAAATCTCCTACGACGAACTGGTGATTGCAACCGGGTGTCGCACCAATTTCTTTGGAAATCCGGATCTGGAAAAACACACCATGGCCATGAAATCGACCCAGCAGACGATTCATATCCGCAACACAATCCTGACAAAGTTTGAAAAAATCATGTTCGTTGATAATAAACAGGAGCAGGAAGAACTGATGAACCTGGTCATTGTTGGTGCCGGGCCTACCGGAGTGGAACTTTCCGGCGCGTTTGTGGAAATGAAAACAAAAGTCCTTCCGAAAGATTACCCGCACTACGATTTTTCCCAGCTGAAGATCATTTTGCTGGAAGGAAGTCCGAATACACTCAATGCCATGAGCGAAAAATCCCGCATGTGGTCGCGCAGATACCTGGAAAAAATGGGCGTAGAAGTCCGCACTTCAACGGTCGTTTCCGGGTATGACGGTCATAAACTGGAACTCAAAAGCGGCGAAGTGATTCCGACACAAACCGTCATCTGGGCGGCTGGAGTACAGGGAAATGTCATCCCGGGACTCGAACAGGCTGAAATGGTCAGAGCACGTTATACGGTCGACAGACATTCGTTGGTGAAAGGCTACAACAACATTTATGCTATTGGAGATATTTCCTACATGGAAACGGAGAAATATCCACAAGGGCATCCACAGTTGGCAAACGTGGCGATCAACCAGGGGCGTACGCTGGCACATAACTTCAGAGCAAAATGGTCCGGAAAATCCCAGCAAAAGTTTGAGTATAAGGATAAGGGAACCATGGCTACGGTAGGAAAACACAAAGCAGTAGTAGAATTGCCTAATTTCAAATTCCAGGGATATTTTGCCTGGATGGTTTGGATGGCGCTGCACTTAATGCTGATTTTGAGCGTTCGGAATAAAATTGCCGTTTTCTTTAACTGGGCGTGGCGTTATATTACCGGAGATACTTCTTTGAGATTAATCCTGAGAGACGAGGTGGACCGGGATGTGATGAGACGGAACGATTAATTAGAGTCAGGATTTATGGAGACAAGACGCCAGGCTAATTGATCATTCGTCCGACTTCTCGTTTGTAGGGGCTTGTCTCTTGATTCCCGTTTCCTGGCTCATGTCTCTATCCATCTTCTGTCTTGACTCTTTTTTCGAAACCATTGAATATAAACACGTAAAACCGTAGTTTTGATCCAAACTCAATCAAGGCTGCGGTTTGCTGTTTAAAAATAAGATTCTGCTTTTGTTCCTGTTGGTGAGTGCTGTTGTCAGTGCCCAGACGAATACAGGACAGTTTGTAAACTACACCGGAAAGGATGGTTTAAGCGAAGCGTATTGCTCTGCTGTTGCGCAGGATAGCCGCGGGTTCTACTGGATTTCAACGCAGGGGGGAATCAACCGCTTCGACGGAACGAACTTCAAAACGTATTTTCCAAGTGACATGCTGGGCGAAAAGCAACTGCTTGATAATTCGCGGGTATATTTCGAAATTGCTCCCGATCAGCTGATTGTGACACTTGGAAACTCGCAGGCATACATCCTGGATTGTATTTCACAGGAGTTTAAACCGATTTCCTGTTTTAAAAACCGCTGTGCACTGGATTTTATCCGGATCGATCAAAACCGGATTGCCGTTCCGAGCTTTGATACCGTTTTCATTGTGAACAACCGGATGAAACTGCTTCAAATCATTGTGCCGCCCTTGAAGAAGCAGACGCCTTTTGGCTTGCAGATGAAGTTGCTGAGTAAATCCACGTGTTTGATCGGCTCACCCAAAGAGTTTTTTGTATTCGATCTGGATTCAAAACGCTTCCTTCCGTTCAAATCCGGATTACCACTTGAAGGAGTCTCCAATACCGGATATGGATTGCTGTATGCAGACCAGAAGCGTCAGCGGATTTACTTCATGAATTATTTCAGCGGTTTATTCCAGCTCGATTATTCCGGTAAAGTCCTGTATTCCTGGCGGCAGGAAGGAGCAGATAACGAACTTCCCGGTCTTCCGTGGGTCATGATCGTCGATAAAAGCAACCCGGAGATGGTGTGGGTTGGCGGAGATCACGGCATTGCACATCTGAACCTGCTGACACGAAAGGGAATCCGGTATCAGCACGATCCGCTGATTCCGTTTTCATTGGGAAGCGACCAGATCAGCAATTTATTCATGGATCGCTACCACAATCTGTGGATCACGAGTACCAAAGGAATGAGTTTGCTCAATAAAAACGCGACTTTGATGGAATCCTGGGCCTTACCGATCAGCGCGGATGAACCTGTCATGAATATCTGCCGCATTTCTCCGCACGAATTACTGGTCGCAAAATACTTTTCCGGGGTGTTTAAAATCAACGAGGAAAATCGGCAAGTCGAGCTGGTTCAACCCGATCGCCTGAAGAAATCGTGGTTCATTTTTAAAGACGGGTCGAAGTTGATTCACGGTGGAGAAGGCGTTGTCCTCCGGCAGGTCGATCTGAAAACAAATCGCGTAACGGAGCTGAATTTCCTGAAAGAGTATTTTAAAAAATCGGAATTGGTTGTGATCGGATTCCGACACAGTTCCGGCGATTGGTGGTTCAGTGGAAATATGGGAGGCGGTTTGGTGCGTTTCGACCCGAATACGAAGAAAGCAGCCCACTTTTGCCGCGACAAGCAATCGTTTTCCGGATCTTATTTCACACATTATTCGGAAACCCCGAACGGCGATCTGTGGTTTGCAAGTAATAAAACGCAGGTACTCACGCATTGGATCCGGGAAGAAGACCGGTTCGAAGAAGTAAATTTTGAGCATCTGCTGAAAACAGCGCATCAAAGTGTGGCTTTGTGCATGGTGACGGATCCAAAGGGAAATGTATGGGTAGGGTTCGAAGGTGGGGGATTGATCCGCTATGAACCTGAGACGAAGAACATGCTCTTTTTCGGGAAACGGGAAGGCATTCCGTCCAGTTTTATCAGCAACCTGGTTTTTGACGACCGGAACCGCTTGTGGGTGGGAACGCGGAAAGGATTGGCCTGTATCAGTGCCGATTTGAAAAAAGTGCAGTCGTTCGGTGTGGAAAACGGCTTTCCTTCGGAACATTTTGATCAAAGCTCCTATTTCGACCGCCAAACCGGGATGATCTGGATTGCCTGTGACAATTACCTGCTGCGTTTCTTTCCGGATAAATTGCTGAAAGTTGAAAAACAACACCTCGAAATCTTCATCGACGAATTCCTGGTTTCAAACCGCAAACAAACACTTGGAAGAGGAAAAATTTATTCCTTATTGCCGAACCAAAACACCGTACAATTGAATTTTTCATCCATTAACTCACTGGGAAGAAGCCGGATTGAATACAGTTACTGGCTGGAAGGTGCTTCGGCAACCTGGGTTTCGCTCGGAACCAATTCCAGTGTCAATTTCCCTTCTTTGGGATCGGGAACCTATGTTTTCCAGCTCCGGGCGCGCATTCAGGGAACGAAAAACTGGGTGTATCTCAAAGAACCCTTGCATTTTGTGATCGGTACGCCGTGGTATCGCAGCTGGTGGTTCAACGTGTTGGTATTCCTGGCTAGTGCCGGATTGATATTCTTCGTGACACGGATGTATTTTTTGAGCAAGATCGAAAAACAGCGGGCCGTTCTGGAAAAACAACGGGCGGTTCAAAACGAACGCGACCGCATTGCCTATGACATGCACGACGATCTGGGAAGTGGACTCACGCGGATTTCCTACCTGAGTAAGGAAGCATTAAAAAAGCCCGACAACCAGCAGGAACTGGAGCGCATCAATTCGGCATCGCTGGAACTGGTTGAAAACATGAGCGAGTTGATCTGGGCCATGAAAATGGAAAACGACACCTTGAGTGATTTACTGGCCTACCTGCGTCATTATGCGGTGGAATACCTCGAAACAAACCGCATTTCGGTTTATATCGACCTGGATGAGGTGGAAACCGAAACGATTATTTCCGGGGAAACACGCCGCCACATCTTTCTGATTTTCAAGGAAGCGTTGCACAACATTGTCAAACACGCTGAAACAGAAAAAGTCGAAATAACCGTCAGTATAGTCGAAGAACGCTTGTGTATTCGAATCCGTGATTTCGGGAAAGGAATGAACGGGGAAGAACACACGAAGAAATTCCGCAACGGAATGAAAACCATGCAGAAGCGCACAGATCAATTGCACGGAAAAATGGAAATCGGTTGTGCAGAACCAGGAGTAAGACTCGATTTTGAATTTCCGCTCAGCTAAAATCAACCGTTAGGTTCATTGTTTTAAAACACACAAACAGTTTAATTTGTAAATACCATGATTGGAATCTGTATCATAGAAGACATTGCTGATATCCAAAACGGATTGAGGTCTGTGATTGAAAGCGATGAGCGGCTGCAGTGGATTGAATCTTTCGACACGGCGGAATCGGCTATTGAGAAGATTCCGGAGCTGAAACCCGATGTCGTGATTACAGATATTAATCTTCCCGGGAAAAACGGAATTGAATGTGTTTTCGAACTGAAAAACAAAGATCCGAAAATTCAGTTCATGATGTTTACAATCTATGAAGACAACGACCAGGTTTTTGAAGCGCTGAAGTCGGGAGCAACCGGCTACATTCTAAAAAACACCTCACCGGATAAAATCATTGAAGCCGTAGTGGAATTATACGAAGGGGGCAGCCCGATGTCGCCCAAAATTGCACGGAAAGTATTGCAGTCGTTTAACATGACGAAGGAAAACCCGGTGATTCAACTGCTCTCGAACCGGGAACGCGAAGTACTGGAACTCCTGAGTAAAGGCTATTTATACAAGGAAATTGCCGACCGGCTGGACATTACGCTAAGTACGGTAAAACGACATCTGAACCACATCTATGAAAAACTCCAGGTACAAAACAAAACGGAAGCGGTGAATAAGCTTTACGGGAAATAACTACGGATGATTAATTCCGAATTCCGAATGGCGGACAATTTATTTTTGCATTAGGCATTAGGCATTAGGCATTAGGCATTAGGCATTAGGCATTAGGCATTAGGCATTCGTAATTATAGAAATGAACCGAATGGTTGATTGACACGCTTTTCTTCTCTCAATAAATTTGTTGGAAATAAGTAAATAAACAAATTATGAAGAGAAATGATCGTGTAGCGGGAAACTGTTTAAAGTCCTTTGCTTATTTGTCGGTCACCGCTTTGGTGGCTTTGACATCCTGTAAAAAGAACAATCCGGCACCGCAACAGGTAACGCCGGTTAACCCGACGCCCACAAATTGTAACGTAGTGGAAGTGAGCAGTACCATCAGCAGCCCAACTACCTGGACTGCCGGGAACGTATACGTGATCACCACATGGATCGATATCGATGCGCCGCTGGTAATCGAGCCGGGAGTAATTGTGAAGTTTAAAAGTGTAGCCGGATTGCAGGTTTATGCCAAAGTCACGGCAGATGCTACGGCTAATAATCCGATCATTTTCACCTCATTCAAAGACGATAATTACTGTGGAGACAGTAACGGAGACGGAACTGCTTCCACACCGTCGAAAGGGGATTGGGGCTATGTTAAAATGCGTGGTGATCAACACGGTTCCGTTTTCAGATATTGTAAGTTTCTGTATGGTGGAGGAGAAGGCGGAGGCCGCGTGGTGGTAGCGGATTCCGGTACCGGGAACATCCATGATTTCACATTTGACCATTGTACATTTGCACATACGTATGGCGGTACAAGTTATAGCACTGCTGCTTTTGACGGAGCTGAAATGAAAGATCCTTCCGTGAGCATCGTTACCAACAATATTTTCTATGATAACTCCATTCCGATTCTTGTCATGGGTTACTTCGGGTTGGATGCAAGCAACAGTTACCACAATCCGGACGACGCAAGTCAAACGAATAAATATAACGGGATTGCGGTGTATGGTTCGGGAATGAAAAACACGACTGTTATTTACAATGAAACAGAGGTTCCGTATGTGTTGAACGTTGGTGGAAACAACAGCCTGAGTTCAACCGGCAGCGAATTACTCGTTGTAGGCCCTGGTGTGATTGTAAAATTCAGTTCCTCAGGAGGAATTTCCGGATGGAATACAAGCAACTTTAACTTCAGCCCGACGGCTGTATTTACCTCTCTCAGGGATGATGCGCATGGAGGAGATACGAATGGAGACGGAAGCGCATCTGTTCCTGCGACGGGCGACTGGAATGGAATCAACATGGGAACTACTGCCGGCTGGTATACAACCAATGTTTTCTACAGTACGCACTAATTCCGGAAAAGATTAAATCCATGGATGCCACATCGTATAGAAGCGATGTTTAACGGGAGAGACACCGACGGCGATGATAGCGCCAACTTTCCCTGGTGGGTGATCGGAACAGCTTTTTAAATAACGAAAACCAATGCGTATGTTTCAGGCGCCGATAGATTGTATTGCTGCACACTAGTGACCCGAATACACCCACAAGAAGCGGTCAGACTGTCAAGGAGTCTGGCCGTTTCCGTTTTATTGACTCAAATGCTGTTAGTTTTTCAGGATACGCACCGTTTCTCTGAAATCCGCGGATCGAATGACCACGAGGTAAATTCCCGTTGCGAGACCATTCAGATCAATCGGGTTCCGGAAAGTTCCCCGGGGCATTTCTCCCGAATAAAGATGCTGGATGTGTTTTCCGCTTAGATCGTACAGATCGATTTCAGTCAATCCTTTCTTCGGGGAAAGGACTTCCAGGGTGGTTTGCTCCACTGCCGGATTCGGGAACACAGATGCTTTGTATTCCGTAGGATAAGGAACACCGTTTTCATCCAGCTCGACTTCAGCCTGCGGAACCGTATTTTCCAGGTAATTGATGTAAGTGACACTTCCGTAGCCTCCGCCCATAATATAAGTGCGACCTTCATAAGGTAATACTTCCACTTCTGCCAGTTCCTGCGGAGCTTGTTCCACGTATTGAACTATTTCATAGATCGGGTCGGCATTTACGACTTCTACTTCAACCGGGTGGGGTGGGATAAATGTCGTTTCTTCTTTCGGTGCTTCTTCCGGCTGTTTGTCTTCGATGACGCGTGCAAGTGCCACTTGTGTATCACTGATTTGTTTGCGGTCTCGTTCATCTTCACAGCTGAAGAGACTCAATCCGAATACGATCAGCAGTGCCGCAAAGAAAAGGTGTTGAAACTGGTTTTTATTCCGGGCGGCCCAGGCTTCGAATTCCGCATTCAGTGCCTGTTCCTGCGAAAGAGTCATCCGGATGCAGACTGATTGGCCTTTTGTTTCCAGTAACGTGCGTTTGATTTCATCTGTAGATCGATTGCTAAAATCAAGCACCTGTTTGGCACACTGCTGGCAGAATGCGCCTTTTTCGGTGGGGGTCATCTTGCTCCAGTCCTCGGAACAAGCCTCCTGAATTCCAACGTGTTTCATGAGTTGTTTCGTTTGGTTTACATTCGTTTTAGGTTAAGATGCAAGCTAAATCATTTTTCCATAAATCAGGATGAAAAAAAAGGAAAGTTCCCTTCTCATGGATTAAAATGCGGCTTCCGGGAAGCAGATACTTGCTAAAATGGTAACTTTGGAGGAAAATGATAGAAACATGATTCAACGAATTCAAACAGTATATTTTGCGGTAGCGGCTCTTTTGGTGTCGGTAACATTATTCGGAACCGATGTGTTCTCTTTTGTGCAGGTAGATGCGTACCATTCCACAGCGTATCACTTTTTCAAGGGAACAGAAGCGTTAACAAAAATGGATTTCTGGATGCTTTCCGCAATTCAGATCATTTTTGCGCTGATGATCATCTTTTCGTTTAAAATGCGTCACCGCCAGATTTTCCTGGGTTGGATTCTGTTTTTACTGAATATCCTGAGTTCCGCGTGGATGGTTTTGGGAGCAAATGTCAAAATGATTGAAGTTGCCAAAAACGTGAAACCATCTGAAGGTTTGTCATTCGGATTTGCATTTTATGTACACGCAGCGGCATTTATCTTCGTATTCCTGGGAATCCGCGCAGTTCGAAAAGACCGGAAGCTGGTTGATTCGTTGAACAGATTGAGATAACTCCTAATTGAGAATGTAGAATTGAGAATTGAAAAGAATTACGGGTGTATTCATTCGTCATTAGTCATTCATAATTCGTAATTAACTTCGTACCTTTGCACCTTCAAAAATACTTCACAGCATGAATTTTCTTTCCGTTGAAAACCTGACAAAATCCTTTGGGGATCGTGTAATCTTTTCAGATGTTACCTTTGGAATCGATCAGGGAGATAAAGTGGCGATCGTCGCTAAAAACGGAAACGGGAAAACGACCTTGCTCCGTAGTTTGATGAACCTGGAGCAGATTGACTCTGGGCGTGTAGTTTACCGGAATGACATCCGCGTAGCGTTCATGCAGCAAAGTGAAACATTGGATGACTCACATACGATTTTGGAAGCGGTTTTCTCGCATGACCTGCCGGAATTGCAGATTGTGAAGAAATACAACCAGGCGCTGCGTGAAGGGAACGAGGAGGCGATTCACGCCTGTTATGAAGAACTGACAGAGCTGAATGCCTGGGATATGGAAGTGAAGGTAAACCAGATTTTGTCGGTTCTGAAACTGGACGATACGAGTTTGCTGGTCGGAAGTCTTTCCGGAGGACAGAAAAAACGGGTGGCACTGGCCCAGGTGTTGGTTGCCGAAGCAGACTTCCTGATTCTCGATGAGCCTACCAACCATTTGGATCTGGACATGATCGAATGGCTGGAAGAATACCTTTCGAAATCAAAATCGACTATTTTGATGGTGACGCACGACCGCTACTTCCTGGAAGTAGTTTGTGATACAATCTTCGAACTGGAAGACCGCACAATCTATAAATACAAGGGAAATTTCTCGTATTACCTGGAGAAAAAAGCGGAACGCCAGGAGCAACTGCAATCAACGATTGACAAGGCGCGAAATACCTTCAAAAAGGAATTGGAATGGATTCGCCGTCAGCCAAAGGCACGTGGCACGAAGCAGAAAGCCCGTATCGAGAATTTCCAGGATGTCAAAAAAGTGGCAGGTCAGCGCATTGACGAAGACGAAATCGATATCCCGGTGAAAATGGAGCGTTTGGGGTCCAAAATCCTGGAACTGCATAAAATCGGGAAATCATATGGAAGTAAAGTGATCCTGGAGAATTTTTCCTACAATTTCCAGCGTAAAGAGCGTTTGGGAATCGTTGGAAATAATGGAACCGGAAAATCGACGTTCCTGAATATGATCCAGGGCCGCGAAGAGGTCGACAAAGGAAAAGTGGTTACCGGTGAAACGGTCGTTTTCGGTTATTACAGCCAGGAGCTGATCAAAGTAGATGAGGACAAGAAAGTGATTGACGTGATTCGCGATATCGCCGAGTTCATTCCTTTGGAAAAAGGCCGCCAGCTTTCCGCTGCCCAGTTTTTGGAGAAGTTTCTGTTTCCGCGCCACATGCACTACAATTTCGTTCACAAATTGAGCGGTGGTGAAAAAAGACGTCTGAAACTCATGACAGTTTTGATGGCAAACCCGAATTTCCTGATTCTCGATGAGCCTACCAACGACCTGGATATCTTTGTAATGAGTGTCCTGGAAGATTACTTGCGCACATTCGAAGGTTGTTTGATTGTGGTTTCACACGACCGTTATTTCATGGACAAAATGGTGGATCACCTGTTTGTATTTGAAGGTCAGGGAGCAATAAAGGACATTATCGGAAATTACACCGAATACCGTAAACAAACTGCTGCTGATTACAAAAAGGACAAGAGTGAGGAGAAACCTGCCGAAGTGGTGAAAGTGAAACAAATCGCCACAGAAACTCCGAAGGAGAAGCGGAAGCTTTCTTTCAAGGAAAAGCAGGAATTTGATCAGATCGAAAAGGATTTGGAGCGCCTGGAAGAAGAAAAGGTGAATCTTACGCAGGTACTTTCTGATTCCAATGCAACGAATGAACAGCTGATGGATGCCGGATCAAAGCTGTCGGTGATTGTGGCGGAGATTGATCAGAAGACGGAGCGGTGGATTGAGTTGTCCGAGTTCGCATAAGCTGCTTATAAAATACAGATCCGCATGTGCGGAATTAGCCCCGATACAGCGAGGGTTTTACGTTATTTTACAATGGTCTGAATGTTCAGATTTCAAATGCTGCTTCAAAGTGATCTGCTTTGAGGTAGAATCTGCTATTTTTCAAAATTTCAATTGTAAATCCGGAGTTGTTAAACACTGGGTTGAATCAAAGAGGTGTTTTTCCGGTGATGGAAATCTGTGTTGTTTTATGAATAGACATGTGTCTGTTAGCCCAGTGATAGCAAGGATTTTACACACTGGTATACCTTTATAAAAAAAGTATTTTTAGATTTTACTAGTCAATAATTTAGATTTGTCTAAAAATATATTTTTACTTTTGTGTAAAATATATTTTTATGCATCGTATTGTTATTCTTCTTTTTGGTGTGGTTTCGTGGTCATCACAAGCCCAGGTTCAGACCATTGATTCGTTAAAGCACACTGCGGATACTCTGAAAGAAATTGAAGAAGTGACCATTACGGGAAGTCGTATTGCTGAGTTGAAAAGAAACAGTGTGATTCCGGTTGCTGTGCTGGATCAAAAACTGTTTCGCACCGTTTCCGCAACATCCGTTTCCGATGCATTGAAATTCTCTCCCGGAATCCGGATGGAAACCAATTGCCAAACATGTAACTACACACAAGTGCGGATGAACGGTTTGGGCGGGGCTTATTCCCAGATTCTTATTAACGGAAAACCACTGTTCTCGTCCTTGATGGGATTGTATGGACTGGAACAAATTCCAACGACGGTGGTTGATCGTATTGAAATTGTGAATGGAGGCGGTTCGGTCTTGTACGGATCAAATGCCATTGCGGGAACGATTAACATCATTACCAAACAACCGGCCAACGAGTTTGTAGAAGTTTCGGTCAAAGAATCGCTCCTGGAGAAAGGGCCGCTGGAACAAGTGGTGCAATTGAACGGGGCACTGCTTTCGAAAAACAAAAAAAGCGGCATCCTGTTTTCCGGGATGAACAGGCTTCGTGGAGGATATGACCGGAACGGTGATGGTTTTACGGAAATTCCGCGGGTAAATAATACGCTGCTTGCACTCAATGCGTTCCAAACCATCGGAAAATCGATCGAACTACGGGCAGATTTCTGGACGTTGCATGAACAACGACAAGGCGGACAGTTCTGGAACGGAGATCCGCAGCAGGCCGCACAAAGCGAATTCAGAAACCAGCTTTCAACCATCGGGCAATTTTCCGGAAACTGGAAATCACAGAACAAGTTTTGGAACATCCAGGTGTATACGGGATATCAGAAAACAAACCGCCACCATTATACCGGGATTGATCACGTGGATGCCTGGGGAAAAACAAACAACCTGACCTGGCAGTCGGGAATTCAGACAAGCTGGAACCACAAACTCGGTGAGAAAATGAAAACCGTATTGGTTGCAGGTTTGGAACATTACTACGACGAAATCCAGGACACCATCCGGGGCTACGACTATTTCATCAACCAACAAATCACACAACTTGCAGCTTTTTTGCAGGATCAGCTGGATTTGGGTGAGAAATGGTCGCTTGTTGCAGGATTGCGGGTCACCAAACACTCCAAATTGAACCATCCGGTAGTGACTCCGCGGGCAGCTTTGTTGTTTAAGGTAAACGGACAGTGGCAGTTTCGCGTGTCGTACGGAAACGGATTCAAAGCACCGCAGGTTTTTGAAACGGATATGCACATAGCATTTGCAAACGGGGGGATTTCCCAAATCCAAGTTGATCCGAACCTGAAAAGTGAAATTTCCCATGCATATTCCGCCCAGGTAAATTGGAATCGCAGACGCAAGAAAATGCTGTATACTTCGGAATTGACCTTGTTCCACACCCAACTGCTTCACGCATTTGTATTGAACGAAATCCAAAGTAATGATCCGTCGAAAACCCTGCTTTTTCGAACCAATGGATCCAATGCGGAAGTGAGCGGAATCAGCGGATCGTTTCGTATGCGCTGGCACCGCTTTGTTCAGACCGACCTGAACATGACCATCCAGGAATCACGCTATACGGAAGCGCAGCAATGGTCGTTGGAAGTGGAGCCGGAAAAGCGTTTTCTAAGAACACCGAATACCTATGGTTCAGCTACGGTTTCCATTTTTCCGGAAGGTTCCTGGTCGGGATCACTGAGTTGCGTCTACACGGGAAGCATGTTGGTTCCTCATTTCGGCGGAGCACCGGAACTTACACAGGACGAACTGCTTCAAGCCAGGTCATTCTGGGATTTGGGATTGAAAGTGGAAAGAAGCATTCATTTACATCGTTCGGAGCAGACAATCCGCATTGGAGCTGGAATTCAGAATGTGCTTGATAGTTACCAAAGCGATTTTGATACGACCAAATTCCGCGACAGCAATTTCATCTACGGTCCGCCAAGACCCAGAACTTTCTTCGTGGATTTGAAGTGGATGCTGGGATCAAACCATTGAATGCCGTTTCGCCGGTGATTAATTTTATTTCGGGTGCAGGGGAATAAAGCGGATTGATTATTTTTAAGCTAAAAACAATGTTCCGGATCATCATCGTTGTGTGTTTGACACTGCACTTTTCATCTTCTGCCCAGGTTTCAGACGCCGAAATGGATGCGTTGAGAGCAAACTGGCGGGAGGAATTGTCAGAAATAGCGCATCAAAAGATTCTGAGAATGCCGAAGAAAGAAGGCATGCCGGAATTTTCGGATTCCATTCAGCGCCTGTTTGTCCGCGATACCTTTTTAGTGGAAAATATCCTGCGGCGTCAATCGGCGAAGGAACCATCCACTTTGGGAATCAACAAAGCCCAATTGTTTTGCGCTTCGGAATATGATCAACTAGTCGACAAGTATTTTGCCATTCTGCAGTCGAAAATGAAAAAAGAAGATGCAGAACTGCTGGTCTCCTGGCAAAAAGAGTGGAGAACACTCATGAATACCGAAAAACTATTGGTCGGAAGACTCATGCAGGAACCGTACAGCGGAGGCGGAAGCATTCATTCGCTCGTATACACGGCACGACTGATGAACCAGAATAAAAACCGGCTCCTGACCATTATCGATTACCTGACTCACATGATTTAAGCTTATGAAAAAGATCTTGTTGCTCCTTTCCCTGATTTCGCTCACATCCTGGTCACAAATGAAACCAGGATACGATAAAACTGAAGCGATCGAATTAATCAAAGTTAACTTCCGCTTCATCGACTCAACTCGCTGGGATTCGGTTCCGGGGCCAGAACGTTTCTCTCTGAAATACCGCTCAAAAACGCTGGGTTTCGACAACAAATGGGATTATTGGGAAGACAACCATGGAGTAGGAGTGATCTCGCTTCGCGGAACAACCAGTTCGTTCACCAGCTGGGGAGCGAATTTCTATGCAGGAATGGTTCCGGCAAAAGGCTGGATCAAGATCAGTGAGAAAGACACCTTCTACTACGAATTGTCGAAAGACCCGAAAGCGTTGGTACACGTGGGATGGACAACGGCTTTGGGCTGTTTGTGGAAAGACATGGATTCGGTGCTTTTTGCGCAGATTGACCAGGGAAAAAAGGAATTCTATATCACCGGACACAGTCAGGGAGGCGCTTTGGCCTACCTGCTTACTGCTCATTTATTGATCATGAAGGAAAACGGGATCATCCCGGCAGATGTTCAGTTCAAAACCTACTGTAGTGCAGCTCCGAAACCCGGAAACCTCTACTTTGCCTATTATTATGAGAAAATGACACAGTCTGGCTGGGCATACAACACGGTCAATGCCCTGGATTGGGTTCCCGAATCACCGTTTTCGATTCAGACGGTCAATGATTTCAATGCAATCAATCCTTTCCAGGACGCCAAAAAAGCCATCAGGCAATTACCGTTGCTCCCGAGGTTGGTAGTGAAGCACATGTACAACAAGATGGATCGACCGACCAAAAAATCCCAGAAGCGTTTTGAAAAATACCTCGGTAAGAAACTGGGAAAACTCATGAAGAAAAAGCTGAATGGTTTCGAACCGCCTCAACTGGCACATTCTTCCGGGTTTACACGTTGTGGCAACTTCATCATCCTTTACCCGGATGTGGAATATTATCAAAAGTTTCCTCAGGATCCGAAAGAAAAATTCATGAATCACATGCTGGAACCTTATTTGTTGTTGTTGGATAAATACTCAAAATAATTGTATATTTGGGTCACACTGTTTTTTGACACACTTGATACTATTCACAATACCGCTTAACCCGGCTTTTTCCAAAGTTGGGGTACGAATCAATTTTTCTTGCGAAGATTAAGAACGGCATAGTGCTTGTGGCCGATTGCTTCCGGCAAATAGTTTCACGTAGTGTAGCATTTTTGGCTTACTGGCTGAAAGGAGCAGTTGCGTATATACTTACAAATAACAACGGAATAATGGAAAAAAGCCGATTTTCAGAAACTCAAAAATTCAGACAGTGGTGGTTGTGGTTTATCCTTGCAGGAACAAAGGGCTTGATGGGCTTTTTAATCGTAACACAAGCGATGTATGGGAAACCTTTTGGCGAAAGTAAATGGGAAAACATCAGCTTACTCATCGGTTTTTTCATTATGCTCGTTATTTCCATGCTGTTTTTCATTCTCCGCCTGGAAACCAAAATTTCAGACAACGGTATTTTCGTACGCTTTTTCCCGCTTCAATTGAAATACAGGCATTACAAATGGGAAGACCTTGATCAGGTTTACCTGCGTGAATATTCGCCGATTGCCGAATACGGCGGCTGGGGGATCCGCTACAGTTTTTCTGGAAGTGGAAAGGCGTTCAATGTGTCCGGCAGAACCGGGCTTCAGTTGGTTTTTAAAGACGGACGAAAAGTATTGATCGGAACTAACAAAGCAGAAGACATGATGCAGGTATTGTCGGTAATGGGGAGATAAAAATGCTAACTTTACCAACCTGATTCATGTTTAACATATCTGTGCTGAGAATATGGAATTCCCGATAAACCTCCACCTTTTCGGATTAGAGATCAATACCCATTTAGTTACCGAAATTGCCGCTTTTTTCGTTGGTTTCCGGTTTTATGTGTTCCGTAAAAAACACAGTGCAGATCCGTTTTCATGGGAACAACGAATGATTATACTGATTGCTGCAGCTCTGGGAGCATTGGTGTTTTCCCGTATTATCGGTGCGTTGGAAAACATAGAAGAGTGGAAGAGCAGACCTGATTTCTGGCTTTATCTGTATGCTTCCAAAACGGTTGTGGGAGGGTTGTTGGGAGGTTGGTTGTTTGTTGAAATTGCCAAGTATTTGATGAGGCAAAAGGCTTCTTCCGGAGATGTCATGACTTACCCGATATTACTGGCTTTGTTTATCGGAAGAATGGGTTGTTTTTCACAAGGAATAGGAGAAATGACCTACGGAAATGCAACGGATTGGGCAACAGGAATGGATTTGGGAGACGGGATTCTGAGACATCCTTTGGCTCTTTATGAAATGTGTGTCCTGATCCTGATTACCTTGTTGTTGCTTGTTTTACAGCGTGAACGGAAACTGACAGATGGAATGCAGTTCAAGCTCATGATGTTCTTGTATCTTTTCTATCGCTTTGTTGCAGAATGGATGAAACCGAGATTCCCCTTGTTTTTTGGATTGACAAGCATTCAGATTGCAATCATAATCTGTTATTTGTTGTATCTTCGAACCATTGTGAATCTGATTACCATCCCTAAAAGAAGCCTTTATGCCAGCTGAAAGCCCTTATGTTTATTATGATCACACGATCAGTTTGTGTCATGAGTGCCACAGGCGGGTTTCGGCAAAGATCGTTTTTGAGGATCACAAAGTATTTATGCTGAAGCGTTGTCCGGATCATGGTTTTCAGAAGAGCATTATTTCGGATGATATCGCGTTCTATAAAAATATACGGAACTACAACAAAGCTTCGGAGTACCCGAAAGAACCCCATACACATACCGATTACGGATGTCCGATGGATTGCGGTATTTGCGCGGATCATGAACAGCATTCCTGCTTGACTTTGATCGAAGTAACCGACCGCTGTAATCTGACTTGTCCGACTTGTTATGCATCTTCTTCGCCGACACATGGAAAGCATCGTACGCTCGAAGAAATCAAACGTATGGTGGATGTGATCGTTGAATCGGAAGGAGAACCGGATGTTGTACAGTTATCAGGAGGAGAGCCGACCATTCATCCTGATTTTTTTGAAATACTGGATTATTGTAAGACACAGCCGATCAAACACCTGATGGTAAACACGAATGGAATCCGGATTGCGAACGACGAAGGTTTTGCTGAAAAACTGGCTGCTTACCAGCCTGATTTTGAAATTTACCTGCAATTTGATTCTTTTGAGAAAGAAGTATTAGAATCCCTTCGCGGACGTGACCTGAGAGAAATCAGGACTAAGGCTCTGAAAAAATTGAACGAATTGAATTTGAGTACAACGCTGGTTGTAACCCTTCAAAAAGGATTGAATGATTCTGAGATAGGAGAAATGATCACCTATGCACTGAAACAACCATGTGTTCGCGGAGTCACTTTTCAGCCCACGAGTTCCTCCGGAAGACTGGAAAACTTTAATCCTGCAACAGATCGTTTGACGAATTCGGAAGTGAGAAGACTGATCCTGGAACAGTCTCCATTGTTCGAACCTTCAGATTTGGTTCCCGTTCCGTGTAATCCCGATGCACTGATTATGGGATATGCCTTAAAAATGAATGATCAGGTATTTCCTTTGACACGATTGATCAACCCGGAGGATTTACTGAATAATTCGAAAAATACGATTGTTTATGAGCAAGATCAGCGTTTGCATAATCATTTATTGAATATTTTCTCAACGGCTCCTTCCGTAGAAAAAGTACAAGATGAAATGCATCAGTTGTTATGCTGCCTGCCTGTTGTAGAAGCTCCGGGATTAACTTATGCGAACTTGTTCCGGATCATCATTATGAATTTCATGGATGCTTATGACTTTGACGTTCGTGCAATCAAAAAATCCTGCGTTCATATTGTACATCGCGATGGAAGAATCATTCCCTTTGAAACGATGAACCTGTTTTACAGGGATGAGTTCAAGGAAAAATTTGATCACCTGGTTTCACAACCTTTAAAATTGTAGTATGGGAAATTTGGGTTTATTACTCATTGTTTTTAGTGCCTTGGCATTTTTGATCGGGTTAATAATGGCTTGTATTCAATCTACCCAACGAGCAGGATTGATCGTGATGCTTTGTGCCGTTGTATCCTGTATTATTGGGTATTCCATCTGTTCGGCTTTTCCATTTCGGTTACATTGACCCGAGTCAAGAGATTTCAACCTGTTCTCCCAGAAATTTGGAATCGATTCCGAACAGGATATCCCAAAATACTTTCATGCGGGCAAAACGTTCGCGTACTTTGGTTTTGAAACCGCCCATTTTTGCAACATCCCGGGCGTTGTAGCCGTAAACGGTCATTCCGAAATGTTCACCGAGGTAAATCGCCCGTTCGTTGTGAAACCGCTGTGAAACAACGATCACTTCTTTCTGTCCGAATACTTTCAGAGCGCGCTCCATGGAATCCAGGGTGCGGAATCCGGCATAATCCAAATAAATCCTGCTGGCTGGAATTCCTGCTGCAACCAATGCGTTTTTCATGTCGGTAGGCTCATCGTAGGTTTTGATGCTGTTATCGCCACTTACCAGGATGAATCGAACTTTTCCGGCGCGGTACAGTTCTACGGCTGCTTTGATACGGTAAGAGAAATAGAGGTTCTCGTTTCCACGCTTGTTGGTTCTGGAAGTTCCCAATACCAGGGCAGTCTTCACTTTCGGGCATTGACTTACCTGGTCAAAAACCTTTCCTTCTGCATTGGAACGAATAGCCCAGTTTGCCCCGAAAAACCAGCAGAGCAATAACAGAAAGGTGAAAAGGAAGACGCGTTTCAGGAGTTTAGATCGGCTTGATTTGAGTTTCATACAACATGCAGGATTTTGCCGTAAAAGTAATGGAAAACAAGCGTGTTGGACGGGTACTTGTATTTTTTTTGAAAAGTGATTCGGAAGGTGTTTTGAAGCATCATTTTACAAATTTGTAATATGGTGTGGAATCCCCATTCCCACTGGGGGAATAGATGGATGTCTATTCATCTTTTGAGGTGTTTTTTTCTTCATTTGAGATGTCAGCTCAAGTTCCCCGAAGTAGCAAAAACAGTATGCACCAATCCCGCCCCGGAAACCAAAAAAGCGAGACAGAATCCTGCCTCGCCTTTACACATTATCTAAAGGACTACTACTTTATAAATTAATCAGGATTTCTTCTTCCTGGGAAATCGGTTTCCGGAACACGATTTTTCCGTCGAAAATATCCATAACTACCGTCAGAGATGTGTCCAGCGTTCCTGCAAGAAGGGCTTTGGAAAGCTCATTCAGCACTTGTTTCTGAATAACACGTTTCACTGGTCTGGCACCGAAATGCGGATCATAACCGGCTTCAACCAGGTGATCTTTTGCTTCTTCGGTCATATGCATTTTGATCCCTTTTTCCTGCAGCATTCCTTTCAATTGATCCAATTGCAGCTGAACGATTTGTCTCACATAACGCTTGTTCAACGGTGTGAAGATGATCGTTTCATCAATCCGGTTCAAAAACTCCGGACGAATGGTTTGTTTCAGCAATTCCAATACTTTGAACTTCGCTTTGTCCATTGCTTCGTGCAAATCTTCTTCCTTCACACCTTCGAAACTTTCCTGGATCAAATGAGAACCCATGTTGGAAGTCATGATGATGATCGTATTCTTGAAGTTCACCGTACGCCCCTTGTTATCCGTCAAACGTCCGTCGTCCAGTACCTGAAGCAGAATGTTAAACACGTCCGGGTGCGCTTTTTCAATCTCATCCAGCAATACGATGGAATAAGGTCTTCTGCGAACTGCTTCGGTCAACTGACCACCTTCATCGTACCCAACGTATCCCGGAGGCGCTCCCACCAAGCGGCTTACACTGTGTTTCTCCTGGTATTCCGACATATCGATTCGCGTCATGGCGTTTTCGTCGTTGAAAAGGAAATCTGCCAGTGCTTTTGCCAATTCGGTTTTACCGACTCCGGTAGGACCTAAGAAAATGAACGAACCGATCGGTCTGCGCATATCCTGTAATCCTGCGCGGCTTCTTCGCACCGCATCAGATAACGCTTCAATTGCTTCTTCCTGACCCACTACGCGTTTTCCAAGCTCGTCTTCCAGTCGAAGGAGTTTGGAAACCTCGCTTTCGATCATTTTGGAAACCGGGATTCCCGTCCATTTGGAAACCACATCTGCAATTTCTTCTGCATCTACCTCTTCTTTGATGAGTTTGGAATTCGCCTGCAGTTCGATGAGTTTCTGTTTCGCTTCTTCCAGCTGATTTTCCGCTTCTTTGATTCGTCCGTAGCGGATTTCAGCTACTTTTCCGTAATCTCCGGCGCGTTCTGCCTGGTCTGCTTCCAGTTTCAGACTTTCAATCAGCTCCTTGTTTTTCTGTACACCATCCACGATGTCGCGTTCCGCCTGCCATTTCGCATTGAATGCATTGCGTTGTTCTTCCAGTGTTGCCAGTTCTTTTCCTAAAGCTTCCAGCTTCTTGGTGTCGTTTTCGCGCTTGATCGCTTCACGCTCAATTTCCAATTGCATAATTCGTCTGTCGAGTTCATCCAGTTCTTCCGGCTTGGAATTGATTTCCATACGCAATTTGGAAGCTGCTTCATCGATCAGGTCAATCGCCTTATCCGGCAAATGACGTTCTGTGATGTAGCGCTGAGACAATTCTACCGCGGCAATAATCGCAGCATCCTTGATCAGAACCTTGTGGTGATTTTCGTATTTTTCTTTGATACCACGCAGGATCGAAATCGCATCTTCCGTATCCGGCTCATCGACCAGTACAGGCTGGAAACGACGTACCAACGCTTTGTCTTTTTCGAAGTATTTCTGGTACTCGTTCAGCGTGGTAGCACCTACTGCACGCAGCTCTCCTCTTGCAAGTGCCGGTTTCAGAATGTTTGCAGCATCCATCGCACCTTCACCGCCTCCTGCTCCAACCAGGGTGTGAATCTCGTCGATGAACAGGATAATTTCACCGTCTGCGCTGGTTACTTCTTTCACCACCGCTTTCAAACGCTCTTCAAATTCTCCCTTGTATTTGGCTCCTGCAACCAGCGCCCCCATGTCCAGGCTGTAAACCACCTTAGACTTCAGGTTTTCCGGAACGTCACCGTCAATAATCCGGTGTGCAATTCCTTCTGCAATGGCTGTTTTACCCACTCCGGGCTCACCAATCAGGATCGGGTTGTTTTTGGTTCTTCTGGTCAGGATTTGCAGTACGCGTCGAATTTCATCATCGCGCCCGATTACCGGATCCAGTTTTCCCTGCTTTGCCAGGTCATTCAGGTTCTTGGCATATTTTTCCAACGATTTGTAAGTGCCTTCCTGTTGGTTGGAAGTGATTTTTTCTCCGTTTCGTAAATCCATAATATTTTTAAGTACTGTTGATTTGTTGAGTTTTGCATCTCTGAGCAATTGACCGGTTTGGTCTTTCGCGTCGATTAATGCCAGGAAAAGCATTTCCACGGTCACGTATTCATCGCCTTGTTGCTGAGACAATTTCATCGCCTGCTGCAATGTTTCCTGTGCTTTCGGTGAAAGATACAACTGTCCGCCGGAAACTTTGCTCTGGCTTTCCAGCATACGATCCAATGCCAGTTGAATCGTTTGGGGATTCACCTGCGATTGCTGCAATAAATAAGGAACCACATCCTGGTCCTTTAAAAAGATTCCTTTCAGTAAGTGCGCGTTCTCGATAGCCTGATGCCCTTCCGTTTGAGCATACTCCTGAGCCGCCTGAATCACTTCCTGGGTTTTTATGGTAAATTGATTGCTATCCATTTTAGTTTGATTTGTTTCCTTTTTGTTGTCAAATCACGAACCAAAACAACTGCACGGGCTATTTCAGGACAAAAAGACAGTTTGAATCAAAATAAACAGACAAAATGGCATTTGTAAGTAGGTTTTTCGGACGGAATTTAGTTGTAAATTAGCCGAAAATTTCATCCGGATGTCTAAACTCAAAGACACTTACAAAAAGCTCTTCCCATACTTTGTGGACGTGTGGCAATACATTGTAATCATTCTGATCTTCATTATTGCAGCAATTTTTATTTTGTAAAGCTGACAGGTTCGAATGAATTGGTTTGATCCATTGCAAATTCATTAGAATCCTTATTTTTGTTCAAAAAGTTTTAAACGTTGGAAAATCAACTTCAATTATCTATCGTCGTTCCCTTATTCAATGAGGTAGAATCACTGCCGGAATTGCATGCCTGGATCAAGCGCGTGGTCAATGAACACAACCTTTCATACGAGGTTATTTTCGTGGATGACGGAAGCAAGGACGGATCCTGGAATGTGATCGAATCATTGAATCTGCAGGATTCGAATGTGAGAGGGATTAAATTCCAACGTAATTACGGTAAATCCGCCGCACTGCATACCGGTTTCCAGGCTGCTCAGGGAAGAGTAGTGGTCACAATGGATGCCGATTTGCAGGATTCACCGGATGAACTTCCGGAATTGTACCGGATGATCGTTGAAGAGGATTTTGACGTGGTTTCCGGGTGGAAAAAGAAACGCTACGATCCGATCAGTAAAACCATTCCAACAAAACTATACAACTGGGCCGCACGCAGAATGACCGGGATTTACCTGCACGATTTCAATTGTGGACTCAAAGCCTACAAGAATGTCGTGGTGAAGAGCATCGAGCTTTATGGAGACATGCACCGCTACATTCCCGCATTGGCCAAATTTGCCGGATTCAATAAGATCGGGGAGAAGGTGGTGATCCACCAGGCACGAAAATACGGAACCACAAAGTTCGGGTTGAACCGCTTTTTGAACGGTCCGCTGGATTTGATGACCGTGGTGTTCATGGGGAAATTCGGAAAAAAACCGATGCATTTCTTCGGAGCAATGGGATCGCTGTTGTTCATCATCGGGTTCGGGATCACTTTTTACCTGGCGATCGATAAATTGTTCATCCACTCTACGGCAAAGAAATTAGCAGACCGCACCGAATTTTTTATTGCTTTAGCAGCAATGATCATGGGAGTTCAATTCTTTTTAGCCGGATTCCTGGCAGAATTGGTCGGTCGTAATTCATCCACCCGAAATCATTACCTGATAGAAACAGAAATTTAAATAGTTCTATGAAAGACTGGAACCTGGATAAATCCTGGACTTTATTTCTGGACAGAGACGGCGTAATCAACCAGCGGATCATGGATGATTATGTGAAGCAGCGCGCCGAATTTGTATTGCTTCCGGGTGTTGCCCGTGCAATTTCAAAGGCAAACGACCTGTTTTCGCACGTGGTCGTTGTCACCAATCAGCAGGGAATCGGAAAAGGATTGATGACCGAACGTAACCTTTTGGATGTTCATCATTATTGTAGTGAACTGTTGAAGGCGGAAGGTGCGGTAATCGACGCGTATTATTTTGCACCGAACCTGGCGTCAGAGAACTCATCGCTGCGGAAACCCGGATCGGGAATGGCACTGCTTGCACAAGCGGATTTTCCGGAGATCGACTTTCAACGGTCGGTGATGGTGGGCGACTCTGACTCGGATATCGAATTTGGCAGGAAACTTGGAATGAAAACGGTGTTTATCCGCCATGCGGGAACAACGGACCATCCCGATGCAGACTTAACCTGTGATTCGTTGGAATCATGTATAAACTTATTGAACGATGATATTTAGGATTATTCTTATTTCGATGCTTGCTTCTTTTTCAGTTTTGGGGCAGCAGGTAAACCAGAAAGACACTCAAGGCAGAAAACAGGGAGCCTGGCAGAAAACCTATCCGAAATCCCGCGCTTTTGAATACAAAGGACAATTTAAAGACGACAAACCTGTCGGTACGTTCAACTACTATTATCCTTCTACCAAGATCAAAGCGGTAATCAAGCACGATGAAAAAACGGGGCGTTCAACTGCCGTAATGTATCATGAAAATGGCATCGTGATGGCCAGAGGTATTTTCAAGAACCAGGAAAAAGACAGTATTTGGGAATATTACGGCCCGTCAGGGAGACTGAGTACAAAAGAAACGTATTCTCAAGGAAAACTGAACGGAAATCAAACCGTTTATTATGTCTTCGAAGATCCGAACGACAAACGGGTGATCGTGGCAAAAGTGGTTCCGTATAAAATGGGAGTGATTGACGGAGAAGTGATCGAATACTTTGATACCGGAGTGGTGAAGAGCAAAGTGACTTTTGTAAAAGGAAAGAAAGAAGGCGTTGCGATTACGAACCATCCGAACGGAAAAGTGATGATCACCGAGCGTTTCAAAGGCGGGATTCAGCACGGCTGGCAGTCGGCACATGACCAAACCGGGAAAGAAACCGGGAAGCAGTATTACCGCTATGGAAAACGCATCGAAGGAAAAGAACTCGAAAAATACCTGAAACAGCTGAAAGAAAAAGGAATCAATCCAAACGGCTGATTCTTCATCAAAATCCGGGTTCTGCATATTTTTGTATGTACCCAAACCCAAAATGTTGTATTTTCGGATTGTGAATAAACTTCGACTCATCACCATAACAGGCCTTTGTCTTTTCCTTGTTGCCATTCAATCGTGCAAAAAGAAAGAAGAGACAGTGGAAATGTATTACGATTATTTTCCGCAAACCGAAGGTCGCTATGTCGTTTATTCCGTACATGAAGTGGTTGTCGATCAGCAGATCAATCAGCGCGATACGTTTGACTACTTCATCAAGACCGTTATCGGAGAACCGATTATCGACAACCAGGGGCGAACAGTACACGAGTTTGAGCGCTACAAAAGTTCCAGTGCTACCGGTCCGTGGACGATTAAAGATGTCTGGACCTGTGTCATTGACGGGCCGCGTGCCGAACTGGTAGAAGAAAACAACCGCACCATTAAACTGGTTTTTGCACCGAGCGAAGACGACGAATGGAACATGAACGCTTACAACACCCTGGATGCGCTGGAATGCACTTATTCCAATATTCATGAACCTTACTCGCTGAACGGAATGGATTTCTCGTCAACAGTTACGGTGGACCAGGAAGATTTCTCTTCGTATATCGACTCCCGCAAAAAGTATGAAATCTATTCAAGAGGAGTAGGGATGATCTACAAATACTACCGCGACTTTGTGATTAATAACGGAAATCCGAACAACATCTATAAAGGCCGCCTGATGATCATGAGTGCCGTTTCCTACGGTCAGGAATAGCATTGGATTTATTCTCCCGCGAATTTCGCTGATTCCGCAGATTTATCATTTATTTACGACACGCTTTACCTAAAAAGATACTATGTATTCTATGTACCTATGTGGTTTGTTTTTCCGGCAGACTTCGGCGTGAGCTCAGTCGAACGAGATCGCAGAAGAACACAGATAAATTGTTATTGTATTCCGAATCACGATAGAACAACTTTATCAGGTTATACTTTTTCGTATGTAGTTTTAAACAATAATCCTTGTGTGCCCTTGCACCTTGTTTCACGCAGATTGTATCGGTTTCCGCAGCTGAATACGATGTGTTTTGATTTGTAAATCTATGTGCGCTATGTGATCTGTGTGGTTTAATCCCTGTAAACGACAGGTTTTGAACATGTAAGTAATTTACAATGAGTTTGTTTCATGTGAGCGGGGAACTTAGGTGCAGATAACGCTTCATAACAATTTGTTTGGAACGGTTACCTCACGCTTTCTGCTCAAATGCATTTTTTTCAAAAGGTTTTACACATAAGTTGAATTTGATAACCTTAAATGATATATTTGCGGGCTTAAAATATATCAATCAAAATGCGTAATAAAGGATTTTTCTGGTTTTTAACGATTTTGTTGACCGCTGTATGTGTCTATCAATTGTCATTTACATGGGTTGCCATCAACGTTGAAAACGATGCTGAACGTGAAGCACTACTGAGAGTTGAAGATTTAAAGAAAAAGGCGGCAGAGACCGGTGATTCGATCAAATTATCCAACGGAACTACTATCAATTTCAAAAAACCTGAATCATTCGAATTGGCGAAAGCTGCGATGATCAACCAGGTTTTGTCCGAAAAAGCTGAAAAAGCTGTTTACCCGGTAATTGGTACGAAATTCAAGGATGTAAAAGCTCGCTCTTTGGCGTTCGGTTTGGACCTGGTAGGTGGTATGAGTGTCACGATGGAAATCGACGTTCCGGCGTTCGTACAATCCTATGCACGCAACCCACGCGATCTGAAGTTCAAAAAACCGTTTGAAGCAGCATACGCGATTCATACTACGCAGGGAGGTGACTTCATTGATTTATTTATTGATCAGTTCGAAAAGAAAAACAAAGGAGATAAAGTAGCACGTATGCTGGCGCTTTCCGAAGTAAAGGAATTGTCCTACAACTCTTCCAATGCTGAAGTAGCAAGTTATTTCCACGATAAGATTGCCAGCTCAATGGATGGAGTGGAGCAGATCATGAGCCGTCGTATCAACCAGTTTGGTGTGGCGCAGCCGAATATTCAGAAAGAATCCCGCAAGAACCGCTTGTATATCGAACTTCCCGGAGTTCAGGATGAAGTAACAGTAGCGAAAAAATTACAATCTACGGCAAACCTGCAGTTCTACGAAACATATGCGTTGGCTGAAATTCAATCATATTTGAATGATGCAAACATCGTTTCCAGATCTCCTGAGATCAAAAAAGCAGAAATCGATACAACTTCTACAACTGATACTACAGGTGTTGATAGCGCGAAAGCAAAAACTGCTCCTGTAAAACCGCTTTCTTTGACTGCAAATGCAGGGAACAAAAAACCATTGTTCGACTACCTGAAAGTGCAGCCGGGAATGGGAATCGGTACGGCAACAGCAGAAGATGTTGAAAGCGTAAACGAAATCCTGAAGCGTTCTGATGTCATCGCTAAATTCCCTGAAGATTTGAAATTCATGTGGTCTGCTGACCTGGAAGATGCTCAAAACGGTTCAAAAGCATATGTATTGTACGCGGTAAAAGTTCCGGATGGAGGAAAAGCACTTGTTGGTGGCGGAGATATTAAATCTGCGGTTCGTTCATACAACCAACAGAGTTTGCAGACGACTGTAAGTTTGACAATGTCTGCTGATGGTTCTCAGAAATGGGGAGCAATGACAGAGAAAAACGTTGGACGTTCGGTAGCAATCACAATGGATGATGTTGTTTACTCCGCACCGGTTGTACGTGATGCAATCCGTGGAGGTTCTACAGAGATTTCCGGAGATTTCAGCATCGCTGAAGCAGATGATTTGGCTGGATTGTTGAACGGTGGAGCACTTCCTGCACCATGTGTGATCAAAGAACAAACAAAAGTTGGACCTACAATCGGTAAGGAAAACTCCGAGTCCGGATTGGTATCGTTTGCTTTTGCATTCCTGGCAGTATTCATCTACATGTACTTCTACTACGGTAAAGGAGGTTTGATCGCAAACATCGCTTTGGCTGTAAACGTGATTCTGATCTTCGGATGTCTGGCTTCTTTCGGAGCAGTATTGACATTGGCAGGTATCGCAGGTATCGTATTGACAATCGGTACGGCGGTCGATGCGAACATCCTGATCTTTGAACGTATCAAAGAAGAAAATGCACTTGGAAAAACATCTGAAGAGGCGGTGAACATCGGTTTCATCAAAGCTTTGCCTTCAATTATCGATGCGAACGTAACACACTTATTGGTTGCGATCATCTTGAAAATTTTCGGACGCGGTGAGATCGAATCGTTCGCAACAACCCTGATCGTGGGGATCTTCACGTCAGTGTTCTCTGCGATTATCATCTCCAAACTGATCATTACTTCGTCTATCGAAAAAGGCAAAAAAGTTTCTTTCAGTACGAAGTATACACACCACATGTTCAGCAATTTCCACTTCGACTGGATTGGTAAGAGAAAGTACTTCTACATTTTCTCCATCACCGTTTCTATTTTGGGAGTTGTTGCAATGGCATCCAGAGGATTGAAGCAGAGTGTTGAGTTTACCGGAGGGCGTACTTTCGGGGTGAAAATGGAGAAAGCAGCAGATATCGAAACGATCAGAAATGCAATGGAATCTGTTTTCGTTGAGAAAAACGGGGAGAAATCCAACGTAGAAATCAAAACGAAATCCAATTCATTCAACGTAGAGATCACAACGAACTATTTGTTGGCTGATGCATCTGCAACATCTGCAGTAGAACAGAAAATGAAAGAAGGATTTGAAAAGATCAAAGATAAATCAGGTGAAGTTCAGGTAACGGATATCCGTTCGATCTCAGCTTCCGTTTCGGAAGAAATGTGGTCTTCGGCTTCCCTTTCGATTACACTGGCTTTGATTGCAATCTTTGCGTACATCTTCATCCGATTCGGTCAGTGGCAGTACTCACTGGGAGCAATCATCGGGTTGGCGCACGACGTATTGTTCGTTCTTTCCGTCTTCTCCTTACTTCACGGATTCCTGCCATTCAGTTTGGATGTGAACCAGGCGTTTATCGCGGCCGTTCTGACCGTTATCGGTTACTCGATGAACGATACCGTGATTGTATTCGACCGGATTCGTGAAAGCTTGAATTTTGACAAGAATCAGCACGAGCACAAACAAGTGATCAATGAGGCATTGAACAGAACCCTGAGCCGTACATTCAACACATCCATGATCTTATTCGTGGTATTGTTAGTGATGTTCATCTTCGGTGGACCTGCAATCAAAGGATTCTTGTTCGCATTGTTGATCGGGGTAGTCATCGGAACATACTCTTCCTTGTGTGTTGCAACACCGATCCTGATTGACTTTACGAAGAATTTCAAGATCAAAGAAAAGAAGAAATAATCCACGATTAGAGATATCGAAAAGCGGTTCGTGCAAACGGACCGCTTTTTTTGTGCAGGCATTTTTACAACCTTTTGATTGTGGGAAACATCAAAATAGAAAAATGTATCCCATGATTGTCATCGTATCACTCGTGTTGGCGCTTCTTGTCGGGAATATCCTGATGCAGCGCAAAGACTGAAAAGAGTGGATCAGCGTACTAACCCCTGAATGGAATTTTGGAAAGTTCCGGGTTCTTCCGGAGGTAATACCTCAGGATCGTTCTGGCGTCTTTGTCTTCCGGATGCAGATCAATGTAGCGGAGCCAGTTTCGGTGAGGTTGTTTGAAGGTATAATACGGAATGTAGCCAAATCCGCGGAATGAACCGTTTTCGATCCAGATCACACTTTTTTCGCGCTTGTCTTTCCCATTTTCAACAATGAAGAAGCTATCGTCGTCAAAGGTGAGCAGGTTGATCAGCTGCAATACACGCTCGTTGTACGATTCAGGCGTTTCGGCACCAACACATGCTCCGTGGCACTTTTTGACCTGGTAGCCAAAACAGCTGGAACTGCTTTTTTCTACCCCGGATAGTTTCTGGCACAACTGGTGCGTTTCCGCCAGCATGAAGATGTAATCGGTTGCTTCTTTCTTGGTCGTAAACGTGGTCAGCGGAACGCTGGACGATTTACTGATCTTATCGACATACAATTGCAGGTATCCTCTTTGATCTTCGAAATGGAACAAGCCGTATGCATAGGTGTTCTTGCGGAGTGCGCGGTTGTAAAGCGGTTTATGGATTTTAATCAGCTCGGATTCGTAGAGCAATGCAATCAATTCGGAACCGGTCAGTTCAAATTCGATCCGGGCAATTTCTTGCCGCATCACAGAGCCTTTGAGCGTTTTGACGTTCTTCAGGTGTTGTTCGACCCGTTTGCGGATGTGTTTGCTCTTGCCGATATAGATCAGCTGATTGGTGTCGTTATAGAAGCGGTAAACTCCGGGTTTATTCGGAATCTCTTCCAAGATTTCAAGATCCAGGTTCGGATTCAGGATTTTCGGGTTTACATCTTCCTGGATAAACGTTTCCAGTCCTTTGGAATCTGTTTCGAATAGGCGCGTAAATAAATGAGCTGTTGCCTCCGCATCACCGATTGCGCGGTGGCGGTTGGTGAGTTCGATTCCAAGTGCCCGGGATAACTTCCCCAAACTGTAAGATTCATGTCCCGGAAGGACATACCTCGAGGCCCTCACCGTACACAAATGAGCTTTGCGGTAATCGTAGCCCAGTAATTTGAATTCATGACGGATGATCCCGTAGTCGAAACCGACGTTGTGGGCTACGAAAATACAGTCTTCCGTAAATTCAATAATCTGTTTGGCAATCTCGTAGAATTTGGGAGCGCCTTCCACCATTTTGTCGTGGATTCCGGTAAGCCGCGCAATGAAATCAGGAATCGGCATTTCCGGGTTGACCAGCGTCGAAAAGGAATCGATGATCTGAGCGCCATTGTGCTTGTAGATCGCGATTTCCGTGATCTTGGAGGACTTTGTGGAGCCTCCCGTAGTTTCAATATCGACAATGGCATAATTCATCAGGCAAATTTACGGAATTTTTGATGGGACGATTGCTTCCGGAACCAATGGAACGTTAAATAACTTAAACGAGTGGAGAATATTCCTTAACTTTGGCCAAAATCGAATCAAAATGGCAAATAAGAGATTAATCAAAAAACAGTTGAACGGAATGATCATCGACGTATTGGATGAGTGTTTTTCAATCCAATTGTATAACGAGTCTAAAACAGAAGCAACCGATAAATTAATCGATGAAGCGTTGAATTTTGGAGATGATGTTTTGGCAAAAATCCACGAAGCTAAATCCAAAAAAGATTTCCCTGCTATTCGTCAAATGATGGAAGATAAAGGTGTTTATTTCATCGAAGAATTGAACGGTTTACAATAAGATTAAATAAGCAAATATTGAACAAAACCTGGATGTCATGTCCGGGTTTTGTTGTTTCTGGAGGGATAGGAGGGGGCAAAAGGTTCAAATAGTTCAAAGGGTTAAACGAAAGTCTGATTTGAACCTTTGAACAATTCAACTTTTCAACTTTTTCCGCATCCACAAATCACAGGCAAAATGGCCTGAATTTCCGTACGGAGCATCCAGGTATTCAAACCCGAGACGTTCGTACAAACCTACAGCGGTATGAAGTTCCGGAAGTGTTTCGAGATAAAGTTCCGAGAATCCTTCAGCTTCGGCCTTTTCGATGCAGTGTTCGATCAATTTCTTTCCCAATCCCTGACCCCGGTAATCCGCCGATAAATAAAGTTTGACCAATTCGACACACCCGTCTGGTAATCCTTCTGTTGGAAAGATGCCGCAGCCGCCTGCAATCCTGTCATTTTCCTTCGCCACGAAATAATATGCCTGTGGAACCTGGAAGAGTTCGTACAAATGATCCGTTGTCGGATCCGTAAAAACAGTTCCGGGTTTGTTCGCGCCGAACTCAGTCAGTACATCACGGATCAGCTGCGCTAATGGTGAATTATCACCGGCTTGTATTGTTTCAATGGAAATCATGCTCTGAAATATTTTTTCAAATCCAGTAAAGGTTTTTCAAAGTAGCGGTAGGAAAGAACCGAAAGTAATGTATTTAAAAATACGAGCGTAAAAAAGTAAACGACGAACCAAATCACATGCTGATTGATATGGAGGTGTTCGAACGTCTTGCACAGATAGAAAATCACGATACAGTGGAAGAGGTAGAATCCGTAGGTCAGTTTTCCCGCATTTTCAAAGAATGGAATCCGGTCGGCCTTAAAAAAAGAATGGTTCGCTTGTACTTGTTCTACCAATACAAAAGCGAAAAACGCTCCGGAAATAACCCGCTCAAAGGCGATCAATTTTCCGGGAAGCAGGCGTGGAGCAAGGAATAAAAAACCGATTCCTGCCAGGTAAATTCCAGCAATCTGCCATTTCTTCAAATCAGTTACAAACGAAAGCGTCGTTTTTTCAAAGACCCGGGTAGCCAGCAAACCGCCGATGGCCATGTCGGAAATGACACTTAAGGAGTGATAATACAAGATGCTTCCGTCTGTTGCATTCAACAAGCGGAAGACTACCGAACTGAGAATAACCAGGAGAAAAAATAACTGAAATGCCCGGATCGACTTCCATTTGAAAAGTCCGATGACCGCCGCCCAGCCGATATAGAATTGTTCTTCGATACTCACGCTCCAGGTGGCAGTGAGGAAATTGATGCTGTCGCGGCTTCCATTGATAATCTCATCGAAATTGGAGAGAAACAGGGCATAACGCCAGAACTCATGCACGGTATGCGTTCCGAAGGGCAAATGCGGAAACACAAAGAAACCGAACAGGACCACAACGAAATACAAAGGCCAGAGGCGGAGAATCCGTCTGACGAGGAAGAAACCGACGTGGATGCGTCCTTTGACTTTCAGTTCTTTCAGCAAGAGGTACGTAATCAGGAATCCGCTCAGGACAAAAAACAGGTTCACTCCGTAATGCCCGATAGAAGTCAGTTTCCGGATGGCAAGCATCGGAGTACTTTCGAAAAAAGATCCCCAAACTTCGCGGTTGATCGTAAACGCATGAAACAGGAAAACCATCAAAGCACCGATGAATCTCAATCCGTTCAGGTTCTCAAAATGAATTTTCTCTTGCTGCATCGTTCTCTTTCTGCTGAAGTGATCCAAATGTAGTCATTTCGATTTTATTGAATCCAACGAGAGGCATTCCGCAGGGTGTTTTTCGGCAACAGAACGTTTTGATCGAAAGGAGCTATTGTTTTTTCTGGTACATTTGCAGAAAATTGACTCATTCATGGCATTCGACATAGCAATTATAGGAGGAGGAATCGTTGGAGCGGCAACATTCTACAAATTGCAGACAAGATACCCGGACCTGGCTATCGTACTGATCGAGAAAGAAGGAAAACTGGCAGATCATCAAACGGGAAATAATTCCGGGGTGATTCACAGCGGATTGTACTACAAACCGGGATCGTTGAAGGCAAAGAACTGTGTTGCGGGAAGACATGAATTGGTGGCGTTTGCCAAAGAGCACAAGATTGCACACGATGTTTGCGGAAAAGTAGTGGTTGCTACCGATCCTGCCGAACTTCCGCACATGGACAAGATTTTCCAGAACGGTTTGGCTAACAATACGGAAGGAATTGAGATGATCGATGCGAAACGCGTGAAGGAAATCGAACCTTACGTTGAAAGTATCGGAGGAATCTGGGTTCCGTGTACCGGAATCATCGATTTCCGGGGTGCAACAGAGAAAATGGCAGAAATTGCCCTTTCCATGCAGCCGAAGAGTGCCATGAAATTAAATCACGAAGTCATCGGAATTGAGCGTTCAGCTGAAAAAACAACCGTGGTGACCAAACAGGGAAATATCGAGGCAAAATACCTGATTTTCTGTGGAGGTCTTCAGGCAGATCGTTTGGCGAAGAAAGACGGTGTGAAACTGAAAGAAAAAGTAGTTGGTTTCCGCGGCGATTACTACGAATTGACCGAAGAAGCAAAACACAAGGTGAAAAACCTGATCTACCCGGTTCCCAACCCGGATTTCCCATTCCTGGGTGTACACTTTACGCGTATGACGAACGGGGAGATCGAATGCGGTCCGAATGCTGTGTTTACATTTAAGCGCGAAGGATACGGAAAAACCGACTTCTCCATGAAAGACACCTACGACGCGCTTTCCTACAAAGGAACGTGGAAGTTGTTCTTCAACAACATGAAATTCGGAATTGATGAGTACCGACGTGCATTCTCCAAGCGTTTGTTCCTGAAAACACTGCAGCGTATGATCCCGAGCCTGACGATGGAAGACATTCATCCGGGAAGAGCAGGAGTACGTGCGTTGCTTTTGGCAGAAGATGGTGACACCCGCGATGATTTCCGTTTTGAATTCCACGATAATTCAATCCACGTATTGAATGCTCCGTCACCGGCAGCTACGGCATCACTGGCTATCGGTGGTCAGATCGCAGACGAAGCAGAGAAACATTTCGGATTGAAATAAATTTCCGGTTCATTCATTTTTACAGGTACTTTCTTCCGGTACGGGAAAGGATCGTTTGTGCTATGTACTTTAGTGAACATTGCATGCAGAAATAGTTGTTCTTTTCACACGGATTACAGCACCCTTTTTATTTCCGTAGTACCGGATAGCTTTCGGTATCGGCGTGACCACAGTCGAACGGGGTACACAAATGAATGAGAAGTTTTGTATACTCGCGTCTTTGTAATTTCATTCAAGTCGGGCAATTTATGTGCTCTATGGGTTCATGTGGTTCCGGATCAATTTCCCTTCAATCATCCGCACGTTAAGCCAACGGAATCGTACGAATAACGCGCTGTTCAGAATCTTTTTCTACGGATTAATCCAATCTGAATTCGCTGTAATGTCTTGTTTTTCAAATTCATGACTCCATTTGTCATTAAAATAAAAGCCTCGAAATATTCATTAGGAATGCATAAATTATCACTCCAAAATCGTTTTTGATAAAACAGACAGATTTTTAGATTAAAAATTCGTTTGTTAGAATATATGAACAATGTGTTTTTTCACATGTTGATATAAACAAACACATCTATTAATTAACACTGGACAAAGATGAAAAAGGATTTGTTGAATGTGGTGAAAAGTGTTACCGTTTGGATGATTTTTTGTTCAACTGCATTTTCACAGGAGGAGCGCCCGCTTATTACCACTCCGCAATTAAAAATTTCTTACGTAGAAGGAACTTGTGATGTTGAAACCGGGAAACAGCCCTATCAGTTTGCCTTTTTAAAGGTTGAGAATCTGACTGGTACAGAGCTGCACGCAGGATTTAACATTGTCGTTCAATTCCAGGAAGGAGGAGGAAGTAGTAACGACGAAAATCTCTACTACATTACATTGGCACCAAGCCAGGTCTATACTGCGAGTTGCAGTTCCGATGACCGATCTAAAGTTTACCTGCGCAACCCTAATTTTTCGGGATCGTGGAATTTTCAAGAATTGCGAATTGAAAATTTAGTAGTCGAGTAATCACGCGTAAGCTGTGAGAGGATTAGTTGACGAGGATTTTACAAAAATTACATTACTACTATGAAAGCAACATTATTCACCATGTGCTTATTCGGCTGGATTGCCGGATATTCACAGACCTGCTCAGTCACGGTCACAGGACCTTCACAGGTTTGTCCCGGGGTTCCCGTTACATTTACGGGAGTGGGAGAGGTGACCCAGTCAAATCAGTCGTTTAATTTCAACAACAACCTGCTTCCTGCAGGATGGAGCACTTCCGGAACGGCGAGCTACGGGGTTTTGTGTGGAAATTCACTGGACAACACCCCCTATTTTTGGGCATCAACCTCCACTGGAACGCCACAGATCACGACAGACATTTTTGATGTTTGTTCAGGTGGAACCATCGATTTTGAAATGAAGTATGCTATCCAGGGTGGAGCAGTTCCATGTGAAGGACCGGATGAGCAGGATGAAGGAGTTTCGATTCAGTACAGTACCGATGGCGGAGTGACCTGGATTGAATTCGTGTATTTCAGTCCGTGGGGATTCCAGCTTCCTGCAAACCCGGGAGGGAATGCCTCCATCAATGGGCCTACTGCGTATACCAACTGGAGCAATTTCTCCATTCCGATTCCCGCAGCCGCAGCAACAACCAACACCATGTTCCGATGGATCCAGGTGAATTCATCCGGAGGATGTTGTGATAACTGGGGATTGGATAACATTTTTATCAACGCAGGACCATGTTTAACAACCAATATCGGTTGGGACATTCCGGGAAGCAATACACCATCATCCAATACAACAACCATCCCGATTTACAGTGATACGGTGATTGTAGCCGGGTTGTATGATGATAACGGAAACTTGTTGTGTCAATCGGATCCGTTTCCGGTAACGGTTTTTATCCCGTTCATCAATGGTGGGCCGGATCAGTCGATTTGCGAAGGACAAAGCGTCACACTGGCGGCTTCCAGCGGAACCAATTTTGTTTGGGACAATGGGGTTACAAACAATGTTCCTTTTGCTCCCGCAACTACGCAGACCTATACAGTAAACGGAATCGACCTGAATGGCTGTGCTGCTACCGACCAGGTGCTGGTTACGGTTAATCCTTCCAATGTGTACACTGTTTCTTATCCGAACCCGGAATACTGTATCGATGCGGCAGATCCTACTCCAACACTGTCAACTCCTGTTGCAGGTTCATACAGCGTTGCTCCAGCTACGGTGACCATTCATGCTGCTACCGGGGTATTGGATTTATCGACCAGTACGACGACAACCAGCCAGTTGTATACCATTACATTTACACCGACTGCCCCGTGTTATCAGCCCGTTACAACACAGCTGACAATTAACGCACTACCCGTAGTAAATGCCGGAAACGATACCACGATTTGTGACGGAAGCCCGGTTTTGATCCAGGCAACGGGAACAGCAAGTTCATATGCCTGGGACAACGGAATTCTTGCCAATGGAACGAATGTCACACCGACATCAACCACCACGTATACGGTTACAGGAACCAGTGCGGCGGGATGTGTGAACACAGACAGCAGAGTGGTCACGGTGAACCCGTTGCCGACAGCAACCATTGCGGGAAGTACAACGGTATGTATGAATGCCGCGCAACCAACGGTTACATTTACAGGTTCCAGCGGAACAGCTCCGTACACCTTCAGTTATTCATACAACGGAGGGCCTGCAATACAATTGGTTTCGAATCCGGCGGGAGTGGCAACCATTTCTGTTCCGACCACAGCCGCAGGATCGAATCAGTATAGTTTGATCAGCGTGCAGGATGCGAGTTCGACTGCTTGTCAGAATCCGCAGCAGGGAGTGGTTACGGTGAATGTCAGTGCGCTTCCTACGGCTTCCATCGCCGGAGATATTACCATCTGCCAGTTTTCGAATCAGCCGCAGGTAACATTTACAGGCGGAAATACCTCGGGGCCGTATACGTTTACCTATGTGCTCAACAATGGGGCACAGCAGACGATTACGACATCCGGGAACTTGAATACAGCTACGATCAATGTGCCGACAACGGTTGTTGGAAACTTCGTGTACCAGCTGACAGGTGTGCAGGATGGTGCTTCGCCGGTATGTGCTTCCAACCCGGTTGATTCGGCGGTGATCAGCATCAATCCGCTTCCGAATGCGACGATCGCCGGGGATACCAGTTTGTGTTTGAACGAGAACATGCCGGTGGTTACCTTCCAGGCAAGTAATGGCGTTTCACCGTTCATATTTACGTATTCACTGAATGGAGGTACATCACAGACGATTTCCTCTCCGACAGGAACGGCAACCATTTCGGCACCAACGAACGTTCCCGGAATTTACAGCTACGAACTGATTTCCGTGCAGGAAAGTTCTGTTTCGACGTGTTCCAATGCAATCGGAAACACTATTGAGGTCGAAGTGTGGGATTTGCCGAATGTATCTGCCGGGCCGGACTTCTCAGTTTGTGATGGATTTTCTACTACTTTATTTGGTCAGGGAGCGGTGAGTTATATTTGGAACAACAATGGAATAGACGGGGTTGCTTTCGTTCCTCAAACATCATTGGATTACATTGTGGAAGGAACCGACCAAAACGGATGTAAGAACACCGATACGGTGCATGTGACAGTGGTTCCGATTCCTCAGATTGATTTTGCGGCAGATATTACGGCAGGATGTTCCCCTTTGGTGACCAGGCTGACGAATGAATCTACGGGAAACCTGACCAACTGCCAGTGGACACTATCTGATGGTTCGGTGTACAACGGTTGTGGTTCGGTAGATGTCACTCTGACAAATCCGGGATGTTATGATGTGACTCTGACGGTTTCAACTCCGGAAGGATGTACGAATACGGGAACGGAACCGGCATTTTTATGCGTGTACCCGAATCCGATAGCTGATTTCGATATCAATCCGGCGGAGGTGGAGATTTCAAATACCTTCGTGAATTTCTTCAATCATTCCTACGGGGCGGTCAACTACCAATGGGATTTCTCCGATGGAGGAACCAGTTTGCTGGAAAACCCGACACATGTGTTCCCGGATCAGGAAGCGGCGTACTACGATGTGTATCTGATTGCAATCAGCAGTGACGGCTGTAGAGATACCGTTTCAAAAACCGTTCATGTGGGTGAAGACCTGATTTATTACGTGCCGAATGCATTCTCACCTGACGGAGATGAGTTTAATAATGTGTTCCAGCCGGTTTTGACAGCGGGATTTGACACGCGTAGCTATCACCTGCAGATTTTTAACCGTTGGGGAGAGCTCATCTTCGAATCCCTGGATTACGAACAGGGGTGGGATGGAACATATCACGGAGAGGTATTACTCGACGGAACGTATATCTGGAAGATTAAAGTAAAAAGTAAAGCTTCAGACAAAAAAACAGAGCTTAAAGGCCACGTAACATTACTGAAATAGCCGGGGTTTGGAAAAAACGGATTGTTGATCCGTTTTTTCCGGCTTCAGGCCAAAACCAGTTTGGTATTTTCGACGTACTTTTGGAGAAAGCAAAACAGTTATGAAGATTCTCATTTCCCCGGCAAAGTCGATCAATGAAAACTGCCAGTTCCCGGATTTTGGTTTTACCCAGCCCGCTTTTTCCAAAGAAGCAAAAGCACTGGCAGGAAAGCTGAAAAAGCTGAAAGCAAAAGACATCATGGAGTTGATGCATGTTTCAAAAGATATTGCAGAACTGAATGTGAACCGGAATAAAAAATGGTACTTGTCTGCTGAGCCAACAGAAGAAGTAAGACCTGCTGCATTTCTGTTTACCGGGGAAGTATACCGGGGATTGAGTGTGGAAACGCTTTCCGCAGCCGAATTGGAAAAAGCTCAGAAAAACCTGCGCATTTTGTCAGGAATGTACGGACTTTTAAAACCGATGGATTTGATTCACCCTTACCGTCTGGAAATGGGAACCCGATGGGATATCAAAGAAAATGTTAGTAACCTGTACCAGTTTTGGGGCGACAAGCTAACCAAATCCTTGCTGAAGGAAACCGATAAAGGGGAAGCGATCATCAACCTGGCATCCAACGAATACAATAAAGCAATCAACTGGAAATCGGTTAAAAACCCGGTTGTGACACCTGTTTTCAAAGAATTTAAAAACGGGGAATACAAAATAGTGATGGTGTTTGCCAAGCATGCGAGAGGTGCAATGGCCAGATACATCATCCGGAACGAAATTCAAAATCCGGAAGAGCTGAAAGCATACAACGTAGACGGTTATGCTTTTGACGAAAGGTTGTCTTCAGATCAGGAGTGGGTATTTACACGATAAATCTTGGAACAGGCAAATAAACAGGCTGTGTTATTTTAGTCAGCCGTCCAATAATTCTTAACATTTTCCTGATGAAAACTTACCTTTGAAATAGGTAAGAATGCGTTTACTTTGCGTAATCTTGCGTCTTTAAAACTCACCCCAATGGAACAAATTAGCGTCTTTGATATTTTCAAAATCGGAGTCGGGCCCTCGAGCTCGCATACGATGGGACCGTGGAGAGCTGCACAACAGTTCATCGATGGCTACAAAGTCAATCCCGGAATCAAAGAAATCAAGCGAATTCATGTGGATCTGTACGGATCATTGGCGAAAACCGGTAAGGGACACGGAACAGATATCGCCGTGCTGCTAGGCTTAATGGGAGAAGACCCGGTTACCATTGAGGTGAACACGATTAACCCGAAATTTGATCGGATTCATCAAACAAAGACGCTGGAAATCTGCGGTGAGCAGGTCATTACGTTCGACCCGGAAACGGATCTGATTTTCCATTTTGATAAATCACTTCCCGGACACCCGAATGCACTTACGCTGACCGTAACGATGATGGACGGATTCCAGGAAGCACATACGTATTATTCCGTAGGAGGTGGATTTGTAGTAAAAGAAGGCGCGGATGAAACCAATGCGGCTGGTTCCGTACAGCTTCCATTCCCGATTGAAACAGCGGCGGATCTGAAACACTATTGTGAAGAACAAAAGGTTGGGATTTCGGAGATTGTGATGCGCAATGAGCTGGCCTGGAGATCGCAGGAAGAAACCAGTGCAGGTTGTCTTGCAATCTGGGATGTGATGCGGGAATGCGTATACCGTGGCGTGAATACACAGGGAATACTTCCGGGAGGATTGAACGTGAAGCGCAGAGCGTATGAAATGAGTCGTCGTTTGTTGAACGGAATTGCCTGTAAGGATTCCAAAGATTTTATCCGGCAGATTCAGTCGACGAGTAATATTTTTCAGAATACTTTGAACTGGGTGAGTTGTTTTGCCCTTTCGGTAAACGAAGAAAACGCAGCATTCGGAAGGGTGGTTACCGCACCTACTAACGGCGCTTCAGGAGTGATTCCTGCCGTTTTGATGTACTACGTTTGTTTTGCTGGAGGTACGGAAGACAAAGACATCATTCGGTTCATGACTGTTGCGGCGGAAATCGGAAGTATTTTCAAAAAACGTTCTACGATTTCGGCTGCGATGGGTGGTTGTCAGGCAGAAATCGGTGTTTCTTCCGCAATGGCGGCAGCGGCACTGACGGAATGTTTGGGAGGAAATCCGAACCAGGCCATGATGGCAGCAGAAATTGCGATGGAACATCACCTGGGATTGACTTGCGATCCGATCGGCGGTTTGGTACAAATTCCATGTATCGAACGCAATACGATGGGGGCGATTAAAGCGATTACCGCTTGTCAGCTGGCATTGCAGGGAAATCCGGACACAGCAAAAGTGTCGCTGGATGGCGTGATTAAAACCATGTGGGAAACTGCTTTGGATATGAATGAAAAATACAAGGAAACTTCCGACGGTGGACTTGCTACCAACATTCCGGTGAATATTTCGGAGTGTTAGGGAGAGTTGGAGTACTTTAGTGGAAACAGATCCCGGATTGTCATAAAAAGACGAATAGACATGTGTCTATTTGCCCAGTGAGAGTAAAGGATTGATACCATTTTTCAACAGACTCCAACAACCCCAAATCCCCACCTGATTTTTTTCCTTTTCCTTCCAAATGAAGTCTTTTTATATTTTTCTTTTGACGGAAATTTGCATTTATGGATTTCTTTTAAGAATCTTTGCACTGTAATTCTAAGCGAGAAATACACGTAGTTTATACAGAAGAGGTGAGAGACGGACTCGATGAACCTCTGGCAACCAACTTTAAGTGCTGACGATTGCTGTCAGGATTGGAAAACCGGTGCCAACTTCCGAGTTTGATGCAGTACGTATCAGGCGAATATAAAATTGTGTTTATGAAAAGTGCAACAAATCTTACTCAAAATCTTCATCCGAACCTTCGGATAAATTCCCCTTTTACCTGTTCTGACCACATGTGTTGTTGTTGCTGTTAGTTTTTTCAGTTCATCCGTTTCACATTTACAACACAGATCATGTCAACATCGTATTCAATCCGCGGGGGCGGATTACTTTTACAGCCGGTACAACACGTTTTTTCACAGAATGAACCCTTTCTTTTGGAGTCCGGAAAACAACTTTCAAGCCTTTCTCTGGCCTATCAAACCTGGGGAAAACTCCATGAGGATCACGCGAATGTGGTTTGGGTGTGCCATGCCCTGACGGGGAATCACCGCGTTCAGGAATGGTGGGACGGACTTTTCGGAGCAGGCAAGTGTTTCGACCCGGAAAGACACTTCATCGTTGCTGTTAATGTTCCCGGAAGTGCTTACGGCTCAACCGGGCCTTTGAGTGAAGAATTGACTTCCGAAGAACGGTTTGATTCCTTCCCGATACTGACAATCCGGGATATGGTAAATGGATTGGAACTGGTTCGGAAAGAGCTGGGAATCGAGCGGATTCATACGCTCATCGGGGCATCTTTGGGCGGACAGCAGGCACTGGAATGGGCATTGCTGATTCCCGATAAAATCGATCATCTGATTCCCATTGCGACGAATCTGAAGCATTCCCCTTTCGGAATTGCATTCAACGAAACACAGCGCATGGCGATTGAAGCCGATGCGACTTTCTTTTCCAAAACCGCTGAGGGTGGAAGAAACGGGTTGAAAGCGGCAAGAGCGGTTGGAATGCTGAGCTACCGAACATATGACGGTTACCGGATCACGCAAAGTGAAACAAGCCATGCCGGGTTCGACGATTTTCGTGCGAGTTCTTATCAGCGTTACCAGGGCGAAAAACTGGCAGGACGTTTCAATGCATTCAGTTACTGGTATTTGTCGAAAGCGATGGATTCACACAATGTATTCCGCGACAGAGCTGAAGACGTGCTGGAACGGTGCCGCATGCCGGCATTGGTAATCGGAATCGATTCAGACCTGTTGTTCCCGATTACGGAACAGGAAGAAATCGCCAGGCATCTGCCGCGTGCAGAACTGGTCCGCTTACAGTCCGATTTCGGACACGACGGATTTTTGGTCGAAACAGAAGAGCTGGCCGGCCGCATCAAACAATTTTTAAAGAACAACTAAGATGAAAAAGCAACTCACCATAGGATTATTCGGTTTCGGATGTGTCGGAACCGGATTGTATGAAGTATTAAACAAAACAACGCTTCTCCAGGCGTCGATCAAACACATTGTGATCAAAGATCTAAGCAAGAAACGAATCATCGATGCGAGCTATTTCAGTACGGATGCAAACCGGATTCTGGAAGACGGAGAAATCAATGTAGTGGTCGAATTGATCAACGATTACGAAGCAGCTTATGAAATCGTGACCCGCGCCTTGAAAGCCGGAAAACACGTAGTTTCAGCAAACAAAAAACTGATCGCATATTACCTGGACGAACTGCTTTCCCTGGCGAAAGAAAACCAGGTTTCGTTCCTGTATGAAGCTTCTGTCGGAGGATCTATTCCGATCATCCGCAACCTGGAGGAATACTACAACAACGATTCCCTTTCGAATATCAATGGAATTGTCAACGGAACCACGAACTATATCCTGACGAAAACCAGCGAAGGACAATCGTTTGATACGGCCTTGAAAACCGCACAGGAATTGGGATTCGCAGAGCTGGATCCGACTTCGGACGTGGATGGATTCGATGCGAAATACAAACTCGTTTTATTGCTCAAACACGCGTTTGGCTTCACTGCAAGACAAGACCAGGTTTGGAACTACGGAATCCGCCAGTTGAAGGATTGGGATGCGACGTATGCCCGTGAAAAGAGCTTGAAAATCAAATTGCTGGCTTTCGGAACACGCATTGACAACCAGATTGTTGGTTTTGTAGCACCACACCTGATTCCGGCGAATCACTTTGCATTCAACGTAGAAAATGAATTCAACGCGGTGGTCGTGGAAGCATTATTCTCTGACAAACAGCTGTTTTTGGGAAAAGGAGCAGGAAGTCACCCGACAGCCAGCGCGGTACTTTCCGACATTTCTGCTTTGCAGTTTGATTATGCTTATGAGTATAAAAAATCTGCTTCGGAAGATACGCTGAACTTCGAAACCGGTTTTTCGGTGAAAGTTTACCTGAGTGCTACTTCACAGGAAAAGCTGGATCAGATCGAATTCCTGGAAACACATGAAACCTACGCAGGACAGTCTCACAGCTACAAAATCGGGGTGATTTCATACGAAGAAATCCAAAAGCAAAACTGGAACGATGCGTCCGATTATTTCCTGGCAGTGATTCCGGATAGTGTTCAATTGATAAAAAAATCCGAACTTGAACAGGAAAACAGAACACATTTAATAGAAGAGAAATTGTCATGAAATTGGATTTAAAACTGGTAGAGTCGCCATTTGTATTGGAAGTAACCAATGAATCAGGAGTTTCAATCAAAATGGATGCTACCGAAAAGATCGGTGGAAAAAACAAGGGAATGCGCCCGATGGAAGTACTTGCCGGGTCACTGGCCGGTTGTATGTCGATTGATATTTTGCTGATTCTGCAAAAACAACGTCAGGAAGTGACTTTTTACGAAGTAAACATCGATGCGAACCGGAGAGATTCAGTTCCGGCGGCATTTGAAACCATTCATTTAATTTTTTCCTTTAACCGGGAAGTGGATTTAGAAAAAGCAGCGGCAGCAGTCAAATTGAGTCATGAAAAATACTGCTCGGTTTCAGCGTCCTTAAATCCACAAATTCATATTCAAACAGCAGTCAAACATCAATCATGAGTAAATACAGAAGCGAAACATTAGCCATCCGCATTCAAAACGAACGTTCCGGTGAAGCCGAACACAGCGTTCCGTTGTACTTAACATCCAGTTATGTTTTTGAGGATGCAGAACAGATGCGGGCAGCATTTTCAGATGAAATCGAAGCGAATATTTACTCGCGGTATTCCAACCCGAACGTAGATGAATTACTGGAAAAAGTTTCACGCTTGGAAGAAGGAGAAGCAGCCTGGGGAACAGCTACGGGAATGGCGGCGGTTTTCACCACTTTTGCGGCATTGCTTCAAAATGGAGATCACATCGTTTCATCCAAATCCGTTTTCGGTTCAACGCACCAGCTCTTTGTAAACATTCTTCCGAAATGGGGAATTACTACGACTTACGTTGATTCCATCGACTACGAAGGCTACGAGCAGGAAATCCGTCCGGAAACCAAAATTGTTTACATTGAAACGCCATCGAATCCAGGACTGGACATCATCGATATCAAACGCCTGGCGAAAATCTGCAAGGCTAAAAATGTACTGCTGGTGGTCGATAATTGTTTCGCGACACCTGTTTTGCAACGTCCTCTGACTCTGGGAGCCGATATCGTGATTCATTCCGCAACGAAATACATGGACGGGCAGGGAAGAGTACTTGGCGGATTGATCGTTTCTACTAAAGAAATCATCGACCGGATTCAGGCATTTGCACGTCATAGCGGCCCGGCTTTGTCTCCGTTCAATGCCTGGGTACTTTCCAAATCGCTTGAAACCTTGCATTTGAGAATGGAAAAGCATTGCTCACAAGCCTTTGAAATTGCGAAAAGACTGGAAAAAAGTGAATTCGTGGATTGGGTGAAATATCCGTTCCTGGGTTCGCATCCACAACACGATATTGCCCGCGAACAAATGAGTTATGGTGGTGGGATTGTGACTTTCCAGGTCAAAGGTGGATTGCAGGCCGGAAGAAAATTCCTCGATAGTTTGCAATTGTTTTCACTCACTCCGAATTTGGGAGACAGCCGCAGTATTGCGACGCACCCGGCTTCTACGACGCATAGCAAATTGAAGCCAGAAGAGCGCGAAGCGGTTGGAATCTCGGATGGATTGGTACGCTTGAGCATTGGTTTGGAGCATATTGAGGATATTTGGGAAGATTTGGAGGCTGCGTTGAAGGGAGAGTAGAGATGTCTTTAAAAGACATTGATAATGAATGGTTTGAATTATTTTTTGTAATGTAAAACTTGAAGTCCAATCGTAATATGGCGATATGGCAAATTCGCGAACTCGCGTGGAAAATTGGATTCCGATCCGTGCGTCGGTTCCTTGATTTTAGTAGTTCTTAACATTCTTCCGCTGGGCGAACCTTTTCCAAAACACTAACTTTGGTTTATGGAGCGTTTTGTGACCATCCGTCCCGAAAATGAACGGATTTCAAACTACATTTCGTATTACTATTTTCACGATTCGGACGATTCGGATTTTGAGCGCACATTTGTGTTTTATCCGCACTTCAAGCACGGTTTTACGGTTTACCGGGAAGAAGATACTTTCCGTACGTTATTCACGATGAATTATGACCGGCAGCTTTCGGTGGAATTAAAAGGCGAATTTCATAAAATCGGAATCGCATTCAATCCGTTGGGAATCAATCATTTTATTTCCGGATCATTGACCGGTTTATACGACTCGCAGACATTTCAGTTTTCGCATTGGAACCCGGATATTTTTCCCGAATTGGAAAAAGTATATGATTCACAGGACCTTCATCACAAAAGAGACTTGCTGGATGCGCTTTTTGAAAAGCGTTTACGCCCCAATCCGGATTTGAAAGTGGTGCAGCAGGCCGTAAAACTGATTTTCGATTCGTTCGGAACCATCCAGGTCGACGAGCTGGCTTCAGAGATTGGGGGCAGTCGAAAAACGCTGTTACGGCATTTTAAAAAGCATTTGTGCTGTTCCATCGAAGAATACAAGAAGGTGGTCAAATTCCGCACGAGCATCCGGGCGGCAAGTAACTCCGGGTTGAAAAACCTCACGGAAGTTTCACTCTACAGCCTGTATTACGATCAGTCGGATTTCACAAACCGGTTCAAAGAACTAACCGGACAAAGCCCGGGAACTTTTTTTGCATCGATCAGCCAGATGGGAGAAGAAGATATTTTTTGGAAGTTTGAAGACTGAGTCCCAATTCTACAAGTTTTTGAAGTGAGAGCTTGCTAGCTTTGCACTCATCAAAACCCAAAAGCATACCAAATGATCAGAACCACTTCTTTGCTCAGCGCATTGATTTTCTTGTGCTTCTTCTGGGCGCGCCGTGCGCATGCTCAGTCAGAACAAGCATATGACTCATTGGTGACACAGGCATTCAAGCTTTACGAAAGTAAAGAGTACAAAGCTTCCGCAGAGAAATTTGCGGAAGCTTTTGTCGTTTTAGGGGCGAAGAGTTACATGGAAGACCGGTACAATGCCGCTTGTTCCTGGGCATTGGCGGGAGGTACCGATGCTGCTTTCAACCAGTTGTTCAAAATCACGCAGAGCGGACAATACACCAACCTCGAACACATTTCTTCCGATCCGGATCTCCATTCGTTACACCAGGACAAACGCTGGAAGAAAATCATTCAGCAGGTTACCAAAAACAAGGAAAAAGAAGAGGCGCATTACGACAAAACCTTAGTGGCCATGCTCGATTCGGTTTACCGGGAAGATCAGGGACACCGGATCAGGATCAATGAAATCCAGGAGAAATACGGGTGGAAATCGCCTCAAATGGATTCGATCTGGAAAGTAATCGGGGTTGCAGATTCCATCAACCTCATTAAAATCAAACACCTGATCGATACGCGCGGCTGGCTGGGAGCAGATGTAGTAGGCCGGAATGGAAACTCAACCATTTTCCTGGTGATCCAGCATGCCGATCAAAAAACGCAGGAACAGTATTTGCCGGTTATGCGGGATGCGGTTGCAAAAGGAAACGCACTCCCTGCAAACCTTGCTTTACTGGAAGACCGCGTAGCACTCGGACAGGGGAAAAAGCAAATTTATGGAAGCCAGATAGGGATGTTTGCCGAAACAGGGGAGAGTTATGTCTTGCCACTGGAAGATCCGGACAATGTGGAAAAACGCCGGGCTGCAGTGGGATTGAACAAACTCGCGGACTACGTAAAGTATTGGGGACTGACCTGGAATGTAGAAGAATACAAACTGAACCTTCCCCGTTACGAAGAACAACAGAAGAAATTCCACCGGGACTAACCATTGTTGCGGGATAGAAATCAGCGCTGTGGTTAAAAATGTTCTAATAATTGTTTCGTACGAAAAGTTTCTTACCTTTGTAAGACATACTAAAATCATGAACCAATATGAACATTCAAACAGCTTTAACGTCAGCTCTGCTATTAGTCGGCACATGGTCTTTCGGACAAAAAAACAACACGGAAAAACGACTGGACTCTTTATTTACAACGCTTGCGGCACAAAATCAATTTAACGGGAGCGTATTGATCGCAGAAAAAGGAAAAATCCTCTACAAAGGCGGAAAAGGTTACAGCAACGAGCTTTCAAAAGAGTTGAACAATACACAAACTGTTTTTGAACTGGCGTCCTGCAGCAAACAGTTTACGGGCGTTGCAATTGCATTGCTTCACCGTGCAAAGAAGTTGGATTACACGGATGATATTACGGAATACTTTCCGGAACTCTCCAACTTCAAAGGAGTGAAAATTTACGACCTGTTGCATCACACAAGTGGCATTCCCGATTATTTATTTGCAGGATCTTTTAGTGAACGCTGGAAGAATGAGCGGATTGCAACCAATCAGGATTTGATCAACTACCTGGCAGAATCGAACGACACATTGAAATTTGTACCCCGATCAAAGTATGAATACATCAATACCAATTATGTGCTTCTGGCAAGCATTGTAGAAAAAGTTTCCGGTCAAAAATGGGGCGATTACCTGGCCCAGAACATCTTCAAACCATTGAAAATGAACCGAACGTTCGTTTACAATAGAAGATATGAACCCCAAAAAATAAAGAATTATGCTTATGGATACGATTGGGTCGATAATTCCTTTGAAAAAGTGACTCAGGATGATCCGAAAATCGGGTACATGACCGTTTATTATATGGATGGGATTTATGGAACTGCTAAAGTAAATTCTACGGTGGAAGATCTGTATAAATGGATCAATGCAATCAAGAATAATCAACTTCTGACACAACGTGAATTTGAAGAAGTCATGGAAACTACCAAAACTTCGACGAATGAAGATGTGCTTTATGGTTTTGGATTCGAGGTACGTAAAAAAGACAATACGATCTCTTACGGACATACCGGAAGCTGGGATGGCTACATTACACTGATCCATTACAGTTCCCAAAACGACCGCACAATTATCATCCTGAATAATTTCAAAAATGGTGTACTTCCGTATCAAACGATTAGCGAAATCATGGATAATAAACCATGCTCCAATGAGTTTGTAAAGAAAGTTGATCAGAAAGAAGAAGTGATCAAACAATATACAGGTGAATACGCAGATCCGGAAAATCCGGATGAAAAGCACGTGATTACTTACCTGGACGGACATTTGATTTATAACACCGATAAAGCAAACTGGGATATGCGTTTCTTTCCTTCATCGGAGGGTGTTTTCCAGGCAATTCGCCAGGGTGGGACAAACGGAGTGATTCAATTTTCGCCACAGGAAGACGGAACGATGAAGCTGGAAATGTTGATGTATGGACGCGTGATCGGAAAAGGAGTCCGAAACTAATCAGGTATTCCCGGAAGTGCTAAATCGCGGCTGTTTTACAAACACGGTGATTTGCATTTTGGATCCTGGTTCCTTCTTTTTGCGGACAGGTCGGCAGAGGCTGACACGTAATTCGTAATTAAGGACTATCTTTGTTTCAAAATAAAAAGCATGTCACAAGATATTCAGGCAGTTAGTTACTGCATCGGCTTAAGCGTTGCTGATAGCCTTTTACAACAAGATTTGGGAGGAATTGATCCGGCTGTGATGGCAGAAGCTATTTCAGATGTTTTCAGTGGTAAAACCATGAAATACTCTCCGGATCAGGCAAATGAGATTATCCAGAAATACCTTCAGGAAGTAATGACTTCCAAGTTCGAAGTATACAAAACAGAAGGAGAAGAATTTCTTGCTGAAAATGCGAAAAAAGAAGGAGTTACAACAACTGCTTCCGGTTTGCAGTACGAAGTGATCGCAGAGGGATCGGGGAGCAAGCCTTCCAGTTCCGATACAGTGAATGTACATTACCACGGAACGCTGATTGACGGAACCGTTTTCGATAGTTCTATTTCACGTGGAATTCCGGCAACGTTCGGAGTACACCAGGTGATTAAAGGATGGACAGAAGCATTGCAATTGATGCCGGTTGGATCGAAATACCGTTTGTACATTCCACAGGAATTGGCATACGGAGCACAACCACACCCGGGAGGAGCAATCAAACCGTTCATGGCTTTGATTTTTGATGTTGAATTATTAGGAATTGAGAACTAAGATGAAGAAAGTGATTGCAGCATCTTTGCTGATTGCATTGAACTTTGCATGTAGTAATGATTCCGGTGATTCGGGAGTGGAAGCCTTGCCGTTGAACTCCCCGAAACAGCAGATTTCATACCTGATGGGGGCAGATAACGCCGGGCAGGTTCTCCAGGATCCGAATTTTACCAAATACGACAAAGCTGAAATCCTGAAAGGATTCAAAGCAGGATTGGACGATGAAAAATCGTTTGATGCGGCTTGTCAGCAGTCGATCCAAAATTTGTTGGGTCCAAGCCAGCAGGAATTTAACGAGAAATACGCGAAAGAAGCTTCGTTGTGTATCGGGAAATTCCTGGGAGGAATGTTCAAAACAAGCTGGGAACAGGCGAAATCGTTCAATGAATTCGACAAAAAATACCTGATCTACGGTTTTGAACTGGGACTGAACAAAGCAGATACACTAATCAAGAAAGACGTAAAAGATGTGATGATGAAGGATTTTATGACTAAAATCAACAATCGCGTCATGGCAGAAGTTACGAAAAGAGAAGAAGCGTATTTTGCAAAAGTGAAAGGATTCAAAGGAATCAAGGAATTGCAAAACGGCATTTACCTGGAAACTCTTCAGGCAGGAACAGGCGCTAGCCCAACTGCAGCAAGTGATGTGAGAGCACATTATGTCTTGATGAACACAGAAGGAGATACCCTGCAGTCTTCCCTGAACAATCCAAATATTCCGGTATTCAACCTGGGATCGGTGATTCCGGGATGGACAATCGGTATTCCGGCAATGAAAAAAGGAGGGAAGTATAAACTGTATGTCCCACAAAATATGGCATACGGACGTCAATCTCCCGATCCGAATACCATTCCGCCGTTTGCAACATTGGTTTTCTACGTAGACCTGGTTGATTTCGGCCCGATGGGGACATTGAAATAAGAAAAAATAAAATCGTAAAAAAATCCTCTGTGAAAACGGAGGATTTTTTGTTTGGTGCTAATCTGTTTTTGCTAACTCATTCGTTTCGGCAGACTGAGCTGAGTCGAAGTCTACATTACAACTTGAAGAAAAACGCAATGCGGTAAATCAATGGAATATACGTTCCGTTTTCTCTTCTCATGAAATATCCTGGTCTGAACGGACTATTCGGACTGTTGATGATGTCGTACATGATTCCGGTATTTAAACGGAAATTCTGTTCTTCTCCGAATGCGTGTGAAAATCCGAATCCGAGTAAGCCGGTTGGAGCCCAGGTTCTTTTTGCCGAAATGATTCCGTTGGTATAGTTGTAGGGAGTGGAAAGCATTTCAAATTCAAATCCAACAAACAGGTAATTGAAGAAACGGCCGTGGATGAATGCCCCGCCTCCGTATACGGAATAAGACCCGGTAATACCGTATTGTTTGTATTTCGAATAATTGTATCGGATGGAAGGCCCAAAGGAAACATATGGATTGCGTACAACTCCGAATTTCAATCCCAAACCACCGGCCCCGCCTAAGGTACCCGCAGAGAAATGGATGTCTGCCCCGATTTCGTTGTAAGGCTTAAAGTCGGAAGGAGAAGTTTCTTCCGTATCATCGTGAACGTAAAGTTCCGTGTCTTCCTGGCTGAAACCGCTGTGAATGCAGCAAATAAGGAATAAAAGAGTGAATAAATGTTTCATAAGATGCTTTTAAGTGTTTCTTCGTGAATATCGTGTTTCCCTTCGAACCGAACGGTGTGAATTCCCATCGACTGATAGGCTGCCAATAGCGCATCCTGTTCGGAAACGGGAAAGTACTCATCTTCCGTGCCTAATACGAAAGTACATTTTTTTGCGACTGTAGCATGTGCTTCGGTTGTTAAATCCGGGGGATAAACGCTTGCCCAGGAAATGAGGTGATCACAAGGTACTTTTCCAAACGCCACCCATCTGGCAGCCGTTGCTCCTCCCTGCGAAAATCCGAGAACAGTGATTTTCTCTGCCGGGTATTTTTGGACGATCTCCCGGTGGAGCAAATCCAGCGACAATACATTCAAACGGATATCTTCTTCCCGCCACTCACGGGTCATCCAGGATGCACCCACTCTTCCGGAAGTTCCTTTCAGGTAGAAACGGTGTCTTCCTTCCGGGAAAACAAACAAGGTATCATCAGAATGAACACCGTTAAATTTGAGGTGGAAATACTCAACGAGTTGCCCGTAACCGTGTAGCACGTAAACAATGGATTTCACTGTTCCTTCCGGAACAAGCAGCCGGTATCTCAGGGAAGAAGGAACTTCCAATACTGCTTCTATTGAATTCATGAGCGCGGAGGTAAGTTTTTAGCAAATTCAGGGTACAGGCGGTATTTCTTTGCCGTCGGATCAAAGAAGAATTTGAATTTCAAGGCCTTCTTTTTGGTAATAGACGGAACGTATTGGTAAATATCACCGATGTTTTTACTGTTTCCGTCAAGTTCACTTTCGTAAATGGCAATATCCTTCGGAACCTGGTTTGGATTTTCTTCATATTCCTGGAGAAATGCAGTTGGGTGGCCTTCCCCGGCGTGGTCAAAACAGTTCCATTGGAAAATCATCATGAAATCATGCTCGTTAAACACGGAGAAATAACTTTTCCAGCCTGAATTCCGGATGCGGTAACCCACAATAACGTCTTTTCTGGTCGGGGAAATAATGGATTTGAATTCGATGTCGAGTTCTCTTCCCGGGCTGGAAGGTGCAAAAATTGGGTTGGAAATGCGGTCTAAAGCCCCATCGTAATAAAACAGGTAGTTGTAATTCCCGGTAAAGCCTAATTCGGCTGCTTTTGCTTCCCGGTCTTTCTTGATCGCTTCATTCATAGCAAATTCCATGCGGTTCACGGTAATGATTGCATCCGGAATCGTATCGGCATTCAAAAATTCTTTGTAGATGCGGATGCTGAATTTTTCGTTGACCGGAATCCCTAGTGAACGCATAATTTCGCGTTTTGCACGGGCATCAAAGCTTTCATTGTTCTTTTGGCTCGCTTCAGCAGAAGCTTCTGTGATTTCGGTAGACGTGTCGTCTCCGCAGGAAGAGGTGATAAGTAACAGGCAAAACAGCCCGGTGGAGAATGATTTCATATGTTTTAATAATCAATGTCTAAGTTAAAACGATTCTTCAGATCAAAAAGGTTGCTGTTTTTCTTCGCTAATTTTTCAAATCGATCCGGACCATTCAAATATTTGACTTCTTCCGGTGCATCTTTCACCATTTCCAACTGAACAACCAGGTCATAATTCTGGATTTCTTTCCGGATGTAAGCCAATACGTCACCGATAGCACTTTCCAGGCGGGTCAGCTGGATGGTGTTGTCTACTTCGAACTGGAAAGTGGTTTCGTCCAGTTGAACCGGCTCGCGTTTGATCATTACGTGGTATACCTGATCCTGTCCGTTCAGCTTTTGGGTGTGCGCCATGGTTTTCCACAAACGGATCACGTCATCTTTATGGAATTCCTTTTTCGGCAGATCACTCGGAACAACATGCGCTTTCGCTTTTTGCTGTTCAACCAGATGATTGATCGATAAGTTGTTGGAGTTCAGATTTCCTGTGGGGGCAGCCAGTACTTTTGCTTCCGGTTTGGTAGAAAATGCAACGCGTTCAGGAGCTACTGACGGCTTGTTTACCGGCTTGCTGGGCTCGTTTCGTAAGCTCTGTCCGGCAAAGGGAATGATGGGAACAGGATCAGTTAAGGATTTTTTTTTTCCAGCTCAGATTTCACCGAACAAATCTGCATGAGCGTTAACTCGACCAGTAAGCGCTGATTTTTCGCTGATTTGTAATCGACATCCGCCTTACTGAGAACTCCCAGACAGCGGAGTGCCATGGCTGCATCTACTTTTTTAGCCTGCTCAACGAATAATTTTTCCGTTGATTCACCGACCTCCAGTAGGTTTGCTGTTCTCGGATCTTTGCAAATCAGCAGGTTTCTGAAATGTTCTGCCAGACCAACCAGGAAGTGATGTCCGTCGAACCCTTTTTCCATGACATCGTTAAACAACAGCAAACAAGCAGGAATATCCTCGTTTAATGCATTTTCCACGACCTTGAAATAGTAGTCGTGATCCAGTACGTTGAGGTTTTCCAGGACAGCTTTGTGAGTAATCGTCGTTCCGCAGAAGCTTACGATCTGGTCGAAAATGGAAAGCGCATCGCGCAAAGCACCGTCTGCTTTCTGAGCAATGAGATGCAGTGCATCCGGATCCGCCGAAATAGCTTCCTGGGTCGCAACGTGCGCCAGGTGATCCGCAATATCTTTTACTTTGATTCGCTGGAAGTCAAAAATCTGACAACGCGAGAGAATCGTAGGAAGAATCTTGTGTTTTTCAGTGGTCGCCAAAATGAAAATGGCATGTGCCGGCGGTTCTTCCAATGTTTTCAGGAACGCGTTAAATGCCGCTGTAGACAACATGTGAACCTCATCGATGATATACACCTTGTGTGTTCCCAGCTGCGGTGCAATGCGTACCTGGTCAATCAGGCCGCGGATATCATCCACTGAGTTGTTGGAAGCTGCATCCAGCTCATACACATTCAGGGAAGCGCCCTCATTGAACGAAAGACAACTTTCACACTGATCGCAGGCTTCAACCGTTTCTGTGCGGTTAAAACAGTTGATTGTTTTGGCTAAAATACGCGCAGTAGTTGTTTTACCAACTCCCCGTGAACCACAGAATAAGAAAGCCTGAGCCAAATGCTGGTTCTTAATTGCGTTTTTGAGTGTGTTGGTAATTGCCTTTTGCCCGACAACCGTATCAAAGGTTTGGGGTCTGTATTTTCTGGCAGAAACAACGAAATCCGACATGAGAACAAAATTAGCTAAACTTTTGCAAAGTTTGAATGCTGTTAATAACTATCGAAAGGTAAAAATGAAAAATATGCTGTTGGAATCGGTGAGAATGAGCGGTCCGTTCTGACCACTTTTAACTGGTCAGTGTTCACTTCTCCATTAAAGTTGTCCTTCCAGGCGTCCCTGTTCACGAATCCGTTTCTCCAGGATATTGGAATAGTCCAATGCTTCGCGTTTGCCGCCTTCCACATAGGATTTCTGAATCCAGGCTTTTGCATGGTCCAGGTCGTTCAGAACTTCATAAGCTAATGCCACATTATAGGCTGCGCGCGCTCTTATTTTCGACTTTGTATTGGATTCGTATTCGTTCAGCCAGGTTTTCAATGCGCCTTCCCAGTCCCTTGTCAAAGCTTGTCTCGAACCGATCTTCATACCGCCTTTACCGACATACATCATGCGTTGTTCCCAGAAATACAACGGAACCAGATCGTGAGCAAAGGATTCTCCGGTGAAATAACTAACAGAAATCAACGCTTCGTTTCGTTTGATTAACCTGGCGATAGCTTCCACTGGGTTGGTTGATCGCTGAATCCATGCCTGACTTTGTGCATAACGGTCCTCGTAAACGATCGTCCGGGTAGCAGGATCGTACAACCGGAAACCTGCTCTTGCTGTTGCTTTCCCGGTGACTTCCACCTGGGGTGATCCGTTTAATACGTTTTGAACTGCGTTCACCGCTGTTGCTGCCGGGTTGATAATACTGAAATCCGTATCGAAAAACTCCAGGACAAGCACAGCATTTGTTTCGTATCGCTTACAGATACTATCGATCTGTTCCCAGCTCATAGTTGTCCCGAAATCCGTACTGGAACTCTTGGAAGCAAGCATCGTACTGTCACATCGTTTAATCTGAAAACGCTGGCTGGTGCGGAGCAATTCGTCAATCCCGCGAATGCATTCAGAAGATAGTTCTTTGTCCTGTTTCGGGGTTTCGAGTGTCAAAGATCCTTCCAGGAGCCCCATTTTACCGGGAATGGAATGATTTAACAGGGCAAGTGAACGGATGTCTCTGCTCACGTTGATCGTTGCAGGTTTCTGAACCTGGATGCGCATGCCCTGCGTGGTTCTGCAAGAACTGAAAACCAGGAGGCTAAGGAGGCATACCGTAAGGATTTTTTTCATAGTTTTTTCGCTTAAAAGCAAAGATATTTTGATTGTTTGAATTTCGGTTGATTCCAGTTCATAATTTCTAAGTTTAGGGCTGGATAAACCAAATTAGTCTTCTATCTTTGCGTAAAATTCAGCACATGAAAGTTTATAACAATATATTGGAGACCATTGGTAACACACCTTTGGTGAAATTAAACAAGCTCACCAAGAACTGTAAGGCAACTGTTTTGGCGAAGGTTGAAACAACCAACCCGGGAAATTCCGTGAAAGACCGAATGGCTGTCAAAATGATCGAAGATGCTGAAAAGGCAGGATTGATTAAGCCGGGAGGAACCATCATCGAAGGAACTTCCGGAAATACAGGAATGGGACTTGCTTTGGGAGCGATTGTGAAAGGATATAAACTGATTTGTGTACTGAACGACAAACAGTCGAAAGAAAAAATGGATATCCTGCGTGCAGTTGGAGCTGAAGTAGTGGTTTGTCCTACTGCCGTTGAGCCTTCCGATCCACGTTCCTATTATTCGGTTTCCCGCCGTTTGGCTCAGGAAATCCCGAACTCCTGGTATGTAAACCAATACGATAACTTATCGAACCGCGAAGCACATTACGAGCAGACCGGTCCTGAAATCTGGGAACAAACAGATGGAAAAGTAACGCACTTTGTCGTTGGAGTAGGAACAGGAGGAACGATTTCAGGAGTTGGAAAATACCTGAAAGAGCAAAATCCGAATGTGAAAATCTGGGGAATTGATACCTACGGTTCTGTTTTCAAGAAATACAAAGAAACAGGGATTTTTGACGAAAACGAGATCTATCCGTACATCACAGAAGGAATCGGGGAGGACATTCTTCCTGCAAATGTGGATTTCGATGTGATCGATTTGTTTGAGAAAGTAACAGATAAAGATGCGGCAATCTACACACGCCGTTTGGCACGTGAAGAAGGAATTTTCGTCGGAAACTCTGCCGGAGCAGCGATCGGAGGATTAATCCAGTTGCAGGATCAGTTAACGGAAGACGATATCGTAGTGGTCTTGTTCCACGATCACGGAAGCCGTTACGTTGGGAAAATCTTCAACGACGACTGGATGCGTGAACGGGGATTCCTGGAAGAAGAATTTAAAACAGCAGAAGATGTCATCGCGCGTCATGCAGATTTGCCTTTGGTGACCTTGTACTCCGAAGAGCTGGTATCGCACGCGATCATGAAAATGCGCAAATACAATATTTCCCAGATTCCGGTTTTGAGAGACGGTGAACTGGTAGGTTCCCTGAATGATTCCCAGGTATACCAATTGTTGATCGACAATCCGGCACTGAGAGACACTCCGATTTCAAAAATCATGCAGAAACCTTTCCCGGTTGTTGCTTCAACAGCGAAAATGGAAGAAGTGGCGAAATTGATTAACGAACAAACTCCTGCAGTAATCGTTGAACGGGCAAACGGAGACAAGAAGATTTTAACTCGTCAGGACATTATTGCTTCGTTGGCATAGTGAAAAAAATCCGATATACAGATCAAATGCAGCGAACGGTGGAAGTCAATTCCACCGTTTCGCGTATAGTGTCATTGGTTCCTTCCCAAACAGAATTGCTTGTTGACCTGGGGTTGAGAGAAAAACTGGTCGGAGTGACCAAATTCTGTATTCATCCCACGGAACTGCGACGGGAAGTGCAGCAGATCGGAGGAACCAAAAATGCCAAAATTGATCGGATTCGTTCCCTGAAACCGGATTTGATTATCGGAAACAAGGAAGAAAATAACCGGGCTGATATCGAAGCACTGGAAAAAGAATTCCCGGTGTGGATGAGTGATGTTTTCAACCTGGAAGACGCCCTCGATATGCTGATGAGAATCGGGGAGCTGACCGGAACAGAAGCAAAGGCTCTTGAATTGAAGGAATCGATTATCCAAAACTTCGACCAACTCAAAACTTTGAAATCGACCGGTAAGAGTGTGCTCTACCTGATTTGGAAAGATCCGTACATCGCCGCAGGGAAAAACACCTTTATTGATTCCATGCTGAAAACACTGGGATTTGAAAATGCGGTATCGGAAGAACGTTACCCGGAAGCGGTACTGGAAACGCTCGTTCCCGATTATATATTCCTGAGTTCAGAACCTTATCCGTTTAAGGAAAAACACCTGGAAGCGTTGCAGGAGCAGTTTCCTGCGAGTAAAATCATCCTGGTGGACGGAGAATATTTCTCATGGTATGGTTCGCGTCTGCTCGGTGCACCGGCCTACTTTTTGAAATTGTTAAATCTGCTTCACAACTGAAAGAATTTGAAGGGAATCAGTTAGTTTTATGCGAGCATATCTATTTTGTACTTACCATGAAAAGATTCGTTTTTCCTTTTATCCTGTTTGCTTTTGTCTGCCTGGTGTCGCTTTCGTTTACATCACCTTCAACGAGTTACTACTCCATTACGGTCAAAGTAACCAATATCCGCAACAACTCGGGTAAACTTCAATTGCAGATCTACCGTACGGCGGAGAACTTTAAGAAAGAGATTCCGTGGAAAGTACGTTTGTTTGAAAAGGATGCGGTGAAGAATAACACGATGACTTGTGTCATTACCGGAATTGAACCCGGAGAATACGGTGTCGCACTGCTCGATGACGAAAACGCAAATAAGGAAATGGACTACAGCATGTTTGTTCCGGATGAAGGCTTCGGCTTCTCAGACTACTACCACACGGCATGGAGCAAACCGAAATTCGAGAGCTTCAAATTCCAGCTGAAAGAAGACAAAACCGTTACGATTAAAGTACGCTACGTTTAATCCAAGCCAATTTTAGCCCTCAGACTTCGTCGTGAGCTCAGCCGAACGATCTCGTTGATAACGCAGATCAATTAGACTTGGTGATGTTTTCAAATGATAACTCTTTGTGGTTTATTCAAGTCTGGTTACTTATGTGGTTTTGGTTTAAAACAGACAAACTCTCTGCGTCTTTGCATTAAAATAAAAAACGATTAAAGCTCAAAGACCCCCAATCCGAAAACCATTTTAGAAAGCTCGTGGAGCGGCTGTCTCTTTTCCCGGAATTGAATGTTACCATTTACCACATACTGATTTCCCTTTCCTGGCTTGAGATCGATCCGGATAGAACGCGTGCTTTTCAGGAAATCATTGATGGCTTTTACAGGCCCTGAATTTTCAATGATAGCAGTCACAAACGTACCGCCGTAAATCTGGGTTGCTTTTTCCAGTTTTCCTTTCACAAAGAAAATATCGTTGCCGGAGTAGGGAACAACTGCTTTCGGATCAACCCCGATGAAATAGCAGTTTGGTGCAAGTTGCTTGAGTTGGAAAGAGATTTCCCCGAAACTCAAACGCAGGTTTTCTCTTCGGGCGGAAGCAGGGAATGCTTTCCAGAGTTCTTCCACCTTACAGTCACTTTTGGTTTGAACGACCAGGTTCATAACGGGAACAGGAAGGTAACCGTAAAAGTTTGGCAAACTGTCTTTTGAATCTTCCAGAGCCGTTCCATTCAGATCAACTGCATACGCTTCGATGTCGGTGAAATGAGGCAGGTCTTTCGGGAAGAACTGGAGTAAAGTGTCAGGGAGAGAACCCACCTGCAAACGCGAATAGATGTAAACACCTTTCGGATTCAAACCAAATCGGAGAGCCGGAGCCGGCTTTTTCGGGTAGGTCAGCGTTCCTTCCAGGTTGATTTCACTGTTTTGGTACTGGATCGATACATCTGCTGCGGAAAAACCACTTTCTCCCGGGGTATTCTTCCAGTTTACGGCGATGAACTCATTCTTTTCCGGAACAGCTTTGTGCAATTCCCGGAACGGAGCGTTCAGTACATCATTCAATACTGTTTTCAGTTCGGATGTACTGGCTTTCTCACCTTTAACCTGGTGCACATAAATCCCGCAACGGTCTTTTGCCCCACCGGTTTGATTGATTCTGCAATAGTCTGCAATATTTCTGCTGAAAGCCGGGCCATTCAGAGTTTGAACCGCGATGACCAGGAACCCTTTGTTGTTTCGTTCGATGTTGTAGAGCACAATATCCTCCTGGAAGTCAATAAACAACGGCTTTTTATCCGAATTCGAATTGCTGGCGCGTTCGATCAGGTCTCTGACCTGCTGAATAAAAGCATCGTCTTTTTCCGTGAAGAGCGTGTGATAAATCTCTGTCTTCACAAACGATTCGGCATCCATTCTCACAACCCAGCGGCTGTCTTTCGGAATTGGCACGAACGGATTGCTGTGATTATTCGAAAGCAGGTTGATGCAAATAAAAATCAATAAACTGGATGCTGTGAGCAGCACGACGAGGAAAGCAGCATAAATGCGTTTTTTTATTTGCATGATATAAAGGTAATTTTTTACTTGAAATTGTACCTTTGTTTCATGGGAAAATTCTTTTTCTGGGTACTGAAGGTATTCGGTTGGAAAATAGACAGTCATACTCCGGTTGGAGTAGATAAAGCCGTAGTAGTTGTGGGCCCGCATACTTCAAATTGGGACTTTGTGATCGGTAAAATGGCATTTGCACACTACAAGGTGAATGCCAAGTTTCTGATCAAGAAAGACTTGTTTTTTTTCCCGCTGGGAATCATCCTGAAAGCCCTGGGAGGAATTCCGGTTGACCGAAAGAAGAAAAACAAAAACATTACCGAGCAGGCGGTCAATTATTTCAAAGACAACGAAAAGTGTTTCCTGGTTTTTACACCCGAAGGAACCCGGAGCTACCAGCCTCACTGGAAAAAAGGATTTTATTTCATTGCACAGAATGCAGGTGTTCCGATCTACATTGCCTACATTGATTACAAACGGAAAATCGGTGGATTTCACTCCCTGTTTGTTCCAACCGGTGATGCAGAAGCGGATATCAAATACATCAAGAACATTTTAGCGGAATACACGGGAAAAGTTCCTGAAAACGGTATTCGAAAAATCGAAGACGAGTAATGATCCCGGATGCCCGGGATTGGCGCGAAGATTACGAGGGTAAAAATAGAGATGATATAAAAGGATGTCTGATTTTTTAAGAACAGTCAACGTCACGCGGTATATTTCGCCTTTGCGTGAAGGAGGTTCGCTTCCGGCTTTGGTCGATGCGGACGATGATTTTAAGTACGTACTCAAATTTCGTGGTGCAGGTCATGGAGTCAAAGCCCTGATCTCGGAATTCCTCGGTGGAGAGATTGCACGGATTCTGGGATTCAAAGTCCCGGAACTGGTTTTTGTGAACCTGGATGAGGATTTCGGAAGGTCAGAGGCCGACGAAGAAATCCAGGATTTGTTGCGCGGAAGTCACGGGTTGAATTTGGGACTGCACTTTCTGTCGGGAGCTATTACATTTGATCCGGTTGTGACAAAAGTAGACGAAGACACAGCTTCCCGTATTGTTTGGCTGGATGCGTTTATTACGAATATCGACCGCACGTTCCGGAATACCAATATGCTGATCTGGAAACGGGAATTGTGGCTGATTGATCACGGCGCGGCATTTTATTTTCACCATACCTGGGAAAACTGGGAGAAAACGGCAATCAGCAATTTTGTATATGTAAAGGATCATGTTCTGCTTCCCCAGGCATCAAAAATGGACGAAGCGAATACCTTTTGTAAATCGAAACTAAACGAGGAAAACCTGAACCGTTTGGTCGATGCGATTCCTGAGTCATGGCTTCATTGGGACGATTTGGATGCGTCACCGGATGAGATCAGAGCGGTCTATAAACAGTTTTTGAATCTCCGCCTGGCACATTCCGACAATTTTGTAAACGAAGCTAAAAATGCACGCAATGTTCTTATATGAGTACGCTGTAATCCGTCTGGTGCCTCAGGTAGAACGGGAAGAATTCATCAACGTGGGGATTATTTTGTTCTCCAAGAAGCAACGATTCATTCAAACGAAGATTGAGCTTCCGGAAGAACGTTTGCGTTTATTCAAGTGCGAATTGGATATTGAACAGGTCAAATCGAACCTGCGGGCTTTTGAACTGATCAGTGCAGGGGCAAAAGAAGGTGGTCCGATTGCGTGTGAAGAATTACCGGAACGATTCCGCTGGCTCACAGCAGTACGCAGTTCCATTATTCAAACGTCACGGCCACACCCGGGAAAAACATCCGATCTGCAGAAAGAAGTGGAGCGCTTGTTCGAGGAATACGTGTCTTGAATTGAGAATTGAAAAGGTAAAATTGAAAAGAGGAATTATTTTAAATCGGTAAAACTTTCTTATCAATTGTCAATGATCCATTTTCAATTTGAGTTCACTTCTTAAACGAGTCGGTTTTCTTATCATACCCATAAGGGCAGTGTCTGCAGCCGCTTTTACAGCAGTGACCGCGTTTCAAATGATACTTTTCGGTAAAAACAATGTATCCTTCCGGAGTGTAATAGAAATCATCCGGGTCTAAACCGTTATTTTTGGGAAGCGGACGAAAATCATCATCAATCATACAACAAAATTAAGCATTTCATGGAGCTCTTCGATACTTCCAAATCCATTTTACAGGAAATCAAACTGGATGAAGCTACCTTCGGTAAGGTGAAGCTGCTTGTCAAGCGCGATGATTTGATTCACCCGGAAGTTTCGGGCAATAAATGGCGAAAGCTGAAGTACAACATCGAACTGGCTCAGTTTCAGAAAAAAGATGGAATTCTGACCTTCGGCGGAGCATATTCCAATCACTTGCTGGCAACGGCTTCGGCATGTAACCGGGCGGGGTTGAAATCCATCGGTTTGGTGCGGGGAGAAGAATTGAATACCTCCAGTAATGAGAACCTCAAAAGGTGTTCCGAACTGGGAATGGAATTGAAATTTATATCCCGGGCAGAGTACGATGACCGCAACGACAAAATTGCCCAGGAAGCCTGGAAAGAAGAATATCCGTTTTACCTGCTGGTTCCGGAAGGGGGAAGTAACTTTTACGGAATGGCCGGATGCCAGGAATTGTGGAAAGAACTTCCGGATGAGGTAGACCACTTGTTTGTTGCCCAGGGAACAACCGCTACCAGCTGTGGATTGGCAGCTGGCAGAAAAGAACACACCTGCATGCATGTGGTTCCGGCTCTCAAAGGATTTGATGCATTGCGTGAAATGCGCAAACTCCTGTTCCCGTTTTTGGTCGATCCGGATGCGATCGAAGAAAGCCTGAGCCGGGTGGAGGTGCACCCGGATTTTCATTTCGGCGGCTATGGAAAATGGAACGAAGAATTACTGGATTTCATTCGTTTCTGTGAACAGACATACGATTTACCGCTCGACAAAGTGTATACCGGTAAGGCCTTTTTCGCGTTAATAGAATGGCTCAAACTTCAGCAGTTCCAAACTCCGCAAACCGTTGTTTTTCTTCACACGGGCGGGTTGGCAAACGGATGAAACCAGAAAGAAAAATTCCCTATTTTAACTTCCGTCCCCAATGTTCGACCTTTTCCAACCATTTAGCCCGCATTTCAGGCTTGGAATTTTTAATAATCCCGATATAATTCACCTTCACCGGACTCACTCCGCAAAATTGTAGGGTAGAGCGTTTCAACTGGTTCACGCTGGGTCTTCTGAAATAGAAACGGTAAAACCAGCCGGGTTGATCCAGGGTTGTGATGATATGTCCCGTTTTTCCTTTCAGTAGTTTATCCCACAAACTGGAATTTTCGCGATACTGAAACGTGAAACCAGGAAGAAACAAGCGGTCGATGAATCCTTTGGTGATTGCCGGCAAACCTCCCCACCAAACCGGGTGAATCCAAACCAGGTGTTCGGCCCACTGGATTTTTTCCCAGGCTTCCAGCAAATCCGGTTCGAGTTCTGTTCGTTTTTGATAACCGAATTTCAGGTTGGGATCGAAATCAAGGTCGGCAATAACAATTTCTTTGATTGCCGCTCCGGATGCCGCTGCACCTTTCCGGTAAGCTTCTGCAATGCCGAAGTTGAATGAATCTGGGTTGGGGTGTCCGTTAATGATCAGGATTCGTTTACTCATATACTTTGAATTTGAGCAAAGTTACGGGGACCTGATTCCTTAAAAAAGGACATATGTCACAAAACGACCTGTTTCCGGATCCGGCTCAAATGTCGTTGTGTAATTCCAAGATAGGAAGCAAGGTGTTGAAGTGGAATTTGTTGAATGTACTCCGGCTGGTTCTCAATCAGATCCCGGTAACGTTTTTGTGCAGAATCCCGCTGTAATTGAAACACCCGGCCTTCCAGTTCCAGGTATTGTTGTTCGGCAACGATTTTCAGGAAAAGTGTCCATTTCGGGTTTTGTGCTTCGAGTTTTTCAATTTCGGTGCGCCGGATCACGAGCAGTTCTCCGTCCGAAAGTGCCTGCAGGTTTTCCATACTCGGACTTCCGGTAATGAAAGCCGAATAAGCCGTCATAAACTCCTGCCGGAAGCGGAAACAATAGGTCACTTCTTCTCCCGTTTCCGAGATATAAAAAGAGCGGAATGTACCGGAAACAATAAATGCCACTTCCGAACAGGATTCACCTTCCCGGATGAAATAATCGGATTTTTGAACCTTCCGGGGCGTATATAATTTCAGAACCTGGTCAATCTCCTCTTCTGAAAAAATGCCAAAGCGTTCCAGGTATGATTTCAACTGCATGAATCAAAGTTACAGTTTTCGTGCAAAAGATCGTTTGAAAGACGTGGTGATTTGGTGAATACCCAGCCAGTAAACAGGCATCACAATGACGTAGAGAAAAACAACCAGGAAGGTGTAGCCGTGATACCTGCCGGCATGCATCCCGATCGCCGAATCGATGACATCATAGCTGAACGTATAACCGGCAAGGATGACAAAAGGAATGAGAATACTTCCCGCAACAACTACAAAAGACGAAAGAATCATTTTACTACGTTTGATCAGGAACCGGATGACCCCAATGTGCAGCAAGATTAAGACCAGTCCGAAAATAAGCGTTAGTCCGAGCGGGGAAATCCCGATCAATAATCCGGCAAAATTGCTGGGTTTTGGTTGGTAGCTCAACTCAATATAATCAGAAGGGATGCCTTTGAACGTCCAGTGGGCGGTTTGCTTCAAGCTTCCGGAATCCGGTTTCCCAAGGTTTGAATGAATGGTTTCCTTAAAAGCAGAAGCATCGATCGAAACATACAGTTCGTGAAACGATTTCCATTCGCGGGCGGGAGAGAGGAAATAGCGAAAACTGTATTTCTTGAGCCAACCCGAACGATCAGCCCACACGCCGCCGACGTACTCAACGGAAATCTGATGCACGCCTTTGGATAAGTCCACTTCAAAGTAAACAAAATCTGAAAGTGGAAAATACCTCCCGGAATGAACGTCATAGCGTACCAACAATTCTGTTGGAAAAGGGCTGTCCGTTTTTCTAAAAGCATCCGAAAAACCATCGAACCGCTTCAAGGTGTCCTGGGGAGAAAGGGGAACTTCTTTTAATTCAACTGCTTTTCCATCAAGCCATACTTTGAATTTTCCCAGATAATCCCGCGCATGAAAAAGCAGAGGAATTTGTACTCCTCCGCTTTCAGTTCGAATCGTATATTCAACCTGGTAAAAGGCCTTGTTGAAGTATTTATCAATGCTGATCCGGATATTTTCATTCAAAATGGCGATGTCTTTACTGGAAATTGCAGTAATAGCATGCGTTCCCTCCTGGATAGGGGAAGCCATATTTGCCAGGCACAGGTTGCTGATGAATACGAAAAATGCCAGGATGTATTTTACCATAAACCAAAAGAACGGATTTTCCGGTCAATTGGTAAGTCAAATACGGTTTGATTTAAAATTAAATTAGTGCTTGACTACAGCAACACGCTGTTGTTCTCCCGATTTTACGTAAAAAACCAGGTGATACATCCCGTTTGCGAGATCCCCCAACTGCAATGAATTATTCTCAACCGCTTCAAAGCGTTTCACTTCGCGTCCTGAAGCGTCAAAGAGTGTAATCCCGGAAAGTTCCGAAGCGGGAACCGAAAACGTCAGCTGATCATTGAACGGATTCGGATAAACGGAAATCGTTTCCAACGTGTGCTCCGAGATACCGACCGTTTGGCTCATATCGATCCCGACAAGCATGAAAGAAGCATCGTCTCCGGTAAATCGCGAAGAGCCGCCTACGATTAGTTTGGTGGGAGTTGCAAGTGTCATACTTTGAAAGTATTCACTGTAGGGAGAAATATCTGCCGTAAAGATTCCGTTCCCGTTGAAGTTTTGATCCAATGTTCCGTCGGTATTCAGGCGTGTAATGACAAATCCGTAATTGTAATCCGAGATTAGCTTGCTTCCGCCCAGGAGGATTTTTCCATCGGGTTGAATCCGCATGTCCTGTGAGCGGTGTGTGTGGGTGAGGATTCCGTTTGTAGCAAATGCGGGATCCAATGTCCCGTTTGCCTGAAGTTTGAGAATGGTTCCCGTCAATGATTGAGCATTCAGGATGATTTTTCCGCCAGGTAATTCGACAGCTTTGGAAACAAGCTCTACAACCGGATCGATGACCGTATCGCTGTCGAAGGTATCGAAAATGGCTTTTCCTCCCTGACCGAAAGCAGTTACAAAATTTCCCTGGGAATTGACTTTAGCACAGGTAATCTTGGTGTTTGACCAGTCGCTGTTTTCGTAACCGTAAACCAAGGTATTGCCGTCGCTGAGCATGATTCCTCCCCAGCAGATGAGCTGATAGTTGGCATCACCGATGTATTTCACCCCGGTTCCCGAACCATAGCTTGTGTCGAGAACACCGCTGGAAGTCAATTTGGTAATACAACACTGATAACCCGCATTTCCGGCCAACAGGATAGAGCCGTTGCTTTGAAGCAAAATAGAGTTCAGATGACTGTCGTAATGGTCGAAAAGGAAAATACCGTTTGTCCCGAAACCGGAATCGAGTGTTCCGTTCGGAAGGTAGCGAACCACAAATGTACGGTAATCACCCGGACCGGATTGTGTTGGCCCAAGGTAGGCAGAACCGCCCACCAGGATTTTTCCGTCGGGTTGAAGAACAATATCGTAAGGCATTTCGGAATAGTTGACAGCAGTAGTTACGACGCCGTTTGTCCCGAAACCGGAAGCAATGCTTCCGTTGCTGTTGTGTTTGGAAACGGTTAGGTGGTAAATACCGATTCCTCCGTTCTGAATGGTATAACCGGCGCTGAAGACCGAACCGTCAGAGGCAGTTGTTACGACATTAATCTCAGAGGTATTGGGAGTAATTACCACTCCGGAATTCCCGAAGGTATTGTCCAGTGAAACAGTTTGAGCACCCGCACTCAGAATAGGGAAGATGAAAAAGCATGTAAAGAAGGTTTTCATGTGCATTGATTTTATTTTGAATCAATACAAAACATAAAATAGAAAGGTTGTCCGGGGAGCAAAAAGAAGGAGATATTTGTTCGTTGGATCACATAGGTACATAGAACCACCGGTTTACTTTGAAAAATCAATCACTTTTTTTCCCACAGAGGCACGCAGATAAACATGTGTATATCATCTGTTTTTAAACAATAATTCTTAGCGTCCTTTGTTCCTTTGCGGTTCATTCAAGTCGGATGATTTATGTGGTTCTATGTACCTGTGTAGTTAATTAATTTGATTGTTTCATCAATTTTTTACTGATCCGTTCATTCTGATCCAGCAGGAAAACAGCCTGGTAAATTCCGGGCGCAAGATGATCCAGAAAGAGTTTGGTATTGGGATCGTTTACCTGGAAATGATTGACTATTCTTCCCGAAGCATCGATTAACTGAATACTTGTAACTGACTGTTTTTCTGAGGTAATGCTTAATTCGCTTGAAAAAGGGTTGGGATAAACCGAGATATCTCCTGCCTTGTTTTCGTCCAGGTGAAGCGTATGGCTCATATCGATTTTCGCCAGTGCAAAATTGGGACTGAAACTCAAAAGGCGCCCCACTCCGGTAGCCAGCAGGTGATCCTGGTCGACCAAAATCATAGACTTGAGTAGATCCGATCTGGTGGAGAGATCAGCTTCAAATGTACCTGTTCCGTTGAATCCGGGATCAATTGTTCCATCGCTGTTGAAGCGGGAAACAGACATGCCGTAATTGTTGGTGGAAATGATGACACTGCCTCCGATCAGGATTTTTCCGTTTTGGAGTACAAGCATGTCGTTAAAGGGAAGCGTGTGATGCAATACGCCGTTTGTTCCGAAAGTGCTGTCTGGTATTCCGTCAGCGAGGATTTTTAAAATGATCTTGTCTGATGCGCTTCCGGCAAGAATGATGGTTCCATCGGGTAATTCCCGGGCTTTTGAAAGCATCTCCGATACGTTTTGCCCCGCATCCAGGTTAAAGGAAGCTTTTCCGTTTTGTCCGAATGACGAAACAAAATTGCCCAGTGAATCGATTTTTGCGCAGGTCACACTACTGTTGGAAATAGTGGTGGCGTTCATCCCGTAACACAAGAGGTAGCCGTCGTTCAACCGGATTCCACCGCTATTGATGAAAAAGTAATTCGTGAGATCGCTGATGGTTTTGACACCGTTGATTCCGTAATTGATATCACGTACTCCGCCGGAAGTCAGCCTGGTGAGACGGGTCAGGTTGTCAGCATTCCCGATGAGTAGCAGCGAGCCGTCACTTTGTAAGATGATGGAAGTATATTGACTGTCGGTGTAATGTGTTTCCCTAAAAATCCCGTTCGATGCGAAACCGTAGTCGATCAGTCCGTTTGAATGGTAACGAATCACGAAAGCCGTGAAGAGATCCTGTCCGCCCGAACTTTGTCCCTGGTAAGTGGTTCCGGCAAGCAGGATTTTCCCGTCGGGTTGAATTTCGAGATCCAGAACCAAGTCAGAGTTTCCCACTGGAGTATAGGTAATTCCACCGGTACCGAAACTGGTTTCAAGTGTTCCGTCTGCCCGGTGTTTGGTGATGGTTGCGTAATAACCTCCGGTGTTGGTATTGATTGTGAAACCGGCGCTGATAATCGTTCCGTCAGGATTCAGAATGCTCTTGTTGATTTCGGATGTGTTTTCAACGGTTGCGATCCCGTCAGTTCCGAAATCCGGATCAAGGATGATGTTTTGAGAAAAGACAGGTAAGCAGCAGAGGAGTGTAAAAAAAGAAATAGTAGTTCTCATCGTGTTTTCGTTTAGCGTTATAAAGAAACAGAACGTTCGAAAACCGTTTGAGGTTGGGAATGTATTCAGAAACAGGTTGATGCGTACCGGAAACAAAAAAGGGTCTGACCGAAGCCAAACCCTTTTCGAATGATGAATAAGTCTGATTTATTCAAACATGGTTTTATCAACTTCTCCGTTGAATTCAACGGATTTTACAACACCTGAAAGGCTCATTTCACCAGCTGTCTGAGTCAGTTTGTGAGCAAATAGGAATCCGTTTACATCTTTGTAATCGTCAAATGTTACAGTCGATTCGATCACTTCTTCCCCTTGTTTTACGATGGAAATCGTTTTAAACTTCAGGTTAGTCGTTACGTCGAAGTAGTCGAAAGATTCTTTTTCCCCGTCGTTGCTTACCAATACGTAGTAATCTTTTCCGTTGATGGTTTCGATTCCTTTGATTTCGTATTTCATTCCGGAAGTCTTGTAAGTTGCTTCAGGGAACAAACCTTCACCTTTTTTCTTCGCAGCAAGTTCTTCAGCAGTCAACGCTTTTTTACCGGTCTGCATGTTCATTTCAGAACCTTTTGTTCCGTCGTAGAATGAACTTTGGAATACCATTCCCTGAGCTTCAATTTTCATTGCTTCCTTATTCGGAGCTACGAAAACATCTGTCATGTTGATGGTAACCGGAATTTGAGGAGAAGACAATTCGATTTTTTTCACAACCGATTTCACTTTCTTCATTTTCTTCGCCAAATCCTTTGCAGAAGCTGTTTTCGTTACGGTGTTGATGTAACGTTCGATCAATTGGTCAGCAGTGATGTCCGCTTTCTTCATTTCTTTCACAGGATTTCCGAACGGATCCAGTTTTTCGATGATCCCGTCGCTGTCAAACGCTTTCAGCTTCGGAAGGATTTCTTCGTTTCCTACCACTACGATGTTGAATCCGTTTTTGAAGAACTTCTGAGCTACCATCAATACATCGTCCTTGGAAATTGCTTCCAGGCGTTTCAGGTAAGTTTGGTAGTAATCAGCAGGAAGGTTTTCACGGATGATGTTCAGTGCAAAACGTGCGATTGTCTGCGGTCTTTCCAATGAACGTGCAAATCCTCCGGCCATAGCTGATTTTGCCAGGTTCAATTCGTCATCAGTTACATAGCTGTCGCTGATGCGGTTGATCTCGTTCAGGATTTGTGTGATTGCGGAATCCGTTACGTCGTTTCTGAAGCTTCCGGAAGTTCCGAACCAGCTACCGTTTCGGGTTACTTCGAAGTCAGAATAACATCCATACGTGTACGCTTTGTCCTCCCGCAGGTTCTGCATCAGGCGTGCTCCGAAAGAACCACCACCCAAAATGCTGTTCATGACATTCAATGCAATCTGGTCATTAGCCCCCGGTTTCATATCGATCGGGAACGTAATGTCGATCACAGACTGAACTGCTCCCGGTTTGTTTACGAAAATCACGCGGTTTCCTTTTGCTTTCAATCCGCTTCCGAAATCTTCTTTGTAAACTGCACCGCCTTTCCACGTTCCGAAATACTTTTCAGCCAGTTTCATCGCGTTTTCCTTGTTGATATCACCCACAATGACCAGGTACGCTCCGTTTGGAGTGAATACTTTTTTGTAATCGTTTTTCACATCGTCCATCGTAATAGCAGCCAGAGAAGCCTCGTCCATGACTTCACCCAGCGGGTGGTTCGGGAAGTCGATTTTCTTTTCTGCATTCGAAGCCATGGTGTTCGGATCTGATTTCGCAGACAACAACCCGGATTCGTTTTGTTTTTTGATACGATCGAATTCACTTTGAGGGAAAGCCGGGTTCATCACCACATCCTGCATGATGTCCAAACCTGTTTCCATGTGTTTGGTCAAACAAGAGAAGTAAACAGAACCTCCGTCAGCATCCAAAGATGCTCCCATGTTGTCTACTTCCTTATCCAATACGTCTTTCGAACGTTTGGTTGTTCCGGAAGTAAGCAATTGTCCCATCAATCTGTTGGTTCCCGCTTTGGAACCTTCGATCATCGGGGAAGCTCCCATCGTCAGAGAGAAAGAAACGCGTGGAAGTTTGTGGTTTTCAGAAAGAATCACGGTGATTCCGTTGCTCAGTTTGAAAACTTCCGAGTTTTTGATGTTGATCGTTGGCGCCGCCGCTGCCGCAGGTCTTACAGAACGATCAATTTGTCCGTAAACCCCTGTAAATGCACATAAAGCAACAAGTGTAATTAACTTTTTCATGATCTGATTATTCTGTTAGTTTGCCTTTGGTAAATAATATAAAATGATGCGGTTATCCTGCGTCAGGTACTTTTTCGCAACGCGCTGAATGTCCTCGCGGGTAACGCTCATGTAAAGCTCCATCTGTTTGTTGATCAGCTCCGTATTTCCGAAATACATTCTGTTCTGAGCCAGGTTTTCAGCAATTCCGGCAACAGTAGAGTTCGAACTTACGATTTGGTTCTCAAACTGGTTTCTTACCGCCTGGAATTCTTCTTCGGAAATCAGGTTGTCCTGGATCGATTTGATCTCTTCATCCAGTGATTTTTCCAAATCCTGTACAGACGTTCCGTTTGAAGCAATTGCAGCTACAATTCCCATTCCCGGATCTTCCATGTTGAAGGCAAACGAGAATGCTGCTACAGCCTGCTGTTTTTTCTCAACAATGTCTTTGTTCATACGGGAAGAGTTACTTCCGGAAAGAACCGCGTTCAAAAATTCGATAGCAGCGAAATCCTTATCCGTTTCTTTCGGGAATTTGTATCCCATGAATACAGCCGGAAGCTGGATATTGTCGTAAACCGTTTCTCTCACCACTCCGGAGATTGGTTCGAATGCCGGGTTTGGACGAGGAATCTCGCACGCCATTGCGCTGTATTTTTTCAACAATTCTTTTGCTTTTGCATCCGTCGGGTTGTTGAAGTTTTTCGCATCGAATGCTTTCTTCTCAACGCCGTATTTTGTTTTGAAATCTGCATCGGACAGGTTTTCGAAATCGCGGAACAAATTAATGGCCTGTCCTTTCGGAACGGAAGCAAAATACTTGTCAATCCATTTCTTGGTCTGCTCGATATTGATATCTCCTGCAATCGAAAGAACTGCGTTGGAAGGAACATAGAATGTGTGGTAAAAATTAACGTAATCCACTTCCTGCGCAGCATTCAAATCTTCCATGCTTCCGATCGGAACCCAACGGTAAGGGTGGTTTTTATACGCCAGTTTGAAGAGGTTTTCCATAAACGTTGCATACGGCTGGTTGTCTACACGCTGTCTTTTCTCTTCTTTAACCACTTCGCGCTGTGTTTCAACACCTGTCTGATCCACTTTTGCATGCAGCAAACGCTCACTTTCCAGCCACAATCCCAATTCCAACTGGTTGGAAGGAAGGATTTCGTAGTAGTACGTTCTGTCCTGGCTGGTATTTGCGTTCAATGCACCACCGTTTTTCTCCACCAGTTCGGAGTATTCTCCGCGCTTGATGTTGGTAGAACCTTCAAACAACAAGTGCTCGAAGAAATGCGCAAATCCTGTTCTGGAAGGATTTTCGTTTTTGGAACCTACGTGATACATGACCGAAACAGCTACTATCGGGGTAGCGTGCTCTTCATGCAAAATAACATGCATTCCGTTTGCCAGATCATATTCGACATACTTCACTTTCTCCTGCGAGAAGCCGTAAATCGAAGACGAAAGCAACAATGCTGTAAAAAGACTTTTTTTCATGTTGAATTTTTCGACTAGTTTGATACGAAAATAAAAACAAAATCTCTTTTAGAGTCATTTAGTTGAATTTCGGAGCAAATTCCGGACGAACGGCTTTTATCAATTGAGAATTGACAATTGAAAAGGGAAAAGTGTAATTACGAATGACGATTTGATGGTGTTTTGAGTCTGTTCGAGTACTGAATTAAGACTTTCGTCAGTTCGAGTGCGTAGCGTATCGAGAACGGCGAAAGGAGATTTTTCGGGCCCAGTTGTTCTCGATACACCTCCGTTACACTTCGGTACTCGAACTGACTGGTGTAGGTTCATTCATCATTCAATATTCACAATTCGTAATTAATTGCACGGTTTTTGTTATTTTCGGAACTATGAAATTACTGACTTTTGGCTTCTTGCTTTTTTCAACCGGTCTTTTTGCCCAGAAACAGACGGTTTTCGCCTATATGGATTACAACAATTTTTTCCGGTCGTTTAAAGACGGATATTTCAACCAGGTTGACCACCAGGCTGTAACAGGCCTGCTTCACGGAGACGAGGTGATTGCTTACTACAACAATCAGCGCGACTTTAAAATCTACGATGGAACGTTCTCCCGTGTAATGACCAACCAGCCGGCAACGTTCAAAATTTCGGATCACATGGCGGCATGGAACATCGGTCAGTTGTTGTTCTACTACGAAAACGGGAAACCGCACAATATGACTTCTTTCGGTGGTGATTACTGGGTTTCGGATTCATTGATCACATTCCAGGATACGCGTTACAATTCATTGAATGTCGTTTACCAGGGAAAAATCTCGACACTCGTTCAAAGCACAACAGATCTTCCTGCACCGGTTGTGCAGGGAGACAACCTCCTGGTGTTTAAAGACAACGGAGACATTTATAAAGTATTCTACCGCGGTCAGATTTTTGATCTGGGTACATACAACGGAACAGACTATGAGTTCTTTGCAGGAACAGACATTCTGGGTTTCAACGATCCTCAAACACGTACGTTTGCGGTTTTCCAGGACGGTGAGTTTTTGGACGTAGAAGAATTCCGCGTACCGAAAGTGAAAGCGGGACGCGGGTTCCTGGCTTACGAAGACCTGCAGGGAAACCTGAAATTTTACGGGAAAGGAAAATACGAAACGCTGAGTTCTTTTGCTCAATTCTGGGATGCGAAAGACGACTTGATTGTTTGGGGGGATGCCAACCGAACATACCAGTACTTCAAAGGCGAAAAGAAAGATGTAGCGAATTTTGTGGTAAAAGAATGGCAGCTGAAAAACGACGTGGTTGCATTCCGCACACTGATGGGCGGGGTAGGAGCTTCTATTGGAGGGACATATAAGGAAATTACCACGATCAACGATACCGAATTCCTGATCAACGGCCACGGTGTGATGGTCACTTTGCCGAATCGTGCCGTGATGGTGTTGTATAATGGGCAGATTTACCGGGATTAAGTGAATTCAACATTCAACATGTAAAAAAGAAGACTGAGCGGAGTCGAAGTCATCTTTTTTCAAAAGTGAGCATGGAGAATTGAAAAGATTTGTCAAAGTACTTTGATTCAAGTCATCACGAGACTTTTCTTTTTTAACGGATTACTTTTCAATTTTACCTTTTCAATTTTCAATTAGTCGTATCTTTGTATCTCTAAAAATTTGGATTAAATGAACAGTTGGTTTACCGTTAAGGTTAAATATACAAAGCAGTTGGAAGACGGAACTTTCAAACGCGTTTCTGAACCGTATTTGGTGGCAGCGATGACTTTCACGGATGCTGAAGCACGAATCTATGAAGAATTGGGAAGCCTGATTCGTGGAGAGTTTGTCGTGACGGGAATTTCCCGCACGGATTTCCACGATATTTTCCATTACGAAGATGCAGAAATCTGGTACAAATGTAAAATTACATACGAAGCCGGAGGTGACGGAGGAGAGGAAGGAGCAAAAGCGAAGAAAGTTTCTCAGAACTTCCTGGTAACGGCTCATTCCGTAAAAGATGCATTCGAACGTTTGAAAGAAAGTTTGGGTGGTATGATGATCGATTACGTCATTCCTTCCATTACCATTTCACCGATTATTGATGTGTTCCCTTTCGGAGATGAGTCTGAAGACCGCGTAGCCGTTGAATTTGAACGCCAGGTGAAAGCAGAAGTTGCAGAACACGTGATGGGAACCAAAACGGTATTCTCAGCTCCGGGATCTGATTCCGACGAATTGGAAGATGACGAAGACAGTATTATCGACGATCAGTTTGGAGAAGAAGAATAAGCCTGGATGGACGACATTTTAAAAGCAATCCGCAACGATCATCACCAGTTCGACCAGGGAAAGCTGGAAGAACACTTCGGAGACGAACCGTTTAAGTTATTATCCCGTTGGTTGAGAGAAGCGATTGAAAAACCGGCAACGGAACCCAATGCCATGATTGTTTCGACAATCGGTTTGGATGGATTTCCGCGATCCCGTGTGGTTTACTGGAAAGAATTGCTCGAAGAAGGAATCGTTTTTTACACCAATTATTTAAGCGACAAAGGAAAAGCGATCGAAGCAAACCCAAAAGTCCATGCGTTATTGTATTGGCCCGAAATGGAGCGCCAGATCAGTATTTCCGGATTCGCAGAAAAAGTGCCAACCGAGATGAGCGATGCCTATTTTGAATCGCGTCCACGCGGCAGTAAACTGGGGGCATGGGCTTCTCATCAAAGTGAATTGCTCGTTTCCCGGGAAGAACTGGAAGCACGGGTTGCGGCATTTTCGGAGCAATTTCCCGAGAGTGTGCCTCGTCCGGAACATTGGGGCGGTTACATCATCAAACCGGTCAATGTGGAATTCTGGCAGGGGAGAGCTTCCCGCTTGCACGACCGCATTGTTTTTAACCTGAAACCCGACCATTCCTGGGAATTGTACCGCAAGAATCCTTAACAAATGATTGAATTATTACCTCATATCCATACCCTTTCCAATGGGCTGAGATTGGTTTATTTGCACGCGAATTCACCGGTTGCGCATCTGGGAGTAACTGTTTTGGCCGGTTCCCGGTTTGAAGAGGAACATGAGGTTGGACTTGCACACTTCCTGGAACACAGTATTTTCAAAGGAACGGAAAAACGCAAGGCATTTCACATTCTTTCCCGGCTCGATTCGGTTGGAGGAGAATTGAATGCCTATACCACGAAAGAAGAAATCTGTTTGTATGCTTCTTTTGTAAAATCTCATTTGAATCGTGCGGCCGAACTCCTTTCGGATATTGCCATCAACAGCAACTTTCCCGAAAAGGAAATTCAGAAAGAAAAGGAAATCGTATTGGACGAGCTGAACTCGTACCTCGATAATCCAAGCGATAAGATTTTTGATGATTATGAAGCGCTGATCTTCCCGAACCACCCGCTGGGAAACAATATCCTCGGAACCCCGGAATCTGTTCAGTCCTTCGGAAGAGAATCGCTGAAAAGGTATGTCGACAAGTTTTTCTTTACCGAAAACACGGTGCTTTCTTTTGTGGGAGATATCCCGCTAAACACGCTGGTGAAATGTCTCGAAAAGCACTTCCACTCGATGCCGGGTGGAAAAATCAAAGCCGTTCCCAAAACATTTGACACCTACATGCCGGTGAAAAAACGGGTAGAAGAAGGAAATTACCAGGCACATGCCATTATCGGAGGACTTGCTCCGGGCTACAACAGTGATCACCGCCGCGGAATGACCATGCTGACGAATGTATTGGGTGGTCCGGCAATGAATTCCCGACTCATTTTGTCTGTCCGTGAAAAATACGGTTATACCTATAACATCGAAGCGCAGTATTCGCCTTACCCGGATTTGGGTTATTGGTCCATTTATTTCGGAACGGATCAAAAATACGTCGCTAAAACGATGAAGATTATTTATGCAGAATTGAAAAAACTGCGTGAGATTCCGCTGACTTCAAAACAGTTGCAGCAGGCAAAAGAACAATTGAAAGGGCACATCGCACTGTCCCTGGATTCCAATGTGGGATTGATGCAGGGATTGGGAAAATCGTTGCTGTTGTTCAATCAGATTGACACGATTCAGGAAATGTATGCGAGTATTGATCGTTTGACGAGTGAGGAATTGCAGGAGATTGCACAGCTTTACTTCAAAGAAGAGCATTTGTCGGAGCTGATTTATGACGTGAAATCGGGGACGTAATATTGCGGAATTACGTTTACAGTTTTGTAACTCGTAGCAATGAATGCGGAATTACACATACAAATCCTATCTTTATACCTCATTTATTGATTCATTCTCCATGAGCAACAAACACCAGGGAAAATTTCATTTGCTGGTCATTTTTTTAGTTCCGGCGCTGATTGTTTCCTTTGCTTTTATCGAAAACAAAGCCATTTGGTTTCTGTTGCTTGGGATTGCTCTGATCATCGGATTTTTGGTGTTCCGCAAACGCTGAGAAGGCTTGTTTCTCCTTATCTTTGCAGCATTCAAATAACTTTTTATGACATTTCAGACTTATACAGCATTGTTCGAACAGATTTTACATGATTCGAATCCCCAGGTACCTTATGATAACAAAGATTACTTCGATTATGTCAAACTGAACTGGTCGCGGATGAACCGCTGGTTGAAGAAAGGACAACTTCTTCCTGCTGTTGAGGAGAAAATCAAACAAATCAGTGAACCGCAAAACTGGATTTTGATCACCGAACCATGGTGTGGAGATGCGGCACATAGTGTTCCGTTTATCCAAATGATGGCCGAATTGAATCCGTTGATTCACCTGGATTTGGAACTGCGCGATGCAGAACCGAACCGGATTCAGCATTATCTGACGAATGGCGGAAAAGCAATCCCGAAACTGGTTGTTCAAAATGCGGCAGGAGAAGACCTGGCTGTATGGGGCCCAAGACCTGTAGGATGCCAGGAATTATTTCACGAAATGCAACAAAAACAAGCGCCGTTTGAAGAAGTGAAAACTCGTTTGCAGAACTGGTACAACGAACACAATGGTGTGGAAATCCAGGAAGAAATTATTGCTTTGCTTTGAAAACACAATACGAAATAAACAGAATGCCGGGCAAATCTGCCCGGCATTTTTAATTTTTGATTTCGAAAAAGTCCCGTTTCCCCAATTTGATCCTAATCGCTTTCCGTAATTCAACAATCACCTGCGGATCGAAGATTTTCTCATTGTTTACCTGGACTGCACCACTCTCAATCAGTCGTTTAACAGCCGATTTGGTCGAACCGCTTTTCAACTGGATACACAAGTCGATCAATGGCAATTTCCCGTTGAACGACTGGATGGAGTGAATGGAAATAGGTTGGAATACTTTCTCGTCAAAATTCCGGTTCTGAAACTGGCTGGCGAAGAAAAGGGCTGCTTCCTCGGCAGCTCGTTCATCATGGTATTGCTGAATGATGTTCTTTGCGATGATCTTTTTGAGATTCATCGGGTTTTCACCTTGTTCCAGGCGTTTTTTCAGCGATTCTTTTTCACCTGAGGAGAAATCCGTTGTCAGTTCCAGGAACTCTAAGATCAGGCTATCTGGAATAGACATCGTTTTTCCGAACATTTCGTTGGGAGCTTCCGTCAGTCCAATGAAATTATTAAGTGATTTACTCATCTTCTCTTTCCCGTCCAAGCCTTTCAATAACGGCATGCATAGCACAATCTGCGGATTCATTCCAAAACTTTCCTGGAGCTGTCTTCCCATTGTGCAATTGAATAATTGATCCGTTCCGCCCATCTCGATATCCGCATTGATTTTCACCGAGTCAAATCCCTGTAGAATCGGGTATACGAGTTCGTGCATCGCAATCGGAGTATTGTTCGAAAAGCGTGTATTGAAATCATTTCGTTGCAGGAGTTGTGCTACCGTAACCCGTGACAATAGTTGGATGATTTCAGAAAAAGAAAGCGCTTCCAGCCAGTCGGAATTAAAGACCACGTTCGCTTTGGAGACGTCGATAATTTTATCCAGTTGATGGAGGTATGTTTCCGCATTCCGCTGAACTTCTTCGGTGCTTAGTGGTTTTCTGCTTTTGTTTTTACCTGTCGGGTCGCCAATTCGTGCGGTGAAGCTGCCAACCAGGATCACAATTTGGTGTCCTGCATCCTGGAATTGCTTCAGTTTTTTGAGTACGACAGCGTGTCCAAGATGCAGGTCGGGGGCAGTGGGATCGAATCCGAGTTTGATGACCAGCTTCCGGTTTTCTGCTTTCGCTTGTTTCCATTTCGCTTCCAGTCCATTTTCCGGAAGAATGATTTCGACGTGTTCTTTTAATTTGTTGCGTGTTTCCATTTTTTTGAATAATAAAAAAGCCCGGACAACTTGCCCGGGCTTTCTGGTTATGATAAACTGTTTGTTTTCTTACTTAGAGATTCATCTTGAAGTATATGCATAGCCTTTCCGAGCAGATATTACTCGGTAATAATATGTGCTGAAAAACGGAAGGCGTAAGATGCTGTTCAAAAACTTCATGTCGATACAAAAGTAAGCGATCCGGTTTTGATCTCCAAATAGATTTACTGAATATCATCAAATGATTAAATCAACCGCCAAAATCCAACCTTATGTTGAATATTACGTCATAGCTTAAGAAAATCAATCTTGAATGAAGAACAAAATTGTCCTGTATCACCTGCTTTTTCTATGTTCTGTTTTCAACTTGTCTGCACAGTCGCATTGTCAGAACATTGATTTTGAAGATGGCGATTCCAGCGGATGGATTTCACAGGGAAATGTGGAAATTGTGAACAAGGGACAAACGGATTTTTACGGGAATTTCCCGCTGGCTTCATCCGGTTTTTTTGCCGTAAAACTAGGAAGCCGTGAAGAGTCGAATCTTTCAACGATCAAACGGTCGATTTACATTGACAGTTCAACCAAATACTTTATATACTCCTACGCGGTAGTTTTACTTGGTGTGGATCATAGCGAATCCGAAGCGGCAAGGGTAGAAGTACACGTAACGGATTCATCAGGACAGGTAATTCCCTGTACGCATTTTGTGGCAATTGCCAAACCGCAAATCAGCGATGGTTACCAGGAAAGTGATTCGATGTATTGGAACCTTCCGGTGTTTTACAGGCCATGGGCTACCAACGCGATTGATTTGTCACCTTATATCGGGCAGACACTGAACATAGAACTCGTGAATAAATGGTGTGTTTACGACGTACATTTTGGTTATTCCTATATCGACGCATATTGCACTTCCCAGTTGATCAATACCTTTTCCAGTTGTACGAACCAGAAATACTACATCCGCTGCATTGATGGTTTTGAAGAGTACGTGTGGAGCGGCCCTGGAATTGTAGGCGGTTTGGGAACCAACCTGGTCGAAGTGAATCAGCCGGGATTGTATACAGTCGATATTCCGAATCCGAGTTTCGGGTGCGATTCCATTCATCTTGAAATCAATGTGACTCTGAACGAAGTTCCGGATCTTCCGGAAGCCAATTTCTCCCTGTCCTCCGTTTGTTTGGGAGACACGGCAACTCTTTTCGGGCAAACAACTACCATCAACCCAATCCAGGATCAAAGCTGGGTGATCAACGGTGTGCATGTTGGTTCGAATTTCACCGAACACCTTCCCCTGGATGAAGTGGATGAGTATACGATCACCTATTCGGTGACCAATGAGAGCGGTTGTTCGGATTCCATCACCAAAACATTCACCGTTCGGGAAATTCCTGCCCTGGAACTGGGAGACGCGAAGAAAATATGTCCCGGAGAACCTTTGAAACTCTATAACCTGGCAAATTCAAGTGCAACACTGACCTGGAATACCGGGGAGATTGCTTCGTTTATTGAAGTAGACACACAGGGTGTTTATTATGTGATGGCTTATGACGGATTTTGCACCAATACCGATTCCGTGAAAGTGGATTTTGGAAGCATGCATTTGGGAAATGTTCCCAATATTTTCACTCCGAATCACGACCTGATTAACGATGAATTTGTCATTGAATCGGAAAATCTGACCGGATATCACCTGGAAATCGTGAACAGATGGGGAAATACGGTTTTTGTTTCGGATCATCCGGGTGTGTACTGGAATGGTACGGTAAACGGTGAAGTGGTCAACGACGGCGTCTATTATTACATCCTGGAATACCTCTGCGAGGAATCGAAATTAAAGCGAAGCGGTTTCGTGCAGGTGCAGCGATAGAAAAATTCAGGGAAGCGCTTTGTTGTGAAACTCCTTCGTGAGCACTTTATACGCGTCGGAATAAGTTCCTGAATCTGTCCGGATAGTAAATTCGCTGATTTCTGCAGGAGAATCAATCCGGGAGAAACAATAAATTGTCCGGACATGTTTTCCGGGTTTGCCTTCTACGTGAATTTTCTTTTTGATAAACAGCCCGTTTTTCGAAGCGAGGGTTTCAAGTTGAATTTCTGCAGTATCGGGAACGATAATCCAGGCTGAACCTTCCGGTGTAAGCAGGCGGTCAATGTGACGGATCAGTTCCGGGAAAGGAAGACTTGCCGTGTGTCTGGCCAGTGATTTTTGAGCGTCTTCGTTGGGAAGGCTGTTTTCGAAAAACGGCGGATTGCTGATAATGGCATCGAATAAGTGATCCGGTTGGAAATCCTGAACAGCCTGATGAACGATTGAAATCGGGGAGTCGAAAGGATTGTTTTGCGCGTTGATTTGTGCATCGCGGACAGCTTCTTCCGAAATTTCAAGCCCCGTGATTTCCCTGAACGGAAAGCGCTGCGCGCACATCAGGGTGAGAACTCCGGTTCCTGTACCGATATCAAGCAATTTGCCGGGAGCATCCCAATGGCAGAATGCACCGAGAATCATGGCATCGGTTCCGACTTTCAGTGCGGCGTGTTGTTGTTGGATTTGAAAGTGTTTGAATTGGAAAACACTCATTATTCTCCCAGGTACATTTCAATCAGTCCTTCGGGAGCAGCTACATGGAGAGTTTTCGCCGGGCGATCCACTTTTTGAATCAGTCCCGGAACAAAAGGAATCAGTACTTCTTTTTCATCTTTCATCACCTGGATCAGTGGATTGACGTTGTTGTCCATCACTTGTTCGATGATTCCGACTTCGCCGTAGGATTTGTCTACTAGCTGAAATCCGATGATCTCGTGGTCGTAGAAATGCATATCATCCAGTTCGGGCAAAACAGAAAGTGGTAGGTAGCAGCTTTTACGCAGAATCACTTTCGCGTCGTTTTCAGAGTCAACGCCTTCCAGTTTGACAGCAGCAAACCCTTTGTTTTTTAATTGAAAAGACTGCACGAAGAACGGAGTCAGTTGTCCGTTAATGTCGATGAAAAAAGCATCAAGTGTGCGGTAATCTTCCGGATTGGTTACGTCTAAAAAAAGCGAAACTTCACCTTTGTATCCGTGAAGTTTCGCAATATAACCAAGTTGAAAGCAATCAGTATGTTGCATGGATCAACTTTAAATGAATTAAGCCTCAGCTTCTCCTTCAGCTGCAGGAGCATCCTCAGCCGGAGTTTCTTCAGTAGCATCTGTTGTTGCTTCAACTTCCTCTGCAGGAGCTTCTTCAACAGCAGGTGTGTTTTTAGCTTCAATTGCTTTTGCTTTAGCTTCGTTAGTCTCAACTTCAGCTTTCAAACGTGCAGCTTTGTCAGCAGCAGCATTTTTCCCAAGACCTTCAATTTTACCCTGGATTTTAGACGCTTTGTCAGCTTCCCAGGCAGCAAATTTAGCTTCCACCTGCTCAGCAGTCAAAGCTCCTTTAGCGATTCCTTTCAACAAGTGGTTTTTGTACAAAACTCCTTTGTAAGAAAGAATTGCGCGAGCTGTGTCAGTCATTTCAGCACCTGTTCCAACCCATTTCAAAGTAGATTCGAAATTGATGTCGATAGTTGCCGGGTTTGTGTTTGGATTGTAAACTCCCAATTTCTCGATGAATTTACCATCACGCTTAGCGCGGGAATCAGCTACTACTACGTGGAAAATAGCTTTCCCTTTTTTACCGTGTCTTTGCAAACGAATACGTGTTGCCATAATGTTAATTGTTTGAGGTACGAAACCTCGATTAAAAATGAATATTAACTTCTGTTTAGCGAATAAACAGGGTGCAAAGATAGGAAATCCTTCAGAATCTGCAAATAATGGAAATAAAAAGAGGCAAGATATTTCTACCTTGCCTCAACCAATAACAATTTGATTCAATACGGATTACTTCCCGAATGAGAATTTGATTCCAACCTGGATAAAGAAGTTACTGAAGTTTGCCACCTGGCGCAGATCTTCTTTTGCATTTGCAGTATTTGTTCCGGAAGGGTTTACAGATGCATTGTTAGAAGAATTCGTCAGTTCATCTACATACTTTGTTTGCTTACCGTAAGTAGAAACATTTCCTAACTGGTCTGTACCGTTTACCGTGTATTTTGTCAAATCTGTTTGTTTTGACTTCACACGCAAACTGTTTGCACCCAATTCAGCAAAGAATGCCATTTTTTGTCCGAAATGGACATTCAAACCAACAGCTCCGGTGTATCCCAAAGATACCTTACCGCTTGTTTTCAATTCTGCCATTGTGTTTACTCCTGGAGTTGACGCACCGTTATCGTTGATTTCCGATTTAACAGAACCCAATAATGGTAATACCAGACCTCCACGTGCATAAACCGACAATTTTTCTCCTCCGGATTTCACTACCAAAGCAGGAGAAACACGGAACTGGGAAGAAGACTGAGTGTGTTTGTAGCTTCCTCCAGGAAATGTAGCTTCACCGATTGTTGTTTTAGATCCGAAGAAACCGTTCAATCCCAATTCAACCCCGAAGTGTTCTCCGAACATATAACCCGGAGTCAGGTTTGCCTGAAGTCCGCTTCCAAGTGTTCCATAAATGTTTTTCTCACTATAAGAAGAACTTGTTGAAGTAGTGTTCGTTCCTAATACGTGTCCTGGAGATCCCAGACCATATCCAACGGAAACACCAAGGTTAAACTGAGCAGAAGCTGTACCAAGGGAAAAGACAGCAAGTACGGGTAAAATTAATTTTTTCATAAGCTAAATAGATATTTAAGATTTTTCGCAATTTAGAAGTTAGGAATTAATTATGCAAACATAATATTGAAATCATGCAAAAAAAGATGTTGATCGACCAGTTGAAGGAAATTGTAGAGGAGAAATTCAGGAGCGAAAGTGCTGATCATGACTGGTATCACATCGAGCGGGTTTTGAAACTGGCCGAGTTTATACAAGGAAAAGAAGGGGGAGATTTGGAGGTGGTTCAGGCGGCTGCGTTATTACATGATATTTCCGACCACAAACTAAACGGCGGGATTAAAAATGACTGCGGACGCGTTTCCCGCGAAATCCTGACGTCCCTGGATGCCGATCCGGAACTGATTGAAAAAGTCTGTGATATAGTGGATCACGTTTCTTTTAAAGGAGCCGGAGTGGAAGATGAGGCCGGAAGTCTTGAACTGGCAATTGTACGCGATGCGGACCGGTTGGATGCTATCGGTGCGATCGGCATTGCGCGGGCTTTTCATTTCGGCGGAAAAAGGGACCGCTCACTGTATGAACCGGATTTGCCTCCCGCACTCCATACAAGCTTCGAAGCGTACTCTTCCGACAAGTCGCATACCCTGAACCATTTTTATGAAAAACTCCTCTTACTCAAGGATCGGCTTGTCACTCCGACTGCTCGAAAGATCGGTTCTGAACGCCATGAATTGATGCAGCATTTCGTGGATTCCTTCCTGGAAGAATGGAATGTAAACGTAAAATGAAGATAAATTACTAAATCTGTTTACTAAAGTTTAATTGTCCGAAAAAAAAATAGCAATTTTACGGCATGATTGAACACGTTGCGCTTGGAATAGATATTGGTGGAACCAATACAGCTTATGGTTTGGTGAACCGAAAGGGAGAAGTTCTTTTTGAGGAATCGATTGCTACGTCTGATTATGCGGAGCCGGAAGATTTAGTGGAGAAAATTTACCAGGACGTTCAGAATAACGGTTTTATGGATAACCTGCTTGGTTTGGGAGTAGGTGCGCCAAACGGGAATGCCTTTACCGGGAATATCGAATTTGCTCCGAACCTGAAATGGAAAGGAGTCATTCCGATCGCAGAATTGTTTGAACAGAAGTTTCACCGGCCAACCTTGCTTGCCAATGACGCAAATGCGGCTGCACTCGGAGAACATTTATTTGGAAATGCAAAAGATCTGAACGATTTTGTACTCGTCACATTAGGTACAGGATTGGGTTCCGGAATTTTTATAAACGGTGAACTGATTGTCGGTTCCCAGGGATTTGCCGGAGAATACGGGCATATCCGCGTGGTACATAACGGGCGTTCCTGTGGTTGCGGAAGAAAGGGCTGTTTGGAAACCTATGTTTCCAGCACGGGAGTTGTTCGCAGCGTGAAAGAACTGGAAAGCGAATACAAAGCAGCTTCGTCTTTGAATGACCTTCCGAATATTTCTGCGAAAAAAGTGTTCGAAGCAGCGAGTGCCGGAGATCGGTTTGCCTGCGAGATTGTGGATTATACAGCAGAAATGCTTGGAATTGCCCTGGCCGATTTTGCAGCATTCTCCAACCCGAAAGCATACGTGTTGTTCGGAGGATTGGCGCAAAGCGGCGCTTACTTTTCGGAGAAAGTGAAAAAACACATGGAAGACAACCTGTTAAAGATTTACCAGGGGCACATTGAAGTCCGTAATTCCGCGCTGCACGATATGAATGCAGCTGTTTTGGGAACCGCTGCTTCGATGTTCTGGAATGCGATCAAAAAATAGTTGCTCAGTAGATTGATTAAAAATTGTCCTATGAAAAATGGAATCATAGTATTCACACTTCTTTGTTCTTCGGTGGTTTTTTCCCAGGTGAAGGAACTTAAACAAAACTCGGATGTCGCACGTGACAAAATAGAGAAGCTGAGAACTTCAGCCGGCATTTCAGAACCGACGCAATATGTCAACACGTTTGTCGGAACAGGTGGTCACGGACACACTTTTCCCGGGCCGGTTCTTCCGTTCGGGATGATGCAGGTTGGCCCGGACACACGTTACGAAGGTTGGGACGGCTGCGGTGGTTACCATTATTCGGATTCGGTGATTTACGGATTCAGCCACACGCACTTAAGCGGAACAGGTGTTCCGGATTACGCCGACATCTTATTAGTACCACAGCAAGGAAAATTGAACGTGGTTCCGGGCTATAAAAAAGCCGGAGGTTTCGGGTCGAAATTCAGCCATTCGAAGGAAAGAGCACTGCCTGGATATTACCACGTGGAATTGGAAAACGGAATTACAGCAGATCTGACGGCAACGCTTCGTTGTGCATTACACCGGTACCAATTTTCAGATGTAAAAGGCAAACGCTACATCATTATCGATATGGGATACCGGGACAAGGTGTTAGATGTGGCAGTTACAAAAACAGGAACGAATTCCGTGACCGGGAAACGCATATCCGATGCGTGGGCAACGCACCAGCACGTGTACTTCAGCCTTGAAACATCTGTTGCAATCAAAAAGACTAAGTGGATCCAGGATCCGAAAAACGGCAATTATTTGTTTGTCATGGAATTCCCTGAAGGAGTGAAAGAGATTTCCGTTCGGGTGGGAATTTCAGGAACCGGCGTGGAAGGGGCAATTGCCAATCTGAAATCGGAGCTGAGCACGACGGATTTTGACATCGTACGATCAAGAGCAAAAGATGCCTGGAACAAAGAGTTGTCTAAAATCCGGGTAGAGTCGAAAGATAATAAGATCTTGACCAATTTCTACACAGCCTTGTATCACAGTTACGTTCACCCGTCACTTTGGTCGGATGTGGACGGAAAATTCCGCGATTTCAACGACCAGATTCAGCAGTCTTCCACACCGATGTATTCCGTTTTTTCTTTGTGGGATACTTACCGTGGGGCGAATCCGTTGTACACCATTACACAAGCGGACCGCGTTCCTCATTTCGTAGAATCATTTTACCAGCAATCTAAAAATACGGGCTTGCTTCCGGTTTGGACACTTTCCAATAACGAAACGAACTGTATGATCGGTTACCATTCGGTTTCCGTGATCGCCGATGCCTATTTCAAAGGAATTCCGCTGAAAGATCCGGAAGGCTTACTGGAAGCAATGATTGCATCAAGTACGGCAGATCAGCTGGGGAAAAAGCAGTATGCGGAAATCGGGTTCATTTCTGCCAATTCACAGGCAGAATCCGTTTCCAAAACCCTGGAATATGCTTACGACGACTGGTGTATTGCCAAGTTTGCCGAAAAATTGGGCAAAACAGAGATTGCGAAAAAATACCACATCCGTTCTGCCAACTGGATGAACCTGATGCACCCGGAAACACGTTTCTTCCAGCCAAGAAAAGAGGGCATTTTCCTGCCGTTTTTCAGACCGAATGAAGTGAATCACCACTTTACGGAAGCCAATGGCTGGCAGTATTCGCTGGCTGCTCCTCAGCACATTCAGCCTTTGATTGATATGCACGGCGGAAACGAAGGGATGGTCAATTTCCTGGACAGCATGTTCCTGGGGTCGTCTTCCATGTCGGGGCGTGAACAAGCAGATATCACCGGATTGATCGGACAGTATGCACACGGAAACGAGCCTTCACATCACATGGCATATACCTATAACTATTGCGGAGCTCCGGAAAAAACACAATTTTTTGTCGATTCAATCCTGAAATCGTTCTACACCAATGAACCGGACGGACTTTCCGGGAACGAAGATTGCGGACAAATGAGTGCGTGGTATGTTTTGAGCGCAATGGGATTCTACCCGGTTGCTCCCGGTAGCCCGACATACGCTATCGGCAGACCTTTGATGGATGCGGTGTGGATCGAAACGGGAGACAGAGACTTTCGTATTATTGCTGCGGACAACTCACCGCAGAACAAGTATATTCAGTCGATGGTTTGGGAACAAGAGGGAAAAGCGGTTCCTTACCAGAAATTGTTTCTTACGCATGAAATGATTCTGAGCGGCGGTACACTTCGTATTCAGATGGGGCCGAAACCGAATAAAGAACTGGCAAATTACGAACTGGATCTCCGCAATGAGATCAACCCGGGATTTGTTCCTGTTCCGTTCTTTACAACCGGTCAAACGATGTTTGAATCCCAGATGGAAGTGGGAATCGATGTACTGTTCTTCGAAAAAGGAAAAATCTATTACAGCCTGGATGGACAGAAATTCCAGCCGTTCTACAAGCAGGGAGGAAAGAATATTCTTCTGAACGAAACGGCAACGGTTTATGCAAAAGTGGTGCGCGAAGACGGAGCAGAAAGTAAAGTCATCAAATCGGAGTTCGTAAAATACGTACGCGATAAGAAAATCACCTTGTCTACCGAATATGCGAATCAATATGCCGGAGGCGGTTCGCAGGCTTTGGTCGATGGGCAGCAGGGAACGGACGAATACCGCGGAACGGAATGGCAGGGGTTCAATGGAAAAAACGTAGAAGGAGTAATCGAATTGAACGAAAAGAAAGAAGTTTCAACGATCCGGGTGTCTTACCTGCAGGATCAGAAATCCTGGATTTTTCCTCCGAAAAGCATTTCCATTGAAGTATCTGAAGACGGTGTGAATTTTAAGAAAGCAGGCAAAGCCGTGGGTGTTTCCGTGAAACCGGGAGATACTCCGAAAACAGGAACGATTGCACTTGAAATTGCTCCGACAACCTGCAAATTTATCCGCTTCACGATTGAGAACTACGGTCCGTGTCCGGATTGGCATTTGGGGAAAGGAAACCCGACCTGGTTGTTCCTGGATGAAATCATCGTTAAGTAATTCAAAATGCAAAATGTAAAACTTAGACCTTTTTGAATTTTGCATTTTGAATTAACATTTACATAAACGGTCAATCATTCGCATTAAAAAGTTGTTACCTTTAGCGCTCTTTAAATAAACTCTAAGAATGAAAAAAATAGTATTCGCATTAGTTTTGGCGACCCTTTCATTGGGGAACATTGCTCGTGCAGATGAAGGAATGTGGCTTCCGTTTTTGATCGGGAGAAACTATGAGGACATGAAAAAGCATGGACTGAAGCTGACTCAGGAGCAAATCTACTCGATCAACAAATCTTCGTTGAAAGACGCTGTGATCTCTTTCGGAGGTTTTTGTACCGGTGAAATCATTTCCAACCAGGGATTGATTTTGACCAACCACCACTGTGGATACGATGCGATTGCAGGAGCTTCAACTCCGGAGCACAACTACCTGGATAACGGTTTTTGGGCAAAGAATTTCAAAGAAGAAATTCCGGTTAAAGGATTGACAGCAACATTCATGATCCGTATGGAGGATGTAACTGCACAGGTTGCGAAAGAACTGAATGCAAAAATGACTCCGGAAGAAAGAGCAAAAAAAATCAAGGAAGTAACAGATATTTTGGTGAAAGATGCTGTTGCAGGAACACATTACGAAGCATTCGTACGTGATTTCTACGACGGAAACGAATTTTACCTGTTCGTAAAAGAAACGTTCAAAGACGTACGTTTGGTGGGAACTCCTCCACAATCTGCCGGAAAATTCGGTGGTGACACGGATAACTGGGAATGGCCTCGTCACACGGCAGATTTCTCAATGTTCCGCGTATACGCCGGATCGGACAACAAACCTGCTGATTTCAGTGATTCGAACGTTCCGCTGAAACCAAAGCATTCCCTGCCGATTTCATTGAAAGGTGTGAAACAGGGAGATTATGCGATGATCATGGGGTTCCCGGGTCGTACAAACCGCTACCTGACTTCTTACGGTGTGGATCAGGCGATTTCTTTGGAGCAGCCTAAAATTGTTGATATCCGTGCGAAGAAACTGGAAATCATGAAAAAATACATGGATAAAGATGTAGCGGTTCGTTTGCATTATTCATCCAAGTATGCACAGGTTGCAAACTACTGGAAATACTTCATCGGTCAGACAAAACAGCTGAAAGCAAACCATGTTGCAGACAAAAAGCGCAAAGTGGAAGATGAGTTCACGAAATATGCGACTGGTAAAGAAGAGTACAACAACGTACTTTCCGATATCGAAAAAGCATTCAAAGCAACAAACGACATTATTTATATTAAAGTATACCAAAGTGAATTCGTTCGCCAGGTAGACATCAACTCGGTAGTTTACTTGTATAAAGTCGCATTGGATGCTAAAAATGCAGGAAACGAAGAGCGTTACAACATGATTTTGGATGCGGCGAAATCAACGGCAGAAGAAATCTACGCGGAGCGTTCCATGGATATCGAATTGGAAACATTGGAAGAAGTGCTGAAAATGTACATCCGCGATGTTCCGGCAAGCCAGAAGGTAGGAATTACGAAGTCTATCGGTGAAGACGGTGTGGCAGCATTTATGGCGCGTGTGAAAACAAACTCCATTTTCGCTTCTAAAGAACGTTACGAAGCATTCATGAAAAACTTTGATGCAGCGAAATTGAGCCAGGATCCGTTGTTTATCCTGATCAAAGATTTGGACAATGCATACCAGGCTGCAATGGGACAAGATGCGGTGAAAACAGCAAATACGAAATTGGCTGTTGCAAACCGTTTGTTTGTAAAAGGTGTTCGCGAAATGCAACCAAACAAGAAATTCTACCCGAATGCAAACTCTACCATGCGTTTGACTTACGGGAATGTATTGGCTTACGATCCGCGTGATGCAGTTCATTACGACTATTTCACGACATTGGATGGGGTAATGCAGAAAGAAGATCCTTCCAACCCGGAATTCGTGGTTGATCCGCGTATCAAAGAATTGTGGGAGAAAAAAGACTACGGTCAGTATGGAGTAAACGGGAAATTACCTGTGAACTTCTTGTCAAACAACGACATTACAGGAGGTAACTCCGGTTCTCCGGTAATCAATGCAAACGGAGAATTGATCGGAACGGCATTTGACGGAAACTGGGAAGCAATGTCCGGTGACATCTACTTCGAGCCGAACATTCAGCGTACGATCTCTTTGGACGTTCGTTATACGTTGTGGTTGATCGACAAGTGTTACGGAGCATCCAACCTGATCAGTGAAATGAAGCTGGTAAAGTAATCAAAGCTTGAACATATCGAAAAGCCGCTGGTCAGATGATCAGCGGCTTTTTTGTTGGGGGGACATTGGATTTGTCCGGAACATCATTAAAAACTTTATTTATTCTTTATTGATGTTAAGCCGTTCAATGTAATTGTAAAATTCAATTACCCTGTTTTGCGTCATCTCAATCTCCCTGGAAAGCACGAACAGAACCTGAATACTTCCTCCTCCGGAATAGTTGTCTTTGCTTATCAGCTCATTCATTTGCTTTTCAGATTCACGGTATTTAATCCAGTTTCGTTGTGTTACTTTGAGGATTTCCCTGTCTTCCGGGTTGAGTGCTACAAGTAACATCCGATAGTATTTGTTCAGTAATTTTTCATACGCTTCAAGCATTTTAAGACTGGCGGTTTTCATACCGTAATCAGAATAATCCTGTGCAACATACAACTCGAATCGTTTAGAAATTGTAAGCGTGTCGCTTGCGAATTCAATACTGACCTTCTTCTCAGCTTCGTTCAGATACTCTTTCGAAGTGAGTACCTGCTTTAAACTGTCTGTGCTTTCTTTGATGATCTTTTCAAACCTGATAGAATCACTTTTACTGACTTCCTTTATATCCGTTTGGGAATATGCAAAAGGAATCGATAACAAAGCAATCATGGTAAGGAGCGTTTCTTTCATTCGGTGCATTTTAGTGGAACGTTGATTCCTTAAATGCTTTAAGCATTTCATTCTTGTCTTTTTCATTGTTATAGGAAATACTGACACCAAAGCTAAACCCGTTGATGAGCCTGCAGTAATTAATCTGTTTTAGCGTGGCTTTTCCTTTTGGGTCGAAGATGATAAAATCATAACGATAAAAATCCAACCCATCAATTCTTTTAATAGTTGTTTCGGAAGTATCTATTGTTATTCCAAGGTTCTGATAGGTATCATAAATGATTCTTTTCATTTTTCCCAAACTATCTTCCCATTCTTCTTTGTATTTCATGTTAAACGGTTTTGAATTGGACCGGAATATGTTATATGGATTGCTTTGAAAGGAGATTAAGTTTCTGATGGTGTGATAATCGATTTTCCTATTGATTACTTTTTCCATGGCTTTCACCCCTTTTTTATCGGCTTCCCTGACTTTTTTCAAATCGAGGACTTCCCAACCTTGAGGAATTTTGATCGTCCAGCCGATTTCTTTACTGGAATAGTTATGTCCTCTGATTTTTCCTTCGTCGGTTTTCTTTGCGGGTTGCATGCAAGAAGATAAAGAAAGAAGCGCTCCGATAGTAAGGCGTAAAAAGAATCGTGTCATGTTTGTAGTTTTGGCTTATGCGATACGATTGATCGTGTGAAGGTGAAAATACTATTTTTCAACGTAATACAATGTCTTGCTTTTATCAAATAGCTAGAGAAAGCGTACAAAAAAAGTGGAACTGCTTGCACAATCCCACTTGCGTATGTTGCTTTCACTTCTCCTGTCAGTTCGAGTATTCCGTCTACTTATTCTCGATACGTTCCGACTCATTTGTCGGAACTACTCGAATTGACATATACGGAATGTATCGAGAACGACAGGGGTCGTTATTTCTGATAAAAAGGCAATTTAGCTACTTGTGCTTTCACGCCTTTCTCACGGATTTCGATAAAAATCTCGCTTCCCGGAGCAGCAAATTCCGTTTTCACGTATGCCATTCCGATTGCTTTTTTCACGCTTGGCCCCTGAGTTCCGGAAGTTACTTTCCCGATTTCGTTTCCGTCAGCGTCCAATACACGGTAATCGTGACGCGGAATACCACGGTCAACCATTTCGAAACCGATCAACTTGCGGGAAACTCCTGCTTCTTTCTGCGCTTTCAGGAATTCTGCATCTACGAAATCTTTGGTGAATTTGGTAATCCAACCCAAACCTGCTTCCAGTGGAGAAGTTGTATCGTCGATATCGTTTCCGTACAGGCAGAAGCCCATTTCCAGGCGTAGTGTATCGCGGGCAGCCAAACCGATCGGCTTGATTCCGAATGCAGCACCTGCTTCAAATACTTTGTCCCAAACTTGTTGTACTTCTGAATTCTTACAGTAAATCTCAAAACCTCCCGATCCGGTGTATCCTGTTGCGGAAATGATCACGTAATCGATTCCTGCAAACGGACCTACTTCAAAATGGTAGTATTTGATCGCAGATAAATCGACACTAGTCAGAGACTGCATCGCTTCAACAGCTTTCGGTCCCTGGATGGCCAGCAACGAGTAATCGTCGGAAAGATTTCTCATAGTCACATGTTTCGTGTTGTGAGAAGAAATCCAGTTCCAGTCTTTTTCAATGTTCGAAGCGTTTACCACCAACAGGTATTCTTCTTCCTTGATTTTGTATACGATCAAATCATCTACAATCCCGCCTTTTCCGTTTGGAAGACAAGAGTACTGCGCACGACCGATTGTCAGGGTAGAAGCATCATTGCTGGTTACGCGCTGAATCAAATCCAGGGCATCCGGCCCGGACAACAAAAACTCTCCCATATGAGAAACATCAAATACACCAACTGCATTTCGGACAGTTTCGTGTTCTGTGATCACGCCTTCGTACTGAACAGGCATGTTAAATCCGGCAAAAGGAACCATTTTAGCTCCCAAAGCCTCGTGCACATGGGTAAGAGCAGTGTTTTTCATCTATTTACTTTTTGGCGTAAAAGTAAAAATTCCTTTTCATTTGAGCTTCGAAAGTTGGAATAAATCCCCCGGTGCTTACTGGATGATCAGTTTGGAACCGTGATAAGGGCAAAACTCGTAGTTTGCCGGGAACAATTCGCCGTCATTCGGGCATTTGGAATCTGTGAACAAGCTCGGTAACGGCAGGTGGGAAGTGAACTTCGTCGAATTAAGATTAATCGTGAATTCCTGGTCGGAGTATGGATCGAGGATATTCTGCCCGTTCGCATCCGTGATTTCCAGGTAGAAGAAAATCATTCCCGAACCAAAATCGCCCAGCATCCGGGAAAACATGATTCCGAGCGATGAACTGATGACCTTCAGGTCGCCGGAAAGTTTGGATTCCGGAATTGGCTTGTAGGTTTTGTCCTTGAATTTCACTGTGAATCCTTTTCGCAATTCCTCTTCGCTTTTAGCTTCAAATTTTTGGGTATACGGATTGATCTTTCCTGAAACCACCACGAAGATGCTCTTGTTTCCGAGGATTTCCTTGAACTGATTCACAATTTCCGGGGTCAGTGTTTTCGGATCTTTTGCCGAAAAGTAATCCCAATAGATATCCGGAAACCAATAAACGATACTGGTTTCGTGCTGGTCCGTTTTGGTAGACATAATATCCTTTACCAATTTGGTTTGATCAATATTGACCAATTCCAGTTTGGACTGTGCCATGGAGAAAATAGAAAGACCCAGTGACAGGATCAATAGAATAGGTTTCATGCTGTTGAATTTAGGTGTAAATATAGACAAACAGGAATTAGAATTAGCAATCCGGATTTAATTGGAAGCAGCCAGTTTGGAGAAACGGATGGTACAGTCTCGCTCGCGGGCGTCCGGGTTTTCAAAAGCTCCGAAGCGCAGTGTTGCAATGGATTTATCCATGAAGTAATGCTGTTCCAGGATGGGTTTGATCGCTTCAAACAACTGCTCTGCATTCTTCCCGTTGAAATACAGGTAACCATCTCCGAAATCCAGGGAGATATCGTGACCTTCATATCTTCCCAGGTTGGAATTGGTGATGTTGGAATGAAGCTGTTCTTCCAGTTCATGTAATTCGGATAAGTCTTCAATTCCGTAAAAGAATTGAATAACTACCAGGTGTTCTTCAGGTGGGAGAGAGGTTGCAGTTTTGTCAGTAGGTGTGTGTTTTCGCTGAAAAAGACCAAACAAACTCATTGTGCACGATTTTCAATTCATAAGTAAGTTAGCCAAAAAAAATGAAACTTCAAGAGTCATTAACTTATTTAACAAAATGTTAATCCACTGTAAAACAATGCTTTTTTGAACCTGAAAATTGGCAGAACAAAATCGTTTTACCAAGTCCGGACGGGGTTTTTGATAAAATGAGAGAATGATAAAAATAAAAGGTTTTTGATCTTTAAGTTGAAATTAACATGGGGTGTTTGTAAAATAATGTATAAAAATTTGAATTGACCCCCTTAAAAAGTATACCTTTGTCGAAAATTTTGAATTCATGGCAACAAAACGATTAAAAGCGTATCAGGATGTACTCAATCGTACACCAAAACACATCGAATATGATGGAAAAGTATCTGATTTGTTCGGGAAGAATGTATTTCACGCAGAAGTGATGCGCGAGTACCTTCCGTCGGATGCTTATAAATCAATGATGGAGTCTATCCAGAATGGTACCCGTTTGGATCGTAAAATGGCTGATCAGGTTGCTTCAGCAATGAAAGATTGGGCGATTACAAAAGGAGCAACGCACTACACACACTGGTTTCAGCCGCTGACAGGTGCAACTGCTGAAAAACACGATGCATTCTTCAAACCGGTAGGACCGGGACGTGCTATTGAGCGTTTTGACGGGGAATTGCTGGTACAGCAGGAACCGGACGCTTCTTCTTTCCCGAATGGTGGAATCCGCAATACTTTTGAAGCACGCGGATATACAGCATGGGATCCTTCGTCTCCTGCATTTGTAATCGGGAAAACTTTGTGTATTCCTACGATCTTTATTTCCTACACAGGAGAATCGCTGGATTACAAAATGCCTTTGCTGAAAGCATTGCATGCAATTGATCATGCCGCTACGGAAGTTTGCCAATATTTTGATAAAAACGTTACAAAAGTAAATGCTACCCTGGGTTGGGAGCAGGAATATTTCCTGGTAGACCAGGCCTTGTTTAACTGCCGTCCGGATTTGATGATGACGGGACGCGCGTTGTTTGGTCATGCTCCTGCAAAAGGACAGCAGCTGGATGACCACTACTTCGGTTCTATTCCGGAGCGTGTAACAGCGTTTATGCGTGAATTCGAAAACGAAGCAATCCTGTTGGGAATCCCGGTAACAACCCGTCACAACGAGGTAGCGCCAAACCAATTTGAGTGTGCTCCGATCTTCGAAGAGTGTAACCTGGCAAACGACCACAACCTGTTGTTGATGGACTTGCTGGAGAAAACAGCCCGCAAGCACGATTTCCGCGTATTGTTGCACGAGAAACCATTTGCAGGAGTAAACGGTTCCGGAAAACACAACAACTGGTCTTTGGGAACAAACACAGGTGTGAACCTGCTGGCTCCGGGGAAAAACCCGAAATCAAACCTGCAGTTCCTTACTTTCTTCGTTAACACGATTAAAGCCATTCACGATAATGCAGATTTGCTGCGTGCATGTATCGCTTCTGCAAGCAATGACCACCGTTTGGGGGCAAACGAAGCTCCTCCGGCAATTATTTCAACATTCATCGGTTCCCAGTTATCTGAAGCATTGGATGAACTGGAACAAAGTGTGAAAGCTGGAAAAATGACACCGCAGGATAAAACAGAATTGAAACTGAATATCGGGAAGATTCCGCAGATTATGCTGGACAATACAGACCGTAACAGAACTTCTCCCTTTGCATTTACCGGGAATAAATTCGAATTCCGCGCAGTAGGTTCTTCTGCAAACTGTGCTTCTGCAATGATTGTTTTGAATACCATTATGGCAAAACAATTGCAGTTGTTCAAAGTGAGCGTGGACGCTCGCATTGAGAAAGGTGAATCCAAAGACGAGGCAATTCTGAAAGAATTGCAGATCCTGATCAAGGATTCGAAAAAAATCCGCTTCGAAGGAAACGGATACGGTGATGAGTGGGTGAAAGAAGCTGAAAAACGCGGACTGAACAACTTCAAAGACACACCGCGTGCATTGAAAGCATGGGCAGACAAGAAATTCATCGAATTGTTCGATGAAATGAACGTATTGACACCGCGAGAGCTGGAAGCACGTCAGGAAATCGAGTTCGAGAGCTATATCCTGAAAATTCAGATCGAAGCGCGTTTGATGGGAGATCTGGTTCAGACGCACATCATTCCTGCAGTGGTTGAATACCAGAACCGTTTGTTGTCTAACATCCAGGGAATGATGAATGCACTGGGTGAGAAAGAAGGAAAAGCGGCTGCGGCTTCACAAATTGAGTTGCTGACTAAAATTTCCAATCACCTGAACAAGATGAAATCAAACAACGATATCATGTTGCAGGCGCGTAAGGATGCAAACAAAATCGAACATGCCGAAGAGAAAGCGGTTGCATACTGCGACAAGGTAAAAGTACATTTTGATGAGATCCGCTACCACGCAGACAAACTGGAATTGTTGGTAGATGATGAGTTGTGGCCATTGCCGAAATTCAGAGAAATGTTGTTTACACGTTAAGCATAACCAGAAATACATTGGAATCCCGGCGAAGTTTTTTGCCGGGATTTTTTGTTGTAAAGAAGGGCGGATTGAGCCCTGAAAACGGGTAAAGTGGATAAGTGCACGAATATCCACCAGCTACCCGGGTAAGTATTTCAAACTGATTTACCGGGAAATTAAAAATCCACCAACTTTCAGTAACTTTGCACTACCATGAAGCAATTTGAAATTCCATCCCTCTTTCGATCGCCGATCATTTCAAAAGTAAAAGCGTTCCGCAAAGCCCAGGATCCGCGTAAGAAGGACTTTTCGCCTACAATGCTGGACTTCGGGAATCTTCAGCTCTACATTGCACGGCATTTCGGTTTTTGCTACGGAGTGGAAAATGCGATCGAGATTGCATACAGAGCAGTGGAAGAAAACAAGGGTAAGCGCATTTTCCTGCTAAGCCAGATGATTCACAACCCCACAGTGAATGAAGACCTTACCCAGCATGGAATCCGTTTTATCCAGGACACTTCCGGAAAACAATTGATTTCCTGGGATGAATTGACGGAGAATGACGTGGTGATTATCCCGGCTTTCGGAACAACGCTTGAAATCGAAACGATCCTGAACGAACGGGGTGTTTCTACGGAGAAATACAATACGACCTGTCCTTTCGTGGAAAAAGTCTGGAACCGTGCGGAGAAACTCGGAACGGAAAACCATACGCTGGTGATTCACGGGAAATACAACCACGAAGAAACCCGTGCTACATTTTCCCATACGGCAGCCAATTCGGAGGCGGTGATCATTAAAAACATGGAAGAAGCCGCTTTTTTGGCGAAATGCATTACCGGTGAAGCTTCCAAAGAGGAATTCTATGCTTACTTCAAAGGGAAACACACTCCTGGATTTGATCCGGAAATACACCTGAGTAAGATCGGGGTGATTAACCAAACGACCATGCTGGCAACCGAAACACAGGAAATTGCCGAATTTTTAAAGCAAACGACCGAAAGGTTTGCTGTTACTTCCGGGAAAGACAAAACCTTTGCCGACACGCGTGATACGCTTTGCTACGCAACGAACGACAATCAAAGTGCTACGGAAGCATTGATGAAAGAACAACTCGATTTTGCGATTGTAGTGGGTGGATATAACAGCTCGAACACGACTCACCTGGTAGAGTTACTGGAGCAAAGTTGTCCTACTTATTTTATCAAAGACGAATCTGAAATGTTGAGTAGCGACCTGATTCGCAGTTTCAATATTCATACGCACGAAACGGAACAGATTGAAAACTGGTTGTCCGGAAGTAAAATAGGAATTACCTCAGGAGCTTCCTGCCCGGATTCGATTATTGATGCGGTAATTGCAAAGCTGTTACAACTGAAAAAAAGTGATCTGCCGATCGACGAAGTGATCTCACAGCTGAATTAACAGATCGTAATTTTACTGAAATGTGTTTCATCGTCGTAATGCCCGTCTTTTTCGAAAATTAATTCGCTGGCATTACACTGAATGTGCCATTTGAACCCGACACCTTCAATGAAATTTTTGCTCGTTTTGCTAGAGCATTCAATATCAACAGTATTACATAGTTTTTCTACACCGTTAACGATAACACGCCATTCTTTGGAATGCGGATCTTCTTGATTATAGTTTGTGTTGAATCGAATTAAAACTTCCAGTTCAGCGTTCATAAGGTATTATATAGTATGCGAAATTAATTAAATTCGCGACAAACACGAATTATTTATGATCATTCAGTTAACAGGAATGTCCGGTGCGGGAAAGACTTCACTTTCCGTTTCTACCAAAGAGCGTTTAGCCGAAAGAGGGATTAAGGTTGAAGTGCTGGATGCAGATGATTACCGTCAAAACGTGTTCAAAGAATTGGGGTATACGAAAGAAGACCGGAATGACAATATCCGAAGACTTGCCTTTGTGGCCGATAAATTCAGCCGTCAGGGAATTGTAGCCATTATTTGTGCCATCAACCCCTATGATGCGATCCGCAACGAACTCTTGGAGAAATACCCGGAATTGTATACGGTGTATGTGAAATGTGATTTGGATACCTTGACGCAGCGCGATACCAAAGGATTGTATCATAAAGCATTACTTCCGGACGGACACAAGGACAAAATTTATAACCTGACAGGCGTGAATGATCCGTTTGAGGCCCCGGCAGTATGTCACCTGACGATTGAGACCAATAAAGAAACGCTGCATGAATCCACACAGCGTTTCGTTGATTTTATTGAAAGAACGATTAAATAGTCTTTTCTTCTTTTTTGTTTCGGTAAAGCTGTTCGTCAACTGCCTGGATCATTTTTTGTTCGTCCAGTGTTTCTGAAAGGAACAGGTTGATGCGATTTGCTTCGTGTGCCGGATTTTCAATCACATCGGTATATTTTACATGCAATACCTGGATATTTGGTTTTCCGACCAGCCAGCCGTTGATTTTTTCCTTCTGCTGTTCAAAAGTAGTCATCAACTTCAGGTTCAGTGTATCAGCCTGTTTTCCGAGCATTTTTGACTGTGATTTGAGAATTTCTTCCAGGTCGCGATCCATCATCACGATCTTGTAATCACAGGTCATATCCAACGCAGTCAAAAGTTGTAAAATGATCTTGATGGTTTTCCCGTTCTGATCTTTCAGCCAGGAATTATCCGTCAGAAGCTTTTTAACCGGTTCGTATTCCATGTATCCTTTCGGATTATTGTCGTCATTCTGACGGATGTCATCCATCAGGAGATCTGCACCTCCGGCTTTCAGCATCTGCATCATCATAGATGTTCCGGAACGCGGTAGCCCGGACACGATCGTCATTTGCGGTCTCATATTTTTATCCAGTATTTGTTGGTGGAGCGTTTTCCGTTCCTCATTGATCATTTTCTCCGAATAGATTTGGATCAGGTATTTCCGTGCCAAACCAAATCCGGGTTCTTGCGTAAGTGCCATTTCAAAGGCATTCGCAGCATGTTCATATAGTTCTGCATTGAACAGCGCTTCTCCCAGGTGGTAATGAGCGGTCGGGAACATGTGTTTGATTCCCACAGCATTCAAACCAGCTTCAATGGCTTTGTCAAATTTTTGCTGCCTCATGAATGCAACGCATAATCCGTGGTAGGCAGCGGCATTTTCAGAATCCAGTTTGATGGCTTTGGTAAACACTTTTTGTGCTTCTTTCCAGTCCTTACAAACCAGGAATACACGTCCCAACGTTTGGTAGAACCCGGAGTTTGCAACCTCGTGGCTTGCCGCTTTCTTAAGAAGTACCAGTGCTTTGGCTGGCTGTACTTCCTGGATCAGTACGCGGCCTTCCAGGAAATCCAGTTGAGGCGTGTTTTCCGTCCCGAATTTCTGACGCATCAGTTTCAGGTACTTCCGGGCTTCGACAGGATTTGCAAGAGCCAGATGAGTACTTAGTAAAGCACTCAACACTTTGGTGTTTTCAGGTTTTACAGCATGGATTTCTTCCAATATTGGAATTGCTTCCAAAGGTCTTCCGGTGGAAATTTTAATTTGGGCGCTGTGGAATGCATTTTCGGTCTGAATCTGGTCGAGGAGACGCTCATCGGATTCTTCCATGCTCTCAATATATCCCAAAGCAATCAGCTGCTGTAAGGCTTCCTGAGCGGCCCAAACATCTACTTTAACGGATTCGTCCAGCTCTCCCCAGTTCTGATCATCCTGAATTTCCCAGGTTTTGATGCGTTCCGGTTCTTTGAAATCGGTGAAAGACTGGCTCAGAATATTTCCCGGCATATCTTCTGCCGGTGGCAATCCGAACAAATGAAGCAGGGTGGGAGTAATATCGATCAGGGAAGCCCCGTAAATGCGCTCGTCCTGTTTCACTCCGGGACCTTTGAGGCAGAACATTCCGAATTTAGAATGCTCAAAAGCAGGCGCCATCGAATCTTTGGGCAAGGTTTCCAATCTTCGGTGGTCGGAGTAAAAACCGTGGTCGCTCAAGATCATCAGGTGCGCATTTTCGTCCATCAGATCAAGTAAACGATCCAGCATCATGTCGTGGTAGACATAAAAACCGGTCATGACGTCCTTGAACAATTCGTAGTCGTAATCGGAAATATGCTTTTGTTGCGGCGGATGAAACTTCATGAAGTAATGGGAAGCTTTATCGATCGTATCGAGGTACAACCCGATAAAATTCCATTCCTGTGTCGCTAAAATATGTGTGGCTACATTGTGAAAACTGGAACAACGTGCCAGCATCATAATGATCGCGTTGAATAATTCGTGATTTTTCGGATCTTCTACATGCTCACGGGTCGCAGTCGGTACGAACGGAGCAATGTGGTTCCAGGTCAATTCAATCGGGTGGATACGGAGCTCCTTCAATTCATCGATTTGTTCTTTCGGATGTACGTGATCTTCCGACAATTCCCAATCCGGGAAGCTATTTTGAGAATTGACATCTGCAAAGTGATTGGAAACATTGATCCCGTTGATCGGTTCAGCCGGATAACTCGGCCACCAACCAATCAAATGCGTTTTATACCCTTCGTGGGTTAAGATATTCCAGATGGCTCTTACTTTTCTGGAGAGAACCGAAATCGGAATGCGTTTACCTGTTTCCGCTGCCGGCTCCACAAAATTGAGAACACCGTGTTCATCGCCGTACTTTCCGGTAGCAATGGAAGTCCATAAAATAGGAGAAAGCGGTGGATCAATCGTTGCAATATTGCCCATAACTCCGGCTTCAATCACACGTTGAAGAGCCGGCATTTTTCCGCTGTCCAGCAGTGGATTGATAAATTTCCAATCCGCTGCATCCCAGCCTAAAACAAAAACCTGGGGATTACTTTTTTGGGGCATTTTTTGTGGGTGTTGTTTTGTTTAATGCTTCTGATAGTTGAATCGGATCACGGTTTTCTCTCCAGGGTTTCAGTGCAATTGCACCCAAAGCGAGTTGTGCCAGAGAACCGTTTTTGGAAAGCGCAATCTCAATGATTTTTTTTTCTTCTTCAGAATTCATGTGCGAAAATATTAAAAAAAAGCCTCCAAATGAATGAACAAATGGAGGCTCTAAGATAGGAATGTTATTCTTAGTTCAGAACAATTTTCTTAGTATCTGTTAATGATCCGTTCGTAATTCTAACGATATACAATCCTGTATTTGCGTTAGCAACGTTCATTGTTAATTCACCGTTTTTGATTGCTCCTGAAGTGATTGTTTTTCCAGTCAAATCAATTACTTCAACGTTTCCTTCGATAGAAGACTTGATCTTGATAGAAGAACCGTTTCCGTATGCACTCCATGATGCAGCATCAATTGTAGTGATTCCAGCTGTCTGACCAGCGTTGATCGGTCCGTTAGGAGTTGCGTTGTAAGCATAATCTTTGATAGTTGCTTGAGAAGCATCAGTAGGAATGTTTACACGTACCCATCCGTAGTGTGTGTTTGTTCCGATCAGGAAACGCGCACCGTAATAGATATCTTGTCCTGTGTTACCTGTTCCAACAAATGATTGACCGAAACCGTATCCTGCAGAGAAGTACATGGTTCCTCCTGCAGCTGTTGTATCCAACCATGCAGATGAAGGACCGATAACTGTTCCAGCTGTTAGATTTGTTGTGATAGGAGCTTGCTGAGTACCAATTGTCTGCATCGTACCAACTACTGCTGCAGTAGCATTTTGAGCTACAAAAGAGAATACGTAGTTGATTTGGTAATCAGTACCTCCGTAGCTGTATAAGTAACCGTAAGTAGCAATTGCCATATCTTCGTTTCCATCGTTGTTGAAGTCAACAACGTAATCATTGATGGTTCCGTTAGTAATTGTCAATACTTCATCCGGGTTAACATCCGTATAAATGACTTGAGCATCTGCAGCAGCAGCAGTTCCAAATACCGCAGTAGCCAGAGCAGAGTAAGATTTCAACTTCTCTTTTAGTAAAGATTTATTCATACTATAATAAGTTTATTAATGTTTTAGTGATGTAAATATATTCGTTTTTGTTAACGAATAATAAAAAGAGGTATATTTTTTTTGAAAACCAAGATGTTTATATGTTTGAAAATGACCATTTAATTTGTCTTGATTTATCAATCGTCAGGCCTGCTATTTTAACTGGTACACAGGTATTACCGGGGCCCGTATAAACTAAAAAAGCTCCCGGTCAATTTTGACCGGGAGCTTTTCAATATGTCGTTCCGAATATTAGTTCTTCACGAAGTTTCCTGTTTCCATTTTTCCGGAAATAGTTGTAATGCGGTAGATATACATTCCTGCATTCAACGCTTCAACATTGATGCTGGAAGAATCTCCTGTAGCAACTACTTTTCCGTCTGTTGTCAAGATGCTAACAGCTGAAATAGCTTCCTGAGATTGGATATTCAATACCGTTGTAGCTGGGTTTGGATAAACCGAAATAGCAGAAGACAATTCCGCATCATTCAATCCTAAAGAACCTGTTTTTACAGCGTCGATCCACAAAGTAGTTCCTGCAGTTGGCGTGTTTGTATCAAAGTATCCTGTTGTTGAAGATACTGCCAGAATGTAGAATCTGTTCGGAGTTCCTGTTGCACCAAGGTTTGTCATTTGGAAATTTGCCGGAGTCCAGTTACTAACTGAACTTGAAATTTCAAGAGCAGCAGCATACAACAGTACGTCATCACTTGATCCTGCAGCCATCGTATCCATAATACCTACTTCGATATAAGCTGTATCAGTACCCATTTTAGTGAATTTCACAGCCATGGAAACTACCAAATCTGCAGGGTTTGCAACAGGACCGTTTACACGTTGTTGGATAATTCCCGGGATCACATCATCTCCCCAGCTCAAAGCAGTGTTCAATGCCGGATCGTTTGTTGTTACCAATTTTGCAGCTTGAGAGCCCTGGTACGGAGAAGCTGTCTCAGGCCCGAAGTTAATACCTGTCCATCCGGTAGTTGCATAGACATACTGGAATCCGGAAATAGGAGCCATGGTTGATTCGAATCCAGGATTCACAACCGTTTGTGCGGATACTGAAAGAGCGGAGAATGCTACTCCCAGAGAAAGTAAAATTTTTTTCATAGTTTTTAATTTGAGTAAATATACTTGCGTAAAAGTACTTTTTTATTCTACGCTTACTTTACCGTTTGTGTATTTTTTCGAGCAGGAAATGTTAAAAATGATCCGGGATAACGAAACAAGACGTGTTTTCTGTACAAAGGAACTCCGCTAAAAAAATCGTTTGTTGAAAGATTATGTTTATTTTCAATTTTGAAAACATCCTTAAAAGATTTGTGTGGAGCGCTTAATTAATATTCTGATTATTGATGAAAATGAATCTGACCGTTTGGCGCTCAGGGAAATCTTAGGCGGAGGAGGAAATATCCTGCTGTTTTGTGATTCGATCGGTGAAGCGCATAAAATCCTGAACCGCAGAGAAGCCGGAATTGTACTGGTGAATGTAGACAGTCCGCATTTCTCGTCGATGGATGATTTTAAGGAACTGCTGCAGGCACATGCCTCCAAAACACATTACTCGATTATTATTACCGAAAATACCCGCACGGGATCCAAATTATTGAAAGGATTCAATTCGGGTGCGGTCGATTTTATTACCAAGCCGTTCAACCCGCTGTTGATCCAGGCAAAACTGGACGTTTACAAATCACTTTATTATAAAGACCTGCGGATTGCACAGCTGCTTGGAAACATTCTTCCGGAAAATGTACTGGACGATTTGAACCAGTACGGCAAGTTTTCCCCGAAACGGGTCGACAAAGGAGTGGTGCTGTTTACGGATTTTGTGGACTTCTCCATGAAGTCAAAATCCATCAAACCGATCAAGCTGGTCAAAAGACTGGAGTATTACTTTACGGCATTCGATGAAATTGTAGACCGCTACAAACTGGAAAAGATCAAAACCATCGGGGATGCTTATATGGCAATTGCCGGCGTGAACGAAGACAATGCTGAACCGATTCTTCGTGCCTGCATGGCAGCTTTGGAGATGCGCAATTTTATCCGTAATGAAAAAGAACTGGCGCGCGCCTTGAAAAAAGATTACTGGGAAATCCGGATCGGGATGCATGCCGGACCATTGGTTGCCGGGATCATCGGGTCGAAAAGATACTCATTCGACGTTTGGGGAGATACGGTAAATATCGCAGCCCGCGCACAGCAGTTTAGTGGAATCGATCAAATTACGGTGACACAAGCCATTCACGACGAAAGCGCCAAATATTTTGAAATGAAAGATTTGGGGAATGTGCCGATTAAGAAGCGGGGAGGAACGATGGAAACATTTGAACTGGAATCTCTCAAATCGGAATACAGTCTTTACCGCAACGGGAAAGTGCCATCAGTGGAATTGCGCGTATTGTGCGAGATTGCCACAGTCGACTTTGAACACATGCGGAGCGACATCCTCAATAAGTTAAAATCCATGCTGCCGGATGAAGTTATCTACCACGATTTGGGGCATACGCTCAACGTGGAAAAAGCGGCGATTCGTCTCGGAAGACTGGAAGGGCTGAACGAAGAAGAAATGCTTCTGCTCCGCACTGCGGCCTTGTTTCACGATACCGGATTCATTTATACGTATGACCACAATGAACTACATGCCGTGCGGCTCATGGAACAAATGCTTCCGAAATACGGATTCGATGAGAACCAGATCCGCGAAATCCGCGGAATGATCCTGGCAACTGCTCCGGATATTGAACCGGTAGGTTTACTCCAGGAAATTTTGTGCGATGCAGACCACGATTATCTGGGAAGAGCAGATTATTATGTCGTTGCTTCCAAACTGAGGGAAGAAATGATTGCCTTCGGGAAAGATTTGTCTGAAGAAGAATGGATGCAGCTGCAGATTCACTTTTTAGGAGAAATACACCGATTCTATACCGTTACGGCTCTGAATATCCGGCAAAAAGGGAAAACCAACCGCCTGGGAGAATTAATTGCCGCACTGGAAACGCTTCAGCAGCAGGAATTGAAAAGTTAGCATTGAGTCATTAAAATTGAGACAAGAGACCAGACTTTTGGAGTCAGGATTGGTCATGACTCTTGTCTCTCAATATCCTTATCACTTTTCCATTTTAACTTATCAAAAACTCGGTTCAATCAGGCTCAGCAAATCATTCGTGGAGATTTTAGGCATTTCAGCCTGTTCTGCTTTTCTTCCGAAGTTCGAAGACAGGTAGCCGGTTCCCAAAGGATTTAAGTCTGCATCCAGTCCCGCTTTTGACAAAGAGGTCTGATTTTCTTTTTCCTGTTTCACCAATGCCGTTTCACCAAAAGAACCGCTGAAGCCTTTATTGCCTATGGATTCTGCTTTTTTCGCTTTCTCCGGTTTTGTTGAAAGGAGTCCGTTACTCATAACAGTCGTTGATTTCGAATTCGCTGCACTCAGAGTATAAGAGTAATATGTTCCGGAAGCCGCTGGTGTAATCTGATCGTGTGTTTCAGTAGACCTATCGGCAAGCGACTCCGTCCAGGAATAAGTTGCAGTGGATCCCTGTGTAGCATTTGCCTGAACCTGGTAAGTAGCGGAAGAAGATGCGTTGGCTGAAACGCTTCCGTTCACAACCGGGGATGACTGTTCCGTTTGGATGGAAACACTGCTGTCTTTTGCTTTTTGAGTTACTTCTGATTCCACGGTGTCTTGTTCCAGTTTGGCCAATTGAACAGGTTCTTTCTTTTCGGATAGTTGATTTTCCGAACCGATAAACCAAATGGTAGCAATTCCGGAAGAAACAACCAATACTGCGGCAGCGCGGAACCAGCCGCGGTTGTAAAGCGGAACAACTTTCTTTTCTTCCGCTTCATGGGCGGGGGCGCTCCAGTTCTGTTGAATTCCCGGATGCTTTGCCTGGAAAACGGCATTCAGGCTGGATTTCACGGAAGGGGCAATTTCTTCTCTTGCAGAGATCGATAAGTGACTGATCCCTGTGTAAAAAGCCTTCATTTCGTTGTATTCCTGTTCGGAGGAAATCAATTCCCCGACCACTTCCAACTCTGCGGGAGATAAATCTCCGTAGGCTTTTGTCTGTATAATTTCGTCGAACGTATTCATATCATTTTGTATGTTCCGGTTGGTATTCTTTTAATCCTTGTGCGAGGTATTTCGTTGCGTAGAAAAGCCGCGACTTAATGGTTCCCTCACTGATCTCGAGTGCTTCGGCTATTTCCTTGATGGATAATCCGTCGAAATGGCGCATTTCAAATACCTCCCGGTGTTTGTCTTCTAATTGTGTAACCTGATAGTTGTAAGCTTCTTTAAATAAGGTGTGGTGCACTTCGCTTTCCGTATTTTTGGTAGCATCGCTTACTGCATAGGTATGATCGAGTCCGTTGCTGGTGTTTTTACGGATTTCCTGCTTTTTGTATTCGTTTTTGCACATGTTGCTGGCCACGGAATACATCCACGTTTTAAATGAACGTGTTGTATCGAAGAGTTCCGGCCGGTGAATGAGCTTCGTAAAGAAATCATGCACGAAATCCTCCGATTTTTCCCGGTCTCTCCAAAGCATGCGCATAAAATAGGACAGCAGCGCCGAAGCGTAGCGTCCGTAAAGTTTATCGAAAGCCCGCTGGTCGCCGCCTGCCATTGCAATGACCAATTGCTCATCGGTCATGTGGTCATATTCCTTCCTGATTACCCGCATCAACGCTTAATTTTAGAAAGTTGACCTGTTTTTTTGGCCCGTATGGCGACACTCATAATGAGATGACTGATCTCGTTGGCGTTTTCACTCCGGTTGTATTCCCGGTACAATTCTTCCACACTGATCAGGGTGGGGAGATAATTGGCCGAAAGCGCATCCGACTGAGCATCTCTTGCTATTCCGAGTTGATCCTTGTTCCAGACATTCTGAACGAGGTTCATGTTCCATCCGTTGCGGTCTTGCATGGTGGAGTTGAATGCAAAAGTCAACCCTACGGGACTCAAATCCCGGGTCATTCCCTGGAAATATTCCTTTGGGAACGACATGGATAAATAAATGTTTTTCGTCGCGTTCAGGGAACAGAATTCCTGCACAAATGCGGTGTCGATATACGTTGTTCCGGGTAAAATGAATCCTTTTGAACTCAGGCTTGCCTGGTACGCCGGACTCTGCATCAGGTCAACAGAAATCAGCTGGATGTCTGAGCGGTTTTGCACACTTATGGTGTAGCACGCCGGAATCAGTTCCGTATAGCCATGCAGCAGGAGCGTACTGTTTAGCGGAATAGAATTCACCAAATCGGCCGAATAACTCAAAACGCCCTCTGTGATTTTATTCTGGTTGATCATTTGAAGGGCAACACTGTCTGTCAAGGCAGTATTACCTGTCGCAACGCCATAAACGGCCAGTTCCTGCTGTACCTCTGTTTGATTCGGATGAATAGCAGCAGCTTTTTCCAGTTCCGGAAACTGCTTCGGATCGTATTTACTGATCAGGTAATTGTAAAAATGCTGCTCGAAACTTCCCGGAAGCATATTGGAATAGATCTGTGCACTTTGGTGCATATTGGAAAATTCCAATGCACTTGGACTTCTGCGGTATAATTGATGTCTGGAATTGGAATAATTGGTCTCGAACTGGTATTTGGCGCTTTGGAGTTGTTGGGTGTTTGTCTTTAAATCCGCGTCCTTACTGATCTTTTCACTACTAACCTGAGGACTGTTGCTGGTCTCTTTATATCTTTTGTTGCTTTTGGATTGAATCTGGATTTCTTCCAAAGCAGGCATTGATCTGACAGAATCTGTAGAAATAACGCCAGGTGTTTGCTGATTGTTGGTATTCGTGTTTTTGAGTAAGGTATTTTCCTGCGACTGAGCCATACTGGTCAGTGTATAGGAAAGCATCAAAACAAGAAGTGTGAAATAACGCATATAGCCCTTTTTATCTGTCATACAATCAGATTAAAATTAGGTTCAAAAAATGAAAGAAAAAAATGATTCACGAATTGGAATCTGCTGCAAAGAGGAATTTGTTGGGAGAAACGAGATTGGTTTTTACTGCGTAGATCACAATTCCGGCTGTGTTCTTCACCCCCAGTTTCGCCATGATGTTTTTGCGGTGAGTATTGATGGTGTGATTACTCAGGCAGAGGGAATCTGCGATCATCACGTTGGTCAGGCCTTCAGCAATCATGGTAATGATTTCCGTTTCACGTTCACTTAAGGTAATCGGTTCACAGCTGAACGAATCGAAATCAATGTCGTTCACATCGATTGCCGCATCACGGATTGTTTCAAGGATTTGTCCGCAGAAGAATTTATTTCCTCTCCAGGTTTCACGAATCGAATCAATGATTTCCTGGCTGTCGCAATCTTTTTTGATGTAGCTTTTCACACCCGAACGAAGTGCATTCACCAGGGTTTGAGCCGATTGCTCCGGGGTAATAGCGACTACGCTCAAATCCGGCTTTTTCTGCAGGATTTGAGGAATGACATCAATGGAAAACCCTCTGGCGGTGTAATCAACCAAAATGATGTTTGCATCAAACGCTTTGTTCAATGCAATCAGCTCTTCGTTGTTTCTCGCTTCACCCACAATCTGGATGTTGCGCTCCGTAGACAACAGCGTACGCAAACCAATGCGTATAATCTCGTTACTGTCGGCCAAAATGAGCTTCATTATTTAGATTAATTTTAAACAAGACAAAAGTAAGCAAAAAATAATATGCTTGTCCGTTTCTTTTCATAAAACTTTCCGATCAAACGGAATCAGTGGAATTCATCGGCAAACGGATGCACGCTTTCCTGCAGGATCGGCAGGTTTCGGTATGCAATCTTCCGGATTTGAAAGGTGTCCTGATTGATAATGAGTAAGTTCCTGTTTGCGGACCAGATACAGCTGATTGCTTTTCCGGGAACCCGGTATTGGCTGGTATCACCGGTATCCAGTTTGAAATCGGCAAATTCTCCCTGTCTGCTTTCGAAGATGAGGTAGCTGTCGCGGTGAATGAACATTCTGCGGATGGTGGAAGAATGCAGCACCTCGTATGCCCCGTGGTGCTCCAGGCGGGGAAATTGATCATCATTGAAATTTCCATACCTGAAGCTGGGCAATGTGCTTTCCAGAACCATTGCCAAAACAAATGATCCTTTAACAATTCGGTGGTTGAGGGTGTTTTTAGTAAATGAAGGGTTATTTTTCAGTCCCAGGATTCCTTTCCAGTTTTCGGGAAAGCAGGAAGTGTATACGAGGCTGAAGATGAGCAGGGATGCCGAAAGCAATTTGACGGAAATGTCGAAGGAGAAATTGATCAGCACGATTTGTGCAAAAACACTGATCGAAAGCAAGGAAGCCAGAAACTGGGTGCGCTTGAAGAGTAACAGCAGCGCCGTCAGAATCTCAATGATCCCCAAAGCAACGGTGTAGGCATACGAACTTCCCGTGAGCGACCAGTAAGCGATGTCTTTCGACAATTTTCCGAATGGTGTGTATAAAATATTGGGTTCGGGCATATAAAACTGCAATTTCACCAGTTTATCCCACCCGTATTTGAATAAAAAGAGAAACAAAATGCCCGCAAGTACGGTTTTAAGCAGATCATGTGGAGTGATTTGCAGTTTCCGGCAAATCCATTTGACTGCAAAATGGGAGAGTAGTCCCAAAATGAGACTCAGGGAAAGAAGAAGATAGGTTCCATAGGTGTCTGTTTCAAAAATCAGTGTTTCATCCAGCGATTTCAACATCCCGAAAAACGGTTGCTGAACAGAATGAAAAAACCAGTTGAACAGTGTGTAATCAAATGGAAGCAGGAGCATCCACCAGCACGCAATTCCAATGAAAGAGATCTTCAACCGTTCGCTCATGAGACCATTTGAGGAGTAAACAAACGGTTAATGGCGCCGAAAAGCAGCATGCCGCCGCCGGTGATTCCGAACAGGAACAGCAAATACGACTTTTTCTTCTTTTTAGGAGTCACTTCCTGTTGCGAATCGGTTTTTGTCTGATCCAGGTGTTTTTGATCGAGTTTTTTCGGGTTGTAACCGGGTGCGATCGGCTTGGCAGATTTCGGGGAATGTTTGAAGTTGATGTATTCAATTTCGGTATTGCTGTATGGTCTTTTCTTAACAGAATCGATATTCAGGTTGTAATTGGAATAAACCGGATGACGATAGACCGTGTCATAATGAAAATAACCGGTTCGGTCATCATACACCTGGATGCTGGTGCTGTCATTGAGTCGGATGACCTGAACCAGCCGTTTGACAGGGATGCCGAAATTACTTGACGGATCGGTGAAGAAATCTGAAGCGGAGCCCGAATGACTTTTATGCGCAATGATCGCTGTTTGTGCCTGTGAAAGCGAACTGAGCGATAAGACAAATAATAGCAAAAGTTGTTTCATAATTTTATGCAATAGATGGATGTGAAGTGTTTTTTCGTGAAAACAATTTGGTCAGCAGCATGCCGCCGCCGGTAATTCCGAACAGGAACAACAAGTACGATTTCTTTTTCTTTTTGGAAGTGTTTTCCTGTGCAGGTTGTTCCTGAATTACTTTCTGATCTTTCACAGCTGGTTCACCGATATGGACTTTCACCGGAATTTTCGGTTTCAGGGAATCCGGAGAATGTTTGAAATTGATGTACTCCACTTTAAAGTACGGGTTACTGTTCATAGAATCAATATTCAACTGGTAGTTCGAATAATAGGGATCCCGGTAAACAGTATCAAAATCATACCTTAATCCGTAATAGTCATAAACGGTGATACTTGCAGTGTCGTTAAGACGGATAACCTGAACCAGTCGTGGAGGAGGCTCTCCGAAATTGCCGGAAGGATCAATGACAAATGTAGCGCTTGTTCCTGAGTGACTTTTATGGGCAATGATCGCTGTTTGTGCCTGCGAAAGCCCGCTGAATGACAGAATAGTTAATAGAATGACTTGTTTCATAAGCTTATGCAATGGATGGTTGAGAAATATTCTTTCGTGAAAACAATTTGGTGAGTAGCATCCCGCCGCCGGTAATTCCGAACAGGAATAACAGGTACGATTTCTTTTTCTTTTTTGCGGGTATTGGCTGCTGGTCAATAGGCTGTTGGGGTTGATTTTGCTGCTGTGCGGGTTGTTCATTCTGAAGTTGCTCCGGTTGCTTGGGGGGAATCTGGGGATTGTTTCGCTGTTGTTCGGCTTTGCTGATGGAATCCTCATATTTCATGCGGAACACGACAGGGGAGTAACGATTCTTGTTGGGAAGAAAGGTTGTTTTGACTACCTGCTGGTTCAGGTCGGTAATTTCATGAATCATCACGCTGTCATTGAGCGGCTTAAAATTTTGCTGGGTGACGGGGCCTTTGAACTGCTGATCAAAATCGATGCGGATTTGTCCGAAATTGCTGTTAGCGGCGATCAGGAAAGAAGCACTGCTTCCGGAATGACTTTTGTGAGCGATCAAAGGTGTCTGGGCATGAGCTGAAAGAACAAAAGCCGTACAAATACATGTAAAAATGGGTTTCATTGTGATTGTTTTGAGAAGTGATACACCTATCTCTCAAAATGGTTCAATGCAGGCTTCGACTTCGCTCAGCCTGCTCCTAAAAAAGCAAACTCCCGGTTGCCGCCGGGAGCTCAGTTGTATTCCTACAACATTGTTTTGTGTATATTTTCCCTTTTACACACCAGTGAAATGCGCGGTTGTATAAAAGTAACAGTGATTGTTCGATTATTTTTTAGCGGTCACCTAAAGTGAAGGTGATGCTTAGTCCTCAATCGGAATTTCGCGGATGATCAGCTTGTCGATGCGTGCACCGTCCATATCCACTACTTCGATTTCAAAGTTCAGCCAGTGAATTTTTTGACCGGTCACCGGAACACTGCGTGATTCATTCAGAACCAATCCTCCGATGGTGGTAAAATTCAACTCCGAAGAATTGTCTTCCAAACCAAACTGGCGGAAAAACTCTGCGATCGGGTACTGCCCGTCAATCAGCCAGGAACCGTCTTCGCGCTGAATGAACTCAAACTCTTCTGCGTAGAAATCGTTGAAGTCACCGACCAAAGCCTGAAGCAGGTCATTCAGAGTAATGATTCCCTGCACCTGACCGAATTCGTCGGTAATGATTCCGTAATGCGTTTTGCTGTCCTTGAAGTGAACCAGCGCTTCGTAAGCGGAAATATTTTCCATTAAGAACTGAGGTTTCAACATCAAATCTCTCAGGTTGAAATCCTGGTTGTTGATCGTGCGGAATAAGTCTTTCAACAGAACCACACCCAATACGTGTTCACGTTCGTCGTCGAAAACGGGGTAAACGGAGTGCATTTCTTTTTCAACCTGTTCGCGCACTTCTTCGCGTGAATCATTGATGTCGATAAAGATCACATCGTTGCGGTGCGTCATCAGGGAACTGATGTTACGGTCTCCCAGATGGAATACGCGCTCCACGATATCCTGTTCGATTTCCTGCACTTCTCCGCCTTCCGTTCCTTCCTGGATGATCGCCTTGATTTCTTCTTCCGTTACTTTTCCGTCAGAAGACTGCTTGATGCGCAGAATTTTGATCAATACGTCGGAAGTAACAGTCAGTAACCAGACGAACGGTGCGGTAATTTTGGAAATAATCAGCATCGGACGAGCCATGGTTTTGGCAATCGCTTCCGGGTTCGTCAAACCGATTCGTTTCGGAACCAGCTCTCCCAAAACGAGGGAGAAGAAGGTAATGATCACCACCACTGAAGTAACAGCCAGGAAATGAGCATACGGTTTCAGTGCCGCAAAACTCAGGTAAAAATTCTGGATGTCCTGCGTCATTTTTTCTCCGGAGAAGATACCCGTCAGGATTCCGATCAGGGTAATTCCGATTTGTACGGTCGAAAGAAACTTATTCGGAGAATTCAGCGTTTCGATTACCAGTTTTGCGCTTTTGTCGCCCCTTTTGGCAGCTGTATCTAATTTGGACTTCCTGGCTGATACCGTAGCGATCTCTGCCATCGAGAAGATTCCATTCAAAATGATTAGAAAGAGGATTATGAGTAGTTCCATTTATCGTAGTGTTCCGGGATAGATTTCTAAGGCCTTTTCGAGGCAGATCACCGCTTTTTTCAATGATTCTTTGTTCAAAACGTAAGCGATACGTGCTTCCTGTAAGCCGGCTCCCGGTGTGGAATAGAACCCGTTTGCAGGTGCCATCATCACAGTTTGTCCTTCGTATTCAAATTCTTCCAGCAACCACTGGCAGAATTTCTCCGCATTGTCAACCGGGAATTTCGCCACACAGTAGAAAGCTCCGCTCGGTTTCGGGCAGAATACTCCCGGGATGCTGTTCAATCCGTCGACCATAATGTTTCTGCGCTCTACGTATTCCGCAACCACGTTGTCGAAATACGATTGCGGAGTGTTCAATGCTGCTTCAGAAGCTACCTGATCCACAGTAGGAGGGGAAAGGCGTGCCTGACCGAATTTCAGTGCGGCATTCATCACTTCCTGGTTTTTGGAAACCAACGCACCGATGCGCGCTCCACACATGGAATAGCGCTTGGAAACCGAATCAATCATGATCACGTTGTTTTCAATGCCTTCCAGGTTCAGAACAGAGAAAGGTTGCGCTCCGTCGTAACAGAATTCGCGGTAAACTTCATCTGCAAACAGGAACAGGTCGTGCTTTTTTACAATATCGCGTAATTGCTCCAACTCAGCCTGGCTGTATAAATAACCTGTCGGGTTACCCGGGTTACAGATCACAATTGCTTTCGTTTTAGGAGTGATTTTCGCTTCGATCTCCGAAACAGGGGGCAGTGCAAAACCACTTTCAATCGTTGCCGTTACCGGAACAACTGTTAAACCTGCCGTTACGGCAAATCCATTGTAGTTGGCATAAAACGGCTCCGGAATAATCACTTCGTCACCCGGATTACACGTTGTCATGAAACCGAAAATCAATGCTTCGGAACCACCGGTTGTGATGATGATGTCTTCTGTATTTACAGGAAGTCCGCCTTTGCGGTATGTTTCAGCTAATTTTGTTCTGTAGGATTCAAAACCTGCAGAATGGCTGTATTCGATGACTTTATGATCAAAGTTGCGGATCGCATCCAATGCAACCTGAGGTGTTTCAATATCCGGTTGACCAATATTCAGGTGATAAACGGTTTTTCCGGCTTTCTTAGCTTTTTCTGCATAAGGAACCAATTTACGAATCGGCGAAGCCGGCATGTCAATGGCTTTCTGAGCAATTTTTGGCATTTCTTATTTTTATATTTGGGGACAACAAAAGTACAGGAAATGTTGATATATGCATCTAATTGACAATTTTTACAAAATGAAAATTACATTAAGTGTCTTTACACTCCTTTTACTACTTAGTGCCTGCGGTGAATCTTCCCGGCAGGAACAACCGGATCACAAGGAAGCAGAACTTCAGAAAGCGTTTCATTCCGAAGAGAAAAAAACACCAAAAAGCGAGACTCCGTTAAAAAACTACCTGATTAACAAAGGAGACACCCTGGTATGCGTGGATCATTTCAATAAAAACATCTGGTGGGAATTGAAATATGCAAGCAAAGACAATTTCATGCACCGCGTGCTTTATGATACGCTGGATAAAGTATACGTTCAGATCGACGTAGCGCGCAGACTGGCAAAATCGCAGGAATACCTCACGGGCAGAAATGCAAATTACCATTTATTGGTGTATGATGGAGTGAGACCTTTGAGCGTACAGTGGGAAATGTGGAATGCACTGGATACGATCCCGGTATTGGAACGCGGTAAATTTGTGAGTAACCCGCGAAACGGAAGCGTGCACAATTACGGAGCAGCAGTCGATCTGACGATCTGTGATGCAAAGCGAAAACCACTCGACATGGGAGCAGGGTATGACGACATCCGCAAAATTGCTTACCCTTCACTGGAATCGGAATTTTTGGCAACGGGAGAAATCACGCAGCAGCAGATCGATAATCGAAAACTGCTCAGAAGAGCCTTAAAAAGTCAATCGTTTTCAAATATTCCTACGGAATGGTGGCACTTTAACGCCTTTCCGAGACCCATTGTGAAAAGCAAATACCGCCTGGTGGAAAATGAATTGAAGCCGGCGAATTAAAACAAGGAATGCCAAAATATACTCAAGTGATTTATAATTAGAGTGCCTGCTAGCAAGCAATCTTTATGCTTTCCACAGATACACAGATTAACTATTCGGCTACCGCACTCGCTCAAGTGGCGTCTGGTAAGGGGAATTATGTACTTAAGTCAGGTAGGTTTGGATACAAAAAAGTTAGGGAATTCATCACACTATGAACCCACGCTTCATTTCTACCGCAAATGCGCAAATTTTTAGCTCGGCTACTCCCGAAAGAAATCGGGACAGGCTGCACTCGCTTCTAATAGTATAAATGATGAATGTTATTGTTTACAGCGTAAAGATGCGACTGGTAAGCGCATCAGATATTTGCGCATTTGTGGGAAAGACAAAGAGTTCCTGCTAGCAGGAACTGAAATTATGAATCATACAAGTACTTTTTGT
>NZ_JBCNJW010000006.1:0-223577 GCF_039596355.1 Fluviicola sp. | reverse complement strand
GCTTTTTTTATGCCCTAAACTTGCTACTTTTCCCTGCCCCTGAAACAACCCGGCCAATAACCCGAATTCCCAATTTCCCAATATGGGGACGGGAATACAAAGCTTAGACGATATTGCGCAAAATATCCCTGCAAAATCGCCTGGCTGTATCGAAAGAATAGATCAAAAGGTTGTTTCTTCCATACAGAAGAGAAATCCACAGAGAGGCCCATTCAGGCTATTCTGCATGGATGATTCAGAAGAATAGAATGAAGAAGACCAGTACCACTTCATTAAGCTAGAATTGATTCAAAAGAAAATTCTCACCACAAAAAAAGCCTCACTAAAAAGTAAGGCTTTCAATTCGTATCAACTGGAGTGATTAGAAAATCTCAGCAGCTGTAAAGTGGAATTTTCCTTCGATTTCAGCATTCTCATCAGAATCAGATCCATGAACCGCGTTTCTTCCTTTAGACTCTGCGTAGTACTTACGGATTGTTCCTTCCGCAGCTTCAGCTGGATCTGTAGCTCCGATCAAAGCACGGAAATCAGCAACTGCATTGTCTTTCTCAAGAATAGCCGCAACAATCGGTCCGGATGTCATGTACTCAACCAATTCACCGTAGAATGGACGCTCAGCGTGAACTTCGTAGAATTTTTTCGCCTGATCCTCAGTTAAACGAGTGAATTTCATTGCTTTGATTGAAAATCCAGCCTGGATAATCATATCAATAATTTTTCCCATGTGACCGTTTTCGATCGCATCTGGTTTCAACATTGTAAAGGTTCTGTTACCTGACATCTTGTTTTGTTTAAATAAATTTCGGTGCAAAAGTACAACTATTTTCTCAAAAAGATCCAAGCTTTGTACCCTATAAATCAAATCTTTCAATTTGTTTTTTTAGATATGTCTAAAAAAGTTTTTAAATTTGTAAAAACAAAGAACTTGAAGTTAACACAAAGCGAAGAAAACTATCTCAAGGCCATTTTTACATTGAGCCAGGAGGGAAAAGGACCTATTTCAACCAATGATCTGGCCGAGAAGATGTGCACCAAAGCATCCTCGGTAACAGACATGCTCAAAAAGCTTGGAGAGAAGAATTTGCTGGAGTATCAAAAATACCAGGGCTGCCAGTTGACCGCTTTGGGAAGTTCCTGCGCTTTAGCCATCATCCGTAAACACCGGTTGTGGGAAACATTCCTGGTCGATAAACTGCATTTTGGCTGGGAAGAAGTTCACGAGATTGCAGAACAATTGGAACACATTCAGTCGACGGAGCTCACCAATAGACTTGATGAGTTTTTAGGTTTCCCGAAAGTAGATCCGCACGGAGAACCGATTCCGGGAAAAGACGGTAAGATCGAAATTGCAGCCAATAGAATCCTGCTTTCTGAAGCAACACCCGGAACCAGGGCAATTATTATGGGCGTGGAAGATGATCAAACGGAATTCCTTCAGTATCTCAGTAAAATCGGGTTGAATCTGGGAACACAGATCGAAGTGCTCGACAAGTTGAGTTTCGACGGATCGATCCTGATTGACCTCAAAGGAAAACAAGTGCAGTTTTCAAGTACGGTTTCAAAACAAATTTCGGTGAAACAACTATGAGAAGTTTTGTTTGTGTAACGATCGGATTGTTTTTACTGCTTGGATGCAGAATCCGGCAGCGGGAAGAGAATGAGAAACTGATTGTGTGCTCTACTTCCATTGTTGCCGACTGCGTGCGCCAGGTGGTGGGAGACCGTTTGATTGTGAAATCGTTGATGGGCCCCGGAGTGGATCCGCATACCTACAATCCGAGACCCAGTGATGTGAGCTTGTTGAACGACGCAAAACTCGTTGTGTATACCGGTTTTCACCTGGAAGGAAAAATGGCGGAATTGTTCGAACGCTTATCCGAACGAAAAGCCGTTGTTTCTTTTCAGACCGAATTTCCACAAACGAAAATCTTATATACCGACCAGATCACGCCCGATCCGCACGTGTGGTTTGATACAGACTCCTGGATTCAGGCCATGAATGGAGTCGTAGATAAACTGATTGAATTATACCCAGAGTACGAACTGGAGTTCCGCGAAAATTTCTACCGTTTTCTACAAAAAGTGGAGTCGGAAACGGCAGCATTGAGAAGTGAACTGGCAAAAGTTCCGAAAGCACACCGGATCTTGATCACTTCCCACGATGCATTTCATTACTTCGGACGCACATTCGATATCGAAGTAAAAGCCCTTCAAGGGGTATCTACTTCCCAGGAACCGGGAGTCAGAGACGTGGTAAACCTGGTCGATTTCATTGTCGAACACCAGGTCAAAGCAATTTTCGTAGAAAACTCCGTGAGTCCGAAAGCCCTGAACAGTGTGCTCAATTCGGTGAAAAGAAAAGGATATCACGTCAAAATCGGGGGAACACTTTTCTCCGATGCGCTGGGTTCTGAAGGAAGCGGGGCAGACACTTATATCGGGATGCTGACCCATAATGTTAATGCGATTAAAGACGGTTTGAAATGAGAAAAGCAATAGAAGTGACTGATTTGACGGTTTTTTACCGCGAAATGCTCGCTTTGGATCATATTTCGGTAACGGTAAATGCCGGAAGAATAACCGGGATTATCGGGCCGAACGGATCCGGAAAATCCACGTTCCTGAAAGGAATCCTGGGAATCATTCCCGTAAAACAAGGAAAGGTTTCTTTTTTCGATAGCAGTTTTGAAAAATTCCGCTCGAAAATTGCTTACGTGCCGCAACGCGAATCCATCGATTGGGATTTCCCGATCACGGTAGCCGAAGTGGTCGAAATGGGACGGATTACACCCAGAAAATGGTGGGCGAGAACGACCTCTGCAGACAAGGAAATCGTAAAAGAGACCTTGAAGAAAGTGCAATTGTCAGAATTTTCGACCCGGCAGATCGGACAACTTTCCGGCGGACAGCAGCAACGTGTTTTCCTGGCAAGAGCATTGGCGCAGGAAGCCGAACTGATTATTATGGATGAACCGTTTGTGGGAATCGATATGGCATCACAGGAAGCAATTCTGGCGATTGTCCGTAAACTGCGCGATGCCGGCAAGACCATTGTGATTGTACACCACGATTTGTCAGTCGTAGCTCAATACTTTGACGATGTGATCCTGTTGAACAAAAAATTGATCGCAAGCGGTGCACAGGAAGATGTGCTGAAACCAGAGAACATTGAGAAAGCATACGGAATGAGCTTTCTGTTGAATAAGAAATAACATGGATTTAAGTATTTGGATCGTATTTATCGGAACGGCGCTGATCGGAATCTGTGCGGCTTTGGTGGGAACATTCACCTTTCTGCAGAAGAAGTCCCTGATCGGTGATGCCATTTCCCATTCGATACTTCCCGGAATTGTACTGGCATACATGCTTTCCGGACAACGCACTACGTGGATTTTGATGCTCGGAGCTTTCTGCGCCGGATGGTTTGCCACACAACAGATTTCCTGGCTGCAACGTAAAACCAAACTGAAATCCGATACGATTGTAGCCGCTACACTCAGTATGTTTTTCGCGTTCGGACTGGCCTTGTTGTCCTACATTCAGGGAAGACCGGATGACGGCCAGGCCGGGCTGAGTGATTTCCTGTTCGGGAAAATTGCCGCGCTCGACATCCGCGATTTGTATTTATTCCTGGGCGTTTCGGCGGTTATCGTAATTGCCGTTGTGTTGCGCTACCGGGTGATGTACAGTTTTGCATTTAACCGGGAATTCATGATCAGCAAAGGATTTTCGCTGCGTTGGAACGACTTTATACTGAATTCGATGACAATCCTCGTAGTCGCGATGGGGGTACAGGCAGTCGGAGTGGTGCTCATGTCGGCATTGCTGATTATTCCTGTACTATCTGCACGAATGCTGACCTACCGCTTGAACCGGATGTTGCTCGTTGCCTTAACTTTGGGAACATGTTCATCCCTGTTGGGCTCCTACATTTCCATTTTGGGAACCAACATTCCTACCGGCCCGTGCATCATCATGGTGTTGAGCACCTGTGCAATCGTGATTGCACTCACAGTCAAACTTCAAACCAAACGGAAAAGCCATGGAAAATGATGTATTGATGATCTTAACAGCCTGCTCCGTTGCAATTCCTGCATCGCTGCTGGGCGTTTTGCTCGTTTCTAAAAGCCTGGTGATGGTCGGAGACGCCATTTCACACGCCGTTTTACCAGGAATTGTGGTCGCCTATCTGCTCAGCGGAACACGGGATTCCGGGCCAATGCTTTTGGGAGCAGCCGCTACGGGATTCTTAACCACCTTTCTGATTGATTTCCTGAGAAGGAAATGGCAGATCCAGGAAGATGCGGCAATCGGATTTACATTTACCTTCCTGTTCGCAGCGGGCGTGCTGCTGATTGCCCTTTTTGCCGGAAAGAACAGCGACCTGGATCAGGAATGTGTCTTGTATGGCGATCTGGAAACCTCCATCCTGGATCAGGTCATTGTAGGCGGATACCTCTATGGAACGCGGGCTATTCTTCAGCTGCTTCCGCTAACGATCGTCCTGCTGGTGGTCATCATATTCGGGTTCAAAGGCTGGAAAGTTTGGGCATTCAACCCGCAATTCGGGTCCTTTATCGGAATTCCTACCCGGCTTTTCCAGTTGATCCTGATGTTGTTGCTGAGTATTCACGCCGTGTTGAGTTTTGAAAGCGTGGGAGTGATCCTGGTTGTCGGATTATTGGTGCTTCCGGCGGCAACGGCATTGCAATTTTCCAAGACTTTGAGTCGTACTTTTTGTTATGCTGCATGCATAGGAATAGTATCTTGCATCCTTGGAGTGTTCCTTGGAAAATGGATCAATATCTCTATTTCTCCACTGATCGTATGTGTGAACGGCTTGATTTTTCTCATTTCGGTAGTACTTTCACCATACAAAAGAAAGGCAGATTATACTGTAAAAGAAAACAATCTGAAATTTCAAGACTTCAAGAATTAAGCATTTATTGGAACAAAAAAAAGAAATCAAAAGTTGTAGATTCAATAATCTGGTGTACCTTTGTATTCAAGAACAACAATTTTCATAGTTGTTAGTTTTGGGTTTTATAGTTTTAGCATGGTTTAGCAAAAAGAGGAGTAAGTTACATAGAATTTACTCCTCTTTTTGTTTTCTGTTGGTTGGTAGTGCGGCTTTTTTTCGTTTCTTTAGCGAACATTCTGCAACAACTACGCACTTATGAAGATTAAATTATTGCTCCTGGCCCTTTTATCCATTTCCGTATCATTTTCTCAAACCCAGGGAGTTGCCTTCCCAACAGTCGGTAAAGGAGTTGCTACGCCTTTTGTGACCGATTACCATGCATTGGGAATCAATACTTCCGCGCTGGGTTGGAGACCGCGGTATGCCGGGAAAAAGTTCACCACCGGAACTTCAGAATTTGCATTCGGGATTTCCTCCGATTCATTGAGTTCCAAAAAACTTCAGAACCTTACTTCAACACTTTACCAGGCCGCACAGCATAAAAATCCGAGTGAAATCGACTACAAAAGACAGATGGAAGCAGTGGGAGATTATGCGGAAGCAGGTGTTGCCATTAACTTTGATTACAACTGGTTCGGGTTTTCCTACTACGGAAAAAAACTGGGTGGAATTGCGTTCAATATCCGCGAAAGCTACAGCTGGTATTCCAAACTGAATTCTCAGACAACTGACCTGCTTTTCCGCGGAAAATTATCTTCCATCTTTGATTCCCTGACAGTTGTTTACGGTTCGGATACCTCCCGCATTGCAAACAATGCATCGATTTCTCAAGACACTTTGAACCACGTGGTGCGTGGATCACTGAATGTTCCGATCCGGATCAGTGACCTGACGAAAGGAACGCAGATTCAGTTATTGTGGAGCAGAAGCTACAACATCGGTTACGGACGCAAATTGTTCGGAAAAGACTCCGTGTTTGAATTGTATGGGGGAGTAGGAGCGCGCCTGATCACGTCGATGGCGATGTTCAGTATGACTTCAGACAATGACGGATTGCGGATGTATACTTCCATCACTCCGACCTTTGATATCAACTACGGAAACGTGAGCGGATCCAATGCTATGCAGCAGAAAAGCAAAGGAATGGCACCGGTGATGGGAACAGGTTACGGAATTGATCTTTCTGCAAGTATGATTCTCTTCAATAAACTGCGCGTAGCGGTTGCAGTAAACAATATCGGTTCGGTGACCTACAAAAGAAACGTGTACAAAGTGAAAGACACCTTGTTCACCTCTTTTGAGTTAGGTGGTCTGAACGGAAACAACATCACGCAGACGGTCAACCAGTTGGTGCGCGACAACGGTTTGCTGACCCTGGAAGGCGAACAGAAATACACGGTGATCAATGCTTCCGATTTCCGCTTCGGCGTGAGCTACGAGCCGATTAAATACCTGCGTTTGGGCTTTGATGTCGTAGCGCCGTTTAACAAAAACAACCCGGGATCGATTCAAAATCCGGTTTATTCTTTTGGTGGAGACATTCTGCCGGTGAAATGGCTGCAATTGAGCATCGGGTATTACGGAGGAGGAATTTACAAAAACAACATGCCTTTGGGATTGACCTTCATTATCAAAGACGGGGCATACGAATGTGGAATTGCTTCACGTGATGCTTTGAGCTTCTTCCTGAAAGACGGAACCAGTGTTTCGGGAGCCTTAGGATTTGCGCGATTCCGGTTTTAGGATACGTCTTGTAAGAGCATTCTGGCGATTTGAAATGTGATTTACTATAAGCAGTTTGAAGCGGGAGAGGAGTGTGTTAACTGTTGAACCCTTTGAATTTTTTCCTCCACGGGGAAGAACAGCATGCACGATCTCTCTGTTTTAGCATATTACCTTAGAATATCCTTCAGCTCGTTTAAGATCAGCGCGGTTGCGCCCCAGATGAGAATGTCTCCCTGCTTGAAGTGGGGTACATTTTTCATAATGAATTCTTTGTTCAGCGGAATATCGAGCTGCACGACGGATTCCGGTTTGTAAAGCGCCGGAAGATCCAGCTCATAAATTTCGGCGACTTCCCGCTCGGAACGGTTGTATTGAAAGGATTTTTGTGTGGAGTAGAATACAAAAGGCGTAATCAGGAATTTACTGACCGGAACGAACAGGGGAGTCAGTTCTTTTAACAATTCGAATGACCCGGCATCAATTCCGATTTCTTCAAAGCATTCGCGGATGGCCGTGTAAGTCAAATCCGGATCATCTGCTTCTTTTTTTCCGCCGGGAAAGCTGATTTGTCCGCTGTGTGAGCCATCGTATTGCTGGCGCTGTGTAACGATCGTAGACAGCGTGTTTTCTTCGTTGTGGAATAAAATAATGGCTACCGCCGCATCGCGGTAAGAGACTCCCTGCTGAATTTGTTCCCTGGAACTTCCCCGGAAAGGCATAAAAGCCAGGTGTGAACTTTCGCCCGGTAATTCTCCTGAAAACTTCTCAATTAAATCGGCATATGTCATTTTGCTTGCTTCACACTTTTCAAAATCCGTTCAAAATCGTCGTAGGTGTAATTCATGATGGATTTATTGGTGATCCATTGGAAAACGTAGTAATTGTCTTTAATCCGGATGGTAGCCGTGGCGTAATACGTCATTCCGGTATATTCACCGTCTCCGGCTACTGTTTGAATCACTCCTTTTTGCTTCAGGTTCTTCGGTAATTCCTTCTTAATCGAAATCCCGCCGTTGTCAAGAGAGGTGAATCTGCGCCAAACGTAGGCATCCTGGAAAGTATTCAATAAATCGTCTTTGATCACGAAATCGGAGACAAAGCTGCGGTGTAGGTCGGACTTGGAGAAACGCTCAACCGAAAAAAAGATATTCAGAGCATTGCTCGTTCGGGTAATGGAAGAATTTTTGATCGTGAAATCGTGCGAATAATACCGTTTGAAATGCTTCGGAATCTTGAATGAAATCCCTTCGTATTTGATGGTTTTATCCAATGTGAAATTGTAGTGATTCTTTTTGAAATCTTCTCTGACCTCCTTGTTTTCCTTGTCATAATCCACACAGCCTCCCATGAGGATAAAGGGAACAAGCAGGAGCAATAACCGATAACGCATACAATTGATTTCGTTTGACTAAAATTGATTCAGGATAAAGATAAAAAAAGCCCTGACAGGATCGTCAGGGCTTGTTGTTTTTTAGATATCGATTTTTGCGTATTTCGCATTCTTTTCAATGAATTCACGTCTTGGCGGAACTTCATCTCCCATCAGCATGGAGAAGATTTGGTCACACTCAGCTGCATTTTCGATGGTTACCTGGCGCAGTGTTCTGTGCTCCGGATTCATCGTTGTATCCCACAGCTGTTCTGCATTCATCTCACCCAAACCTTTGTATCGTTGTACGTTTACAGAAGAATCAGATCCGGAACCTTTCAATTCACCGATCAAACGGTCGCGTTGATCTTCCGTCCATGCGTATTCCGCTTTGGTTCCTTTTTTCACCTGGTACAAAGGCGGGGTTGCAATGTAGATATATCCTTTTTCGATCAGTTCCTTCATGTATCGGAAGAAGAACGTCAAAATCAATGTCTCAATGTGAGAACCATCCACGTCGGCATCACACATGATGATGATCTTGTGGTAGCGCAGTTTTTCGAGATTCAGGGCTTTGGAATCATCTTCCGTTCCGATACGTACTCCCAGTGCAGTGTAGATGTTTTTGATCTCTTCGTTCTCAAAAATCTTGTGCTGCATCGCTTTTTCCACGTTCAGGATTTTCCCCCGAAGCGGCATAATTGCCTGGAACATACGATCACGTCCTTGTTTTGCAGTTCCACCCGCCGAGTCTCCCTCGACCAGGTAAATCTCACAAACCGCAGGATCTTTTTCAGAACAGTCGGCCAGTTTTCCAGGTAAACCTGATCCGGACATCACATTCTTACGCTGTACCATTTCACGTGCTTTACGTGCTGCGTGGCGCGCTCTTGCTGCAAGAATGACTTTGTCAACGATAATCTTTGCTTCAGCCGGGTGTTCTTCCAGGTAAATGGTTAACATTTCGGAAACCCCCTGGGAAACCGGAGCAGTTACTTCTCTGTTACCCAATTTTGTTTTCGTCTGACCTTCGAATTGCGGCTCAGCTACTTTTACAGAAACAACAGCAGTCAACCCCTCGCGGAAATCGTCCCCGTCAATTTCGATTTTTTCTTTCGCCAGCATCCCGCTGTCAGTTGCGTATTTTTTCAAGGTATTCGTCAAACCGCGACGGAAACCGGAAAGGTGTGTTCCACCTTCGTGCGTGTTGATGTTGTTGACATACGCCTGGATATTCTCCGTGTAAGACGTATTGTATGTCAAGGCAACTTCTACCGGAATTCCTTCACGTTCCCCTTCGAAATAGATCACATCTGCGATCAGCGGTTCACGGTTGCGATCCAGGTATTGTGCAAACTCGCGCAATCCCCCTTCGGAATGGAATACATTGGAAGTTTCTTTCCCGTTTTCGTCTACTTCCCGCTTGTCGGTAATGGTGATGGTAATTCCTTTGTTCAGGAATGCCAATTCACGCATACGTGCACACAAAGTGTCGTAGTTATATTCTGTGAATTCGAAAATCGTATCATCCGGTTTGAAGGTCTGAATAGTTCCTGTTGTATCAGAAGTTCCGATTTCTCTTACATCGTAGAGCGGCTTCCCGATGGAATACTCCTGTTCGAAAACCTTTCCTTCGCGGTGAACCTCCGTGCGCATGTGAATAGACAATGCGTTCACACACGAAACCCCAACCCCGTGCAAACCACCGGAAACCTTGTACGTGTCTTTATCAAATTTACCGCCGGCGTGGAGCACTGTCATTACCACTTCCAGTGCCGACTTTTTCTCCTTGGTGTGCATAGCCGTCGGAATCCCCCGGCCGTTATCTTTAACAGTAATGGAATTGTCTTCATTGATCCAGACATCGATGGTATCACAATGACCAGCCAACGCCTCATCGATGGAGTTATCCACGACCTCGTAAACAAGGTGGTGAAGACCTTTAACGCCCACATCCCCGATATACATCGCCGGACGTTTACGAACCGCCTCCAGACCTTCTAATACCTGTATGTTATCCGCGGAATAATCCTGATTCTTTTTTTCTTCGCTCATAAATAAAGTTGCTTAAAAAACGCACTTTTTCAGTGCAGAACAAATATACGAAATTCAAGCCGTTTTCTGAGCCAAAAAGGGTTAAAACACCAGTATTTATCAACAAAATATTAACGAAATAACAACAAAAAAGCCACGTCATAAACGCGGCTTTTTTTGATTCAAATTGTTGATTGGAATTCCTATGAACGGATCCAGGAAATAATCTCCTGATCCATCGGTTTGGTAGACGGCGAAATGACCTTGACCAATTTTCCCTGTTCGTTGATCAGGTACTTCTGGAAGTTCCATTTCACAGAGTTGTCGGAATAACCGTTTTTCGATTTTTCAGTCAGGAATTGGTACAGCGGATGCTTGTCTTTTCCTTTCACTTCGATCTTGCTCATCATCGGGAAACTCACACCGTAGTTTTTAGAACAGAATGCTTTGATTTCCTGGTCTGTTCCCGGTTCCTGAGACATGAAGTCGTTGGATGGAAACCCGACGATTACAAAATTGCTGTCTTTGTACGTTTTGTACAATTTCTCCAGTTCTTCATACTGAGGAGTCAGCCCACACTTGGATGCTGTGTTAACGATCATCACCTTTTTTCCCTTTAAAGAAGCCAGATTGAATTCATTTCCATCAATATCGGTAACTTTAAAGTCGTAGATCGTCTGACTGGTGCCCGTGAATGCAACGAGCAGCAACAAAATAGATAATACTGTTTTCATAGATTTAATTTATCAGTTCTTTTTCAGATTAAAGGCAACTTTTTATTAAAATTAACGAATAAGTACACATGAAACTTCAATTGGTCATTTTTTCGCTGTTTGTTTCCGGACTTCTGTGCGCCCAGATCGATGGAGTGTGGAAGGGACTGTTGATCAAAGATGGCCAAAAACCGGAACAGGCGAGCATTATATATTTCGATTTCGGGAAAGATCCGATCTCCCGGGAAGAAATGAGTGGAAAAGACGGATACGCAGTCCGCACGCTGAAAGTAGAGAAGAAGGGAAATTCCGTAAAAGCGAAACAAGCAACCATTCTGAAAAAGAAAGATGTATACGGAACCCGTTGGTGCATGCTGGATTTCGACCTGGCATTGGTCGATTCGACCGGTTACCTGCAGGGAAAATATTCCAGCCTGGAATGCAAGGGTGTTTCAGGAAAAGTAGTTTGTTTCAAGGTCAATGAAACCGTCTCGCGGGACAAAACCATGTTAGAACTTCAATCCTGGAGACCGATCTTTGCGGAAGATATCCGGAACGGAAGAAAATCCAAAGAAGTGCGCGATGCCGAACGCAAAAACTTCCAATTCGAACCGATTTATTTTGATTACGATAAATCAGAAATCCGTTCGGAATACGATCCTTTTTTGCAGAAGATTGTGTACATCATCAATAGTCATTCCGATTTACGAATCCGCGTCACGGGGCATACCGATGCAGATGGTTCGGATCAATACAACGACGGACTTTCCGAACGACGTGCCCAGGCCATTATCGATTATTTCGTCAAAGCCGGGTTGAAGCGCGACCGGATTGTAATCGATTTTAAGGGAGAAAAAGTTCCTGTCGGGGACAATCACTCATCTGAAGGGAAACAATTAAACAGGCGCGTCGATTTCGAGTTCATATAGCTTTTGATGCTCCGGTCCGAAACAAGATGCAAGGATTCCAACCGATTCAACGGTTGTTTCCGACATTTTCACATTGATTACCCGTCGATCAAACCGTGATACTCATCGATTTCATCTGGAGCCGGTGATTCGTTCTCAATCAGTTTATTGATACGCGGTTGCAGGAACCAGATTCCGACCGGGAAAAACCAGGTCAGGAAAAAATCGCCTGCAAAATCCGAAAATGTCGCGTTCTGTTGCGTTTCCGCCACACGAATGGTTTTTGCGATGAAGTAGAAGGTGTGGAGCATGCAGAAAATACTGAACAGGTGCATGAAAAAGATGAGTAGTCCGAGCAGGAACATGCTGAAGATTCCGGAGGGATCACCGTGTTCGGCGCGCCCGATGTTGGATATCATGAATGCTCCGAACAAGGGAACAATACAAAGGTAAACCACCGGGATGATGAAAAATGTTTTGATTCTTCCGGAAGGCATGTAGACCTTCTCCTGTGGAATCAGTTTGCTGAGTTTGGTGAGAACATTCCATGTCCACGCGAATTGAACAAACCCTGTAGCTGCCATGATGAAAGGCATGAGGTAGAAAATCCAGGCCATGTCTTCCGGTCTTTGTGGTTGGTGGTTTATCACATACACTCCGACAATGATTCCGAAGATCATCATGACGACAAATGGAATGGCGATCAGCGGAACGAAAATCTGCCAGTGTTTTGCGCGTAAGAAAATGGAATTCATAATAGTAGATTTGAATATTGGTAGCATAAATATAATGAAAAAACCCTGACGTTCCTTTCGGAAGTCAGGGTTCTGTATTTCAGAAATTCGATTCTTACTTGATGAATGACAAAGAAGCGTCTTCAGCGTACTTCAAGAACTCACGGTCTTTAGCAGCTTTAGCTTTCCATGCCGCATCTTTACCGATTGCGTTTTTCAAGTTGCTAACCAGGTCAGTCAATTTGCTTTGACGAGCAGCAGCAATTGCTTTCAGGTAGTATCCTTGTCCTGATTCTTTATCGTTCGAATTATCGATTGTGCTGATTGCTGCAGCAGCATCACCGTTCAACAATTGAGCCAATGCTTTGTTGAAAGATGCTTTGCTTCCAAACGCGCTTACTGCTTCAGAGTATTTTCCGTTTTGGATAGCGATAATTCCTTTGTTGTAGCTTACATCTTCGCTGGAACCAGCCTGAGCGAACAATTCAGCAGCTTTTTTACGGTCTCCGCTAACTCCTGCAACAGCACCTAAGTTGTTTTTAGAGATCGGGTTGTCTTTCAATCCGTTTGCTTTCTCGAACTGGGATTTCGCTTCAGCAACTTTCCCCTGGTTGTACAATACAACACCTACGTTGTTAGCTGCACGGTAGTCAGACGGATCTTTTTTCTCTGCTTCTTTGTACAGACGCAGTTTTTCGTTCAGATCATCAGTCAAAGTAGCTGTGAACAACAATTCTTCCAAAGTCAGTTTTTGTGGATCAGAAACAGAGATTGCTTTCAATTCATCGTCAGAGTATCCTGTCAAATCGAAAACGACGCTGATTTCAGCACGACGCAACAATGGGAAAATGTTTTTATCCAACTCAGTGAACGATTTTCCTAAGTTTCTCATTTCAGTCTCACGCTGATTCGGATCAGCATACATCTGAAGAACACGCAGGATCAAATCCTTATCTTCTTGCTTGATAGATGTGTTTTTAGCCAACTGAACTTTGAATCCGTCGAAATCCTCACCACGACCAGCCAGGTTGTAAATCTCACCTGATGCTTTCTCGTTTTTAGCTTTCTTAGCAACGTCAACTGTCGCAGTTTTTGCTGAATTTGCACGGTCTGTAGACAAGTTGTCGTTGAAAGCAACTTCCCCTTCAGGAGATGCGTAACCCGTAATGTTGATAGACTTGATGTTGATTTTCGGGTTAGATTGAGCAGCTGCCAACCATGTTCCTAAATCTACGATATCTGCATCTTTCAACTCCGTTTTACGAACGTCGTATTTTCCTTTCAAGTAGTTGATTTGCGCAGCAGTTGTTTTCTCGTTTACACGTTTGAACTCATCTTTTGCGTAAGTACACTTGAAATCTTTGTTTACCAGGTATGGAGTGATGATTGTACCTTTTGCGATTTCTTTATCCTCAAATTTACCGGTCTTCTCTTTACCTCCTTTGAATACTTTTCCAGTTACGATTAATTCCGTGTATTCAAACTCAGGTTTGTAAGCAATCACATCTGTGTATGTCATTGTTCCTCCTGGTTTGTATGGAATTACTGTACCATTCGCTGTTGCTTTCTCTCCCTGGATTGTAACCGTTTTTAACGGAACTCCAGCCAATTTCGGAGTGATTTCAGCGGACACTTTCTTCTTGATCCCTTTCTCCGGGATTTTAACGTCAACTTTTACGCGTACACTGTCAGCGTGCATCTCAAGAGGGCTTGGAGTTACGGTATAATCCACATCCTTCAACAGATCACAACTGGATACAAGCGAACCAGCTACAGCGAAAAAAGCTAATCCTTTGATACTTTGCTTTTTCATATTCAATTGTTAGTTACTACCTTAATAAAATTCCTTGCAATAATAATGATTTTTTTTAACCTATGAAGATAAATCGGCATTTATTCATTGACAAGTGGCGGATTATGAACGACGAATGGAATTTCTCCACTTTCGGATTGATTTTTTAGTTCTTCGAAATGATGTTCCAGGGAGTGAAAGAAAAAATCTCCGGTTAATTCCTGCATCGGAATGATTACGAACTGTCTTTCAGTAATATACGGGTGCGGAACCTGTAATTCGGGACTGTTGATCTTCAGGTCTTTAAATAATAAGATGTCGAGGTCGATGATCCGTGATTCGTACCCTTCTTTGAGGCTTCTTTCGCGTCCCATTTTTTTTTCCACAAATTGGAGGGCTTTTAAACAATCATGAGGACCTGATTCAGTTGTACATTCGAAAACAGTATTCAAAAACCATTCGTCCGTTTCAAAACCCCAGGGCGGTGTTTCATATATCGAGGCAGAACGGATCACACGAATACCGTGGGCATTCAATTCAGCGGCCGCGCAGCGGATATTGGCCATTTTATCACCCAGATTGGTGCCCACTCCGATGTAAATGAGTTCATTAAAGTGCTTCTTTTCCTGATTTACCATTTAAACCATTTTTGATCCTTTTGAGGGAGTAAAGATAACTTACATCATTAAAGGGGGAATCACTTTTCTTTTGAACGTATATTTGTTTCAAAGTTAAATCTATGTCTACAGTTAAAATTTCTTTTTGGCGCGTATTTTGGCCTTCATTGATTGCCTCCATGATTCTGTCCGTTTTGGGATGGATTTTCTGGCTGATTGTTTTCGGTTCCATGTTCAGCAGTGAGCCGGAAGTCAAAGATACGAGCGTATTACATATGACACTGAGCGGAGAGATCGGAGAACGTGGTTCGTCTTCCCTCAATGTTTCCAGTTTTTCAATGGATAAAAAAATCGGATTGGCTGATATTCTCACAGGTCTTGAAAAAGCAAAAGATGACAAGCAGGTGAAAGGAATCTACCTCGAATTGGATAATGTACAATGCGGTTACGCAACAGCAATGGAAATCCGCAGTGCGCTGAAAGATTTCAAAAAGTCGGGAAAATTCCTGGTAGCTTACCTGAACGGGGAAGTAATCACTCAGAAACAGTATTACATTAGTTCTGTTGCAGATGAAATCTATGGTTTCTCCACATCGGCAATGGAATTTGTTGGTCTGGGCGGGGAATTGATGTTCCTGAAAAACACCTTCGACAAACTGGGAATCGAAATGCAGGTGATTCGCGGGTCCAACAACGATTTCAAAAGTGCGGTAGAGCCGTATTTCAGAACGAATATGAGTGATTCAAGCCGTTTGCAGACACAGCGTTATATGGCTTCGATTTGGGAAGATGTACGCACTCAGATTGCGGCAGACCGTAAAATCAGTGCTGCGGCATTGAACGACATTGCTGAGAATGCGAAGATTCAGCGTGTGGATGATGCGGTTCGTCTGAAATTGATTGATGCATCGAAATACCGCGACGAAGTAGAAGAAATCATCCTGAAAAAATCGAAACTGAAAGATTTGAAAGACATCATGTCTTTTGAGGAATACGCTGCCAAAGGATTCAAAAACAAACAGCTGGCTTTCGAAATGTCTACCAAGGCAAATGTGGCAGTGATTGTCGGAGAAGGAGGAATTACCGTGAACGGTGACGAAATGACTTCTGATAAAATCTGTAAATACTTCCGCGAAGTACGTAATGATGACGATATTAAAGTGGTGGTGTTCCGCGTAAATAGTCCGGGAGGAAGCGCCCTGGCGTCCGACGAAATCTGGCGGGAAGTTTCCCTCACTACGAAGAAAAAGAAAGTGATTGTTTCCATGGGAGATGTGGCTGCTTCGGGAGGATATTACGTTTCATCTCCGGCATCGACGATTTTTGCCGAGCCAACAACCATTACAGGTTCCATCGGGGTTTTCGGAGTGATTCCGTACACGGGGGGATTCATGGAAAACAAACTCGGATTGACATTCGACCGCGTTCAGACAAACAAGCACAGCGTGCTGTCGACCAACCGCAAACTGACTCCGGAAGAACTGGCATTGATCCAGGCAGAAGTAGACCAGATTTACCTGCAGTTCAAGAAGCGTGTGGCTGATGGACGTGGAATGACAACCGAACAGGTACAGCGCATTGCGCGTGGTCGTGTGTGGACCGGAACGGATGCCTTGAAAATCGGTTTGGTGGATAAACTGGGAGGTTTGAACGATGCATTGGCTTTTGCAATCAAAGAAGCGAAAGTGAAAGATCCGAAAGTACGTTACTACCCGAAAGTGAAAGAAGATCCGTTTGAGGAAATCCTGGAGCAGTTGTCACAGGAAGACCGCGAATCGCTGAAAATCAAACAGCAGGCAGTTCCGAAAGTAATTGACGATTTGACGAAAAGGCTGATGAAGCTGGAATCGTATACTGGAATCCAGATGCGCATGCCTTACGAGATTGATCTTCATTAATTGAGCATTGAAAATGTAACATTGAAAAGGTGGTTGAGTAGGCTGATGCTGAAGACCACCTTTTTTCTTTTCCGTTTGAATCACTCATTGAAAAAGGAGGCTGGGCGTAGTTGAAGTCACTTTTCAATTGTCAATTTTACATTCTCGATTCAATTGTGTTAATTTTGCACCATGATTGAGCACAACATTTCTCTAAAGCCATACAACACCTTTGGAATTGACGTGAAAGCACTTGCTTTCGGTCGTTTTGGATCGCTGGAAGAATTGAAAGTATTGCTAAATGAACGCAACCGCGAAATTCCCCTGTTGATTTTGGGAGGAGGAAGCAATATCCTGCTGACGAAAGATCTTCCGTTTTTCGTATTACGCAACGAGATTCTGGGAATCGAGACCATTCATGAAACCGATGAGGAGGTAATCATGAAAGTTGGATCGGGTGTGGAGTGGCATGCCTTTGTGCGTCATACCGTTGAGCAGGGATTGGGCGGAATTGAAAATATGAGTTTGATTCCCGGAAGCGTAGGAGCAAGCCCGATGCAGAATATCGGGGCATACGGTGCGGAAATCAAAGATACCTTCGTTTCGCTCGAAGCGCTCCACATTGATTCGCTGGAACTGCATACCTTCAACAAGGAGCAGTGCGCATTCGGTTACCGCGAGAGTGTGTTCAAGCGTGCGTTGAAAGATCAATACGTGATTGTTTCCGTTTCATACCGACTTACCAAACATCCGAAAATCAACACCTCCTACGGAGCTATCCAGTCTGAAATGGAAGCAATGGGCGTGCAGGAAGCAACCGTTGATACGGTGAGTCAGGCGGTAATGAATATCCGCAGAAGTAAATTGCCGGATCCGAAAGTGTTGGGAAATGCAGGGAGCTTCTTCAAAAACCCGGTTGTATCGAAAGCTGTTTTTGAGCCCTTGCAGCAACAGTATCCGGATGCGCCGCATTATCCGCAGGAATCAGGAGATGAGAAACTGGCAGCCGGCTGGCTGATCGAAAAAGCAGGCTGGAAAGGAAAGCGCGTCGGAGATTGCGGTGTACACGAAAAGCAGGCGTTGGTATTGGTGAATTACGGCGGAGCAACAGGAAGTGAAATTTACGATCTGTCTACTGCAATCATCGAAGACATTCAAACCAAATTTGGTGTCACACTCGAACGTGAAGTGAACATTTTGTGATCCTTAAAATCGGTTATCGGAATTTTTACGGTTCAAATGATTAAAATCTGCTTTTGATCGAATATTTATGCATGCCTAACGAATAAAGTATGCTTTAGGGTGAATTGCGTCTTTTTGGGTGTGAATTGTGAATATCAGTAAATAAGCGGGTTGTTTGACTGAGTGGATTTGTTTGAAAATACACAAACTTGATTTTTAGCCGGAGAGTTCATAGCTTTTAGATAGTCAATAATGAAACCCATTGTTGAGATCATCTTAAAACACACTGCTATGAAAACTACTCCGATTTTTTTCGCTTTTCTGCTGATAAGCTTTGTAGGATTCTCTCAAGCTAACACCGTTACCCTCATTCAAAAATTTTCCGATTGCGCACCGGTTACCCAGCGCCTGATCCAGGCCAATTTTTCTACCCCGGAGCGCCTGGAATTGGAAAAGGATCTGTTGAAGTTGTCAAAACTGAACTACGTCATGGCACAATCCTACCGTTTTGCAGACGGTCAGATGGTGCTGCGTTCACAAAGACAACTGTTTAATGCGAAAGCATATGACGCATACCGTCAGAAAGACCGCCGTGTGACGGTGTTCGATTCTACCACTGGTTTGTATGTAGAATTGTTTTCCTGGAACGAAATGGATCAGCAACTGTCGCAGCTAGACCGGCAGTTTGATCTGGTTTCGTGCAAGTAATTGAATTACGAATTATGTCCGCCACGGCGGAACGAATTGCGTGTGTTTAAACAACATTCATTCCACTCGGAATTAGGTTATTCGGAACTCGTAATGAATAATTTACCATTTATCCTTCGTACCGTCTTCGTCGTTGGCGTCGTCGAGGAGTTTTTGCCAGTTGTAGGTTGTATCTTCCGTATCTTTCAGGATCGCGGAGTAATCCCCTTTGCTGATTTCAATCTCTTCGATGTCGTAGCCGAGGTAAAGTTCAATTTCTTCTAATAGCGGTTCTTCTTCCTTGCTGCAGAAAGAAAGAGCTTGCCCCTTATTTTCACCACGGCCGGTTCGCCCGATGCGATGTACGTATTGTTCTGCCTGATCCGGCAAATCGTAATTGATGACGTAGTCAACGCCCTGGATGTCAATTCCCCGTGCGGCAACGTCAGTTGTGATCAGGATTTTGTTTTCTCCCGACTTGAAGCGTTCCAAAACCAGGAAGCGTTCTTTCTGTTCAATGCCCCCGTGTAATGCTTCTGCATGTACACCCACACGCTCCATCGCTGCAACCACACGTTCGCAACGCACCTTGGTACGGACAAACACCACGTATTTCAACTCCTCGTATTCTTTGACGATGTTTTCGAGAAAGAAACGCTTGTCATCCATTTCAACGCGGAAGAAACCATGCTCAATATTCTTGGAAACCGGGTCTTTCGGAGAAATCTGGATCCGGATGGCATCTCTTACCAGGTCGTAAGCCAGCGCCTTGATCTTTTTATCGATTGTTGCCGAAAAAAACAGGGTTTGACGGTTCTTTTGAGGCGAAAGCTTGTGAATGGCCTTCATGTCATGTGCAAAACCGAGATCCAGCATGCGGTCGGCTTCATCAAGTACCAGGAATCGAATCGAGTCCAGGGAAAGATATCCCTGCGAACGCAAATCGAAAACACGCCCCGGAGTAGCAACAACTACGTCGGTTCCGCGTTTCAGTTCCTTGATTTGTTTGTCCTGTTCCAATCCGCCTAAAATAGCCGTAATGCGAATGTCCGAACCTTTCGCGATGCTTTCAAATGCTTGTTTGATCTGTTCTGCCAATTCCCGGGTAGGAGCCATAACGATGCAGCGCGGACTTTTCGTTTTGGCTTTCGATGTACTCAGTATGTGAATAATCGGAATAGCGAAAGCCGCTGTTTTTCCTGTTCCTGTTTGTGCAATTCCAAATACATCTTCTCCGTTCAGGATCGGTGAAATTGCTTTGAACTGGATATCAGTCGGCCGTTTGTAGCCAAGTGCTTCCAGCTGGTCTTTGATCGTTTGAGAAATGGGATAATCAGAAAATCGCATCGGACAGTTTTTTACAAAGTTAATCCAATTATCTCAGTTGCTCCCGAAAGTGTATATTTGCTTTATGTATATTCCAACTGAGTTTGAGATAAAAGATCAAAAGCTAATCCTGGAATTTTTACAGCAGCATCCTTTCGGAACGTTGGCTGTGAACGGGGCTGGCGGATTTCCTGTCCTCGTACATGTCCCATTTACCTGCCGTTTCGGAGAAACAATCAAGCAACTGGAATTTCATGTAGCATCTGAAAATGAGATCGTAGCGGCAATAGCGGCGGCAGGTCAGGGGAAACTGATTGTGCTGGGTACACACGGCTATATCTCTTCTTCGGTTTACACCCACACCAATGTCCCGACATACAATTACCAGGCGGTTCACGTAAGCGGAAAACTCGAAGTTTTGAATGATTTGGAACTCCAGGAACACCTTCCGCAATTGGTCGATGGGTTCGAATCCCGGCGGGTTCACAAGGTTCACATGGATGTATGGCCTGCAGACCTGATCGAAGCGTACAAAAAAGAAATTGTGGGTTTCCGGCTTGAAATCCGGCAAACAGAAGCAGCGTTCAAGCTGTCGCAAAACCGCAATGAAGTTGATTTTAAACGGATTGTGGATGATCTCTCGACCCGGACTTATGAAGAAAAACAATTGGCAGAAGCCATGAAACACACCAAATGCCCCATCCAATGAAAATACTTTTAGCAGGCTTAACCCTTTTTACGATTCTTTTTTCCTGTACGACCAAAAAAACAGATTCCGATGATTCACAAAACGATGTCAAAGGTTTCCGGTATGCACGTTTGGTATCGATTGAACAGAAAGTGGGCTACAAGGAACTAATCATCAAAAATCCGAAAAGCCTGAAAGTGGAAAGTCGTTATGCGTTGATTCCGCGCAATTCCAAAATGAAACGCCCTTCCGGGGTGAAAATTATCGAAGTTCCGGTTCAGAATATGGCGGCGCTTTCAACGTCATTTGTCGGAATGCTGGACGCAATCAAGAGTGTGGAAACGGTGAAAGCAACGACGGAAGAACAATACATTTCCAATAAAATGTTGCTGAAGCGTATTCGCTCCGGGCAGGTCATTACGGCGGGTTATGAAACCGGGTTAACGCCGGATGCCGTTTTGAAAGCGAAGATCTCAGTGATTGTTTTCAGCGGTTTCGGTCAGCCTTTTCCAAATGAAGACAAATTTGCGCAATTGCATGTGGTGTGCATGGCAAACTACGATTGGGAAGAAATGCACCCGCTTGGAAAAGCCGAATGGATCAAAGTGTTCGGAGCACTGGTTGATAAGAACGAAGAAGCCGATGCTTATTTTTCGAAGGTGGAAGAAGCATACCTGAAAATGGAGAAAGAAGCAAAAGCGATCAAGCAACATAAAAAGGTGATTTGCGGCGGATTGGTCGGAGATGTGTGGTATGCGCCCGCCGGAAAATCATTCATGGCGGGAATCATGAAAGATGCCGGAATGGATTATTTCTATAAAAACACAGACGGAACAGCGAGTCTGAGCCTAACGTTTGAGCAGGTTTTCAACGACGATCAGCAATGCGATGTATGGATCAATGCGGAAGCACCGACTTTCAAAAAGTTGTTTGAACTCAATCCGAAATTTCAGTATTTCCATACCGTAAAACACGGGAAAGTCTTCACGTATACACACAATTCGAATTATTTCTGGGAAAGCAGCCCGGTAAATCCGCATTGGTTGCTGGAAGACTTTGTGCATATCGCACGAGGAGACAAAGACGCGAAGTATCATTTTTACCGCCAGCTGAAGTAAGCATATGTGGAAGAAACACCTGGTATCGTCTGTTTTGTTCCTGGTCATCACAGTTGTGACGATCGGCTATCCGCATGGAGAAGATGCCTGGTTTTCTTTTTTTGATTCGAGCGATCAGAACGCCTGGAACCTGTTTGTTATTTACCGGATTCCGGAAGTGTTTATTGCCATTATTTCTGGTTTTGCGCTCTCTGTTTGTGGGTTGTTGTTGCAGACGATGCTCAATAATCCCCTGGCGGGTCCGTCGATTCTCGGGCTCACTTCCGGTTCGCACCTGATGGTAGCACTTACCATTATGGGAAGTTCGTTTTTGGGACTGGAAGTGCTGGATCTCGGAATTACGATTTCTGCAACGATCGGGGCGCTTGTTTTCGGATTGCTGATTTTGCTTATTGCCACGCGGGTTCGTTCGATGGTATCGCTTTTGCTGGTCGGTATGATGCTTGGTACTTTCGTTTCCGCGATTACCAATATCATCCTGATGAAAGCCGATGCGAACAGTGTGAAAGCTTTTTCGATCTGGGGAATGGGATCATTGCAGCAGGTGAGTATCGAACAGATTCCGTTGATCGCCTTGTTGTTCTTCTTTGGAATCATGGCGGCATTTTTTCTGACCAAACCGCTCAACGCATTGGTTCTGGGCGAAAAATCGGCGGAGATTTTGGGAGTTCGCGTAAAACGAACGCGTTGGAGTGTACTACTCGTGGTTTCACTTCTGACGGGATTGGTGACTGCTTTCTGTGGCCCGATCGGTTTTGTGGGCTTGATTGTTCCGAACCTGGTACGCATGTACTATAAAACGGCCAATCATGGTCACCTGCTTTTGGCTTCCGGATTGATCGGGGCGAGTGTGATGGTCTTTTGCGCGTTGATGATCCGCCTATTCGAACCGGTTATGGTTCTACCGATTAATAGTTTGACCGCTTTGCTTGGCGCGCCGGTTGTTTTGTTTCTCCTGTTAAAGAATATCCGCAATGCTTAAGTTTGAAAACTGCACGATCGGGCATGCGAAAATGCTGTACCGGATTCCGGAATTGGAGCTCGAAAAAGGGGAGTTCGCGGCATTAATCGGAGCAAACGGTTCCGGGAAATCGACGTTGATGGATTGGTTGATCCGGGGGAAATTTCCCAATGGAAAAGTGCTGGCGGGAAATCAAAACTGGAACGATCTGAAGCCGGTGGAGCGGGCAAAAGTGATTACACTGGTTGATAACCATTTTTTAGGTTTTGACTACCTGAAAGTGAATGAATACCTCGAATTAGGTCGACATACCTACACGAATTTCACCGGGCGTTTATCTGAAAGTGATAAGGAAGTGGTTCGGAAATACGCCGATTTACTTCACTTAACTTCGTTGCTGGATCAATCCACTTCGACCCTCAGTGACGGTGAACGCCAGCGCGCCGGAATTGCCAAAGCACTGATCCAGGAAACGCCCATTATCCTGTTGGATGAACCTACCGCGTTTTTGGATTACCCGACCAAGAAAGAAGTGATGTCTTTGCTAGGAAAAATTGCCGAAGAAAGCAATCGCCTGGTCATCATTGCATCGCACGATATTGATTTTTGCATCGAATATTGCTCCCGGATGCTGATTATTGAAAAAGACACGCAGGAATTGAAATCATTCGGGAAAATCAGCCATGACGAACTGGTGAAAAGAGCTTTCGGAATCAGGTAATTTTGAATCTGGGACCAACCTTTTTCACGTGTTTGCCGTTCTTAAATTTTAGAATGTCATAAGACGTGAAATTTAATCTAAACACTATGAAAACAATCATTTATCTTTTATTTACACTAACTCCTTTTGGAGTATTCTCTCAAAGCGATTCTATTTTACAGTTAAGAATGGAACAAGGCTTAAACTTGATGGTAATTGAACCTGGGGAAGACCCAAATGGAGCTCAGGAAAGGCCGTGCGGAACCTTTGTCACCTATATAACTCTATGTTTCTATAGGTATCAGGTGATTTGTGGTGGGGAAGTGAAATGGCAAAGTGAGGTTTTTGCTGACAATTGGTGTATTTGGAGTACTAGTCAAAATCCTGGTGGAGGTATTTTTTTTGGTACTAATTTAGTACTTGCAACGCCCGAAAATCCAGTAACTACAAGCATTACTTTTGATATGAGTCTTATCATTGATAAAGAATCCCTTACAGAAGAAGAGTACAAAGAATTATTAAAGAATTACAATAATTTCTATTTTGAATTAGAAAATGATATTTTGGTTGATAATGGTGGATCCTATATTTTATATAAAGCTGGAAATTATAAAATGAATCAAGGACAAATGCTCGTAAAGTATTATTACACTTCTTATTAGTTAGGTATTTTAGAAGCTGTTTTTTTACGTGATAATCCTAGTCTAAAATTTTATATTTGTCTCCATGATTTTGCTGTTTCTGCATATCGGGACTTATATTACGAATTATGAAATACTTATTGCTGCTTACCTTCTTCTTTACAGGTACTGTTTTGTTTGCTCAAACTCAAAGTTCATCCAACCGGATGCGTTGGGATCAATTGATTCGTTATTCAAAAACGTTCAGGAGTGAAAAAGGTGTTGCTAAAGAAGTGACAGATGCGTTCCCGGTTTACGCTATTTCAGGTCGCTGGTATGTTTCGCTCTACGGGAAACGGCTTCCGAATTGTAATTGGGGGATCATCCAGGAGAATGAAATTCTCTTGGGGAGTTCTGTCGGGAACATTACCACAATGAAGGTTCCGCTGGAAAAAGTGCACAGCATTGATTTCTCCCAGTTCTATTCTTACCTGGAAATTCCGGGGAAAATTGTTCCGCAACTCGACAAGGCAGTAAAAGATACACGGGCAGACAGTGTTCAGCATGGAATCAATTTACCGGCTGCTTTTACAGGAAAAGACGTGTTGATCGGTGTTACGGATTGGGGATTTGATTACGGTCATCCGATGTTTTACGATACGTTGCTGACGCATTCACGCATTTATGCAGCCTGGGATCAGTATAAGCAGGTCGGAAATCTACCGTCGGGACAGAATTACGGAGTGGAGTACAACACGCCGTCAGAATTGGCAGCTGCGGAATCAGATACGTCAAACATTTACGGTTATCATACACACGGAACGCACGTTTCCGGTATTGCAGGAGGAAGCGGAGCCGGTTCAATCTACCGAGGATTTGGTTTTGAAGCGCAATTCCTGTTTACTACTTTTTACATCGATCAGGCTTCAGCAATTGACGCGTTTGTCTGGATGAAAGACAAAGCCGAAGCTGCCGGAAAACGCCTGGTTGTAAACATGAGCTGGGGAGTTTACTACAATCAAATGGGAAGTTTGGATGGTTTCTCGTTGCTTTCCGAAGCAATTGATGAACTAAGTAATACCAATCAGGTGGTTTTTGTTGCCGCTGCCGGAAACAATAACGGGACAAAATTCCATATTAAACGAACGTTCAACAATAACTTCTTCAACACGCTGGTAGGGTTTTATTCGTATGCAGCAAACCCGAATATGTGGGGAGAATGCATTACTGCGTGGGGAGAACAGGGACATCCTTTTTCAAACAAGATTTCGGTGTACAATACATCGGGAACCTTACTGGTCGAAAGCCCTTATTACTCAACTACGACTACTGGCTATTTGGATTCCATCCTGGTTGCCGGGAATGACACGATTGTTTTCAATGTTTCTTCTGAAACGGCTAACCCACTGAATGGGAAACCGGGCATGCAGATTCGGATTCGTTCGTTGAACACCAGCAATAAAATTGTACTTACCGGTTCGGCTGTTGACGGAACGGTTCATTACTGGAACCTTCCCGAATTAACAAACGGAGCGGGTAATTTCGGACAAACGTTCACTACGTACGGTGCAAATGGAGTCACAGGAGATTCGTTTTATGCCATCGGAGAACCCGGTTGTACAAACAGCGTGATCACCGTTGCGGCTTATTCGTCGAGTTATGTAACCGGATCCGGAACCACGGTCGGAGGAATGGCGGCTTCATTCACCAGTATCGGTCCTCTGCACAATGAAACAATGAAACCCGACATCGCAGCTCCCGGAGTAAGCGTTACTTCTTCCATGTCATCGTATACCGATGTGATCTATACGTCTATGGCTACCATCACTTTTAATAACAAGGATTATCATTTTGGACAGCTTTCCGGAACATCCATGGCTACACCGTGCGTTGCAGGGATTGTATCGCTGATCCTGGATGCGAACCCGAGTTTATCCAGCCAACAGGTGAAAAACATTATTAAAACAACAGCCCGGCTGGATAACTACACAGGAGCGATTGTTGCTCCCGGAGACACTAAGTGGGGAATGGGGAAGATCAATGCGTATGCTGCCGTTAAACTGGCATTAAATACGCTTTCCCTGGATGAAAAGACCAAAGTAGTTCCTTTTATGCTCTATCCGAATCCGGCTTCAAGTACGATCCATATTTTGAATATCGATGATCTGCCGTTTTCTGTTTTATCTGTCGTTGCACTTGATGGGAAGGTTGTTTCACCGCGTGTAACTAAAAATACACTGGACATTTCTGAACTTCCTGACGGAATTTTCTTTTTAAAGGTTCAGTCGGGGATGGAGACGTATACGTTGCGTTTCGTGAAGCAATAATATTATCCCGCCCAGTTTTCCCGGTCGAGGTTTCGCAGCTGGATTGCTTCTGATAAGTGATGGGTTCCGATCGCTTCGGAATGATCGAGGTCTGCAATGGTGCGTGCCACTTTCAGAATCCGGTCGTAAGCCCTGGCTGAGAGTCCCAATCGATCCATTGCATGTTTCAGCAATTGTTTTCCTTCGGATGAGATTTCGCAAAATTCAGTAAGTTCTTTTCGCTGCATCTGCGCGTTGCAGTGTGTATGCGATTCGGTGTAACGTTCCAGTTGGATCAGTCGTGCTTTGATGACCCTGTCCCGGATTTCTGCACTGCTTTCGGTGGGAGCGTTGAAAGCCAGGTCATCGAAGGAAACCGGTGTTACTTCCACATGCAGATCAATTCGGTCGAGCAGCGGACCGGAAATTTTATTCAGGTAACGCTGCACAGTTCCCGGAGCACACACGCATTCCTTTTCCGGGTGATTGTAATATCCGCAAGGGCAGGGGTTCATTGCCGCAACCAACATAAATCCTGCGGGATAATCGATGGAGAACCTGGCCCTGGAAACGGTGACAGTCCGGTCTTCCAAAGGCTGGCGCATCACTTCCAGTACCTGCCGCTTGTATTCCGGAAGTTCATCCAGGAAAAGTACGCCGTTATGTGCCAGCGAAATTTCTCCGGGTTGGGGATAGGATCCACCGCCAACGAGTGCTACGTCCGAAATCGTATGATGAGGTTTCCGGAATGGTCGCTGGGTAATCAATCCGGTGTGTTTACCGATTTTTCCTGCAACCGAGTGGATTTTGGTCGTTTCCAGTGATTCCTCGATACTCATAGGTGGAAGAATCGTTGGCAGGCGCTTGGCGAGCATGGATTTTCCGGCTCCCGGCGGACCAATCAAAATGACGTTGTGACCTCCTGCTGCGGCAATTTCGAAGGCACGTTTGATGGCACTTTGTCCTTTGACATCCATAAAATCGACTTCGTTTTCGTGGAGCTGGCGCTGAAATTCTTCTTCGATATTGAAACTGGCCGGAACAAAAGTTTTACTTCCATTTAGAAAATCGATCACTTCCTGCATGTTTTCCATGCCATAGACATCAATTCCTTCCACGATGGCTGCTTCGGACTCATTTTGTTTGGGAAGAAGAATTCCTTTGAATCCGTCTTTTTTAGCCTGCATGACGATCGGGAGCACACCTTTGACCTGTTGGAGCGTTCCGTCGAGTGATAACTCTCCCAAAAGCAGGTAGTTTTCGAGTTTTTCCGCTGAAATTTGGCTGGAAGCTGCCAAAATGCCTATTCCTATGGCGAGGTCGAAAGTGGAACCTTCCTTACGAATATCCGCCGGAGCCATGTTGACCGTGATTTCCTTTCCCGGGTAGTTCAGGTTATTGTTTTTGAGTGCGGCTTTGATCCGCTGCTGACTTTCCTGAACCGCTTTGTCGGGCAATCCTACCAACATAAAATTCACTCCGTTGGCAATGTTTACCTCAATGGTAATGGTCGTTGCATCAATTCCGAATACGGCACTTCCGAATGTTTTTACCAGCATAATTTTCCTCTTTTCTATTTTAATTTAAGAAAAAAGTTCGCTTGAAACAAGTGGTTTGATTAAAAAATAATCCTTTTACGGTTAAATAGTTGTTTGTTGGGGTATGTCTGCGAGAAGTGGCATAATTCCGCATTCGCCGTGGCGAATTACGTCCGGGTGTTTTTATTATTGAAATCTCACCTGGAATTCCGGGAAACCTGGCGAAATCATTTTCAATATGGCAAATTCGCCAATTCGCGAATTTGCCAAATGGCGAACCGCCTGGTATGACTGATCTGCAGGAGTAAAATGATCAAAACAGGTACTCATTTACAACTTCAGCCCGATCCCAAACTGAATTCCCCACGAAGAATACCTTCTCCGGATCACATCGCCTGAAACGGCCGGATTGATCATCGATTTGAAGTACGGATTGACAAAGACATACCAGTGATCAAAATTCCTTCTTGCTTCCAGCTGGATAAGGTAAGAAACGTTGAATTTAACTGCCGGGTATTTCACTGTTCCAACAGTATCCAGGCCAGGGAAAGTGCCGGTGTTTTTGCCGATTCCGAAGTTGAACTGCGCACCGATTCGCGGAATGAGTTCATACTGTCCCAATTCGAAGCGGTAACCAAGATAAAGCGGAATCGAGAACCACGAGTAGCGGTTTTTGATGGACGATTTTTCCAATGCAGAATCCTGGTATTGAACCGTGTGGTAAATCGTGGTATCGTGCGGAATCCAAACAATCACAGTATCAACCAAAACCGGAATCGAATCGTGAATAATCTCCGCGGTCGTTGAATCCTTTGTGGAGTACTTATATTTTTCCAGTGCGTACTTTTCGCCCGTTTGGGAATAGGAAAGTCCCGTACCGAAGGTAAACTGCTTGTAGGATGCATGGCCGTTTACGCCGAATGAAGGAGCGAAAATGGAAGATTGATTTTTCATTTGATCCGTTGTTTGGCTGGTTTTTGAATCATGAATCATGTTGGCTCCCAAACCTCCGAAAAGCTCGATTTCAGCTCTCCAGTTATTCCCATTGCCTCCTTTCTTTTTGTTCGTTTCTTCCGGAGAAGTTTCTGCGGTTTCGTCCGGTGTGGAGGTGCTGTCGGCTGGATTCACTGCAAGCGTAGAATCCTGTTTGGTCTCGTTTGAAGTGACAGCAGTGGTTGTGTCACCTTGAGAAGTGTTTGCTGGAGCTGTTTCGCTTAGAAGAGTAGTGCTTGGTACAGTCGGTTTTTCATTCGTGTTTTTGTCTTTACCGGGTTGAGTTTCGGTTTGGGAAGTTGCAGATTTTGCTGAAGATGCCAGGCCGGAATAGGTGTTTTTAGTACGGCCAGGAGTACTTTTTACCACCGAGCGCCCGGTTGTTTTTGTCCGTGCCTTTTTGCCGGAAAGAAGTACTTTTTCCGAAGCGATTTTTTGAGTTGATTGTGTTTGTTCTGATTTTTTACCGAACGTTTTGAACGCGGAATGCAGCCTGGATTTCGGTTTAATGCCGACAGTCTGACGATCCTTCACATTCAGATTCAGGTTCTCCGTTTGTTTGCTATCCGCTGCATTTGGAGTTTGTTTTTGCCCCGGTTTCGAATTCGGTTGGGAGCTTTGCAGATGATTTTGAGTATTCGCTTCAGTTTGTATAACGGCGGGCTCGTCAGCATTTGAATCCTGTCCTTGTCTGGTCGTAGTGTCTTTTTCTGCTGCTGACATTTGTGAATAATTGCTTTCATCGGAAGCACCGGAAACCGATTGCATATGGGATGCAGATACCGTTTTATCGGTGTCATTTTCCCGGATTACGAGCAAAGAAGCAGCTATTCCGACTCCGGTAAACAATAAAATGAACACGAGTAGCCAGAACCGGAAACCTCCGCCTCCTTTTTTCTTCCCGGCATCCAAACGCTTGTTTAAATCCTCCAAAAAAGCATCGGGAACCTCAAAAGACCGTTGATTCAACGAGTCATTGAACAGCTTGTCGATATGTGTTTTATCTTCTTTCAAAACTGATCTGTTTAGTTTGGGTTATCTCAATCTGCGCTTTCAATCTTTTGCGGGCTTCCTTGATGTGCCATTTGACGGTTTCGTAGGAAATCAGGAACTCATCCATAATTTCTTTCGTGGAATAGCCGTCAATTGCATAGAGGTTGAAAACCATTTTGGTGGCCGGAGGTAATTGGTCGAGCATTTGCTGCAGGAGTTCTGCATCAAAAACCTGATCAATTTCGGGATCGCTGGTCAGAGCGTTGTTTTGGTAGTCGTCGTTGTATTGAAAAAGTTCTTTGTAGCGTTTGTTTTTTCTGAAATCATCAATAATCTCCCGCCGCACAATCTGCTTCGCCCATGAAAAATAGGCTGTTCCCAACTGAAACTGGTCAATGGCGGAAATGATCTTCATGAATGAATTATTGACAATCTGCATTTGACTTTCGGAATCATTTGTATAACGCACAGCATTCCCCATCAACACCTGAAAAGTGTAGTGGTATAAATCCAGGATCACCTTCCGGTTTCCCTTCTTTATAGCAGTAATGGTATCAGCGTTTAATTCAAACAAGTTTCAAAATCAAAATTATTCAGTTGTTACTGGTAGCTGCAGATTGTAAAAACAGAGGATCAGCTTCGCCGGCAAACCCTCTGTTTCAGGTACTATTAAGGTAAATTATCCAATAGTGTGGATAGATCGGCTAAGGTATACGTAGTCAGTGAACTCACTACTTCCAGGTGATTGGCTGTAATGGTAGAAGGAATAATGGCCGCTTTAATGGCATTGTTTTCGAGGTCAATAACAATAAAATGCACAGGCATCCCAACCGGAAGTTTGTAATAATCACCGGTAGTGAAAACACCGTTGGCAAACTGGTAAATCCCGGCTAATGTATTAGAACCGTCGACAGAGACAAAAACACGGGTATCAGAAGTTGAGATACCGGAAGGCAGTTGCACGTTGAGTTTAGACAGCGGGCCTGTAGTAGACATGAAATAATCCAGGTTCACCCAATCCGTTGAATCGCTGAAAAGGGAATAACCGTTTTGAGTGATATTGACAAATGCAGAATCTGCCTGTGTCCAGGTCAGCTGGTTGTTTGCAATGGCACCGTAAAACACACCCATTTGAGGAGTCGTTCCGTTTGGAGCAGGTGCATCGATGCTATAACCCATCCCATTTGCCAGGCGGAGTTTTTGACCGTTTTGTTTTGCAACGATGTTAAACTGTCCTCCGGAAATCAGCGGGCTAAGTCCTGTGCCGTTTACTCCCATCGTTTGTTTATTCAGTAAAATCATATCCTTTTTACCATAAATTTCAACCAGTTCGATTTGAATGTTACCGGTTACCGGAGCTCCGGAAGCTGTAACAAATGAATTGGCATAAAAGTGAACAACGGTTCCCTTGCTTCCCGTGATGGATTGATTTTGTCCGGCGTCGATTGTGAAGGTCTGAGTAGCATTGTTCAGGTTCGTTTGAAAGAAAGACGAAATTCCGGAGCCGGAAGTTGGCGGAGTAGTTGTATTTGTCGGATCAGGATTGTCTTTTTTACAAGAACTGATCAAAACCAGCATAGCTGCCGGAATAACTAGTGATGCGATTTTTAGTCGTTTCATAAATCTGTTTTTAAGCATTTTAAACAGAAACGAAATACGGATTGAAAAAGGGGGGGAGGTTTGTCACTTTTTTGATTCATTGAACAAACAGGACGCAAAAATCCCCGGTCATTGAGTCCGCCGAGGCGGAAAATGCCGGGGATTTAAAATCAAATCTTTTCGATTGTCAGATAATCCGATTTATTCGGTTCATCTTTATCCAGGTCGTACAGTGTCACTTTGGAATCGGAATAACTTTCGATATGCCAGTCGTCCGACAATGATTGGTGCGGAGAAGGAACCGACAGGTTAAACTCCAGGTCACTGTCGTCTGAAGAATGATCGTCATCCTTGGATTCTTTCTTCACGCTCCAGGTTCCTCCATACGAAGTTCCTCCCTGTGTCAACACTACTTTTCCATCAGAAGTAAAGGTCAGTACGGCACTGGAATAAGAAGTGGTTTCATCATCGCCGCTGTCGATAAATTTCGTGATCTTCCAAGTACCTTCCGTTACGGTTTTTTCAACCTTTTTGATGTCTTTTTTCTTGCACGCCGTTAATCCGATCAACGCGATGCCCAATACCATAAGAATTCTCATTTGCTCAACTAATTGTAAAGGGCAAAGTTAAGCGAATCTACAGAAGAAATCAGTTCGGACCGACCAGAAAATTAGTTGATGCTTTGAATCTTAAATCCGGAACCCCGATTCACCAGTGTCACTTCCACAGAAAGCTCACTCTTCTCGTATTTCAAAAGATACGGAAGTTTGACAGTGGTAATACCGTTGGTGATATTCGTATTAAATCCCATCGTTTTTTTGGCAGAAAGCAATTTACCTGCAGTATCATTTTTTCCCAATCGACTTATCTGTTGCAATTGAACATCGGGGTCAAATCCGGCACTAATGAATGTGTTTGCCTTTTTGAAATCGCCTTTAATCAAAAGCTTGAAAAATTTAGTAGCGGTTTTTTCCGCAGCATCCGTCGACCCGCAGGAAGCGAATAAAAAACTCATTCCCACGAAGAGAACGAACAAGGTTAGAGATCTTTTCATAGGTCTAAAATAAAACATTTCGACTTTAGTTTTGAATGATTTAATACAAAAAGTTACCACTAATCCCATTTTTTTGTTACTAATCACAATTTTGGCATTAAACACATCGTAATCGCTTACTTTTAACGAAAAACCCGGTTAACCGATGTATCGCATAATTACACTCATTGGCATCTTTTTCTGTTTTTCACAGGCATTTGCACAATCACAACAGATTCGTTTTTCATTTGCAGAAAAAGAAATTCCATGCGGTGAAATTCCGAAACAAGTGGTGCTTTCCGTACCGCTTGACGGGAAAGACAGCGTGCTGCTGAAAGAAACCTTTTCGGATTGTACGAAATTGATTGAAGTACCTAAAATTCCGGGAGTGTATTCGTTTACAATCCGCACACAACTCTATCAGCCGATTCTGCTGAGTTTTGAAGTCGGTCCGAACACACCCGATACCATTGATTTGGGCGAACTGGTTTTCAAAGACGATGTGGCACAATTGGAAGAAGTAACCGTCACAGGAATTCAACGCCGTTTTATCAAGGTCGATGCCGACAAAACAACCATTACGGTTCAGGATAACCCGGTTTTGACGGTTAGCAGCATTTACGATGCGATTTTAAAGATCCCGGGAATTGTACCTTATCCGGGCGGCGGATTTGCGGTCAACGGACAAATGGCCAGTGTGTATTTTGAAAATATTCCGAGTAGCTTGTCGACCGATGATCTGATGAACCTGCTCAAAAGCCTGCCGGCAACATCGGTAGAAAATATCGAGATTATCTCCAATCCGGGCGCTTCCTACGATGCCAATGTGAGCGGGGCTGTCATCAACATCAACAGCATTTCGAAAGCAACGAAGTGGATGTCCGGAACCCTTACGCTGAACTACGGATTGAATCAGAACAATAAAACATCTCCCTCGCTGGTCTTGAGCGGACGGCGTTCCAAATGGAGCTGGCAGTTTCAAACCGGAATTTCCTATAACGAACGCTCGCTCCGAACCACCTCCGAACGATCCTACACCTCATTCAACCCGGTTGCGAAAATGAGTTCCGAGCGCAAGGAACAAATCACCAGTGACTATTTCTACTGGAAACCTTCGCTCACGTTCCGCTTGAACAAACATGCTTCGCTCATTCTGAATTACAACGGTTCGGTCAGTAATTGGCTTACAAAGGGCGAAGGATTGACCTACAGCCAGGAGATTACTCCGGTAGTTTCCTTTCAAAACACATATTCGCAGAAAGGATCGAACCTGAACAACGAATTCATTGTGAAATACCGGAATAACTTCGATACCCTGAACCGCGTGTTGAGTTTCACGGCGTATTATTCGGACAATGTGGGAAATAACCTTCGGAAAAATATGCAGCGTGTTTCCGAAACGGATGATTACAGTTTGTTGAAATACCAATCGGGATTGAGTCGCTTTTATGCGCGTGCCGATGCGGAAATTCCGTTTCCGAAGATCAAATTCAATGTCAATGCAGGATTGAAATACAGCTACCTCTTCAACAAGAACCTGGGATCATACAACCTGCAAAATCCTTCTGCGGCCATTTTTGACAATCCATTCTATATCTACAGCATTGATTATCGTTACAACGAAGACAACCTGGCGGCCTATGTCGAACTGAAAAAAGGATTCGGTAAAAAAGTGTCCGTCGGTGCAGGACTACGTGCTGAGAATTTCACGCTGAACGGAAGAGCCAACGGTTCCACTTCTCTGACGCGCAATTATTTCAACTTGTTTCCATCGTTCAACGCCATTTACCGCATCACGCCGGATATCAACCTGATCGGAACCTATTCGCGCAAAATCGGGATTCCGTCATACAGCCAGTTCGACCCGAACAACAACGGGTATTACGATTCTTACAGTACTTCTGTGGGGAATTCCCAGCTGAAGCCGAATTTTTACGACAATGCAGAACTGAAATTCAGCGTGTTTGATTACATGCAGCTTTCCGCGCATTATACGCATTCACAAACGCTGAATCTGACAGAGGTAATCGTGGAACCCAACTCTCTTCAAACCGTTCAGACCTTTAAAACGTACCAGAATGTGAATTCCATGAGTTATTTCATGTCGATTCCGGTTCCGTTCGGCATTTTCAAACAGGGAATGGATTTCTTCAATCACCCGGTAGACATCGACAAGATTTCATTCCTGTACCTGTACGGAGAACATACCAAAACGTACATCGACGGTTACAACTACCTGGGAAAAAACAAAGGAATCTGGACGTTCGGGGTGTATTCACAGTTCATTCTTCCGTGGAAAATCCGCATGAATGTGGATTACTACATTGCCAACCGCGGGAATTACCAGATTTATACTTACCTGAAAAACCGCACTGCGCTGGAAGTGGTTTTCAGCAGGGAGTTTTACGACAAAAAGCTGAAGACTTCACTTTCCTTCCAGGATATTTTCAATACCGAACGGGATGTGACCCGCGTGGCATATCCGAACCTGAACCTGGACGGCTACACGAAATGGGACACGCGCATCATTTGGTTTAAAGTCTCATACTCGTTCGGACGCTATGAAAAACCGGAGTCAGATGGGCCTGCGATTCCGCAAAGAGGTGATTCGGGAACACCATGATGAATGAAAAAAGCGCCATGTCTAAACACAGCGCTTTTTATGAATGTTTATTCTTTGCGTTCTACGCATCTTGGTTAGCGTTTATTGAATTCAACGCAAAGCCGGTTTTTTCTTTCATTACAATGCCTTCAAAGCCGCATCGTAGTTTGGCTCGTCCTTGATGTCCGGAACCAATTCGGTATAAACCACCTGGTGATTTTCATCCAGAACTACGACCGATCTTGCGTGCAATCCTTTTAATGGCCCGTCAAGTAATTCCAGTCCGTAGTTTTTCCCGAACTCACCGTCTCTGAAATCAGAAAGTGTCACCACATTTTCAATTCCTTCAGCTCCGCAGAAACGTTTCTGAGCGAAAGGAAGATCGCGGGAAATACACAAAACAGCCGTGTTTTCCAGGGAAGATGCCTTCTTATTGAATTCGCGTACAGATGCCGCACATGTTCCCGTATCAATACTCGGGAAAATGTTTAAGATTAGTTTTTTTCCTTTGTAAGTGTCCAATGAACTTGTTCCCAGGTCTGAGTTTACCAATGAAAAATCTACAGCCTGAGAGCCTGTTGCAGGTAATTCGCCATTTGTGTGCAGAGGATTTCCTCCTAAAGTTACGTTTGCCATTTGGTTGTCTTTTTTGAGTAAACTAAAATAGTGTTTTAATTATGAATTACGAGTTCCGAACGCCCATTTTTGTCCGTTCGAGTCCCGGGACATCCGGGATATCGGGACTGACTGGAAACAGGAGTTGAAAATAATTACGAATTACGTCCGCCCCGGCGGAACGAATTACGAATGCCGAATGAAAATAATCTTGTTTTGGAATTAGGAATTAGGAATTAGGAATTAGGAATTAGGAATTAGGAATTAGGAATTAGGAATTATTTTCACCGCTTTCGTCATTTCGCGTTTTCCCGGAGGGCCTGGGAGAGAAGTCACTTCGAAACCAACCGCTTTCAGGTCGCGCTTCACTTGCCCTTTTGCGCAATAAGTCACCAAAACACCACCTGGACTCAGCCAGTCGTACATGTTAGCGAAAATTTCCACACTCCAGAGTTCGGGCTGCACTCTTGGGCCGAAGGCATCGTAATACACCAGGTCGACGCTTTCTTTTTGGAGTTCCAGTTCCTGGATCTGCTTCCCGATTTTTTCCAGAACGAAATGCTCCGAAATTTCACGGGGAGTATTCCAGTCCGCCCGGTGCATAGCTTGAAATACCTCCAGGGCTTCTTCATCCGTTGTAAAAGAGGTGTAATTCATGGCTGCGATTTCCTCTTCCGTGGGCGGATAAGCTTCCAAACCGATGTAATGCACATACTGATTGCGCTTTTCCGAAGCAAAATAGGTTAGCAGGGCATTGAGTCCCGTCCCGAATCCCATTTCGAAAATCGTCAGGTAATCTTCTGTTTTCGGATTCAGACCGTGTTTGATAAAAACATGCTGTGCTTCCTGCAAAGCTCCATGGCTGGAATGATAGTGTTCGTTCCACTCGGGAAGATAGATCGTGGTAGATCCGTCTGCTGTTTTGACCAATTCGCGTTTCATCTTACAAAACTAACTAAAAGTGAGCATTGAAAAAGGCAAAATTGAAAATGGAGAATTGACAATTATGAGCGATCACCTATCAAGCCCTAAAAGACCTTTTACCTTTTCAATTCTCAATTCTCAATCTGCGCTCTGAGAGATACATTTTACCGAATAGTAAAGTTGTGTTTTTTTTCAACCGAAAGGAATCTGTAATTTTGCGCCATGAGTGAAAAACAAACAAGAGGCTTAATCTTTATTTTAATAACCATTTGCATCGATTCAATCGGTTTGGGAATCATTATTCCTTCTTTGCCGAGCCTGATCGCGGATGCAACGCATTTGTCCATCAACGAATCGTCCAAATATTCCGGAGTGGTATTGGCGACTTATGCTTTCATGCAGTTTTTATTTTCACCACTGATCGGAAACCTGAGCGACCGTTTCGGACGCCGGCCAATCATCCTGATGTCGCTTTTGGGACTCGGACTGGATTACGTATTCATGTTCTTTGCACCGAACCTGGCCTGGCTGATCTTCGGAAGAGCTGTTTCAGGAATGTTCGGCGCGAGTTTTACTACGGCAGCAGCTTATATCGCAGATATTTCATCGGATGAAAACCGGGCGCGAAATTTCGGTTTGATCGGGGCTGCTTTTGGAGTCGGATTTATCATCGGGCCGGCAATCGGCGGGGTCGCTTCCGAATTTGGAATCCGTGTTCCGTTTATGGTAGCGGCATTTTTGTCTCTGGCAAACTTCATTTACGGGTTGCTGTTTCTGAAAGAATCCTTGCCGGTAAGCGACCGACGAAAGTTTGAGATTGCACGTGCGAACCCGATCGGGGCGTTGGTTCAGATTGTACGTTTCCCGAAATACCGCGGTTTGTTCGTGGTAACCTTCATTGTATTGTTATCGAACATGGCTGTTCATTCGGTTTGGAATTACTATACGATTGCCCGTTACGGTTGGGAGACCAAAGATGTTGGGATCTCGCTGGCAGTGGTTGGGGTTTGCTTTGGAGTGGTGCAGGGAGCTTTATCCGGGCCGATTGTAAAAAGAATGGGAGAGAAGGGAGCCGCAACGCTTGGGTTGATCATCTTGTGTATGGTCACTCTTGGAATCGGACTGATTCCGTATGGCTGGATGATGTACCTGATTATTTTGCCGTATGCGTTCTCCGGAATTGTAGATCCGAGTATCCGTTCCCTGGTTTCAAGCCAGGCAAAAAACAACGAACAGGGGGAACTGCAGGGAATTTTCACCTCGCTGATGAGTTTGGCAGAAATGACCGGACCGATCTTCATGATGTGGATTTTCTATAAATCGGTTCCGCTGGCAGAAAAGAATGCCATTTTCTACGGAGCCCCGTTTTTCGTAGCGGCAGCTTTGGCTGTAACAGCATTGATCGTATTGCGCTATGTCTTTCGCCAAATTGCATTTAAACATGCGGAAGGAGTCCTGGATTCCAATCTGGAGGGACTGGAAGAAATTGCTGAGAATTAAAAAAGCCCCGGTCATTGAGCGGAGTCGAAATGCCGGGGCTTTTATCTTTCATTTACCCTGCTAATCCTGCGGGTTTTCTTCAAATTCCGTACTGCTTTGCGTGCTTTGTTACATGCTGAAGCATTTCAACGTATATTACCTAACCATACTCTATATCTCCATGTGGGCAAAGCAGGAATTTTACGGCCTTGAAGAATTATCCTGAGCGATCGGATTATCTTTTACCGAAAATTGCGAAAAGATCGATAACGCTTACTTGTTGTGCTAACCAGTTTATCATCTCCTTTTAGTTTTGATTGTTTCCTCAAAAATGCACGTTTTTCTGCCTTTTTCTATTGTCCGTTTTTGCATGGAGTTGTAAGCGGTTAAAAATCAGTTCAAATGGTCGTATAAAGTGATTGCAATCAATTAATTGATGTATCAATTGTTAACTTTGTAAAAGTGGTAATCTGTTGACTATGAATAAGATTTTACACCCCGAAGACAGTAAGGCAATTGACAAACTGATTGTCTACATGAATGAACATTCGCATGAGCATTTTGATGTTGCAAAACACGCCCGGATGATCGGTTTTTCTGTTTCGAAACTCAACAAAAGTTTTAAGGTTTATATGGGAATCGGGCCGGCGGCTTATTTCAGGAACCTGAAGATGGAGAAAGCGAAGAAATTATATGAAGATCAAAGTTATACCTGGACAGAGATTAGTCTGCTGTTTGGCTATGCCGATCTGGCGTCTTTCAGTAAGGCATTTAAAAGAATTCATGGTTTTTGTCCGCGCAATGCAACTCAAAGCTCTTAATTCTCGTCCTGATAATAACTCAATTTATCATGTACTACAACAATACTATAAGCAACGTGGAAAAGCTGGATTCTATAATTTTTTATAAGATAGATAGAGCCATTCGCACCTATCGACAATTTGCCCAGGCCAGACTAAAAGCCTTGGGGCACCAAATTACCATTGACCAGTGGCTGGTCATTAAATGCCTGATCGAAAACCCCCGGATTCAGCAAAATGAAATCTCGGAACTCGTTTTCAAAGATGCTGCATCCGTAAACCGGATGATCAACCTGCTGGTTGAATCCAAATACCTGAAGCGCAAGATCAATAAATCGGACCGCAGAAAGATGGATATCCTCGTGACCAAGAAAGCAATGGACGCGATCGATGAAATGGACAAGATCATCCCGGATAACCGGGCTGTTGCCCTCAGCGGACTCACTTTGGAGGAAATGCAGGTGGCAACTAAAGTGATGACACAGATAGCCAGTAATTGCAGAAAATAAAAAAATCCCCGGCATTTCGACTTCGCTCAATGACCGGGGATTTTTAGTTTAATTACGTTGGTGTTATTCCAATACGAGTGTCAGCTTGTTAAAGTCTGCTGCCCCGTTAATCACTTTTTCGTATAATTCGTATTCTGCAACCGGGTAATTCACTTTGTTGTAGAATTCGCGGATTGTTACGATCAGTTGGTTTCCTTTCATTTCGTAAGAAGAAACAAATCCGGACTGCAATGCAGGCTCGTCGTTCGTCACGATATTGATGTTCAGAACCTCCGGGTTTTTCACCGTAACTCCTTCCGGAATATTTACGATGATCTTTCTCACGTACTGACGTGTAAACTGAGTTGAAACAGGCTGTTTGCGCGCTTCTTTGTTGTACATTTCAGCTTGCGGCCCGATCAGCATCCCGACTTTCAGCAGGGTTTTTGTTCCTGCTTTCTCGATGAAGTTTGCACCCGGAATTTTTCCTTTGGCAACGAATGTTTCTTTTCCGGCAACCTTGCTGTTGTCATTTTGGAAAGTAGCATCTGATAACTTCGCATCTTCATCCAGGTAAAGTAACACGTCTTCTTTCAATTCTGTTTTCTTCGCTTCATCCTGAACGAAGTCAAGGATGAATTGCGGGAACATCGCCTTGTAGCCCGACAATTTGCGTTCGATCTCGATTGTTGGTTCCGTCAAACCGGCATCAAAAGTTACGATCGTGTTGATCTCATCAATCGACTGTTCGCTTTTCGTTCCGGCAATGTATTTTACTTTTCCAACTCCGAAAGCCTGGTCGCCCACGATGCGCTCTTCGATGAACAAGCCGTTGTTGTTCGTGCATTCGTATGGTGGGAACCCGATTCGGGAGAACATTCCCGGAGCCCAGTATTTCTGAATGTCGCTGATGTAAATCAGGGTTTCATCCAGGAAGTTGTATGCTTCGTAATCAGTCAGGAACGGGTTGTTTTCTCTGTCTGAAGTCAGAACGACCTCGAATTTCACTTTCATCTCTTTCAGACAGGCAATCATCAGTTTGATCATCCCGGTTTCATTCGTAACCTTTTTGGTCAGGATATTGTCCAGGTTGCTGATTCCTTCGAAGTATTCTTCCGTTACTCCGTATTCAGACTTGAGTTTGTATTCCAGTTCGCGCAGTTTCGATTCCAAATCGCCTTTTCCAAGCGCTGATTCCGAAACCAGTGCCGCGATTTTCTTGACAGATTTTTTTGAAACCGGTTCAAACAGGTTGGAGTGTACGTTTTTGGAAACGTTCAGATACGTGTACAAGTTCGATTTTCCGCTGGAAGTATTCTTCTGCAGCTTGTAGTAGCACTTCATCAAATTGGCATTGTAGGCGCTGGATTCTTCGTCTTTCAACCCTTCGATGTTGGAAGCATTGATGAAGTTTCTGTTCACGTCCGTATTCAATGAATCTTTGATGAAATTGGGCATTCCATTGATGGAGTGAAACATGAATTCCAGGTGTTTCGGGCAGATGATATCGTAATCTACTTTCTTTTTATCGATTCCCGACTGCATGTACATGGTTGCTCCGGTCAACGTAGGTTCTTCGCTGATGTAGTGCAGGTATTCGATATAACTTCCTTTTTCCAGACCTTCCAGTGCAAAATAGCGGTATTCTACATCTCCGTTTTCGTCTTTTGATTCCTGGATATCGGATTCTTTCAGGTTGATGATTTTTCCGTCCGGCTTGATTACGCGTGCTTTCTGCTTCAATACCGTAGAACCCGGTTTGTTGGAAATGTACACTTTGTTGTTGCGTTCGATTCCGGCATCCGTGTTAATCAATTCAACACTGTGCACCAATACCATCTGGTAAAAACCGTTGTTGTATTCCGTGAATTCGATACTGCGCTTTTCGAACAGCATGATCTCGTCTTCCAGTTTGTCTTTATCCGACACTTCCCATTTTTCAGGAGTGCTTTTCCAGTCGTAGTTGAAATAGACTGGAGATTGTGCCGTGGAAAAACCGGCAGCTAGAACAAATAATAGTCCTGTGATAAGGTGTTTCATGATTATTTTTTGCGTTTAAGTTCAACTGTTTCAGAAAGTGCTTTTTTCTTCTGGGCAATGAATTTGTTCCATTCTGCAAACTGAGAAGGATCCAATACCAGGAATTTCAAAGCAACATTCATATTCAGGATAATTTTAGAATCCTTCTGTTCGTATTTCACATCGAAATCTACAATATCCGAATGATAGGAAACCGGTGCAGGCAGGTGGCTCACCGTGTAGTTTTGAGGAATTTCCAGCTCTACCACGTAGGTATCATGTGATTCGTGATCCAGTTCGAAAGGAGCTACACGTGTTTCCTTCAATTCATTCTGATACGTAATGTTCTTGTTCAGAATCATGTTGATGTAGATTTCATCATCCAGGCTGGTACAGTAGTTCTTACAGTTCCAATCCATGTTCATCACACCAACGGTATCACGTTGCAAGACGTTTTTCATGTTCCCGGAAGTCACCACGAATGAATTGTTTCCACGCTGGTTGATGCTTGTCAGGAATTTGTTCTGATCCTTGGAAAGCACATCCTTCGCGTAATTCCCGATCAGGGTATGGTAGTACCCGTCGATAGTCACCATGGTTTTTCCTACCAGGTCTTTTCCTTCGATACGAATGTTCGAATGATCGTAAACGGTCGAATACTGTTGATCTCTCACCGGGATTGTTGTCAATTCATACTCCGTTGGACTGATGTGCAGGAGTGCTTCTTTTCCCTGGATAAACCCGGTTGAAGCATTCATCGTCTGGAACGAATTGGTTGCATCGAGGAAATAGAACTTGCCATTTTCCTTGTAGGTCGTAATCATGTGGTTGTCGCACATCCCACTCGGAAATTCACTGTACTTAAACGGAAGATCCCGCGAACCTACCCATGTCAGGTAGCTTGGAATGTTGACTGCTTTCAGCATGGAATAGATCAAAGAAGCCATGTCTTTACAGTCACCGTAACGTTTGTCTACCACCAGATTGGGCTGGCGCGGAACGAATCCACCCATTCCTTCTTCGAAAGCAATGTATTTCACATGATCCTGTACCCAGTAATAAATAGCGCGCACTTTATCGAGGTTCGCCGTCAAGCCGCGGGTAATCGAATCCGCAATCCGCGTGATTTCCGGGCTTGGTTTTTCGTTGACCACTTCAGCCACGTTCGGAGCATAGTTGTTGTGCAAATCCTCCAGGCTTCCGCCTACATTTACCTTCTTTCCTTTGTAGTTGTAATAAGCTACCTGAGCCAGGATTTGAGGCGCATAATAGCGGATGTTCGGAGCATTTTCTTCCGGTTTCAAAAGCAGTGCCTGATCGCACGAATAGATCGTGGTGCGGATGTTTTTGGAAATGGTTTCCTCTTTTTTCAGTTTTACCTTATCTGTGTTGTATTCTTTCAACAACAAGTGAATGGAAGTGTCTGAAATGATTTTAAGCGTCGGATTTTCGGTCGGAGTGTAATCAAAGAACACGTATCCGAACGGAAAGTCAAGCCTTTTCATGGTGATGTCGTAGGAAAGGTGGCGCAATGCACCCTCTACCAATCCCGGGAATACGATCACGGTTTCCTTGCTGTCGTCGTGGAAAATTCCACGGTCGGCTTCCGCATCGCGGGTAAACATGTTGTTCGAAACCACTTTTTTCGTTTTGTCCCCGGACGGAATCAGGGAATAAGCCTGAATATTGGATACGGTTTCGAACGAAGAGAAATCGATCATGTCTTCCGAAAGCATGCTTGCCCCGTTTTTGTCGATAATCAAATCTTCGTATTCGAAGTGGTAGACCAAAGTCGGAACTCCCTTGACGTATTTAATGGTCACCGTGCGTTCATGTTTGGTTTGAACGACGTGGTTTCCCGGGTATTTTGCCTTGTAAGACGCCAGTATTTCGGTTGTCTGCCCCTGGGAAAAGAAGCAGACGAAAACGAAATAAATGAAGAAAAGGGTTCTTTTAGAATTTTTGAACTTTAACTGCAACATCTCCATAATAAGTTATAATTCGGGTTAATTTCCCTTCTGAGTTGTATTCTTTTGCTTCACCGTGTAATTCGCCGAAACGGTAGTTTGCTTCGTAAATCAGTACACCGGCGTTGTTGTATTCCAGGTATTTTCCGTGAAGTTCGCCTTTCACATAATCCGCATCTTTGGTTTTCTTGCCCTGTTCGTTGTATTCCAGGGATTTTCCGTTTTGTTCTCCGTGCAGGTAGTTTTCGTCTTCTGCCAGTTTCCCGTTTTCATGATACGTGATGTAGTGTCCTTCGATCAGTCCGTTTTTACGGGTGTGCTCCATGGATTTTTTTCCGGTTTTGTAATAACACACCACTTTCATTTCGTTACCGTTCAGTTCAACCGGCTTCACTGTTTTACCTTCTGCGTTCAGGTAAGAATACGAAGTGAAAATTCCCTGGTTGTAGTAGCGGATCATCATCAATGAACCGTTTACATCGAAGTATTTTACTTCCCCGTGTCTTTCGTTGTCCAGGTGTTCTCCGGAGATCAGGACTTTTCCTGTTTCGCTGTAGAATGCAAATTTACCCTGGCGCTCGCCGTTCACATAGTTGGTTTCGGATTCCAGCGTTCCGTTATCGTGGTATTTTTTGTCGAATCCGTCAATGTTTGCATTGAGGTATTTGGTTTCATGAGTCAATTGACCTTTGTCGTTGTACCATTTCCAAACACCGTCTCGGTCTCCGTTTCGGTAGTTTCCTTCACAAGTCAGCACGTTGTTGATGGTAAACCATTTGAAGTTTCCGTCAGCAGTACCGTTTTTGTAGTTCCCGATGAATTTAACGTATGTTCCGGTAGGATCTTTCAACTTGACTTCGCCGTTGTATTCTCCCATCTGACCCAGGATGTTTTCTGTCGTGTCGAACTGCGTATGCGCAATGATACGTCCTTTGTCGTATTCATCCATTGCATCCAGTTTTCCTTCCACGTCGTATGAAATCTGGTACCCTTGCTTGGTTCCCTGCACATAGAAGTTTTTGTAGCTGAAGCTTCCGTCGTTGTAGTAACCGATCCATTGGTCGTCGTATTCGTCTTCTGAGTAATATCCTTCCGAAGTCAAATCACCGAAGATGTTGAATGCCTGGTACAAACCGTCGCGCTGACCGTCTTTGATAATGCTGAAGCTCTCCAGCTGACCGTTCGAATAGAATTCTTTCAGGGTATCAGTCAATTTTCCGTCTTTGTATTTTTCCAGTGTGGTCATGTTTCCATAACGATCGTAGTACTTCCAGTCTCCGGAACGCTGATCATCTACAAACTGACCTTCAACAGCTTTCTTCCCGTCAGGGTAGGAGCGGACATAATCGATTTTCTTTCCTTTTTTCGTTGCCAGAACTTTTGCCGTTCCTGCTTTGTCGTAATAAGTAATCGTCTTCAATTCTCCTTTGGAAAACTCCAGTTCTTCGTATTTTTTTCCGTCCAGGTCATACTGCATGTTGATCCCGTTTTGTTTTCCGGATTCATCCAGTTGCATAGAGCTTGCTAAAGTCCCGTTGGAGTAGAATTTTTCGAATTTTCCAACCTCATTTCCGTTTTTGTACGTTCCCTTCTTTTCTACTTTTCCGTCGTAGTAGTAAGTCACGTATTCTCCATCGTATTTTCCATTGACGTAGTTGTACTTGGAAGAAATCTGTCCGTTCGGGTAGTATCTGGTGCGAAGTCCGCTGATGCTTCCGTTTACGACCTTGAATTCGTCTTCTTTTGCCCCGTTGGAATGGTATGAAACGTAATTTCCGTCACGAACCCCCATTTTATACGTTGATTCTTCTGCAAGCTGCCCGTTGGAGTAGTAGTATTGGTGAACTCCATTCTCTTTCCCGTCTTTCACAAAATAGCGTTCTTTCACGGTTCCGTTTCTGAAGAGGTATACGACGGAGTCCTGCTCCACCTCGTTGACCATTTTGTATTTGAGGTACGGTTCCCCGCTAAAATAGTAGATGTGCTGGATTTTCTCATTCGGGTTGGAAGTAAACTCAACGCGGCGGCTGATATTTCCGTCAAAATCATTGTATACTTCCCATGTTCCGATCGGTTTTTCGTTTTCACCGAACTGGGCACGCATTTTCAGCAACCCGTTTTTATGGTAGATGTAGTAATTTCCAATTGTTTGTTTCTTGTCATTTTGTCTCCCGATTCCTTCCAGGTGGCTGGATCGGTAGTCTACATTTACCCACTGCTTTTCTCCTTCGAATTCCATGAACTGGTTAGAAGTAGCTTCTTTGTATGCCGTTTTAGACCAATCGTAGAACGTTTTGATCTTCGACATACGTGGTTTAACCATCGATTGAATTTCCTGGCTTTCAAAAGAAGTCAATGGAACCATACAGAATTGGTCGAGCATTTTTGCTTTCCAGATTTTCTCAAAGAACGGCAGGTAGTGCTGGTTCCAGAAATCCATATTCGCTTTATCGTAGCTGTTGTTTTTTAGGAACAGGTGCAGCTGCTTTCCATATGCAGTCGGAATCGAGAATTTCGCTTTGTAATTATCCTGGAGTGCAATTTTGTTCTCGAAAAGCAAGTTATAGTCTTCGTAGTTATCCGGACCGAACAATTCTTTGATGTTTTTCGGATCTTTTTCAAAAGAACCGTTGGAGATGCGTTCAATGATTCCGACGATTCCCGGAGTTCGTGAATCATCTGGATTCAACCAGGTAAATGTAAGCAGTGACAACATCGCCTGGTCATACAACCCTTCGTTTGCTGCCAGTAGCCCAAGTGCCAGGTGACTGTTTCCGTGGTACACGTTGCTTTGAATCGCCTGCATGTAATCACTGATTGCCTCCTTGTATTTTTTCTGGTTGGCATAGGTGATCCCGCGGTTGTAAAGCAAGTTGTGCTGGTATGGGTACATTTTAAGCCCTTCGGTGTAGACGCGGATCGCTTCTTCTGGCTTTTTGTTCTGGTCGTAGCAGTTTCCAAGCGTTAAGTAAACTTTCTGCTTAAAATTGAAACGGATTTTGTAATCCAGCAGGTCGGTCAGAATCCGGGTTGCCTCCTGGTAGTTTTCAAGCTCCATATTGCTGAGTGCAATTTCATATTGAGCCAATGCATAAGCCGTATCGTTGATGTTGATTTTTTCGTACTCTTCGATGGCTTGAGCGTACTTTTTATTGTCGTGTAATTCAATTCCGCGTTCGATGACGTCTTTTGCGACAACTCTTGAAATGTTTTTTTGCGCAAAAAGGCCTAGCGGAAAAAGGACAGTCAGGATTAAAAGTTTTTTCATAATCAAATAACTTATTGAAGTTTAGGTCTATTACTTGTATGTAGATTGGGGGTAAATTTAATATTTTCTATTGATTTTGAATATTGTCTGAAAGAAAAGCATCAGAAAATTCTTGTGTCTCAGAACGGCTTAATGTGGTCTTTTTCCAGGACAAAACGCTGACTCCTTTCGAATAATGAGCCAGGAGCGTATCGTCAGCCCGGAGATTGATGTCACCGAGTTGATAGTTTGTTTCCGCCTGTTCAAGTTTCACATGCTTTAGTTTCCATTCGGGGTGGTGAATGTCGAAACGGAAAAAATCACCTCTGCGATCCAGGTAAAGGCAATAGCGTTCCGTGAGCCAGAGATCAAGGGCTGTTTTATCGCCGATGGTTTCAGAAATAGAAAAGCGGGTATCGAGCCGGAAGCCTTTGGTGTTGTTTACCGAATGATACCTCCCCGGATCGAAACGAATGGACGCTTTTTCATATGGAAGTCCGGAGAGTTTTCGTGCAACCCATACCGAAAGTGCTTTTTCAGCTTCGATGTTCAAAAAGTAAACGCCTTTTTTGTTATCCATGTCAATGTAGGTGCGCACATTGATTTCATGAAAGTCTGAAAGGAATTTGACTGCCGGAAGATTTCGCGGCCGGATTTGCTGCATGGAGAATGCGACCAGCGAAATGTAGTATTTTCCTTCAAAGTTGTCCAAAGTAAGAAATTCCGGAACCAGTTTACGTAATTTCTCAAAGGGAACTTCCCAATGAAAGAACAGCGCATTGTTCCATTCCTGGTAATACTGCCATTTCCCGGAGGGAAGCGGCCAGGGCCTGTGCTGTGTTTGATTTAAGATCTGCTGAATAGCCGACATGATTATGGAAGATTGATTTTGATGAATTTTGATTTAAGTTGTGTTCTGTGTAATGAAGGTATCAATTGAAAGTTACGAATTTATTTATGTTCCGGAATATGAAAGATGAAATTAGGATTTATTAAGAAGCAATTTTTAGTTGATCACATCACTTTTTCCATTTTCCCATTGTGTTTCCTCAGATGTTCCGAACTATCCTTAATTGAGCCTTTGTAAAATGAATCTGTAGATTCTGAATAGAGGATGTATGCGCAACACATGAATCGTCAGTTTCTACAAACAAGAGCAAGCACTGCTTGTGATGGATTGCCTTGCAAAATTTGCAAGGCTTTTTTTCTGTGGGAGGGTTTACTTCCGAAGAGTGTGCGGATCGGAATGAGGGGATGGGATGTCCGCCCCTCCCGATTGCGATGCATCGGGATGCTCTGAAGTAGCTGAGCGGATCAGTTTCTGAATTTTTATTTTGGACTTCCATGCTTTAATTTGCTTCTCGTAAGCAAGTGCTTCGGATTTTGAATCGAAAGGTTTTAGAAATACGATTTTCCAGTCGGAAGCCTGGTTGGTGAATCCCTTGTTTTTGGAGTTATGCTTTTTGAGTCTTTCAGCTGGGTTCTCTGAAACGCCGGTATAGAATTTATCTTTTACAGAAGAATAGAGGATGTAAGCGCAACACATGAATAGTAAGTTTCTACAAACAAAAAAGCCTTGCAAAATTTGCAAGGCTTTTTTCCTGTGGGAGATGAGGGATTCGAACCCCCGACCCCCTGCTTGTAAGGCAGGTGCTCTGAACCAGCTGAGCTAATCTCCCGTTATTTTTTGTTTTCTGAGCTACCGTTGTGTCTCATTTGTGAGTGCAAATATAGGGGGTTATTTCGTTTCTGCAAGCGGTTTTCGAAAAAAAAAATCAAAAAAATCATGAATTAAAAAGAAGGAGCCGAAAATTAAAATGGTATCTTCCTTGTTTGCAGAATCTTGTGCGCTTTTCAAAGCATCAGAAGAAAATTGAAAAAAAATCGCGTTTTTGAATGTTTGCCCCGTTTTTTCGCGCAAATTCTCCAATGTGATGCTCCGCGGATTGGAGAAGGTTGTGAAGTAAAAATGTGCTTCCGGAGGCAAAATTTTCAGAATGGAGTCCAAATCTTTATCGGAACTGGTACTGTAAATACAATGAAGCTGACCTTTATTTAAAGAAGAAACGGCATTCATGAGTGCTGAAATCCCTTCTGCGTTGTGTGCACAGTCTGCAATGATGAGCGGTTTTTCAGAAATAATTTCCATCCTTCCGAAGAACCCGGTGTTGCTTTTGAGGTTGCGGATTCCTTTTTCGCGGGTTTCACGGTCGCACGCGAAGCCTTGTTTCAATAACAGATCGCAGACTTTGGAAACAATGCGGTAATTCCCTGTTTGGTATCCAATGATTTCTTTCGGGATCGGAGTTCCCGGATCAGGGATTACAATCTCAGTGTTATTCTTGATGACAGCCTCCTGGAATACCGGGAAGGTTTCATCGTCAATTTCCCCGAGAACGACCGGAACTCCTGTTTTGATAATACCGGCTTTTTCAGCAGCTATTTCAGCGCGCGTATTTCCGAGAATCTGTACGTGATCCAACCCGATGTTGGTAATGACCGATACCAAAGGTGTAATGATGTTCGTGGCATCAAGTCTTCCACCCAGGCCAACTTCTGCCACTACGATCGTACACTGGTTTTGAGAAAAGTATTCCAAGGCCATCATCCAGGTGATTTCAAAGAAAGACGGCTGAATATTCCACTGGTGATTCCGTACTTTTTCGCAAAAATCAATCACAAATTGTTCTTCTACCGGAATTCCATTGATGCGGATGCGTTCGGTGAAGTCGAAGAGGTGAGGAGAAGTGAACAAGCCAACCTTTTCATTGCACTCCGTGAGGATGGAAGCGAGCATGTTTGAAACGGAGCCTTTTCCGTTGGTCCCTCCAACGTGGATGAAGCGCAGTTGTTTTTCCGGGTTGCCGAAAAAAGCACTGAGTTCTTCAATATTTTTTAATCCCGGATTATAAGCCTGGGCTCCTAAATGGTGGTAGGCAGGAAACTGCTGAAACAACCACTCAATCGTTTGAGAATAATTCATGGTATTATTGCGCTTTGAAGCTGTAGGTAATGGTACCTTCTTCAATTGGTTTTTCGGAATATTCGAAGCGGGATTTCATAGCGTATCTTTCAGCCAATTCCACACAGCATGGATTGGCAGATGCCGGAGCCTGGGATTTTGCCCAGTATACATCGCCGTTTGAGTTCACTTTTACCTTTACTACAATGGTTTCGGAAATTCCTTTTCCGCACATATAGCCCGGAATTTTAATATAGTCGTCGTTTTTCTGGAATGCTTTTCTGCCGTTCAGGTTGTAGCTCATCATGGTGGAGCCTTTCACACCGGTGTTTGATCCGATATTACCACCGTTTCCGCCATCCTGTTTTTGCTGCTGTTTTTTCTTTTCTTTTTCCTCACGTTCCTTATTGCGTTTCTCCATTTCTTTCTGGATTTTTTCGCGTTCAGCAGCTCCGCCGGCCATATCGAATTGTTGTTTCTCGAAATCGTAGATGGATTGCTCGGGAGTTTTGGGTTTGGTCTTTTCTTTCGGTACGCTGGCAGGTTCCGAAGCAGAAGACTCCGTCGTTTCCGGGTTTGGTTCCGGTTTTTCGCCACCATCCTGTGCCTGCGGCATTCCGTCACCGTTTTGTCCCTGGTAATTGAACTGACTCGGAGGAGTTTCTTCCACGTTTTGATTGTTCAGGGTAAACTGCGTGGTGTCGGAAACTTCACTGAAGGTCATCGTGTTGAGTCCTTCGTAATTATTGACAATGACTTTGACGTAGACAGAAAGAATGCCAAGCACAACGATCCCGAGTGTGACAAACATCAGGATCACCGGCTGACGGGTACGCATTTGGTATGCTCCGTACTTCTTGTTCCGGTTCGCAAAAATGGTTTTGAAGTTACCAGCCTGAAATTCTTCCCATTCACTATTATCCACGTATTGATACAGTGAAAACAGAATAATGAGTATAAACAGAATATAAACGAACACCATAACCCCTCTCTACTAAACCAGTCTAAATCTACAAGTAAAAAGTGAAAGAATCGATCTTTTTAAGCCACTTTAACGAAAACTAGTTGGCTGTGATGCGAATGGTAATCGCTTGTTTCATGTTCTTCGTGGTCTCCACTTTGTTGAAGCGTGCCTGAGATTCGATTGCCTTGATCACCTGGTTGATCAGGGTCATATCATTGGTGGTAGATGATGCTTTTACATACGTCGGTTTCCCGATAATGCTTCCATCCGGAGCAACGAGTACCGAGAAAACAATCGTACAGTTTTCATCCGAACTGATGTTGTTGGTATTGGGCTTGGAAACCAGGTAGCGGTTTACATCTCCTCCGGAACCTGGCCCTGTTCCTTGTCCATTTCCATCTCCGGTATCATTCCCAATCCCGTGACCTTTTCCACTACCGTCACCGCCGCCGCTTCCGCCTTTACCGGAAAATGGATCTGTAGAAGTGTTTTGAGCACTTGGTGGATTGTTGTTGGGTTTTGTGGTGTTGGAGAAACTGGAATTTCCGGATTTGACATGCGTACTGCTGGAAGATTGCGTCAGCACTTGCTCCATTTGCTCAGGAGTCGTTTCCGTTTTCTGAGCATTTGCAGGTTTTCCGGAACCTCCGCCACCACCTCCAGGTTTTACTTCAACTACTTCCACGGGAATGAGTTCCATTTCCATGTCTTTGTAAAGCAATTGTTCCGGAAGCGGGGGAGTGGGAATCCTGTATCCGAGAAAATGAAGAATCGTTAAAATCAAAACAAGGGCAGATATTGAAATAATACCTGCAATCTTACGGTCTTTGGACTCGTAAGTCTTTTCCATTTCATAACTCAAACTCATAATTCCCGAATTTAATAAATGTGTTATAAATTACCCGGCTTTGGTAGCAATTACAAACTTCAACTGGTGTTTCAGTCCCATTTGCAATAAGTCTATCAATTCCTGGACGTTCAGGTCATACGCAGGACGAAGCACTACGGTTTCATCTTTTCGCAATTTTGTTTCCTGCAATAATCGTACCTCGAGGTTTTCCGGTGCAACTTCTTCCTTATCCAGGTAGTAATGTTTGTCACTGGTGACCGTTAAAGTCAGGTGAGACCCCACTTTGGTATCTGTTTCTTTTGCGTCCGGAAGCGGAACTTTGATCACGTTCGGGTTTGCCAATGTTGAGATAATCAAAAAGAACAAGAGCAAAAAGAACATGATATCACTCATGGAAGAGGATTCTACCCCCGCATGAAATCGTTTTTTGCGTTTTATTGCCATTTTCCTGGTCTTTGGATGATATTGATAAATCCTAAGTTCGTTGACTGAATTTTCAGCGTGTAATTGTCAATCATCGCATTCAGGATGTGGTATGCGGAGTAAGCGATAATACCTACCACGAGACCTGCTCCCGAACTGATCATCTTTTCATACAAACCTCCGGAGATGTTCCCGATACTTACGTTTTCTGAAATGGAGATGTTGTAGAAGATTTTGATTACCCCGGCAATCGTACCGATAAATCCGAAGGTTGGTGCAATCCCGGCAACAAGTCCGAGAACTCCCATTCCTTTTTCCATTTTGGCAATCTCAATATTGGCTACTTTTTCCATATTGGATTCGATTTCCGAAACTGGTCTTCCGATCGTCTGAATTCCTTCTGCAACTACGGAACCGTAAGCCGTTTGGTCGCGCTGTACATGATTCAATGCATCCTGGATGTTTCCTTTTTCCAGGTTCATACGGATATCGTTCAGCAAATTCGGGTTATATACAGACATGCGTCGGATATAGCGGTAACGTTCAATGACCACGTACACGGTATAAAACAACAAGATAATGATCGGGATGATGAATACACCACCTTTCATAACAAACTCCAGCGCGGAAATTTTTTCTCCCGGCACTGCTTTTTCTGCTTCTTCAGCGGTTTTTTCGACAACTTGTGCTAAACTCAAAAGTGGAGTTGCCAAAAGGATAAACGTAAATATTGTTGCTTTTTTCATCTGGTTTATAAATGAATACATGAATCAATTTTCAAAAATACGCCCCAATAACGGATGATTTTCCCTTCACCGGAAGAGATATTCACAGTATTTTGTTTATAGGGCGCGGGATTGTTCGGATTCGTAGCGTATACTCCTATGAATGCAAAAAGAGGCCTTTGGTTACAGGAATTTAGGTGTTTTTTTCGTGGGATTGTGTAGAATAGTTCAATAGTTCAATAGTTCAATAGTTCAATAGTTCAATAGTTCAATAGTTCAATATTGAATTTATCCCCTTTGAACTTTTTGAGTCTTTTGAATTTTTTTCTTCGGTCTGAAACTTAGTTTAAGCCAGATGTAACCGATCACTCCTGCCAAAAGCGATGAAATGAGAATCGCAAATTTGGAGTCGTTGATCATCGTGTGATCCGTAAATGCCAGGATAGTCACGAAAATCGACATGGTGAAACCGATCCCGCCTAAAATTCCGACCCCGAAAAGCTGGCTCCAGGAAGTGCCGTCCGGTTTGTCTGCTATTTTCAGTTTAATGGAAATCCATGTGAAGATGAAGATCCCGACCGGTTTCCCGAGTACTAATCCCATGATAATCCCCAGGCTGGAATTTTGAAAAAGTGCTTTGTCCCATCCCGGGCCAATTGCAATAGCGGTATTCACCAATGCAAACAAGGGTAGAATAATGAACGGAACGGGGTAGTGCAGGGCTTCCTGCAGGCGGTCGGAAGGTGAGTGCTCGTTCTGGTTTTTACCGGATGAAGGAATGGCAAATGCCAGAAGAACTCCGGTAATGGTGGCATGGATTCCGGAATGATGCATGAAATACCACATGACGATTCCCAGTGGAATGTAGATCCACAGAGAGGTTATTTTCAGTTTGTTCAGAATCATCAGACCAACGAAAATTCCAAATGCAATGAAGAGGTTGAGCCAGAAAATGGTTTTGGTATAAAATACCGCTATGACGACAATGGCTCCGAGGTCGTCGATCACAGCCAGGGCGGTGAGGAAAACTTTGACGGAAGTCGGAACTTTATTTCCAAGTAATGACAAGGCTCCCAGCGCGAAAGCAATATCGGTTGCCATCGGGATTCCAAAGCCGGTGATACTGGGTTTTCCGAGATTGATCAGGATGAAAATTCCTGCCGGAATCAGCATGCCGCCCAATGCGCTAAAAATAGGAAGCGTAGCTTTTTTGAGTGAAGAAAGTTCCCCGACCAGGAATTCGCGTTTCAGTTCCAGTCCGACCAAAAGAAAAAAGACGGCCATCAGGCCGTCGTTAATCCAATGTTCGATACTCAATCCTGCGAAGGAGTATTCCCAAAATTCGGTATAGTTTTCTTTGATGGAAGAATTCGCCAGAAGCAGTGAAAGAATCGTGAAAGCAATCAGCGTTAGACCGCTTGATTTTTCGCTTTCGAAGAACTTCCGGAAGATCTGGTTATTTGCTTTTTTTCTTTCCATCAGCTATTTTTTACTTGTTGGTATTCAATTGAATATTCCTGTTTTTTCTTCTGTATTTAAAATGAGCTTAAAACTGTCCTGAAAGCCTTTCTCTCACTAGGCTGTTCCAATATCGCGAACATGCAACGGGAGCAAACTTTCGAAGCGAAATCAGGTTAAACCAGCTGGTTTAATGCAATCTCAAACGCCGCTTTTGCAATTCCGGTTTTTACCGGGTTTTTCGCATGTGCTTTCTGCAAAGCATCTTTGATAATGTTGCTGGTATCTTCGAAAATTCCCTGATCTGTCAGTTCTTTCAAGTCGTTGCTCATCAAATAAGCAAAAACGCGCGCCATACCACAATTCGAAATGAAATCCGGAATCACGGAAAGATGGTTGTCTGCATAATCGGCAATCGGTCCGAAGAAAATTTCCTTGTCTGCAAACGGAACATTTGCACCTGCAGCAATTACTTGTACTCCGGATTGAATCATACGCTCAACCTGCTCCTGTGTAATCAGGCGGGAAGCAGCACATGGAATGAATACATCTGCCGGAATATCCCAGATTTTTGCATTGATTTCTTCAAATGACTGCAGGTTCGGGTGAATGATTTCATTTCCATTTTTCGTCAGGAACAACTCCTGGATTTCTTCAAAAGAAAACCCGTTTTCATTGATCAGTCCGCCCACGCGGTCAATGATTCCAACTACTTTTGCACCTGCCTGAGCCAAATAATATGCACCTGCTGAAGCCACATTTCCCCATCCTTGTACGATGACTTTCTTTCCTTTGATATCACCACCCCAGATGTTGTAGTAATGGGCCACGGATTGTGCCACACCGTAACCGGTGATCATATCTGCAACTACGTATTTTTTACCGACACTCGGGCTGTATTGTGTGTCTTCGATGACTTTCAGTACTCCCTGGCGCAATTGACCGATGCGGTTAATTTTCTGTGCTTCTCTCGGTTGGAAGTGCCCGTTGAAAACTCCTTCCTGCGGATGCCAGATTCCACAATCTTCCGTGATCGGAATCACTTCGTGGATTTCGTCTACGTTCAGGTCGCCCCCGGTTCCGTAGTAATGTTTCAAAAGCGGCGTCACAGCTGCGTACCATCTTCTCAAAACACCTTCTTTACGCGGGTCTTTCGGGTCAAAATTGATTCCAGACTTCGCTCCCCCGATCGGAGGTCCTGCAACGGTGAATTTTACTTCCATTGTTTTGGCAAGACTTTCCACTTCGCGTTTGTCCAGGCCTACACGCATCCGTGTACCACCTCCGGCAGCACCGCCGCGTAAGGAGTTAATCACTACCCATCCTTCTGCTTCTGTTTCAGCATCTTTCCATTCAAATACGATTTCGGGGCGCTTATTTTCAAACTTATGAAGTAAATCTTTCATGATATTGTTCTTCGATTAATAGCATTCAATATTGAGCCGTAAAAGTAGGAATTATTGATCTTTTAGCGCGAAAAGAAATAAACGGGATTAGAAATGTTCCCGTAAAAGTGCGATTTTAAGGCAGGTGATGCACTCCCCCGATCACATTTTCAGACGCTCCGGTTACACTGGAAAGACAGTTGGGTTCGTTGTTCAGGTTCAAGGCTCCCAATAAACCGAAAATGAGCGCTTCTTTATAATCAATGAGTTCCTTGTCGACGGAAATGATTTCTCCCTGGTAATACCGTTTGAAGCGTTCGATCAGGAAAGTGTTTTTAGCACCACCGCCAGTTATCATGACGCGTTTGAGATTGTTTTTCGTACAAATCTCTCCCAGCTGGATGGCAATATGTTCTACCACCGTTGCGAGGTTGTTTTCGATGTCTTTGTCGAACTTCAGTAAAGGGTAGAAGTGCTGCTCCAGCCATTCCGTTCCGAGTGATTTGGGGCCTTCTTCCTGGTAATAGTCCAGGCTGTTCAGTAAGTCGAGCAGGAAATAGTTCAGTTCGCCGGCTCTCGCCAGGTCTCCGTTTTTGTCGTATTCAAGGTGCTTGGAGCGCGCCAGTTTGTTCATCGGAAGGTTTGCCGGGCAGATATCATAAGCTTTTACGATTCCTTTTTCCTGGAAACTGATATTCGCAAATCCGCCGATGTTGATAAATCCGTCTGCTTTTGAACCGAAGAGGTAGTAATCACCGATCGGAACGAGCGGCGCACCTTGACCTCCGTACAGGACATCTTTCGTCCGGAAATCACCGATTGTGCGAATCCCGGTTTTGACCGCAATCACTGCCGGATTCCCGATTTGAGTCGTGAAACCGCGTGCAGGCTGGTGAAAGATGGTTTGCCCGTGTGAAGCAATGGCGTCGATTTCTGATTTTGTAATGGCATTTTCGTCGATAAATTCATTGATGCAGGATGCGAAAAAGATTCCCAGGTCGTGGTTTAAAGTAGCAAGCTGCGATCCCGTTAATTTTGTCGCTTCATGCAGGCTGGAAAGCAAGATGTCAGTGAACTGACAGGTTTTTGAAGCGTGAAGAACAAACTCCCAGTTTTTATCTGAAATTCGGTTGTAGCTGGCATAGGTAATGTCAACTCCATCTAGTGAAGTTCCTGACATTAAGCCGATTATCCTGAATGAATTCATAAAAGACGAAAATTAAGTTTTTATAGGTACATTTGTCTTCTGAACAAATATAAAATAAACTGCGATACAGATGAATTTCGAATTGACAGAAGAACAAAAAGCAGTGAAAGAAGCTGCTCGTGATTTCGCTCAAAACGTTTTGAAACCGGGGGTAATTGATCGCGACAGAGATCAGAAATTTCCTGTTGAGGAAATCAAACAATTGGGTGAACTGGGATTCCTGGGGATGATGGTTGATCCTAAATACGGTGGTGGCGGAATGGATACCATGTCATACGTATTGGCAATGGAGGAAATTTCGAAAGTAGATGCTTCTACTTCCGTTTGTATGTCTGTAAACAATTCTCTTGTTTGCTGGGGATTGGAAAAATTTGGAAACGAAGAGCAAAAGATGAAGTTCCTGGTTCCTCTTGCAAAAGGCGAGAAGATCGGTGCTTTTTGTTTGTCTGAGCCGGAAGCTGGTTCGGATGCAACATCTCAGCGTACGACTGCAGTTGATATGGGAGATTACTACTTGTTGAACGGAACGAAGAACTGGATCACAAACGGTTCTACAGCTTCTACATACATTGTAATTGCTCAAACAAACCCGGAATTGGGACACAGAGGAATTAACGCATTGATCGTTGAGCGCGGAATGGAAGGGTTCATTGTTGGTGCAAAAGAAGATAAATTGGGAATCCGCGGAAGTGACACACATACGTTGTTGTTCAATGATGTGAAGGTTCCAAAAGCAAACCGCATCGGAGAAGATGGTTTCGGATTTAAGTTTGCGATGAAGACACTTTCCGGAGGACGTATCGGAATTGCTGCTCAGGCTTTAGGTATCGCTGCGGGAGCTTTTGAATTGGCTGCTGCTTATTCCAAAGAGCGTAAAGCATTCGGAAAAGAAATCTACAAGCACCAGGCTATCGCATTCAAAATTGCGGATATGGCAACTGAAATCGAAGCAGCTCGTTTGCTGGTTTACCGCGCTGCGGCTGACAAGGATGCGGGAAGAAACTTCGATCAGTCTTCTGCAATGGCAAAATTGTACGCATCAAAAGTGGCAATGGAGCAAACAGTAGAAGCGGTTCAAATCCACGGAGGTTACGGTTATGTAAAAGAGTACCACGTAGAACGTTTGATGCGTGACGCGAAGATTACTCAGATTTATGAAGGAACATCCGAAGTACAGAAGATTGTTATTTCAAGAGGTATTCTGGCTGATTAATTAGTCGGTTTAACGATATAAAAAAGGTGTCTGCGCAAAGTCGAAGACACCTTTTTTGTTTGGGATTATTTTAGCCGGTATTTTCCTTCCGGAACTCCTGTGTTTTCAGGAACTGTATGTAATATCGCGAACATGCATCCGGAAGCCGGATTGAAACCAAAATATGGAAACAGAGTTGGACGTAATATTGCGGAATTACGCCCAACTATTTCAAATGTTATAAATACGGAATGACCTTCTCCAGCGAAATTCCCCGTGACCCCTTCAGCAAGATCAGTAAATCCGCAGGAGGATTGTGCGTAAAATGTTCAATCAGCGGTTCGGTAGATTTCAGAAAGATCGCATTCGGGTGCATGCCTTTGAATTTCAAAAATTCCTCCCCGATAAAGAATCCGCTTAACCGCAGATCGATCGTCTGCTGGATCACTTCTTCATGAACCATCGGAGCATCATCGCCCATTTCCCGCATATCGCCCAGGATAAAAATTTTCGCATGATTATCGATTTTAGCAAAGCTGGATAGGGCAGAGCGCATACTCGTTGGGTTGGCATTATAGCAGTCCACGATCAGTGTGTTTTTATCTGTTTTGGTGACCTGTGAACGATTGTTCGTCGGCTGGTAATCCGAAATAGCCTGGTTGCAGTTTTCAGGGCTGATTCCGAAGAATCGTCCGATGCGGATCGCTGCCAGGAAATTGATAAAGTTGTATTCTCCTACGAGGTTGGTTGCAATTGCCGGACTTTTGTAACCCGGTTCGCTCCATGTCATGTTGACGAAAGGAGTGAGGCTGATCAATTCCCCCGAAAGTTCCGAATCATCGTTGTAGAAATGATTGTGTGTCGTTTGCGGAAGCTTGTTTACGATCGTTTCATCCTGTTTGTTGGCAAAGAGATGTCCGTTGTTTTGAGCCAGGAAATCGAACAGCTCCGTTTTGGTTTTGATCACACCTTCCAGCGATTTGAATCCTTCCAGGTGTGCACGCCCGATATTGGTAATGATCCCATGTGTCGGAAGTGCAATTTCTACCAGTTCCCTGATGTCTCCCGGTTTGTTGGCCCCCATTTCAATAACCGCAATTTCGTGCGTCGGATTCAATTGAAGCAGGGTTAACGGCACTCCGATATGGTTGTTGAGGTTTCCTTGCGTGAAATGTACATTCAACTGCGTGCTGAGTGTTGCAGCGATCAATTCTTTGGAAGTCGTTTTTCCGTTACTTCCCGTAATCCCGATAATGGGAATGCTGAATTGATTGCGGTGATGACGTGCCAGATCCTGTAATGCCTTCAAGACATCGTCTACTAAAACCGTTTTCCCTTCAATGTGGTATTCCGGGTTGTCGACCACGGCTGCAATTGCTCCCTGGTTCAATGCTTCCTGAGCAAAGGTGTTTCCATCGAAGTTTGCTCCTTTCAGGCAGAAGAACAATGAACCTGTTTGAATTTTCCGGGTGTCGGTTTCAACTCCCGTACTGGATTGAAATAATGTGTAAAGTGTTTCCATATTGCAATAAAAAACCCTGACGTTCACCGGGGCGAAGTCAGGGTTTCTGAAAATCAATAACTATTATCTTTTCTTTTGTTTCTTTTTACCATAGTTGTGTCCTACCGGGCTTCCTACACGATCCATTGCACATCGGAATCCGATTGTACAAGTTGATTTATCTTCGTCTAAGAATCTTCTGGAACCTGCGTTCAACCAGTAAGCGCGATCTCTCCACGAACCTCCTTTGTAAACGCGTGATTTATCAGAAATCAACGTTGTCGGCCAGGATGTTCTGTCTTCCGGTTTGATCGGAGTACCGTTCAAGTCGTACGTTTCGTACTGGCTTTGGTACATGATCAGGTGCGGATCACGTGTTGCTTCGTTGATTCCGTTTTTACGGTCGTCGTTATCGTAATAGATTGAACTTTCAATATCACCATCCAGGTAATCGATGTAGTCATCTTTACGGTAGTTCAAACGTCCGATGTTTTCTTCTTCCGTTACGTTACGGTATTTCAATTTTCCAGGAGTACCGATGATAAACTGGCTGAATCCTTCACGCAACATCGGGATGATTTCGAAAGAGTACTCTTCGTCACGTCCTTGTCTTGTTCTTTCAGCGAAGATTCCTTCGAAGATTTCGTCCTGAACCAATGCAGAAGCTTCGATTTCATATTTGTCGTTCTTATCTGCAATTGCTCTGTCCAATACTGCGTTGATCTCTGCAATCAAAGCCAATTCAACAGAATCTTTTTTCTTACCGTGAGAAACATAGTACTGATCCGGAGCTGCACCACGTTGTGTGCGGTATTCAGCTTTGTTGTGCATTTGAATTCCTGAAGGAATGATCGAGTCATTCGGATCGTGGTTTGCCGCAGACACACGCTGGTAGCGTACACGCTCAAATGCATTCAGGTATTCTTTCATTCCATGAACATCGTACATTACCTGTTGGTTTTTCTGTTCAACAGCTCCGTCGTTATTCAATACTTTTGTCTGGAACACGTTTCCACGGAAAGGACGGAATTCATCATAGTCTTCAGAAGTCAATGGACGGTAAACATCCATGACCCATTCTGAAACGTTTCCTGCCATATGGTATAAACCATAGTCATTCGGCCAGAAAGACTCAACCGGAGCAGTTACATCGGCACCGTCGTTCAAACGACCTGCAACCCCCATGTAATCCCCTTTTCCTCTTACGAAGTTTGCACGGATCATACCAGTGAATTCTTTGTTGTCCTGACGAACGAAGTGACCGTTCCATGGGTATTGGCGACGCTCAGTGATTACTTCAGTTCCTTCTGAAAGGTTCCCGATCAATCCGATTGCTGCGTATTCCCATTCAGCTTCTGTTGGGAGGCGGTATCTTGGAAGAAGAATACCATCTTCCATACGTACGATACGCTCGCCTAATTTCTTTCCGTCTCTGTGAGTCGGGTCTGTATCTTTTAATTTTCTTCCGCCTTTTTCAGGATCTTGTTCGAACTGACCCATCAGGTAAGAATCGGTGTTGAATGTTTCCGCATCTGCCGCATCAACATCCCATCCCAAAACTCCTTCGCGGATCAAAATGTATTCGTTCACACGATCAGTACGCCATTTACAGAAATCTGTAGCCTGCAACCAGGAAACTCCTACTACCGGGTAATCTCTGTATGCCGGGTGACGTAAGTAGTAATCTACATACTTGTCCATGAACGCCAGCGGGCTTCTCCATGAAAGTGTATCAGGCAATGCGTTTTTGTAAACCATGCTGTACTTTTCATAAGATCTTCTCAGCCAGTAAAGGTATTCTAACCAGTGGAAGTTTGTTACCTCCGTCTGATCCATGTAGAAGGAAGAAACAGTTACTCGTGCAGGGCGGTTGTTGTAATCGAACATCACATCTTGTTCAACCATCCCCATTGTAAACGTACCACCTTCAACCAAAATCAGTCCCGGTCCGGTTTCCTGATCCACAAAAGGAACCTTTTGAAAACCTCCGTGATTCACATTGTTGTAATCCCAACCTGTTGAGGATGAGGAATCTCGACTACACGAAGCTATCGCCGCACCGGCAGTCGCTAAGAGAAATAAACGCAACATTTTCATATGCTTGGTTTGTTTTTTCATTTTTTGGGTGACCAAAGTTAAGCTTATAAACGGATTATCAACAAAAGGTTACAAAAAATATTTAGAATGAAGGACAAGAGATTGTCTTGAATGTTTTCACCGGACCTTTACACTTGGTAAAGATACCCAGGGAAACTTCATGAGAACCACCTGATACCCCATTGTTCAGTCGTGAAACAGTTACGTCATAGCTATACCCGATTCTGAAAGAAGGTGTCTGGATCCCGATTGTCAGGATAAAGGCATCTCTGTTTCTGAACCACGCACCGGCATTGAATGCCCCGTATTTGATATAGGTACCAATATTGATTTCCTGGAAACCTTGCTGGTATTGGTAGATGATGTTCGGCATGATCGAAGTCGTATTCTGGTATTTCGATTTTCCTCCAAGCGGAATCTCAGCACCGATGTGACCTGTGAAGCGCATCGGCATCGGAGAGTTTCCGATAATCACCGATTCGTTTGGCATGTTCAGGTGGTGTACCGCTCCTCCGAAGAAGAAGTGTTTCGAATATCCTACAAAACCTGCTGATGCATCGAAGAATCCTCTGGAACCCCCGCGGCGCAAGTCACCGGTTTGATAAATGAATCCCCTGCGAGGGTCGATCTGGTCACCGAAAGTTAGTTTATCCCAGTCCAGGAACTTTTGGTACCAGGCAGCGCGAACACCGAATAACATCGCAAACTTCCTGTTTACCTTCAGGTGGTAAGAGTAAACCAGTCCGAGCATGGATGTGTTAATGGTTCCCTGACCTTGCATATCGTGGGTGGCTAAGATGCCGATTCCCCCGGAAATGTTTTTGAAGTACTGGTCATAGGATGCACTGTAAGTGACGTAGTTTCCTGAAAGGCTGGGCCATTCGTTTCGATAATTCATAGCAAATCGCGCACAGCCGTGTGATCCGGCAAAAGCAGGGTTCAGGTACAGAGGGTTTGCATAAAATTGCGTAAATGTCGGGTCTTGTGCGTATATTTGACATGATCCCAAAAGACAACCGACAAACGCCAATAGTTTAATATTTCTCATTCGGTTAAGAATATTTTCAAGCTATATATTAGTAGCATTGGTTCGCCAATGTTACGAAAAAAAAATACAATGGTTACAACTAAATCGCCGAAACACAAAAATAAAAAAAGAATTCATACGTTTGAGTGAACATTCATCTAGTTTTCGAATTTTGTGCTATGAAAAACGACAAAACACAAGCAAGTTACATTTTTAACAATTTTTACAAACTCGTCATTTTACTTTTTATAAGTCATGTTGCTTCTGCTCAGGATGTTGCTGTTGAAATCGAATGGTTAAAACCGCGTAATCTCACCATCAATGATGTTCAAATGACCGTACCGTTCGTTTCGGGAGAAGATTTCGAAAACCAGCTGCCCGTTCATTCGTTTCATCAAAAGTTCAAATCGGGGCAGTATCAGGTGCAAATAGTTGATGTCCAGACTGCAAGCCTGGAGTCATACGAAACGACCTACCTGAACGCAATCAAAGAGCCGCTTCCGGCTACCGCACAGATCGAAGCCAAAATCACGAAAGGAAAGAATGAGAATTACATCCGTTCGAAGTGTATTCCTTACTTCCAGACTGCCGGCGGATTTCAGAAAGTAGTCTCCTACAAATTGCGGATTACCTTGTCGAACCAGCCGGTTGCCGTTAATCAATTGAAAAGCTATGCCGCAAATTCGGTTCTGAACAGCGGATTGTGGTATAAGATTTCGGTTCCGTCCGACGGAGTTTACCAGATGGATAAAACGTTTTTCAAAAACATGGGGGTCGATATGGACGGCCTGGATCCCAAAACAATCAACCTGTACGGAAATGCAGACGGAAGACTTTCTGAAATGAACAGCGCTCCGTATATGGATGATCTGAAGAAGAATGCCATCCAGTTTGTCGGGAATACCGACACGGCATTTGCGGATGACGAATACTTCCTGTTTTTCGGTGCCGGACCAAACAGGTGGACGCGTACTTCGGGAACAAACTTCAACCGCGACATGCACATTTACAGCTCGGTCAACACCTACTTCATTCATATCGATGCGTCAGACTTACCGCTGCGCATCCAAAGTTTGCCGGAAACATCTCTGCCAGTAACCAATACGGTCAACTCATATACTTATTACGATATCCATGAAAATGAATCGGTGAACCTGGTTCAGGGAGGACAACGCTGGTACGGCGAGCAGTTTGATGCGAACCTGACGCAAACTTTCAAATTCAGCGTTCCGAACGTGGATGTGAATACCCAAATGGAAGTGCAGTATGCTGTGGCATCCAACTCCAGTTCGGGAGGAAACAGTTTCCGGGTGGTTTACAACGGAGCGCAGGTCGACAACGAAGCTTTGAACTCTACCAGTGCCGATTACATCCGCAATGCCGGTGATTTCACGTTCATGCCGGTTTCTGCGGCAATTGACCTGGTTTTTACCTTGAACAGGGTGAGCCCTTCGGTAAAAGCCTACCTGGATTACATCCGGATTGTGGGGCGCAGAAGTCTGGTGTTTTACGGAAATAACATGCTGTTCCGAGACGTGAATTCAGTTGGTGCTGGAAATGTGAGTGCTTTCTCCATTGTGAATATGAACACTTCAAACCGCGTTTGGGATGTGACATCTAAAACCAACCCGCAGGATATCCAGGGATCGTTGACCGGTGGTGTGTTTACCTTCCGTCAGGCCACCGATACCCTTCGCGAGTTCATCGTTTTCAGCGGAACCGGTTTTTTACAACCGACATTCATTAAACAAGTTGAAAACCAGGATTTGCACGCTTTGGGGCAGTATGATTATATCATTTTGAGTCCAAAGCAGTTCATAGCTCATGCACAACGCCTGGGGAATCTGCATGACAATTCCGGTCTGTCGACAGTGGTGGTAGATATCGAGCAGGTTTACAATGAGTTTTCATCCGGAAACCAGGATGCAACGGCAATCAGACGCTTTGTAAAAATGTTCTATGATCGTGCGGCAGGAAATACGACTTTGCAGCCAAAGTTCCTGTGTTTGTTTGGAGATGCAACATACGATCCGAAAAACCGCGTGGCTGGAAACAATTACATGATCCCAACGTATGAATTCCTGAATTCGGAGAACCACATTGCGGCCCTCGTATCGGATGATTATTTCGGATTGCTCGATAACAACGAGTCGATCAGTGGTTTGGATATGATGGACATCGGAGTGGGGCGTTTGTTGATTTCGACTGGTACGCATGCTCAAACACAGGTCGATAAGATCGAACACTACATGAAAAACGGAATCAATTCGCCGATCTCTTCGAGTGATCAGAATAGCTGTTGTATTGATGAAGCGGCAAACATGTTCGGAGACTGGCGTTTGGTTTACACGAATATCACCGATGATGAAGAGGGCGGAACGTTTATTACGGACGATGCTGAGCCTGCTTTCAACCAGGTACAGTCTATCGCAAACGAAATGAACTGCGAGAAAATCTATTCGGATGCCTACACACAGGTTTCAACAACCGGCGGACACCGCTACCCGGATGTCGTGACAGCAATCACGGATCGGGTGGAGCGCGGAAGTTTGATCACCAACTACATCGGCCACGGTGGAGAAGTGGGGGCGGCTGAAGAGCGCATTATTACCATTCCGCAGGTAAACGCATGGACGAACCTGAATCGCCTCGGTTTGTTCGTAACAGCAACGTGTGAGTTTACGAAATTTGATGACCCTTCCCGGGAATCGATCGGAGAGCTGATTTCACTGAACCCGAAAGGAGGTTCCATCTGTTTGATGACAACCACCCGTTCGGTATATATTTCGATTAACACGCAGGTAGTTGCCAGCTTGTTCAGTCACGTGGTAGAACGCGATGCCAATTACGATGCGCTTCCTTACGGGGAAATCATGCGCAGAACCAAAAATACTTCCGGTTCGTCCGACAACAGAAGATGTTTCAACCTGATCGGTGACCCTGCTCTGAAAATCGATCTGCCGAAATGGAAAATCGTAACGGATTCGATCAATCATAAGCCACTTTCCATGGGAGCGGATACGGTGAAGGCTTTGACCAAAATGCATGTGGTAGGCCACCTGGAAGATTACTCCGGAAATAAACTCACGGATTTCAACGGGGTATTGGCTCCGACCATTTTTGATAAACCGAAAAGCGTTCAGACGCTTGGAAACGACCCGAATTCTCCGATTATTACCTTCAAAACGCAAAAAAATGCCTTGTACAAAGGGCGGGCGACGGTAACCAACGGAGATTTTAAATTCGAATTCGTGGTTCCGAAAGACATCGATTTCAACTACGGAAGAGGAAAAATCAGCTACTATGCAGACAACAAAGTGGTCGATGCGGACGGTTGGGATACCACGTTTATCGTTGGAGGAATCAACCCGAATCCACCGATAGACAATGTGGGGCCGGAACTGAAAATTTACCTGAATGACGATTCGTTTGTAAACGGGAGTATTTCAAGTGCGAATCCTTTGCTGGTGGTGGAAGCATACGATGAGAACGGGATCAACACGGTTGGAAACGGAATCGGGCACGACATCACGGCGGTTCTGGACGGAAACACCGGAAGCCCGATGGTATTGAACGAGTACTACAAATCGAATCTGGACAGCTACCAAAACGGGAAACTGCAATACACGCTGCGAAACCTTTCTGTGGGGGCGCACACGCTTGATGTCAAAATGTGGGACGTAAACAACAACTCCAGTACGGTTCGTTTGGAGTTCACCGTAACTGAAGATCAGGATGTGCAGCTGGATCACGTATTGAACTATCCGAACCCGTTCACAACGCATACCGTTTTCATGTACGAACACAACCAGTCCTGTGCGTCACTGGAAACACAAATCAATATCTATACGGTTTCCGGACGTTTGGTAAAAACAATCAATCAATTGGTTCCAACCAACGGATTCCGCGTCGAAGGAATTTCCTGGGACGGACGTGACGACTTTGGTGATCAGCTGGCTAAAGGCGTGTATGTGTACCAGTTGAAAGTCACCATGCCGGATGGAAAGAAGGCTCAAAAAATGGAAAAGTTGGTTCTTTTGAAATAGTTACACAATAAAAGTGTAAGTTTTGCGTATTTTTGTCACAATTAAAACTGAAATAATTCATGTTATCACATAAGTTACTAATATTCACAATCTTTGTTAGTTATCTATCTTTCGCACAGCCAAGTGGACAAGGAGTTACTCAAAAAGACATTCAATTAAACACGATTACCACGGCAATGCCTTTCCTGGGAATCAACCCGGACTCCAGATCAGGAGCGATGGGGGATGCGGGAACAGCATTGAGCCCGAACGCGTCTTCTGTGATGTGGAATACGGCGATGTTGAATTTCGCAGAGGATAAGTCCGAGATCGGCATCAGCTACACACCATGGCTGCGCCAGTTGACAAACGACATGCACTTGTCTTACCTTTCCGGTTATGCACGTGTAGGGAGTCGTCACGTAGTCGGTGGTGCTCTCCGTTACTTCAGTTTGGGAGAAATCACTTTTACGGATGCGAATAACAATTACATCCGCGATTTCAAGCCGAATGAATTTGAGCTGACTTTGGCTTATGCATTCAAACTGGCAGAAAAACACAGTATCGGGGTGAACGGGAAGTTTGCTTATTCCAACCTGACAGGTGGATTGGTTACTCCGGGAGCTGAAACAAAAGCGGCGATTGCAGGTATTGCAGATATCTCTTACGCATTCAGAACAGAAGACATCAACTGGTTCAAAGTAAACGGGGTGTACTCGTTGGGAGTAACGATTGTGAACATTGGTAACAAGGTTTCTTATACAGAGACTGCAGACCGTGATTTCCTTCCGACCACGTTGAAAATCGGTAACGCGTACACGGCGAAAATCGATAAGTACAACAAATTGACGGTAAGTGTGGATGTTTCCAAAATGTTGGTTCCGACTCCGGCAGTATATGAAAAAATTAATGGTGAAACGACCTTGATTTCCGGGAAAAGCAGTAACGTAGGTGTTATTGCAGGAATGCTTCAGTCGTTCTACGATGCACCGGGAACGGTGATCAGAGATAGCAACGGAGACGCTGTTCAAAACAGCGACGGAACATACCAGGTGAAAAAAGGATCGAAACTGGCTGAAGAGTTGCGTGAGATCATGATCGGTTCCGGGTTGGAATACTGGTACAACGACATTTTCGCATTGCGCGGAGGATATTTCTACGAAAATGTTTCCAAAGGAGGCCGCCAGTTCTTTACGGTGGGTGTTGGATTCAAATACAATATTTTCAGTTTCGACTTCTCGTACCTGGCTGCATTGAAGAGAAACAACCCACTGGCAAACACCATGCGTTTCACACTTCGTTTTGCATTGGGTGATAAATCGAATGACTCCAAAGCTAAACCGGAATAATGGATATACGGATAGGTTTTGGTGTAGACGTTCACCGTTTGGAAGAAGGTCGCGAATTTTGGTTGGGAGGTTTAAAACTCCCTTCTTCGTTTGGTGCCGTTGGTCATTCCGATGCAGATGTACTCATCCATGCTATTTGCGATGCGATGCTCGGGGCTTTGAACCTGCGTGATATCGGTTTTCACTTTTCAGATACCGATCCGAAGTACAAGGGTATCGATTCGAAAATCCTGCTGAAAAACGTTATGGACCTGATTAAGGGAAAAGGCTTCTCCGTGGTGAATATCGATGCTACGGTGATCCTGGAGCAGCCGAAAGTGAACCCGCACATTCCACAAATGCAGGAAATCCTGGCGGAAATCCTTGAAACGGACACCGACCGCGTTTCAATCAAGGCAACAACTCACGAGAAAGTGGATTCCTTCGGAGCCGGGGAAGCGGTGAAGGCATATGCAGTTTGTTTGTTGTCTAAATAGTTAGTAATAGGCTGTAAATCAAGTTGATTTTTGTATTTTCCGTTCCGGGTTATCAACAACTGTCGAAAAAATATCGGTTGCTGAAAACTTCAGGCGCAGCATCCTTTGTATATTTGTTCCCTCAATTCAACTAGAATGAAAGTAAATCCAGCATATAAAACCAAAGAAAGTTTATTGGAATTGTACAACAAGCCCTTGTTGGAACTCGTGTTCGAAGCAGCAACGGTTCACCGTCAATTCCATAACCCGAGAGAAGTTCAGATGTCTTCCCTGTTGAGTATCAAAACAGGAGGTTGTCCGGAAGATTGTGGTTATTGTCCGCAGGCTGCGCGTTACCACACAGACGTGGAAGCTCACAAACTGATGACAGTGGAATCAGTGGTAGAGCAGGCGAAGAATGCAAAAGCAAACGGTTCGTCACGCTTGTGTATGGGAGCTGCATGGAGAGAAGTGCGCGACAACAAGGATTTTGATTCCGTGATCGAAATGGTACAAGCAGTAAACGACCTGGATATGGAAGTGTGCTGTACCCTGGGGATGATGAACGAAGACCAGGCGAAGCGTTTGAAGAATGCCGGTTTGTTTGCATACAACCACAACCTGGATTCATCCAAAGAATTTTACGGAGATGTGATCTCCACCCGTGAATACGAAGATCGTCTGAATACGATTGACAATGCCCGCAAAGCAGGAATCAATGTGTGTTCCGGAGGAATCATCGGGATGGGGGAAGCAATCGAAGACCGCATTGGTTTGTTGATGAGCTACATGGAAATGGAAAACCCGCCGGAATCGATTCCGATCAATGCATTGGTTGCCGTTGAAGGAACGCCGCTGGAAGATCAGAAACCGGTTGAACAGTGGGAAATGATCCGCATGGTGGCAACAACACGCATCGTGTTCCCGCAAGCGGTAGTTCGTTTGTCTGCAGGAAGAACGAAAATGTCCATGGAAGGACAAGCTTTGTGCTTCATGGCTGGAGCAGGTTCTATTTTCGCAGGAGATAAATTGCTGACAACGCCGAACCCGGAGTTTAACGAGGATAAGGAAATGTTCCAGATTTTGGGTCTGATCCCGAAAGAAGCTTTTGCTGACGGAGAAAAACCGGTTTCACAACCAGATCCGATCATCGAAGCGAAAAAGGAAAAAGCGGCACAGCGAGCGCAGGAATTGGCTGAAGCGAAAGTTGCTTCTGCCGGATTTACTCCGAGAAAAGTGACAACACTTTCGTAAGAAATGAAATCAAAGTTTCAAAAACGATTACAAGATAGACAGGAAAAGGGGAGTTTGCGCTCCCTTTTGTCGTTTGATGGCCTGGCCGATTTTTGGTCGAATGATTACCTGGGGCTGGCGCGGATTCCTCATGCGGTGGAACTCATGGGAAGTACGGGATCGCGTTTGATCTCCGGAAATTCAGCTGCTGTTGAAGCGATCGAGCAACAGGTTGCGGCACATTTTCAAAATGAGTCTGCATTGATCTTTAATTCCGGCTACGATGCCAACCTCGGACTGTTTTCTGCGCTTCCGCAAAAAGGAGATACTATTTTGTACGACGAATTGGTGCATGCTTCGGTGCGTGACGGCATCCGGTTGAGTTTTGCCAATGCCTATTCCTTTAAGCACAACGATCCGGCAGATTTAAAACGGAAGCTGGAAAAAGCGCAGGGAAGCGTTTTCGTGGCTGTAGAATCACTTTACAGCATGGATGGTGATTTGGCTCCTCTGGTCGAAATAAATCGTTTGTGCAGGGAATATGATGCTTTTCTGATCGTTGATGAAGCCCATTCCGGAGGCGTTTTCGGAGAAGAAGGAAAGGGTTGGTGTCATGAATTGGGCATCCAGGATGAGGTATTTATTCGCTTGTTCACCTTCGGGAAAGCTTATGGAGCACACGGCGCTGCTGTCTGTTGTTCGGAAGAGGTGCGGCAGTACCTGGTCAATTTTGCGCGTTCGTTTATCTACACCACTGCACCGCCTGTAAGTTTTTATGAGCATATCCTCCGGCAGATTGAGCTGAGTAAACCGGAGGAATTGCGCACACAGCTGCAACAAAATATCATACAGTTTGCATCACAGATTCCATCCAGGATCAGTTCCCCGCGTTCCCCGATTCAAATCGTAGCATGTTCAGACCCCGAAGCTTGTAAATTGAAAGCAGCAGCATTACAGCAAGCCGGTTTCGCGGTAAAAGCCATTCTTCCGCCAACTGTTCCGGCCGGAACACAACGTCTGCGCTTTTGCATCCATGCATTCAATACGGTGGAAGAAATTGATCGATTGATTTCGTTGTTAAGATAAAAGGATACGAGGTGTTTCCAGTGGGTACGTCTAAAGGTTGAAGCCGGTAGTAAAACCTTTGGGCTCTTAGCTTCTTTGCGTTTCACAAACGAACTCCGTTTAAATGTAACGAGCTAAATGTTCGATTAATTCCCGCAAATAGAAGGTTTGGGATTAAGCATTATTCAGAATGGTACATCTGTGGGGAAATTGGTGTTGCCTCCGTTGGAATGATTAAAAAAAATGGAATACCTTACTGCGCTTCAGGTACAGTGTTCCAGGAAACGCGCCAGGTTAAGCGCTTATTACGTAGCTCCTTAGGGAGCTTTTTTTGTTTCCGGGCAATTTTTTTGAAATAAAATTTGGAAACTTAACAGTGTTAAGTATATTTGCATCATTCAAATGTGACAATGGGAATTAACGAACGTAAGGAACGGGAAAAAGAAGAACTGCATAAAAGCATCCTGACAGCTGCCCGGGAAGTTTTTTTGGAGAAAGGTTTCGATCAGACTTCCATTCGTTCCATTGCCCAGAAAATTGAATACAGTCCCACAACCATTTATTTGTATTACAAAGACAAAGATGCAATCCTGTATGCGCTGCACACGGAAGGGTTTTATCTGCTGGGGAGTAAAATGGAGGTACTCAACTCAGTCGAAAATCCTTTTGAACGCATCAAGGCCATGGGGCGTGTCTACATCCAGTTTGCGATGGATCATCCGGACTATTACGATTTGATGTTCGTCCAGAAATCGCCTATGAATAAGCTGGATGAAGACCATGACGTGTGGAGGGAAGGTCAGACAACATTCGATGGATTGAAATTTTCGGTAGCACAATGCATCGAGCAGGGCTATCTCCCGTTCAATGATGTGGAAGCCGGATCTTATTTGTTGTGGGCAACACTGCACGGAATGTGTAATTTATACGACCGCGGACGCTGCAAAGTGTTGGATGAAGAAAAGAGTGAGCAAATTGTAGATCTTGCTTTTGCTGAGTTCTTAAAAATGCTGGATGCCTTCGGGAACTAATTTTTTTAATAATTACTTAACACTGTTTATTAAAATAACAATGATTATTATGAAACAGAAAATGATTATCATACTGACCGGGATCGGAAGCGTGCTTTTCCTTCCAAAATCCTGGTCTCAAGGAGCTTTGGATGCTTATATCAAGCAGGGACTGGACTCCAATCTGGTGCTAAAACAGCGTTCTGTGCAACTGGATAAGGCACTGACGGCTTTGAATACGGCAAAAAGTAATTTTCTTCCGTCTGTTAACTTCAACGCTTCCTATACCAGCGCTGAAGGAGGACGTTATGCCGAACTTCCGGTTGGAAACATGCTGAACCCGGTTTATTCGACCCTGAACCAGATGACGGGAACGAATGCGTTTCCACAGATTCAGAATCAGCAAATCAACTTCCTGCCCAATAATTTCTACGATACGTATATCCGGACTTCGGTTCCGCTTCTGAACACAGATATTTATGCCAACAAGCGTATCCAGGAGCAAAAAGTGGAACTGAGCACGATCGATATGCAGGTGTATGCCCGCGAATTGGTGAAAAACATCAAGGTGGCTTATTACAACGTGATCATGGCTTCCAAATCGGTAGAGGTATATGAGGCAAACAAAAAATCGTTGGAGCAAAACGTGGCTCTGAATGAAGCGTTGATCAAACAGGGAAAAGGTTTGAGAGTGAATTTGCTCAAAGCCCAAACCGAGCTGATGAAGATCAACACCTCGATTTCGACGGCCAAAAACCAGCAGAAGAATGCCGAAGCCTATTTCAATTTCCTGATCAACCGTCCGCTGGATGCACCTGTAGTACTGGAAGAAGTCGCAAATGCCGTTCCGCAGCTGGAAACAGAAGCTGTAAAGGAACGCGAAGAGTTGCAACTGATCAATCAATCGATCGAAATTCAGGAATCGGTCTTGAAAATGAACCGCAACTACTGGGTTCCGAAAATCAATGCGTTTTTGGATCTGGGTTCCCAGGGAACCAACTGGGAGGTGAGCAGAAAATCGGCCTACTACATGTTCGGTGTTTCGGCCTCCATCCCGATTTACAACGGTTCACGCAATCAGCAGCAGATCAAACAAACCCGCTACGAAATTGAAAACGCACGTTTGCAGCTCAACCAGGTATCGCAGCAGCTCGAGCTACAGCGTCAGCAAGCATTGAGAAATGCATTGAATGCAAAAGAAAACTGGGAAACTGCTCAAGTGCAATTTGAAACCTCCAAAGAATATTTTGCACTGGTTTCCGGCGCAAACCGGGAAGGATTAACCAATCAGCTGGAGTTTATCGATGCCTCCAATCAGGTAACGAATGCTGAATTGTTTGTCCTGATCCAATACCAGAATTACTTGAGTTCACTGGCTGAACTTGAGCGGGCAGCAGCGACATATCCATTGAATATCAATCATTAAACTCATTGACTATGAAAAAAATAATAGCATCGGGGATGGCACTTTCTTTCTTGCTGGCATCCTGTGGCTCAAAAGAAAAGGCTACGAATGAAATTCCGAAAGTAGAAGTAATTCCTGTAAAGCTGGAATCGTTGAAAGCAATGAATTCCAGTGAAGAGATTCACGTATCCGGGCAGTTTACAACGGATGATGAAACCTATTTGTCGTTTCTTTCCGGAGGAGTGATCCAGAAATTATACGTGAAAGAAGGAGATAAAGTGAGCAAGGGACAACTGCTTGCAACATTGGATCTTACACTGGTAAAAGCAACCGTGAGCCAGGCAAAACTGGGACTTGAGAAAGCAAAACGCGATTTGGAACGTGCAAAGAACCTGCAAAAAGATGGTTTTGCAACGCTGGAACAGATGCAGAATGCGCAAACAGCTTTTGATGTGGCGCAGGAACAGCTGGAGTCTGCTATGTTCAATCTGAAATATTCCGAAATCCGTGCGGTTTCCAATGGCTTTATCCTGAAAAAAATGGCCAACCAGGGACAATTGGTAGCAAGTGGAACTCCCGTGTTTCAGACAAACGGAGCCGGATCGAATGCATTTAAGTTGAAAGTTGGGGTGAGCGACCGCCAGTGGAGTCAAATCAAAATTGGTGATGTTGCAGAGATCGAATCGGATATTTTCAAGAATGCAAAGGTGCAGGCAAGTGTTTCCCGCAAGTCGGAGAGCATTGACCCGTATAGCGGAACCTTTACTGTGGAACTGGAACTGAAAGGTAAACTTCCTGCCGGGTTGGCAAGCGGTGTCTTCGGAAAAGCAACAATCCACTTGTCACAGACTTCCGAAAACTGGAAAATTCCATACGAAGCGTTGCTGGACGGAAATGCGGACGAAGGATTCGTATTTGTCTCAAACGACCGCAAAACGGTGAAAAAAGTAGCTGTGAAAGTGGAAAACCTGAACCAGAACGTCGTGGAAGTTTCCGAAGGGTTGGAAGGGTATCAATACGTAGTGGTTTCCGGAGGTCCTTACCTGAATGAAGAATCTGCTATTTCAGCAAAATAAAACCGGCCGACCATGAAAATAGCAACATACGCAGTACGCAATTACCAGTTCACGCTGGTGTTGTTTGTCATGGCGATCGCCCTGGGAGTCAACACGCTCCTGACGATGCCGCGAAGCGAAGACCCTACGACCAATTCCCCGATGTTCCCGGTCATTGTGGTTTATCCCGGAACCAGTCCGTCGGACATGGAAGAACTGGTGGTGAAACCACTCGAAAAACAAATCTACAGCCTGGAAAACATCAAGCGGATCAAAACCCAGATCAAAGACGGGATTGCCATCCTGACGGTGGAATACAAATACGAATCGGATGTTGATGAAAAATACCAGGAACTGACGCGGGAAGTCAACGGAATGCGTTCCGAACTCCCGGCTGAAATCCTGAGCATCGAAGTGAAAAAACTCGTTGCTTCTGACGTAAACGTGATCCAAACGGCTTTGATCAGTGAAAATGCATCGCGCAAAAGCCTGAAAAAAACAGCCGAAGATTTACAGGAAGCACTGGAAAAACTCCCTGAACTGAAGAACGTGAAGATTCACGGTTTATCGGACGAACAGGTACGCATTGATTTGAGAACGGACAAACTGGCACAGCTGCACATTCCGCTAAATGCGGTGGTGGGAACATTACAGAGCGAAATTGCGAACATTCCGGGTGGAAGTATCCATGTAGGAACGAAGTCACTGAACGTGAAAACGAGTGGAAACTACGTGTCGCTGGATGAGATTGCCAATACGATTATATACGCTTCGGAAGGAAAGACCATTCCGCTCAAAGATGTGGCGGATGTCTATTATGATTTTTCGGAAACGAAACACATTACGCGCCTCAACGGACACCGCTGTGTGTTCGTAGTAGCAGCACAGAAAGAAGGGTTCAATATTTCGAAAACACAGGAGAAATACCAGCAGGTACTGGATGAGTTTGACAAAAAGATTCCATCCAATATCGATATGGTGACGCATTTTGACCAGGGAGACAATGTAAACAGCCGTTTGGGCGGTTTGGGAGTGGATTTCCTCATCGCAATTTTACTGGTTGCCATCACACTGCTTCCTCTGGGCGGACGTGCATCATTGGTCGTGATGATTTCCATTCCGCTTTCCCTGGCAATCGGTTTGGTATTACTGAACGTCATGGGCTACAACATCAATCAGCTGAGTATTGTGGGATTGGTTGTGGCGCTTGGTTTGCTGGTCGATGACAGCATCGTGGTGGTGGAAAACATCGAACGCTGGCTGCGTGAAGGATATTCGCGAATGGATGCTACCTTGATGGCAACCAAACAAATCGGACTTTCGGTGGTTGGTTGTACGGTGACCTTGATCATTGCCTTTCTGCCGTTGGTTTTCCTGCCGGAAGTTGCCGGAGATTTTATCCGGAGTCTGCCGATGGCGGTAATTGCGAGTGTACTGGCATCCATGCTGGTTTCCCTGACAATCATTCCGTTCCTTTCAAGCCGTTTGCTGAAACAGCATCAGGGACAGCACGACGGAAACATTTTCCTGAGAGCTTTGCAAAAAGCGATTTCCGGAACGTATTCGGTATTGTTGGATAAAGCATTGAAACGACCGATCATTACCTTGTTGGTGGCGGTGGGAATCTTCGCTGGTTCTTTGGCTTTGTTTCCCGTGATCGGTTTCAGTTTGTTCCCGGCATCTGAAAAACCGCAATTCATGGTCAATGTGGTGGCGCCGTTACAGACGAACCTGGAGCACACCAATGAAATTTCAAAATACGTAGAGAAGGAATTGTCCAAAATTCCGGAAATCGAATACTATGCAGCCAATGTCGGAAAGGGAAATCCTCCGGTATACTACAACGTGGCGCAGGAAAACGAGCGTTCGGATTTTGCACAGATTTTTGTTCAGCTGGAAAAACATACGGGAGTAGAGAAGAAGCAGGAAATTTCAGAACACCTGCGGAAAATCTTCAACGAATATCCCGGCGCAAAAATCGAAGTGAAGAATTTCGAACAAGGCCCGCCGATTGTAGCTCCTGTAGAAGTGCGTCTTTCCGGTGATAACCTGGATACCTTGCGTAAGCTGAGCCAGCAGGTAGAGAAATTGCTGAAAGAAACTCCCGGAACCATGTATGTGAACAACCCGGTTGGAAACCTGAAATCGGATTTCAAACTGGTTATTTCGAAAGAAAAAGCGCGTGCACTTGGAATCAACACGGTGGATATTGACCGAACGGTGCGTTTGGCAATTGCCGGAGTGGATTTGGGAACCTTCTCGGATGAAAACAACGACGAATACTCCATGCTGCTCACAACCCATAAGGGGGAACATGCCACTTTGGATGTGTTTAATCAGCTGTACATCAATAATCAGCAGGGAAGAGCGATTTTGCTTTCCCAGATTGCCACGTTGCAGCTGGAAAGTTCGCCGCTTTTCATTAACCATTACAATAAAATCCGGACGGTTTCCGTGAGTGCTTTTGCTCAGAAAGGTGTATTGGTTGATAACCTGATTAAGGATGTCATTACCAGGATGGATCAGCAAAAACTTCCTGACGGATATTCTTACGTCATGGGAGGTGAATACGAATCGCGCAATGAATCGTTCGGCGGATTCAACACCATTATCACGATCACGGTGTTCCTGTTTGTGGCGGTGTTGATCCTGCTCTTCAAGACTTTCAAAAGTACGCTGATTGTATTGTCCGTGATTCCGCTGGGAATTGTTGGTGCAGTGATTGCATTGTGGATGACCGGGAATTCCCTGTCGTTCGTTGCAGTAATCGGTTTAATTGCCCTGGCGGGGATCGAGGTGAAAAACTCCATTTTGCTGGTTGATTTTACCAATCAGTTGCGGGAAGAAGGAAGATCACTTGATGAAGCAATCCGCGAAGCAGGAGAAGTACGCTTCCTGCCGATTGTACTCACATCACTCACGGCAATCGGAGGTTTGATACCAATAGCCATTTCTACCAACCCGTTGATTTCACCTTTGGCGATTGTACTCATCGGAGGGTTGATCAGTTCGACGCTGCTTTCGAGAGTCGTAACACCGATCATTTACCGCTTGATTCCGCCGAAAGTGGACGTGAAAAAAGTAGAAGAAGGCATCTGACCTGTCACGAAAAGCAGTTTGCTGTTCTGAAGCAGGTATACCTGAAAAAGGCTGAGACGGAATTTCTGTTTCAGCCTTTTTTGATAGCACGGAAAACGGTTTTCACAACCAAAAAAAGCAGTCCTTCGAACTGCTTTTCATTTTTTCAATCAACGCTTTTAACGCTCAACGATTACTTTCTTTACGACCTGCTGTCCGCCGGAAATGTATTCGATGTAATAAGTACCGCTTACCGGATCGAGCAATTGAATCTCTGTATCTTGCTGTTCGAAAGGAACCAATCGTCCCTGCTGGTTGCGGATAGCAACAAGCTGCAAATCTTTTTCATACGGAGACAAAGACCAGGTTCCGTTATTCGGATTCGGAAAAACCGAAATCTCTTTCACATTTGTTTTACAGGAAACATAAAACGGATCGTATTCTGTATGCATACCATCTTTATCTACTTGGGTCAAACGATAATAATGATCGTTGTTTTCGGTTGTCGATGGAATTTCAAATTCATACTGATGTGTAACAGAACTGTTACCATGTCCTTTAATGGTACTGATGGTTGTCCAAACCTCAGGAGCTTCCATCCGTTGGATTTCGAAATAGTCATTATTCGCCTCAGACTCCGTGCGCCAGTAAAAACCGATCTGACCGTCGGAACACAAATAGTAGTAATCACTCAGGGTTACGCCCAGCGCGGATGCAGAAATGGTAATGGACGTACAAGCCGTAGTACAGGTTCCTGCCGATTTCACATAATACGTAGTTGTTCCGGGAACTGCAGTAATCAAAACCGGTCCTGTTCCTACAATTGGTCCGTTACAACTTCCGGTTGTCCAGGTATAATTGGCTGCTCCGTTCAGGATGCTTCCGCCAACTTGTGTCAGCATGACGTTCTGCCCGGTTTGCACAAAAATGCTCGAAGCCGTGATCGAAGTAGGGGCCGTATTGGTGAGGAAGCTTCCAGTGATGCGGTATTGTAAGGTGATTCCCCAGGTCACGGTACCGCCACCGCTGCAATTGTCTCCGCTTGCAGTTGCCGTATAGGTCGCAATGTTTGTAAAGGATGTTGCCGTGAGTGCTCCTGCCGGAACTGTGAGTGACTGCCAGCCGGTGTTTGCTTCCGTCAATTCTCCGAAAAACCATCCGTCGTCTTCATAGGCTCTCCATCTGAAAGTAAAGTTCGCAGGAAGTGCACAGTTGTAGTTGCGGGAAGCAAAGGTGTTGTTGACTGTTCTGGTTCCGGGGCAGTTTGCCGTGATAGCATAAGAAGAACTTCCGAGGTTGGTTGTTCCGTCGAGGATTTCGAATTCCCAGACCGGGTCGCTGTCGCCTTGCAAGAAACCGTCCATGTCATCGAGGTTGTTGCTGACGGTTGATATTCGGAATTCGATGGTCGCCTGAGAATACGCGGTAAGCATTCCCAACGCAAAAGTCAGAGAGAGTAAGATACGCATTTGTTAAGAGTTGTGTGTTGTAGTTTCGCGGTTAAAATTAGTCTAATTTCATTCTGATAAACACGGTTTTCAGCCGTGATAGTGCAGAAAAAGATTTGTAGTTCACCTAAAATTGCAGGAAGAATAAGTTAACTGATTGATTGCGATTAAATTGTTCGTTTGAACGATAAAAGAGTCGTTTGGCGTTTTGTTGAAAATAGGTACAAAAAAAAGAGGAATGAACCTCATTCCTCTTTCTGCAATTAAGCTGTTTGGTGCTTGTTGATGGTCTCCAGGACCCCGTCCCAAAGCTGTTTCCGCATTTCCAGCGACTGGATGGAATAGCGCTCGGCCTCTTCCCATTTTACAGGATCGTTTCCGCACAATTCACTGACCATTTGAAGTGCCAGATGACTGTGGTGATCTCCGTCTACCTCGATATGTCTGTCGAGATAAAACTTGAATGTAGCCAGTTGAGTGGGGAATTTAACATTCAAATCGCTCACGATGTTGTGGAACATGTTCGGGATCAAATCCTCTCTTCCGAAAGTGAAAACAGCGGCAATGATGTGCGGTTTATTGGTGGCAATTACTCCGAAAGTAAAACGAAGAAAACGTTTTGCCGCTTCTGGAATATTTACTGTCTCAATAGCCTGTTCAACCGTTTTTCCTTGTTGGATTTCACGAAACAAAGCCTCGATTCCTGCGCGGGAAGCACCGGTTTGCTCCATGGCTTCCAGATACAGTTCGAAATGACTTTTGCGGATTCCGTCACCGTTTCTGACATCTTCTTCTGATGCCAGGTCTGATTCTTCACCACAGACAATTTCATTGATGAGGTAGCGCACTTCGGCAGAACCTACCGGGAACCATGGAACCTGTGTACAGGTCAATTGATTTTGCAGCGCTTTGAGCAATGACATAAAATCCCACACGGCATAAATATGATGTTCCATGAAAGAGCGGATGTCTTCGATGGACTGAATTGCCTGGTAGCTTGGGTGGTTTACCACCTGAGAGCGTACATGGTTCAGGCCGGATTGGATGTGTTCAATTTTTGGATTCATAGATGAATGTTTAATAATAATATGAAATCAAAATACTTTGTGAATACGGTGATGGCTCCAGTAAGAAAGGACTAAAAGTACAAAGACAACCAGAGGAAAGAAGGTGGAGCCTTTCATTCCGTCAACACATGCAAGTGCGTAACATGCAGAGCAAACGTCCAGGAACAGTCCGAAATAGGCCCATTCTTTGATGCGGTTTCCGAAAAAAGGTAACAATATTACCACTGCTCCGATTGCTTTCAGGATTCCAAGTTCCCAGTGAAACCACAGAGGAAGTCCCAGGTGCTTGGTTCCTTCCAGTGCAAAAGGCTGGTTGAGGAAAAAGACTCCCGGAATGATGAACAAACCGATCAAAGCGGTGCTCACCCAAAAGGTAATTTTTGCTGCTTTCATAGGCACTATGTGTTGAGTTTAGAAAAATCCATGTACAACCCGTTCCAGCGGTGACCGTCAGGATCTGCAAATGCGAAACCGTACATCCAGCCCTGGTTTTCTGCAGGTTCGGAAAAAACGTGTCCACCTGACTGCTTCACCTTGTGAGCCAGCTCATCAATTTCTGCTCTGCTTTCCGCATCAAAAGAAATGAGCATTTGTGCTGTACTTTGGGTATCATTCATTGGCAAACCACCGTTGACATGCTTGAAAATGGATTCTGCAAAGAGCATCACCACGGTTTTTCCAACCAGGAAACAAGCTCTTTCTCCCGGAGCAGATTGTTCCGGTTTGAGTGTAAATCCGATTGCTGAAAAGAAGGCTTGAGACACTTCTACATCCCGAACAGGCAGGTTGAGCCAAATTTCTTTTGTCATTTTATTCAGTTAAGAGTGGTAAAATTAAAACTACTTAGGCTGAAATTAGGTATAAAAAGCACTTTTCGGCAATTAAAAAATGTCCTGCGCAGGTTTCAGTGAGTGATTAGACATTTCCTGTTAGTATGATTTGATGCTCTTGCTGTGGAAATTCCGGTGGATCGATCTTTTCGAAAATTCTGTTTCAGGATTTTTTTTGGTGCTACTTGTTTTAAGTACATAACTTCCTTCGTGAGGCGTCTCAAAATTGGTGTTCCGATTTCCAAGGATCGAGGCTTTGATTGATCCGATCTATTTTAGGATAGCACTTTTCCGAAAAAGAAAGGATGTATACTGATTCTTCTGATTTCGAATCAAAATACCGGGAAGGAAAATCCTTTGTATTTAGTAATATTGTGGCGGAAAGGCTTGCGTCTACAACAATTAACAGATCGGTCAACCTACTGTTTGAAACATCTCATGCGGTGTTTTTGAGGTTTAAACTGTTTAAAATTAATGTTATAACTGTATGAAAATCACTTTTACAACCATTCAACTAGCTGCGGCTCTTTTGTTGTCGCAACAGGCAGCAGCCCAGGAAACCTGGATTAAGGTAGAAGCCGGGACCGAATTTTCAATCGCACTGAAATCAGATCATTCGCTTTGGGCATGGGGAAATAATGCCAACGGACAATTGGGAATTGGCAGTACCAATTCTCAAACGGATCCGGTTCAGATCGGAACGGATACCGACTGGAAATCCATATCGACCGGTGCTTTTCACGCGGTAGCCGTAAAAAATGACGGAACCTTGTGGGCCTGGGGATTGAACAGTGTTGGTCAGTTGGGACAGGGAAATGCAACCGGTCAGCAAAACGCTCCGGTTCAGATCGGAACAGACACCAACTGGAAGGAAGTATATGCAGGACAAGGGCATTCCATTGCCTTGAAAGCGGATAGCACAATCTGGGGTTGGGGATTTAATACCAACGGACAATTGGGACTGGGAAATACCGCCAATCAAACGGCTCCTGTCCAGATCGGGACACAACACAACTGGATGGCTGTTTCCTGCGGAGGAGCACACACGCTTGCCCTGGCATCGGATCACACGCTCTGGACATTCGGAGTCAATGCAACCGGGCAGTTGGGAGATGGTTCTACCACAGAACATGACTCTCCTGTGCAAATAGGGATGGATACGGACTGGATCGAAATTGCGGCAGGTTTTGAATATTCCCTTGGAAGAAAACAAGACGGAACCATCTGGGCATGGGGATTTAACGGAAATGGTCAGCTTGGAATCGGGAATACCTCTACCAGTTATGTTCCTGTTCAGATCGGGAGCGATCAAAACTGGATCGCTATTGAAGCCGGATCTACTTTCGGATTTGCCATTAATTCCGATCACGCATTGTTTAGCTGGGGATTCAACGGTAACGGTCAGCTTGGGATCGGTACTACCACGCAGCAAGCGAGCCCGGTTCAGGTTGGTATGGACCTGGATTGGATAGACATTTCAGGAGCGGCAGGTGCAATCAGTGGACAAGCAGTGTATGGAATGCATGCGCTGGGATTGCATGGCGATCAGTATGCTATTTGTGGAACCGGTGCAAACTACGCCGGGCAATTGGGAGATAATACAACAAGTCAGCAGGATGAGTTTGAGTGTGTCACAGGAACATTAAACCTGGGAGTAAACGAGCAAACATTCCTTCCTGATTTGATCGTCACTCCAAACCCTTCCGATGGAATTTTTACGGTGAAAATTGAGAATCAAACCAATGGAAAACAAACATTCCGGGTGGTGAGTACAGCGGGACAGTTGATCTCCACGTCTGAAATCAATCAACTTCAATTCGACATGAATCTGAGCCACCTGGAGAAAGGTGTTTACATGCTGGTATTGGAAAATGAATCCGGATCCCTTACCAAACGGGTAGTGATTGAGTAAGTATTGGTGATCAGAATAAGTTGAATTCCTGTGTAGAAATCAGCGTGTTTCTACACAGGAATTAGAAGCAAGGTGTTTTGTACGGAAATTCCGGTGATTTGAATTTTTCTTTTGTTGCCAGTAAATCAAATCTGTTCAAAGGGTTCAATGTGAACTTTTCAACCGTTGAACGATTTCAGCAGTGTTCGTTCTTTCGTCGCGAATAAAGTCCGTCGGCACATATCGTTCACTCTGTACTGCTAAAATAAAACCGGTTTACCGGTATTATTTGCGTTTGGCCGTAAAATTTCCATTTGGCTGCTGGAATGTCACAGCTGTCGATTTTCCGTTTTCCACAGTGAATTTTACACTGTAGCCCTTGGCAATAACCAGGTCAAAGGTGTCATTTCCGACAGAAACCGTTTCGTAGTCCGGTTGTCCCGGAACCAATACCATCAGGGTTTTGTCTTTCAGGTAAATTTTGATGGTTGCACCTTCCAGGTTGTACTCCCCGACATATTTTGCCAGTTCGTCATTTGAAATCGCCACTTTCGGGTTGCCGCGCGTGAAAACCGTGTTTTTACCGGGTTCATCGAGTTGCATGGAAATACTTTCGATCTTTCCGTCATTGGCAGAAGCAAAATTGATCAGGAATTTAGATTCCGAATCGGGATCAGCGTTTTCGTCTTTTTTTACCGTTTCAATATCGAATACATCGTAGTGGTAATGCTTCAACCACACTTTTTCACCGCCAATGACCGATTTCAAGGTGTCATTTTCCAGTACGATCGTGAAATCACAGAAAGCAGGATTGGAGTAAAAACCGGCATAATCTTTCAACGGATGAGAAGGTTTGGTTCCTTTTACCTGGATGGAATCTCCTTTGTTCACATTTTTTCCGGCAGCAGCTACCATTGCATCGATTTCCTTTTTAACGTCTGCATTCCACGGAATTGGCGTCAGGGCAAACAATTTGTCGGCAATGATACTGCGAACGGTTTCAGGAACCGCAGACGCGTTTTGGTTTACCAGCACCACAATTCCGATGGAATCGCTTGGGAAAAATGCCACGTTTGCAGAGAATCCGTCGATGTTTCCACCGTGTTCTACCAGGTAGTGTCCGCGGTAAGATTCCAGCATCCAGCCCAACCCGTAGTTGGAGAATTGAATGTCCGGGTGTTCGCCCGGTCTTCCTCCGCTGATCACCATTTGGGAACTGGAAGCCGCTCTGATATAAGATTCCGGGATGATTTCCTGTCCTTTGAATTTCCCACCCATGATCCAGGTAGAAACCCAGTTTGCCATGTCGTTCGAACAGGAATTGATGCTTCCTGCAGGTCCCATTCCGTTGATGTTGTAATAATCAACTTTTTTAATGTTGAATTTGCTGTCGAAAGAATAGGGAAGAGAAACGTCCGCATCCTTTTTGGTCAGTTCGATGTCGGTGTTGCTGCGTGTCATTTTCAACGGAGCAAAAAAGCGCTCCTGGATGTTTTGTTCCCAGGTTTTCTCCGTAATTCTTTCTGCAATCATTCCTTGAGCAAGGAACATCCAGTTGTTGTACTGCCATTTTTCACGCAGTTTCGCATTGGGTTCCATGTATTTCACACGCTGGATCATGCTGTCGCGGTTCGCAGAATTGAACAGGTACCAGGAATAATCGAAACGGGAAAGCCCGGTTCGGTGGCACATCATATCGCGGATTGTGATCCCGGTGTTCATGTAATCGTATTTGAAGCTGAGTTGTGGCAAATGTTTGGTTGCCAGGTCATCCAGTTTTAACTTGCCTTCTTTTTCCAATTGCCCGAGAATGGCAGCAGTAAATGCTTTACTCGACGAACCGATCGCAAAAAGCGTATGGGGAGTTACTGGTTTCTTGTTTGCAAGATCGCGGTAACCAAATCCCTTGTTTAACAAAATCTGGTCTTTGTAGACAACAGCGACGGAAAAGCCGGCAGCTTTCTGATCAGCCAGCACTTTTTCCAGCTCTTTCTCAATTCCGGCAAGCCGTTTGGCATAATCCGGCTTCTTTTCTTTGGTCTGTGCAATGGCGGTCGTAAGGCAGGAAGTCGTCAGTAAAAGGGTAAAGATTTTTTTCATAGTTAAGATCTGTTTGTTTCAGGTAAATGTAAGAAACTTGCAGTAATAACTTCCCGGATATTGGGATTGGTGGCTCAAAACAAGGACAAAAAGAACGGACAGCATGTGAGTGTTTCAGTATGCTGTCCGGGAGTAATTTGATACGTATTTCGGTTTTCGGGATTTATTTCCCGATCCATTCGCTGCATGTGAGTACGTCGGCCTGGCGTGGAAATACTTTGTTGAGCAATACGGAGTGAACTTCCGGATCGCCATCAAAACAGCAATCTGACAGCACCGTGAGCTTGTAATCCTTGTCCGCAGCTTCCCGTACGGTAGATAAAACCACACCGCTGGTTGAAACTCCCGCCAAAATGAGGTGTTGAATATGCTGGGCCCTGAACAGCATTTCCAGGTCGTTTCCTGCAAAAGCGCTGATGCGTCGTTTGGTGATGATCCATTCGTCTTCACGCGGATGGAGTTCCGGAGTCAGGCGCATGAAATCTTCCGGGTTTACATTCGCATACAAGTGTTTTGAAGCACCGAACATTTTATTGATCGGGTTGATTTCCGGTGCTCCGGCACGAAAACCAACGCGGATGTAAAAGACCGGGAGTTGTTGTTCACGCGCATGGTCAATTGCTTTCAGTACATTCGGAATGATAGCGGTAGTTTCCGGGTATCGGCTCAGAATGGCCGGTTGAAAGTCCATGACCAGCAACGCGGATTGAAGAGAAGTGTTTTCCATGAGGATTATCTTGTTTTAAAGGGTTTCAATGAGTTGGTCTTCGACCGTTTCCAAGACTTGTTTGTCTTTCTTTTTCAATTTATCGGCACGCAGGTTATTGGAAAAAATCACGCCGATCAGCAGGGCAATGAATCCCTGAACCAAAATAGTGTTGGCCGGACCAATTCTTTGAGAAGCGGCACCGACGAGCAAACTTCCCAGCGGCAGCATTCCGAAAATGGCCATTGCCAGGAAACTAATAATCCGTCCGCGCATCACTGCATCGGAATGTACCTGGATCAGTGTAATACAGATGGTGGTTTGTGTCATACCGCCAAATCCAGCCATGATCGCGAAGATCATTGCAACCGGAAAATAGGTGATATGTGAGAAGCAAATCAGTCCGAAGCCCAATACAAAGGTATTGATCAGCAGGATGTATTTCAGGTCAGTTCCGGGTTTTAGCGAAGCGAGGAAAAGTGTCGAGCAAATAGCGCCGAAACCGATAAAACTGCTGATAAGTCCAAAGGTACTTGCATTTCCATGGAACGTGATTTTGGCAAAAACAGGAATCAGCGTATCATACGGCATCACAAATAAACTCATGCTGATCAGTAACAACAGAATGACACTGAGCGTGGGATGGTTTTTCAGGTAATTGAATCCTTCTACCAACTCGGCAACCACTTTCTTTTTCTCGGTTTTCGGTTTGTATTCCGGTAATTTCAACAGGAACAGGGAAATCAATACGGCTGCAAAACTGATTGTATTGATCAGGAAACAGATTCCTGCGCCCCAAAATTCCAGCGTAATGCCTGAAAGTGCCGGACCGAGTAAGCGGGCCAAATTCACCATCGCGGAATTCAGCGCAATGGCATTCGGAAGTTCTTCCTTGTCTTTCACCAGGTCGTTTACCAAAGGCTGACGTGCGGGAACATCAAAGGCATTGATGATTCCCAGGAAAGTTGTCAGCACGATGACCATCCAGATCGAATAATGATCGGTTAAAACCAGGATGGTGAGGACGAGCGACTGGATCATGGAAGCTCCCTGCGTAATAAAAAGTACTTTGTGCCGGTTGAAGCGGTCTGAAACAACGCCGCCGAAAACGGATAAGAGGAAGGACGGAAAAAGCGATGCAAAAATCGTCAGTCCAAGCATGAAGGTGGAGTGGGTTTGACTGTAAACCAGCCAGCTGATGGCGGTTCGCTGCATCCAGGTCCCGATTTGGGAAACGGACTGACCGGCAAAGAAAATGCGGTAGTTCCGGTTTTGGAACGAACGAAACATGCTGATTTGTCGAAGAGATTTCATGCCGGAAAGAGGTTATTCGTGGTGTTTGTGTTTGAAATGACTTCCGAGAAAAATACTCCCCAGGCACACTGCCCCGAAGAAAATGGCAAGAGAAAGCCAGTTGTCGGCTGACAGGTGAGCACATTTGAATAAAACCGCACCGATCAGCATGTTGATCAATCCCCAGATCACATTCAATACCGGTGAAGACAGTCCTTTTCCGGACGGATTGGAAAAAGGTGTAGGAAACTTGTTTCCCTGGATTCCCGCCGCATAGTGCGGAACCGAGTTGACCAGGAACAATGCAGACCAGAATCCGCTGACATAGTGATACCATTCCATAGTGTATGTATTAATTGAAGTTTGCTAGTTTTTGCAAAGCAGGAATTGCCTTTTTCAGCGATTCGAGGTCTGCTTCGTCCAATGATTTTTCAAACGCCTGGATCAGCCACAGATCGCGTTCGTGACGGGTTTTTTGTACCATTTCTTCTCCGAACGGGGTGATGTAGATCCATACTTTCCGCTTGTCTGTTTGCGAAGGCACTTTGCTGATAATACCCTGTTTTTCCAGTTTGGAAAGAATTTGCGACATGGATTGCGTCGTAATCCGGGTAATTCGTGCCAGCTCCGTGGGAAGAATCCCCGAACTTTTTAGTACCAAGCCGATGGTTTGCAGTTCGGTAGTGGAATAACCTGTCGATTCCGCCAGTTCTTTTCTCAGGCCTTTGTGCAGGGTTGTAATCGCGATGCGCAGTGCAGAAGCTAATTCAGTTGTATTCATTTATGAAAGTTAACTTGTTAGTTTACCTTACAAAATTACAACAAAAATGAATCTCAACTCTTTTTGAGGAGAAATCTCTTTGTTAAAAGATGTTTGGTGCTATTCTGAATAGTTCAATAGTTTAATATTGAGTTTTAACCTTTTGGGCCCATTGAATTTTTCTGCTTGCTTAAATTCGCTTGAACAGCGTACTAAAGAGTTGATTTACTTACTGAGAAGCGTGATTTGTTCGATCAGCTGTTCGAGTTCGTTCAGGCTGCTTTCCTGGTTGCTTGTCTGTGCGATGTGAACCAATAGGCCTTCTTCCAGCTCGTTGCACGAAATGATTTGTTCTTTACAGTAGAAATGTTCTTCGGGAATATAGAAAAAGAACCAGTTAACCGGTTTTCCGAGAAATAGCCCGGCCCGTTTCTGCATGTCACTTTCCCGGAATCCGTAATCGCGGTAGTTGGCGTAAGGATGGTGTCCGTTATAGAGCGTAATATTCGTCCAGTTGGTATCGGAATACGGACGGTATTTCTGGATTTTGAAAACCTGGAAATCGTATTTCTGGTCGATGGTTACCACATAATTTTCCGGCAGTTGAAAATGGAATTGTTTGTCTGTTCCGAAAATGGGATGATCTTCCGTATGGGCATTCAGGTTGATCTGCCGGATTCCCGGAGCCAGTGTTTGAAATACGTTCTCGCTGAGTTTCTGAAACTGGTCTTTCCACTTAAACGCGGCAGGATTGATCAGGGCATACACGCGAAACAGCGTATTGTCCGGAGTTTTTACGATCAAACTGTTCAGTAAAATGGCATCCTGAGTCGAGTCCAGTGAAGTGGGTGTTGAAAGAACCGAATACAGGTTGTTCCGATCGGTAAGTACGCGTGAAACGAGTCCGTCTTTTTGGTTGTCCGCTGCAATTTTTTCAAATAAGTGGTCTTCGCTGAGAGCAAATAATTCCTGTACAAAGAAAACGAGCCGCATATCGTTGATATCGAGAATAATCCGCGTTTCTTCATTGGCATTGCGGTCTGCCGACATGATATCCACTTCCCGCTGAATGTTGTTTGCCTTTGTCGGAAAGGAGAAAATGGCTTTTCCGTTCAGTACAGACAACTGCTTGGTAAGCTGCATGGTATCGGGTCTTTGTGCAAAGGAAACAGCTGCCAGTAACGAAAAATAGCTGAGTACTATGGGAATGAAGAGCGTTTTCATGTGTTTTGTTTGAAGAACTACCTGGTGAAAATAAGGATATTGTTCCGAAGAAGTTACAGCAAATGCGATCTCTTGTGTGTGTTCCACAAATCATGTATACTTCGCCGTGAATTCAGTTGAGCGATTCCGCAGATGATGCATTTAGCTACTTGCACTTAAAACCACATAGTATGTATTGCGGGATCTGCGAAATTTGAGGGCTAAAAATTACCCCATTAATTTGCCGGTTGAAAATTATCAAAGTTGAACCCGTCTGTTTGGAAATACAGTTCCCCCGATTGGATTAAATGATCGTTTTTGGTGATGTTGCAGCGGGCAACTTCCACATAATTTCCATGTGTAGCCGAACTCATGGAGCAGGTTTTTCCGCGAATGGTCAGTTCTATCTGAATGGCTCCGACTTTCGCAGCAAATCCAGGTTCGTACGGAAAGGTTTTGATCGCTTCCTTAAACGTTTTCAATTGTTTTCCATCCAGGTAAAAAGTCCCTGAATTGTTACTCATGCGAACTTGTTCAATGGCATCGGCCTCCATTAAATCACCCAGTAAGATGGTTTTCTTGTTCGTGCAGGCCGAATGAGAAAGAAGGAACAAAAACAAGATCGGGAACAGGCGCATTTTCATCATGACGGAATTCAGATAGAAGTTATAAAAATACACAATCGCTACCTCTTGTAAACCACTTTTTTTGCAAGCACTTTTTGCGGTTCTTCATCTTGGTAGAATTTGCCGGATAGATTAATGACCAGTACTGCTTTGTTTTTGGAGTATTCAAGAATTTCGATGGTTCCCTCAAGCGGTTTGTAGGGTTGGTCAAATGTCCAGATGCTTGCGTAGGATGCACTTGCAGTGATTTCGTTAAGGGGCAATGTGAATTGTTTTTGTGCCGCAAGCACACTTTTTGGAATAGCGATGCGGACCTCTTTGGTATATTCTTCGTCAATGACTCCCGGTTCGTTGTAGAAATAGTTGTAATAAAAGAAAACGGTGTCTTTTTGGTCTACCCATTTTGTCTTTTCCGTTCCATACTTCTCCTCAAAGTTAACCAGTGTTCTTTCCAACGTTCTGCAATCCCAGCTCCAGGTCAATTTCTCTCCGAATGCCTTTTTCAATTTCTCCGGATGATCAACCAGCGTTTTACAAATCCGGAGATCTTCCAGGGAAGGACTGTCTTTGAGTGTTTCGGGAAGTTTGGTAATCTGCGTATTGTCCAGGTACAGGCTTTTCAGTTCAGTCAGATGGACAATGCTTTCGGGGAGTGCAGTCAAACCGGTATTATCCGACAAATCCAGTGCTCTTAAATGAATCAGGTTTTTGATAGCCGGATCAATTTGTACCAGGTTGTTAGCTTCCAGGCTCAGGACATTTAATGCTTGCAGCTGGAAAAGTTCCACCGGTAAATCCTTCAGGTCATTGCTGGAAAGGTACAATTCCCGAAGGTTCTGTAACTGACCAATGCTTCGCGGAAGCTGTTCCAGGCTACTGCCCCATAAGCTCAGTTTTTTCAGGTTGGTGAGGTTTCCGATGTGTTCCGGAATCTTTTTGGTTCTGCACCAGTAGCAATCCAGGTTTTCAAGCTGCGTCAGCGCGACGAGTTCGTCCGGAAATTCAATGGATTGCGACCAGTTGGTCGATAATGCAAGTGTTTGCAGATTTTTTAGTTTTCCGATCTCTTTCGGTAATTCCTGGATGCGTGATTTATTGATTTCAAGGAAACGAAGCTCCGCCAGGTTTCCGATTTCGCCGGGCAGGAATGTGTCGTTATAGTAGTCATAAGAAAGACTTTGCAACTGCGACAGTTTGGCAATTTCGCGCATAACCCGGTAAGAAGAATCTGCTAGTGATCCGAGGACTTTGAGTGTCCGGAGGTGCTTTAACCCCGAAATTCCATTTTCCACCGAGCCAAAACGTCCGGATGAAATCGTTAAGTCTTCCAGTTTTTCCAGGCGACTTAATTTTTCTATTCCACCAGGGATGTCGAATCCTTTCAGGTCTCTGAGATAAAGTGTTTTCAACTGCTGCATGCGGACAATGTCTTCCGGAAAACGTTCCAGCTGCGTTTCGTATAATCCCAGTTCTTTCAACGAAGTAATCCTGAAAATAGCGTAGGGAAATGCGCTGTTGTAACCGCCGAAATGAAATTCGTCCAGGTTCAGTTTTTCCAGTGATTGGGGAAAAGATTGAAATATGTTTCCGCCGATACTTAAGTCGCGCAGTTGTGCCAAATTGCCGATCTCTTCCGGAAGGCTTGTTAAGTAGTTGTAGTGCAGGTTGAGTTTTTCAAGCGCTTTCAATGAACCGATTGTAGTGGGTAGTTCTGTCAGTTTATTACTGGAGATCAGCAGTGTTTTCAAGGCTTTCAGCTCTCCGATTTCTTTTGGAAGCGCTGTGATCTTATTGGATGACAAATCCAGGTATTCCAACTGCTGGAGTTGTTTGATTTCGGGCGAAACCTGGTAGATGTCATTTAGTTCCAGTTTGAGGTATTTCAACTGTGGGAGCAAACGGATTTCTTTTGGAACTTCTGTCAGATTGCAGGCATATAGCTCAAGGGAATCGAGTTGGGGTAGTTTTGAAAGCAGCGTAAACAACTTGGGTAGATCGAAATCTTTGTGCCAGCCAAAACTGATTTTGTTCAGGTTGACACATTTTTGGAGGTCTCCCGGTAATTCTTTGGAATGGCTGTATTTGGTTTGATTCCCCAGGTACAGGCTTTTAACGTCCAATGGATGCTTCAGTGCTTCATCGAGGTCAGAAAAGTGGCTTTGTTGTCCGAAACAGGTGCCCAGCGAAAACAGCAGGACAAGCAACAGCAAGGTTCGTCTCATGGTTTAGTCATTTATCGGGTATGCCGGAAAATTAATAAAAGTGCTGAAGCGGAAGTGAATGGAATGAATATTTCACCGGAAGAAATGTGAATAGGGGAGTTTGGGATGAGTTTTTGATGGAAATGATGCGGGAATATAGGCTCCTGGACTTAAATCAACCGCAAAGGCATAAAGAACGCGAAGGAGCATTACTTGAAAACATCCCCGGTTGTAATATAACACATTAACCAATTAGTCTGCGGGAGATAAAAGTGTGTTGCAATTCTTGTGTAAAACAAATAACAGAGAGTAAGGTTTTTTGTATTTGTAAACTTCGACCGATAACCGGGAATTCATTTCCTTCGCTTTTTCACGCTTTTGTTAGCCCATCCAGTGTTTTTAGAATTGTCGGGATGCGAAACTCTCCGTCCAGGTTGCGGATTTTTTCAAGCGCTTCATCCACATCGATTCCAATAGCTGTAATATAAAGCGGATTGGCACTTTTTCCGCGCAGCAAAGGACGTTTGAGTTGGTCGATGCTTGCAAAATTGGTTTTCGCCACACCGATCACCGGGATTTTTTGTTCCAAATGGTTATACAGATGCCCGCCTAATCCCAGTTTGTAATCATCGTCGAGGAATACAAAACCATCAATGATAATTGCTTCTATTTGTTCCGGGTTCATCGCTTTCAGCAAACTTAGAATGCACGGAAGTTCCCGTTTGTAGAATTCGCCCGGAGTATATGCCGCGCTATGTTTGATCGTTTCCGAAAACACGTCGAATTGCAAACTGGAATTCCAGTCGTTGAACGTAACGCACACTGTTTTTGCCTGATTGTCGAAATAGAAGGTGTCAAATGCCAGGATCATGAATTCAATTGATTGGGTTATCGGATCAAATGTAGTTTTTGATTCGTGTAAATGTAACGAATGTTCCGGTTTGGGATAACGGCTTCGTTTTCTCCGCCAGGATTGAACGTCAGTGAATCACCGTTGAACGAAAAGATTGTTTTACCACCGGATTCGTTAATTTGTACGATGTCTGTGAGCTTCGTTTCCAGGTCTTTTCCTGAAAGATCTATGATGCCCAAGGATCGAATCTTGTCATTCTCGAACAAAAACACACTTGCTCCGCAGTAATATTCAAATGCCTCCTGGCAAAGAATATAGACTTTCTCACTTTGAGGATTCCGGTAAAAATGTGGTTCAAACAGGTAAACATCGCCCGAACCATTGGATTGAAAGCGGATTTGATGTTGTTTGTCCACTCCCAGTAAGCGCATTCCGAAGTTGTCTTCCGTATTGGGTGGCACCATTTTCCCGTCCGGATATTCGTAATATCCGGTTAAAACGGCAAGTGAACCGAGTTGATAAGCATCGGCGGTATAAAATCCTTTGATCCCCAACTTGGGGATGGTGTCCGGATGAAATTCGGCGTATTCCAACTGAGCGGATTCGTTTTTTTTCGATATACCTTGCTCCGGCAGATGCCTGTTTGTGCCAGATTCCGAACAGGAAAACAGCAGGCTGGAAAGGAGAAAAACAGATAAGATTCGGTTCATAGATGAATTTGAAAATTGGCAATTCGCAATATTACGAATTGCCAATTTGGATTAAGATTCATGGGATAATTTTTTGCTGTTCATTGCAATAATCTGCTCTTCGTAAAGCACTGGAATCAATTTGAATTCCCGCTTGTTGTAATGATTGGCTGCACTGGAACCTGCTTCGGGAATGATTCTCTCCAATTCGGACTTCAGGTTGTTGGTAAACTCCCGGGGCTGTTTTTCTGAGAGGTCAAAAACGGCCGGAAATGGAACGATGAATTGATACGTCGGAATGAATGACATGGCGGGATCAGATTAAATGAGGACTTCTGCTTTCATCGGTTCGTCGTTCAATCCCGAAAGGAGATTATCGATTGCCAGGTTGAGCATGGCAGTACGTGTTTCCAGAGTGGCTGAACCGATATGCGGCAATACACAAACGCGCGGCATGTTCAGCAGCGGATTATCTGCCAGCATCGGCTCCGGATTGGTTACATCCAGTCCGACTCCCCAAATGATCTTGTTTTCGAGGGCATCTATCAAATCCGTTTCGTTGTGAAAACCTCCGCGGGCGGTATTGATGAAAATGGCTGAATGCTTCATTTGTTCAAAAGCCGATCGGTTGAACATGCCGGCATTTTCCGGAGTCAGGTTGGAATGAACCGAAAGAACATCACTTTGTGCAAGCAGTTGTTCGAAAGACACACGTTTCGCCCCGAGTTCGCGTTCGGCCTTTTCATTCGTTCCGCGATTGTGGTAAATGATGTGCATCCCGAATGCATCCCTGCAGCGTTTTGCCAAAGCAAAACCAATGCTTCCGAGTCCAAAGATTCCGAGTGTTTTTCCGCGGAGCTCGATTCCGAATTGCTCGCTTTCCTGGCTGGCTTTCCAGTTAGCTTCACGAATCTGTCTTCCCAGGTAAAAAGCATTGCGGGCCGTCGCCTGGATTAACAGGAAAGCTGTATCTGCAGTAGCATCGGTTAAAACTCCCGGTGTGTTTCCGATCCGGATTCCCAATTCTTTTGCGGCTGTCAAATCCACATGATCATACCCGACAGAATGCAGCGAAATGACTTTCAGGTTCGGGCAGGCTTCCATCAGCTCCCGGTTCAATTGATTGATCCCGGCATTCAGCAGTCCGTCTGCAGATTGGCATTTTTCGATCAATTCCGCGGGTGTCAGATTCCGGTTTTCTTCCCAAACCGTTATTTCCAGTCCGGCTTCCCGCAGACGTTCCATCCCGAAGGGCATAATTGGGCGTGTGATAACGATGTTCATGGTATTTTTTTCGTGTTTTTGAATCATTCAGACCACTTGTCCGATGCTAAAATGGCATATCCGTAATTGTCAGACCAGCCTGATTGAAGCGGTAAAAGCTGCCTGGTATGTGCTTCCCGGAGCATTCCTGCTTTTTCCAATACGCGAAAAGAACCGGTGTTTTCAACGGCGCACCCGGCTTCAATCCGGTGAAGATCGAGTTCCTCGAAACCAAAACGGATGATGCGTTTAACCGCTTCGGTGGTAAAACCCTGGTTCCAGAATTGCTGGTAAATCTTGAACCAGATTTCAGCATTCCGGTATTTTTCTCTTCCCAGGTTGATAGCGATTAAACCGACGAACGTTTGGTGATCGCTTGTTTCCAATGCGAAGACGAGGTTCCGTGGACTTAATAACCAGGAGGTCAAAATCCTTTCTGTTTCCTGTTGGTTTTGCGGAATATCAGCCGTATTGAAGCGTGTAATTTCAGGCAGTGTCTGTAGTTGATGAACATGGTCGATGTCCGATCCGGAAACCGGCCTGATGGTCAGACGTTCGGTTTTCAGGATGTAATCTTTTCGTACGTTGGCTAGCATCTTCCTGATTTTTCGATTGGAATTAATGGATGGATAATCTCTCCAAAGCTTCCTCCGGAGAACTTAAAAAGTTCACGTGTTTTCCCTTGTTACTTTCGAAGATGAAGTCCGTGATGCTTTTGGAGGTGTAGGAACTGAAATCGCCTACAATTGCCAGCCGGACGCGGTAATTGGAAAATTTCTGGAGGATTTCGCCGGCTATTCCGTTTTTGAGATCGAAAAAGTCGGGAGTGATGTTTTTACTGTACACAATCATCCGGTCAAATCCCTGGTAATAGACGTTTCCGAGTAAATCCAGACCGTCTTCCGCGTTCCGGATGATGATTTCCTCCGAAAGGATTTCTGCAATTTGTATGTTGTTTACCTTGTGTGATTGGATCTGCATGATGTTCTTGATTCGAAGCGTTAAGATACGGTTTTCCGGCGTTTCCCGGTGCAGCATCTGTGAACTTTCTCCCTGTTTTTGGGATGCATTTAGTTGGCGGGGAATGTCAGCGAACGGTTCAGTTTCATCACATGGGTTTTGGTCAAACTGTCGGAAGGATTGAATCGTACTGCTCGTTGGTAGCGTTCAATGGCTTTCGGGATATTACCTTGTAATTCATATTTCCGCGCCTGGTTGAGAATTTGCTGAGATGCGCGTTTCTCATCTGCATCGTATGAATAGATAAGGCTTGCACTTCGAACTGTCCGGAAACCAAAAATTCCCTTGCGTAAAGAAACTTTGACCAACTTACTGTTTATCACGTCTGTTGAGTAATCGAAAACCAGCTGCTTTTCAAATCCGTTATAATCCACGATGACATACGGATCTTTCGATCCACGTCCCCCGAATCGCCCGGTTTTGATGACTTTCAGGAAGATCGTTTCCGGTTTCTTTTCCAGCGGAATGTAATAATTCAGAGTCATAACAAGTGTCAGCACCACACCACCGGAGAAGAAAATCCCGGCAAGTGTCGTCCACCAAATTCCGTAAGTTTCTACGCGACGCTTATAGTTCCGCATCCGGTTTCGGAGTAGAAAAAATGCAATGGAGCCTCCACCAATGTAAATGACGAGCGCTGTCCACAAGGAAATGAATGTTTCCCGGTACAAATCCACTTCCCAGATCAACAGGAGAAGGAAACCGATTAGACCAATGGATAAGCCCGTTTGTTTCTTCCTGTTCGGTTTGCGTTTGGGCTTGTGCGTGTGTCCGCGTTTTCGTTTACGCTTTGGATTTCTTCTGCTCATGATTCTAAGGGATAAAACTCAAATCGAGGTAAAAACGGGCCGGGTTTGCCGGATCGACATACAAAATAGTTGATTGCTTCATGGCAAAATACATTTCCAGGCTTTTTGGGGCGAGTTCAGAAGGCATACGAAAAAGGTGTTTGCCGCCATTGAATTCTGCTTCGAATTCGAGGATGCTTTGAATGTGTTCTTTTTTCAACTCGATGTCGTAATGATTGGTAGGGATAAACTCCGTTTCTGTCCACTGATTGCTTTTGATCGCCACTTGTTCCAGGTTTACCGGGATTTGAATCCCCTGATTTACGAGGTCGTACATGTCTTGCAACTGATTAATGGTTTCTTCCGCAACGGTTTTTTTCGACATCCGGATCAGGATCAACAACATCACGGCAAAAAACAGGATGAAACCGATTCCGGCCGCCAGCATGATGTAGCTGACAAAATTATCAAAATGCCGTGCAGCACCGCGAATCATCAGATACCCCAAAAACGCCAGTCCGAAAGCGATCCAGGTAGTGATGTGGACGAATTGTTGCTTGAATTTTTTCATACAGGTTTAGTCGAAAGGAGCAAAACTAACGATTTTCCATGCTCCATCCACCTTTTGGAGAATAGGATAAGCATCTGCGCTCAAAATGAGCTGCTCTGTTTTAACGAACCCGGAAACCTGTTTGTCGAGTGTTCGGATTTGGATAAAATGATCGCCCCGTTCCATGATTTCAAGGACTTCGTAAGAAAGTAAGGCCGTTTTTTTAGAATTCGTTGCCGCCTTTTCGTAAACAATCGTTTGGGGAGAAATACACACTGCCGTTCGATACCAGTCAAGATCCTGATCGATGTGTTCAAACAGGATATCTGATTGCGGATAAGGAAAACAAAACTCCGTTTTTTGGTGATCTTTCCAGGCTCCTCCCAAATCGAGAAACAAGTTCATTTTCGACCAAAGAGCCGATTTCTCAGCTTGTTTATTGAGTTTCCATTCATCCAGAAAGGTTGGGATTCCGTGCATGCCACCGCCATAACTAACAACGATTCCGGTGTCGAGACAGGAAATGAATTCCGGAAGATTTTTGCGCTCCACACATTGCCTTAACCTGGAAACGAAGCGCTTCAGGGAGGCATCATCTGAAGTTTGATCAATGGGATAGATGTAGGAAGAACTGGTGTGTACTTTTAAGATCGAATCGGTACGCGGAATTTCCGTAACGGAAGTCGTCTTCTTCTCAGTGATGTTGTCCGCTTCCGTAACTTTTGTGGAAGAAGAATCCGAACAGGAAAAGAATGTAAGGGAAATCGGAATCAGGAGGAAAATCAGTTTCATCATATGATTATTTTGAGGATTTACCATGCGAAGATTCTTTCAGGATTTCCTGCCGGTACAATTCTACCAGGTTTTCAAACGAAATCCGGTTTGCAGCCCTTGGAGAGGGTGAGTAGAGGATCACCAGCTGAACGATTTTTCCCCGGTATTCCATTTCACTGCGGATGGGTTTCTTTCCGGCAGGAAAACGAAAACGGATTCCTTTTTGAGTTAAAAATTCCGTAAACCATTTGGCTGCGCTTACTTTTCCCGAACTACTGGTGAAAATGAGTTTTTCGATCGTCGGGTTTTCATCCAGGATTTGGAAAATATCCATGTATTCGAGCACGGTGAGATTTTCATCCAACGAACTGTTTGCGTGCCGGATAATCTGTTTTCCCATATCTGTTACCGCCAGCCGGAGGTTTCGCAGGAGAATTTTTCGTTCTTCTGTTGCCGGATTTCCGGTCATGAATTGCAATTCCGTTCCCAGGATTTCAGCAATGACCTTCCAGAACAGGTTGGCTTTGTTCGGGTAGAAAAAGTCGAAAGACCAGTTTTTCCTGGCAGTTGGAAACGTGCCGATGATCATCGTTTTGCTGTTCTCGGGTGCAAACCAATTCCAGGGATGAAGTTCTTCTTGCATTTATTTCTGGGTGTTTTGTAAGAGAATTCGGTTGATTTGATTTTTTCGTTTCATGTAAATTGCCGTTACCTCAATTTTTGAACCTTTTCATCTCATTTTCTTTTTGAAAAGCATGATTTGTATTTTTCAGACGCTGCTTTTTTGTGTTTCATCTTACAAAGTTAGTTGAAGTTTGGATTTGAGTTGTAACTGAAAATAAGATTTTAAGTGCATCTAAAAAAGAGATGGTAAAAGTGTAATGATAATCTTATAATAAACTTTGAAAAATAAATTGTACTAAATCCTCAATCAGAGGAAACTATTTCGTTTTGTTTTTACAAATTTTCAATACTACAAATTTAACTTATGCAAATGATGAAGTATACGCTCCTCTCCAGTGTCTTTTGTTTTCTTTTTTATGATCATGCTTTTACTCAGCAGGATTCACGTATTTTAGAATGGGTATCCGGGCATCCCTCCGTTTACATTTTCTCCGAAGCAAATTATAGTCAACTAAGTTCTGATTTCAAATCCAAGTTACAGGATCGTGTGGTGGTTTACAAAGATAAGCTCCTGTTTGAGGACCTGATAGCATTTGATGGACTCGAAAAAGCGGAGGCTGTTTCCATGAATTCAGAACTCAAAGACGAGGATGTGCAACTGATTAAAAATTGGCTGGCTTTTCATCAGGATGTTAAAATTATCAGAAGGTCTGAGTTTCAAACGATGCCGGAAGAACGTAAAAACCTGTACCAATCCGAAAATGCCCTCATATTGATCGGTGAATACCTAACCGTTCAGGATATAACGAACTACTTGTATTAATATTTATTTCATGCTACAACTTATGAAAACAGGAAAATTACTTGTTCTGATATCCTGCATTCTGATTTTTCAGAAAGGCGTATTCGGTCAGTCGAATACGCCATGTTCAGGGGGTTCAATATCAGCTCCTTCCATTACAGTCAGTTCAACCTGTTCCTATACTTCGGGGACTACGGTTGGAGCTACTGCTCAAACCAATGCTGCGAACGGGGGAACACCTTCCTGCGGTTCCATGGGGCCGGATGTTTGGTACCAATTTACTGCTCCGTCTTCCGGATCGGTTCAGATTAATACACAGGCAGGATCTATCACGGATGGAGTAATGGCTTTATATTCAGGGTCTTGTGGAAGTTTTACGCAGATTAGTTGTAATGACGATTTTTCAGGTAGTACGATGCCACAAATCAGTGCATCGAGCCTGACTCCCGGTGCGACTTACCTGATCCGTTTCTGGCAATATGGAGGCGGAACAGGAACTTTCAGTCTGTGTGTCACTGCTTTAGCTCCACCGGTAGGTAATACAACCTGTTCTGTTCAAACACCGATTTGCTCCGGATCCCCAATTAGTTTTACGGCAAATACGGGAGGAAGCCCGGCAAGTACTGTGAATCCCGGGAATAATTATGGCTGTTTGTCCACGTCGCCAAATCCAAGCTGGTATTATTTGCAGATTGCTACTCCCGGAACCCTTACGGTAGATATTACAGCTGGTTCGGACGTAGATTTTGCCATTTGGGGGCCTTTCGCATCGGTTTCAGCAGGGACATCGGCTTGTAATACGTATGGAGCACCATTGGATTGTTCTTATTCGACATCTGCTACCGAGCAGGTAAATATTGCAGGAGTTGTTGCAGGACAAGTTTATGTGTTGCTGGTCACCAATTACGCCAATACGGTTCAAAATATCAGTGTTACGAATGGGGGAGGAACTGCAACGACCAATTGCGCCATCGTCTTACCGGTTGGTTATACTGCGTGGGATGCGGAGGTAGCAGGAGAAGCAGTTCGTCTCGCCTGGACTACCGAAACGGAAACAAATAATGATTATTTTGCGATACAGCATTCGGGCGACTGCATCGTCTGGGAAACGCTTGGTTTGATAGAAGGAGCAGGAACCAGTTCGGATGTGCATAATTATAGTTTTACAGATCAGTCACCTGCTGAGGGAATTAATTATTACCGGTTGATGCAGGTGGATAAGGATGGAAAGACTCAATATAGTTCCATCCGTTCTGTTAAATACTCGATGTCTGATAAGTATATTGTTTCACCAAATCCTACGAAAGCTTTTGCTTTTGTGCATCAAACGGGACATCTTGAAATTACTTCTGTGGAATTAATTGATCCGGTTGGCCGGGTACAATGCATGCCTTTTGATAAACTGGATGGTGGAGTGAATGTGGATTGTCGTTCAGTAAGTCACGGAACATACTTCATTCGTTGTACCGATGAACTTGGAAAATCAAGCTCTTCGGTAGTGGTTATCGAATAATTCAGGAGCTACCTTGCTTGTGATACTGAAACGTGTTTTTGTACTGATCCTTATGCTTTACGGGAATACGATTTTAGTAAAATCCGGAAGTTATTGATTTTGAATAGATACAACAAACCATCGAAGGAATCGTTTATTCGGTGGTTTAAATCTCCTCATTTCGTTTTTGCCCGTTTCAATGTTATTAGGTAGTTTGCAGCGATTCTCTTCAAGACCCGGTCACTTCATTCCTCTTCAGGAGTAAGGTATGCCGGTTGACCTCCAAAGGCTGATTTTTCCGCTTTTTATAGATCAGGGTGAACCCGACCGCCAGAAAAATGGTCAACAGCCTGAAAATGTTTGATTTCAATCCTCCGAGTGCCGTTGCATCGACATCAAACAATGCCCACGACAGGTTCATGAAGGTGTGCGTGAAAACCGGAACCCACAGGTTGTACTTCCATTCGGCAAAGAGCCAGGCGAAGAAAACTGCTCCTAAAAAAGTGACTGTAAAAATTCCTGTGAGCTCCAAAAAGCCAGAACCCTGGTAGAGATGTCCGAAAGCAAAAATCACTGCCCCGAAGAAGATAGCCGGGATGAACCCGATGCGCGTATGCCGGAACAGCATTCCGAAGAAGAATCCCCGGAAGTACCATTCTTCCATCAACCCGGCAATGAGTGTTCCCGCAATGAGATTTTCTGTTTCTATTTTCGTGTTGAAATCAAAGAAGAGTAACCCGCCGATAAACAGGGGAAGCGTGAACAAGGCACTCACACCGATTCCGGTAAATAAGTTCCCGGACATTCCCAGATCCGCAAACACGTTTTCCCGTTTACAGATCAGGTAGGTTCCTGCAAAAATCGGAAGACCGATCAGTAAATAGGTGATGATATAGCTCGTCAATCCCTGCCGGGTGTAGGCATCCAGAATTGTTTTGATGGTTCCGAAATAGTGAAACAAGACATAGTAGACCAGGAAACTGATCCCCACGATGAGTGTTGTCCGGAGCGATTTATTAGCCTTCATCATTCAATTCGGATCAATACTACCTTTTGATCTGTTCTTCTTCGGGAATGTTGATCACGCCGCAACCATCCACGAGCCATTGTTGTCCGGCCCGTACGAGTTTCATTTTCACCTTGAAACCGGTCCATTTTTTGCCGGCTACCGTCACATATCCGGTTTCTTCGTCTGCTTCTTCCACTTTAAATCCTTCGTCGGGATAATCCTGTGCATCCAGGATCGGGTCGAAATCCAGTCCCAGCTCGGGGTCTGCTTTCTCCGCATCACCGATCAGTTGATTCAGCGTTCGCTTAAAATGTTCTGAAGCCAGTGGATTTTGATCTGCCCATTCCCGTCTTTCAAGCGCCTTTCTCATCAAGTTGGCATTTTCCACATATCCGTTGATAAACTTCAGCGCGGTTGTTTTCTGTGATTCCGTTACCGACTCGGAATGAACCGCCGGAGCGGATTCTTCGTTTGGGGCATTTTCGAGACAACCTGCAGCTGCAAGCGCGATGAACAAGAAGGGGAGGAGTTTGAGCATGGAAGTATGTTTTCCGAGAGTTTAATTTACATAAATACTATAACTTATTCTGAATCACCATTAGGTGCTGTATTTTCTTTTTCCCTGACCTCTAACGCTTCTTTCTTTAATTGTTGCATTTCACTAACAATATCCTCTAGATTCTTTGGCTTGGGTTCAACATAAATAAATTCTTCCTCAAAAATCTCCACATATGCCGTTTTAAAAGTATCCGTTTTTCTAAATTCCCGAAACAATGGCCATTCTCTATAAGCATCTTTTGTAACATCTTTACTTGTGGATCCAATTGATTTCATCAATTTAATTGCGTCTTCTGATTCTTCTTTTAATACTGCTATTGCTAGTTTGTATTTGTCATTAGTTGCCGACCAATCATGCTTTTCGAGAACTTTCTTACATTCTTCTTTTTTATTTGATAGGTAATGTGCAAGTGCTTTGTTTATTGTGAAAATACAGACCATTTCTTGATCAGCATGTTTTTTTATAGTGTCGGTTGCAAATGTCAATAATTTTAATGCTAGTCGATTATGGCCTTTAATTAATAACTGATAACAAACATTATTTAAATGGGCATCAGCCTTTTCTATTTCATCAGGAATCAATTTTCTCCATGTAACTTGTCCGAGTTTTACTCCGATTTCGAATAGTATCTGGTAACATTTATTAAAATATTCTGGTTTTGCACTTAATTGTTCACCAACTTTAATCTCATCGATATTTTTCACCTCATTTTCTCGGCAAACATCAATGTATTGTCTCGAGACAACGCCATTGCAATGAACAAAAAGATTCCGTCTCTCTGTGATTTCAATAAAGTCACTAAAACTAGGCAAGTCTTTTCTTAGTGTTATTCCTAATTTGTTTTCAAGCCATTTAAATTGTTTTAAATGGCTTTCTCTGAGTACTGATTCAACTTCCTTTTCAATCAAAAATTCTTTAGCATCTTCAATTGAAGCAAATTTCATTAATTCACTAAAAAGAATATTCTTTTCAGAACCATTCAAAAGTTCTGGTTTCGCAAAAAACATAGTTCTAATTAAACCACCAAGATATGCATCATATTGACTGACAAAGGATACAACAAAGTTTATTGGAAGTAATTGATATGCTAGCCCTGTTTTATCAACCTTTTCAGTCAGCTCAATAAATCCTTTGAACTTATCTGATGGTACTAAAAGTTTACTTTGTTTAGGCTCGTCACCATCAGTACTTTCGTCTTTCTTTTTTTCTATGATCCCACTATCTTTTATATATTGTTCAACATGGCGAGATTCTTGAACTAGTTTCAAACTGATTAAACTCATTACAATTGGTACAATATCAGCCTGTGATTCAATATGCTTAATAAACTTGTTTATTTCAGATGCAAAATCTGGTTTTGATGAATTAATTTCTGCTTGAATTTCTTCGAGTGAATCTGGTTGTTGTTCTTCCATAAAAGTAAACGTTAAAAGTAAGTGAAGGAGGGTATATTTTTTATCGGTTTATGTAGTTGAATTACATAAAATGAATGAAATTTTCATGTTTGTATCATTCTTTCTCGTAAATGTATAGTTTGTTATTGGTTAACGATAAATGCCGAAAATAATGTTTCTAGTCTGATTTCCAAACGGTTTTTGAAAAAAGATGTGGTTATCAACTAATTTTACCATTCACCACGTCCAAAACAAACCGCTTCCGGTTCTCAACACTTGTTTTTGGAACGTCAATCACTTCGTACCGGTACTTTTCGTAAGTTGTTTTCAGGTGATGATAGGTCATTTCTGCTTCCTCCCAGTTCTGTTTTCGTTCGTTGTCTGTTTCGTAAATCTCCAGCCATGGCGGGAGAATGAATACTTTCGGGTTGTATCGATACATAGTTGCATACGCGTGCATGGCTTCAGAGATTCCGTTTCCGATTAGTGCCGAGTAACAGAGTGTATCGGGAATTCCGCGGTCGAAAAAGAGGATTTCATTGTTTTCGAGGCGATCGGTATAGCTTTTTACCGAACCTTCCAGAATGAGCTGCGTGTACAACGAAGTATCTTTCCAGGGAAGGGCGTTTCCACCGGTTTTCATTTGGTTTTGAATAATTTCCCGTGCTACTTCAGGAACAACGGCATATCCGTCTTGTTGAAGCGCTTTCAGTAAGGTCGTTTTTCCGGATCCGGGGCCTCCGGTGAGGATGTAAAAGTTGGGTTTTGAAAAATTCAAAAGCGTGTTTTTTGTGAGTTCAAGATAAGCAAAATGGAGTGTTTTCGACAGGAAATGTCGAATGATTTTCCTTTGGATTTTGATTCGGTGGATAAGTGGACGCTTATCCACCAGTTACCATGGTAACTAATGCGATTGGGAGAATCAATGGACACTAAAACGGTTTACCTATCCGATTATTGGTACGCTTCGTTTTTCCGTCGTAATTTTGCGGAATGAAAGTGGTACTAGTGGTTTTGGCGGGACTCTTGTTAGGTAGTCTTCGTCCGGTTTTTGCACAAACAGTTCCTGTGCGCATCGTTTCCTACAATTTATTGAATTTCCCTAACGGACGCAACGATTGCGGTTCCGGAAACGTGAATCTTCCCAACCGTTCGGATACCTTGCGCAAGATCATGCAGTACCTCAAACCCGATATTTTCGTAGGCTGTGAAATTCAGACGGAAGCCGGATGTGACAGCGTACTGAACCGTTCCCTGAATGTGTTCGGAACAACTTCTTACCAGCGTGCACAGTGGATTTCAAACTCCAATGGAGGCGATTTGCAGAATATGTTGTTTTATAACGCTGCAAAACTGACCTTGAAAGAACAGCGAATCGTCAATACATCACCACGCGATTTGAGTCATTATATCTTGTATGTAAACGACAATACGCTGTCTCAGCACCACGATACCTGTTTCATTGAAGTATTTATGTGTCATTTGAAAGCAGGAAGCACGAGTTCTGATCTGAGCGATCGTGCCCAGCAAACAGCGATGCTGCGCACCATTTTGGACGGTCGTCCGCAGGGAAGACACCTGTTTGTTTGCGGTGACTTGAATACGTACCGCAGTTCCGAAGTGTGCTACCAAAACCTGGTGAGCGGCGGAACAAGCTTCCTGAAAGATCCGCTGAATGCACCCGGAAACTGGACTTCAAACAGTTCATTCGGCTACCTGCACACTCAATCGCCACGCACAAGTGGTTCTACGGATTGTGGAATTACCGGAGGTTTGGATGATCGTTTCGACCACATCCTCGTTTCCCAGAATGTCATGAATGGAGCCAACGATCTGCAGTTTGTTGCTAATTCGTACAAAGCAGTGGGGAATGACGGAAACCATTACAACCAAAGCATTTTGTCGGGAAGTAATTCCCAATACCCGGATTCATTGGTGCGGGCTTTGTATTATGCTTCCGACCACCTGCCGGTGAAAATGGACATGCTTTACACGCTTCCAACTGATTTCGGACTGAATTTAACACTGACATTTTCCGGTGGAACTTGCGCTTCGGGCGGAACCAGTGTAACCGTTCAACCCAATGCCGGACAAGCACCGTATACCTACCAATGGGATGCAAATGCCGGTTCTCAGACCGGAGCTACGGCAAATAACCTGCAGGGAGGAAGCTATTGCGTTACCGTGACAGACCACAATGGTGTGAGCGATAACGTGTGTTTCGAAGTCAACTCAGTAAATCCGCTGGAAGGAAGTGCTTTCCCGGGAACGGATGACGGAAGCTGTAACGGACAAACGTTCGTAGTTGCAACCGGCGGACAAGCGCCTTATACGTACCAGTGGAATGATCCACAGAACCAGACTACATCCACCGCAAGTAACTTGTGTGCAGGAACCTATACGTGTGTGATAACGGATCACAGCGGATGTACCGTGAGTGTATCGGTGATTATTCAATCCGAAACAACTTCCCTGGAAGAATTGTTTGCTGCAACCACATTTTCCGTTTTCCCGAATCCTGCATCTGAGAACCTCACAATACGCTGTGAAAACCAGTTGAAACCGGGTATGGTTGATTGCCGGATTCTGAGTGTTTCAGGGGAAGTGGTACAAACACAAGCAGTTAATTTTACAAACACCAGCCAGGTAACAATTCCGCTGAATGGGTTACGAAACGGAGTTTACTTCGTGGAACTGGAGAAAGATGGCGTGAAATTGCAGAAATTGGTGGTAAAGGAGTAATCTTTTGTCAGTTCGAGTGATTTTGCCGTTTCTTCTCGATACGCTTCGCACTCGAAGTGACACAGGCAAAATAGTATCGAGAACTTGACACAGACGAATCTAAAATGACCGTTCACGCTAAAAATTGTGACAAACAAGTGAGTGAAGCGAAAAAAAGCATTCCTTGTTTGAGTCCGGTTCAGCTTCAGGCTGAGAGGACGAGTTTCGAATGCTTTCGCGTAATGACGCGTAGTTTGTAAGTTTTTTAGTGCAGGTTCAGACCTTTTGGGGCCACCTTTTTACGGCAATGGTAAAAAGGTGGAATATTTTCAATAAAAAAGCCGATCACTCGGCTTCAATCATTTTTTTCATATTCGACAACCCTTCTTCAAAGTCCTTCCCGACGGCATTTTCCATGTTGAAAAACAGCATGAATGCATTGAAGGGCCAGGGAGTGGTGCTGGTGAATCCCCAGGCTACTTTCGTTTGGTTTTCTCCGGGTTCCTGTACGGTGAAATAAGCATTGGCAACGCTTTTCATCGGTTTCATGAAACGGATTTCATTTTCAATGCGTTCGTTCGGAACCAGTTTTTTGATTTCCTGTTCGCCTTCGCCCACTTGTTTGTGGTTACTTTCCCATTTGGAGATAAAACCGACCGTTTTGTCCGTTCCGATGTATGATTTCTTCATGTTCGGATCGAGTTGTGTCCATTTGCTCCATTGATCCTGCTTTTGCAGCGAAGAGAGGAAATCGTATGTTTCAGGTAGTGGTTTGTTGACTGTAATGGTGCGTTCAACTGCAAAATCTTTCTTGCTGAAAGCTGCAATAATCAATACCAGGGCGATAATTCCTGCTAATGCCCCGAGAATAATCCAAACAATCATCATAAGCTTTAATTTTTGTGTAAATAAACGATTTTTTAGAGACAAACAGACTATACATGCTGTCGTCCTGACTCTAAGGTCTTAGCGTCTTGACTCTAATCCCTTTTATTTCTCCTTCTCCAGCCATTTCAGACCTTCAAAAGCTGCTGCGTGTAAGATGGTTGCGTGGTCTTCTTTCTTGAATTCCATGAAGTTGCGTTTTGTTTCGTCCAGTTGATAGGACAGGTATTTCGCAAATGTTTTGGTATCTTTGACCATCATCGGATGCTCTTTTCCTACCGCGATAAATACCTTCGTTCCCAGTTCCTTGTAGCGGTTGGATTTTTCCTTGAACTGGTTGAGCAGTGATTGGTTGTTCCACCAGAAACTCGGACTCACGATGAGGTATTTGTTGAACAGTGCCGTTTTCTTCAATAAGATCTCACTCGCCAAAAGCCCGCCGAGAGATTGCCCGGTAAGTGTCCGGTGATCGTTGGTTTTGTAATACGTTTGAACAAACGGAATACACTCCGTCTCCAAAAAGCGGATGAACTCTTCGGAATGCCCGGTTGTCGGGAAATCTTGTTTGTCTTTCTCAATCGTTGTAGGATAGGTGAAATCGCGCTTGCGGTCCACGTTTGCTATCCCAACCACGATACTCGGTGTCATTTGCTGGCTCATAACCAAAAACTGCACGATTCCGGTCATGTGGATGAAATCTTCGTTGGAAGAGCCGTCCAGGACATAAATTACCGGATAGGTTTTTGCCGAATCGGGATGATACCCTTCCGGAACGTATACGTTCAGAATCCGCTCTTCGTTGAGTACCTTAGACTGGATGCGTTCGATTTTTGCCAGGAACAGGGAATCTTGTTGTGAGAAGGAAAGCGTTGAAATAAAAAAGGTTACGAATAATAAAAACTTCATAGATTGGCTTTAAATGCAGATGTGCCCTGTAAAAGTGCGCATTTCCTGCCAGATTTCAAAGATATAACGGTCGTGTCAATCTCGATACAAAATACGCATTCTTCGTATTTCACTTGGTGTGACACGGCAATTAATGTTTCACCGGATAACACAAACAGTACTTCTCCACGGGATGCGCCAGGGCAGAAATATTCAGGTTGTCGGACGCTTTTGAAACATCGACTGTGTCACCGCCTTTCAATAACAGATTGATGGTTTGTTTCACCTGGCTGTATGCATTGTTTGAAAGCAATTCCGAATAGACAAAGTAGTCGATTTCCTCGTCGTTGAGCTGAAATTGTGTACGAACCAGTTCCTTTTCCATCAAAATGCGATCCGGACTAAACGGTTCTTTGGCAATTTCCACTTTGTGCAGGTGGCGATTCACCAAACTCGTCGAAAGGAGCGACAAAACCTTATCCGGGTGTTGCTGCCATACTTTCACCGCTCCCATCACGTCAAAATCGTCGAGTTGGGCAAAGGTTTTCAGAATTTCCGGATTGGTTTCGAAATCCACTTTCTGAATATCACGTTCCATAAAGAACAACAATGCCGGACTTCCGAATAATTTCTCTCCGTCGCGGATCAGTTTTTTGGCCCTGCGGAGAATGTTGATCAGCATGAATTCGCCTGAAACAACTGTTTTATGCAGGTAAACCTGCCAATACATGACGCGTCGCGCTACCAGGAATTTCTCGATGCTGTAAATTCCCTTTTCATCGATCACCAGTTGGTCGTTGTGCACATTTAGCATTTCGATGATGCGTTCCGTTCCCACAATTCCTTCGGAAACTCCAGTGAAAAAGCTGTCGCGGGTCAGGTAGTCCAATCGATCCATATCCAACTGACTGGAAACCAACTGGTACAAAAATGTTTTGTGGTATTTATTGGCAAAAATCATCAGGGCACGTTCCAAATCGTCCGAATTTTCCGGAAAATCGCGTTTCAGCGCCTGGATGAAGTAATAGGAAATCTGTTCGTGGCTGACATTTTTGACAATGTCGTACTCCAATGCATGGCTGAACGGTCCGTGTCCGATGTCGTGAAGCAAAATCGCCACGAGTACCGCGCGTTCTTCTTCTTCGGTAATTTCATGTCCTTTCCGGCGGATGACGGAAATAGCCTGTGTCATCAGGTGCATGGCTCCAATCGCGTGGTGAAAGCGCGTATGTAGTGCTCCCGGATACACCATGTGGGTCATTCCGAGCTGTTTGATCCGGCGCAGACGCTGAAAAAACGGATGCTCGATCAGGTCGAAAATAAATTCGTCGGGAATTGAAATAAAACCATAAACGGGGTCGTTGATGATTTTCTTTTTATTATTTCGATGTGTGTTTGTACGCAATTGAATACCTTTATAAATCAAATATCAAAGCTAATTAATCTTTAGGATATGCAAGCAAAGATTCTGTGGGCAGACGACGAAATGGAATACCTGAAACCGCATGTACTTTTTTTAGAGTCGAAAGGGTACAGTGTGGAATTGATCAATAACGGGAGCGAGGCCGTAGAAAAATGCCAGGAAAACAATTATGATATTGTATTCCTGGATGAAAACATGCCCGGAATTTCCGGTTTGGAGGCTCTGGCTCGCATCAAGGAAATTTCTCCGATGACGCCGGTTGTGATGATCACCAAGAGTGAAGAGGAATCCATTATGGAAGAAGCCATCGGAAGTAAGATCGCGGATTACCTGATCAAACCCGTAAACCCGAATCAGCTATTGCTCTGCCTGAAGAAAAACCTGGACCACCGCAAACTGGTTTCCCAGAAAACGAATTCGAACTATCAGCAGGAATTCCGCCAGTTGGGAATGCAGCTGAATGCCCGTTTGGATTCCGACGAATGGAAGGAAGTCTTCAAAAAACTGACTTATTGGGATTTGGAATTCAACGGAATCGAAGACCAGGGAATGCGTGAAATCCTGAATGCACAGCGTAAAGAAGCAAACGATTTGTTCTGTCGCTTCATTGAAAATAACTACGAAGATTGGTTTAACGGAGAGGAAGAGGCGCCGGATATGGTGCACCATTTGCTAAAAGAGCAGGTGTTTCCTTTGCTGAATGAACGGATTTTCCTCATTGTGATCGATAACCTGCGCTATGACCAGTGGCAGGTATTGAAACCGATTATTTCGAATTACTTTACCATTGAAAAGGAGGAGATCGTTTATTCGATTTTACCTTCTGCAACGCATTATGCCCGTAACGCCCTGTTTGCCGGATTGATGCCTTCCGAGATCGAGAAACGTTTCCCGAATCACTGGTTGAACGAAGAAGATGAAGGCGGTAAAAACATGCATGAAGCAACTTTCCTGGAGGGCAACCTGAAACGCAATGGGAAGAATGTGAAGTGGTCTTACAACAAAATCACCAACTTGGATGCCGGAAAACGCCTGGTAGATCAGTTTCACACCCTTTGGGACAATCAGCTGAATGCGATTGTCTACAACTTTGTGGATATGCTTTCGCATGCCCGAACCGAAATGGACATGATCAAGGAATTGGCAGCTGATGAAGCGGCATATCGTTCGCTCACCGTTTCCTGGTTTGAGCATTCGCCTTTGCAGGAAATGTTTAAGAAAATTGCCGAAAAAGGAGGAAAGGTTGTGGTAACGACGGATCACGGAACGGTTCGTGTGACCAACCCTGTGAAGATTGTCGGAGACCGCTCAACGAATACGAACCTGCGTTACAAAACCGGTCGCAACCTGAGCTATAAGGACAAAGAAGTATTCACGATCAAGCATCCGGATAAGGTGGGATTGCCGAAATCAAGTTTATCGGCGGAATTTGTCTTTACCCGCGAACAGGATTACTTCGTTTACCCGAACAATTACAACCATTTCGTGAACTATTACAACGATACATTCCAGCACGGGGGGATTTCGATGGAGGAATTATTGATTCCGTTTATAATTTTGCAGTCGAAGTGAAAGAATTGATAGCTCATAACCTGGAAGATATTCCGTTCGTTGCAAAAGTCTTGCTCGAACAATTGGGAAACCGGAAAGTTGTTGCGTTTTATGCGGAAATGGGGTCGGGAAAAACGACGCTCATTACAGCTGTTTTACGCGCAATGGGAATTGAAAACCTGGAAGGTTCCCCGACCTATTCTCTTGTAAACTCTTATGATTCGCCTTATTTTGGTGAGGTAATGCATTTTGATGTGTATCGTCTGAATTCTTTGGATGAGGCTTTGGATGCAGGAATTGAGGAATTGTTGTATTCCGGTGCTCATTGTTTTGTGGAGTGGGCGGAGATTGTTGAGCCGCTGCTTCCGGAGGATGTGATGACAGTGCGGATCCAGGTGAATGAATCCGGAGAGCGGGTTGTTCAGATTGATTGATATCCGGTTGATTTTCAGATAGAAACTGACTTTACAAGTGTAACTTGCTGATTATTAGGCTCGTCCCAATATTGGGAAATTGGGTTTTTGGGAATTCGGGAATTCGGTTTTTAAACTGTAAAATTCTTCAATAACATCTGATTCACCTCACGTTACCATTCATATTTTTCGTATCTTCGTTTGTCTAAAAATCGAACGAGGCATATGGTAAAGGATCCGGAATTACTCAAACAATTGTTGAAGGAAGGAAACATTCTTCCGATGGAAGAAATGCTCGAGATTGCTAAGAAGAAAGGCCGTTTGGTAATCGGTATTCCCAAAGAGCAGAGTTTCCAGGAACGAAGAGTAGCATTGGTACCGGAAGCTGTTTCGTTTTTAGTTGCAAATGGCCACGATGTCCGCGTTGAAAGAGGTGCCGGAGAATCCAGCAAATTCAGCGACCGTGAATATTCTGAAGCCGGAGCAGAATTGTGCTCTTCTAACAAAGAAATTTTTGAGTGCGATATTATCCTGAAAGTAACGCCACCTTCGGAAGAAGAGGTAGATATGCTGAAAGGGAACCAAACCCTGATTTCAGCCTTGCAGTTGAGCATTCAGCCGAAAAGCATTTTGCAGAAACTCATGGATAAAAAAGTGACTGCGATTGCCTGGGATTACATTCGAGACGAACAGGGAGTGTTCCCGGTAGTACGCACGATGGGAGAAATTGCAGGAACAACCTCCATCCTCATTGCAGGAGAATTACTTTCATCTTTCAACGAAGGAAAAGGAATCATGCTGGGAGGAATTGCCGGTGTACAGCCCACAGAAGTGGTAGTACTCGGAGCGGGAACCGTTGGAGAATTTGCTACGCGTGCTGCTATGGGACTGGGAGCTTCCGTGAAAGTATTCGACAACAGTTTGTCGCGTTTACGTCGTCTGCAGAACGATTTGGGATCGCGGATTTATACATCCGTACTTCAGCCGAAAGTACTGGCAAAATCCATCATGCGTGCAGACGTGGTGATCGGAGCCATCCGTTCCCCGCTGGGAAGAACTCCATGCGTTGTTTCCGAAGAAATGGTGGAAAATATGAAAGAAGGTTCCGTGATCGTTGATGTAAGTATCGATCAGGGAGGATGTTTTGAAACTTCCCGCGTGACCAACCACATCAACCCGACCTTTGTGAAACATGGCGTGGTGCATTACTGTGTACCGAATATTGCATCCAGGGTACCACGAACGGCTTCGTTTGCACTATCCAATATTTTCTCACCGATCCTCATGAACATGGGAGATTCCGGAGGTTGCCTGGATTTGATCCGCAACGACCACGGTTTCCGTTCAGGAGTGTATATCTACAAAGGAATTCTTGTCAGCGAAGTACTCGGACGTGTTTTCGACCTCAAATACAAGGATATCGATTTGCTGATGATGGGACTAAAGGGATAGCTAAATGACTTTTTAGGCTTGGTGAGTCAAGAGATAGGACCAATTTTGACATTGTCTTGATTCATGACTCTTGAAGTCTTGTTGTCTCCAGGTCTACAGGAATTATCCGCCGCGTTTATTCCCTTTGAACTTTTGTTTCTTACTGGTCCACTTGTAGTGTCTCTTGTTGAAGTTACTCGTTTCGCGAATCCCGGAACCAAACTTGTAAACGAAACCGGCATTGTGCTGCAGGTAGTTCCCTTTTCCGAAAAATCCACCGGATAGCGCTATTTTACAGGAAGTTTGCAACTGGAAGCCCAAGCCGCGGTAGAAAAACAGATTCACTCCCAAACCGATATTTCCCGTAACGGTTGTAACATTGGGCATGGCGGTTCGCTGGGTGATTCCGAATCCAAGGGAAACAAACGGATCAAGCCATCTTTGCGATACCAGCGGGTAAAAGCTGTATTTGCAATTCAGGTCAAAAGCCAGGAACGTCCCCGAACGATTGATCGAATCATTGATCAATTTTCCTGCACGGTAGGTAACATAAGCTCCCGAAAATTCTGCACTGATTCCGTGTTTGATATACTTGTCGACAAAAATGCGCGTAGGGAAATATTCGTAGTTCCATGTTTCTGCCACATCAAACATCTGGCAAAGCCCGCGTCCGTCATCGTCGATTACATTCCAGCTTACACCGATCATCCAGGTATATGGCTTCCGGTATTGCAAAGCGTAAGGTTGTGCATCGGCAAACTGGGTGAATAACAATGTAGTAGCAATTAAGACTGAACGTAATAGCGTCTTCTGAATAGGCATGGACTGTATTTTGTCTCAAATGTATACAGCTTATCCGAATATCCGGCAATTTTTTTCAAAAATGTTGGTATATTCGTCCCAAACTGGAAAGGCGTGATAAGCAACAAATTAGGGCTGAAATGGCCCGAAACTATACTCGAATGGGAGAAAGAATTAGTTCAAAAAGTGGGCTTTCTCTCAGCGATAGGAAGTTTCAATATCCTGGTTTGCCTGATCGTGTTTAACCTGATCGGATTTTCAGCGCTGAATAGTCATTTTTTCATGGTTTTGGGCTTGTCGGCTTGTATTTTTATCCTGATCCGTTTCCGAAAGTACATCATTGCATCCTACCTGTTCTTTGCAATCGGGGTATACATTCTCGGAGTGGCAGCGATTTACATGCAACTGGAAAGCAATGTGCTGATGTACTTTTTCCCGCTGACGCTTTCAATCGTGCAGATTTACGGACGGAAAGAACTGTTTCGCCACCTGATTGTGTGGGGATTTATTTATTTCCTGACAATTAGTTTCCTGGTGATTTTCGGACCGAAGTATTATCCGCATACCATGAAACCGGAACATTTGAGTATCCTGAAGATTTTCAACGGACTCTTCGCATTTTTCTGTGGATTGATGCAAATTACGGTGATTACATGGATCAATATCAAACAGGAGGAGCAAATCCGGAATGTGGTGGAAGAAAAGCGCTTGTTACTGGCTGAATTATACCATCGGGTGAAAAACAACCTGAATATTGTGACTAGCCTGATCAATATCAAGAAAAACAATTCCAGTTCGCAGGAAGTGATCGATGCACTCGAAGACTGCCGTGGACGGGTGTATTCGATGGCTTTGGTGCATCAGCAGATGTATTCCGGTTCGCGGGTCGGAAACCTGAACATGATGGATTACCTCGTAGAACTCATCCGGAATGTGGAGCACGCATTCGGAGGGGACGCCGATGTGATGCTGGAGGTCGATTCAAAAGAATTGATACTGCCTATTTCAAAGGCGGTTCCGATCGGACTGATCATGAACGAACTGATCACGAATTCGTATAAACATGCCGTGCTTCCCGGACAAAAACTCGTGGTAAACATTCACGTGTTCCAGCTTGGGAATTCGCTTCAAATCGAATTGTCCGACAATGGCCCGGGAATTCCTCCCGACCGTTCGAACTCCAATACATTGGGTTTTGAACTGATCCGCTCACTATGCGAACAAATCGACGCAGGAGTTATCTTCGGAAACAACCGTTCCGGTAAACCCGGTGCATTGATCCAGATCAAATTGATTGATTACCGTTCTTCGTCACAAATCCTTTCGTAACATTTCGCCCGTTTCCGCTTATTTCTGTATGATCAAGTTTATCCTGTCACTTAGTTTCATGCTTTCCGGAAGCACGATATTCGCCCAGGAGGAGGAGGTGGAATCTTCCGATTACGACCGTGGATTCTTCGTGGGAAACGTAATCTCCGATACTTCCAGCTTCGGGAAAGAAGGAGGTGTATACGATTATGGGCTTGCTTCTGTTTTGGAATCCACATATAAGATTGAAATCCGGTTTACCAGCCATTGTTTCAGGGGATTTCAGTCTACGGTCTTGTATTACGATACGAAATGGAACGTAAAAACCTGTCAGTATCAGTACCAGAGTGGCGAAAAAGATAAAAACTGGATTTCCGTGCAAAACGATCACCTGGATTCACTTTTCGCAGTGCTGGCTGTAAACGATATCTTTGGTTTACCGAACGACAACAACTTATCGTTTGGGAAGAATTACTTCAATCCTGAAACAGGAAATCTATCCGGAGAAGGAATTGGAGTCGGTTGCGGAAGTTATTACATCATTGAATTTAAAATCGCAGATCAGTATCGAAGATACGATTTTTCAAACCCGGAAGTGTTTGCCGAATTTTACCCGAATGTGCAGGAGTTTCGAAACTACTCGGAGATCGTGCGGGTTTTTACGGAGTTGGTTAAACGTTGATTATACGAATTACGAATTACGAATTACGAATTACGAATTACGAATGTTTTCGCATTAGGCATTAGGAACTCGTAATTCGGAATTAACGCTCAAATTCCCATGCACTTCTGTAAACTCCGTTTTTCTCAATCTCCTGGAGCAGGGTTTCGTAAAATGCGTCATTTCCCAGGGTGGCGCTGTCCCCGATGAGGTAGCAGGTTTTCTGCGTTCTTGAAATCGCCACATTCGTACGCCGGTAATCACTTAAGAAACCGATGATTCCGTCCGGGTTGGAACGGGTGAGACTGATGACAACCGTTTCTTCTTCCTGTCCCTGGATGGCATCGATGGTGGAAACGTTCCATTCATTTCCTAAGGCCTTTTGCACTAACGCAATCTGGGCAGAGTAGGGAGCGAGGATCACTGTTTTCTTCGGATTCAACGCTTCCGTTTCGATCAGTTTTTGAATGATTTTCGCTTCGTCGCGGTTCTCAAAACTGCCGGTTGTTTCATTCTCGGCTTCGCCGTCACCAAAACCGGCCATATCAATAAATTGAATTTCTCCGTTTCGAATGCCCTGGGCTGTTTGGAGCTGGTTGTTGTAGAAATACGGATTGATAACTGAAACAACCTCTTGTGGCATGCGGTATTGTTCGTTGAGCAGAATCGGAGGTTGGATTTCACAAACGGTTTCCAGTAAGCTTTTAGCCAGGCCGAGGCTTTTGGCTTTGTCGCTCATCACAACGGGAGGCAGCTGCTGCGGATCGCCGCACAAAACCAGCTTTTTTCCGAAACTCGCCACTAACCAAGCCAACGGAGCAAGAGCTTGCCCGGCTTCGTCCATGATCACTACATCGAACGCCTGATTTTTGGATAATTCATTGAATAATCCCACCGGAGTTCCTGCAATAACGGAGCTGGAATCGATCAGTTGTTGTTCGGTATCCTGTGCCAGTTTGCGCAATTCTTTTTGCAATTCACGGAGTTCCCTTCTGGCTTGTCGTTTTTCGTCCGCTGCTTCTTTGGTATAATTGCGGATGTGCCGGTTGACAACCTGTTCTGCTTTTTGAATCTGTTTTTTTAAACTCTGACCGTATTGAGCTGCTTTCCCTGATTCGAGGTAGGCATCAATGGTAAAAGGAAGGATTTCAGCTGCCACTTTTTCGTTGTTCCCTACGCGCAGCAACGAACAATTGAACAAAAGAAGCTTTTTGCACAGGTTGTCGACTGCCGTATTGCTCGGAGCGGTGATGAGTACTTTTTTACCTGCTTTGATCAAATGCTCAATCGCAATGGCGAGTGTATGTGTTTTTCCGGTTCCCGGAGGTCCCTGGATCACCGTTGTAAGGTCTCTGCCAAGAATGGCTCCTACAGCTTGTTGTTGTGATTCATTGAGTTGTTCGGAAGGGAATGACAATGTTTCTTTTTCGTTGGAGAAATCACGGGCGAAGTCCTGCAGGTGTTTTTGCTCACTGAGAAAACGCAATCCCAGCTGCATGCATTCCAGTGTCCGGTCGTCGGGGGTGAAATCTACACGCACGGTATTTTCCCGCACATTTCCTTCGATTTCTTCTTTGCAGAACAAAAGCATGGAATAAGCATTCAGTTCGACAATCCGTGCTTTGTACGGTTTATTTTCCACGTGGAGTAATACACTTGATCCGCGTTTGAAAAACGTATTATTGATGACAAATGATGTTTCCAGAGAGTAGAAATCGCCGTTAATTCCCGTCCGGATTTCGGCCACTTCGCATGGAAAAACGCTCAATCCCTGTTTACGCAGCTCATTCGGTGCGGTTTTCAGGTTTTCGGAAGCCAGTTTCTGCGAGTAGCGGATTTCTTCCTGAAGGGCTTGTTCCAGTTGCGGATGTATCGGGAGCATGAGTTGTATTTATTGTTACAAAGATACACTTACAGGCATCCGGAGGTACTGAATCCGGGAGATTTTCTGCAAAATGCAAAGAGCGCAAAGCCTGTAGGATGCTCTGCGCTCTTCAAGGGGTGCTTTTGTTGTTTTGATGCACGAAGCATCAGTACATTTTGCGTGAGGCGTGGTTGGATAATCCGGTTTATGAAATCACGTTATTTTCATTCTCAAACTTGCGGTACGAAAACAGGATGGCGGTTACTGCAAGCAGTACCATTACTCCGAAAGAGATGGCAACCAAATGCCATTCCAGCGTGCCTGCAATCAGTTCCTTGGTTGCCAGTACAATATTGACTACCGGGATCAGTGCCGTTACTTCATTCAGTTCGATTCCAGGGAAGAAACCAACCATTGCAGGGAGAATGATCAATAAATTCAGTGGGGAAATAATGCTTTGAGCTTCCTTGAAACTTTTCGCACGGACAGCAATCGGGATCATGATTCCGGCAAAGAAAATGATCAGCGGACAAAGCAGTGCGTAAAGCATTACGATGAACGCGGGCGAAAGAATGTCTTTGATGGCCTGAAGCACGATCGGGTCTTTGACAATGTCCAATACTTCGATTGACAGGTAAATCCCCAGTAAGTTGAAGGTTGCGGCAAGCAGTCCGGAGAGTACTACGACACCCATCTTCCCGAAAAGAATTTTCCATCTTGGAACCGGAGTCGTAAGCAGTGTTTCAATCGTTGAGCGTTCCTTTTCACCTGTAAACAAGTCAATTGCCGGGAACATACACCCCATGAATCCAAAGGCGATAAACAGGTAAGGCAGGAATCCTCCGGCCAGTTTCCCGATCATTTCTTTGCTGGATGCCACATTCGAATAGTTCATCACCAGCGGCGTCACTTTCGCTTCGTCGATCTTCAATTCGGAATACCGCTGCTTTTTCCAATTTTCCTGGATGTAAGATAAATACGCATCTGCGCGGTCTTTCATCCCCAGGTCCGTTCCATCATGGAAAACAGTCACTGCAATCGGCTTCATCGCTTTTTTGAGCTGTTCGGCGTTGTTCGGGATGTAAATTCCTACCTGGATCGAATCCGAGCGGATTGCCTTAACCAAAGCCAATGTATCTGTAAACGGAATGAATTCTTTTTTACCGAGGGCATCCGGAACTTTCAGTAAGTCGGCTTCGAGGCTTCCTGCCTGGTTGCTCACCAAACCGATTTTGACCTTTTTCTCGGCTGCAGCTTTCTGAAAACTTTCCGACACCGACATGAATACGCTCATGATCAGCGGAAATACAAGGGTTGGGATAACGATCATCATCATGACCGTTCTTCTGTCGCGCAGCGTATCGCGCAATTCTTTTTTAAATACAGTGAAAATCATGCTAATTCAGGTTTTTGGTCGTGAACAATCCGGATAAATTCTGCTGTTAGATTCGGAGCCTGTTGCTGTGCTCTGAAAGCTTCCATGGTGTCGTTGTATAATACTTTTCCTTTGTGAATGATGGTAATGTCATCACACAATAAGTCAACTTCTCCCATGATGTGGCTCGAGAAAATGACCGTTTTCCCCTGATTTTTACAATCGCGGATGAGCTGGATGATGTTTTCCGCTGTAATCACGTCCAGTCCGCTGGTCGGTTCATCGAAAATCACTACTTGCGGATCGTGGATCATGGTGCGGCAGATGGAAACTTTCTGCTTCATTCCCGTACTCAGTTTCCCGATGCGTTTGTTCTGAAAATCGTGCATGTCCAACAAATCATAGAGCCGTTTTTTACGTAGCTCGATATCATTTTTTGAAACGCTGTACAATTCCCCGAAATAGCTGATCAATTCATTGGGTGTCAGGCGTGCATACAACCCGGCAGAACCTGTCAGAAAACCAATGTGTCTTCGTGCTTCCTGTGGATTTGCCACTGCGTCGATGTTGTTGATAAGGATGCTTCCTTTGGAAGGTTTGAAAATGGTTGACAACATGCGGAGGGTTGTTGTTTTTCCCGCTCCGTTGGGTCCGAGTAAGGCGTGTACTCTTCCGGGCATGCATTCGAAACTGATATTATCGACTGCAAGAACGGCATTTTGTGTGGTTCCCAGCTCCTTCTTTTGCTGTCTGTTCAGACTAAAAGATTTGCTGAGATTAGAAACTTGTATCATAGCGAGAGATTATGTCACTAAGTTAACAAGATGCCAAAAGCGGTTAGTACAAAATGCGTCGAAACGATCTTTTTAGTGATGAAAGGTTGTATTTAAATGCAAAACCGAGAATGGACAATTGAAAATGGAGCATTGAAAAGGAAGCTGGCTTAGTTCGACAAGTTCACTACAAGTAGTTCGGTGTGATGATTTCTCGGGAAAGCTTGTTCAGGGCGCGTTGAATGATTTGGCTCAGTTCTTCGGGTTTGGAAACGGTCATGAAGTGTGTGCCGCCTTCAACGATGTAATCAGGATGTACTTTTTTGATATTGAAAATGCGGTCTTTGCTCCCGTGAATGTGAAGCACTTCGGATGAAACGGGTGTTCTCCGTTTCCAGGTCACAATCTGGTGAATGGCCCATTTGGTGAATAACGGATCGGAATCTGCCAGAATCTGATCCAGGATCGCATGTTCTTCCGTAGTTTTAGTGCCGAAGAACCAGTGATTTCCTTTTTTGTTCCGGAGCAGCGTTTTTACCGGCATGAGTTTTTGCAGACCGATTTTTCCACCTGCTTTCATCCAAAAGGGAAGTGAAGCTCGTGTTTGGACACTTGCAAGAATTAAAACCGGGCAGTTGTTCAGCAAGGCACTCATTTCCTGTGCAACGATTCCTCCGAATGAAATCCCGATCAGAACCGGGGTGGAAGCTTGAACCTGTTTGGTGAGTTGCTTCACATACGATTCAAAGGATTGTCCCGTTTGTACCGGCTCCCAGGGAATGAAAACCGGTTCGTAAACGCCGAAATCAATCCGGTCAAAGACGCGTTCGTCTGCTCCTAGTCCTGAAAGAATGTAATAAACGGGCTTTTCCATGTGAAAAAAGAACGCTATTCATTGTTCGACGACGTAATCTGAAAATGGAAGATTCCCGGAATGCTTTTCATTGGTTGATTTATTCCGCGTCTTTATAAAATCCCAATTTATAGGCAACACCCACGCGCAGATCGGTTGTGTTTGTGAGCCATTTGGTTGTATTGGATGCTGTGAGGTCAAGCAGTCCCGAATAATTGCGTAATTCTACAGAGATTGCCCAGTATGTCCGCACCGGAATGGAGATTCCTACACCGCTTGCAATACCAAAATCCCAGCGATTGATGCCGGTAGCGTCTAACGGATCTTTATAAATGGTTTTATTGCCGTTTATTTTCATCAAATCTGTTTTTGACAGGAGGTAACCAACGTAAGGGCCTGCATTGACAAAGAAATGAACCTTTTTTCCGAAACTCGCTTTCACTAAAACAGGAAAGGTCAGGTAGTCAAAGCGGGAAGATGCTCTTCCGTTTCCAATAGGATTTCCGGATTGATCCGTGTAGTTAAGGTCCTTTATTTGGTATCCTTTCCGTTGGTAGGAAAGACCGCTTTTAAGGGAAAGGAAATTTTTAAAATTGTATTGAAAGATAAAACCTCCTGATCCGAAAATAGCAGGATCAGGGTTGAAATCAAACGCCGGATTGCTGCTGCTGATGAGCATGGTGCTCAGATTCGGTCCACCTTCCAGACCCAGGTCAAACATGCTGTTTTGAGCATGCAGATTCACACTGTTTCCGATGGATACAAGTGAACAGATGATTAAGAAACGTTTCATAATGTTGTTTGATAGCATAATACAGCGTAAAATAACGAATAAACGGGGAAATAGTTTGATTTTACCTCGTTTTTCTGAAGAAAAAACGCTTCTTTATTTGTGTCTTTGAAAATACCTTATCCTTTTTTGCCGAAGCAATAATGGAGTCCTGCCAGGCCGGTTAAACTGAAATTGCGCATATTGGAACTGTTGGAGTGCTTGGAATGATGGAGGAGGTATGTGATTCCCTGGTTATACCGGCATTCCAGAAATAATTTAAGGTGTGGAGAGACATAGGTGGCGATTCCCGTGCCGAGACTGGCACCGATTTCATATTGTGTATACCGGTAACCTACATCGTTGATGGTTTCCTGGTAGTTGTTACCCGCTGTTTTGGGGAAACGTTCCACCGCTTTTGAAAGCCCGCTGATATAAGGTCCGAATTGAAGAAAATACTGAACCCGGTTTCCGAAATGAAACTGGCAGAAAACCGGGAGGGTGAAATAATCCAGGTTGGTGTAGGTTCGGGAGCTGGGAGAACCATTGGCTTGCCTGATAGATCCCTTCCGCTCGGAATTCATTTCGGTGCGAAGTGAAAAGTGCTTTTTGAGGTTCCATTGATAGCCGATGCCATAAAATACACCTGAATTGGCTCTGTCAAATGTGTGAGAAGCCTGATAACCCAAGTAAGCAGAAAGAGAACCTCCGCCGTGAATCCCGATTTCGTGTTTTAAATCTTGGGAAATGGAATAATTGCTGCTAAGGAGCGCGAAAGCCCCGATGATTAAGGTGGTTTTTAAATTCATGTCATTTTGTTTGATGCGGCACATTTGCAGCAAAAATGAGCCAGGAAACATTGAAAATGGAGAATTGAACGGTTTTTTCCTTTTCAATTCTCCATTCTAACTTCTATTAATGATGGTGTCCGTGCGCACCGTGGGAATGACCGTGAGCAATTTCATCTGCAGTTGCTTCGCGAACGTCCAAAACCGTTCCCTGGAAGAATAAATCTGTTCCTGCAAGCGGGTGATTGAAATCCATCGTTACGTTTTCATCCGTCAACTCCAGGATCGTTCCTCTCAGGTGATTTCCTTCATTGTCTGTCATCGGCAAGATTGCTCCGACTTTGATTTGCGTTTCGTCAATTTTTCCGGATTCGTCAAAAAATACTGCGATCGGAATGATAGCCACATGGTCATCCTGCTTATCTCCGTATGCTTCTGCGGAAGGAATCGAGAATTCGAATTTGTCTCCTGCTTTCAAACCATGAATATTGACTTCGAATGCCGGGATGATGCGCTCTATTCCGTACAAAAACTCCATCGGATGAGTTTCAGATGTTTCCTCGATGTGTTCACCTGTTTTGTGATTGGTCAACTTGTAATGCAAGGAAACCACTGTGTTTGTGTCTACTGTCATAAAACTGAATTATTTGGCTATAAAGGTAACGCAAACTAATCACAAATAGTGCCTTTGTGTTCAGTGTGCTGGTATAAATTCTCCAATTCTTCCAGTTCTTTTAGCAACTCTGCGGAAGGAGGATTGTGCGTGAGTTTGGATAAATCCGGTTGTCCGGCGTCGACCCAGGCGGTGTACCAAATGGAGCCAACGGCAATAATGGCCTGGCGCATCCGGCGTTCCACCATTCCGTTCATGCGTCTCTGGTATTCGTCGCAAAACGCTTTGGAATAGGTTTGGATCACTACGTTTCCGCGTGTTTCGTAGGTGTATTTCTGATCGCTTGGAAACTCGGCTGTGAGCTCTTTTTCGATACTCAGAACTGAATCAACCGCAGCATTGGAAGCTTGCACAGCTTCCCAGGCAAAATCGAGAACTTTGGTGACATATTTTCCTTTTCCCACGAAGTAATCGTATTCTTCGGCGTTCAGTTCCACGATCCGGCTTTCCCACAAACCGTGGATTCCACGCTGTCCGGTCATCTGCCCATTGTAGTTTTCTGTTGTGTGGAGCGGAACGTGTGCGTCGCCGATATAATGCCCGATTTCTGCGGCATTTTTGAGAATCAGGTCGATGTTTTTCGATTCGAATGCTTTCTGCAGGCGGTATTTCATTACCAGGATGTGCCACGGAACGATTCCGTATGCCTGAAGGGTATCTTCCGTAAATTTGGCTACGGCATCTTCCCAGCGTCTGGGCACGATTTCGAAGGGATTTTGCCCTCCGGCAGCGTAATGATCAATGTCTATGTAATGCCGTTGTGCTTCGCCATCCACGCCATACCTGCGTTTATCCGGATCCACGGCGTGTTCGGTAATGAATTCGATGTTCTCTTTGAAGAACCCGAACAGTTCCGGCGGAAGTGTGAAAACGGCTACGCGATTGATGCGTTTGTGGCCGAAAAATCCCCAAAGTGCAGGCTCCGGAAGTTTTTGTGACCAGGGAAGGGGAACGGCGTTCCCCGTGTTTGAAATAAACAGTGAAAGTAGCAGGAAGAAACTAGTTCTCCGAAATGTTGACGAGTTTACCATTCTTTAAAATTGGAATCACGTTTGTTTGATTCGGAGTCAAACAATACTTGATGTCTTCATTCAAATTTAGGTTTTTTAATCGTCTTCTGTGCGAACTCGACTTCAAAAATCCGAGATAATTGTCTTTTGCTGAGAGGAATAAGTATTTAGCTGCAATGGAAGAGTCTTCAACGGAAGTGAAATTTCCTGTATTTATCAGGTATTCGCAAATTGCTCCAGCACAGATGGTGTCTTCCAGGTTGAATTTATCCTGCCATCCGGAACACAGGCACAAAATATTTTTATTCTGTTTTTCCAACCACTGATTCAGGTAATCCAGGTTCAGAAATGAACCTACTACTACAATTTCCGCATCTTTTGCTACATCCAGCGATTTGGTTCCGTTGGTGGTTGTCAGTACTACTTCTTGTCCTTTGAACTCTTCTTTCATGTATGAAAACGGGGAGTTTCCGAAGTCAAAACCTTCTACGATCTGACCTTTGCGTTCGGCTCCTGCCAGAAATCCCTTTTGTTTGTATTCCCAGGCTTCTTCTACCGTCGGAACGGGAATAATGGAAGCAATTCCGTTATCAAAAGCGGCACAAATGGCTGATGTAGCTCTCAGAACATCGATTACAACAACTATTTCAAATTCACCTTTAAAGTAAGCATACTCGCCCGGAGTGTAGCATACTTCGATAAGCTTTCTGGTATCTGACATAAGCGCGAAGGTAGTAAAATCAAATGGATTTCAGAGACTCCTGAGTCGGTTTGAAGATCTTTGCGTCTGCAACAAAGGTTCCGAAAGGCAGTAAAGAAGCCAGGTAAGCCCAGAATTTAGTTTTCAAATCCCATTTTGTTTCAGTGGAGGCCCAAAACACCAAAAATACGTAAGCGATGAACAAAACTCCGTGTGCCATCCCGACGATTTTGTTGGGAGCCGTGATGTCCATCATGTATTTCAACGGCATGGTAACCAAAAATGATAAAAAAGAGATTCCTTCGAGGATTCCGACAATGCGCAAAGCACCTAAAGCTGACTTGAAATTCATGATTTTTTGTTTGCAAATTTAGGGTTTAAGCGGATTTGAAAAGGTACCATTCACCGATTAATCGGTTTCTGTGGGGATTCTGTGGGGACGCGATGCATCGCGTCCCCACAGAATAGTTTATTGCTTTTTATATTTCTTTCCGTCCACTTCCATGTACCAGTAGTTTCCTTCCTGATACGGTTCCGCATTCAATTCAAATACACGAGGAGTCTGTGAATTCAAACGGATTTTGTCTCTCTGCTGATTGATTTCCGACGTTCCTGTCAGTGTTCCCGTACAGGTGCATAAGTTCGGTGCGCAGGTGTCCTGGCAGTCGATCAGGTATGTCCCCGTTTTTCCCGAAAAGGTAAATTGATCCGATACAAATTTGCCCATCACGGAATTGTATTGCGGTTCGCTGTACCAGGTTCCTTCGAATTCGGAATTGTACTTCAGAAGCGGTTTGTTGCAGGATGCAAGCAGAACCAGGACGAACAGGGGGAGAATGTAAAAACGTTTTTTCATGGAGTACTAAAATAGATTATATTTTCGGAAGCTACTGCTTTCTTTTTGCTTGCAATTCAAATAGTTCATCACGCAATCGGGCAGCTTCGATAAAATCCAGTTCCTTGGCAGCTTTTTCCATTTGTTTGCGCTTGGCAGTAATGGCTTTCTCCAGTTCTTCCGGATTGGCATAATGAAGTGCCGGTTCTGCAACCAGGGAATGCGTATCGGAACCTGCGTAGTAATCTTTTTGAGAACGGGTTTCAGGATCTCCGTCGGCTACTTTGGTCGATTTAAGAATGACTTCTTTCGACTTGTTGAGCGGAGTAGGAACAATGCCGTTTTCTTCGTTGTATGCCATCTGCATTTTTCTGCGGCGTTCCGTTTCGGTGATCGTTTTCTGCATCGAATCGGTGATCTTATCGGCATACATAATCACGAAGCCGTTGACGTTTCGTGCGGCTCTCCCGACAGTTTGAACCAATGAGCGTTCGTTTCGGAGGAATCCTTCTTTATCCGCATCGATGATCGCAACGAGGCTCACTTCCGGAAGATCCAATCCTTCCCGGAGCAGGTTCACCCCGATGAGTACGTCAAATTCTCCCAGGCGGAGCTGACGTAGAATTTCCACGCGTTCTATGGTATCGATATCGGAGTGGATGTAACGGCAGGCAATTCCCAATTTGTCCAGGTATTTCTGCAATTCTTCCGCCATCCGCTTGGTGAGGGTCGTTACGAGTGTGCGCTCGTCTTTTTCGATTCGTAGCTGAATTTCTTCGATCAGGTCATCAATCTGGTTCAAACTTGGTCGTACTTCAATCACCGGATCGAGCAAGCCCGTAGGACGGATCAACTGCTCTACGACCACTCCTTCCGATTGTTCCAGTTCGAAATCTGCCGGTGTAGCAGAAACATACACAATCTGGTTGATCAGCGTTTGGAATTCGTCGAATGTCAGCGGGCGGTTGTCCATGGCAGCCTGCAAGCGGAATCCGTATTCCACCAGGTTGATTTTCCGTGCACGGTCGCCGCCGTACATGGCACGAATCTGCGGCATGGTTACGTGACTTTCATCTACGATCATCAGGTAATCGTCCGGGAAATAATCAAGTAAACAGAAGGGACGTGTTCCCGGATCACGCTGGTCGAAATAACGGGAATAATTCTCGATCCCTGAACAGTAGCCCAGCTCGCGCATCATTTCCATGTCGTAGGAAGTTCGTTCTTCCAAACGTTTGGCTTCGAGTATTTTCTTTTCTTTCTTGAAATTCTCTACCTGGATCACCATGTCTTCGCCAATCTGGTCGATAGCTCTGCGGGTGTTTTCCGGACTTGAAACGAAGATGTTTGCCGGGTAAATATTGATTTCCTGGAATGTTTCCAGTTCCGAGTTGTTTTCCGGATCAATGGTGCGGATGCGCTCAATTTCGTCACCCCAAAATTCAATGCGCAGGGCATAATCGGTGTATGCGAGGTAAATATCGATGGTATCGCCCTTTACCCGGAAAGTTCCTCGTTTGAATTCGGCTTCCGTGCGGGAATACAAGTTTTCGACCAGCCTCAGCAGGAATTTATTGCGTGAAATATTTTGTCCGACCCGGATCCCGATGATTGAATTGGCAAATTCATTCGGGTTCCCGATCCCGTAGATACAACTCACCGACGCAATGACAATCACATCTTTTCTTCCCGATAAAAGTGCGGAAGTTGCCGAGAGCCGCAGCTTCTCAATTTCGTCGTTGATCTGGAGATCTTTTTCAATGTATGTATCTGTTACGGGCAAGTAGGCTTCCGGCTGGTAATAATCGTAATAACTGACGAAGTACTCCACAGAGTTATTCGGGAAAAATTGCTTGAATTCTCCGTAAAGCTGAGCCGCCAGGGTTTTGTTGTGCGACAGGATCAGGGTTGGTTTTTCCACTTCCTGGATCACGTTTGCCATCGTAAAGGTTTTCCCACTTCCTGTCACTCCGAGAAGCGTTTGAGCAAACTGTCCGTCGCGAATTCCGGCAACTAATTGTTTGATTGCCTGCGGTTGGTCACCGGTTGGTTTAAATTCTGAAGTGAGTTGGAAATCCATAGAAACAAATATACGAAATTCTGTTTCTGAATCGTCGTTTTGAGAAGGGCGGAAAATTCCTAAAATCGCGCTATTCCCATATCGCCATATAGCGAACCATTACCCGGGTAAGTAGTTGATTTCGTCATAAATGTTTTCCGAAAATCGAAGCGTTTACCCCTGTATTCGAAAGCAATGAAAGAAGATATTCCACCGAAAGCTTCCCCAAATGAATATAAGCGTATCTTTGCATTTTTGAGTCGCACCCAAGCAGAACAGATTTAAAGCCATGATGAAACAATTCCAGGAATTTGCCCAATTAATGACCGAGCATCCGCTGAATGCTATTTTCTTGATTTTTGGAATTTTACTCCTGGAAATTATCCTGTCATTCGACAATGCGGCGGTTCTGGCAACGATGGTGAAAGACCTTCCGAAAGAACAGCAGTCCAAAGCCTTGAAATACGGAATTCTCGGGGCCTATTTGTTCCGCGGAATTGCCCTGGTGTTGGTCGAATCCATTTTGAGCATTTGGTGGTTCAAACCGATCGGTGGAGCTTACCTGATATACATGGCCGTGAAGCATTTCCGCGCGAAGAGCGTACAGGACGAAATCGATGAAGAAGTCCAGGATACCAAGAAGAGTTTTATTTATCGTTCCACGGTCGGTGCGATCGGGATTTTCTGGTCTACGGTTTTGGCGGTGGAATTCATGGATATCGTGTTCTCTATCGATAATATTTTTGCGGTGGTAGCATATTCCGAAAACGTTGTACTGATCTGCATCGGTGTATTTATTGGGATTCTGGCAATGCGCTACGTCGCAAAATACTTCGTGGTATTGATGGAAAAATATCCGTTCCTGGAAAATTCAGCATTTTTGGTGATCGGAATCCTGGGAATTAAACTGTGTTTGGCTCTGCTGGTTCATTTCGTACCATCCACGCATTGGATCGAATCCGAGCATTTTGATCTGTGTGTATCAGCATTGACACTGGCCATTTTCATCGTTCCGATCTTGCTTCATAAAGCGAAGAAAAAGTAAACACTTATCTCAATTTCTTTCTGAACTGTCCTCCTTTACGTGTGGTGTATTTGCGTTTCGCAAAAGGAAGATCGTCAATCGATCTGGCGAAATTCAGGGTCACTTCGTGCGTATTCTGCAGATGCTTATGCGGCGTGTAGAAACTGGTTTGATAGCTGTAAACGATCCGCAAACCTTTTTCGAGGAACAAGCCCAAACTTCCGGTTACTCCATTGTCCGACTGATAGCCTCCTCCAACCCAGATCAGCTGTCCGAAGAGGAAGTTCCCGTCAAAAGACATGTTGAGTTTGGAGCCTTTCACCATGCGTGCCATAGCAGTTGGGTAGAAGATGATGTTGTCGTTGAAGCGGATCTTGTAGCCGATATGCGAAAAGAAGTGATTGTAAGTTGTGGCGTAAATCGTGGAGGGATCAGCCAGTGCGTTATCAAACAAGCTCGGCATGGAAACCCCGAAGTCAAAGTTTTCCGACTGGATCGATAATCCTACTCCTAGATTCAGTCCTCTCGAAATGCGGTTATCCAAAGTCGGTTCCTTTTCACTGAAATAAATGTAATCTGTTTGCAGGGAGCGCTGCTGGTAACCAACTTTCACACCAAGACCAAGCGCCGTTTTTTCCCCCAGCCAAATGTGGTAATTGTACACTCCGCTCACTTCGATCGTGTTTACACCGGCTGTGTAATCAGTCAGTGCAACCATCCCCACACCGTGATTGGGTGTAATGTGGTAATGTCCGTTGGCAGAAAAGGTCAGGGGCGTTTCCAGACTGGAGACCCATTGCTTTCTGAAATTCAGCGTAGCACTGAAGCGCGTAGTGATATCCATGTAACCGGGATTGAAAATTCCCTGGTTAAGCATGTACTGGCTGTAGTAAGTTCTTAATTGTGCGGAGGAATTAAGCGCGGAAACGATTAATGCCGAAAGGAGTATCCATTTTTTCATCGTTTCAGAGTAATGTGTCCGGTTGCAATATTTCCTGTTCCATCATTGAATTCAAAATAATAAACTCCGGGAGAACAATCTTCCCCGAGCATGGAGCCGGACTGGTTGGTTTTTCCGTTCCACTCGTTTTTGTACGGTGAAGCATAGTAAACCATTTCACCCCAGCGGTTGAATACCTTGAAAGTATTAGTCGGGTAGTTGAGGACATTCAGGATGATGTACTGATCGTTGTAGCCGTCGCTGTTCGGAGAGAAAAAATCTGCAAAGATCAGGTCGTTGATCTTTAGCGTATCACCGGAAGATGGATATGACAAAGAAAGAGCCTCTTCGGAGAAAACAGGCTGCTGCTTTTCTTTGAAGCTCAACGTAAGTGCCAGCACAGGAATTAAAAAAAGGAGTCGATACATGACGGCTGAATTTTCTTTTGACAAAAGTCGTGATTTTTCACTTAGAATCAACCACTTGATGGATAGATTTCCAGAATCAATGAGTGGGAAGGTTTACTAAACGATTGGGACAGAAGAAATGAAGCTGTTTTTAGAATGATTGATATGTTAATTAAAAATAAACTGTTTTTAAGTATTGATAATTAGTGTTTTGCATTTTGTTTCTTGGTTCTGAACCAACGTTTCATTGCCTGGGGCCGTTGAACTGAACAGGAAGTCCTATTATGGGATTGGCCTCAATTTTCCCTAGATTTAATCAGGGAATTTAACTACTTAGCTATGAGAAAATCGATACTACTTCATGCAATACTTTTATGCCTGGTTCTTTGGGTGAAACCTGCGTTTTCTCAAAATGATATCAAAAGCAGCCTGATCGGAACACCCAATGCGGATGAACGCGCGGCGAATATAGTTGCTGACAATGCCGGGAATACCTACGTAGGCGGAGTTCAGGACAAGAAAGGACTGGTTGTTAAACAAAATGCGCTGCACCAGACAATCTGGATGAAGACCCTGGCATTTACCAATAACCCGGCAGATGAAACGATTATTTCTTTTTTGGATCAGGTTGGAGATACCGTATTTGGTTGTGGGACAGTTCGTCGACAAGCTAATCTGTATCCCTTTTACTTTAAGTTGTCTGCACAAACGGGCAACCTGTATTGGTCTAAATGTAACCTGACCACCAAAGCGTTTTTTTCCTGCATGCGTTATGCAAACGGGAGATTTTTTCTGGTAGGTGGAGTGCTGGATTCTTTAAACGTGTCTTTGGGGAAAGCAATGGCGGTTTCTTCCCAAACGGGAAACCTGGTTTGGGAAACTCCCCTAAAGCAGGGAGTTATTCCAGGATCATTGATTTCTGGAGGTATCACGAATGTTTTTGCTCACGCAACGGAAATACGCAACGGTAAATTTTACATCACTGGTTACTCCAGAGCTTTTCAGGATTTGAACTTAATGACAGGAACTGCAATGCCTCTTTTAATAGGAATCAATGAAAATGGTACAGTATTCCTGGAAAAATGGCTGAATATATCGCATATTGGAAATGCAGGATATTTCGGATATAGAATCCATCAGGATTTGAATCAGAACCTGATCATCAACAGTGCTCGCTGGGATGGTATTGTTCAGGACGATTTCATTATGACCAAGTGTGATACTCTTGGAAATGTCCTGTTTTCAAACAATTATGAAATAGGCTCCAATTCTCCCCTTGTTTTTACATTCTGGGAATCAATGAATGAAACGGCAACCGGATATGTATTTTTTGGAACAAGGATCGGTGTTATGGGAGGAATAGGTTTGGGAGGAGCTTTTCCTTATGTAATGGAGACAGATAAAAGTGGAAACGTGCAGCAATCTATTTTGGTTTATAAACCCAATACGAGTTCTCTGGGTATGGCGTCATGGAGCCAATCGGGTGTTTCTAATGGGATTAATGGGATAATCATTATGACTGGGAACAGTCGTCTGATGAATGGCAAGCATTACTTTGTGTCTTCAGAAATAGCATCTGCCGCGAACCAGATGTATGATATCAATCAGGTGATTTTGAATGAAAACCTGGATGAAGTGGAAGATTGTTACCAGTTAATCACTGTACCGACAAGTGTGAACATTGTTCCTGCTATGACTGAATTACTTCCAATGAATAATTTTCCGCACACCATGAGCTTCCAGAACGGAATCATCCTGGATGATCTTCCTCCTTTTGAATTTTGTATGAACACTTCCCTTGACCTGGTGCAAAACTCCGGTTGTGAGGAATCCACGATCAGTGCAAACACTGCCGGATTTACTGCCCCGACTTTCTATTGGTCAGACGGTACGGTTTCAACCGGAAATACACTGACGGTACATACGGAAGATACGGTGATTGTCCGGGTTTTGGACACCAAATGCTGTGAGTTGATTGATACGATTATTCCGGTGATGCAGCATTCGGATCTGACGATGAGTTTGCCTGCAGATACAACGGTTTGTTTCCAATCCGGAGCAGGAGGCTCCTACACACTTTTTCCGACGATTTTGAATCCGAATTCTCCTGTTCAATACCTGTGGAGCAATAACTCAACGGGGGCATCGTTAACGGTTACTACTTCCGGAACTTACTGGGTAGAAGTTTCCGACAACTGTAAAACATTAAGAGATTCTATGGTCGTTCAATTTCGGTCGATTCCTGTGATTACCAATACCGCACCGCTGGTTGTGTGTGAAGGTAACTTCCCGGTAAACCTCAACCCGGTTGTTTCCGTGGGATCAACCATTTTATGGGAAGACGGAAGTATTTTCATTCCGAGAAGTGTTTCCGGCCCGGGATCGTATACCCTGGAAGCAAGTAATGTCTGTGGAACGGTCAGCGCAACCATTGCCGTTTCACAAACCGATTTGCCGGATATTCAACTGGCTTCTTCCGTTGATTCGTGTCTTCCTGTTAGTGGTTCATTGATCCTTGCCCCGGTTTTTAGCGGCACAACGTCCGTCCTTTGGTCTAATGGAAGCACGACGAACCAGCTTTCGGTTTCTGCTTCGGGAACGTATACCGTTACGGCAACCAATGCCTGCGGAACGACTTCTGCATCCTGCACCGTAACGATCAATCGTCTGCCGGAACTGGATTTACCAGCGGTTTTAGATACCTGTTTTGAAATCGGAGTTGGATTTGCTTATACAGCGCAGGGTTCGGGTGGATCATACGCATGGAGTTCCGGTTCTCAAACAGCAACGGAATGGATCAGCCAGGAAGGAACGTATTCCTGTACGTTGACCAATGTGTGTGGTAGTGTTACAGATTCGATGCTGGTGTCCAAAATTCCGCTTCCGGAAATCCAATGGGTTGCCTCCATCGATTCGTGTATTTCAAACGGTGCATCCATCACATTGACACCGGTATTTAGCGGTACAACTTCGGTGTTTTGGTCGGATGGAAGTACCGGAAACCAGCTTGCTGTTTCTGCTTCGGGAACCTATACCGTCACAGCGTCCAATGTGTGCGGAACAAGCACTGAGAGCTGTGTCGTAACAATCAATCATTTCCCGGAACTGAATCTGCCGGCGGTTTTAGATACGTGTTTTGAAGTAGGAGTCGGTTTTGCGTATACAGCTCAGGGCTCAGGCGGATCGTATCAGTGGAGTTCCGGTTCGCAGACGGCAACCGAATGGATCAGCCAGGAAGGAATGTATTCTTGTACCTTGACCAATGTCTGCGGAAGCATCACCGATTCGATGCAGGTGCGCCGCTATACGGAAGTTGATTTGTTCTTCCCGGAAGATTCCATCAAGGACTGCCAGCGACAACTTTCCGTTTCGGCGCTACAGGTGGAAACGAATTACGCGCTGGAGATTTTCTCTCCGAACAATGAACTGGTCGGAACGGATTTCACCGAATCCGGCTGGTACACGCTTCATGCCTTCAATCCGTGCGGCGAAACCTGGGATTCCATTTATGTGAACCTGCAAAACGAGCAGTTTTTTTATCTGCCGAATTCGTTTACTCCGAATGGCGATTCACATAACGAACGGTATGAATTCCAGGGAGAAAATGTGGAAATTAGAAGTATGAGGATTTTCAACCGCTGGGGCGAAGAGATTTTCTCAGAAGCCGGAAACTTTTCCGGTTGGGACGGAACCTACAAGGGAGAAATTTGTCCGACAGGGATGTATGCCGTTTCTGTGATCTACGAAGATTGCTTTGGGATGCCAACGGAGTTTAACGGACACGTGAACCTGCTGCGATAACAACCTGGGCGGAAGAACGACTTCTACCTTTAAACAAAACTTAAATCAACAAGAATGAAGAGAATTTCTGTTTACATGCTGTCAGTTGTCTTTTTGACAGCCGGAGTGATTTCCTGTGGAAAAACAACACGCGGAAAAATGGTGAACGACTGGAACGTTGTTTCATCCAGCCAGGAGTATAATTATGTGAGTCAAACCGGGGAAAAATTATTAGTCACCGAGGTCAGTGCGGATAATTCCTACACGATCAAAACAACGCATACTTCTCCGAGTGATAGTACCACTGAAACCACTTCAAGTACTTTGACTGTGGTGGAAAACTCGTGGTCGATCAAAAAAGACGGAACCTGGATCTGGAAAAAACATTTGAGGAATCCGTCAGGGAGTATTCAGGAAGATTTGATTACTACCCATAGCGGTACCTGGAGCTTTATCAAGAATAATAAAACCGATGAGTTCAAGAAAAACGAGCGGGTTATTTTCAATGTCTTGCTTCTGGAAGAACGGCAGATTCTTTCGTCAGACATTACAACCAGTACGAGTTACCTGACGGGGGAGAAATCCCTTATTTTTTCAGTGAAGGAATCAGGGAAAAAATTGCTTGAAATGGAATACGAAGCAAATAACCTCTATTCAGGCAGCGGCTCCGAAACCCAGACACTGATTAAAAAATTAAGTGTCACTTTAAATTAACCCGATTCAATCACCATTTTAGATTAAACACATGATGAAAAAGCATTTTTTATACCTGTTGAGCATCACGCTTTTAAGTGCTGCAATGATTTCCTGTGCGAAAAGTACTCAAGGAAAAATGGCCAATGAATGGCAGGTTGTTTCGTCCGAAGAGAATTCCACTTCCGTGAATTCCGATGGAAGTAAAACGATCGCTTCCCGCACTACAAACGAGACATCCTATTCGTCTTCTGTAACGAACACGAACCCGCAAGGGGAATCAAGCACCGCGAATCATTCCGGTGGAGTAAATGCCTTTGACTGGCTGATCGAAAAAGACGGTTCCTGGACACGGACAGAAGAATATACCGAAATGGATAGTGGGAAGAAGTTAACATACAGAACCGTGTACAGCGGAAGCTGGAGTTTTGTAGGGAAAAACAAAGGCGATGATTTTAAAAAGAATGAGCGCGTGCTGTTTAATGTGCTGGCAAAGAGATACAACTTTACACAAACGGAGCAGGGAGCAACCACGATGAGTTATTCTTCGAATGAGACTTATCTGGCAGGAGAACGCGTCCTGATTTTTACGGTAAAGGAATCCAAACAAAAGGAATTACAGTTGGAATCGGAGTCCGGAAGCACTGTATTGTATGATGGAGAAAACCAGGGTACGAATTCCGGAAAGAGTAGTTTTACCCTGAAAGAAAAATAATTGGAATTCATTTATTTAGATCCGGTAAGGGTTTGGGGAAGATCTGGGAAGTTTTTTTGAAGCGTGTTGTGTTCGTTTCGGTTTAATTGATACATTTGGCCCCATATTAATCAATCACTTACAACAAGGATTCAACCGGTTCAGATGCTTCTGCACAAGTGGAAATAGTGATCTGCCAGGCAAAGATATAATGCTCTTTTACAGAGAAAGAGTCTAAGGAAGATGAGTTACAAATGGAAGCAGAAGGGAAACATGTCTACACACCGATGATTCGGATGTAAACAGAGATACTTCATTGAGTTCCGTTGCATTGAGCGGAAAATAAGCAACTTATTTTTTGACACGAATAGAGGGGATCCGGTTTCGGTTCCCCTTTTTCTTTTGATTGGGGGTGCATCTGAACCTGGATTTAGGACCGGAAGAACTGGCCAGGAAAGCATCGACATAGTGAAAAGGAAGCATAAACCGAATGGATTGTGAATATGCCCCACAAAAAAGTGCCGGCATTTGCCGGCACTAATCTCAGGAAGTTCAGAGTATCTCTGACTGATTTTGATGAAGAAACTAGTTAGTTCTTTTGAATAACGATGCGCTTTACAACCGAACGTCCTTCCTTGATCCATTTCACAAGGTAGATTCCGTTTGTTTCAAACAATTCGATTTCCGTTTGTGCGTTGTTCAGATGGATTTTCTTGACCAAACGTCCGTTCAGATCCGTAATTTCCAGATCCGAATTAGCGGCTGCACGGATCACGAATGTTCCGTTGCTTGGGTTCGGGTAAACAGAAACCAGGTTGTCCAGTGAGTTTTCACCGAGACCTACTGTGCTTACAGTAACACAATCAGTTGTATCCGTACACTGTCCGTTTGAAATAATTATAGCGTATGATCCGTTTTCGGTTGCAAGGTATGCCTGTCCTGTTTCACCGGCAATTACCTGGTTTGTGGAACAGTTGATCCATTGGTATGTTACACCCGACCAGGGGTTTCCGATCAGGATAATCTCACCGCTTACAGTAATATCTGTTGTGAACGGGTAAACAGCGATGGTAACAGAATCGGTGTTTTGACAACCTTGTACATCTGTTCCGACTACGGTGTAAGTATTTGTTGCAATTGGCTCGAACGGAACATCGTTAGTCACACCGTGATTCCAAACATAGGTATCAGCTCCTGTTGCTGAAAGTGTCAGAGAAGCTCCCTGGCAAATCGTTTGATCTGCTCCGGCGCTTACGCCGGGTAGTGGAAATACCTCCACAAATGCCGTATCCATTGCCACACAACCTGCTGTATCGGTTCCGGTAACAACATAGTTTGCTGAAGCCAACGGCAGGAATGTCTGACCGTTTGTAATAACCGGATCCCAGCTGTATGTTGCCGAACCGGTTGCAGTCAACGTAACAGAATCGCCGGCACATACACTTACATTTGAACCTGCGTTTACGTATGGTGTAGAAACATTGATTGTCAGCGTATCATACATCGTCGGACAACCAGGAACTGTTGACTCAACCGTATAAGTGGTTGCGCTGGTCAATGGTTGAGAAATCTGTCCGGTTGTTTGTCCCTGACCCCACAAATAAGTCGTTGAAGCCGGGATGGAAACTGCATAATGGATTCTTCCGTTCCATACACGTGGTTGGTAAACCGCTCCGGTTCCTTGTGTAAACGGATAGTCCAAACCTCCTCCTTCCAGGAAGGTAATGTTCGCATCTGAAGAGTACACATTTCCAACGGCGTTACCGTTTGAGTAGTTCAAACTTGTAAATGTCGAGTTGGAAGTGATATAGAACCCATAAGTTTGTCCTGCAGGAATGGTTATATTCATAGGAAATGCCACCGAAACGAATCCGCCTGTATAGACAACCGGTGCTGAGCCTACATATGTCCATGCAGAAGGCGTATTTGCAAAACCGTTCCATGTCCCGGCTTTGTAGTAAATCTCAATCGTAGTATTTCCCATGGGCGAAACATCGAAACCGAAAATGGTTACCGCGTTGGTTGCAACGATATCAAACATGTTTCCGCGCTGGTTGTTTCCCCCAATGTTTGAGCCATCCAATTCATGACCTTCTCCGACGGTGAAAGCTGTTAGAGCAGCAGTGTCTCCTGAGCAAATAAGCGAATCAGCGGCACTGATACTCACAGTACACTGAGCGTCAGATAAAAAATGAAAGGTGATGGCTAGAAAAATGAGTAAAAGTCTTTTTTTCATGTGTAGTTCTTTTGATATGTTATGGAACAAAGGTATGGATACTTCCAGCCTTAAATACATGAAATCAAGCAGGTTGACGCATTTCAGGGGTTACCCCTTGGGGGTGTCAGGACCGGTTTTTACTTCCTCTTTTTGTAAGACAAATGAATAACAGCAGGATAGGGGCAAGAGCAGCAAAAATCATCCCGTAGTCATATGCGAAGTAAAATACCGCGAATGCAACCGCGTAAAAAACGGTCAGGTAGATCAATGAAAAACGGATGTTCTTTTTTCTCCGGTAATCCAGGAAAATCATCAACGGAGATAATGCCGACAATAGAAAAAGGATATTCATCAAAGATAACATGCGGCGATGATGGCTGTTTGAAATAAATCGATCGGATATAAAACTAAGCAATTCACCGGAATGTGTGTCTCAAAACGGTTTTTCTTTTCACAGAGCCGGAAAAAATAACGCAAGACACACTTTTAGAACGAGAAATGCGTTTGTAAGGTCAATCATACTGTTTGCCCGTGAGAAATTGGTTCCTGTTCTTGTGTTTGTTGCTTTCCGGTAAAAGTCTTTTGGCACAAACAGACAGCAACTATATCGAAAGTAATTATGGGAAAGTCGTTCCGAAAATCATTTCTACCTATAAAACACAAAATATCACTTTTACGACCAGGCTCACAGACAGCACGTTGCTGAAAGCAAACTTCGGAACGGGAAGCCTGTTTCAACTCGGTGGTGCGATCAGCTATAAATGGATCAATGCGGGCTACAGTTTCAGTTTGAATCCGGATCATTCGAGAAGGAACATGGATTTTCGCTTTTCATCAGGATATCGTCCGTTTCAAATCCAGTTTAATTTGTCGTACCTGAGAAACCTGGATTACACCCTGAGTTTTGCGCAGACGGGAAAGCTATCTGATACGATTATTACCAACCGGGAAAATGAAATCAGCATCATTACCTCCAAACTGAAGGTTGATTACGTCTTCAATTACCGCAAGTATTCCTATTCGGCTGGGTTCACGCCTGTAAGCAGGCAATTGAAGAGCGCCGGATCGTTTATTGTTTCCGGGGCATTCAGCAACGACCGGTTTTCGCTGGATCATTTGAGTGAATCGACCAAACCTGCCTTCGATTCCATTAATGGGTTCACCAACCTAATGGTCAACGGATTTGATCTGGGGGGAGGTTACGGCTACAATTGGGTAATCAACAAGCACTGGATCATTTCAGCAATTGAAATCCCGCAACTGGGCTTTAATTTTATGCGGACGGTTCCGGAAAAGTACTTTTTTACAGCTGGTTTTGTGAATCATTTTAAAGCCGGATTTATCTATACCAACAAGCGATTCTTCACCGGTTTGTCGGCATACAGCCTTGTTACCGGGAGTCGCGTTAAAACAAGTACCTACAACAATGCCTACAATTCGGTCCTGGTTTATTGCGGTTGGATTTTGGATTGGAAGAAGAGTTGGTTGTGATATGATTAGTGAGACGCCGGTTTTAAAGGGATATAAATCCGGATTATAAATCAGTATTCATAACCCGGATTCATGAAACCCGGTTTTCAGGCATACCCTTTCACGCTGTTTTGAATGTTGCGCTGTTTGAAGAAATGGATCATGCGTGCATTTTCCTCCTGGTTTCCCTGCAGGTAGAGCAATAACTTCCCAAAAGAAGAACCTCCTTTGTATTCGATGTCCGCTTTAACGACTTTGTGCGGAATCTGGAATTTGTAGTACACCTCAGAGAGGAATTTCTCGAAAGAGATTGTACCTTCCAGTACCACTTCAACCAGCGGAAACAGTCCCGTTTCGTGTTGCTGTTGAAGTTTATCATGGTATGATTGCGGTATTGTCATGATTTCTGATGTAATAATTTGTGTGTAATTCACTATACTTTTCTATTGTTGTCGTCTGACAACTGCCGGATAAATTCTGTTCCAGCTTCGGAGTGTTCTTCGGATTTTCACCTTGGAACGATTGGAGAGTTTCAGGTACTTGGTGACATTGGTCAGCAAAACTCCCGAAAGAATGATGAACAGACCCAAAAGCTGGCTTCCGTTGATCACTTCGTTTGCAATAATTGCTCCTGCAGCAACCGTCACGATCGGGTTAATGTAGGTATGCGTACTGACCAAAGCGGCCGGTCTCACGGACAACAACCAGATGTAAGAAACATAGGCCACGATCGACCCGAGTAATACCAGGAACAGCAAACCAGACCAGGCTTCAGCAGGTACATCTGCAACTGAAAATCCGCTCCATTCGTTTCGGAACAAGGCGATCAGGAAAGAAGCAGCTCCTGCCGTAATCAACTGTTGCGCAATGTTCATAAAGGTCGAATGACTGGCCGGGTTGTTTTTGGAATACAGCGATCCCAGAACCCAGCTGATCGAACTCAAAGCCAATACAATGAATGCCGTGATGCGCAGTGATGTACTCACCGAACCGGCACTCTCAGCATGCATGCTTCCGCCAAGGAAGATGGTCAATCCGGCAAACCCTAACACTAGCCCGATCGGGATCAGCTTGTTGGAGAAATAGTATCTCCAGTTTTTCTTGTCGATTGCAATAAACCAGAATGGCCCCGTTGCAATGGCGATCGCTGCTTCGGATGCGCTGACATATTGTTCTCCCCAACCCACCAAACCTGTTCCACCGGTCAAAACCAGTATCCCGGTAATGGCATTTTTCCGCCAGTTAATCCATGAATTGGCCTTTTCGCCTTTCGCTCTCAGGTATCCGTAAATGATTGCTCCTGCAATGAAAAAGCGGAGACCTGAAAGGATGAAAGGAGGGAACCCCTTCAGTCCGTAAGAAATGGCCAGGAATGTTATCCCCCAGATAACATAGATGTTGGCGAATGCTAATGGTATCAACCAGTTGCTTTTGTTGGTGTTCATGATTGTATATTGAATTATGATGAAATAAAAAAAGGCTTTACGTTTTACCGTAAAGCCTCCGACTAATTAGTTTGAAGGGTTTTTACGGTATAAGGCTATGCAAAAACATACAGCGATACATGGCCCAATTCATCGTATTCATATGCTTGCGTGCCGATTGTTGTGTCTTAATTGCTGCTTGTGTTCTCATTACTTAAAAATTAACGTATAAAAAAAATCCACCGGATGATTTGCATCGGTGGATTTATTCAATCTTTGTAAGTTTCCTTATTATCCGATACACTGTTTTTTGACCTGCATGGCCATACAATAACGATTCATCTTAGATGAACGCCAAATGCAATTGTATGTGATAAAAGGACGCTTCATTTTTTTAGCTTAAATTCTTTACCGAACGAATTCTTTGCAAACTTAAAACTTATTTTCTATTAATTCTATAGAATAATGGAAATTTAACTTTATTAACAAAAAGGCGCTGCGCAAAATCCAGATGATCTTGGGGGATCCTCTGCGTTCTTTGCACCTTTTCGGTTCATGAATGGTACTTGTTTTAACGCGAAGAGGCAAGGTGAGCAAAGTCATAAAAGCCCCTCTTTTCTATAAAAAATCGCCAGTACGTAGTTGAGATTCTACGTTAATGCTTGACAAACGGGTAACTCGATTTGAAACCGGAGGAACGGACAATGACCGAATAAACACCTGCAGATAAAGCATCGACCGGAAGAGTGACTTTAAAAGTTTCTGATTTGGTTGTCGACAGAACAATTCGCCCGCGTGCATCTGCAATTTCAACCGTGAAAGGTGCTACGATCGCGCGTGGAAATTCAACCGTGAGGTTCGTTGCTACCGGATTGGGATAAAGTTTCGCTTGTGAAGCAATTTCTGCCGGATCACCAATCTGACTTTTGTCGAAAGCAAGTGTGGAAAGAACGGAAATCGCCAGCCGGGCATTGGCACTCAGATAGGCTGTGTCGAGATGCTGGTATTGATCCGTCACCTGGTGGTAATTCGGATTCATGTCCGCATCGTATTGCTCGTTGATCCCGACAGCTGTATAGCCGCCCTGCCAAAACGAATAATGATCGGTGTTGACAACTCCCGGGTTGTGTACTTGCAGCACCAGCCCGATGTGGTATGCTTCGTTGCATTCCAGTACTTTGTTTGCAAGTGCCACTGATCCGGCGATTGGCCGGGTATGTACTTCCGCTACGCGGTCACCGTTTCCGTCCCAGCCGATCATGTCGAGGTTGATATATCCTAAAAACGACGATCCGTAGATGCCTTTAGTCACATAGGCGCTACTGCCTATTAATCCGAGTTCTTCTTCATCCCATGCTGCGAAAATGACGGTATTCGGAAGGTCAACATTGGCCAAAAGACGAGCCGCTTCGAGTACTGCTGCACAACCACTGGCATTATCATCTGCTCCCGGAGCTATGGGGCCGGTTGGCAAATTGTCGTAATGTGCACCGATGATGCAAACCCGGTCCGGGAACAGAGTCCCAGGTTTAATCCCGAGCAGATTCACGCCGTTGGTAGAGAAAGGTTGTCCCTGCGTTTGCAGTCCGTATTCCGTGAACCGCTGGCGGATGTATTGAAAAGCCTGGTTGTTCCCGGGATTGTTGTATAACCTGGATTTGATGGTCACCGTTCCTCCGTTGATCGTTACGGGAATATCGCCACTCAACCGGCGTATTTCGGCACGAACCGAATCCGGACTGAAATGAGTCAGAATTTCCTGTATCCGGGCATCTTGTCCAAACACATTCAAAAAAGAAAATAAAGTAATGAAAAGCCCGAAAATCCGCATCATATGGTTTTATGATTGAAACGGAAAGTTACGGATATTCTTCTGGAAAGAATAATGGAATACAGAAAATCCTGAAATGGCTGAGGTTTTGTCCTTCTATCGTAAGAATTGTGCCAGCAGCATTTGTGTCATCAGCGATTCCCGGATGATGGCATTTCGCAATATCACGAAATCGCATTTTGCAAAAATGTCGAACTCATAGATAATCTCTATAGGTAAAAAAGCCGGCCGCATCAAACCATTAAAAATGATTACACCGATTTTATCCGTTCTTCCTCCAAATCGATCTGGTATAATTGCTGGCGGATGATTTCTTCATTGATCTTCGGATCTTTGTTGAGTTCGGTGAGGTATTCCCGTTGACTTTCGAGTACTTCGATGAAAAGCGCTTTGGTTTTTGCATTCATCCAGCTGTCGTCCGAAGCTTTGCTTTTTTCTTCCCACTGCTTCAGGAATTTCTCCATTCCGGCATGTCCGTTCAGTTCGTTTTCGTATTTGCTTTTCAAAAGTTCATACACGTGTTGTTTCAATCCCTGTTTCATTTTACGACGGGTTTCTTCCTCCGTTTTTTCATTGTCAAAGGCATCAAAAACGCCGGTGCGCCGGATAAAATAGGGAAGAGTGAGTCCCTGAACAACCAATGTGAGCAGGATGGCAACAAACGTGATGAATAAAATGAGGTTCCGGTGAGGAAAGGGCAATCCGTTGTCCATTGTAGCGGGGATTGCCAAAGCAGCAGCAAGTGAAACCACACCGCGCATTCCCGTCCAGCCAAGCATGAGCGGGAGCAGCAGCATTTGTCTTTTGCGGTTGGTCATATTGCGGGAAGGGGCCACACTCGGACGAAAAATCAAGGTAGAAATCATGGCCGTGTATGAACTGATGATCCGGGCAAGAATCAATACACCGGTTACCAGCACCCCGTAGCCGATTGCCGTTTTCAGCGAAATGCCGTCAGCATGCAGTCCGTCTACAATTTCCGGGAGTTCCAGCCCGATCAGCAAAAAGACAATACCGTTCAGGATGAACACAAAACTTTCCCAAACGCTGAATCCCTTGATTCGGCTGGCGCTGTTCAAAAAGATGAGTCTTCTGGCCGACATGAACAACCCGCCGCTTACTACGGCAAGTACGCCCGAACAATGAATCTGCTCCGCAATCCAGTACATGAAATACGGTTCGATCAGCGTCAGTGCGATATCGGAAGGTGCATCGGTGGGAAGGCGTTTGTGTGCCTGAACAAACAACCAGGCAACAACCAAACCGATTCCGGCTCCTCCGATTACCATCCAGAAGAAACTCAGTGCGGCTTCCTGCCAGATGAACTGACCGGAACCAACGGCTATGAGAGCAAACCGGAAAATGATCAGCGAAGAAGCATCGTTGAGCAGGCTTTCACCTTCCAGGATCGCGGAAGTGGATTTCGGGATTTTGACAAATTTGGTGAGCGCTCCGGTACTTATCGCATCGGGAGGAGAGACGATTCCTCCCAGCAGAAACCCGAGTGCAATGGTGAATCCGGGAATGAAATAATTGGTAACAACCGCCACAGACAAAGCGGTGAAAAAGACCACCAGGAAAGCAAAACTCCCGATGATGCGCCACCATTTTCTCATTTCCTTGAATGAAATCGTCCAGGCCGCTTCAAAGAGTAAAGGTGGAAGGAAAATCATGAAAATCAAATCCGGATTCACCTTAACTACCGGTAATCCGGGAATGAAACTGATGAGAAGCCCCGCTACAACCAGCAGGATCGGATAAGCAATTTTAAGTTTGTTTGCCCACATGTTCAGCAACACGATCACGGCGATCATTGCAAGCAGAAAAGGTAAAATAGTATGCATCAGAATTCAGGAATATGCTGTCTCTTTCGAGAACGGATTTATTGTTCCACAAGATTTTTCCAATACTACTAAAAATTGTTGAATGGGGCGGAAGAAACGAACGAAATAATCCGTTTGTGCAGACCTGAAAGCATAAAAAAAACGGTTACCCTGAAAAGAATAACCGTCGGGCCTTTCGTTTTTAATGTCCAATAAATCAGCTGTTTTGCTGTTCGTTAAAACTCATTATCCAGTTGATTCCGAATTGATCAACCAGCATGCCGAAATAATCTCCCCAAAACATGAAGTCCAAAGGTAAAGTTACCTGTCCGCCCTGAGATAAAGCCTTGAAAATTTTGTCTGCTTCGTCTTTACTGTCCGCGGTGATGGAAACAGAGAAATTATTTCCTTGAAGGAACGACGCTGCATAGTGTTCGCCGGTATCGCTTCCCATCAATACAGACGAGCCGATAGGCAGCGAAACGTGCATGATCTTGTTTTTGTCCCCTTCGGGAACCTGGTACTCATCACTTGCCGGCATTTCGCCAAAGCGCCCGATGTAGGTAAATTCTCCTCCGAATACGGATTTGTAGAAGTCAAATGCTGCCTCACAATTCCCGTTGAAGGTCAGATACGTGTTTACTGTTGCCATGTTCTTTTTAATTTGAAATTTAATGTTGAGATCATAAAATAATTCAGGTCATGGAATGAAAACCTATGGTGTTTCCTTCCGTATCGATACAGATTCCGCAAAAACCATAATCCCCGATTGAAAACTTGGGTTGCAGTACTTTTCCTCCCGCAGCTTCCACCCGGGATATTTCTGAAGAACAATCTGCACAGGCAAAATAAACCAACGTTCCACCGGATCCGGGACTCCTGTTTTCCATTTTAACCAATGCGCCGCTGATGTTCGGACGACCTTCGGTAAACGGAAAACTCAGCATTTGCATGCCAGCCAACACTTCCGTGTCAGGCATCGGCATTGCAACGAGTTGTTGTTGCAGTACAGCCTCATAAAAGGTTTGAGCGCGCGCCATATCGCTGACATAAATTTCTACCCATGTAAAGGGATTTCTCACTGGTTGTTCCATACGATATTGTTTTTGTTTCTAATTAGTATTTAACGGGAAAATGCAGCAATGAAGCCTCCTGATCAGCACTTCGGGGTTTGCAACATTCTTCTCATGTCCTTTTTAGTTGAATAACACATCAACATCCACAAAATGAACCTCATCTCTTCTTAAAGGTAACACGAGATTTTTTAGCGGTTGTTACGAACCAATCATTGATTCTTGAAAAACACGGATTTATTTTCTGTTTTTCTGATTGGGAAACCGGGGGAAATCCTGCAAAAAGGTTAACTTTGTGCGCATTCAAACATCTGCTACATATGAAGACACTATTCATTTTATTCCTCTGTACATCTGTTTATTCCTTCGCTCAGCCTGAAAAACAGGATGTTAAGTTCAAACGTTTTGCCATCGGGGTAAATGCCTCACCGGATTTTAATTACCGCACGCTCCACAACATAGAGAAGAAACCGGAACAGGATTGGAACAAACACAAAGATCAAATGAATCAGATGTTTGCTCCACGACTGGGGTTTTCTGCCGGCGGACACGTCTTATACTACCTGACCCGGGATATGTATATTGAGACGGGAGCACAGTATTCATTCAAAGGATACCAGCGCCGACCTGCACTTGGAGTCATGTTTATGGGAGGTAATCCGGAGCCGGCGTTTAAAGGAGATATGAAAGATCATTACAACTTCAATTTCCTGGATGTTCCGCTTACGATGAATTATGTGATTCTAAAGGACAAACGCTTACAGCTGGTTGCTTCCATAGGATTGGTCTGGAATCACATGCGCCACAGTTCCATCAAGCACTTCAACCGGGAAACGGTTAACAATCAATTTGTGCCGGTCCTGATTTTTCATACACCGTACCGTGACAATACCTTTTCCGGAACCGTTGGATTTGGTATTCAGTACCAAGTCAATGACTGGGTGTTCCTGAGAGCGGTTCCTACATTCAGACATTCCTTCATTCCGATTGAAACCAACCTGGCAGAGTCGGCTTATTACTGGAATGCCGGTTTGAATGTAAGCTGCTCCTTCAAGCTTTTCTGAGATCAGGTTGTTTTTTGACAGGTAACCAGGTAGATATTCCCGGAAAGAATGAAAGACTTCTCGGGGAAATCAGTTATGGAAAAATGGGACTTAAAGCAGTCCGAAATAACGCAGTGCATTCAGAATGCCATCGCTGTCAGAATCATCTGTTATGTAATCGGCACTTTCTTTCACGTGCGGCGATGCATTTCCCATTGCAACGCCGATTCCTGCATGCCGGAGCATGGTGATGTCGTTTCCACCGTCTCCGAAGGACATCGTTTCTGAAATATCAATGGATAAATGTTTACAGAATGCATCCAATCCTACTTTTTTACTGATGTTTTTCGGGTTGACATCTGCAAAAAGTGGTGTCCACCTCGATGAGGTGCAGTTGGGCATGATGTTTTCCATGAATGCTTTCTCCCTTTCCGGGGAAATAAACACATTGGTCTGCATGATATCGGAGAAATCGATGTTGTTCCGGTCTACCAGCGGAGGAAGCGGTAATCCCACGTGTTGATGCATGCGCACAATATCGGGTGTGATCTCATTCACTAAGACTTTATTTTGATACATCAGGGAGAAATTGAGCGACTGATCCAGGGAATAATCCAGCAGTTGTTTGATATCTGACGGATTGATTTCTTCCTTGAGCAACACTTCCGACTCTTTGGTGATACAGTAGCCGCCGTTGAAGGTCACAAACCCGTCAAAATCCAGGTAGCGAAGTGACTCAAGGGCACCGATCGAACGGCCGGTTGCGGTGATCACTTTGATTCCGTTTTGCCGGAGTTCTTTCAGTGCCTTTTCCGTTGAATCCGGAATGGTATGCGTTTTAAAACTGACCAGCGTGCCGTCGATATCGAAGAAGACCGCTTTGATTGAATGAGGATGGTTGTTCGGAGTGACCTTTGGAGAGTGATGCATCGTTTGTTGTTTATCGGTAAAGTAATAACGAGCCATTCGGGTCAATATTGGAGGGAGGCGGAAATTGTGTGTTGATTGGTGGTTTTGAAAGGTGATTTGAGTTTGAATATTAATCCTTAACTACACCATTTTTACAAATTTGTAATCCTGATAGACTTCGGTGTGAGTTCAGTCGAACGCTATCGGGACGGGTAAAAGTCCGGTTTCATTGGGATAGAGTCCCCATTTTTCAATTACAAAACCTTCCCCAAAAGAAAACCGAAAACCCCGCCTGCGACTGCAAACGGGGATTCCGAAGTCATTCAAATGCTACAGGATTCTTACTGCTTCACAAATTTCTCGTGACGGATAGTACCTTCTTTCGTGGTAATCTCAACCACGTAAGTTCCAGGGCTCAGTTTCTCAACATTCAGCGTCAGAATATGGTTTGGACGGTCTGTTGCTTGTTGCGAAAGCACGACGTTTCCTTTCAAATCGTAAACAGATGCATGTTGAATCGTTTCGCCTTCATCCAGTGTAATACTCAACTGAATCGTAGCCGGGTTCGGAGCCAGTGTTGCATCCGGAGTGTGTGCTACAATTGCAGGGGAGACATCCGGACAAAGCACCTGGTGCATGATTGGTCGGGGTGTAGGATTCGGCATGTAGTTTTTAGGATACATCGGAAGCAAGTTGTAGTTTCCTGAACCTACGATAACCGGAGTAATCATCGACGTGGCTACTTTCAGTGCTTTTTCACATTGAGAAGGCTGGAACAGGGAAGACACATCGAGGTCAAAACCTCCGTTATTGATATTTTGATTGACCAGGTAAGTGCGTTTAGAAACTTCATTGTAAACAATCATATCCGGAGTATTGATGAAAACAGAATTCCCGTTTTCTTCAAAATAGCTTGGTGACAGTGGTGAATTGTTGCCCGATACATAGAGTTTCGCTGCAATAAATGTCAAATCATCCTTCATCACGGTTTGGAAAGGAGTCAATTGCTCCGGCAACGCTCCGAACGGAGCGCTTAAGTATCCACCGACAATGATCAGGTTGTCTGGCGTTTGCTGTAAGCGGAAACCGTTTTGATCCACTCCGCTTCCGATCGGGAATGCAGTGAATTGGTGGTTGACCCATGGGCCGCTCGGAGTAGCTGTGAAAGGATTAAATTGAGCAACCTGGTACTGGTGCATAATGCTGTTGTTTACGAGTACATATACCACATTCAACTGCTGGTTGTACATCACGGATGCTCCAGCAAAACGGGAGTTGGTGTTATCGATGATGTTCGAAGCTGCGATTCCACCTCCATACGTGATGGTCATTACCAATAGGTTTTGTTCTCCGGCCGGGCCGTTACATGATCCGGAAATAAAGTATCCGAAACCGTCTACTTCCGTAATGTTTTCCAGCATGTCATAATCCCAGTTGCTTACCGCAGGAACGTCCATTTCCAGTGGAGTGTACAGGATATTACTGAAGTTGTTGATATCCAGGGCGAGGATGAAACCGGATTTCTGTATAAAGCCGAAGTTGCCCGGAGTAACAGTTCCCGTAATTTCAGTTCCTACAACCATGACTTGTCCACTGATTTCCGAAGCAATGACCTGATGCGGAACCATGGAGTTGCCATTGTAGGTGTACTCAATCCAGCTTTGAACCGGCGCTCCGCTCATGAAATCGACCTCTGCAACGAACATTTTGTAGGGTGTTCCGCCTGTTGTTACTGCTGTCATTCCCGTCAGGATGATGGTGTGAGTAGACTCTCTGATTGTAAAGTCCATCAAATACATGTCATCGTAATACTCGGTGTAAAAGGTGTTTAACGGATTCCCGAAAATGTCGGTAATCTTAAACGTTGGGGTTAACAATCCGGTTCCGGGATTTGTTTCGGTATAACCACTAATGACAAAATCCTGGAAGGTTTCAACGGAGAGGTTCTGATTGTCCCAGCTTCCGAAAGTCGTTTCTAAAAATTGTTGTGAGTTACACACATGCGACGCAAAGAAGAGCGCCACTGATACGAGTGCTGTTTTCATAGTAAAGTGAATAATAGTTAATGGAAGGAAGTTAAGTCATTCTTTGATACCTGACAACTTGAAAACGAGTATTTTCACGTTTTTCGGGGAGATAACACAGAAGAGTTTGGATTGGTTGTATTACTCACGTTAAATTGGATTTTTGTGAGAAATTTACCTGATAATTGGAGGAAATTGGAATGTGGATTGCTAATTGGAGTGATTAATTGGTGTAATCGAACTCGTACCAATGATCATCTGAATAAATGTATATCAAACAAACACTCCGCCCAGACATTGCCGGGGCGGAGCATTATGTGATTTGGAAATCATCAACGGCCCAGGTATTGCCGGGTTGTTGAAACACTTTTTACATATACGGTTGCATTTTGTTTGATTACGAATTCGCTCATTCCCACGTGTGTCTTGTTAGCCGGGTTCCAATCATAGGTATACCCGAGCTGTGTCCACGGATATTGATCGTAGAGCTGACACGCGTAATAGCGGCTGATCCGGCTTTCGTTGAACCACGTGATATATTCCTGTGGAGTGTTGGGAGGAAAACACGTGGAACAGGATTTGTCGTTGATCTCACTGTCGGGACACGGACGGAACAGGTCTGAAGGTTTTACCCAGAACTCAACGAAATAGATGTAGTTTGTACCTGCAGGCGGCAATCCCAGTAATTGTTTTAAACGCAGGTTGGTGTCGGCCACATTTTTCTGCTGGTGAAACCACTTTTTCAGTTGCGGAGAAGCTGTCACCCAAATGGAGTAAGGACCGGTATTGTAGAGCGAATCTCCGCCGTTTGGATAGTAGGAAGCACTTTTCCAGGTTACAACCAATACGTGTGGTTCGCCGTTAATGGTTTTCCAGGTGAGTTCCGGATTTTGCTGGGTGATCGCCACCAGGTTCGTTGCAATTTTGGCTGAGTCGGGATAAACGGCTATGCTCATTGCGTCGCGGTAAAGTTTTCGGAGGTCTTGCGCGTTTACGCTCTGCGTCAACAGGATGCATGCCAGAAGCAGCATTCCGAATAGTGGATTCTTTTTCATGTGAATAGTGTTTGTGTGGAAGTAAAGTTATTTATTTTTTCATGTGTGTGACCGGAGGAGTGAAGAAAAAGTTAGTTTGATAAGGTGAGATTGCTTTTCTCTTGGGATGCAAATTCGATTTAAAGCTAGAACCAACTTTACAACTCAAACTCTTTCTCCCAATATTCTAAAAGGGAATTTGCGAAAAGAATGACATCATTTCCTTGATGAGCCGAAATCACGGGGGTTAAAGACTTATCCTTAAAAACAGCAAGATAACGATTACCATACAGAGGAATAAAGCCGATTATGTGCTCGGTTTCAAAGCCTGCTTTCTTCAGAGGCTCCTTTGTATGATTTATGAATTCAAATAGCTCTTCAACCATCCATTTGGTTCTTTCATAATCTTCCGGAAACTTGTATAACATCCTGCCAAATTCATCTTCCAGTTCTTCGTCAGGATCAATGGAAATCTCATCCCGGTCAAAACCATTCATTACCGTGAGCATGGATTTATAGTCATCAGGAAATTCGAATCCGAACAACGCTTCTAGCGACTCGATTTCAGATTTGGTCAATCCTGGATTCCACTTTGTTCCCGGTTGAATCTGAAGCCCATAACAATTGGAGTAAAGCGGAATCTTCCTGAATTTTTTCTCTGATCGTTTTTTTAATTTTTTCCAGTCCATGAGGACAATTAATTTAGGCAAAAACTAGAACCAAAACCAAAAGTATTCATTCATATTGTGGATTTCAAGAATATTTATGTTTGACTAATTCTATTTTACCTGAACTCATTTTTCTATCGAGCACCGCTCTAACAATCATTGTTATTCCTGCTATTATACCGAAACACGATCCTAACCATGGGGTACTGCTAATACCCAGGTTTGCGATGAACCATCCCCCTGTAAGTGTTCCAACAGAGACACCAAGATTACCAAAGGACGATTGGAGACTATTTGCGAACTCAGGTGCTTCCGGGGCAGCATCAATCATATAGGAAATAGCAGTTAAAAATGCCGGACCATACATAATTCCCCAAAAAGCTATAACAAAAATTTGAACGTAGAAATTAGTGCCGGAAAACTGCAATATTATTGGTAACAATATTGTTCCCAGCATAAAAAATGCTGTAGTGAGTGAAATGTTTTTAGATAAAAATCTACCCGCCAACCAATTCGAAATGACACCTGTAGCTCCAAATAGTAAAAGCATATAACTAATCTGTTGACCTGTCATTAATTTGATTTTCTCAAGATAGTCGGCAAAGTAACTATATGTTGAAAACCAAGCAGAAATTAGAAACACATTAAACGCTACGCTAACTAAAAAACGAGGCTTTTTTAATATCTTCAATTGATTTCCGTACGATAATCTTTCTTTTACGGGGATACTTGGGATAAAGTATAAGATACCGGCTAAGGCAATTACTGAAACCACCCCCTGAATTACGAAACTGATTTGCCAACCATAAAAGTTCGCCATATATGCCGTAAACGGGATTACGGTTACTTGTGCAAGAGCGACACCACCAATCACAGTTCCAATCAGCTTATGTTGCTCACTTTTGGTTGCTGTACGAATAATTGTACCAACCGCTGCGGAAAAAAATGCAGGCTGTAAAATAGCAGGCATTATTCTGAATAGGGTCAAAAGCCAAAATGGTGGAGCACATGCAGAAACAATGTTAGAAATCAAGAAGAGGGTGATTGCGAATAGCATGATTTTTTTTCGATTGATTGCTGACGTTAAAAGGACTACGAATGGTCCCAGTAAAAAAATGGTCAGCGCAAATGCACTCAATAATATTCCCGCGTGATCAATTCCAATATTGTAATGTGCGGCAACCTTTGGCAAAACACCAATGATCCCGAATTCGGTACTTATAATTCCAACTGCTCCAAGGCATCCTGCGTAGGCTATATTTTTGATACCTACGCCATTATTACTCGTGTTCATATCCTTTCTATGGGAATTTTATTTAATCTTTTGAACTGTTTTTTAGGCAATATCATACAATGTGAACGTGTTTAACCGCTCATTCCAAATGCTTTGTCCGTGAATACTGAATTCTTAGGATGTGTTCAACACAAAGACTTTTAACCTTATATGGTCGCGGAATTAATTACGTACCTGTATCTGGCTTCTTTGTTAAGCACTTTTTCCCAGGCATCATTGATTTCTTCTGCGTTAATGATTTGTATATTAGGTAATAACTTGTTGTCCGCACAATAGTTTACCACTTCTTGTGTTTCGCGAATACCACCAATCATTGAGGCATTGAAATTAACTTTTGTACCAGCTAAACCTAAATTGTTTAAAGTAATTTCGAATCCTTTGGGCATACCTACTTGTGTAAAGAAACCATTGGGCTTAACAACCGAACTGTATGCTGCAACGTCAAACTGTACCGGTATTGTCGAAATCATAAAGTCTAAACGTTTTTGATAAGGTCTGAGTTTTTCCAGATCATCTACAACAATTACCTCTTTTGCTCCGAAAGAAAGGATATCATTTACTTTCTCCTTTGATGTGGTAAAAGCGTAAACTTCTGCTCCCTTTGAAACAGCAATTTTAACAGCAAGATGCCCTAAACCACCTATTCCCGCGACACCTACTTTATCACCTTTCCTGATCTTTACTTTCATTAATGGCGAATAGGTTGTAATTCCTGCACACAATAACGGCGCGGCTTCCTGAAGGCTTATATTTTCGGGAATGTGAACGGCAAAATGCTGCCTGACGACCAGGTGAGTTGAGTAGCCGCCTTGTGTAATTCCTGATGGAGAGGTCTTGTCTGGAGAGCCGTACGTACTTGTCATACCATTTTCGCAATGTTGTTCTTCACCGTTCTTACAACTTTCACATTCCAGGCAGCTATTTACGATACAGCCAACACCGGCTTTGTCACCAATTTTAAATTTGGTAACATTTTTTCCGACTGCTGTTACGATCCCGACAATTTCATGTCCCGGAACTTGTGGATAGGGTTGTTTTCCCCAATCACCTCTCATCTGATGAATATCGGAATGGCAAATACTTGCGTATTTGATTTCAATCAAAAGATCGTCTTCTCCGACTGGTCTTCTTTCGAACTCCCACAGACTTAATTTTCCGGAACTGTCTTTAGCAGCATAGCCTTTGGTTTTGATGTTTCGGTTCTGCTGTATGTCAGGGCCGGCAAATAAATCAAAAGAAGGGAGCAGGGCTAACCCGGCGCTTGCGATAGCTGTCTGTTGAATAAATTTTCTTCTTGAATGCTTGTTATTGTCTTCACACATAATGTATCCTTTTAATTGTTGAGCGATTAAAAATGTTTTTCCGTTGTGGTATAAACTATTTCCTCGAAATATGGCGCAAGTGGAAAGTCTGCAACGTGTTGCTTTACCTGGTTTTCATCAAGGTTCTTAAAAATCAATATGGCTCCTTTTGCGTCATCTTTTGCGAAAACATGTTCCAATACTCCCTTGTCTTTAAACTGGCTTGAGGTATCCAATTCTTTTGGAAGAATGGTTTCTAGATCAGGAACTTTACTTAAATCACAGGTTATATTCACGATTATTCGTTTCATACTACTTTCAATATTTAATCAGGTTTATTTGTTCAATTCTTTGTGTGGGTATTAATTGATAAAATCTTTAGTCAGTTGAGCAATTCTTCTTCCGAGATATTCAGCGGTTTTAAGATCCTTTTCACCTGGTGTAACTTCCGGACTATCATTTTCGGAGAGAGCCATGGCTCCCAACCAACTTCCCAAACCGTTTAAATCTTTCGTAGAAAGCGGGCTTTCGGGATTTGCCGGATGCAGGTCAAGACCTGCCCAAATCATTCCATGCTGTGCGGCAAACAGCGCTATCGTAATAAGTGCATTTAATTTATCACCACTTAGTGATCCTGAGTTCGTAAAGCCTGCAGCGATTTTATTACGCCATTTAAAGTCGTTCCAGGCAGCCTTGGTAGAAGCTTCAAAAAATGCTTTTAATTTGGCACTAATCGAACTATTGTATGTTGGTGAACCAAAAATGATCGCATCACTCTTTTCTAAAATTTCCCAGGGATAATTCGTCTGTTCACCAATATGGAAGATATGAACCTCACTTTCGTCTATTTCAGTTGCGCCTTTTGCAACAGCTTCGGCTAACTTTTTGGTGTGGCCAAAACCACTATCGTATATGATTGATATTGTCATAATTGAGATTGATGTAAAATGTTATTTTCTGTAATACAAAATTGCAGCGTTTTTAAGGCGTTATAATTATACGTAGTACGGATATGATTACCATTTTTACTGATTGGAATATCAATTAGTTTTTCTGTGTAGTGTAATCAATATAACGCTGCAAATAATAAGGAAAAGACCGCTTAGATGAACAAATGACAAGTACTCGTTTCCAATCGTCAAGCCAATAAACACAGCTATAAGGGGATTCACATAGGCGTGAGTGCCGACTTCCGTTGCAGGTCGGACCTTTAGCAGCCAGATGTAAGCGGAATAAGCTAATACAGACCCCATTATTATTAAGTAGATGAGGGATAGCCAAGATTTTTGTGAGATGCTGGCGAACTTAATGCTCCCCGTTTCACCAGAAATAATGGAAAATAACCAGAACATGACGGAAGCAAAAGTCATTTGCCATGCCGCACCTACAAAGGGGCTGGAAGATCCTTTATACGATGAATAGTATTTAATGAACAATGTACCACAAGCCCAGGAAATACAGCCTAACAGGAGTATATAAATGCCGTAAACACTCGTTCCGGTTGAGTTATCACTATTCTGATTTTGTAGATAGAGTACCAACACACCCAGGAAACCTATTGCTAAGCCAATAATTGTGGATGGGGTACGAAAGTTTCTTTTCCACATGGGGAAGTCTAGTGCCGTTATCCAAAAAGTAGTTGATGAAGCTATGATCGCTACAAGACTACTACTAACATAACGTTGCGCAAGCATAATGACGAGCATATCAACAAATAGCAAAACAATTCCTCCAACTGCTGAAATGACCAACAACTTTTTTTGGAATATGTTTTCACCTCTTACAAAAAAACACCATGCCATTAGCAAAATTCCCGCTCCTGAAAACCGTATCGCACCCAGCAGAAATGGAGGGAAATCCTTTAAAGCCAGTCCGGTTATGTAGTAGGTGGACCCCCAAACCACATAGATCAGGAAATAGGCAATGGCTATGTTCAGCTTTTTGTGTTTAGTTGATTCCACCTTCCTTGATGTCTATGAAAAACTGTTTCATTCTTGTTAATGCTTCTGTTAGACTAAATCGAGGGCATGCGATATTGATACGTATAAAATGGTTGATACCTGTTGATCCATAAATACTACCGTGGTTGATCCAAAGATTTTCTCTTTCCAAAAGGGACTTTGCAATCAATTCTGATGACAGTCCGAGAGCCGAGCAATCTACCCATGCCAAATAGGTAGCTTCCATTGGCAATACGGGAAATTCAGGAAGATGCTGTTCAAAAAAAGATTTCAGGTAAGTATAGTTACCATATAGGTATTTTTTTAGTTCGTCAAGCCATTCTCCGCCCGTGTTATATGCTGCAATAAGAGCTTCGACCGCAAAAGGACTGATCTCACAAACTTCATTGGTGTTTAAAGCTTGGTTTATTGCGCCTCTGATTTTTTCATCGGCAGCCAGTATGTTAGCCACTTGAAGCCCTGCAAGGTTAAATGTTTTACTGGGTGCTGTACAGGTTACCGAATTCAACAAAAAGGATTCATTGATGGAGGCAAAAGGGATGTGTTTTCGTCCGGTTTGTTCATAAACCAGGTCGCAATGAATTTCATCTGAAACTACAACGACATTGTATTTAAGACAAATTTCTCCAATCCGTGTAAGTTCCTCTTTTGTCCAAAGCCGACCAACCGGGTTGTGTGGACTACAAAGCAGCAGTAACTTATTGTCAGGGTCTTTAGCCTTTTCTTCCAAATCCAAAAAATCAATGCTGTAGGTATTGTCCGCATATATCAAGTTGTTGGATATTATCCGACAGCCATTGTTGCGGATTGAGGAAAAGAAGCAGTTGTAAACGGGGTCCTGAACGATGACTCCATTTCCAGGAACGGTCAAAGCGCGTATGACGGCCGATAATGCCGGAACTACTCCTGTGGTATAAAGCAGCCATTTACTATCCAGCAGAAATCCATGTCTTTTTTCAAACCATGTGATAACTGCATCATAATAGGTTTGCGGGACTTTTGTATAACCGAACACACCATGTTCGGCTCTTTTTACCAATGCATCAATAATTGTGGGAGCAGTACGAAAGTCCATATCTGCAACCCACATTGGCAGAACATCTTCATCCTCTGCTGTATCCCATTTGTATGAATTACTGTTTCGTCGGATGATTATTTCATCAAAGTCAAACGACATCGGAATCTTCCTTTACGGTTTTACCTGTTTCAATAATGTTACAATCTCCCGGATTCCGAACATTTGCATCGATTATGATTGTGCCTATACTTGGAGCCTGTATCACACCGCCCAACGGGTTTTTTATACTTACAACATGGCTATTTATACTGGCAACCACCGTACTGTATTCAAAAGCAAGATCGCAATCGTCCATCAGCTCGCAGTTTTCCAGGATTAGATTTGTATTGTAGCACAAAGGTTGTGTTCCGCCTATTTTGCAGTTGACTAAGCGGAGGTTTTTTGAATGCCATCCCAGATACTCGCCGATAATGACAGAATCATAGACCGTAACATTTTCTGTCTTCCAGAACGCATCTTTAGAATTTAAAAAAGCATTTCTGACTTCCACATTCTTTGCATCCTGAAACGAGTAATCACCGTCGAGTTTAAAGCCATCAACCTTAATGTTCGTACTGTTCATAAGAATATACGGGGCATTTTTGGCTTCTACATTGTGTAATTCCAGATTGCGACAATTCCATAAGGTTTCACCTGCATTTTCCATCTTTACGTTCTTTAAGTAAAGACCGTCCACTTCCCGGAACATCTTTGGGGCGTCGACCACGGTGTCGAACATCTGTATATTTTTAGCGTACCAAATCGCCGCCCTGCTGTAAATGGTGAAATAGCTGTTTTTAATAACGGCATTATCATTGTGCCAAAATGGATATTTGCACATGAAATAGCAATCAATGGCTTCAATATTTGAAGACTCTTTCAATGCCGATTCACCCGGGTAAAATTTCACATCTTCCAAACGGAGATCATTTGAACCATATAAAGGGCGCTCTCCTTCGAAAAACGTATTTTTTATCAATTCCATACTATCTTTATTTTATTCTGAATACAAAATTGATGCTTCTCCAAACGAGATAACTTATACGCACTACGGATATGATTACCATTTTTACTGATATCCGCTAACGACCTTCAAGTCGTTGATTATAAGTGATAAATTTGTTTTGTTAAGAAATGAAAGGAATATGGAACAATTCATAAATATTAAAAGCGTTAGCGAGTATGACGCCTTTTACCACAAGGAAAACTTACATCCAATGGTAAGTATTATTGATTTTGAGGGAAGATATCCGGACGTCTACGCGTCAACAATGAGTTTCGGGTTTTATGCTGTGTATCTGAAGGACACCGTATGCGGTGATATTACTTACGGAAAAAGCACCTATGATTACCAGGACAAATCATTGGTTTTTGTGGCTCCCGGACAAGTCATCAATATTTCATTAAACGAGGGTGATAAAGCTTATGGCATGGGGCTTTTATTCCATCCTGATTTGATAAGAGGAACGTCATTAGGACGTCGGATTGACAGCTTCAATTTCTTTTCTTATCAATCTAATGAAGCATTGCATATTTCTGAAAAGGAACGCAGATTGGTCGTTGATTGTTTTGATAAAATCAAGTATGAACTGGAACTCGGAACAGACAAGCATAGTAAGAAGTTAATTGCTTCGAACATTGAATTGTTCCTGGATTATTGCGAGCGCTTTTACGACCGGCAGTTTATTACCCGAAGTGATATAAACAAAGGCGTGATCGGGCAGTTTGAAATGTTTCTGAACGATTATTTTCAATCGGAAAAACCTCAGACAGTAGGACTTCCTACCGTTAATTATTTTGCGGGGTTGCTGCATTTATCTCCCAATTATTTCGGTGATGTTGTCAAAAAGGAAACCGGAAAGTCAGCACACGAATATATACAGCTAAAAACAATGGATATCGCGAAGGAAAAAATCCTGAATCCGAATGCTACGATAAGCGAAATTGCTTACGAACTGGGGTTTAGATATCCTGCACATTTTACAAGAGCCTTTAAAAAGAATACGGGACTTACACCTCTTGAATACAGATCATTGAATTAATCCGGTCGAATACTTAACGCAATAAAGCAGAAAAAGGTAGCAAATCGCTACCTTTTTCCATTTAACAGCCGTATTACTAACCACCTTTCACAATACGCTGTTACTTGAATGCTTCCTTAAAGAACATATCCAGTTTATCAAATGGAATGATATCAACTTTGTCGTACAAATCCACATGGACACCTCCTGGAATGATCATCAGTTCTTTCGGTTCAGCTGCCGCCTTATAGGCATCTTCGCTGAAATAACGGGAGTGTGCGTTTTCCCCTGCAATAATTAATACAGGTCTCGGAGAAATCTCTTTTATGTAGCTCAACAAAGGCATATTCATAAACGAAAGTGGAGTGGTAACAGTCCATCCTCCGTTTGAGTTGACTGATCTTTTGTGGTAACCTCTGGGCGTTTTATAATAATCGAAATACTCTTTCACAAATTGTGGTTCGTCTCCATTCAATTTCTCCGGGAGGTGCATTTTCGGGAATGCAGGTTTTCCATTTTCGGCATCCACCCAACGCTGCTGATTCAAATTCTCTAATGTTTTGGTACGTTGTTCAAGGGTCACGGCATCATTGTAACCCTGGGACATCACTCTTGACATATCGTACATACTGGTAGTAACTACAGCCTTGATACGTTTATCAATAGCTGTTGCGTTAAGCGCCATCCCTCCAAAACCACAGATTCCGATAATACCAATCTTGTTTCGGTCTACGTTTTTTTGAAGTCCCAGGAAATCTACCGCAGCGCTGAAATCTTCTGTATTAATGTCTGGCGAAGCTACGTTGCGTGGTTCACCTCCACTTTCTCCTGTGTAGGATGCGTCAAAAGCAACAACTGCGAATCCTCTTTCAGCCATTTGATTGGCATACAAACCTGAAGACTGTTCTTTTACCGCTCCGAAAGGTCCGCTGATCGCCAAAGCTGCCAATTTTTGATCGCCTGCATTTTTGGGCAGGTATAAATCTCCTGAAAGCGTGATTCCGTAGCGGTTTTTAAAAGTGACTGCCGTTCTTGTAACCTTATCGCTAAGTGTGAAAGTGTAATGTTCCGTTGTATCCATTTTTACTGAATTTTGTGCTGTTAACTGTCCGAGAGAAAGGATCATTACAGCGATTGTTAATATTAATTTTTTCATTTTATTTTTGATTAGTTACTTCGTTAAACTCTTCATCAGTAACGGGTTTCAGCCAGGTTACCTGTGTGTCTTCTTCGAAATTGGTGATGGCTATGTGAGTCATGGACGTTTTTGCAGATGCGCCGTGCCAATGTTCTACGTTTTCAGGAATGTTTACCACATCTCCTTTTTTTATAGCTCGGGCAGATTTGCCTTTTTCCTGATAGAACCCCGAACCTTCGATTACAATTAATACCTGACCCCTCGGGTGCGTATGCCAGTTGGTTCTTGCCCCCATTTCAAAGGTTACTGCACCTGCAGAAAATTCGTTGTTTTTATCCTTTGTGACTAACGGAAACAAAAATGCCTCACCGGTGAACCATTCGCTTGATAACTGATCTCCTTTGGGGAAGATGGTTGTTTTCTTTTCTTCTTCCATTTTTTTCCTGTTTGCTATTGTTACACGAACTGATTATCAGCAGCAGAAATGCTGACAACAATACTGTCTTAATATTGTTTTTTTAACCGATTCATATTCTATTGTTTTAAACCCACCATATCAACAACAAAGCGGTATTTTACATTGTTGTTCTCCAATCGTTCAAATGCTTCATTGACCTGGTTCACATTGATCAATTCAATGTCTGCTGTAATGTTGTGTTCAGCGCAAAAATTCAGAACTTCCTGGGTTTCTGCAATCCCGCCGATGTTGGAACCCGAAAAACTTTTTCTGCCGTGCACAATGTTGAATGCGCTGATTTCAAGTTGTTCTGCCGGAAGACCTACCATTACCAAAGAGCCATCCGTCTTCAGCAAGCTGATAAAGGAATTGATATCGTGCTTCGCCGAAACTGTATCTAAAATGATATCCTGCTTCGGACAGTTTTTCATCTGCTCATCATCCGTCGATAATACAATATTGTCTGCTCCCAGGCGTTTGGCGTCGTCTGCCTTTGATTGTGAAGTTGTATATACTGTGACGTAAGCACCCATTGCCTTAGCGATCTTGATGGCCATGTGTCCCAAACCACCTATACCGATTATACCTACATTTTTTCCGGATCCTGCCTGCCAATGTTTCAACGGAGAATAAACCGTAATGCCTGCACAAAGAATGGGTGCTGCACCTGGTAAATCCAACGTTTCGGGAATATGCACGACGTAATTTTCATTGACTACGATTTTCTCGGAAAACCCACCGTAAGTGATGCCGCCATGTTTCTTGTCGGCAGCATTGAAAACAACGGTCCAGCCTTTTTCACAGTATTGTTCTTCTCCGTCCTGACAATGGCTGCATTCGCTGCAACTATCTACAATACAACCCACACCTGCCAAATCTCCAACTTTAAATTTGGTAACGCTTTCGCCAACCTTTGAGACTTTTCCTACAATTTCGTGTCCGGGAACGATCGGATAGGTTGTGCCTCCCCAATCATTATGCACGGCATGCAGATCCGAATGACAGATACCACAGTACAGTATCTCAATTTGTACATCAGTTGGTAAAACATCTCTTCGTTCGATTTCTAATGTCTTAAACGGAGCCGTGGCAGCTTCAGTACCCAATGCCCTTGTATGATTGTGTGTATTCATTGTATGAGCTGAATTTGATTAAGGATACAAATTTCGCCCATGAATTGAACATGAGGATTATACAAACTACTGAATTTCCTACCATCTTTACCGATTACCTCGCTTTGAGTGAACGAATCAAGGTTTCTAATTTTTGAGGTAGTAAGATCCCGATTCTTTTTGTGCGTATTGCTGGATTTACCGATGAAGTCGAGCTACTGCTAATCCTGTCGGCATAAACTTCTCGCACTAACACTCGCTATTTGACAAATTCCCTATCATTTTAAACAACATCCGCGACAATTCATCTGCCTTTCCGTAAAAGCAGGTAAATTCTTCTTCGGTTAAGATTGTTTCGTCTTTCATCACATCGAAAATGGCAACGCATTCAAAGGCTGATCCTCTTGCCATAATGTAAAAGTGACGTTTGTCAACTTTACTAAAACGACCAGTTCCTTCAGCAATATTTAAGACTATGCTGAGTGAGGCTCTTCGCAATTGATTCTTCGTAACAACATCAATAGATTTAGTGTTTTTCATCAATACCAAAACGTCTTTATTAAATGCCTTGGCTTTTTTGTAGACCTCCAGTTTCTCAAAATCGAACATGAATAATGGTTTAAGTTATTTGCTTACTTGAATATAAGTATTCGGAAGGAGAAATGAAAATTTTCGAAGCCAGATTCTCCTCACACTCAAAACTCCACACTCACTACTGCAAAAAGAAAAAGCAGGCAGGGTCAGTGTGAGGGAGAGTGTGAGTCTCGAGGGAAAAAGAAAAGCGAATTACTGCCGCAATTCGCTTTTCTTTTTGTGCGCATGACTGGATTCGAACCAGCACACCCGAAGGCACCACCCCCTCAAGATGGCGTGTCTACCAATTTCACCACATGCGCGTGGATTTGCGCTAAGCGCCTGCGAATATAGTATTTTTTCTGCTTTTCTCTATTTCACATTCAAAAGATTGGTATTTATTGTTCGATTTTCTATTTGAAACCGGCAAGTTCTTGCAGATTTTGGCTAGATAATGGACAATTTGTAAAAAATGGATCCCGTTTCTATACCTAATTGTTACTCTGACAAAAGTATTAGAGGCGAAATCCACTACACAGTTTATAAATTGAGTATTCTCACGTATAAAACTCTTCAATCAACCATTAGTTATCACTAATAATTTAGTTAATTTTTTACTGTTAAAGTTGAAATTGTTACATATCACATTAGAACAGGATTAATTTGTGAATATTTTGGTTTTATTTGTTGTGGTGTTCTTATGGGTTTAATTTCCAGCCAATTAATAAAACCATTATTCATGCATTTAGGAAAACTAACAATCGCTGCATTGTTCGTCGGAATGACGTTTGTAGCCTGTAAGAAAGACGCCAAACTTTCTGAAACAACCAAAAAACCGGTAACCGCTACCGAAAAAGCGAATGATCCAATCAGTAGTCTTTTCAGGGCTTACAGAGACCAGAACACGGTTTCCTCCCAGTTCAATGCATTGCAGGGTGGGGAACTTGTCAGTTCCGGTGGCAATGTGCGGGTTTCTATCGCCGGGTCGGTGCTGACACGCCCGGATGGATCTATTGAGACAGGGCAGGTAACCATCAGTATGTTTGCTGTGACCCGGCTTGCTGACAACGCGCTTGGCGGTATGCCGACACAAAGTGCTTTTGACGCGCAGGAAGGTCTCGGTGGTGGAATCATAACAGCCGGTTCGATGCGTATCGAAATGTTCAACTCGCAGGGAGAAGCTCTGGAAGCTCCGAACGGAGGCGTCGTGGTGAGTGTCGCTACGGATAATTTTAATCCGGAAATGACGCTCTGGGAAGGTGTCCCTTCAGAGAGCCAGCCGCGTGATAACGTTTGGGTGAGAGTACCAGCTCCCGTTACGCCAGGTTCGAACGGGCAGTCCTATAATTTCAACTGGAGCCGGAATGCCGCCTACAACGTCGATATGCGAAACCTGTGTCCGGGATTACAGTTAACCGATCACCGGGTTACTATTTCCGCATCTGCAGCCTTCAACCAGTCGAATACGCAGGTTTATGTGGTACTGGAACCATGCACGCCGCAAGGACAAAAAATCATCTTTAGTCTTGACAGGTACAATGCTTCGCCAAGATGGTGGTACGCCAATCCAAATGCGCAACTTCCTATAGGATACCAGGTGACATATGTGGCAATTACAAGCTATAATGGTCAGCTCTATTACGGAAATGCTACAACCATAGCAACTCCGGGCATGGTAACAAATATACCTGTCATGATGCCGACTACTTTGGCTGCGCTGACCGCGTATCTGAATAGTTTGTAATATTCAAAAAATGTAAAATCCCGGTAGATAATTTCTGCCGGGATTTCGCGTTTAAAAACGATGAAAATTATCGGGGGATGCGATGTTTTTATCTTCCCGGTCAGACCTTCAACCAAAGAACGGCTCCTCCTTTTTGATCTGTTTGAGTAGAGTCGCTGTCGATATACACACCATTGACAGGATGTTTAGCATAACCTTGTACCATTTGATAGCCGCGATTGGGAATGTCCGGAACCGAACTCATCGATTTCCAGTAATGCTGGAACTTCAGGTTATTGTACAGCTGGTCTCCTGTCAACATGCAGTTGGCACCGACGTAAATTCCGGGAACGTAGCCTCCGGCCACAACGGAATCGTACCAGGCATTGCAATATTCGATAACCGACTGGGCGGAAGTTCCGGTTTTGATACCTTCAACATCGCACCAAAGGTTCATTCCTTGCGGTAAGCCGATGGAAGCAGCATTGTGAGCAGCATTGGTACCATATGCTATTCCGAGGGCAGCGTTTGGTGACCATCCCTGGGCCGAAACGTGCTGTACAGCTCCCAAAGCCAGGCCCGCATCCAGGATCATTTTTGCTTCCGCATAGCTCAGATCTCCCGGTTGCTGACCATTACCCCGTGACAGGTAGCGCAGACAGAAAGAATAACCGCTCTGTATAAAAGCGGTAGCTTGTTTTGCCGTTAAAACGGTATTGGTGTCGAATCCTTTCAGGTTGGGGGCCGCGGATTGAACAGTACCCGGAAGCAAAGAGGTAGAACTAGTTGTCATATGTGAATAGTGTTAATGAATAATTGGAACAATAATAGAGATAATTTTCGGGGAATATGTTAAAGAGTAAAAAGCAGTTTGCGCCTGTGGGAAAACGGTTTGCTCCGATGCCTATTTCCCCGAATCTCTTCCTTTCCTCATCTAAGAATTCCGGTTCTTCTTCCCCCAATTCGCCATGGCGTCCAATGCAGGAATGAGTTCTTTTCCGGATGCAGAAAGATCGTAAGCTACGTGTGGTGGCATCACTTCGATCACCTGGCGTGTGACTAAACCATCCGTTTCCAGTTGACGCAGATGTTGAATCAGCATTTTTTCGGTAATGGACGGAATTCCTCTTTTCAGTTCACTGTAGCGCCGGCTCCCGTTCCGAAGATTCCATAAAATGAGTGGTTTCCAACGCCCTCCGATGCGATCGAGTGTGAAATTGACGGGGCAGAAATCGTTGACAATCTGCCGGTTTTCGTTATTTGTAGATGATTCTTTGATGATGCGCATAAACCTACTTTTTGGTAAGTACTAGTATAAAAGTAAGTGCAAATATACCTTTGTTCCATCAAATTCAAAAATACAAATGATGCATTACATTATCACAGGATCGCTGGGAAACATCAGCAAGCCACTTACGGCACAGCTTACACAAGCAGGACATCACGTAACAGTCATTACAAGCGATTCAGCGAAACAGGCTGCGATTGAAGCTCTGGGAGCAAAAGCAGCCATCGGATCGGTAACCGATATCGATTTTTTGACAAACACCTTTCAAGGAGCAGATGCCGTGTACCTCATGGTTCCGAACAATTTTGCTGCTCCAAGTATCTGGGAACACCAGCACGCAGTGGGCGACAGCTACGTTGATGCATTGAAAGCATCGGGAGTGAAGCGCGTAGTATTGCTTAGCAGCATCGGTGCACACCTGCGCCAGGGAGCAGGGCCAATCGATGGATTGGGTTACTTAGAAGAAGCACTTGCAGGACTTGATCTTCACGTGAAAATCCTGAGACCGTCGTATTTCTTTTACAACCTCTTCACGATGGGCGATATGGTGCGCCATGCAGGAATTATGGGGTCTAACTTCGGAGGAACCGATGAGCCGATTCCACTGACACATACCCATGACATCGCCGATGTAGCAGCCAAATACCTGATTGCGTCAGACTTCGAAGGTCAAACGGTGGAATACATCGTCAGCGACGAACGGACTTCCGCAGATATTTCCCGTGTACTCGGAACGGCTGTTGGAAAACCGGAAACACCGTGGATTTTATTCAGCGACGAAGAAGCCTTGAAAGGAATGAGCGAAGGTGGTTTAAGCGAAGATATGGCCCTGAGTTATGTTGAAATGGGACGCGCATTCCGCGAAGGAAGAGCAACGGAACATTACATCAATCACAAGCCTGTATTCGGGAAAGTAAAACTCGAAGATTTCGCACAGGAATTTAAAGCGGCTTATGAAGGGGAATAAGCACCAATGAATCGACTGATTTATAGAAAAACAAATGCCTGCTCCCAAGCGGGCATTGTTGTTTTTAGTCCTTGTCTGAGAATGAATCGGATGGAGTGGAAACTTTGTGCGCTTCGCTTCTTTGGGGTTTGTAAATCAAAATTTCATCTAAACGCAAAGGAGGAATTAGTTGTATCAATCATCACTGGATGTTCTTCCGGATTCTGCTCGATGATGATTGCGTGATTATCGGGAAAATTATGGCAGGAAAAGAATTGAATGGTCATTTGGCAAAAAGAGCAGAAGCGTCTTCGAAATTCGTAATTTTGAGTCTTATGTTAGAAAGACGTCTGGGACTAGCGCAAGCTACTGCTATCAATATGATTGATATGGTCGGAATCGGACCATTCATCACCCTGCCGATGATCATTACGATGATGAACGGCCCCTATTTTCTCTATGCCTGGATTGCGGGAGCGCTCCTGTCTTTCATCGATGCGATGGTATGGAGTGAACTCGGTGCAGCCTTCCCGAAGGCCGGGGGATCGTATAATTTCCTGAAAGAAGCTTACGGAGCAGATAAAGCCGGCGGACTGATGAGTTTCCTGTTTGTCTGGCAAACCATGATCCAGGCTCCGCTCGTAATTGCATCCGCTGCAATCGGGTTTACGGCTTATTTTTCATACCTGTTTCCGTTGAATCCGCTTGCGGCCAAAGCGGTCAGCGGGGGAGTGGTGATCCTGATTGTTTTACTGCTTTACCGGAGAATTGAAACCATCGGGAAGATCAGTATGTTCCTGTGGTTCGGGGTTATTCTGACCATTCTCTGGATTGTTGCCGGGGGAATCTCTCACGGAAATTTCCTGGAACCGATTCGCCACATGAACGACGGGTTGACGGTCAATTATGCCTTTGTTTCGGCCATTGGTTTTGCCAGCGTGAAAACGGTATACAGCTATCTCGGCTACTACAATGTGTGCCATTTGGGAAGCGAGATCAAGAATCCTACCCGGAATATTCCACGAAGTATGTTCCTGTCCATTGCCGGAATTTCGGTGCTTTACCTGGCGATGAACATCAGTGTGGTCAGTGTGATTCCGTGGGAAGAAACCTGTGATACCGATTATCTCATCAGTATTTTCATGGAGGAATTGATGGGAAGTACTGCGGCGATAGTGGTCACTTGTCTGATTCTTTGGGTTGCTTTTGCTTCCTTATTCTCCGCAACGCTTGGTTACAGCCGGATTCCGTATGCAGCCGCAGCAGATGGTTCTTTCTTCAAAGTCTTTGCAAAACTGCATCCGACCAAACAATTTCCGCATATTTCACTCTTATTCCTGGGCGGGTTAGGATTTATCTTCAGCTTGTTATTCCGGTTGAGTGACGTGATCAGTGCCATCCTGGCCATGCGGATCCTGATTCAGTTTATCGGTCAGGCAGTAGGATTGATTTTACTTCGCAAGGCACGGGGCAAACAATTTTTCCAGTGGAGAATGCCCTTGTTTCCGATTCCGGTCATCCTGGCAATCATTCTCTGGGCAGGAATCCTCATTTCGACCGGTTGGCAGATGATTCTGGCCGGAATCGGCGTAATCAGTCTCGGAACGATTGTTTATTTCGTGAAAGCAAAACGAAACGGGGAGTGGCCTTTTAGAGTGGACAATTGAAAATGTAAAAGCTCTTGGAAATTCAGACAATTCGTAATTCGGAACTCTTCATTCGTAATTAATTGAACATGACCTATAAAGAAATTTTCCTGAAGTTTAAAGGATTGAACACGGCGCATACGACAGCGCTTGAAGCATTGATGGAACAAGGGATTCCGGCTGATTCCAACCTGAACGAACTGGTACTGAGCGTAGTGCTGTGTGATTACATTACAAGTGTTCGGAACATGGCCAAAAAAGTGCTCAAAAAACGCGGAAACACCGCTGTAAATGAAGCCTTGTCATTGTTATCACGCAGGAACTACCAGAATGATTCCGGGAATAAAAACCTGGAAACGGATCTTCCCGAACTGGAGAAAATCGCCGGATTCAGAACAACACAGTTTGCGAAATACCTGTATATCCGGAATAGCGGCTTGCGCAATGCACGGGATTACTTTTTCGAATATGCGGGCATCGAAGAACTCCGGTTCTATTTTATCCACGATTCCTATACCTCACAAGACGGCGATGCAATCCGCCTGTACCCGGGAAGAGGAGATCTGAGTGGGCGCGTTGCCCAAACGATGTTGGATGTGATCCCGGAAGTGGCCGACAAAGTGACATACATTTCATGCAATACAAAAGAAGCTGTTTCCCTGAACCTGGAAGGAATTCAATTGCCGAACCTGTACGAACTGGCCTTGCATACGGGCATGAATACGATTCCAGCAGGTTTGTTTGATCATCCTTCCATGCGCAAGCTTGGAATTACTGCCAATGTAGAAACGCTTCCGGAAGGATTCGGGAAACTGAAAAACTTAACGAAACTCTATCTTTCTGCCCCGGTTTCCGAACTTCCGAAGGATATTTTTTCTCTGGAACAGATGGAATGGTTTTCGCTCTACAATACCAGGTTGGAAACACTGCCGGAGGAAATCGGGAATTTTAAAAACCTCACAACGATCACCATCGACGGCAATCCCGAATTGAAAAATATTCCGCAAAGCCTGTTTGATTTGCCGAAACTGAATGACGTATATAAAAGAGACATCCGGGCGGAATTTATGCCTGCAAACGAATACGAAGTCTTGTTTAATGATTTCAGTTTCTATTTAAAATGGTTCAAAGAAATTCCTTCGGTACAGGAACAAATAGACCGTTACAAGGCCGGAGAACCACATTTTATGCCGGAACTGATCCTGGCTGTTTCCAGGTGTTATTACGACGATGAACACGGACTTAAATTAACCGATTTGTATTCCCCGATTGAGAAATTAGCACCTGAATCTCTGAAAGCGGTCAACAAAGCAATCAAAAATCCGAAATTCATTGATCAACGCGTGATCACGGAAGAAAAATTGGCTAAAATCAAGCAGAAAGTCGAAGCATTCGAAGGATTCAATGCCGACAAATTTATGGAGTTTGTTCGAGAGTTAATTGCTTATGTGGATGCGGAGTACCCGTTTGAGAAGTGGTAAGTAAGTGTGAATATTGTTGATCTTTCGTCTGTCCGTCCCGATAGCTATCGTGGAGCTGAAGCTTATCTGGAACGACGGAAGATTTTCTGTTTCCAGTTGTTCTCGATACCTCTCCGTTACTCGAAAACTGACTGGAAACAGAAAATCCGTAATTTGCAGAAAAAATTACTTGATCTTTAAATCGAGAATTTTTTCTGCTCCGATAAATCCTTCCAGCTGGTCTCCGATTGCCACCGGGCCAACTCCTGCAGGTGTTCCTGTAAAGATGAGATCTCCCGTTTTCAGGGTCACAAATTGAGAAACAAAAGCAATGATCCGATCAATGGAAAAAATCATGTCAGCGGTATGCCCGTTTTGAACTGTTTCCCCGTTCTTTTTCAGCGAAAAATGGAGGTCATTCAAGTTCAGTGAACTCACCGGAACAAAATGCGTTCCTAGCGGGGCGCTGTTATCAAACGATTTGGCTTTCTCCCACGGAAGACTTTTCGCTTTACACTGTTCCTGCACGTCACGCGCGGTGAAGTCGATCCCGAGTGAAATCTCATCATAATACGTCGAAGCAAACTTTTCCTGGATGTTTTTTCCCACTTTTTTGATCTTCACCACGATCTCACATTCATAATGTAAATCTTTGGTGAAATCCGGGATATAGAAATCGTTTCCTGCCGGCAAATAGGCCGTATCCGGTTTCATAAAGAAAACGGGTTCGACCGGAAGCGGATTGTTCAATTCTTTTGCGTGATCGGCGTAGTTACGGCCTATACAAATGATTTTCATCTTTTTTATTGTAATAAGAATAGTTGCCTTCGGCTCCGCTCAGTCAGCTATTCTTTCATAGGAACGCTGAGCGGAGTCGAAGCGTTATTTCTTGAATTTATTCTGCAGTGCTGCCAGCTTGTCTTCCATGCTCATTCCAGGATTTTCAGCTTCGCGTTTTTCCCTGCGCTTTTGTTTGATGCGTTCCATTTCCTCACGAAGCAATTGCTTGGTGAATAGGGGGAAATCGGCGTCCATCATCCAGCCGAAATAACCGGGTTCGGTTTCCGAAACCTCCTCAACGGTTTTTCCTTTGTGCTTACCGAAATTGTATGTCACCTGGCCATCTTTCGTTTTCGCAAGTCTTCCCGCGAAATCGTGCCATTCCTGGTTTCCCTGGCGTGAAAAGTCAGATAATTCCGGGATGTTTTTTGCCAGGTCCGGGTAGCGCTCCAGCTGTGCTTTGAAAACATCCAGCGTTACTTTCGTGTCGTACAAAGCATTGTGAGCATTTTCCATTCCCTCGTTGCAATAGAACTGGTAAGCAGCAGCCAGTGTGCGTTGCTCCATTTTGTGAAAGATATTCTGTACATCCACAAACCGGCGGTTGCTGACTTTAAACGGATGATTGATCCGCAAAAACTCTTCTGCCAGAACCGGGATATCGAACTTATTGGAATTGTAACCTCCCAAATCGGAATCCCCGATAAAAGCCGCGATCTCATCTGCCAGTTGGGCAAAGGTTGGTTCGTTGGCAACCATCTCATCCGTAATACCGGTAATTTCCGCTGATTCTTTCGTGATCGGAATGGTGGGGTTAACACGTCTGTAGAATTCACTCTGTTCTCCGTCCGGAGCAATTTTGATTAAAGCAATTTCAATAATCCGGTCTTTCGCCACATCCAATCCGGTGGTTTCTAGATCCAGCATAACAAAATTTCGGGTGAGTGATAAATGCATACAGTTAAAGTTATATTCAAAGATGGCGAAAAAAAGTCGGGGTGGAAAATTTTCCACCCCGACTTTTTTTATGATAGTTCCAATTACTTTACAATCAAGAACTCCGTTCTACGGTTCAATTGGTGTCCTGCTTCTTTCTCTTCCCACGTTTTCATCGCGTTGATCACTTCATCTGAAACTTTCAACTGCGTTTCACCATATCCTTTTCCGGAAATTCTGTTAGCAGCAATTCCTTTGGAAATGATGTAGCGTGCAGAAGCTTTCGCGCGCTGATCAGACAGTTTGATGTTGTAATCATCCCGACCGCGGCTATCCGTATGAGAACCCAATTCGATTTTGATTCCCGGGTTTTCCTTCATGATCTTCACGATTTTATCCAGTTCCTTGGCAGCATCCGGGCGAATATTCCACTTGTTGTAATCGAAGTAGATCGGGTTCACGTTCAGACCGATGTCTGTTCCTGCTTCGTTTTTCGCCAGGGAACGGTCAATACGGATTTCAGATGCATCTGTCAGCGTTACCGGTACATCGTAGGTCATCGATACGTATCCTGGTTTTTCCAGTTTCAGTGCAAATTCCACGTTATCGCCTTGTTCCATACCACCCAGGGTATCTGTTTTGTAGGTACCGTTGGCAGTCGTAGGAAGCTGGTAAAGTGTTTTACCCGTTTTCTTGTTAATCAGGCTCACGGAAACACCGCTTAGTTTCGCATTGGTTTTGCTATCCGTAATGGTTCCTGCCACGTAGTATGGCTTCACAATCATTTGTTCATCCACATCTAACCAGAACTCACGGTAAATCTCAGAGTATTCTTTGTTACAATCCACCTTGAATTTATCGGTGTAGAAGTTTTTCTTCCCGGTTTTCTCATAAGAGAACGTTATTTCGTACTGCTTGCACGGATCAAGAGCATTCATGAACAAACCATCACGCAGACGCGGATAGATTTTCAGGTCATACGGTTTCTCGCAATCCACACATTTCAAGGTCACGTATACATCCTCAGGAAGTGGCTTGTCGCCGATAACTTTTATCTTTCCATTCAACACAGCCACATTTTTGATTCCGAGGTAGTTGTTTTTGATCTCGTAAATGTCTTTTTCGCCTTTTCCGTCCGCGCGGATCGAAGTCAGGTAACCTGTTAACCCGTCAACGGTTGTCGTGTAGAATACATCGTCGCATGTGGAGTTGATCGGGTAGCCCAGGTTCGATGCTGGTCCCCATTGTCCTTTACTATCTAATGCCGACATAAACACGTCGAAACCTCCCATACTTTTGTTCCCGTTGCTGGAAAAATAAAGCGTGCTGTTATCAATCGAAACAAACGGAGACTCTTCGTCCATCGGCCCGTTGATGTTTGGTCCCAGGTTTACCGGATCCCCCCAGGTACCGTCTTTTTGTTTCAGGGAGTAGTAAATATCACGACCTCCGAAACCTCCTTTGCGGTTCGATACGAAATACATGACTTTTCCGTCAGGACTGACTGTTGCGTGTGTTTCCCACGCATCGGTATTGATTTTTTTATTGTCCAGGTGAGTGACCTCCTGGAATTTGTTTGTAGAGAAGTCAGAGTAGAAGATGTCACCGTTTCCTTTGGTGTCCATGTATGCGTATACACGGCGTTCATCCGGACTCACGGCAATCGTTGCTTCGTTTTGCAGCGGATCACAAAATTCCAGTCTGATCGGTTCCATCCAGGTGGAGTCGAAATCGCGGTATGAAACGTAAATATCTTCCGGATATTGGTTATTTCTCGGATCCAATCCCTTGTCCGAATCTCCTTTAACCCATCTTCTTCTGGAAGTGAAGTAAAGAGCAGATCCGTCGAGTGAAATAACCGGAGAATATTCCGGTGCTGCGGTATTGATGACGCTTCCCATGTTCTTGAGGTAAACATTTTTGGGATTCGCCATTTCCGTGCGTGCTACTTTACATTGCTCCAAAAACAACTTGGCAAAAAAGACGTTGTTCGATTTCGCGATGGAAGTCGCAAGGAATTTGTTGTAATATTCTTCCGCTTTGTCAATGTTTCCTGCCATGTGGTAACATCTTCCCAATTCAAAGTAAGCATCCACCGGAGCGGCCGTTTCCTTGGTATTGAACGGATCGTATTTTTTATCCGTTTTCAAAACCGCCTTTTCCAGGTAAGGTTGCGCTTTGACAAAATCAGTGGACATTTCGAGGTAAATAAATCCTCTTCGGTAATTGTAATTCGAACTGTTCGGTTGAATTTCCAATAGTTTGTCCACGATCGTTCCTGCCTGGTAAAAATAGCCCTCCTGAATCATAATTGAACTCTCCATCACCAGTTCGGATTCGGAACCGTTACGGACTAATTCAGCCACGCGCTTATCATCATACTGTGCTGAAGACAGAAATGGAAAGAGGAGTGTTAGTAAAATAGTAGATTTTAGTAACTTCATTACGCTATAAATTAAATAAGACCCACATCTTATAGATTAAGTATGTGGGTCTTACGGTCGTTTTATTTTTTAGTTACAACGAAAATAACTATAATTCTCTATTAATATCAAATTGCTCTAAATAATCTGCAACTCTTCGAACAAATTGACCTCCAAGCGAACCGTCTACTACACGGTGGTCATAGGAGTGGGATAAGAACATTTTGTGGCGGATTCCGATGAAGTCTCCTTCCGGAGTTTCAATCACAGCCGGCATTTTGCGAATAGCCCCCAAAGCAAGGATTGCTACTTGTGGCTGGTTGATAATCGGAGTTCCCATCACGTTTCCGAACGTTCCTACGTTGGTAACGGTGTATGTTCCGCCCTGGATATCTTCCGGCTTCAATTTATTATCGCGGGCATTTCTCGCCAGTTCGTTTACGGATTTTGCCAAACCTGTCAGGTTCATGCGGTCAGCCTGTTTGATTACCGGAACAATCAGGTTTCCGGAAGGAAGTGCAGTTGCCATTCCCAGGTTGATGTCTTTGCGCTTGATGATTTGATTTCCGGAAAGGGAAACGTTGATCATCGGGAAGTCTTTGATTGCCCGAACAATCGCCTCCATGAAAATAGGAGTGAACGTCAGGTTCTCGCCTTCGCGCTTTTCGAATTCCTTCTTCATCTTGTTTCTCCAGTTCACGATGTTCGTTACATCCGCTTCTACGAAAGAAGTTACGTGAGGAGAAACGTGCTTGGACATCACCATGTGCTCGGCAATCAGCTTGCGCATGCGGTCCATTTCGATGATTTCGTCTCCCGGATTCGGGATGACAACCGGCTCCTTGATATTGCTCAGGAAAGAAGAACCTCCTGAAACAACCGGTGCTGCTCCGTTTGAAGCTGCCGGTGCGCTGGTTGTTACCGCTGCTGCCGGTTGTGCTGCTACTGCAACAGAACCTCCCGCTACGCGGTTGTCAATGTATGACAGAATATCTTTTTTTGTTACTCTCCCTCCGGTTCCTGTTCCGCTGATTGAATCGATTTCCGCCATGGAAATGCTTTCTTTCTGAGCGATGCTTCTAACCAAAGGAGAGATGAATTTACCGTTTCCGCTATTTTTATCAAGAGTAGCCCCGCCGTTTGAAGCCACTGCCTGTGCCGCAACGACTGTTTCAGCTACTGCTGCAACTGCTGCCGGTTCAGCTTTTGGCGCTGCCGGTGCAGCATCTCCGTCTGTTGAGATAATTGCAATCACATCTCCAACTTGAGCAACCTGATCTTTTTCAAACAATTTTTGAACCAAAACTCCGGCTGCTTCCGATGGCAATTCGTTGTCAACTTTGTCTGTTGCAACTTCTACCAAAGGTTCATCCATAGCTACGGTATCACCAACTTCTTTCAACCAGTTAGTAATGGTAGCTTCTGTAACGCTTTCTCCCATTTTAGGAAGACGAATTTCAATTTGTGCCATAAAACGACTAAGAATTCTCGATTAATTTCGGTACAAAAATAACGGAAAAAATATGAAATTCACCAACAGAATCTATTGATCCAGTTTTTTCCACGCTTTCCACAAAATGCGGACGTCTCCGAAGACGGAATATTCCCGTGCATAAAGCAAATCCAGCTTGGATTTCAGCCCTTCGTCGAGACCCGAAAGATGGTCGGTAGGAGTGAGGATTCCTTTCTTGATTTTCGGCAATTGCTTGCTCGAAAAACTACCCTGCTGATTGTAGGAAACAAGGGTTTTTCGTCCGCTTATCAGGCTGAATACATGCCCGAGGAAACGGAGTTTGTTTGAATAAAACCAGATCAGCAACGGGGAACACAGAAGCAAGATCAACCCGGAAATAAGATCGAATAAGCGCTTCTGCCGCTGTTTTGCAGGTTGACTGATAGCGTTGATTTCCAGAATATAGAGGTCGCCGGCCGTTTCAATGGAGTTAGACCCGATCAGGTACTGACTGTCCGGCTGTGCAATTTTGTAATCAACCGTCAGATCCGGAATGGCGATCATCCAATGGATAATGTCGCGCGCACTGGTGTCTTTGGCACAAAAAATAATTTCGTCGATGTTGTGGACGCGTACGATCTGCTCCAGCTGATTGATCGAACCGAGTGAGTTTTTATCGTGCTCTTCATCCAGGGAAACCGAAACAATGTTGGCAATCTTCGGTTGTGTTTGGTGAAGTAATAATGAAACGCGGTCAAATTCTTCGGGTGACCCGACAATGGCAAAGTTCGCATGTTTGCGTCCGTTGATGGTGAAACGCTTCCCGATACCGAGGTGCAGCAAGATTCTGGAAAGAATGTAATACAAGACAATCCAGCCTGCCCCCAGTAGAATGAACAAGCGCGAAAACTGCCATTCTTTCGGGAAAAGTGCATAGAGAATCAGGATCAATGCCGTTCCGATTGCCCCGCCGGAAATGAATTTCTTAAAAGTGACCGGCGGATCGTAAGCTCCCTGCAATGTCATCGAACTCATCCAGATCAGGGTATAAATCGGGATAAGTACATGCGTAATTTGTTCCGGGAAATCGATCTGTGCCTGCTGCCAGTAATTGGTCAGTGCAAACAAGCCCATGAGGATGTACAGGATATCGAAAACCGGCAGCGTAATCTTACGGATAAACCGCATCGCAATAGCGAGTCCTGCACGGAAATAGATTGCAGAATTGATCAGGAAGGAAAACAAGCGCGCATTTTTCTGCGAGAAGTGTTTCCGGGCAAAAATGACCATGGCGCGGTAAAAAACGAATACGTAATTGACCGAACTTTTCTTGGTGCTTTCGCCTTTATAATGGATAATCCGGGTTTCCGGGAAATAAACGTTTTTGTAACCGCCCTTGATAATGCGGTAGGAGAGATCAATGTCTTCTCCGTACATGAAAAATTCTTCGTCGAGCAGCCCCACTTTATCCAGGGCTTCTTTCCGCATGAGCATAAACGCTCCGGAGAGAATCTCGATTTCGTTCGTTTCGAATTCGGACAAATAGCCCAAATGGTATTTTCCGAAAACCCGTGATTTCGGGAAAATCCGTGAAATACCAAAGATTTTATAGAAGGCAACTGCCGGAGTAGGCAATCCTCTTTTGGATTCCGGGAGAAAGACACCTTTTCCGTCTACCATGCGCACTCCGAGTCCACCCACATCCGGATGTTCGTCCATGTAGCGCACTACTTTGTGCAGCGTATCTTCTTCGATCACGGTATCGGGGTTCAACAACAGCTGGTACTTGCATTCCGACTGCTCCATGGCCTGGTTGTTGGCGCGGGAAAATCCTTTGTTGTCTTTGTTTGCGATAACGCGTACCCATGGAAATTTCTCACGAACCATTTCCACCGATCCGTCAACGGAATTATTGTCGACCATCCAAACCTCTGCCGGCTCCTGTTTCATGGCTTCAGCCACGGAGTTCAGACATTGCTCCAGAAAAAAGACAACGTTATAGTTGACAATGATTACAGCAATTTTCGGAGTAGAATGGGTCACAATCCTGGTGTACGAATTAAATTAGTTTACAGCGATGCATGAAATCTCAATCGGAACATTCATCGGCAGTTTGGAAACCTGGACAGTCTCTCTCGCCGGCGGTGTGTTCTGAAAGTACGATCCATAAACGGCATTCATTTCAGAAAATTGTCCGAGATCCGTCATGAAAATGCTGCATTTCACAATGTGGTCCAGTGTCAGGCCAGCTTCTTTCAATAACGCTTCGATGTTTTTCAGAATACGGTGAGTAGCTTCTTCGATAGACGCAACTTCCAGTTCTCCTGTAAATGGATTCAAGGGAATCTGTCCACTGACATACACGGTGTTTCCGCTAACGATTGCCTGACTGTATGGTCCGATCGGAGCCGGAGCACCCGGAATTTGAATTGCCTTTTTCATCGATTCTTTTTTGCAAGTTTAGTAATTTTGGCCCACATGCGGTTTTTATTAGTAGATAACTTCGATTCCTTTACCTATAACATTGTTCATTACCTCGAACAATGCGATGTGGAGGTGGAAGTGTATACCAACCTGTCTGTGGACTGCTCTTCTCTTGATCAATACGATGCACTGGTGCTTTCTCCGGGGCCGGGATTGCCGGAACAGGCCGGAAAGCTCATGCAAGTCATCGGCCTGGCGCTTGAAAAGCAGCTTCCCGTTTTGGCAGTTTGTCTGGGAATGCAGGCTCTGGCACTTCACTTCGGAGATGAGCTGTATAATCAGCAGCATGTGAAGCATGGGGTGGCGGAATCCGCTCAGCGGACAGAATCAAAATCACTATTCTACCAGGGCATTCCGGAAGTTTTTGAGGTCGGGCTGTATCATTCCTGGGGAATCCGCCTACAGGAAAATTCGCCTTTTCTGGCAACCGCTTATTCCGAAAACAACGTGCTGATGTCGATGGAAATTGCCGCACGCAAAGTCTATGGCGTTCAGTTTCACCCGGAAAGTATCCTCACCCCGCAAGGACTGAAAATGATCGAAAATTTTGTGGAGTTGGTAAGGGAAAGCTAAATGTCGCTCTCGATATACTCCATTACATTTTGCTACTCGCACTGACATTTGCGAAGTGTCCGGCAGGAAACGGGTCAATATTGTCCTGTCGGGTGATTTGAGAGGAACGAACAAATCGTATCGAGACAAGGACAGATTTCCAGAGATTAAAATGGGATTAGAATTGTACTGCTAACATATAATTCCTATGCATTCATAGAAAAAAAATGTATATTGGGTAAAATTTGAATGTATGAAATGGATAACCACATCATTATTTCTCCTGTTTTTCATCGTAGGAAAAGCACAGACCTGTATTGGAACCTGGGTGACAATTGACGACAAAACGGGAAAGAAAAAATCAAAAGTTGAGCTGTATAAGAAAGACGACAAGCTTTATGGGAAAATCATTTACCTGTACCCGCGCGAAGGGCGTGAAGACAATCCGAAGTGTAAAAAGTGTACCGACGACCGCAAAGATCAGCCATTGGTCGGTTTGCAGATTGTTCGCGGATTGAAATGGGACGGAAGTGAATGGGAAGACGGAACCATTGTGGATCCGGAAAACGGAAAAGTGTATACTTGTTCCATTTGGATCGACCGCGATGATTACAACAAATTACATGTGCGCGGTTATGTAGGACCGTTCTTCAGAACACAAACATGGCACAAAAGCACCGACTAGCATTGCTGAAGGTGTCAAATATAACGAACAAAAAATCCCGCCCTGGATAACCGGAGCGGGATTTTTTATGAATGCGTATCTATTAAGACGCTTTCTTCTGGCAGCAAGAACCTCCTGATTTCTCACCTGCGCAAGTAGCACCTTTTTTACCTTTCTTTTTCTTTCCTTTCTTATCGTCGTGTTTTACAACAGAAATGGATGTGTTATTATTTGAAGCAGCGTAAACAGTAGCGCTTACAGAACCTACGAACATCAATAACGTTAATGCAACAAATGCTTTTTTCATGATTTCAATGTTTTAATTTCTTTAAAAATACAATTAATATTTAGAATGAACCAAGCTTCGTCAGCTTAGCTTTCACATCCTGGTCAATTTTAACATCTAATTTCGTGCCAAGCGGAAGAAATACATCTACTCGCGAACCGAATTTGATGAAACCAAACTCCTGGCCTGTTTCAGCTGTTTGTCCTTCTTTTGCATAATAACAGATACGGCGTGCAACAGCTCCCGCAATCTGGCGGAATAATACTTCCTGGCCGGAAGAATGTTGTACAACCACCGTGCTGCGTTCATTGTCCGTTGAGCTTTTCGGATGCCATGCAACCAGGAATAATCCTTTGTGGTACTTCACATATTTCACAATCCCGCTGATCGGGAAATAATTTGCGTGAACATTCAGCGGCGACATGAAAATGGAAACCTGGATGCGTCGGTCTTTAAAATATTCCGTTTCTTCTACTTCTTCGATAACAACTACTTTTCCGTCTGCCGGACACAAAATATCCGAATCTGTGAACGAAAAGGTGCGTTTCGGGATTCTGAAAAATTGGACGATGAGGTAGAACATAACCAATACACCGACAGATAACAGGAGAAACAGCCAAAGCCATCCTGTTTGGGTGTACAACCAGTAATTTCCCCATTCGATTAATCCTAGAATAAGCGCGCCGATTAAAATCGTAGCAGTTCCTTCTCTGTGAAGCGTCATGTTTTTTCGTTAACTAATGAGCGCCAAAAGTACGTATAAAACGGGAGCTACGAAAAGCATTGCGTCAATTCGGTCGAGAATTCCTCCGTGTCCGGGCAGAATATTTCCCGAATCTTTGATCCCGATCGAGCGTTTCAGTTTACTTTCGAATAAATCTCCGAAGGTGGCCAGAACGCTTGCCAAAGCTGAAATAACGACGATTGCAACGGCATTCAGTGTCGTGAAGTAGCCGACGAAATACAAAATGGCCAGCATCACGATGGCAGCCCCCAGTAAACCACCGATAAAGCCTTCCCAGGTTTTTTTAGGTGAAACACTCGGAAGCAGTGGTCTTTTTCCGAAGATGCGTCCGGAAACATACGCCAGCGTGTCGTTCAGGTAAATCGGGAGCAGTACGATCAACAGCATCTGCTTGTCGAAATTATTCGTCAACGTATAGGCCATTGCCAATACCCACATCGGCAAAACAGGGTAGAAGAAGTTGAAGATAAAAGTGTTTTTGAAGACAAAACTGATGTTTTCCTTTTTGAAAATCCAATAGCTGAAAACCCCGATAGACCCGATCATGATCCCCCACAAGATCAAAATCAATGGCGATTCAACGATCAGGTACCAAAATGTATTGTTGACAGCAGGATAGAAGTGGGCCAGCGTCTGGATCAGCAACGGGATAAACAAGGCTGTTACCAGGATCAGTGCCGGAAGTTTCAGCGAGTTCGGAAACGAACTTTTTTTGCCCATTTCGAATAATTCGTGCGTGCCCAGCATGGTGAACGTAAAAAATACCAGGTTCATCAGGTTGGCATCGTGCCTCACATCGTACACAAATGGCGTAAAAACCACCATCAAAAACAAAGCCCCGAAAACGGAGCGTATCAATACATCTTTCATTCCAAAAAAAATCCTCCTGACACGGATGGCCAGGAGGAACTTAAAACGTTATTATTTACTCTTCCGATTGCTTATTGCTGTTGCTATTGTCCAGCGGCTCAATCGTCGGATTGATCATTGTTGAATCACTATTGTCCTCATTTCTGTTATCGTCCTGAGGATTCAATCCCGGAGCAGAATCTTCACTCGGAGGAGTGTTGATCGCTGCGTTTATTTCTTCTTCCGAATTCCACAAACGTAAGCCGAAAATCTCTTCCAGGTCTTCCTTGAAGATCACTTCTTTTTCCAGCAGTTTGTTTGCCAGGGCAGTCAGTTTATCCTTGTTTTCAGAAAGAATTGCCAGTGCACGCTGGTATTGTGCTTCGATCAGTTTGCTTACCTCTTCGTCGATAATACGTGCCGTGTCTTCAGAATAAGGCTTCGTAAATGCATCTCTTCCCTGGGAATCGTAGTAAGAAATATTTCCGACACGCTCGTTCAACCCGTAGATGGAAACCATGGCATAAGCCTGCTTGGTTACTTTCTCCAAATCACTCAAAGCTCCAGTAGAGATTTTCCCGAAGATCAATTGCTCGGCAGCACGTCCTCCCAAAGCAGAACACATATCGTCCAGGATTTGTTCTGTGGTGGTAATCTGGCGCTCTTCCGGCAAATACCAGGCAGCTCCCAATGAACGTCCGCGCGGCACGATCGTTACTTTTACCAGCGGATGCGCGTGTTCGAGTAACCAGGAAGTGGTTGCGTGACCTGCCTCGTGGAATGCAATAGCACGTTTTTCGTCGAGGGTAATGATCTTGTTTTTCTTTTCCAAACCACCGATGATGCGGTCGACTGCGTCCAGGAAGTCTTGTTTTTCAACAAATTTCTTGTTTTTACGGGCAGCGATCAAAGCTGCTTCGTTACACAGGTTTGCAATATCAGCGCCCGAGAATCCCGGAGTTTGTTTGCTTAAGAAATCAATATCGATGTTTTTGTCCAGTTTCAACGGTTTGAGGTGCACCTGGAAGATTTCCTTGCGCTCGTTCAAATCCGGCATATCTACATAGATCTGGCGGTCAAAACGGCCTGCACGCATCAATGCGGAATCCAGTACATCTGCACGGTTGGTTGCAGCCAGGATAATGACTCCCGAGTTGGTTCCGAAACCATCCATTTCTGTCAACAACTGGTTCAGGGTGTTTTCACGCTCGTCGTTGGAGTTGAACCCATTGTTTTTTCCTCTTGCACGACCAATTGCGTCGATCTCATCGATGAAAATGATCGCCGGTGCTTTCTCTTTTGCCTGACGGAACAAGTCACGTACGCGGGAAGCTCCCACACCTACGAACATTTCTACGAAATCAGAACCTGAAAGCGAGAAGAACGGAACTTTTGCTTCACCTGCAACGGCTTTCGCCAGCAAGGTTTTACCGGTTCCCGGAGGTCCTACCAGCAATGCTCCTTTCGGGATTTTTGCTCCCAGTTCGGTATAGCGCTGCGGTTGTTTCAGGAACTCTACGATCTCCTGGATTTCTTCTTTTGCACCTTCCAATCCTGCAACGTCTTTAAACGTCACGTTCGTGGATTTTCCTTTTTCATACACTTGTGCACGGGATTTTCCGATATTGAAAATCTGACCACCGGCACCACCGCCTCCGCCAGACATGCGTCGCATAACGAATACCCAGATGAGTACAATGATCAGGATCGGTAACAGGAACCCGATAATCGAACTGAAGTAGTTCACCTCTTCTACCGGAGGAGCCGAAAGAGCTGGTTTTCCTTTTGCAATCAGGCGCTCATTGATCTGATCCAGTTTGGTTTCGAAATTTCCGGCATCTACAATGTCAATGGAAAATACGGGAGTACTTCTTGCAGAAAGCGCCGTACGTTTTTTATCGAATGCCGCTTTGAGGTATTTGAGTTCCCCTTTCGGGTTTGCTTTCACAAACTTTTCACCTTGTTCATTCAGTTTGAAGTCAACGCGCCCTCTGTTTACCACCCGTACATCGGCAATCATACTGGAATCCGCCAATGAATAGAAGGTGTTGATATTGCGCAATTGTGTGTCCGAAGAACCGTTGTAATACGCGGCAACAATGATTCCGAGTACGATTACGGCATAAATCCAGTAAATCGCATACGGATTCCTTTTCGGTTTGTTTGAGTTGTTATTTTCAGCCATAAAACAGAGTTAATGCTTAATGCAAGTTAGGAATATCGATACGGACCGCATCGGACCATAAATCTTCCAGTTCATAAAAATGTCGCGCGTCCTTGTAAAAAATATGCGCTACCACACTGACGTAATCCAGAAGAACCCATTCGGAAGTGTTTTTTCCTTCCTGGTGCCAGGGCTTTTCTTTCAATTCTTTCCGCGTGTGGCGCGAAACTGTCGATGCAATACCATCTACCTGAACGCTTGATTCACCGGAACAGATGACAAAAAAGTCAGTAACTGCATTTGAAATGTTTCTTAGGTCAAGTACAACGATGTCTTTCGCTTTGTTTTCTTGCATACCTTCGACGATAGCGTCGCAAAGTAGTTTAGAATCTATGTCTTTTTTTAATTTATACATTCGTAAATTTGTAAGTACAAATCTAAGCATTTATTGGCTTGATTTGTGTGATTGTTAAATGCAAATACTTGTTAATAAAACATGATTGGGCAACAAATCATCCAATTACATGAGGTAGACTCTACCAACAATTATGCTGCCAGGCTGCTTTCAGAAGGAAAATTGGCACATGGGACTGTAATTTTGGCAGAGCATCAAACAGCCGGAAGAGGGCAGAGAGGACGTAATTGGCAGTCTACGGGAGCAAAACAGTTTACCGGGACGTATTTCCTGAAAACTGATTTTTTGTCAGTTGATCACCTGTGCTACCTGAATATGGCGGTTGCCTTATCCGTCCGGGAGATGGTTCAGTCCTTTACCAAACGCCAGGTTTCAATTAAATGGCCGAACGATATCTTTATCGATAACCAGAAAATCGGCGGAATCCTGATCGAAACAAACTGGAAAAACGGGAAAGTGGAAGGTGCTATCGTCGGAATCGGGATCAACATGTCTCCTGTTCACAGTGTGGTGTATGCGACTTCTTTGAATGAGATTTCCGGTAAATCGCCTGAAATATGGACCGTACTGGATTTATTGTCGGCAAGTCTGAACCGCTTTTATACCTCACTGGTGCAAACAGATTTCGATGTTTTAAAAGAACAGTACGAATCGTTTTTATGGAAGAAAGACGAGGAGATCACGATGGAAGAACGCCAGAACACCATTCCGTTTCAGGGAATTATCAGGGGAGTAGACCAGATCGGGAATATTTTGGTGGAACGCGACGGAGTTGTTGCCGTTTATCACAACCAGGAACTCGATTTCGCTGCAAACTATAGTAAATTGAAAATGTAGCAGTTAAAATTGAAAAGGCATTTCGACTCCGCTCAATGTCCTTTTCAATTATCAATTCTACATTAATTAAATTGTTTCTGCAGATTTTTCGTCATCACCACAAACAGGCTGGTAAGTGGTTTCTCCACCATCATTTTCATAAACATATTGATGTTGGCTTCAAACTCGATGTGGCCTTCACAGGTATCGCCGTTGTCTTTTAAAATAATGGACAAGGTGTACTTGAATGGAGCTTTTTCACCCGATTCCATGAGAATTTTGGAGTAAGGTTCTTTCGAAACGTACAGTAATGGAATGACAATTCCTCCCTGTGCCTTGAAAGAACATCCTTTTTCATCCGACTGAAAATTGGAAATTGCATCAGCCGGCAATAAAGGTTCGATGTTTTTAGCATCCGACAGAAATTCAAATACTTTCTGTGCAGAAGCGTTTACAGGTGCACTATCGGTTTTTAACAGCATGTCTTAGTTTTTCCAGTTTTCCGGACTGATTTTCCATTCTCTTAAGGAACTTACATCAGCCATATTCACATAATCTGATTTCAAAGCCTGGTCGATCAAATGATCATAATCCGTCAACGTTACGAACGGACATTCTGCCTGAGCGAAATTCTTGATCGCTACATCAAATCCGTAGGTAAAGATCGCAACCAGTCCTTTTACTTCCAAACCAGCTTCTCTCAAAGCTTTGATTGCCTGCAAACTGCTTCCTCCGGTTGAAATCAAATCCTCAATTACCACTACACGTTGCCCTTTCTCAAAATGACCTTCGATCTGGTTCCCCATGCCGTGACTTTTTGCCGAACTTCTCACATAAACAAACGGAATTCCGAGTTCCTGTGCAACAAGTGCTCCCTGTGCAATACCACCGGTAGCAACACCTGCAATAACATCCGGTTTTCCGAAGTGCTCCAGTACCGCATCAGCATATCCCTGGCGGATATATGTTCTGATAGCCGGAAATGAAAGCGTGATTCTGTTATCACAATATATAGGAGATTTCCAACCTGAAGCCCATGTGAATGGAGAATTTGGTTGTAATTTTACAGCTTTAATTTGTAGCAAAAATTCCGCTACTTTTAGTGCTCGATCTTTATTTAAAATCATGGTGCAAATGTACAAAGTTTTTATTGATAATTCGGTGATAGCGTTTTTGGATTCTTCGGAAGAAATACCTTCCGGGCCCTATGATTTGATCTGTCATTCGCTCGAAAATGATTTAACAAAGCTCCTGGATCAGTTTGATTTTTCATCGTCAAAGCTTTGTATTTTAGTTGTTTATGAAGATTTTGATCTGGCTATCAACCAGGTTTTTCACAATTACGAATTCATGGATGCTGCGGGGGGAATAGTAAAGAGCAAATGGCGGTATTTATTTATTGAACGACATGGAATGTGGGATATTCCCAAAGGGAAACTGGACGCACATGAGCAGCCCTGGGAAGCCGCGGTTCGCGAAATTGAAGAAGAATGCGGCATTTACGGGCCTACGATTGACCACCTGATCGGGATTACATTTCATACTTATTCGTACATGGGGCGATTGACGATTAAGAAAAACTGGTGGTATGCGCTCAATTATTCCGGCCCACTGGATGTGACGCCGCAGGAAGAAGAATCCATTACGCGAGCCATCTGGATTGAGAAGCCGGAGTGGGACCTTATCCGCAGTAATACCTATGATTCGATCCTGGAGGTACTGGATTTGGCGAAAGATTGGTGATTTCGACTCCGCTCAATCACCAACTTTAACTTTGGTCAATCAAATTGAGCGTAGACTGAACTTATCGGGTGCAGACTGAATGTGTTCAGGAGCAAGTTGAATTTATTTGGAAGCAGGCTGAGCGGAGTCGAAGCCTGCTGCTAATCAATGATCCGATGTTTCTGAGCGATGTTTACTGCTTCTATTTTGTTGTGTGCCTGTAGTTTGGAATAGATGTTTTCAATGTGTTTTCTGACGGTAGCCGGCGAGATAATCAGGTTTTCAGCAATTTGCTTGTAGTCCATTCCTTTGCTAAGTTGATTCAGTACATCGATTTCTCTTGCGGAAAGTTCCGGTTTAGTCTCAGTAGTCGTTTCCTTTTCCGGTTTCAAGGGGTTTCGTAAAAGTCGCAGGGCTTTCAATGCAATTCCGGCCGACATCGGTGCGCCGCCTTCTACAATGGAACGAATACTTTCGAGCAGCATTTTTGGATTTTCATCTTTGAGCAGGTAGCCATTTGCGCCGGCAAGGATTGCCTGGAAGATCGATTCTTCGTCGTCGAGAACGGTGAGCATGATGACACGGATATGCGGATAGCGTTCCGAAATACGTCGTGTAGTTTCGATCCCGTTCATTTCCGGCATTTGAATATCCATTAAAACCACGTCGACATTGGTGTCTTCAGCCAGTTTTTCGAGGAATAGGTTCCCGTTGAAAGCGTGAAATTTGAATTTCAATTCCTGCGGGAATAAGGCAATTTTATCCTGGATGGATTTGGCTAAGAAAGCGTTGTCTTCTGCTACTGCGATTCGGATCATGACTAATGGAGAATTGAAAAATTAAAAATGGAATGCGTTGTTATTCTGCAAAGATGCGGCTGGATAGAAAAGGAATCAATACGACAAATGACTGAATGTGCAACTCACGGATGTTCCCTGACCTGGCTGTGTATGTAGTTCAAATGATGCCCCGATTTGTTCACAGCGGTAACGCATGTTTCGCAGGCCGTTTCCATCCGGGGTGGCGCTTTGAATTCCTTTTCCGTTGTCGGAAACAGTCATCCGGAATCCCGGGTTGGTTTCTTCAAAACGAATAATCACCTGTTTGGCTTCCGCATATTTCAGGGTATTTTGGATCGCTTCCTGCGTCACGCGGTACAGGTTCAGCAGTTCGGTTGCTTTCAGCGGATAATTTGTTTTCAGGTTGTTTTGAATGTCAACCGGAATTGGGATTTTGCTTTTGACGCTTTCAATGCGGGAAATTAGTGTGTCGGTAGTTCCTTCTTCCAAATTCATCGCCCAGATCGTGCTGCGAAGTTCCAGCATGGTGTTTCTCCCGAAATCACTCAGGTTGCGGAGCTGGTGATTCAGGTTTTCATGGTGCTCATCCAGGTAACTTAAGTTATCGATGGATGAAATGAGGTAGGTGATTTGCGACCCGATATTGTCGTGCAATTCCCTGGAGATGCTAAGTTTTTGTTCATTCAGTTGTTTTTCGCGCAGGAATTGTTCTTCCTGTTTGGTACGGATCAGTTCTTCCTGTGCCAGTTTGCGTTTGTGCCGGAAAAAGAGGAATACAAGGATGAAGAACAGGAAAAGGGTTGCGGAAACACCCGTCCAGACGGCTTTGTAAAAGCGGTTTTTCGCAATTTTCGCTTCACTTTCTGCGAGTTCCTGTTCTTTTTTCGCGACTTCGTATTTGGTAAACATTTCACTCAGTACTTCATTTCCCTGGTGCAGGGAAACACTATCCTGGAACTGGCTTTGAAGTTTGAGGTATTCCGTTGCTTTTTCAAAATTCTTCTTTTTGATTTCCAATTCTGCCAAAGCGCGGTAGGCAAGGAGTGTTTGCCGGAACGAACGGGTGTCTTTCACGAGTTCCAGTCCGTGTTTGAGATACACTTCCGCGCTGTCGAAGTTCCCGAGATCTTTGTACGAATTCCCGATGTTGACAGCAACAATTCCTTCGCCTGTTTTGGAGTCGATTTGTTTGTAGAGCCGGAATGATTTTTTATAGTATTCCAGGCCCAGATCGGTGTTCCCGGCATCCCGTTCCAACACTCCCAACCCCTGGTAAACCATCGAAAGTTGTTCCAATTTGTGGTGTTCTTTGATCAGCGGAATGGCTTTCAGGTACATTTCCCGCGATTTCGGAAAGTTTTTCAATTTCCGGTAGCAGTTTCCGAGGTTTCCGTAATTGTTGATGATCAGCGAAGTGTCTCCGCTTTTGAGTGCCAGTTTCTGAACATCTTTCTGCATTTCCAGTGCTTGCTGCACATAGCCGCTGATTTCAAGCACATTGGCGCTGTTTTGGTATAAATGCAGGAGCAGCCCTTCGTCTTTTTTGATCCGTGCCAGCCGGATTGCTTCGTTGTAAGCCTGTTGCGCTTTTTTGTATTGCGTGAGTTCGTTGTAGGCACTTCCCAGTTTGGCCTGTGACGAAATGATTCCCATCGTGTCACGAAGTTTCAAACGGATGTTGAGAGCTGCCTGGTTGAGTTCCACACTTTTCTGAAAATCGCCCCTGGTATGGAAAGGCATCGAAAAGTCGTTGTAGGTATTGGCCAGCATGCGGTCGTCACGCAGCGTTTTTGCCAGTTTCAGGGCCTGTTCTCCGAAACGGATGGCTTTTTCGGCGTTGTTTTCATGGTAGTAAAACGTCAGGTCATTGAGCAGCTGCACTTTTTCTTTTCCGTTCTTTTTCGGAACAAGGTGTTCGAGGGAATCCAGCTGTTGCTGTGTTTGTGAATGGAGAAATCCGCCGGAAAGGAGCAGGAAACAGCAGAGAAGAGGTTTCATGTTGTTCGTGTTGAATCGCTTACGAAGATACGGAAATGGTTTGATCCTGACGAGTTAATTACGAATGCCGAATTAAAATTGAGAATGTAAAATTGAAAATTGAAAAGATTTTGTTTTGGAATTAGATTCCGATAGCGAATGTGGGTCTGAAGTCTATCGAGAACGACGATGGGGATGCTTTCGATTTCCAGCTATTCTCGATACACCTCCGTTGCACTGCGGTACTCGAACTGACTGGAAAGAGGAATTTTGGCTAATTTTTTGTTAATTAAACAACCAATATAAAAAGAGTTCGTATTCTTGTATAGTTAAAACTAAAACACATGAAAGTAATAGCAATACTCGCAGTTTCATTCATTTCACTTGGAACATTTGCGCAAACAACTGAAAAGAAAGAAAGCCCGAAAAAGGAAACCAAGACTGAAGCAAAAGCTCCTGTGGCTTTCAAAACTTTGAAAATCGAACGTGCTGAAATCCCATACGATTCCAAAGAGCCATTCGTTTTCGAATTCAAAAACAACGGAAAAACTCCTTTGATCATTACCAACGTTCAGACTTCTTGCGGTTGTACGGCTGCTGAGAAACCAACTGAGCCGATTGCAAAAGGAAAGTCTTCTAAAATTGTAGTAAACTACGATACAAAACGTGTTGGTCAGTTTACAAAAACAATTACTGTAACAACAAATGCTTCTACTGAGCCGATCATCTTGACGATCACTGGTAAAGTATTGCCACAAGAAGGAACTACAAACTAAGATTTGTACCAACGATAATAAAAAAGTCGGGGTGAAAAATTTTTCACCCCGACTTTTTTATTTCTTTTATTTTTCGACCCGACCGGTTAGTCTTGAATTTCAATGGCCAGAATGCGATCGCCCTGTCTGATATCGTCGATGATATCCACCCCGTCGATTACTTTTCCGAAGCAGGTATGGTTGCGATCCAAATGTGCGGTGTTGTTTCTGCTGTGACAGATGAAGAACTGAGATCCCCCGGTGTTTCTTCCTGCGTGAGCCATCGAAAGTACTCCGCGGTCGTGGAATTGGTTTCCTCCGTTCAATTCACAGTCAATTTTGTAACCCGGACCTCCTGTTCCTGGCATTCCCGTTGCTCCTTCACGTGAGTTCGGGCATCCTCCCTGGATCACGAAATCAGGCAACACGCGGTGGAATGTCAAACCGTCGTAAAATCCTTCTTTTGCCAGTTTGACAAAGTTAGCTACAGTATTCGGTGCATCTTCCTGGTAGAAAGTTACACGCATATCTCCTTTTTCAGTGCGAATAATTGCTTCCATGTTTTGATTAAAATTTGTACAAAGATAGTTTATTTAATTACGAATGCCGAATAGCCCAATTCCGAATTTGAAAAGGGGAAGGGCATTCAATTTCTCCCTTTGGAGAGTTTGTCCCGATAGGAATTCGTCAGGAGTGATAAAGAGGGAGGAACAAGTGAAAAGTCACTTCCGCTTGGTTCGGAGTACTCACGACAGGCCGCTCAGTTTACTTTTCGTCTGTCTGTATTGTGGATTGAACGGAGTCGAAGGCAAGAATACAACTCTTGGAAAGCTACGACTTCATTGTTGGCAGTTTTTAACAGTTTAGCTCCCATGGTAACAGCTTCAAGTGAAAATGAGTTGTAAATTTGCCCCATGATTCAAACAACGATCGCCCGCGATAAAATCAAACAATTTTCTTCATTTTCCCATGCATTTGGGAATCAATCAGCATTCGGGCAATTTCTGACAAAACCGTTTGCTTCTGTTTCGGATATGTACGAACAGGCGCAGGCAAAAAAGGTGGTGTATGCCCCTGAAACACGCAAAAACCTGGTAGAAACCTGGCACAAACAGGTCGCTTCTTTCGCTTCTGAAAGTCAGTTGGAGAACCTGGAATTATTGAAAAGTGAAAACACGTTTACGGTAACAACGGGGCATCAGCTGACCCTTTTCGGCGGGCCGCTCTACCTGGTTTATAAAGTCCTTCATGTGGTGCGCCTGGCAGAAGCGTTTAACGCAAGCCAGCAGGAATTCAAAGCTGTTCCGGTATTCTGGATGGCTTCGGAAGACCACGATTTCGATGAAGTGAAATCAACGCATTTATTCAACCAGAAATTGAGCTGGGAATCTGCACAAACCGGTCCGGTTGGACGTTTCGGGATGGATGATTTCCAGGAAGTGCATGAAACTTTCAAAGCGTTTTTTGATGGAAAGGAAAACGAAATTTCAGACCTGATTGCTGTTTCTGGAAAAGCAGATTATGCATCTTACCTGCAGGAATTCCTGAGCAAATTGTTTGCTGATTTCGGAGTATTGGTATTGCAGCCGGATTCCCGCGATCTGAAACGCGAGTTTGTTCCGGTGATCTTACGTGAAATTGCAGCACCGTCGGCTCATCAGGCGGTTCTAAAGACCAATAAAGCCATTGAAGCAGCGGGTTACAAACCCCAGGCACAAGCACGTGACTGCAACTTGTTTTACCTGAAGGCGGGAGAACGTTTGCGCATTGAGCCGGTGGCAAATGGTTTGGCGATCGACGGGAAAGTCTTCAGCGAAGCAGAACTGGCAAAACGCGTTCAGGAGGAACCGGAAAATTTCTCTCCGAATGTGATTCTGCGCCCGGTTTACCAGGAAACAATCCTGCCGAATTTGGTATATGTCGGTGGGGGAGGTGAAATGGCCTACTGGATTCAGCTGAAAGGTGTTTTTGAAGTCCATCAAACCTTGTTTCCGCTCATTCAGCAGCGTATTTCGATCCAGCTTCAGGATGGAACGATGAAAAAACGCCTGGATAAACTGAATTGGCCGGTTGAACGTTTTTTCCAGCCGAAAGACGCGCTGAAGAAGTTGTTTTTGGCAGAGAATGAAGGTGATGACCTGAATTTGTCTACATTGTTTAAATCCTTCAACACATTGCGTGCGGAGATGATCGACAAAGCAAAATCGATTGAAGCGACGCTGGAATCATTTGCAGAAGCAGAAGCGGTGCGGATGAAAAAACAGCTGGAGTCTTTCGAACAGCGTTTGGTGAAACAGTTGAAACAACGCCACGAGCAAACACTCCAATCCATTGATTTTATTTCGGAACGCGTGATTCCTGAGAATTCATTGCAGGAGCGTCACTTCCACTGGCTGCAGTTTGCACCGAGCGGAGAATACAAACACTTGCTTCAAACGATTTATCAGCATACCGATCCGTTTGAAACGGAGTTGGTGGTGATTGATCTGACGAAATAGATTGGTTCTGAAAGGGAATACAGCTGGTTTTTTGTTATTTTAGCTCTTAAACTAGTGTGTCAATCTATGATCCATACTTCAATCAGATATCTCCGAATTGGTTTCGTAATAGTGGGATTTCTCCTGCTTATCGGATCTGTTTTTCTTCCTTATTATAGTGTTTGTGAAGTCTTTTTGGGGTACCAGTTGAAAGTCTACTGGATTCAATTGTTATTGACTGTTGCTGCCTTCGTTTCTGGCTATTTCTATTCCGATATCGTCAATAAAGCATTGTTGTATACTTTCTCAGCGATATTGCTGGTGTTTCTCGCTTTTTTCTGGTTGGCTCCAAACTGGGCTTCATGTGCAAAGGCTGTGGAAATAGGAGGGAATCTTTCTCGTCTTGGGTCGTGCTTTGTGATTCTCGGTACATTCATTGCTGTTTACCGGGAAGCAGAGTGATTTGATTTTTCTCCGTATTCACAAATGAAATAAAAAAGTTTACACTAATTTCGGGACTTCAACGTTTAAGCGAAGATGCGAAACCGAATTCTTGTATGTCTTTTCCTTGTTTTTGTGCCGTTGACCACCATTTGGTCGCAAGTTCAGGTAAAAGGAAGTGTGGTCGATAAACGAAAGGCCGGATTAGAACATATCAGGGTATTTTTCTTACTTGAAAAAGATACACTGGTAGTTGAAACGGATAAAAAAGGACAGTTTACCATTGAACTGGCTCCCGCAAAATACGGGATGATTGCCCAGTTTGATGCGGACAATGAGTTTCGCAAGAATGTGCAAATTCCGGATGCTCTTTCCCATACGCTCGAACCGATTGTGTTTGATCTCGAAATCATTGATGGAGTTGTCATTAAAACAACGAAGGAAAACCTGAATGGCCTGGATCGCATTCCTCCGATTGATTTACAAAAATTGCCTTCTACCAGAGGTGTTGAAGGAATTTTGGTACTGACGCAGGCGGGGGTGAATTCCAATAACGAATTGACTTCGAATTACAACGTACGCGGAGGTAACTACGACGAAAATCTGGTTTATGTGGACGGATTCCTGATTAATCGACCGTTTTTAACGCGTTCCGGACAGCAGGAAGGGATGAGTTTCATCAACTCGGCGTTGGTGCAGGATATTTACTTTTCTTCCGGAGGTTTTCAGTCCATGTATGGCGACAAATTGAGCTCTGTGCTCGATATCCGCTACCGGAAACCGGATTCACTGCGCGTTTCTGCGATGGCTTCGCTTTTGGGTGTGGAAGCGCATATTGAAGATAAAGTGGGGAAACACGACCGTTTTCAGTATTTGTTCGGTGCACGCTACCGGGCAAACGGGTATCTTCTGAACTCACTTCCGACCAAAGGAAATTACAACCCGATTTTCTGGGATGCCCAGGCCGTGACGAATTACACGATCAACGAACACTGGTCGTGGACGATGCTTGGACATGTTTCTTCCAATAAATACCAGTTTGCACCTCAAACCAGTAAAACGGATTTTGGAACTGCGAACCAGGCTTATGCGTTCAATATTTATTTCGAAGGACAGGAGGTAACACAATTTTTGACTTCAACGGTGGGAACTTCCCTGAATTATTCTTCGAAAAAATACGAGGGAAGAACCTTCTTTACGTATTTCAGAAGTGATGAGCGGGAAACGTTTGATATCCTGGGAGAATATTACATCAACGAGCTGGAAACCGATCCTTCGAAGGAATCTTTCGGAGATTCGATCGCTGTTTTGGGGGTCGGCGGATTCTTGAACCATGCCCGAAACAAACTGAATGCGGATATCATCAGTATTTACCACGACGGAATCGTACATTTCACCCCGAAAAATAAAAACGCGCAGCATGAGCTGAAAGTCGGAGCGGGAATCCAGATTGATCACTTTGTGGATCAGTTGAGTGAGTGGAAACTGATCGATTCAGCCGGATATTCACAGGTTGACAACCAGACGGCCGAAGTGGATTTGTACGAAACGATCAAAAGCAACCTACAGCTGGATAACCAGCGTTACAGCGCTTATGTCCAGGATCATTGGGAATGGAAGAAGGAACGCCGCAATATCCCGGTTTCGAAAACGTTTGAAGTGACCGATTCCCTTGGAAAAATCCATGAGCACGTAGTCCGGGATACGATTGAACTGGGGCGTTCTTCGCTCACACTGGATTACGGTTTGCGCGGAACGTACACCACTTTTAATTCGGATGGTTTTGTGACCCCGCGAATGACCTTGTCTTATTTTCCGGTGAAATATGTCTATCAAAACGGACGTTTTGTGCGTCGGGGAATTCGTTACCGCGTTTCTTCGGGGTTGTATTACCAACCTCCGTTTTACCGCGAGTTCCGTACGTTTGACGGACAGATCAACCCGGGGGTGAAATCGCAGAAATCAGCTCATTTTGTATTGGGAATGGACTACAGTTTCTTTATGTGGAAGCGCGAGTCTCCGTTCAAGTTTTCTGCTGAGGCTTACTACAAATATTTATGGGACGTAAACCCTTACGAAGTTGATAATGTGCGTACACGCTATTTTGCAAACAACAATGCAGTTGGTTACGCAACCGGTCTGGACTTGAACCTGAACGGGGAATTTGTTCCGGGATTGATGTCGTTCTTCAAGTTGGGATTGCTTTCTACGAAAGAAGATATCAAGGATGATTACTATTACAATTATTACAATGCAGCGGGTGAGAAAATCATTTTCGGTTACAGCGAGGATCAGAAAGTGGTCGATTCGGTGCGCGTAAATCCGGGCTACATCCGGCGTCCTACAGACCAGCACGTAACGGTTGGTGTGTTGTTCCAGGATCACATGCCGGGAGTGGAGCAGCTGACTTGCCAGGTCGGAATTACGTATGGTTCCCGACTGCCTTACGGTCCGCCGGATCATTCGCGCTACAAAGATACGCTGACAATGAAATCTTATTTCCGTGTGGATATGGGGATGTCGTATGATATTTTGTACCGCAAACCGGGCAAGACCCGTAATTTCCTGAAGAAGATGGAGAGCGCGATTATTTCGTTCGAAGTGTTTAACCTGTTGGGAGTAAACAATGTGTTGTCGAAGCAGTGGATCCAGGATGTTTCCGGGAAGTATTATTCGATTCCGAATTACTTGACACAGCGAAGGTTTAATTTGAAGCTGATCGTCCGGTTTTGATGCTTCGATCCGATCCTTCAAAAGACGGATAGACATGCATCTATTTACCCAGTGGTATCAGGCATTCCGACCGTTTCAATCAGTCTTCCAAAAACCATTTTAGAGCATCAATTTCATCAATGCAATCGCGGTTCAGGAACCAAAAATAATCTTCTCCGAAAAAATCTCCTCTGATCAACCCGCTTGATTTGAGTACAATTAAATGGTGATGGATGGTCGGTTGACTCAGCTGTAGTATTTCCAAGAGATACAAACCATCGGTTTTACCCTCGGCGATAATGGTCTTTAAAATAGAAATACGTGCAGGTACAGATAATGCTCTTGCAAGGTCTGACTTTCTGATTTGCGTGCGGGGATATCCTGTTAATTTAATTGCTCCCATTTGACTGTTTTTTTTAGGTTCTCTATTTAAGTTAGGATAAAAGATCATTCTAAACAAGAAAAATCACTAAAAAAATACGGATAGACATGTGTCTATTTGGTCAGTAGGGATCAGCGTTTCCGCATAATTAAACTTCCCCTCAGTCTTCGTGCTGATCCAACAAATCCGAAGGAGCTTCCGGGGCCATTTTTTGATTCTTGTGCATGGAAATAATCGTAGCGGTTATGATGACAATGTAACCGGCGATAGCGATCTCGAAACCGATTTCTTTTTGTGGAATAAACGGAGTAGCACCCCAGGTTACTCCTGTCAGCAGCGTAATGAAAAAGATAAAAATGCTGAGTAGTACGGTGAATTTGTACACGAGAATCCGGAAAACAATTCCCCGGGTGAAATAACCGATCGAGAATATCACGGCAGCAGAAACCACAATGAGATACCACAAAGGTTCAGAGAGTCCGATCGTGTAGGTTTCAATGAATTTATCCTGGGAATCATTTGCAAAATCCGTGGAAGATTCGAAATGCAAAAAGGCGGAAATACTTAAGAGTAATCCGCCGAGTATTGCAAGGGTATGTTCAAGTGTTTTGTTTTTTGACCTCATCACATCTGCTCCAAAATGGCAATGCGTTTTTCGATCGGAGGGTGGGTTGCAAATAATCCTGCAAATCCTGCTCCGTCCAGCGCTTTGTGTTCGATAAACATCTGTTTCATGTCTTCGCTTTTCACGGAACTCACTTCCGAATGTCCTGAAATTTTGCGCAGGGCAGAAGCCAGTGCCCTGGAATTCCGGGTGAGCTGAACGGCTCCGGCATCGGCGAGGTATTCTCTTTTACGCGACAAAGCGAACTTAAATACAACGGATAGAAAGTAGGCAACCAGTGAAATCAGGAGAGCTACAATCATCAGTTTGTTGTCGTCTTTATCGTCTCGTCTGCTTCCGCCCCAAAGGAGGTTGCGAAACAGGATTTCAACCACGAACGAGATAATCCCGACGAAAATAATCGAGATAATGAGCAGGCGGACGTCTTTGTTGCGAATGTGTGTGAGCTCATGTGCAATCACGCCTTCCAGCTCTTCGTCGTTCAATGCTTCGATGATTCCGGTAGTGAGTGTTACGGCGTAAGATTTCTCGTTGATCCCGCTTGCGAAGGCATTCAGTGCGGGAGAATCAATGACGAATAGTTGCGGCATTTTCATTCCTACGGACATACAAAGGTTTTCCGTGAGGTTGTAAACACGCATGTTTTCTTTGCGTTCCAGCGAACGGGAACCGGATGCCAGCTGCACCAGGGAAGCATTGGCAAAATAAGCGATCAGGAACCAGATCAAAACACCTCCGATCACAAAAGGAATCGTGGTGATAAACCGCTGGTTCACCTGGTGGATGTGCTCTTGTCCGCCCATGACGAAAAAGAAAAAGGCATAGACTCCCGCCAAAATTAAAAACGGGAATCCTGCCAATATCAAAGATGATTTTAAATTGTTGCTGCGGATTTGCTGGTGAAGACCAATATAAGCTGCCATTAAAATCAATTAGAATTTAACTTCCGGTGCTTTGTCAAGTGTCTGACGCTGTTCAATCCCCAGATCAAACATCGGTTCTGTTTTGTACCCTTTTCTTTTTGCGATCAGGTTACTTGGGAATTGTTCGATTCCGTTGTTGTACTCTTTGGTAGAAGAATTGAAGTAACGGCGCACTGCAGCCAGTTTGTTCTCCAGATCACTGATTTCGTTCTGCAGGTTCATGAAATTTGCATTTGCTTTCAAGTCCGGGTAAGCTTCAATCTGGATATTCAATCCGTTCAAAGCTGCTCCCAGGTTGTTGTCTGCGGCAATTTTGTCGGAAATCGTTCCTGCCTGCAGGCATCGGGAACGTGCTTCCGTTACGCGGGTCAATACTTCACTTTCGTGATTCATATATCCTTTTACTGCTCCGATCAATTGCGGAATCAGGTCATAACGTTGCTTCAATTGCACATCGATATCTGCAAATGCGCTTTCGCGGTTGTTTTTCAGTGAAACGAGTCGGTTGTTGATAGAAACCAACCAAAGGATCAAAATCAATACAACACCTCCGATAATAAGTCCAGGGATCATGTTTTTTAAATTTAAATTGTTAAGCGAATATACCACTAATTTTTTTTCAGTACAGGGTTTAAGAAATCTTAACGAAAGTGAACCGTTCTCATCACCCGTAATCGTTCCTGTTATGATAAAACCTTGTTTTTCATGTTTTTTATCCGATCAACAAATAAGGTGAAGCCCAGATTTTCTGCAATTTTAAGGCATGTTGCTTCTTGCTCTTCAAAATCACCGGAAGCGCCCGAAACAATCATTTCCAGTTTCAGCAACTGATATTGAAGCGATGAGTAAAGTTTCTTGTTGGTATAAACAATGTACATCATCGAAGGATCCAGGTTTTGGACAATCAGTGCTGCTTCGTGGAGTTTCCCCGTTCGAAGTAAAGCAAATGCCTTGTACAGCATAAAATTGAAATAAGGATCCGTGTTTTTGTAATTGTGGAGTGCCCGGTAATGTTTCTCCACGTATTCGGAAAGTGTCAAAACATCCCGGTTCCGGTCTGTCCATACGAGCGCTTCCATGATCATCCAGTGAAAGGTAAGAAAGTCGCTCATAATGGGCTTGTCGGATCGGATGATTTCGGTTGAAATAGCGATCAGTTCTTCAATCGGGTAGTTTTCCTTCTTTTCGAAACAGGTGGAATACAGCAAATCACTTTTGATTGCCCAGGCATATGGAATGCTGGCAAGTTCCTTCCAGTGTGTCTTCTGGCTTCGGATATAGGAAACCGTTTCCTGGCATTGCGCACGGTTATTAGTCAGAAATCCTTCCAGGAACAAAAAGTGATTTCCGAGAATCCGGGATTTGAGCCCGGGGGCTTCCCGAAGGTAATAAATGAGCCCGTTTTTGTAGTATTTTGTCAGGTAGTCCAGGTCGACGCATTTTTCAAAATAGTTGGTACGACAGTTTGGATTCTTTGACATTTCCTGCAGTAATGTATCCGAAAACTCGGGATTTTTCCGCATCTGCATGCTCATTACATGGTTAAATACCATCAGCCCCTGCTCCAGCACATCAGTTGTTTCGCTGTTCAATTTGTAGTTAAAGATTTCGGTAATGATTTTTTCCTTTTTCAAATCGAACAGCACGTAAAGCAGCCATTTGGTCAGGTATAATTTCATGGCCGAATCACTGAAATCCCGCATGATTTCTTCCAGCAATTCTTTGCCGGGATCAGCATGCCTCGACAAATAATGCAGCAGGACATAAACTTCCAGGTAATTGCCGTGGGCAAACTGGATGAATACCTGGTTGAACGAATATTTGGTTCTTCCGGTCGATTCGATCAGAACACCGCTTCGCAGCAAATGCAGGTATGCCTCCTTGTTTTGATTGAGCAGGGGCATCATGACATTCTTGTTGATCCGTCTTCCGTTTTTTCCGAAATCACAATGCTGCAAAAAAGTATCCAGGATGTGCTGATACCATTGCGCCTGGGGGAGATCAAAAATATTCAGTTTGAAAAATTCGACAATCAGCGAGAATTCATCGTGAACCTGGCCGTTTAAAGACTGAGCTAAAAACAATTTGAGGTACAATGGGATTGAAAGTACATCGGTCAGCCCGTTTTCAGCAAGCTCGATCTGGTTCAGAATTTCTGTTTTTATTTCAGGGTCGGTAGGCTGCGATTCGAAGAAGAGTCCGGCGAATTCGTTGATTTCCGAAGGACTTAAAGACGGTACATTGGAAAAATTGTCTACACAGGTACTGTCACTGAGTCCAAAGATGGAATGAGCAATCACCTCGGGAGTGAACATCGATGCCAGCAGGAATTGCCAGCTCGCGGACCGGGTACTGAATACAATGCGGAGATTGTGCTGGTTCGGATTCAGAATTACCGGAGAAGTCAAGAGGTGAATCATCCGGTTAACGTCTTCAATGGATAGGGTAGCGGCAGTCAAATCATCGATAAACAAGAGGATTTTCTTTTTCTGAAGCTCGCCTCTGGCCAGTGCGTTGTGGATTTCGGAGAGCAGTTCAAATTCTTTGGTCATCAGGGCCGTTACGTAATAGCTTTCCCATTCGGTGTGGGCAGATGAGGTGATGAAGTCAATGAAAACACAGGATTTTCCATAGCCTCCCGGAGCAATCAGTCCGGTAAGCGGTCGTTCACTTTGAAAAAAGTCTTCCATGTAGGTTTCGAAAAAGGCTCTTTTCAACAAAATGTTGGGTTTCTGAAAACCGGAGATCGTTGCAGAAATACACGAATCACTGACATAGGACAAAATGCTGATCAGGTCATTTTTTTTGTGATTGTCCTTTTCGTTTTCGATGTACAGTTTGAATGTATCAAGGGTGTATGTGCCAAAGGACCCTGTGTAATTTGCCAATCCCCAAAATCGTTTAATGGTTGTCGGAGAAATTTTCCTGGAGGTCACTTTATAGATCGCTTCTGACAACTCCTCGGTATCAGAAGTGTAACGGATCTCTTTACCGAAAAGGGATATAATGTCCCTTCTCAGAGAGTCCATGTCGGTTTTGAGCGCATGCATAAATAGTGGTATTAAGTAGTCTAAAAATACGTATTTGTTGACAGGATTGCTAACAATTGGTAGAAATTTTGAACAACTTGAACATTTTGAACTCCGGTTGCTTGTCCGGGGTCTTTTACATTTGAAATACCGTTGTATTACTGATGAAGCCGAAAAACCTTCTTCGGATAATGACTTCGTATAACTATACTATTCATTATGAAGGCAAAAACACTATCACTGAAACGCTCTTGGGCAAAATGGATATTTTACTCAGGAGTGATACTTACATGGTTGCAACCTGTAAGTACGCATGCTCAAACCCCCATTTTTGCTGACAGTGTATTATTTACTTCCGAAGTAGATAATCCTGCGCTGGCTGCTGACCAGAATCTGAACTCGTTTGCTGAAATCCGGGCAAATTCCGGATTGCTCCTCGGAATTGGGGCTTACTCCGGCTACATCGAACTGCGCTTTCCGGCAACCGTTCCGGCTAACAAAACTGCGTTCATTAAAGTGGAAATGGACGACAATATCCTGAATTCGCTCCTGGGGGGATCGATCGGGAATTTGCTGGCTACAACCGTTGGGGTTGCTTTAACGGGCAACCAGGAATTTGTGATCGATGTGAAAAATAACGGAACGACGGTACTTTCCGGTAGTTCCTGGATTCCTTCCCAGTTTTCCGGCGAGCGCCTGAAAGTGGTGGTCAATAAGTATTCGGAAACCTTTATTGCCATTACTCCCGATCAGCCCTACAATTCGATCCGGATTACCAATCAGCTGGGATCCCTGATCGGTTTGTCAACGATCAAGAAAATGCGCGTTTACGGAGCATACTACATCAACGGAAACGTCGATTGCGGTGTTCCCAGTTACACGTCTTACGATGCTTACGGTTTAACGCTGGATCTGATCCAGCTGGCAGGAGCAGGAGCAAGCAACATTCACCTGACGGTGGATCAGAATATGAATTCGGCTTCCCAGCTAAGCTTAGGGGTTTTATCCCTTCCGGCTTCCATCGAACAGAAAGTGTATTTTGAAGGTTTGTCTCAGCCATCCGACGTTTTTGGTGTCCGGTTCCAGGTTAATCCGCAACTTGCATTAGTAAACCTAGGTGGAAATATTACGTTTCGCGCCCAGAACGGTGCTATTACACAATACTCAGAGACTCTCGGAAATTTATTGAACAGCGCAATGACTGATTCCCTGACTAGTGGAAACATTGTGACTGTTTATTTGCAGCCAGGAGTGCCGGTAGACCGGATTGTGTTGAATTACAACTCGATTATCGGGCTCAACCTGAGTCAGTTTATCAACTTCCAGGAAGTATTTAAACTCAGTGCTGCCCCTACATTCCAGGTAGCGGCTTCCGACGATACGATTTGTCCGGGAACTTCGGCACAATTGGTTGCGAATGCAGTGGATCCGACCATGGAAATCCGCTGGTATGCAGATACTACTGGCCCAATGCTGGGTGTTTCGGCTTCGGGAGCAGTGTTTACAACACCTGCTTTCTTCACAGATACGGTTTTGTACTGCGCTGCTGCGCGTCCGGGATGTACGAACGAATCGTTGCATACTCCGGTGTCCATCACCATGCTGCCATCACCGCAGCCATCCGATGTAGATCCGAATCTGAATGCGAATGGATATTGTGAAGGACAGCCGGTGGTCATCTCGCCAGGCAGTCCGCTGGGAAATCAATTCTCCTGGTACCTGGATAATTCGATGACGCAGCCCATTTCCAACGGAATGACGGCAAACGGAGCGGTTTATTCGATTGGTGCAAACGGAGCATTAACCATCACCGGGCTTGCTCCCACGTCTTCACCTGTGCATGTGTACATTGCGGTAAGTGATTCCACGACCCAGTGTTCCAATTATGCCGGAAATCTGGCAGAAGCAGCGATCGCGGTTAATTCCGAACCGGCTCCGACGACTTCCAACCCGATGCAGGCATTTTGTGTAGCTGATTCGGCAACAGTAGCAGATTTACAGGCCAGTGGTACTTCTATTAACTGGTATGATGCTCCGGGTGGAGGAACACTGTTACCTTCAACCGCCCTGTTGACTTCCGGGACCTATTATGCGACCAGTGTAGGTGCGCTGTGCGAGAGCTATGATAGTTTGATGGTCAGCGTCACATTGAATGATGTTCCGGCCCCGACGAGTTCCAGCCTGCAGCAAATCTTCTGTAGCGGAGATTCTTCTACCGTAGGTGATCTCCAGGTAAATCAGCCGGTGGTGAACTGGTATGATGCTCCCTACAACGGAAACTTACTTCCTGCATCGACTTTACTGACGGACGGATCGGTATACTATGCGGCGAATGTAGGAGCAATCTGTGAAAGTTCCGCACTGCTGGCTATCACGGTTTCAGTCAGTGTGCTTCCTGCACCGACAACGCTCAACAGTGCACAGGTATTCTGTAGTGCAAACAGCCCGACAATCGAAGATATTCAGACCAATGAGTCTAATGTGAACTGGTATACCGTGATCACAGGAGGAACCATGATTCCGCCGGGAACACCTTTGGTTGACGGAATGACCTATTACTCGGCTTTGGCAGGAATGAACTGTGAAAGTTCTTCCCGACTGGCGATTGCAGTAACGTTCGAAAATGTTCCGGCTCCGACTACATCAAACACTGTTCAAACATTCTGCGTGGCTGATAACCCGACGGTAGCCGACTTGCTTGTGAATAACCCGAATGTGGTATGGTATGACCAGGCAACAAACGGAACGGTTATTCCATCCGGAACGCCTTTGACGAATGAAACATCCTATTACGCCGCACAGCAGGGAACGTATTGTGAAAGTACTGTCCGCCTGATGATTTATGCGCTTGTTCAGGACGTTCCGGCTCCGACAACTAACAATGCGAATCAAAGTTTCTGTTCAGCCGATAACCCAACGGTGGCTGATTTGAATGTCAACGAACCGAATGTTACCTGGTACGATGCAGCTGGAAACCCGGTGAGCAGTACGACAGCTTTGGTGAACGGAGCGACTTACTATGCGGCACAGGTCGGTGCGAATTGTGAAAGTTCCCAACAACTGGCGGTTACCGTTGCAATCGATAACACATCTCCTTGCAGCGGCGGAGAAGATCTTGAAATCACGAAGACGGTTAGCAATACGGCTCCGTTTGTGGGTGAGCAAATCACATTTACGATTACGGTGATGAATCACGGAACGCTGGCGAGTACAAACGTGGAGGTCAGCGAAGTGATGCCGAGCGGATTTACCTATAACAGCCATTCGCAAACTTCGGGCTCTTACAACCCGACAAGTGGATTGTGGACCATTCCTACATTGAATGGAGGTGCTACGGCGGTATTGACCATTCAGGTAACGGTGAATCCGACAGGAAACTACGTGAACGTAGCGACGATTATTTCCGGTAACCCGAATGATATTGATCCGAACAACAACTCTTCTTCGGTGGAAGCGAGTCCGGGCTGTTTGACGATTTACAACGAAATCACCCCGAACGGAGATGGTCTGAATGATTACCTGTGGGTGGAGTGTATTGAAAATTATCCGGATAACACCATGACTATTTTCAATCGCTACGGAAACAAAATCTACCAGGCGGCAGGCTATAAAAATGACTGGAGCGGAATGGCGAATGTGCCGGGCGTAGTTGGTTCTGGCGACGCAATTCCTTCCGGAACATACTACTATGTTTTGAAGATCAATAACCCTGAATTCGAAAGTGCCGGATGGGTTTATGTACAACGTTAATTAATCATACAAAATCACATCTTATGAAAGCAAATAAGTATACTCAGATATTCCTTATTGGTCTTGCTGTGATCCTTGTTTCCACAATCTATGCGCAACAACAAGTTCAATATACTCAGTACATGTACAACACCATGTCGGTAAACCCGGGCTATACCGGAACCAGTAACCGCCTGGAAGCTTACCTGATTCACCGCTCGCAGTGGGTCGGAATGTCGGGAGCTCCGAATTCTCAAAACGTAGGAGTTCAGGGAGCGGTTTCAAAACGGATCGGATTAGGACTCAATGCCATCAAAGATCGTTTGGGGCCTTCCAATGAAGTGTATTTGAATGCATCCGCAGCGGTGCGTTTGAACTTGTCACAGAAAGTCAAGCTATCAATCGGGATTAGCGGTGGAATTGACGTGCTGTCGGTGGATTGGTCATCGGGGCAGGTGATGCATGAAAACGATCAGAGCCTGATGAACAACATTCAAAACCGGGTGCGTCCACTGGTTGGCGCAGGACTTTACTTCTACGGCAGTAATTGGTATGCTGGTGTTTCTTCGCCTAGTTTCATCAAAACGGATCGCTATACTTCTGCGACCACTGTTCCAATCAACTCGGTTGTTCACTGGTATTTTATCGGGGGATATGTTTTCACCTTGTCGGATCAGTTGAAGTTTAAACCGGCGATTTTGGGGAAAATGGTACAGGGAGCTCCGTTATCAGTGGATGTTTCCGCCAACTTCCTGTTGCAGGATCGTTTCACAATGGGGCTTGCTTACCGCTTTAACGATGCCTTTAGTATCCTGGCGGGAATCACGTTTAAGAAGTCATTTTTCCTCGGATATTCCTATGATTTCTCAGTTTCCAGGCTGCAGAAGTTCAACAATGGTTCCCACGATATTATCTTCCGGTATACCTTGTTTGACAAAGTTGCGAATATCCGCTCACCACGTTTCTTTTAAATCCATTTGCTATGAAAAAAATTCTGTTTTTACTCTGTTTTGTACAACAGGTTTCAGTACAAGCTCAATCTCAGCAGGCAAATGACTATTATGCCAGCCTGAACTATCCGATGGCTATTGAAAACTACGAAAAGTATGTTTCGAAGCTGAAAACCAAGAATGACCCGGACGCGGAGATCGTCGGGAATCTGGCAAACAGCTATTTCTTTACCGTGGATTACTCCAAAGCGTGTAAGTGGTATGAAAAACTCTACACGGTGCAGGGAGACGGTATGGATGAGACATTGTTTACGCGCATGATTACGTGCTATCGCGTGAATAGAAACTACGAACGTGCCGATGAATTGCTGAAATCGTACTATAAAAAGAACAAGCTGCGTTTGAAAATGCTTGCTTATCAGAAAAATTTGCTGGATAGCGTGAAATCGAATGTGAATGCGGTTCAGAATCTGAAAATCAATACGGACAAGGCCGATTTTGGGCCGATGTTTTACGGAAACAATGTGGTGTTTTCTTCGTCGCAGCGTTCTGCAGAAACCAGTGAAGAGTTGTACAGCTGGAACAACCAGCCTTATCTGAATCTGTTTATCGCCACACGCAATAAAAATTCCGGTTATCTCAGTAACGTGAAAGATTTTACGAATAACCTGAATTCACAGTATCACGATGCTTCGGTGGCATTTTCGAAGGATTTGAAAACGATTTTCTTTACGCGGAATAAACTAACGAAGAAAAACGGCATTCAAACGAATAAAGAGGGGACTTCCAATATTGAAATCGTGAAAGGAACGATTGATGGAAACCAGATCTCGGACATTGTGGCACTGGATTTCAATGATCCGGAGTACTCATGCGGTCATCCGGCGATCAGTGCAGACGGAAAGTACCTCTTCTTTGTGTCAAATATGCCCGGCGGATTCGGAGAAACGGATTTGTACGTCGCGCGTTTGTATGCGGACGGCTCAACGGGAGTTCCGGTTAATCTCGGTGATAAAGTGAACACGGCAGGACGGGAAATGTTTCCGTATATGACCGGAGATACACTTTATTTTGCTTCGGACGGACATTACGGATTGGGAGGGTTGGATGTTTTCTCTACTCAAATGAAAGGTGAGACCAATTTCTCGATTCCTGAAAACCTGGGAGCACCGATCAACAGCAACAAAGATGACTTCAGTTTTATTTTCGACGGTGAAACGCGTTCCGGGTATTTTTCTTCGAACCGCGACGGTGGAAAAGGAGACGATGACATTTACTGGTTTAACCTGAATGAACTGCCCAAAGTGGTGGATTATTCAGGGGCGGTTTTGGATGAAACCGGAAAGAATCTCGTTCCCGGAGCCAAGATCCAGGTATATGATTTGTTCAATGACCTGATCCTTGAAACGACCAGTGATGATAAAGGAAAATACAATTTAAACCTGCCGTGCAATGCACAATTCAAAGCGGTGTTCAGTAAGCCGGAGTACAGCACGGAATCGGTGAATATCACGACTCCGACTGATGCCGGTGCAAAAGATGGAAACGATGTGCGCCTGACCAGTTTCAATAACATGATCGAGAAAGAGGGAGACAAGGAGAAAATCCGGGTGAACCCGATTTATTTCGATTACGGAAAATGGGACATCACGGAGAAAGCAGTTCCGGAATTGGATAAAGTACTGCTTGCGATGCAGAAATTCCCGGATTTGAAAATTAAAATCGAATCGCATACGGATTCCCGTGGTTCCGATAAGTACAATTTAATGTTGTCGGATCACCGGGCGAAAGCTACGCGGGACTACCTGATTTCGAAAGGAATCAGCCCGGAGCGGATTGAAAGTGCTACCGGATACGGGGAAACCCGTCCGAAGAACCAATGCGTAAACGGATCCCGTTGCTCGGATGAAGATTACGCGGTAAACAGACGTTCGGATTTCATCATCATCAGTAAATAATAGATAACACCAAAAACACAGGTCTGAATCTGTTCTCCTGAGCATTTCCGGATAAAGAGGCTACTCTGGCTAAAGTGCAAATCAGTGATGCTTTAACCGGGGAGGGTGCAGTCGTAATGTTAGGTGGTACGAAAGCATCAAAACCTTGGTTTTGATGCTTTTCCTTTTGAACGTGTTTTCTTGTTTCTCAGGGACTAACAGCAATTGTAGTACATCACGACTTTTCCTTTTTTCTTCGAAAAAGCAATGTGCCGTCCGTCTTCGGAACCGAGCAGATAGTAGAATCCGATTGCCTGCTTATCGGATTTGATTCCTTCCCAGGTTTCCTTATCGATGTAATAGCTCTGGTCTTCGAAAACCACATCGTTTTCAATGGCCGGAGTACTGAATTTGTCTTCTGAGAAAAACGATTGCATGCGTTTTTTGATAAATGCATCGGTGTCTTTTTGCGATTTGATATCCCCCGTGAAATCATATCCGAGCAGGTAATCAGCATCGAATTCTTCCTTCAGCAGTTGTTTCCCTTCCGCAGAAGTAATGGTAAATACCACTTTTCCGTCAAGTAGATTTTTTCCTTTGATCCCGATGAAAAATGCATCTTTCTTTGCCGGATCGGAGAACGAATGGCTGGTTTTGTTTTCGATGAGGTAATCGCTCCCGGCAGTGATTTGTTCCGTTTCCGGTGTTTTTTCAAGGTATGCTGCTTCCGGTTTGGGATCTTTTGGCGTTTGATTGTTTTGGCATGCACTCACGGTGATGGTGAGTAAGATGACGCCTGCAATTTGTCTGTTTTTCATGAAGTTCTATTTTTCAATTTGATGTAACCAGTCAGTAATTCCTGCCAACAACTCCTGTTCCATTTTTTCCAGATCGGAGTAAGTTTCCAGTGTGATGATTTTCCGTCCATCGGGATAGTTTTTCCCTTTCAGCCCGGTCGATGCATGGATTTTCGCGCCGGTGGGGAAGACCAGGAGTATTTTTCCCCGGTGCAGGTTCACCACCAGCAGATCACGTTTGTATTCCTTCGCATCAAAAGCTTTCATTTCTCCGCTGTAGTAAAAGGCGGGAGAATTCCATTTGATGTGCTCACGGATTTCCGGATCAATGGCCGGTAACAGGTTGCGTAAGGCATTGACGATTTTCTGTTCTTCCGGGGGTAAACCGGCAATGAGTTCATCTACATTCGGATCTGTCATATCTTACGGTTTATGTTTCACGTAAACGACTTCTTCCGTTCCGTCTGTGAAGCGGTTTTCCAGGTAACTCAGCCCGATTTTTTCCAAAACCCGCACCGAAGCTCCGTTTTCAGGCATGGCTCTTCCTACAATCGTTGGGATTTGGAGTTGTTCAAATCCGTAGGCAAGACAAGCCTGAGCCGCTTCCGTTGCATAGCCGGAACCCCAGAATTTTTTCATGAAGCGATACCCGATATCGAACTCATCCAGTTCGGGGGTGTATTTGAGTCCGCACCAGCCCAGGTATTCATCGGTTTCTTTGGCGATTACGCCCCAGCGCCCGAATCCGTATTTCCGGTAATGATCGTATTTCTCCAGGAATGCTCTGGCCTCTTCGATACTTTCAAAGGGATCGTCGCCGGTGTAGCGGATTACTTCCGGGTCTAGGTTTAGCAAATAGGCCGATTCTGCGTCTTCCGGAGTCATCTCACGGAGATAAAGTCGTTCGGTTTCGAGCAGCTTTTTTGTCATACAGGGGAATTTACGGTTGTTTCTGTTTTCAGCGAAGCGGTGACTTCATTTTAAAAATAGTAATAAATTGCATGAAAATACGTTCAACGAATATGAGGTCTAAATCACTGCTTAAAGTTTTTACGTTACTTTTTTTCGTTAGTTTACTAACGTTTTTCGTTCTTTTTCAAAGTGGTTTTATTACCGGAAAATCGAAAAGAGAACTCATTGCCGGGAACAAATCTGTTTCAGGAGATTCGACGAAGCAAAAACAATTGGGGTTAAGTACGTTTCAGAAGTTAAAACTTTGGGGTGCGTTTGATCCTGAAAATTTTGATGCGATGATTATTCCTTACTCTGTGCCGAAAGAAGCGCATTTGAGTAGTTCTAAATCCATGATTATTGATTGGGATCAGTTGCGTGAACACGACACTTACCTGGAGTCAGTATTGGAAACACAATTTGAAAGAAAGAAGAAAGCCGCTAAGTAATATGTATGTTTTAAAATTGGCGATTGGTGCAGGAATCAGCCTGCTTTTCCTGGTACTGTTGTTTGTGCCTATGGAGCGTGTTTTTCCGGCAAAAAAGAACCAGCCTTTTTTTCGAAAAAAGTGGTTCCTGGATCTGAGTTTTTTTCTGGGGCAGTATTTATTCTGGAATAGCTTGCTGATTTGGTTCTTGTATGATCTGCACACAGTTGTAGATACCCTGATTCCGGGGAAGGTAATCTATGCGGTTCATACCCAGCCGGTTTGGATTCAGGCTGTTGAAGTACTGTTTTTAAGTGATTTTTTGATTTACTGGGGACACCGCCTACAGCATAAAGTAGATTTTTTGTGGCGGTTTCATAAAGTTCACCACACGGCCGAAACAATGGACTGGCTGGCTGCACACAGAGAACATCCGTTGGACACGATTTACACGGTAGGATTGATTAATCTTCCGGTTTTTCTATTGGGTTTTAACCTGGATGCGGTCATGATCATTGTCGTTTTCCGGGGAATCTGGGCCATTTACATTCATAGTAACGTGAGATTGAATATCGGATTCGTTCAAAAAATCATCGGTTCGCCGGCACTGCACCATTGGCATCACGACCTGGAAAGAGATCGGGGAAATTATTCCAATGTATCTCCATTGATGGATTTGTTGTTTGGAACCTATGTTTGTCCGGATCAGGAACCGGAAAAATTCGGAATCAAAGAGGAGTTCCCGCAGAATTACCTTGGACAATTAGTGGTTCCGCTCGTTCCAAAATTTATCTTAAGGAAGTTTCTGAAAGGAAGAAAAACAGTTGTGGACTAGTCGTAAATCTCCGCTTCCTCCGAAATCTCTTTCAGAATAAGTTCGTATCGTTTTTTATCTAAAATCTGTCCTCCGTTTGGGCAGTTGGAAAGATTGATGCAGATCAATCATGCTATAAAAATAGGAAATCATTTTTTCGGATGTGAGGCTATTGATGGATGTGTGGAAACGACCACTTGAAGCGGATGAGCGATTAATCCAGCTCAATTCCCATGATGCAGACATCGTCGATTTGCTCCAAATCACCTTTCCATTTAACGAAGGTGCTTTTCAGGGTGTCGATCTGATGATGGATTTTTTCGTTGGATAGTTGAATCAAGAGGTTTTTCAGGGTTTTGGTCTTGAATTTCTTGGACTCCGGCCCACCGAATTGATCTGCAAAACCGTCTGTGATCAGGTACATGCGGTCGCCTTTTTCCACTTCCAGCGTGTGGCTGGTGAATGGCTGCATGTCGAAATGCTTCCCGATCGGCTGTTTGTTCGGTTTGATCTCAATCATTTCCCCGCTTGCTTTTTTCCAGATCCACAGTGGGTTATTGGCTCCTGACCAGCTGATTTTATTGGTGTTTTTATCCCAGCTACACAATGAAATGTCCATTCCGTCTGAAACATCCTGCTGGTTTTTGGAGAGTTCATCGACAATGATTTCGCGGGTTTTATCGAGAATTTCTCCCGGTTTTCTCAATCCGAATTCTTTCACCGAACGGTTCAGTGCATTGTGGCACACCACACTCATCATGGCTCCCGGAACACCGTGCCCGGTGCAGTCCGCAACGGCAAAAATGATGAAGTCCCTGGTTTCTTCCAGCCAGTAAAAATCTCCTGCCACGATGTCCTTCGGTTCGTAAAGTACGAAGTGAGCCGGAAGCACTCTTTCCCTCAGTTGTAGAGACGGGAGTATCGCTGTTTGAATACGCTTGGCGTAATTGATAGAGTCCAGGATTTCATGATTTTTCTCTTCGACCTGCCGGTTTTTCTGTTCAATAATAATCTTTTGCTTTTTTACTTCTTTCCATCTGCGGTAAAGAATGATGGAAAATACCAGGATTACGATCCCGACCAGTGCCAGTGCACAGGTGATGATGAGTGTTTGTTCTGCTTTCTTTTTGTCTTCCAGTTTTTCTCTCATCCTGCTCAAACGCTCGTTTTCCCGCTCTTTGTCAAACTGGTAATTCATTTCTTCCTGCGTCTGCTTCCGGATATTTTCTTCGTTGGCAATCTGAGCTTTCACATCATTGAAAAGGTGCAGCCGGTCGTAAGCCATTTTAAAATCTCCCGTCTTTTCACCCAGTTCCGATTGGGATTGGTAAACGGATTTCAAGGTTTCTTTGGATCCCAGTTTGCTTGCAATTGTTTCTGCTTCCGCAAGGTGTTCGGCAGCTTTGTCGAATCGCCCGGTTTTTAAAGCAATTACTCCGAGATTGAGATTGGAAATGGCAATTCCGAGTGTTTGATGCAGTTTCTGACGCAATTCGAGTGATTTCAGCTGGTAAAACTCGGATTTCCGGAAGTTTTTACTTTCCTGGTAGCAAACTCCCAGGTTGTTGTAATCATCGGCAAGTCCGATGCTGTCGTTCAGTTTCAGATCAATGGCAAGTGATTCGTTGTAATAGCCGATGGCCTTTTGGTATTTTTTCTGATTGAGAAAAACAATCGCCATGTTATTTAATGAAACAGCAATTCCTTTGGGATAATTGATCTTTCTTCTGATCCGGAGCGATCGTTCATGGTATTGAAGGGCTTTCTGATCCAATCCCTGGTTTCCGTAGATTAACCCGATGTTGCTCAGTACATCGGCTTCAGTGTTTGGATCTTTGATGCGTTCGGCCACCCGGAGTGCCCGGAAAAAATGATCCAGTGCCTGTGGATAATCCCCCTTGTAGTCGTATGCAATCCCGATGTTGTTATGCATCAGGCTGGCGATGGAATCAAAGTGATACTTATCAGCCAGTTTCACGGATTCTTTCCCGTATCGGATCGCCTTGTCGTAATCGCCGTAATACCAGCCATAGGCAATGGATTCGTTGAGTAGGCAAAGCCTTTTTTTGAAGTTCTTTTCGGATTGTGCAAGCCTGTAAATTGAGTCAATACCGGAATTCTGTGCCTGGATTGGCGCAAAAAGCAACAGTAAAGTAATAGTCAGCAGGTATTTTCTCACAACACAATGATACGGATTAAACTGATAAGCTTTGTTAAAGGAGGGAAAACATTTCGCTGCTTTTGAATAGGAATAACGGAAGTCTTCTTACTTTTGCAGCACTTTTGAGTACAATGGAAATGGAATTGATCACCACATATATCTGTAAGGATTTCGACATCGGCATTCATAACAACATGTTTGGTGGAAAACTGATGTCCCTGATCGATGATGCGGCGGGGTCTTTTGCTTCCCAGGTATGTGATTCACCGAACATGGTGACGATCAAAGTAGACGAGCTGGTTTTCAAAAAAGCAGTGAAGTCGGGTGCGATCCTGAAGGTTTACGGAAAAGTGGTTCGCTTTGGGAATTCTTCCATTGAATTGTATATGGAAATCCGCAAGCACAACGTGTATACGGGAATCCAGGAATTGGTGACGCATACCAACATGACGTTTGTCCGGATCGATGAGGAGGGGAAATCGCTTCCGATCGCCGAGTACATCAAGAAGAGACATGCACGCCGGATGGAGAAGTACGGAAAAGCATTGTTGCTGCCGACGGAAGAAGGATTCTCCCAGGAATAAAAATACGTTTTTTAGTAGCTGATAGCTCGCCTGGTAATTGCTTACCCGGGTAGACGGTGCATAAGTGTACACTTATCCACTGATTTCCGAAATCCGCAGCGGATAAAGGTTTTTAGAATGAATTGGAATCTTTTTTCGTTTTACCGGAACTTCCAATAAGCTTCAATCTGCTGCAATACTTCCCGCTTTTTTCTTCTCGGCAGAAATACCTCAAACTGGTTTGTTCTCAGTCCCACATACCCCGAACCTCCTTTATCGGCGCTTACAATGTCTTCCATATTGATGATCACCGACTGATTGACGCGGATCAGAAACGGAATCTCGGAAGATTCATTTTCCATGGCACTCAATGATTTCGAGAGCAGGTATGATTCCCCGTTTTTACAGAAAATAGTAGTATATCCACCGGATTCTCCGACCATGTATGCAATGCCGGATGCCTCGATATAGATGGTTTTGTTGTTTTTAATGACTGCAATTTTGGCCTGATCCAGTTGAGTTTTGACCGATTGCACTAACTTTCTTTCGCTGATGCGCTTTTCTGCTTTTTCCACTGCAGAACAGAAACGATCCTTATCAATCGGTTTGAGCACATAATCGATAACGGAATGTTCGAAGGCTTGTAAAGCAAACTCTTCAAACCCGGTAACCAGGATTACTTCAAAACTCCGGCTGCTCAACTGGTTCAGCAGGTCAAAACCTGTTTTTTCCGGCATCAGGATATCCAGGAACAACAAATCCGTACTTTGTTGCAGGGAGGGAGAGTTTAAGAACGTTTTCGGGTTGTCTGCCTCGCCGATGATCTCAATCCCCGGAAAATATTTCCTGAGCATAATCTGGATTACTTCCCGGTTCGCATGTTCGTCATCAATAATAAATGCTTTCATGATGGGGTGTTATAAAGTTTAGGGTTGAAAGTAAATTGTACCATGGTTCCGTTCGGAGAACTTTGAATGTCGAGGGAAGCCACCGGAGTTTCGAACTGTTTGTTCAGCGTATCGATCCGCTCGCTGATCAGCTGGTTTCCTTTCGAGAGATGTTTTTCACTCGTATTGTGTTTCTGGAAACCATGGCCGTTATCCCGGATTTGAATCACCAGTTCCTGGTGTGCGTCAATCTCAAATGAAATGTAAAGAACGGGGTTGTTTTCCTGGAATTTGAGTCCGTGCCAAATAGCATTTTCCAGGATGGGCTGGAGCAGGAGTGAAGGAATGCTGTAGTTTTTGAGTTGTTCCTCGTTGAGTTGAATCGATTTTCGGATTTCGAACTTGTTTTGGAAACGGAGCAATTCCAGTTCCAGGTAGGCATCAACCAGTTGTAATTCATCCCCGATTGAGATAAACTGCTGTTCACTGTAATTGAGAATTTTCCGCATCAGGTAGCTGAATTTTGCCAGGTATTGTGCAGCAAGGTCGTTGTCTTCCCGTAGGATCAAGGCTTGGATGGCCGCCAGTCCGTTGCTCAGGAAATGCGGGTTTACCTGTGCTTTTACAGCGAGCAGTTTGTATTCGTTGAGTTTGCTTTCCAGTTTGGCCCGTTCTGCACTTCTTTTCTTGCGCTGTAGCTTTCGAACCAGTCTCACGGACAAGAGGATTAAAAGTACCACAATGGAGATGAGCAGGTAGAATAGCGTGCTGCGCCAGAAAGGTTCTTCCACGATAAAACGATACTTTTTCGAAGTCGAAAATTGCACATCTCCGTCAACAACCGGGAAAATTTCCAGTTCATAACTGCCGCTCTGGAGTGCTTCAAAACTGATTTTAGTGCCTTCGGTATATTGAGCTACCTGCGATTCGCCTTTCAGTTTGTAATACAATCCGAGTTTGTGCGCATCGAAACGGAGGATGTCGAAATCAAAGGAGATCGGAACGTTGTAACCAATTCGAACCGGGAGCCTGGCCACTTTCTGATTTCCTATCAGTAGCTCATTGGGAAGAACAACCGTTTTTCTGCTTTGGTACAGGGAGTTGATTTCCCGGGTGATCAGATCGTTCTTGATGCAGATAAAGAGTGTTTTATGCGACAGGAACATATTCTGGATTTCCCCGTCAAAAATTTTAGTCCACGGAATTTTGCCGGAACCGGAGAGTGGTTTGGTAAAGACACCTTCATTTCCTGCTGAAAAGATTTGTCCGTCGGAAATGAAAGACTTTTTGACAGAGATACAGGGAGGAGCATATTTCTTTAGCAATTTCCCGTTTTTGAAATGGAAAATCCCCTTGTAACGGGTCGTGATGAGTAATTCTTCCGGTCTCAATTGCTGAATGTTACTGATGTAGTAAGGTTTGGAAATCAGTTTACTGCGGATTAAGTGCTTTGCCCCGTAGTGGTATTCATACAAGCCGTTTTCGCTTCCCAGAAGTACCACCGAATCGTTGAGAGTATGTTTGCAGCGGATGAAGGGAACCTGGGTGACTGCATGTGAAATCGGGGAATCCATTAGAAAAAGATCACTCCAGCTAAAACCATACGCTATTTTTTTAAGGTAAAAGAAGTTATTAAAGCTGTTGTTGGGATTCGAGTTGATAATCTTCTGCGACTTCAGATCTTTACTCAACGTATAAAAACTAGTCATCGTGCAGATATGCCATTGGTTGTCGATAAACTCAATGCTGCGTACATCACTCCATCCTACCAGTTGTGCAACAGGATTCCAGTTTGGAGCTTTTACTGCCGGTGTTATCAGGGAGTTCCTGATCTGGAAAAGCTCCCCGGATTTATTCCCGATCAGTACCTGATTGCCATTGCCTGCAACCTCGGTAGGTTTGAGGTTTTTATATTGCCTTTCATGAATGTTTGAAGCAATGAAGATCCCGTTCTGATTCAGCGAAACAGCTATTCCTCCATTTTTTAAAGGAGCAACTCCACCAATCACCTGCCCCGGGAAATGACACTGTATGAAATTTCCTTGTTGATCCAGTTCGATCAGGCCGCTTGTAGTACAAAGCCAGATCCGGTTATGGAAAGCTTCTATGAACAGGATATTCTTGTGGGGAAAAGTACGCAGGGTTTCAGAGCCAGCCTCAAATAGCTCATGATTGATTAGCAAATAAACCTGCTTGCCGAAGCGGATGATATCTTCGCGGGCTTCCGAACTCGAAAAATGATCTACAGCGATGGTCTTTTGATGTGATTTGAAATCTATGGAGTAATGACACACGCGTTTTTTGATCATCTTGTAACGTTCGAAAGGAAATTCTTTTTCCGGGTCGTACACAAACTTGTGGAATCCCATGGTTTCGTATTTGGGGTCAAACGAGACTTTCTTTGTTTTGAATGAATAATGGCGGTAGGTGGTATTGGAAAAGATTACGAGCCCCTTGGGATACCAATGCAACTTTTTCCAGTGTACGCCTTCATTTACTTCTTGTTTCCGGGAACACAGGAAAATGGCTTTGTCTCCGACCAGGGTGAAAATTTCGTTCTTTGAATTCAGCAGGTAAACTTTTCCTTTGGAGTCTCTTTCGAAATCGTAGATAATGCGTCTTTCAACCGGTAGATTCAGGCAGATCGGGATAAACTGTTCCCCGTCAAATTTCATCGGGCCGTATTGGGTGCTGACCAGCAGGTATCCTTTCTCACTGATATGGATATCGTAGCATTCACTGGAAAGCAGTCCTTGTTCGTGATCCAGGAATCTGCCATACAATTCCTGACCGGTAACCAGTTGGGAAGTACAAAAAAACACTATGAGGATTCCGATAATTTTCACGATACAAGGATAACTAAAAAAGAGACGATCTTTTGCTATCGTCTCTCCATGATTTAGTCAATACTGGTTGAATGTGAATGAAGGTATGGAGTTGTTATTGGTAGTTGTATTTTACATCATTTATTGACTCTACAAAGAGAGTTCAAATGAAAGAAACAATCCGACCAAACAATGGAATAATTGACCGGATTTGATTTTTTTGAGGAAACTTCCTCTCAATAAAAAAACCGCCTCAAAGTTGTTTTTGAGGCGGTTCCGGAATCATTCGGAATAGAATATTATTCTTTGATCAGTTTATGCGTAATGAATCCGTCTTGTGTTCGAATAGTGACCAGGTACATACCGTTTGGCTGATTGCTCAGATCGAAGTGGTGTCTGATTTTTCCTTCGGAAACAGCGATTGATTGAACAACTCTTCCCTGTGCATTGTAAATGAGGATCTGGTCAGCAGTCAGATCTGTCAGATCAATCGTAAACACACCACTGGTCGGATTCGGGTAAACCACACTGTTGGATGGACGGGAATTCACCTCTTTTCCGTCTTGCGTCACCAATCCGGCGTAGCAGGTTACGGTGTGTGAAGAAGATCCCTGAACTGTACACGTATCTTGTACCGTATAGGTAATTTGATACGTATGTCCCTGAACAAATGAATAACCGCTGAATGTACACGGACCGCAGTTTTCCCATGCCGGATTCGTTGTAGGAGGAGTTCCCGCAGTCAAATCGGTAATGGTCCAGTTTCCATGGAAATTAGTACCGGAGTTCACATTCGGAGTTGCGGTTGCGGAGAAATTCGATTGACCGGTCTGGCAGTTGACACTTACCGAGAATTCTGAATCCAGGGCTGCGTTTAAGCTCATCGATTTAACAACCGTATTGCTGAACAATAACATGCCGCAAGGTCCGATGGCAACACGACGGTAATAAGTGGTTACATACAATAACGGCGGAGAATAATTTAAACTATTCGCAGCGCTGATGTTGGTCCAGTTGATATTATCCGTAGAAGACTGCCACTGGTAAGTAAACGTGTAGGAACTGTTCGGGCCGCTTGCCGGAGCAGTCGATAAGATGGAGCCCGGAGCCGTACCGCATGGCACTTTCTGGTCTTTCCCGATTTTTCCGCCTGTGAAGTCTAAAAGAGACAAGCAGTCGTTGTCAATAGTTCCTGTCAGGTTTCTGTCCGAACCACCCCATGAAGTGTTTCCGTGTTGGAGGACACTCAGGTTGGAAGTCACATTCTGATCAATGTCAAAACACTGTGGCGAATTGGCAATGTGATTCAGTCGCGCAGCATCAGAATACGCAGAAATACGGCCGTGAGTTTGATCCAGTCGCTCCAGCGTAATGTAATACTGCGTGTTTTGTGTTAGCAAAATTCCGAGAGAAGTGATCCACGGATCGGCATTATTTTTTGAGCCTCCCATGAGCATAAATGTCGCCGGGTTGTTCGTATGGTTCGTTGATCCGAACATGGCAAAAACGGCATCCTGATTCGTTGCTGCCCACGGACTCGCAGTCGAAGTAGGATCTAAGGTTCCAGCTGTTAAAGATGCGAGGTGATGTCCCGGGCCTCCCGTTCCGACAGCTGTATAACGGAAGTCAAAGTCGAGTCTCCAGCTATTGGATAAACTCACTCCGTGGTTGGTGTGCATGCGGATAGAAGCCGCATCCGGACAAGTATTGTAATTAAAAGTTCCGCCTGAAATAGTTACTCCCGTACCAACCGTTGTCCAGTTAGCGCTGCTCGAGAAATCATTGGAATAATCACAGGTCAGGCTATTGCATTCCACTATGCTGACGGTAAGGGTGTTTGAAATATGCTGATCCAGACAGGTTGAATGTTTCGTGATGCGTCTGTACAAGGTTGTTTGTGTAGGCCCTGCTGGTGGATCATATGTAAGAGAAGTTGCACTGACGATATCAGTCCAGGTTGCTCCTCCGTCAGTAGAAGATTGCCACTGGTAGCTGGTGTTCGGATTGTTGGAAGTTGCTGTGGAAGTAAATGCAACCGGGTTTCCGGTACCGGAGCAAACTTGCTGATTTCCGGCAATGATTTCACTGGTTGTGTAAGCTGTGAGGCGGGTATTGTCGATCCACCCGGTCAAACTGCGATCCACCCATCCCCAGCATGTGTTCCCGTGTTGAATGACAGGCAGGTTGTTGGTAAAATGACTTCCCAGATTAAAACACTGCGGCGAATTGGCTACGTGGACGGTTCTTGCCGCATCGGAAAAAGCCGAAATCCGGGCATGGGTTGCATCCAGCCGTTCCAAACGCAAATAGTATGTTTTCGAACTGGCAAGTACAATTCCGGCAGAATTTGTCCAGGAACTGCTTCCGTTTTTGCTGGTTCCGATCAATTCAAACGTACTTGGTGTATTGGTGTGGTTGGTGGAGTAGAACATCATCGCAATAGCACTTTGATTCGTTGCCACGTATGAATTATCGGAAACGGGATCCAGGGTTCCGGCTGTAACCGATGCAATGTGGTGCCCCGGTCCGCCTGTACCTACCGCTGTAAACTGGAAATCAATATCCAGTACCCAGTTATCTGTCAGGGTCACACCGTGATTGGTATAAATTCGGTTCGAGATTCCGTCGGCGCAATTGGTGTATTTGGCTTGCGTTCCGGAAACAGTGATGTCGCTTCCGACTTGTGTCCAGGTGTAAAGGGGAGAGAAGTTCTCGTAGAATTGTGCGTTTGAACTCCAGCTGAGGAATAAACACGACACAATGGTCATTAATTTTTTCTTCATGATCGTAATTAGATTAATGGTGCCTACTCATAAGCTTTTCGGCTTCCGCTTCAATTGATTGAAACAAAGAGAAACCGTTTTTCATTTTTTTAATGACCAGTGGATGGAGATTTTGACCATGATTCGTTAAATGTCGACGAATTTCATCCAGGAGAACGAAAAAGTGTCTCCAAATTGAGTTATCTTTGAGACCTTAAAATCAAAGAAAACAACTCTTATTATGGAGCAACAGGCACCCTATAAGTCAAAGAATAACATCCGGATCGTAACAGCGGCGTCATTATTCGACGGCCACGATGCGGCAATCAATATTATGCGCCGGATCATTCAGGCAACCGGATGTGAGGTCATCCACCTCGGACACGACCGTTCGGTAGAAGAAGTGGTCGACACGGCAATCCAGGAAGATGCACAGGCCATTGCGATGACTTCTTATCAGGGAGGACACACGGAGTACTTCAAGTACATGTATGATTTGCTGAAAGAAAAAGGTGCGCCACATATTAAGATCTTCGGTGGAGGAGGAGGAACCATCCTGCTTTCTGAAATCGAAGAATTACAGAATTACGGAATCACACGTTTGTATCACCCGGATGACGGAAGAGCACTCGGATTGCAGGGAATGATCAACGATTTGGTTGAACGTTCGGATTACCCGGTGGGGAATGTCCTGAACGGAGAGATTACTCATTTAGGAGAAAAACACGTGCCTTCGATTGCACGTTTGATCTCTGCAGCGGAGAATTATCCTGAAATGGCAGCGCCGGTAATGGATCAGGTGCACCAAATGGCTGCGAAAAACCACGTTCCTGTGTTGGGAATTACCGGTACAGGTGGAGCAGGGAAATCGTCTTTGGTAGATGAATTGGTACGCCGTTTCCTGATGGATTTTACCGACAAGCAAATTGCAGTGGTATCTGTCGATCCTTCTAAGCGTAAAACCGGTGGAGCATTGCTGGGTGACCGGATCCGCATGAATGCGATCAAGAATTCACGTGTTTACATGCGCTCACTGGCAACCCGTCAGTCAAACCTGGCCTTGTCAAAACACGTGTCTGAAGCAATCCAGATCCTGAAAGCAGCGAATTACGACCTGATTATCCTGGAAACATCCGGAATCGGTCAGTCAGATACGGAGATTTTGGATCACTCCGATGTGTCATTGTACGTGATGACTCCTGAATACGGAGCTGCAACACAGCTGGAAAAAATCGACATGCTCGACTTCGCGGACGTGATTGCACTGAATAAATTCGATAAACGCGGTGCTTTGGATGCATTGCGGGATGTGCGCAAGCAATTCCAGAGAAACCACAACCTGTGGGATAAAAATGTGGATGAAATGCCGGTTTTCGGTACGATTGCATCCCAGTTTAACGATCCGGGAATGAACACTTTGTATAAGGTGATCATGGACAAGGTGAAAGAAAAAACTGATGCCCCGCTGGAATCCAAGTTTGAAATCACGAAAGAAATGTCTGAAAAGATTTTTGTGATTCCTCCGGACAGAACGCGCTACCTGTCCGAAATTTCGGAAAACAACCGCGGATACGACAAGTGGGTAAACAAACAGGTAGAAGTTGCCGATAAATTATACGGTCTGCATAAATCCATCGAAACGCTTCAGGCAAGCTCGATGGAGGACAAAGACCGCCTGGTAAAAGGAGTCCAGGAAGCATTTGAAAACGTGAAACGCGATTTGGATCCGCACAACTGGCAGATTTTGGAATCGTGGAAAGCGAAAAAAGAATCCTACGCAGCACCGGAATTTATCTTCAAAGTGCGCGACAAGGAATTGCGAATGAAAACGCACACGGAATCTCTGTCTCATACACAGGTTCCGAAAGTGGCCCTTCCGAAATTCAGTTCCTGGGGAGATATTTTACGCTGGTCTTTACAGGAAAACGTTCCGGGAGAATTCCCTTACACATCTGGTTTGTTCCCGTTCAAGCGCGAAGGAGAAGACCCTACGCGGATGTTTGCCGGAGAAGGAGGCCCGGAAAGAACCAACCGTCGTTTCCACTACGTAAGTTTGGGAATGCCGGCAAAACGCTTGTCCACGGCGTTTGACTCGGTAACATTATACGGAAATGATCCGGATGTAAGACCCGATATCTACGGAAAAGTAGGAAACTCCGGAGTTTCTATCTGCTGTCTGGACGACGCGAAGAAACTATACTCCGGGTTCGACCTGTCACATCCGGCGACTTCGGTTTCGATGACCATTAACGGTCCTGCACCAATGTTACTTGGTTTCTTCATGAATGCGGCAATCGACCAGAACTGTGAAAAATACATCAAAGCAAACGGACTCGAAAAAGAAGTCGAAGCAAAAATCAAAGCGATCTATGCGAAAAAAGGCGTTGAAAGACCGAAATACCAGGGCGATCTTCCGGAAGGAAACGATGGGCTCGGATTATTCCTGCTTGGAGTAACCGGAGACCAGGTACTTCCTGCCGATGTATACAATGAAATCAAAACAGAAACGCTGAAGCAGGTTCGCGGAACCGTTCAGGCAGATATCCTGAAAGAAGACCAGGCACAGAACACCTGTATTTTCTCCACGGAATTTGCACTCCGCTTAATGGGAGACGTACAGCAATACTTTATTGAGAAGCAGGTACGAAACTTCTACTCGGTTTCCATTTCCGGATATCACATCGCGGAAGCAGGGGCAAACCCGATTACGCAGCTGGCATTTACACTGGCAAACGGATTCACGTATGTGGAATACTACCTGAGCCGAGGAATGGATATCAACGCATTCGGACCGAACTTGTCGTTCTTCTTCTCTAACGGAATTGACCCGGAATATGCGGTGATCGGACGCGTGGCAAGAAGAATCTGGGCAAAAGCACTGGCGAAGAAATACGGAGCAAATCCACGTGCGCAGATGTTGAAATACCACATCCAGACTTCCGGGCGTTCACTGCACGCACAGGAAATCGATTTCAACGATATCCGTACGACCTTACAAGCTTTGTATGCCATCTACGATAACTGTAATTCCCTGCATACAAACGCATACGATGAAGCGATTACCACACCAACCGAAGAATCTGTACGCCGTGCAATGGCCATTCAGTTGATCATCAACCGCGAGCTGGGATTGGCAAAAAATGAAAACCCGCTCCAGGGATCATTTATTATTGAAGAACTGACTGATTTGGTGGAAGAAGCGGTATTGACCGAATTCGACCGCATTACGGAACGCGGAGGAGTTTTGGGGGCAATGGAAACGATGTACCAGCGCTCCAAAATCCAGGAAGAATCCTTGTATTATGAAACGTTGAAGCACAACGGAGACTTCCCGATTATCGGTGTGAATACCTTCCTGAGTTCCAAAGGATCACCGACGGTTGAGCCGAAAGAAGTGATCCGTGCTTCCGAAGAAGAAAAACAATACCAAATCCGAATGCTGGATGCACTGCACGAAAATCATAAGGATAAACTGGATGAACTGTTGGGCAACCTGCAACGAACTGCGATTCAGAATAAGAACATCTTCGAGCAACTGATGGAAGTATGTAAATACGCTTCCCTGGGTCAGATAACGAAGGCATTGTTTGAAGTAGGAGGACAGTACCGAAGAAATATGTAATTCCAAATTAAAATACATTCCCAAAAAGGCATTCGTTCACTGCGGATGCCTTTTTTCGTGTAATAACCGTTGTAAATTTCATTTAATACAAGTTGTAACGTTTGTTTTCAAACAGATCACCATCAAAAATCAAGAGTTAACTAAAATTTCAATTTTTAGTTATTTATTTTTTGAAACCTGAAGCCCAGCATCCCCAAGGGGTGTGAAAACTAATTTAATAGTTTTTGTTTGTTAATCGAGAATTTAACAAAATCGATTTTGATTACCAAAGTGTTAAGTATACATTTGAGACACGTTAGATAACTAATAAACTATTACAGAACTATTAACTTATGAATTTACTACTGCGTAAGGGATCTCTCGCCCTGTTTGCTGTGCAGATGAGTTTTTGGTCCTTTGGACAAACCGTCTCACAACAATTAAACCCGGAAGAAATCGCAAATAGAATTGCTTATGTGCACGGAAGTGATTTCGTGACGAATAATCCGACATTGGTTACTGCGCTTGGAAAGGTCATGACAGACCGGATCGAGTACCAGCTCGCACCACCCGATGAAAACGAAAAATATCCGTTGTTGTCTTCCATGCCGTTATTGACTAAGATGAATCCCGGTGTTCATGGAGCAGATTTCCAGAATTTTGACCTGAATACATTTAATCCACTGGTGTATAACCTGGAATTCTTTTCAGATAAAACACAGGTATTCCGGATAGACAATACCAACTACATCATGATTGTTAAACCGATTCAACGATACTAATCATGAGAAAGTGCTACTCCCTATTATTGAAGATTTCGTTTGCCGGAATCATTATCGGATTACAAACAAATTCTTTGTGGGCGCAGGGAAATACCTGTGCTACCGCTACCACCATTACCCCGGCGGCAAGCTGTTCATATACCAGCGGTACAACCGTAGGAGCAACATACCAGAATAATGCTGCAAACGGAGGTACTCCGACTTGTGCAAGTCCCGGAGCTCCGGATGTCTGGTATGTATTTACCACAACAGTAGCCGGTAATTATACGATTGATACACAAACAGGAACAATTACGGATTCCGGAATGTCATTGTATTCCGGTACCTGTGGCTCTTTGACTCAAATCAGTTGTGATGATGATAGCTCTCCCAATGGCGCTATGTCAATGATCACTGCAAGTTTGGCAGCCTCAACGACCTATTATGTTCGGGTATGGAAATATAGTTCCGGTACGGGAACTTTCGGAATTTGTATCACAACACCTCCTCCTGCGCCTGCCAATGACAATTGTGCTACTGCCACAACGGTTACTCAGGAAGCAAATGGTTCTTGTACGACGATCACGTCTACAGTTGCAGGAGCAACTAATTCCGGGATTGCGAATTGTACAGGTACAGCGGATGATGACGTATGGTTTCAATTTACGGCAACCAATTCGACGGCTATTATCAATCGCACCACTACCGGTTCCTGGGATTCCGGGATTGAAGTCTTTGCAAGTACCGGAGCGGCTCCCGGATCATGTATCGGTGCATCTTTGGGGTGCCAGGATGCGGAATCCGCGTTTACGGTTTCAGGATTGACAGTCGGTATGAACTATTATGTACGCGTGTATTCCTGGGCATCGGGTTACACACCGTCTCCGGCAACGTTTACCTTTTGTGTGACTTCTCCGCCGGCTGGATCGATCATTATGGCAAACGGTTCCACAACCTCCTGCAGCGGTACGTTTTATGATAATGGAGGAACCAATGATTACAGCAATAGTTTATCACAGGTCTTTACGATTTGTCCGGGAACTGCAGGAGCCAAGCTAAAAGCGGTGTTCAGTGCTTTCCAAACAGAAAGTTCATTGGATTACCTGGAAATTTTTGATGGAAATTCCGTGGGAGCACCTTCTTTGGGAACTTATTCCGGAACAACCAGCCCGGGAACTGTTCAGGCAAGTGCAAGCAATGCTTCGGGGTGTTTGACCTTCCGTTTTACGTCTGATGGTTCGGTGACATATCCGGGGTGGGTAGCAGCCATTTCATGTGTGACTCCTTGTCAGACGATTACGGCCAACTGGGTGAGTTCGAACAAAGCTCCGGATGCTGACGGAATTATCCGTGTCTGCCAGGGACAAAGCATCAACTTTGTAGGAAGCGGTACATTCAGTAGTTCGGGAACCGGTGCTACCTATACCTGGTCGATGGGGAACGGAGCTACTGTAAGCGGAACCAATGTCAATTATACTTATCCCGCAATAGGAAGTTACCTGGTAAACCTTATCGTAACCGACGCAACCGGGTGTACCAGTACAAACTCGTTTAACCGGAACGTGCAGGTTTCTACCACACCGACCATTACAACCTCGGCAACGCCGTCTACCTTGTGTACAAATCAAACTTCCGCACTAGCAGCCACCGTTACGATGAACCCTTATACCGTGAACTGTACGCCTCCGGTTTCAGGAACAACCTTCCTTCCGGATGGTTCGGGGGTTTCCTATTCGACTTCCATTACAACGAACTGTTACAGTCCGTCAGCAACGGTTACATCGGTGAGCGACATCACGAGCATCTGTCTGAATATGGAGCATTCCTATTCGGGAGATTTATCGATGGTGATTCAGTGTCCGAACGGACAGTCGACCAGTTTGATCACGTATCCTTCGGGAACGGGGTCTGCAAACCTGGGAATTCCGTGGGCTACGGGTATTGTTGACGGAAGTTCGTCCACGACCACGCCGGGAACGGGGGCCAATTACTGTTTCTCCATGTCAGCGAGTACGGGCTGGGCAAGTGCAGTGGCATCCGGAGGTACTTTCCCGAACGGAAATGGCCCGGGTACTTACACTGATCAATATATTCCGGCTGGAACCTACATCCCGATGCAGAGTTTCTCATCGCTGATCGGTTGCCCGCTAAACGGAAGCTGGACGATTACCGTAACGGATAATATCAGTTCCGACAACGGGTATATTT
>NZ_JBCNJW010000005.1:0-235503 GCF_039596355.1 Fluviicola sp. | reverse complement strand
TTTCATTTTAAAACCGAACCGCTGTTCAAGTCTTTCTTTGTAATGTTTCCCGTTGTTTTCGGGGTTGCAAAGGTAATCAAGTTTTTGTTTCTAACAAGTGTTTGTGAAGAAAATTTTAAACTTTTTTCAACCCTTCAACTCAATCACCGCTCGTTTGCGGGGTGCAAAGGTACGTACTCTTTTTACTTTTACAAGCGTTTTTATCACTTATTTTTAATCCTGTCTTAAAACAAAGTCTTAACTAACTGAAATAAAACTGCTTAAAACATGAAGTTTTTTCAATCTTTTTAACTCCTTACAAGGAACTCCAGCTGTTTTCCCGGTTTTACTCACCGAAGAATCCTTTAGATATTCTCTAATTCGGGAGAAAAAGTGCCTGTTTATCCGGGAATTTTAATTGAAGAAGCAATGATTTCATGGTTAAATCCTGTTATTTAACATTCATAATCGTCCGAACTCTTAATCATTCACTCCTATTGAAGCCGATTAACCCACGAAAGTTCCCGTAAGTATCGTATGCAGCCTATGATTTTTTATCCGTTCGTTCCGAAAACCTGGAAACAGATTCGTTTTCCCTCTCTTTCGCTGATATTTTCTAAAAACACTCTTACCCTATCACCACAGGTCTTACCATATACTATATATAAGGACTAATCTATTTTATAGATGTAAATAGTAACCTTCCTTCATTCCATATTAAATGACGCTATTGGTATCGGTCTGAGTTCAGTGAAATGATATTCCTTATTTATATAGATGCACTTCGATTATAATCTGCGCCCGCCCCTGGCGAAATGGATTCATCAACGGGAGTTGAAAATCACTTGTATTCCAAATAGGATTATTCGGATCGTGGTCGTGTATTAGATCATTTTCCGATGTAAGTCCCGCAATTGCTTACGGGACTTATCGGAAACGATATGCAGTTAGTCTTGGTCTGCCGGCACTGCAGCACCGCCAGCGCCAAGAGCTTCTTTGATTTTTGCCTCCAACTCATCCATTAATTCCGGGTTGTCGGCAATCATATTTTTAACGGAGTCTCTTCCCTGTCCCAAACGGGTTTCTCCGTAGGAGAACCAGGATCCGCTTTTCTTAAGAATATTCAGTTCTACTCCCAAATCGATGATTTCACCTACTTTGGAAATTCCTTCACCATACATGATGTCGAATTCTGCTTTGCGGAACGGAGGTGCAACTTTGTTTTTCACCACTTTTACTTTTACGCGGTTTCCGATCACATCTTCACCTTCTTTAATCTGACTTGATTTACGGATATCGATACGCATGGAAGCATAGAACTTCAAGGCATTTCCTCCCGTTGTTGTTTCCGGGTTTCCGAACATGACCCCGATCTTATCACGCAGCTGGTTGATGAAAATACAACAACATTTTGCCTTGTTGATCGAACCGGTCAGTTTACGCAATGCTTTAGACATCAAACGAGCCTGCAGTCCCATTTGTGAATCTCCCATTTCTCCTTCGATCTCTGCTTTCGGAGTCAGGGCTGCAACGGAGTCAATTACCAACAGGTCTACTGCTCCTGAACGAATCAGGCTGTCTGCAATTTCCAGTGCCTGCTCTCCGTTATCCGGCTGTGAGATCAACAAGTTGTCGATATCTACACCCAATTTCTGAGCATAAAACTGATCGAATGCGTGTTCCGCATCCACGATTGCTGCAATTCCTCCTTGTTTCTGCACTTCCGCAATGGCATGAATTGCCAGGGTTGTCTTTCCGGATGATTCAGGACCATACACTTCAACGATTCGTCCTTTCGGATAACCATTTACTCCCAAAGCCAAGTCCAATGTAATGGAACCGGAAGGAATCACCTCCACTTCTTCAATCGCATTGTCTCCCAACTTCATTACAGATCCTTTTCCAAAAGTTTTATCCAACTTCTCCATGGTAAGCTGAAGCGCTTTCAATTTTTCCGGGTTAATTTCTTTCACTGCCATATCGTTTAATTTTAATCGTTTTTATTATCGTTTCTGCAAAGGTATGTCCAGTAGATCGTAAACTACTTACGATGTTGTGATCTAAATCAAATTTAAAATCTCTTCACCGTGATTTTTTGTATTCGGCTTCTCTATAATGTGCGTTATCACTCCTTTTTCATTCACGATAAACGTGGTCCGGTGAATCCCGTCATACTCACGCCCCATGAATTTTTTCAACCCCCACACTTTGAACGCATCGATCATTTTACGCTCCGTATCTGCTATCAATGGAAAAGGTAAGCTAAACTTCTCACTAAAACGCGTGTGCATTTTTTCCGTGTCCATGCTTACTCCTAAAATTGAATAGCCCTTCTCTTTTAACTCCTGGTACGAATCTCGTAGACTGCAGGCTTGATTCGTACAAGCAGGAGTATTGTCTTTCGGATAGAAGTATATCACCAGCTTTTTTCCTTCAAAGCTTTGATTCGTCCATTCTTTTCCATCCTGATCCGTTCCGCGAAAATCCGGGATCCGGTCACCAATTTTTAATCCGGTCATTTAATTGTTGAGTATTTAAACGATTATCCGACGAATATATAATCAAAAGTACAGCTTTATTTTAAATTGACAAATTTTAAGCATTCTTTTTGTTTAATTTTTCGTCAAACAAGTTGTGTGAAAGATATGTGTTATTATTTATTTTCTGTTATTCAGGGAAATAAACACTTTGGCCTGTTTCCTGCTCCAACAGGAATTTACTGCGGATTACTTCCTGAACCGGGCGTTTCTGGATCTTACATTCCAACCAGGAAATGATATCCAGGTAGAGGAACGGACGTTTTTCGTACGGCAACTTGGATAGTTTTACCAGTTTTCCATGCAAAATACGGAACGCACGCATGAGGGACACATCGTCTGCAAACGGAAGCTGGCGCAGGAAATTCAGAATTTCGCGCTGCACCCCGTGCAAATCACCCATGTTTCTCAGGAAACGGTATACCGATTTGATTTGGTAATCCAACAGGTGATCGTCCGTTCCCAGTTCGAAATGTGCAATCAGGTTTAGAATCCGCGCAAATGCCTGGATGTCTTCCCGCAACGATACGTCGCGCAACTGGATGATCCGGTTCAGATACTTGATCGCCATTTTATTGTCTCCGTTCCCGAAATACAGACACGCTACTTTATAATACAGGATCATAATCCGGTGATTATCCAGGCGGTCTTCGTGATCGGAAATAAATTGCTCCACTTTCGGCACGATCTCCAGTCCTTCGGAAAAAGTTCCACACAAATAATAGTAGTTTATCTTAGCCGTGAGCCAGTAGTTGCGGTGCAGCAAGGCAATATTTTCGTTTTCGCGGTCCCCCAGGTCTGCACTTTCCAGTTTTTTGATCGATTCCAGCAAACGTTTGTGGTTTCTCAGGTTAAACAAGGCATTCTGCAGGTTGTAGAGCCCTTTCAGGTACATTTCGCGGTAATGGTCTTTGACGTGCGAATGATCTTCGAATAATTTCACCCACAAACTGGCGTATTTGAAGCACATCAGGAAGTCCTGCGTAATGTAATAGTACCACACATAGGCATTGTACAGGTGCATTTTTTCTTCGAAGCTCAATTCCGAAATATTGTATTCCGGGAGACGTTTCGCGAAGAATTCCTGTACGAAGCGGTAATCCTTTTCGTCCCTTACAAAACCCACACGCACATTCAGGGCGTAAAGCTGCAGCGACAGGTTCGAGAAGAGAGTCGTTCCCTGCATGTGTTTACTCAAAGCCCTGCTTTCTGCCGTGAGCTCGTCTGCTCTCGAAGGAACGCTTCGGGTAATGTGCTGCGATTCGATGAATTTTTCAAAATCGAGGATTTCCATGTGCAAAACCGTCGACTGAATTTTAATTGCATTCTGCTTGGCTTTCTCCAGTAATTTCAAGGCCTGGTTGTAGAATCCTTTTTCATATAAAATCAGGGCATGATCCATGGATTCCCGAATTTCAATCGTCGGCAAATGCGGTGCATGCTGCAATCGCAGACTCGTGAGCAACTGTTTGTATAAATGAGCTTTGATATTCGACAGCTGACTCTTTTTGAGTCCTTTGATCTTGGCGATTGCCAGTTCATCTGAATAATTCTCCGTTTTTTCGATCAAATCAAAGAGCTGGAGGTATTTTATTTCTTCCTGAGACGAAGAATTCCGGTTCGCATAAAGCTTAAAACTCCGCTTTTCGGCCTTTGATAGGGAAGAAATCAAGCGAACTAAACTGTCTGTTGACCCTGTGGACATTGTAATTTTTTAATTAAATTATCACTTATAAAGTATTGATTTTCAATATTTTAATCAATGTCAATTCATGCTTGGTTATCGTAAATATTAAAAACATTGATTTCGAATATTTAACGATATGTTTCATCTTTGTACTGTTCGAATGATTTAAACATCATTTGTCACCAAAAATGTACTCGTTTGAGTAACAGGAGTAGGGGTGCTCTTGTTTTTTCGATTAATAGCAAAAAAATCCTTTGCCTTTTGGCAAAGGGTTTTTTGTTTACCCAAAAATACGTCGAATTGTTGAATTAAGATCTCCATCCTCAAAAGAAAATCCTGCAGAACGAATTTTATCATTGGAAACGCGGTTTCCATAAAGCAGCATCACGGCCATTTTCCCAAATAACAAGCGAACCAAAAAGCCGGGTACAGGAGGCAATAAACGTTTTTTGAGTGCGCGGGCAATCACCTGGGTTAATTCCTTATTGGTCGTATTTCCCGTTGCCGCATGATATGCTCCTTCCAGTTGATGGTCGATCACAAAACCGAATACGCGAAACAAATCGCGGTCTTCGATCCACGGAATAACTTGTTTCCCGGAGCCCAGAACCGCACCGAATCCTTTTTTCACCGGGGCAGCTAGTTTTGCCAAAGCTCCGCCGTTTTTACTCAGCACAACGGCAATCCGCACTTTGGAAACAAGACATTTTTCACCGAACTGATCGGCTGCCTTTTCCCATTTCCGGGTAATGTCAGAAATCATGTCGTTCCCGAACGGATCTGCTTCCGTGTAGGTTTTTTCCGGATGTTCAAACCCATAAGCCACCGCCCCGGAAGCCGATACATAGTGTTTGAGCGCCGAAGATTGTTTAAACGCTTCAAACAACAAGTTGGTCGTTTCAATGCGGGAATCGTAGAGTTCTTTCACGCGTGCTTTTGACCATCTTCCACCAGCCAGCTCCGCTCCACAGAGGTTAATAAGCACGCTTGTATGTTCAATAGCTGACGGATCGATTGTCTTGGCAGACGGATCCCAATGGAGAAAAAAATGACCCGGATCGGATGGTTTACGCGTCAGAATCCAAACCTCATGACCCAAACTTCTTAAATGTGCCGACAGGCCTGTTCCGATTAATCCCGAACCTCCTGCAATCAGAATCTTTTCCATATGCTCTTTTTAAATTCCGAACCTAATTTAGCCCAAAAAAAGACTGCCATTTGTTATAAACCTGTTACTTTTACAAGTCACTTCATTTTGAATGAAACAAAAGCTATGAAAAAGTATATTTTCCCCGTTTTACTCATCGGATTGGTTTCCTGTGGTTCCGATCAAACAGATCAACCGGCAGTTAAAGAGAAAAAGGTCATTGTAAAACATTTCAAAAATGAAGCTGAAATGGATGCACATGTACTGCAATTGAAAAAGATCACGGAAGCATCCGGGTTAATTGCCAATTCATTGCACTACGAAAAAGCCGACGGAACGATGATTGAAGTAATCGGTCATTTGGATTCGACCAATGTGATCCAGATTCTCGAAGAACAATTTTCTGACGGAAACGGGAAAACCAACGGAACACGTTTTTATTTCCTCAATGACGGAAAGCCTTTCATGACGCAGGAATTGATCGACCAGATCGACGGAACAAACGAGGCTGTTTTCATCGACCGTATTTCTTATTACGATGAAAAAGGGAAAATCCTCAAAACGAAAGAGCGCACGGCTTCCTTCCAGGACGATATTAATAAGTCAAAATACAAACCGGCTCCGTTGCATCCGATCAAAATGGATCGCGCGATGGATGCTTTGAACTCGGAGAAAGAATTCAGTACCACTTTCCAGGGATTTGTACACCAGGATATTTTCAGCTACCTGATTTTGGGGCCGGATGATCCGAACGGTTTTACAACCGCTTTGCGACTGGATTACCGGGATCAACTCGTGAATATTTTGTACAGCGATCCGGACAAATACCTGGGCGCGAAAGTCAAAGTGAATTTTGAGGTGCATGATGACCGTGGATTTGAATTCCAGGTATATGCAGGCGGGAAATTCGTAGACTAAATGCAAAATTGTGAATGCAAAATTCAAAAGGAATGACTCTTTTTGAATTTTGCATTTTGAATTTATTTGATCTTACCAAGTTCTGCTTTCAGGTAATCAATGATTTCGATTTCGATCGGGTCTCCATGCTTCAGGTCGCTCAGATACAACGAAATCCAGTCGATCAGATGAATCAGGTAGATGCTTTTTTCTACGATCGTAGCTCCTTTTGCTTCAATGACCTCTACCTTATCTGTTTTTGATTTGGTGCGTTCAATGGAAATGTCAAAACGTTTCTGGTTACGCATCGTCAGGTCTCCGGTTTGGATAAACAAACACGCATAGCGGTTGTCTCCGCCTCCCCATCCAACTAGTTCGTTGTGGTTCATTTCCGGAATGACGTGCTGCCAGCACAATTCTTTTGAGTTCTCATTAAACTGCTGTTTTGCACGAATGGTGATTCCTTCATAAGCAGATCCGGCGTATACCGCAATGGTTCTTTTCTGAAGTGCTTTCGCCACGCGCATCGCTTCGGATTTGATGTGGATCAACTCAGCATCGATCAATACTTTTCCATTCGAAATCTCGTTCAGGATGCTTTTCTGTGCATACCCCAGCTGCAGGAAGATATTACACAACTGCACCAATGAAAATGCCAGCGCTGTTCTCGGCGGGTTTCCTCCCGGAACAATGACATACGGATAGTTGTTTGCTTTACAAAACTGCTCCAAAGCACCTCCGGAACAAATTCCGATAATGGCTGCTCCACGGTCTTTCGCATCTTCCAGCGCAAAAAGGGTTTCCTCCGTATTCCCGGAATAGGACGATCCGATCACCAACGTGTGTTTATCTACGAATGCTGGCAAGGTATATTCCTGAACGGACAAAACCGGAACCGGGCAGTAGTTTTGAACCCATTGGGAAACAATTTTCCCTCCGATACCTGAACCACCCATGCCGCAAATCACAATGTTTTTGATTTCATGGCCTGGTTTTACAATGGTTACTTTAGCTGCAATTTCCAGAGCTTCACTGATATTGGACGAAAATTCCTGAATGAGTTTTTCCATAGTTCATTTTGAAGTTTGTAAATATAATAAGGCTTTTTCAACTGAAGAAGTTTTAAAAATCTTCACCCGGAAATAAATTAGTGTACTTTTACTAAAAAATTGAAGATGAAGCCTCGATATGCATCGGAAACATTAGCGATTACAACGAAAGTAGTTCTACCGAACGATACCAATACGCTTGGAAATTTATTCGGTGGTCAGTTGTTGGCCTGGATGGATGAAATTGCAAGTGTTTCTGCGCACCGGCACTCACGAAGAGTCGTCGTAACCGCCAATGTAAACAATGTCAGTTTCAATTCCCCGATCAATCATGCTTCTATTGTAACACTGGAAGCGAAGGTTTCTCGCGCGTTCAATTCTTCGATGGAGGTCTTTGTGGATGTATTCGTAGAAGACAATATTTCCGGAACGCGTACGAAGCCTAATGAAGCCATTTATACGTTTGTGGCTGTGGATCAGCATGGCGGACCAATCCAGGTTCCGGAGCTAATTCCTGAGACGGAGGAAGAAATTGAACGTTATGAAGGTGCTTTGAGACGCAGACAGCTGGCATTGATTTTGGCCAGGAAGATGAATCCGAAGGATGCAACGGAGTTGAAGAAGTTGTTTATCGATTAGGCTTTAATTGAAAACGGAGAATTGAAAAGTGGACCATTTTTTACTTGTTAATTAGCAAGTAACATGTATCATCAGCCCGAATTCTTCGATTCCAGCCTTCTCAATTATTCATTTTACATTTTCAATTAAACTCATCTGTATCGCTCCCACATCCTGCAGGTTCATGCACTTGAAATGCTTTTTCGGACATTCTTTGTACCCAATCTTCGAGCACGGTCGGCAAGACAAGCCCGCAACTTCATGTATGGAATACAATCCCGGATTCTGCGGAGCATAGGTATACATTCCAAAATCGGGAACGGTATTTCCCCAAACGCTCACAATCGGTGTTTCGAAACAACTGGCAATGTGCATCAAACCGGTATCTCCGGTCAGTAACTTGCTACAGGTTTTGGTCATGAAAGCAGATTGACGAAGCGATAACTGACCGCATAAATCAATCACCCGCTTATTTCCGAGCATTCGAACCAATTCCACGGCGCGCTCCGAGTCGGTAGGGCCGCCAAGCAAGACGATTGGCTGCGTTACTTTTTCCAGCACACCTGCCATCAGAGAAAGGGGCATTTGTTTCGTAGCAAACTGCGCGCCCATTGCCACCGCAATGAATGATTTCTCTTGCAGTTCATATGCCGGCAAGTCAACGGAATCGTTTTCGGTCAGGAAGAAATCACCTGGTTTTTGATCGTTTTTGACTCCCAGCTTTTGCACCGCTTCAAAGTAACGATCCACCACATGAACTTTCGGCATGCGGTTGATTTTAAAAGTCGTTAGCAACAGTTTGGAGAAATTCTTCTTCGGAAAAGCGCTGGATTTTACTTTGAGAGACCGCTTCAACCGCAGGGTGCGCACATTGTGATGCAAGTCAACCACATAATCATAGTGTTCCTGTTTCAGCAGATCAATCACCTCATCAACCGATTTACGGATCGTAATTATCCGGTCGATGTATGGATTTTCTTCCAGCACCGGCTTAAAGGACTCTTTGGTAATGTAGTGCATTTCCGAACCGCTCAATTGTTCTTTCAGGCAGCGCACAACGGGTGTTGTGAGTACCACATCTCCAATCGAACTAAAACGGACAACCAGGATTTTCATGCACCAAAGGTATAAAAAAGAATGTGGGAATGTGGGTTCGCGATGCATCACGTACCCACATTCCCACATACCCCAAGGATTCCTGCTTAATTATAGAATCCGTTATTTAATCTTCTTCAAAAGCCCCTGAACTTCTTCCAGTTTTTTGCCTTGAGCAGCAATCTCTCCTTCTTTTTTCTGAGTTGCAGATTCATCGTCCTTGATCTTTTGCTCGGCGTCAGCGATCTTTTTCTTGTAGCTTTCGATGTCCTTTTTCGAACTTTCGATGCTTTTTTGCAAATCTTCTTTCTCGCCGTTCAGTTTTTTAAGCGCTTTGGTTTCCAGTTCGATCATCCCATTGACACTTTCTTTGGATGCGTTCTGACCAAACTTTTTCACGCGGTCTTCGATCACTTTATACTGATCGCGGTGATCACTGGAATTCAAATAAGCTCCTCCCAAATCAACTGCGAAAGCCACTTTGATATCGGAACCGCTGCTTTCGATGATTTTTGCGTATCCGTCAAAATACTTGTCTCCCATTGCCTTCAGTTTGGATTGTTTGGTCGTATACTCGTCTTTCGAACTGTTGTATTTCCCTCCCCAATCTTTCATTTCGGACTTCAACTCCTTCTCCACCACATCCTTGTTGGCATAAGGGATCGTTACGACAATGGCATCATAGGTTCCATGTGAAAAACTCACTTTCTCACCGGATGTTTTTACTTCCTGACCCACTACCCAGGTAGTCAGCATTGTTGCAACGATTAGCGTTAATTGTTTCATGTCGTATAGTTATGTGTTGTTTACTGATCAAAAGCTTTTCCTGTCCTTTCGCGTTTTCTGCTGTGGCAGACAGTGCTTTGTTCCTCGGCCTCGCGTCCCAACGGACTGACTTATTGGATTTTCTTGGCTGTTTTTTTACGGTCCGAAATCTGCTGATTCTGCGTTTTGATCTCTTCCTGCTTATTGTTCAGCTCCAATTGTTTTGCCTCGATGTTTTTCTGAGACTGTTCAATTTTCTTCTGGTAATTCTCGATGTCTTTTTTAGAACTTTCGATCTCCTTTTTGATCTTTTTCTCTTCTTTCTCCATCGATTTCAGCGCTTTCTTATCCGAATCCACATCCATGCTGATACTAGCCGCAGCCGCTTCTGCACCGAATTTCTTCACCTTCTCCCAGGTTGCCTTGTACTCCGTCGGATCTTCTGCAGCGGTCATAAACCGGCCGCCTTTATCCACTACAAAGGCCACTTTAATCTCATCGACCGTTTCGATGATCTTCGCATACACATTCACGTGGCTTTCCCCGAAAATTTTGTTTTTTCCCTGTAAAACCTGGTACTCATCACCCGATAAAACCACTTTTCCCTTCCAACTCTTCAGTTCGGATTTCAGTTGTTTCTCCACAACAGCTCTTTTCGCAAAAGGGATACTTGCGACAATGGCATTTTTGACTCCGACAGAAAACGATACCGACTCTTCGGTCATTTTAATTTCCTGTCCCAATAATGCCGCAGAAAAAGAGCAACAAAACCCGATAATTAAAACAAATACTCTCATAATAGTGATTTTTTAACTTATACAATGTAGGAACTTTGATTCGGTTTTCCATCTTTTTTATGTCTTTTTTACATCCTGTTGTTCGAAAAGAAGCTTTAACTTTACGCGGTGCAATTTCAGACAATACCGGGACAAACAGAGATAAAATCGCATTTGATCGAAGAGGTTAAAGGCGGGAAAATCAGTCATGCTCAGCTTTTTGCTGGAAAGTCAGGTCACGCAACCCTTCCGCTGGCACTGGCTTTTGTTCAGTATATTTTTTGCGAGGACAAACAGGAAAATGACAGCTGCGGAAGTTGTGCTTCCTGCAAAAAAGTAAACGATCTGCAACATCCGGATCTGCACTTCTCATTCCCAACGGTTCAAACGATTTCGAAAACAACCAATCCACTGCTTTCACTATGGAGAACACAAATCCAGGAGCAGCCGATTTTCGACTTGTACCACTGGACGAAACGGATGGACGACAAAGAGCGCAAGCCGATCATCGGGACCGAAGAAAGCCTGGAGATCGTGAAAAAACTCTCGTTAAAGTCCTATGAAGGAGGCTACAAAGTCATGCTCATCTGGATGGCGGAGGAAATGAACGCCACCTGTGCCAATAAATTGCTGAAAATCCTGGAGGAACCACCGGCTAAAACCTTGTTCCTGCTCGTTACGGACAACCCGGACAAACTGCTCACAACGATTCTTTCCCGGACACAGATTCTGCGTATTCCATCCTACCCGATGGACACCATTCAACAGGTGGTGGAACGAAGTGGTGTTGGACGACAACTCGCTGAAAGTATTGCGGCACGAAGCAACGGAAATCTCATCGACGCGCAGCAGATCATGGGAGACCAGTCTGAGGCAAACTTGTTCCGGGAATTGTTTATCCAGCTGATGCGGGTTTGTTTCAAGAAAGATGTGAATGCGATGCTTGACTGGACAGACCAGGTTTCAACACTGTCACGCGAAGGGCAAAAACAGTTTGTTCAGTACGCACTCCATATGGTTCGCCAAAGCATGCTGAAAAATTATACCCAGGATATGCTTACGCGTGTTTCACAGGAAGAAGCGGCTTTTCTGGCCAATTTTGCGCGATTTATCTCGAACAACAACATCATCGATTTCATGGAAATCTTCAACGATGCCCACTATCACATCGACCGGAATGCATTTGGAAAACTGCTTTTCACACAATTGTGTTTCCAGGTCATGCGCTTCATTCACAGAGCCTAGGAGTGTTTAAAAGTTCAATAAACTTATTTTGAACTTTTTCTCATCTATTTCAAAACCCGGAAGTCGTGTTTCTGAGATAATTTTGTCTGAACAGCCTCCAGCCGGTTGATTTCCTTTTCGTAGCGTTCGTCCAGCAGGTCTGCCGCCTTATCGATATCAGCAAGCGTTTGCTCCTCTTTTTCCGGATCAGCATCGTAATCCATCTGCTGATATGCTTCGATCATTTTCAACAGTTTTTTCACCTCATGTTCTCCGTTGTTACGCATGAACTGAACATATTTCAGTGCCTGCATCGTCAACGAGCTGTCTCCTTCAAAAGGTTGGATTCCCATCAATTCTTCCGTAGCATGGTTACAAAGCTCCACCAGCGAATCACATTTTCGCATACAGACGTCTATTCCCTGTTCCGTATCGACAGAAAGAACGTAGGCTGAATCCAGCCCGTTCACCTGATCCACAACAAAATCATTGTATTCCACTACATCGGCGAATGATCTCCGTTTGTCGTTGTTTCCGTTATTACAAGCTGCAACAATCAGTAATCCGGAAAACAGGGCTGGTAAAAAAAGAATGTTACGATTCATCGGGTTGAATTGAATGAGTAAAAATATGTCCAAAGGTAATTTTTTCAACGCAATTCCCAAAAACAAGCAAATTCAAGTCTTTCAGGACTATTCACAAAAGGCTGTTGTGAAGTCGGCGCAAAAATGCTCAAAGCAACTGTTAATTTTAGTATTTTTACAGTCAAATTAGTAAACTATGGGATGTTCCTCGTGTAGCAGCGGAGGCGGTACGCCTCGGGGCTGTAAGAATAATGGAACCTGTAGTTCTGGTGGTTGTAATAAACTAGGGGTATTTGATTGGCTGGCAAACATGCAGCTTCCAGCCGGACATGCTCCTTACGATATACTTGAAATTCGCTTCAAAAACAGTCGCAAGACGTTTTACAGAAACGCGAAAAACTTCCCGCTTCAGGTAGGCGATGTGGTAGTTGTAGAAGCAAGTCCCGGATACGATGTCGGGGTTGTTTCCGTAGTAGGTGAATTAGCCAGAATTCAGGTCAAAAAGAAAGCTCCGGGTTTGAAACCAATGGAGACCAAGAAGATTTTGCGTGTTGCAAATCAGGAAGATATTGACAAATGGGTACGTGCACGCTCCCTTGAATCGGAAGTGATGTTCCAGGCCAGAACCCTGGCTGTCAATATCGGGTTGGAAATGAAAATTTCCGACGTAGAATACCAGGGAGACCTCACAAAAGCAACGTTTTATTACACTGCAGAAGGCCGTGTAGATTTCCGTCAGCTGATCAAAGACATGGCGGATCAATTCAAGATCCGCATCGAAATGCGCCAGATCGGTTCCAGACAAGAAGCTCAGAGACTGGGCGGAATCGGTTCCTGCGGACGGGAATTGTGCTGTTCCACCTGGTTGACGGATTTCCGTTCTGTTTCCACAGCAGCGGCACGTTACCAGCAATTGTCACTGAATCCGCAAAAATTAGCCGGACAATGCGGAAAACTGAAGTGCTGTCTGAACTACGAGCTGGATATGTACCTGGAAGCAATCAAATCGTTTCCAAGTACGGATGTGAAACTGCAGACCGAAAAGGGAACCGCATTCCACATCAAAACGGATGTTTTCAAACGCCAGTTGTGGTACATGTACGAAGGAGAAGCTTCCATCGGCGTGGGTCTTGTAGCACTTTCACCGGAACGCGTTCAGGACATCATCAAAGTCAATAAATCCGGTAAAAAACCGGCCGATTTGAAAGATTTCGACGTGGCTACTCCCATCCTGCGCAAAGAGCCGGATTACGACAACGTGGTTGGTCAGGATTCCCTGAACCGTTTCGACAATACCTTCAGCAAAAACAAAAAACGCAAGAAGAAAAAATCGAAAGGAGGGGCACAGGCAGATCGCATATCGCCAACAGCTTCAGCCATGGCACAAGGCGCTGCTGCAAACCCGAAACCGGTTCAAAAACAGGACAAACCGCAGCAGGGTAAGCCGAAGCAGGACAATAGACCAAAACAGGAAAACAAGCCCAAACAAGAGACTAAGCCGAAACAGCAAAACAAACCGCAGCAACAGCAAACTCAGAATAAAGCTGCCGTTGAAAATGCAGGCGGAGCAAATCCTCAGGCTCAGGCAAACCCGAATAAAAAGAGAACCAATCGCCGCAGACCGCCGCGTAAAAATAAGGGAGGAAATGAAGGTACTGAAAAATAGCTGGATCGTTGTTCTGATCGTGATTCTCTGCTCTTGCGGAGATGCACCGCTCTACAACAAGTCTTATTCGTTCAAGAATAATTCCTGGGAACAGAATGTGAAGCCTGTATTCCAGGTTTCAGTTCCGGACACCACTCAGTTTTATACCATTCAGATCACGATTCGTACCACCACGGATTATGCCTTCAATAACCTGTGGTTTTTCATTCATTCGAAGACACCAAAAGGACAAACAGGGCGTGAACCGGTGGAAATAAAGATTGCCAACCCGGACGGTTCCTGGAGTGGAGAAGCTTCCGGAACGATCGTGGAAAACACCGTCTATTTCAGACACCGCAAATTCCCCCAGAAAGGAAACTACACCTTCACATTCGAGCAGGGAATTACCGAACAAAGCGCGCGCAACGTGATGGATATCAGTTTCGCAGTTATCAAAGATCCCAATCAGAAATAACCCATGGAAATCAAGGTCATCAATAAATCTACAAACGAACTGCCGGAATATGCTACAACAGATTCTGCAGGTCTCGACATCCGTGCTTTCCTGGAAGAAGCAGTCACCCTCAAACCCCTGGAGCGCCGGTTGATCCCTACGGGATTGTACCTGGAGATTCCAAGCGGTTACGAAGTTCAGATCCGCCCGCGAAGCGGATTTGCATTCAAGCAGGGAGTGACCGTACTGAATTCGCCGGGAACCATTGACGCGGATTACCGCGGGGAAATCGGTGTGTTACTGATTAACCTGTCGGCAGAAAACGTACTCATCGAAAACGGTGAACGCATTGCACAGATGGTTGTAGCTCCTTTTGTGCAGGCAACATTGAAACTAACGGATGAACTTTCCGAAACGAACCGCGGAGCCGGTGGTTTCGGGAGTACTGGAAAAAATTAATACAGACTATGAAAGTAATCGTTCCAATGGCGGGGCGGGGCAGCCGACTAAGACCGCATACACTCACCGTTCCGAAACCACTTGTACCGGTTGGAGGAAAACCGATCGTTCACCGCCTGGTGGAAGACATTGCAGCAGTCTGCAACGAACCAATTGAAGAAATCGGGTTTGTGATCGGTGATTTCGGAGTTGAAATCGAGAACGAACTGATCAAGGTGGCTGAAAAACTGGGAGCAAAAGGAAGTATTTTCTACCAGGACAAACCACTGGGTACGGCACACGCCGTTTTGTGTGCGGAGAAATTACTGGACGGGCCCGTTGTAGTGGCTTTTGCCGATACGCTGTTCCGTGCAAACTTTACCATTGATCCCAACGCAGACGGAATTCTGTGGGTGAAACAGATCGAAGACCCGAGTGCTTTTGGGGTCGTGAAAATGAACGACAAAGGGGAGATCATCGACTTCGTTGAAAAACCGAAAGAATTTGTTTCCGACCTGGCCATGATCGGGATTTATTACTTCAAAGACGGGGTCGCTTTACGAGACGAATTAAACTTTTTGGTAGAAAACGGCATCATAAAGAGCGGCGAATACCAACTTCCCGATGCGTTGCGCAGACTGACTGAAAAAGGAAAGCGCTTCAAACCGGGCGAAGTAGACGAATGGCTGGATTGCGGAAACAAAGAAGTCACCGTGATTACCAACCAGCGCGTGTTGGAATACGACCAGGAAAAAGGTGTAAACATGGTAGATGATTCTGCAAAGGTTTTGAATTCGGTAATTATCCCTCCCTGCTATGTAGGGAAAGATGTGATTATTGAAAATTCCGTTGTAGGACCTCACGTTTCTCTCGGGAAAGGTTCTGTGGTGACCAATTCGATCATTAAAAACAGTATTTTACAGAATTATTCCATCATCGTGGATGCGAACATGCACAATTCCATGCTGGGATCTCACTCAAAATACAAAGGTTTGGCCCGGGATTTGAGCTTAAGTGACTACTCAATTATCAGCTAATGAGACATTTCCTTTACATCGGTATTCTGGCATGTTGTTTCGCTTCCTGCGGAACAAAGAAAGCAGCCACTTCTGAAAAGACCAATTCCAAACAGGATATGGCTTATATTCAGGCGTTTCACAATGCGATCCGTTACAAAGTAAAGGGACAATTTAACGATGCTATCCAGGCATTTGATTCCTGTCTGACCATGCGTCCGGCAGATGATGCCGCTGCTTTCGGACTGAGTCAGTGCTACCTGCAACTGGACAACAAAAGCAAGGCTTCGGAATACACGGAACTGGCTACCAGGCTCGATCCGAACAATATTTGGTATACCCAGGAACTCGCCTACATGTATTACAACCAGGGCAAGTTTGCAGAATCGGAAAAATGCTTTGCCAAAATGGTGAAAGCACAGCCTTCCAATGTGGACTGGCTGTTTGCGCATGCTGAAATTCTGAAACGCCTTGGACGCCAAAACGATGCCATCAATTCGATCACCAAAATGGAAGATCAGTTGGGTGTTCTACCCGATTTGTCGATCCAGAAATTTGAGTTGTATCTTTCCATGAAGCAAGACGACAAAGGACTTGCAGAAATTCAGAAAGCACGTGAAGTGTACCCGGATGACCTGAGTCTGATCGGAACGCTGGTCGATTATTATTTCTCCAAACGCGAAATCTCCAAGGCCCAGTCCATGCTGGTGGAATTGGTGAAAAACGATCCGACGAATGCCCGTGCAAACCTCGCTTTGGGAGATTTGTACTACCGCCAGATGAACAAGCCGGAAGCTTACAATTATTTCAAGGCGGCATTCCAGGGAACAGATATCGATCTGGACACCAAAATGTCTTTGATTTTGGAGCTGTACGAAAAGCAGGTAGTGGTTGACAAAGAACTGGTAGAATTGGCTGATTTGTTGATCCAGAACTACCCGAACAATGCCAAAAGTTATTCCATCAAAGGAGATTTACTGCTTCGTAACAGCGACAAGGAAGGTGCTCTGAATGCATACAAACAAGCGTTGAAATTTGAGGAAAACAAATTCCCCATCTGGAACCAGGTATTGATCCTGGAATATGAATTGTTGAAATTCGACGATCTGTACAAAGATGCACGCGCATGCAGTGCTTTGTTCCCCACTATTTCCAATGTGCAGCTGTTGTATACAATTGCCTGCGTACAACTGGATCGTTTCCAGGAAGCAGTTGATGCGGCAGATACCGGAAAAGAACTGGTGGTGAACGACCCTGCAATGGAATCCGAGTTTTATGCTCAAAAAGGGGATGCCCTTTTCGGGATGAAGAAATCCCAGGAAGGTGCTGAAGCTTATGACAGAGCACTGGCTATTTTCCCGGATAACCTGCTGACCAAAAACAATTATGCGATGCGCCTGGCTTTGGCCAATATGGATTTGACCAAGGCTGAAAAACTGATCAACGAAGTATTGGATACGAAACCAAACCAGGCTCCGTATCACGACACCAAAGGATTGATCCTTTTCAAACAGGGGAAATTCAAACAATCACTGGAACAATTTACCATTGCAGATGAGCTGGAAAAAGAAAACAAAAACTATGTGGAACACATGGGCGATGCTTTCTTTAAACTCGGAGATTCCTCCAAAGCGATGGAATTATGGAAAAAAGCACTTTCACTCGGTTCAAAAAATAAGTCATTAAGCAAAAAAATTCAAACAAAAACGTATGTCGATCCGGAATATTAAATGGTTAAGTCTTGCACTGTTGGTGCTTCTTGCTTCGTGTGCGAGAAGGCCGATGGCTGAGAAACCCGTAAAGGTGGAGAAGAGAAAAACCAGCGAGTTGATCCACGTTATGGACAGTCTTTCTACCATCCGTCCGAATTCGTTTTATACCAAGATCAAGTGTCATTTTTCAGACACCAACCGACGAATCAGCTTTAAAACATCTATTCGTTCGATCAAAGACAGCATCATCAACCCGATGATTACCTATGCCGGAATTCCAATCGTGAATTCGTTGATCCGTCGTGATTCCCTGTTCATTTCGAACCGGAAAGACAAGTGTGCCATCCGCACCAATATGAGTTATATCAAAGAAGCTTTCGGTGTTGATTTCGATTACCGCAATATTGAAGAGCTTTTGCTCGGACTCCCGGTTGCATATGACACAACTCAAAAGTATTTCCAGATTAATGATCCGCATAACTACATCATTTCATCACACCGGAAACGCGTCATTAAAAAGGAAAACAAGAATAAGCACGACAAGGAAAACAATAATCCGCGGAGAGACCGGAACAACGACAATAACGATGAAGAGGACAACAATGTCATGATCCGTTATTTCATTCATCCGTCCCTGAAAAGCATCAGCCGCATGGTAATCGACAGCCCGGAAGATACAACCCACATTTCTGTTGATTACCTCAGCCGCGACACTGTAGATACGTACCTGCTCCCGAAAGAAGTGGTAATTGATATTGTAACCGCTCGCAATCACATCGTTCTAACGATGGATTATGACAAGACTGAAATCAATACTCCTCAGGAAATTTACTTTGTAATACCGGAAGACTATGACAACTGCGGTGCTAAAAAATAGTTTGCTCGTCTTCCTGCTGGCTGTTGCCGGGATCAGCTGGTCCCAGAAAAAAAGCGATCAGCTGCAGGCGGAACAAAACAAGCTGGAGAAGAAACTTTCCACTACGAAATCCCTGTTGGATAAAGTAAAAAAAGGAACAGAAACTTCTCTGAATGAACTGAAGCTGATCGAAAACCAGGTAAAGAACCGTGAATTACTGGTGCGTAACTTCGACAACCAGATCCGCAGTGCCGAACTCACCATTTCTTCCAAAGGAGAACAAATCAAAGAACTTCAAAAGCGACTCGTAAGGCTAAAAGAACAGTATAAAAAGCTGTTGATCTATGCTTACAAGCACCGGAACAAATCTGCTAAAATGATGTTTATCTTTTCCTCTTCAAACTATTTTGAAGCGGTGAAGCGTACTTCTTACCTGAAACGCCTTTCGGAAATTCAGCAAAAGCAGTTCAAAGTCATCCTGCAAAACGAAAAAACGATTCATAAGGAAATCAAAGATATCAGTGCGGAAAAAGAGCACAAAAAGGGTCTTTTGCAAGAGAAAATCATTGAAAAACAACAGATTGAAAAAGACAAGTCTGCAAAACAACAGGCTTTGGACAAACTCCGTAAGGATGAAAGTTCCCTGATGGCGGAATTAAAAGAGCAGGAACGCCAGAAATCCGAACTGAAACGCAGAATCAAGCTGGCAATTGAGAAAGAAATTGCTGATGCTGAAGCCAAAGCCAAGAAAGAAGCGGAGAAAAAAGCAGCACTTGCTGCGAAAAGTTCTGCTTCTACCGCATCTTCGCCGAAAACCAGTACGAGCAGTACCCCTGCCGTAACGAAAGAGGTCACCTTCACCGACACCAAAGAGAACATTGCCCTGGGTAAAAACTTTGAATCGAACCGGGGGAAACTTCCCTGGCCGGTTGCCAAAGGATCCATCACCGAGAATTATGGTAAAAATGCCCATCCGACACTTCCGAATGTCTTTACGAACAATAATGGGATTGATATCGGTGCACCGAAAAATTCCCAGGTGAGAGCTGTTTTCGACGGAGAAGTAACGAGTGTACTCAATATTCCGGGAGCCGGAAAAGTGGTCATCATCAAACACGGAGCTTACCGTACGGTTTACAGTAACCTGCAGGAAGCTTATGTTTCCGTAGGCGATAAAGTAAGTTCAAAACAATCCATCGGTTCGCTGCTTGCTGACGATGAAGGAAACCTTTCAACGGCGCATTTTGAAATCCACCAGGTTGTTGAAGGGACAGTTCAGCGCATCAACCCGACTTTGTGGCTGGCTCAGTAATCATCAAAATTATTCCATTCTTAATCCAATTTTAACAATTTGGATTACAAGATTCTAAATACTCGTTCATAATGCATGCATAATAAATTATTCGTGCAAATCCTTCATTTAACGTCTTTTAAGAGCTTGAAAACCGACATTTTACCTTAACTTTGACTCACCTCTCCCCGCCTGGTCACTATTCTGCAACAGATACAAAATGCGTAAGAGTATGAGCAGATCGCTTTCTTTATTTCCATTGTTTCCATTACTGGTTTTGGATTCTCTTTTCTCTTTCGGGCAAACCGGTCCTGCAGGTGTAGGAACTTCTGCATCGAATGTATTGTGGTTGAAAGCAGATGCCGGAACCAGCACTTCAACAAACGGCGCGGCTGTTTCCACCTGGACTGATCAATCCGGGAACGGGACGGTTTTAAGTCAGACCAATGCTCCGCAACAACCGTTGTTCGTGAGTTCGCTCATGAACGGTTTTCCTGCAATTGAATTCGACAACGCCGGCTCTTCCGGTCAGAATGATTTCTTCATAACACCCGACAATCCCATTTTTGACAATACAAGCGGATACAGCTTTTTCACCGTTACCCGGATGAAGGGTTTTTCGGATGCACAATCAATTATCAGCAAGCGCAACAACGTTGGAAACGAAGAAGCCTTCATGATTTTCTTCTATACCGGAAGCAGACTCTTTGTGGATATCGACAACGACAACAACCGTTTTGCAAATTCAGTTGTCAATACGGTAAACACCAATAAGATTTACGATGTTTTTTACGACGGTACGCTAACTGCATCGCAGCGTTCCACCATTTTCGATCAGGAGTTACTCCAGGCTACCGGTACGGAAAGCAGCGCGCTGGTTCCGGATAAAACCTCACCTCTGTTAGTCGGTGCAACACACCTGGGCGACCCGCGTGCATTTAATGGATACATTTCAGAAATCATCATGTACCGCACGAAAGTGAACGATGCACAACGCATTATCATCAACAATCATTTATCCGCTAAATACGATATTCCCTTAACGACCAATGACATGTACGTGGGAGACAATCCCGCAAACGGAAATTACGACCGGAATGTAGCCGGAATCGGCAGAGACGCGAACGGGGCTACCAACCCGCAGTTTGCCCCTTCTACCTGTGCCGGGCTGGGCATCCTTTCCGTTTCAGGACTTGATGACGGTGATTACATCCTGGCGGGACACACCACTCCGGTAAACAGTGAAATCACTACGGATGTTGCCGGAATTACGGGAACAAATGTTTCCCGCTGGCAGCGCATCTGGTACATCGATGTCACCAATACCGGAACTGTGATCACTACCAACCTGACGTTCAACACCAATGATGCGGGAATGTCTGGCGTGAACCTGGGAACCGCTTCAAATTACGTATTAGTTTACCGTGCGGGACAAACCGGCGCATGGACGGAGGTCGGAACAGCAAGTGCTGCTTCCGGAAATACGATCACTTTTACTAACCAGGTGCTAAACATGGACGGGTATTATACGATCGCCACAAAAGATTTCACAGTAAGTCCTCTTCCGGTTGAACTGGTAACCTTCGACGCAACTTTAATCGACAGCAGAGAGGTTACTGTGACCTGGCAAACTGCAAGTGAACACAACAGCGCCTACTTTGAGGTTTTGAGATCGAACAACGGGGAAGACTGGTCTTCTCTGGGAACTGTTCAGGCTCAGGGAAATTCACAGTCGACAATCGATTATTCGTTTCTGGATGAGCATCCGCTTTTGGGAATCTCGTACTACCAATTGAAACAGGTGGATCAAAACGGTTCGTTCCATTTATCTGAAATCCGTTCGGTGAACAACGGCTTGAAAAGCAAGCAGGTGAAGATTTACCCGAATCCGAGTGATAAAGGGATGGTAACGCTGATCTCCAACGAACCGATCACCAGCATCCGGGTGTATGACGCTTTGGGGAAAGTAGTGTTCCAAAACACACTGAATTCGGAAGTTGCTTATTTATTGGATACGCAGTCTTTTGAATCGGGAATGTACTGGATCAGTTTGAACGCCGGCAGTGAAAAGTACAAGCTGATTGTGCGGTAAGATGTCTTCGACTCCGTTCGGTAGAAATCAGACCCGATTTAGAACACATTTCCCGGAATATCGCTCTACATCCCAGTCGTATCAGGGGGTTCGCAATATGGCGATATGGGAAAATGACGCTTCAAAACAGCAGGCAGATTTCGATTCTTCTCTTTCCGTTTCGACTTTTGTACCCGGAAATCTTTAGGAAATCCATAGAAAATAGCTCTGCAGGCCACTCGTAGCAAGTGGTTCGCCATTTGGCAAATTTGCAAATTTACGTTCTAAAAAAGTCTGTTGAGACTCTCCATCTTCTCTTGCCGGTCCGACTCTCATCCCCAGAAATCTTTAGGGAATTCATAAAAAATAGCTCTGTACCCCAGTCGTATCAGGGGGTTCGCAATATGGCGATATGGCGAATTCACGTTCTAAAAAAACAAAAGCCGGGACATCATATCCCGGCTTTCTCCCATTATTTCAAAATGGTCTCTTACGCATTCAATACCGTACGGATCGTTTCTTCAAAGTGTTCTACCGGCTGCGCCCCCGAAATGGCATATTTGCGGTCGAAGACAAAAAACGGAACTCCGCGAACTCCTATCTGCTGGGCTTCAACGATGTCACTTTTTACCGCCTGCGCAAAGATGTCTTCGTCTTCGAGTACTTCTTTTACATCCAGGGCATTCAGTCCCGTAGCGACGCACAATTCCATCAAAGTTTCCTTGTTATTCAAATCTCTTCCGTCTGTGAAATAGGCTTTGAAGAACGTTTCTTCCATTGCATCACCCAATCCTTTGGTTTTTGCAAGCTGGATCAATCGGTGTGCGTCAAATGAATTGGAGATCACCGCTTTTTCAAAATGGTAATCCAATCCTGCTTCAGCGGCTCTTGCCACCACTCCTTCGTGCATCTGCTTCGATGCTTCAACGGTCATGCCTTTTCGCTCCGCCAGGTATTCGTACACATTTTTATTGGGTTGCGGAACGATTTCCGGATCCAGTTGGAAACTCTTCCACTCGATTTTCACTTCTTCTCCCGGAAATGCTTTCAAAGCAGCTTCCAGGTGTCTTTTCCCGATATAACAAAACGGACACATAATGTCCGACCAGATTTCAATTTTCATGTTGCAAAATTACATCAATTTACCCTGGTAAATACAAACTTAACAATTGTTGTGCTAGTTCCTCCGGGGAAACCAGGTTGATCGGATGCTGCCAGTTTTCCATTTCACGATACACCGAATGCGCGAGCTGATCCTGTACGTTTGTCGTTTCTGCTTCTGATACCATCACATCTTTCGTACCTCTCAACAACTGAACCGGAATCCGGATTTTTGAGAAGTCTTCCGCAGTCAGTACCGCTTCATTTCCCATTTGCAGCATCATCCGGGCAGTTCGTTCGAGCACGCTTTTCCATTCCTGTTCTCCATGAAGGGATTTCAGATACGAAGCAAAAGCCGGCACTTTTTCTTCGATTTTTTCCGCGTTCAGCATCTTCACCTCTTTTTCAGCACTCTCGGGACTCCAATCGAATTTGGTTCCCAGAGTGACGAGTTCTTCCAATGATCCCGGATGCATGCTTTCCAGTTTCAGCGCCACAAAACCACCCATACTGTAACCGAAGACCAGCGGTTTTTTAATTCCGTTTGCCTGCATATAATCCGCCAGGTTCTGTGCAAACAATTCCATTGAATAAGCGTTTGGGGAAGCGGATTTCGATCCGTGTCCGTCGAAGTCCGGGGTGTGCACTTCAAAATATGTTCCCAGCAGGCCGGCAAGTTGTTCGAACTGGGTTTTTGAGCCTAATGCTCCGTGAAGAATGATCAGTTTTTTCATACAACCGAATATAAAAAAGAAATCCGTTTTCCTGATCGTTGCCTGGAAAACGGATTTTCAATATCATAAAATTGGAATCGCTATTGTTTTACGACCCGCTGCACGCTGTGTTCTTGTGAATTTCTGAAATCAAACAGGTACACTCCGCGTTCGAAGCCTTCAAGCGAAATCGTTTCCTGGTTTTGAATGCGGTCTTTCAACACCTGTTTTCCCTGCAGGTCGTAAACCGTCAGTTCGGCATCCGATCCGGAGAAGTTGATGCGTACCTGGTTGGTCGTCGGATTCGGATAAACTTCGAATAATTGTTGTTTGGATTCCGTCAATCCGGCGGTGGAAACCGAGCCGTTGCTGAAGTAAATAGCTTCCGTTACCGAGAAATATTCTCCCACTGATTTGTTCGGACAGAATACACTCAGCTGCAACCAGTACACACCGTTTCCGTTATTTAGAACGTAGCTTGTCGTGTCGAAATTCGACCCGTTGGAATCAATGATATTCCAAACCACGTTCACCGTGTTTCCAATCGCCCAGATGGAATCAATGTACGCCGTATCGATTCCAGCGTAGTAAATGTCGCAGTTCGTTACCGTTACTCCTAGCGAGTCGATCGCCAAAGAGTCCAGGAACGGGTTGTTGAAAACGTAGTTCGAATCGACCGGGATGACGATTTGAGTTGTCAAATCCTGACCGCAGTCTCCGGAAATTTGAATATCATGAATCCCCGGACACAGGTTTTCAATGAATATAGCGTGTGCTGCTACATCCATTGGGGAGTCGTTATCGATTATTAAAACAAAGGAATCTGTTCCTTCCACCGTTAGCTGCGCTGCACCATTGCAATTATTTACATCCGACGGTATCGAATAACTACTTGAAATTCCCAACTGAGTTGCATTGCATGGTCCAAAAACAGACCAATAACTATTCGGTTTATCCCCGATCGTGGTAAAATCCCCACCCATAAACAACAATGTGTCGATTGCTTCAATGCATCGCACCACCATATCCGGATTAGGGTTCCAGGAACGGGCAAGTGCAGTGTGTTGATCAATTGCCGCAACATACTTTCTTTGAAGGTTTCCTACAGAAGTAAATTCCCCCGCTGCAAATAACTGACCGTTGATTTCATTCAGGTGATATACACTTCCATTCACATTCGGGTTCCAGGATGTTGCTGCACCGGTTGATCCGTCTACAGCTGCAAGATAGTTTCTGAAGTCCGGGCCCACGATTGTGAATTCTCCCCCCAGGTAAACCACCGTATCACGAACCAAAATACTCGTTACTTTTTCATTCACATCCGGATTCCACGGACTCACAACACCGGTATAAGCATTCAGTTTTGCAGCATGATTTCGCAAAACTCCGTTAACACCTTCCAAAGTTCCTCCGATAAATAATGATGAATCCTGCCATGCCATGGTGTGAACAGTTCCTGAAACGCTCAGATTCCAGGGTAGTGCATTTCCGGTCGTAGAATCGATTGCTGCAAGATACCATGCCTGATTCGGACCTACTGAAGTAAATTCGCCACCGGCAAAAATAACCGGCCCTTTTGCAATAACAGAATGAACCGTACTTGAGGCCGAAGGATTCCAGGAAGTCAGGTTCCCGGTGTTCCTGTCCAATGCAGCCAGGGAGAACCTGTTTGAACCATTCACTGAGAAAAAGTCTCCGCCAATGTATACCAGCGAACCGTTCAATGAGATTGATCGTACTTTGTTATCCACTTTAGGTCCCCAATCGGTAGGCAAGCCATTACTCAGATCAATGGCCGCTATATTCTTTCTAACTTTTCCGCCGATTGAATTGAATGCGCCACCGATAAAGAAAATGGAATCGTTTCCGGTAATAACTTGTACATAATTACCCGCCCCCATATTCCAGGACAATACCGAATCCGTTAACTTATCAATGGCTGCAAGATGACTTCTTTCTTTTCCACCGATCGTATCAAATGCTCCACCGACATAAAGAGTCGTATCCTGAAGATAAATGGAATAAACTGCGCTATTCGCATTTGGATTCCAGGGCAGAACATCACCGGTTGTTCTGTTGACAGCCCCTAAATTATTCCGGGATTGACCCGCGATATCCGTAAACAGACCTCCCAGATAAACCACCGAATCCGTTACCAACATGGAAAACAAATCCCCATTAAACTGAGGTGACCAACTTGTGAGCATGTGATTGCTCAGATCAAAATTTGCCAATCGGCTTCTAATCTGATTATCAATGAATGAAAAATACCCTCCTACAAACAACGATGTTCCTGTAACCGTCAGTTTATCAACCTGAGAATCAGGAGCGGGATTCCACGATGTTACAACACCCGTTGTTTTATTGATTTCAGCCAGGTAATTTCGCGGCTGACCTCCTATTGTGTTAAAAGGACCGCCAACATAGATATTTGAACCATAAGCAGCCAGGGCATGTACAACCCCATTCGGGTTCGGATTCCAGGAAGTTGCCTGCCCGGTAACAGAATCAATGGCCGCTAAACAAAATCGGGATTGCCCGGCAATGGAATCAAAGAAGCCACCGACATAAATCGTTGAACCTGATTTACACATTGTTCTGACGGAATTATTCGGAGAAGGATTCCAGTTGGTTAGCTGGCCCGATGCGTCGATATGTGCAAGGTATTTACGGACAGCATTCCCTATTTTGGTAAAACTACCACCCAAATAAAAACCTCCGTTTCCGTCAGGAATAGCAACATCCACCTGCGCGTTCGGCCGGATGGATAGCATTTGGCTTCCGGAAGTATCTGTTAAAATCCCGTAAGGCAGGTTCGGGCCGATGTACGAAAAATCCCCGCCCATGTATACAATTCCGTTTGCAGTGTCTTTCGTAATCGTATAAACCGCACCGTTGGGTTTCCACCAGTTTCCCTGTACATTTGAACTTTGTGCATGTAAGCCAAACGCAAAAAGGTTTAGCAAGGAAACCAAAAGAATTTTAGCTGTTTTCATCTGGTCAAATTGATTTTGACAAAATTAAAAAAATCCCGGATGGATTAACAGCCGGTCTTTAATCAAAAAGTGTCCGATACGGGATGGAAAACAACACGGTTGTTCCCTCAGAAGGTTTGGAAGCGATCTCAAATTTAAAGGCCCCTTTTCTGCGCTTATTGAGCAAATGAATCCGTTTTTCGGTAATTTGAAGTGCCATTGATTCATGTCCTTTTTTCTCACTGACCGCATTCTCGGTAGAGAATCCTTTTCCGTTATCCGTGATTCGGATTTCCAGTTGTTCTTTTTCAGTCTTCTTATATGAAATGCGCAACTCTCCGGATTTATCCGATTCTGTAAAACCGTGTTCTATTGCATTTTCAATGAATGGCTGGATCAGCATTGGAGGTAAAAGTACATTGTCGGGCGACAACTCATCATCGATCTCAATCACGTAGTTGAATGAATTGGTAAAGCGTGATTGCTGTAAACGGATGTAATCTTTCAACCAGTTTAACTCCTCTGTCAGAGGAATAGTGTCTTTGGAGGAATGCTGCAGAACAGACCGCACCAAACGGGCAAATGATGTGAGGAGCGTCCCGGATTCTTCCGTATCTCTTTTAAGCATGTGGTTATGAATTGCGTTAAGTACATTGAAGGTGAAATGCGGATTCATCTGGCTTTGCAGCAAGCGTTGTTCCATTTTCATGGTTGCTTTTTGTGCTTTCAGGCGGTTGTTTCGAACGATAATGACCGCAATGATGCTGATGAGAATCAGTAAGAGAATCGATCCATACACCAGGTAATTGCGCTGGCTGATTTGCAGGTCCTTGAGTTCGTTCTCTTTTTTAAGTCGTTTGTTTTCCTCCTGTTTTTTTTCCGTTTCGTATTCTTCCCGCGCACGAGAAATCGCACGTTGAATCTCTGCATCCTGATTGGCCGCAAAAAGCGCGTTGGATCCTTCCAGGTATTTCAGTGCCAAATCCGTATTGCCCATTGTCTTGTAAACTTGATAAAATTCTCTCTGGAAATTTGATTCAAGGCCAAGATGTCTCGGGTTGCCTTTAATTAACGGGTACCTCAAGCTCAAGGCTGCAATGGCCTTATCGTATTGTTTCAGTCCTCTATACGCCGTCGACTTATACATTGCTGTCATCACCAATCTCACTGTATCTGCATATTTTTCATAAAACGCATCACATTCCATTACCAGCTGCACCGCTTTTTGGGGCCTGTTTGTTTCACTATAAATAAATGCCAGGTTCAATTTACAGGCAAATATCCGTTCTTCATCCTTCAATTTTTTTTGAATATCCAATGACTTGTTTAAATACGATTCTGCTTCGGCATACCGTTTTTGTCCCGCCATTAAGCCCCCTATATTGAGCAAGATCCGGGAAATCTCCATATCGTTTTTTAATTCTTTAAACAGATCAATGGCTCTTCTATAGTATATTTCTGCTTCCTCTTCGCGTCCGAGATCGTCTAACAATCCCCCGATTTCGCCAAGTAATGCCGCTTTTTCAGGTTTTATATGGTGTTTATCGTAATACCTTAGAATTTCCAGGCAGTTCTTTAGTGCTTTATCATAATCTCCGATGAATTTATAATAATTCGTATAGTAGTTCTGATTTTTTATTATCCGGAATGTATCTCCCAATCTTTTGTAAATACTATCTGATTTTTTCAGATGATACATGGTTTTGCCCCATTCGTTCGTCAAGGAATAATAGAACCCATAAGCGGAATGTGTCAATGCTATTTGCTGGCTGAACTTTAGCCTGGAAGCCAATCGAAACGAACTATCCGTATATGCTTTATACAACCGTGTATCTAAACCGAAACTATTTCTGGCGATCTCGTAATACAACTTCGCTTTCACGGTATCCTCTTTCTTGTGCCGCCGGAGTTGTTCCAACAGTTCTTTCGGTTGCGAATAAGCTAATCCGGCAAACAGGCAGCACAAAACAACTGTCATCAAACGACCGGTAATCTGTAAGCGGGTTGATTTTCCGAAAAAATTCATGCATTCACGTTTTAATTACTAATTGTGCCACATAGCGCAGATGCACCAAATAGCTCTGATGGGTACAAATGAAAATCTTCTATTTCTTTTAAAGCCCCCGGAACGCGATCGGCTTTGCGTACCAACAGGTCATTGATCTGACTCTGCGCGAATACCAGCGGGCAATGCTCCCGCGCCATTTTTTCGTCGTCTATCATTAAGATTTTCATCAATGGAGGTAAAATGGAGACGACAAAAGTACAAAAATCCCCCCTGAATACCGAGAGTTCTCAGTTCAGGGTAGGGTTTTAACAGTTATTCATCTGAAACTAACTTCTTGTGGTTTTATCACATACTGAATGCGGTGAATTGCATGTCCCTGCCCGCATCGCCGGGATATACCGGGAATAAAAAATCCGCTGACCAATTGATCAGCGGATTTCGCTATGCTGTTTACTAATTTTTCCGTCTATTATGCCTCTACGTGCATGTAGCTTTCTACGCTCGGACAAGAACACACCAGGTTTCTGTCTCCGTAAGCGTTGTCTACACGACGAACCGGAACCCAGTATTTCCACTCTTTCAGATAAGCAACCGGGTAAGCTGCTTCCTGCGGAGAGTAAGGGTAATTCCAGTCTTTGTTGATGATACAGTCTGCTGTATGCGGAGCGTTTTTCAACAAGTTGTTTTCTCTGTCGGCATGACCGTTTTCGATTTCTCTGATCTCCGAACGGATTTTGATCATCGCTTCGATGAAACGATCCAGTTCTTCTTTGTCTTCCGATTCGGTAGGCTCCACCATCAAGGTTCCCGCAACCGGGAAAGAAACGGTTGGTGCGTGGAATCCGAAGTCGATCAAACGCTTCGCCATATCCGCTACCTCTACATCTGCCGTTTTCTTGAAATCACGACAATCCAGGATCATTTCGTGCGCAACAGTTCCGTTTTTACCGGTGTACAATACGTCGTAGTGACCTTTCAGTTTTGCTGCAATGTAGTTTGCATTCAGGATCGCTGCTTCCGTAGAGTTACGCAGTCCTTCAGCTCCCAGCATTTTGATGTATCCGTAAGAGATCAGCAAGATCAATGCACTTCCGTAAGGTGCTGCTGAAACCGCGTGGATTGGTGTGGAACCTCCAGCAGCCACCACCGGGTTGCTCGGCAAGAATGGCGCTAAGTGCGCAGCCACTCCGATTGGTCCCATTCCAGGTCCTCCACCTCCGTGAGGAATTGCAAATGTTTTGTGTAAGTTCAAGTGACAAACGTCAGCACCGATATTTCCCGGATTGGTTAATCCGACCTGTGCGTTCATGTTTGCACCGTCCATGTATACTTGTCCTCCGTTTTCGTGGATGATTGACGTAATTTCGCGGATTCCTTCTTCGTACACTCCGTGAGTAGACGGGTAAGTCACCATCAAACCTGCCAGTTCGTTTCCGATCTGGTTGGCAACCGTTCTCAATTCGTCGATGTTGATGTTTCCGTTTTCATCACAACCGGTAACCACCACTTCCATTCCTGCCATAACCGCAGAAGCCGGGTTGGTTCCGTGTGCAGAAGAAGGGATGATCATTTTGGTACGCTGCTTGTCACCGCGGCTTTCGTGGTATGCTTTGATTACCATCAAACCGGCATATTCTCCCTGTGCTCCGGAGTTTGGTTGCAAAGACATTGCTGCAAATCCGGTAGATTCACACAAATCTTTTTCCAACTGGCGGAACATCGCGTGGTAACCTGCTGCCTGCTCAACCGGAGCAAACGGGTGCATATTCGCAAACTGAGGATTCGTAATCGGAATCAGCTCGGAAGCCGCATTCAGTTTCATCGTACAAGACCCCAGCGGAATCATGGAGTGAACCAATGAAAGGTCTTTGTTCTCCAAACGCTTCAGGTAGCGCATCATTTTGGATTCCGAATGGTGCTTGTTGAACGTCGGATGTGTAAATACTGCATCCGTTCTCAAATTCGCATCAGCAATTGCTGCTTTTTGGTCGTTTACCGAAGCCCCGAAAATGCTCAAAATCGTTGCAACATCTTCTTTCGTGTGAGGCTCACCGAAACTGATTGTCAGTTCAGAAGCATTGATGATGCGGAAATTCATTCCTTTTGCTTCAGCTGCCGCTTTGATTGCTGCAGTGTCTACTCCTTTCACCCAAATGGTGTCGAAGAAAGACTCAGAACCCAATTGAATTCCTGCTGCTTTCAATCCTGCTGCTGTTGCAGATGCCAATCCGTTTACGCGTTCTGCAATTTCTTTCATTCCTGCAGGACCGTGGTAAACGGCATACATGGAAGCCATAACAGCCAGCAAAGCCTGAGCCGTACAAATATTGGAAGTTGCTTTATCTCGTTTAATGTGTTGCTCGCGTGTCTGCAATGCCATACGCAACGCCAGGTTGTCGTCTGCATCCTTGGAAACCCCGATGATACGTCCCGGCATCGTACGCTTGTATTCGTCTTTTGCAGCGAAGAATGCTGCGTGAGGACCACCATAACCCATCGGAACACCGAAGCGCTGGGAAGAACCGAATACCACATCAGCTCCCAAAGATCCCGGAGATTTCAACAGAACCAACGAAAGGATATCCGCTGCAACCGCAGTTTTCAACCCGTTATTGCGAGAAATGAATCCTGCAACGTCGGTAATGTTTCCGTGTGCATCCGGGTATTGAATGATCGCTCCGAAGAACGTTCCGTCATTCGTGAAGGTTGTTTCGTCTCCTTCAACCAATTCGATTCCCAGGTTCAGGGCACGACCCAAAACCACCTCTTTGGTTTGAGGGAATGCATTTTTGGAAATGAAAAACTTGTTCACCCCGTCTTTTGTTTCCTGGCGTGAACGCGAATTCCAGAACATGATCATTGCTTCGGAAGCAGCTGTTCCTTCATCCAGCAAAGATGCATTCGCAATCTCCATTCCCGTCAGTTCCATCACCATGGTCTGGAAATTCAATAACGCTTCCAAACGACCTTGTGAAATCTCCGCCTGGTATGGCGTGTAAGCCGTATACCATCCCGGATTCTCCAACACGTTACGCAAAATCACAGAAGGGACGATTGTCTCGTTGTACCCCAATCCGATGAATGATTTGTAAACTTTATTCTGAGCACCCAGCGCAGTGATGTGTTGCAAATATTCCTGCTCACTCAAAGCAGCGTCAATCTTCAACTCTCCGGATAAACGGATGTGTGAAGGAATGGTTTTATCTACTAATTCTTGAATTGATTGAACTCCGATTGCAGCCAGCATTTCAGATTTCTCAGCTGAATCAGGTCCGATGTGACGGGATGAAAATGCACTCATAAAATTCTCCTAAATTTTTTGAAACTCACCACTACCGGTAAGCTGCTGCAAAGATAGCGAATTTTAATCGCTTGTTATTTCGATTTAGTGGGAATATTTGTTAAGCCCGAAAAGAAGGTTCCGTTAAGAATTCAAGAATCGAATCAGACCTGAATATTCCTCTGAATTTCAAGGCGCAGGAAAGGAGAGAATCACTTGCAGGTTGCCTTTCTTTTCAGCATTTCCGGACCACCCATTTTTTCAAACTCCTTGCAGGTTGTCTTCTTTTCTTTGATCAGTGCTTTGACCTCTTTTTCATCAGCAGCAGTCGGACCCTTGTGTCGAAGTTGTTCGTATTTATTTGTCAGCTTATCGCTCACCCGGATGCAGTCGCAGATCGTGTCTTCACCACCGCAAGAGAACAAAGCCAGTGATAATAAACCGAAAAAGAAGAAATGTGTTGATTTCATGCGTTCATTTTTATGAATTCCTGTTAAATATGTCCGTAACAAGACCGCATATATAAAGGAATGCTTTTCTTTGTTATTGAAACAAATGTAACCCATGCAGACAAAACTTCCAAAGGTAGGCACCACCATCTTTACAACGATGAGCCAGATGGCAAATGAATATCAGGCCATTAATCTTTCTCAGGGTTTTCCGAATTTTCCGATCGACCCGGCATTGGAGGAACTCCTGGCAAAAAACAGTAAGGAGAACGTGCATCAGTATGCGCCGATGGCCGGACTGCCTGTTTTGCTGGAAGGCATTGCCGCGATGATTCAACAGGTTTATCAGCGTTCGCTGCATCCGGCTTCGGAGATTTTGGTAACGGCAGGCGCTACACAGGGAATTTTTGCTGCGCTCCAGGCATTGGTTCACCCGGGAGAAGAAGTGGTGATCCTGGATCCGGCATACGATTGTTACGATCCGGCGGTACACCTGGCGGGCGGAATAGCGATTCACATTCCTCTACGGGAAGATTTCACGATCGACTGGCGGGAACTACGCCAAACGGTGAATCAGAAAACACGGGTTTTGATCATCAACAACCCGCACAATCCTTCGGGAAAAATGATGGATCAGGCCGATTTCGATGCATTGGTACAGGTCATGATCGATCATCCGAACCTGATCCTGATCTCGGATGAGGTCTATGAATTCATCACCTTTGAGAAAAAACACTTCTCAGCACATCACCACGACGTGCTGCGAAACCGAAGCGTGATCGTTTCCTCCTTCGGGAAAACCTTCCACCTTACGGGATGGAAGGTCGGCTACCTGGTTGCCCCGGAAGCCATTATGAAAGAAATCAAAAAAGTACACCAGTTTTTGGTGTTCTCCGTAAACAGCGTGGCGCAAAAAACCCTCGCCGACTATATTTCCACAACGGACGTTACCTCTCTGGGAACCTTTTACCAGGACAAGCGCGACCGGTTTCGGGAACTCATGACAGGGAGTAAATTCGAATTCCTGCCAAGTGAAGGAACCTATTTCCAGACCGTACGTTACAACGCCATTTCTACCCTGCCGGATGTTCAGTTTTGTGAATGGCTGGTGAAAGAAATCGGAGTGGCAGCCATTCCGCTTTCCGTTTTTTACGACGATTTGTGTGATTACCACACCATCCGCTTTTGTTTTGCGAAAACGGATGATACCTTAATTCAAGCAGCTGAAAGATTATGCAGGATTTAAAAATAACCCTTGTTCAAACGTACCAGGTCTGGGAAGACAAAGAAGCCAACCTGGAAAATTACGAACGCTTGCTGAGCGGTGTTTCCGAAACGGATCTGATCCTGCTTCCGGAAATGTTCCACACCGGATTTTCTATGAACGTAGGGGCGTTGGCTGAAAAACCGGAAAACAGTCCGGGGATTGACTGGTTGAAAAAACAAGCGGCAGAAAAGCAGGCCGCTTTTTATACTTCCTTAATAATAGAAGAAAACGGCAGGTACTATAACCGCGGTATTTTTGCAGAACCAAACGGAAAGATCAGTATCTACGACAAGCGAAAACTATTCGGGATGGCAGATGAATCCATCCACTACACACCGGGAACCAAAGAAACCATTGTAGAATACCTCGGGTGGAGAATCAACCTGCAAATCTGCTACGACCTGCGTTTCCCGGAAAATATCCGCAACGGCGAGATTGGCGGTAAACCCGCATACGACTTACTCTTGTATGTTGCAAACTGGCCACAGCGTAGAATTGCACATTGGTCGGCATTACTTCCTGCGCGAGCCATCGAAAACCAATGTTATGTTGCTGGAGTGAACCGGATCGGTACGGATTACCTCGGGTTGGATTACAACGGTCAAAGCAAATTAATCACGCTTTTGGGCGAAGAAGTTTCCAACCTTTCAGATTCTGAAAGCGTCAATACAGTGAGTATAAGTTATTCTGAAATGAAGGATTTACGTGAGAAATTACCGTTTTTGAGGGACAGTAACTACCGTTCATTGAATAATTAATACCGTTTAATAAATAAATTGGCCATTTATACGGTCAATTAACTTATATTTAAAACTTCGTAAATTAAAGAAACATGAAAAAACAGATTACGCTTTTAGCTTCTGCTTTGTTTGTTGCTGGGATTTCTTCAGCTCAGGTAAGTAAGAGCTTAGAAAAAGTTAACAAAAAACCAATGAAAATGACAGCCTCAAAAACGGCTGTAACTGACAACGGTACAGAAAAGGCTGGTGGTGCCATTATCTGGCAGTCTGACTTCTCTGACAGTGCTACCTGGACAAGAGGTAACGTAGGAGCAGGAGTTCAGGGAAGCTGGAAATTCGGAGCTTACCCGTCCAACTTCACAAACTACCTTGGATCAGCAACAACAGGTATGACAACACCAATGGCGTACTTTGACGGTATCCAATACTTGTTGGCAGGACCAGTTGGTGTTCAGAACGCTTACTTGTGTACTCCAACAATCGACTTGTCTGCTTCAGGAATTATCTCTGTAAGCTTTACACAAGTTTACCGTCGTTTCAACCACGATGCATTATATGTAGAAGTAAGTACAGATAACGGTGCTACCTGGACTATTTCAAAACAAGTAAACACTGCAGCTGTAGGGAACGGACCAACTTTGAAAAATACATTGACAACTGATATCTTCATCGGAAACGGTGTCACTCAAGGGAAAATCCGTGTACGTTGGGAGTCTTTGACTGCTGATGACGATTACGGTAGTGGATACGGTTGGGCTATCGACAACTTCAAAGTTGTTGAAGGTTACAAAAACAACCTGAAATTGGTAGACGTATATTCTGCTTACGGAAACCAGGCGTTGTCTGCAACAAAAATTCCTCAGGCTCAAACAGCTGGTGCAGGAAAAATCTCTTTTGGAGCTGAAATCGAAAACGTTGGTTCTGAAATCCAGCCTACAAGCTTCAAATTAACTGCTGGTACATACAACCAGACAAGTGCTCAGGCTGATATCGCTCCATTCGTAACAGATTCTTTGGCGATCGATTTCACTAACGGATACACAATCCCTACAACTGTTGGAACTTACAACTTCAAATACGAAGCATTGTCTGACAGTGTTCTGGATTTCGTTTCTGACGATTCATTGACTTCTCCGTTCGCAGTTACAAACAGCATCTTCGCTGTTGATGCTTACAACGGAACTTCTGCTTCTTTGTCTGGAAGCTTCAACGGATGGGCTTCTCAAACAGGTGATGCTCAAATCGGAACATTGTACGAAATCTTCAGCACAGATGTTGTTGGTGCAGTTCAGGTTGGTATCGGAAGCGTAAGTTCTTCTCAACAAGCAACTTACATCGGTCGTTTGGTATATGCTACTATCTACCAATACAACTCAAGCACACAGGCATTTGACTACATCGACAGATCAGAAGAGCACGAAATCGTTGCTGCTGACTTCGCTAACCTGGTTAAATGTTACTTCCCTAACTTGCCACAGTTGACAGCTGGAAACCTTTACCTGGTTACTGCTGGTACTTACCAAGGATTTGAAGTTCCAATCGCATTCGCTGGTAAAATCGCTGCTGGTAACACTATGGGTTACAACGGTGGAACATCTCCTGTAAGCCTGGCTTCTGATGGTAACACAGTTGAAGCTCCAGTAGTTCGTTTGGACTTTACAGATTACACAGGATTGTCTGAATTGACTTCTGCAACTGACGTTTCAGTATTCCCTAACCCATTTGTTGGTTCAACTGAAATCAAGTTCACGTTGAAAGCTGATGCTCAAGTTTCAGTAGTAATTACTGACGTTGCTGGTCGTACAGTAGCTACAGTACCTGCTTCCAGAATGAACGCTGGTCAGCAATCAATTTCTATCGATGGTTCTAACTTCCAATCAGGAGTTTACAACTACACGTTGAAAGTTGGTAACGAGACTACAACAAAACGTATCATTAAGAAATAATTCTTGATCCGATATATGGAAATGGGGGCTTCGGTCCCCATTTTTCGTTTTAGGTCATCTACAAAATGTAAGAGCCCGCAGATTTCCGCGGAGGAATCATAAAATCTATTTGTTCTATGTGCCTATGTGGTTTCTTTTGCACGCAGTACCGATAGTCACAGGTATCCGCGTAAGCTAAGTCGAACGATTCCACAAAACCGATACTAAATCACCACAATACTCCTTCAGAATAAATTTTATACCCTGGCGATTCCATTTATCGCTATGTGTTCTATATTTCTATGTGGTTTATTTACTTATTTCCCGCAGAGAACGCAGATGCAGAGTATCCTTTTCTAATAGCGGTTCAAACAATGAATCTTTGTGTCCTTGCGCCCCTCGCTGTAGCTATAGCGTAAGCGTTTCGCCTTTACGGTTTCATTCATGGGTTGTGGTGGTATCCACCGATAGCCATTCGTATCTACGCAAGCTTAAAAGAAATGACCTAAATTCGAATACATATCGTAGCTTTACCTATTTGTAATACGGAATGGAATTATTCGGGCTTTTCATCAGCAGTTTCCTGGCATCTACGATTCTGCCTCTTCCTTCCGAAGCAGCCCTGCTTTTGATTCTGAACAATGGGAATCATTCTCCCTGGATCATTCTCCTGGTTGCAACAGTGGGCAACTGCCTGGGCGGAAGTACGAATTATTTCCTCGGGCTCTTTGTCCGAAAGCGGTGGATTAAAAAAACAAGTCCGAAAGCACAACGCATTGCATCCAAATATGGCCCGAATGCAGCCCTGTTCTCCTGGCTTCCGATTATCGGAGACCCGATTATGATCGCACTGGGGATTTACCAGTCACGCATTCTTCCTACCTTCCTGTTGATGATTGCCGGGAAGTTCTTGCGCTACTTGATCGTGGTTCTGAGTTTTTTGTACCTGAAATAGATTCCTTATCCTGACCTACAAATTTTCCAGTTCTTTCGAACGTTTCAACCATTTTTCCGCCTTTTTGGGCTTCCCGGTTTTCAGATATAACTGACCAAGTGTATCGCAATTCCAATCGTCTTCTTCCAGTTTGATGGCTCGTTTGGCCCAGTCGATTGCTTCTTTCAATAATTCCGGGTCTTTTTCTCTCACCGAACGCTCCCAGGAGTACACACTCAGGATGTACGCATCATTCCAGTCTTTCAAATAGCGGCTCGTCAATTCATTTAATTTCACCCAGTTTCCGACATTCATATAAAAATCGAGTTCCGATGCCTTTCTGTATTCCTGGCGTTCAGGGGCATACGTATCGACCAGGGCCAGGAACTTCTTCAGTTCTTCTTCCGACCTGGAACGGATCAGAAAACGGTTTGCAATATCAAAACAGGAGGTTTTCAGATTTTCGATCGTATCGTGTTCAAATTTATCCGTATTCGCCAGCACGTAGCGCATCAGTTTTGCATCAAACGACGTGCAGCCGGCATAGAAAAAAGACTGGTTTTCTGCCGAGAGCCATTCCGACTCCGGGATCGATTCGAAATAAGCTTCGATATAAGGTCTTCCCTTTAAATCCTTGGTTATCGCCGCAAAACGGGTCAGTTTTTTGAGTAAGGCCGGGTCGCGGTCTCCATCCTGGAAACGTTTTTCCAACAAGAAATAACGGTTGTTTTCATCCTGAACCAGTTCGATCGTGTTTAAAAAGAATTCAACCGTGTTCGTTCCCACCGTGCGATGCACAATGTCGCCGGTAGAATCAACCCAGAGCAAGGTCGGGAATGCATTTATCTTAAATGCTTTGGCTAATTCGGGGCCTTCTCCCTTCTCTGTGTCCAGTTTGAAATTGATAAACAACTCATTGTAACGGTTTCCGAGCGTAGTGTCCGTGAAGATTCGTTTCGCCAAATCCTTGCAGGGAACACACCAGGTGGTGTAGCAATCGATAAAAATCAGTTTGTTCTCCTTTTTTGCCCGCTGCTTGATTTCAGCAAAAGGCACATGCTCCTCAAATTGGATTTGAGCATGTAAGGGGAACGAATAAAAGAATAGTAAAACAGTGAAGAATAGTGATTTTTTCATGAGATCTAAATTTTGAGCAGGCCTACCAGCTTCCTGGAATGTGCATCTACATGGATATAATCCTCTAAATTCGGATTCGGTACAAAAGGTGCTTCTTCCATAATCTGCTCATTGATACGTGCAATATCGGAAAAACGGATCTTCTCTTCCAAAAATAACTGAACTGCCACTTCGTTTGCCGCATTCAGGGCGCACGCTTTTGTTCCTCCGGCATGCATGGCATCGTATGCCAGTTGCAGGTTTCTAAATACCTCTTTATCCGGCTGTTCAAAGGTGAGTTGCGGATAATCCAGGAAATTGAACCGCGGGAAGTTTGTTTTCAGGCGATCCGGATACGTCAATGCAAACTGGATCGGCAATTTCATATCCGGAAGTCCCATCTGGGCTTTCATGCTTCCGTCTTCAAACTGAACCAGTGAGTGCACGATAGACTGCGGATGCACGATCACATCGATCTGCTCTGCTTTCAGTCCAAAAAGCCATTTTGCTTCGATGACTTCCAATCCTTTGTTCATCATCGTTGCCGAATCAATGGTGATTTTGGCTCCCATCGACCAATTCGGGTGTTTCAATGCCTGAGCGCGGGTTACGGTTTCCAGCGCGTCGGCTTTCCATCCTCTGAACGGTCCTCCGGATGCAGTGAGGTAAATCTTTTCAATCGGATTGTGGAATTCTCCTACCAGGCATTGAAAAATAGCAGAGTGTTCCGAATCTACCGGGTAGATATTGACTCCTTTTGCACGTGCTCTTTCCGTAACCAATTCTCCGGCCACCACGAGCGTTTCCTTATTCGCCAGGGCAATGTCTTTTCCAGCTTCGATTGCCGCAAGCGTAGGTTTCAAACCTGCATATCCAACCAGAGCCGTCAAAACGACCTGCACTTCATGGAATTCAACAACCTGACAAAGTGCCTGCGCTCCGGCATATACGTGAATGTCTTCAGAAAAAAGAGCGTCTTTTACTTCCTCGTATTTTTCTTCGTCTCCGATAACCACTGCATTCGGCTGAAACAGTTTTGCCTGTTCGATCAGCAGCTTCGCATTTGACTGCGCAGTGATGACTTGTAAGTCAAATTGTTCCGGATAAGCCTGGATCACTTCCAGCGCCTGAGTCCCAACCGAACCGGTAGAACCGAGAATTGCAACACCTTTTTTCTGCATTTGACAAAAATAAGCGTTTTGCATAGATTTGCAGTATGAAGTACCGCATCTTATCTGACGAAGAATTACAGCACCTGGAAGGCGATCTGAAAGCGTTTTTGATCATCAACGGAGTGCATGCCGAAGAATGGGAAAAACTCAACCGGGAAGAACCGCAAAAAGCGCTTTCCCTCGTAGAACTTTTCTCCGACCAGGTATTTCAGACGATCTATGAGAAAGTGCAGTACCTGGAGCACCGCACTCCGGCTTCCTGCCTGGTTTTTCATTTCATGGAAAACGAACAGGAACTGATTGCTATTCAAAAAAATCCGGACGCCGGAGTGGATCTTTCCAGCACGGAAGGAATTCATAATGCATTGGCTCAGCACTTGAACCAACTTTCCATTTTCACCAGTAAACGTGCTTATAACCAGGAGCGCGAACAGGAAATTCACCAACTGATCGAACAAGGTGCGATTCTCTCAAGCGAAGAATTTTGGAAGTCCTTGCGGGAAATTGTGTGAGTTCAACTAACTTGCTAGGAAAGCATAAGTAAATTGCACAGTCAAATGGGGTAAATACTCACTCAAAATTTGTCGGAATACAATCTCAGAAAAAACTATTTGGTACTCTTACCAGAAAGCTTAGTTTTACCCAGGCACCTGCTTGATGTGTTATGAAGATTCGGTTCACTTACGTATTATTAGGAGTACTGCTACTGGCATTATCCGCTTGTTCAAACTCCGGCCCCGACAGCCGGCTGGTGAAAAAGTGGACTCTGGTAAAAGTGGACGGATACGGACCTGACAAAGACAAAATACTCGGCATCAACACCATTTATTTTGACCTGAAAGAGGACGAGACATTTAAGGGGCGTTGGTACGACCAAAACAACATGACGGATTTCATTGATCTCGAAGGAAAATGGCTAAGCACCCAATACGACGACAAGATTGATTTATTTTTATTCTACGGCCCCAACCAAAAGAAGTCCATCATTTTCAACATCTCCAAGGTGGAAGGAAATGATATGACGATGCGCATTTCTGAAATAGATTATTTCTTTAAGGCGAAATGAACATATAAACCAATAACCGTAAAGGGAGCCATTAGGCTCCCTTTCCTATTTTAGGATGTATTTGAGCGCAAAGGATTGTTAGAAGCCGTTCGCGGGAGTACTTTTCTACATCTCCCGCTGATTTCTCCGATTCATTCGTGTTTCTGCTCTAATTCGCCAAGGCGAATCGCAATTCGGTCTTTTCGCCACGGCGAACTACGCTTTCTCCCTCATTGCTTTCGCACTAACGTTTGTCGCAATTCAGTCTTTTCGCCGTAGCGAACTACGCTTTCTCCCTCATTGCTTTCGCACTAACGTTTGTCGCAATTCAGTCTTCAAAAGCTACGCTTTTTCTTATATTTGCGGGATGGAGTTGACGAAACTATTTGAGCAGCGATTTGGGTCACATCGTGTGAAAGAAATTACCAATCCGCTTCACCCGGATCAGCCACTCCTGCTTTTGTTCCTCGAACTGGACGTTCCCGTGACAGTGCTCATGACCGCTTCTCTTTCCGATTACCGGATGCCTGTTCTCGAAAAATGGGTCGGGAGAGAGTTTAACGAAATCTTCTTCTGTCTTCCTGCTTACTGGGATTTTGACGATTTGCAGAATCCGAATTTTTCCTGGATTTACACCTGGATTTACAAGCTGGAGCGTTTTGTCAGAGACCGGAATACCTGGTATGGCCCCGGACACACCATTCCTACCGCCAACCCGGAAGTTCCTATTTCCGATTTGATGCAGCAGGAGTATTTCATCTTCCTGGATCCTATGTTACTTGAACGGGAACTTGCACCGATAAGCATGCAGGATAAAACCGTGTATTTCCTGAGCATCGTTCCTATTTTCGGAGACGAGCTGGATTTCAAAATGGGAAAAGGCACACAGAAATTTGTGCGGAAACTGATTCAGCGAAACATTGATGAAAAACTGGATGATTACCGGAAATCTGCTTTAAGCAGCCGATTGCGCTTTTTTTAGATTTGGAAATACTTCACACCTTTGCGGTTAATAGAATAGTTTTTTTACCGCGAAGAAGCGGAGAGCGCAAAGTTTTAAAACACTCTTCTTCATAAGAAAAATACCTACGACTTATGAATAACTCTTTAATCCTGATTCGACTAAATTCAAACCAATAACTATCAGTTGCACAACCGGAATTTCCGGAATCCTTAGTTTAATTGTGCGAAAAACGCTTGTGCAGCTTCTACTTCCTTCTTGGCATTTCCAATCCAAACATGATCGTCATAGATCACAAACGGACGTTTTAGGAAGGTGTATTCTTCCAGCATGTATTTGCGGTAATCTGCTTCTGTAAGACTCATTTCATGCAATCCCATAGAGCGGAATTTCATGGCACGTTTTGAAAACAATCCTTCGTAGGAACCTACTTTTTCCTTCACCCAATCGAGTGTTGTCGCATCGATATTGGTTTGTTTGATGTCGATCATTTCCACATCGGATGGCAGGTTCAGGGCCTTCATAATTTTCTGACAGGTGTCACAAGAACTCAAGTAGTAAAATCTTCTCATCGTAAAATCAGCTTAAATAACCGTTATCTGTTTTGCATGTATTCGTCGTTACGCTTGCGGTCTTCCGGCGTTCCGGTATTACATCCGTTGGATTTTTTGGTAAAGTGGTGAATCCAGCGAACTTGTAATTGGATCGGCCAGTAATTGCTGGAGAACCATTGAACGGTCGGACGCGCTTTATTCGGTTCGTAGATTCCGAAAGCCGGAACGAGGAATCCGAACGTGAGGTAATCCCCTCTGCGGATTGTGCGTGTGAATCCTAAATGCAGGTGGAACTGAGCCATGAAATCCTGCTGAAATTTCACCGGGGCAATCGTTTCCACATACGGAACTTTCGGTGCAGGAAGTGCATTGAACAAGAAGTTGAATCCAAATCCGGTTTCCAGGTGCCAGCCTTCCGCAATTTTGGTAAAACGATCAACCGTTACCCGCGCAGTCAAATATCCGTTGTAGAATGAACCGGTTCTTTCATCAAAAGAGGAAACTCCTGACGGATCAACCATTTCAAAACGAGTGTGTTCACTTCCGCCGATGTAGTTAAATCCCAATCCCCAATCAAGGCGGTGGAAGAGGTTCGACCCAATCCACTTCACTTCTCCTTTTTCGCCACGGCTTTTATACCATGCCGCCAGCAATTTGGAAGATTTCAGACGGTAATGTGCCGCTCCGATTTCAATGAATCCTCCGGGTCTGCTGATCGGATCAATCGTTGTGGTAACCGGTCTTCCGCTTGCATCCACACCGGAATATTCCGTCACATGCGGATTGGTCAGGGTTACATTCGGTCCGAAAGAAATTTGTATCCCGTCCTTGGTCAGTTGACGATAATCACGCGCACCTCCGAAGAAATCCTTCCGGCTTTTCCCGTTGAACTTTCGCGATTTCTGCCCAAAAGAGAACCCTGTCAGCAGCACCAGGACAATACAGATAACAAATCTCATATGTAGTTTTTTATAAATATCCGAAGTTTTCAGTTTGGTTACGAAATCAATTCCAACATTTTATCCATAACGAATGGTTCATCCCATTGTTCATGGATGTTTTCCAGCTTCAAAATTTCCTGCATCAGGGCATCTTGTTTTTTCCCGTTTTTCAACGCATCGCTGTAACGCGTGTTGCTAAACGTAACCTGGGAATAAAGCGGTGTCCACTTATCAGGGTGCAATCGGGAAAATTTCGCTTCGATTTTCTTCTGCAATAAAAATTCCGGATCAGCCGTTTTATCGCGCATTTCAATGTAGTTATCCAGTGCAAGATCCAGGATCGCATTTGCATCCGGAACGCGTTGCGCCGAGAAGTCTTTCAACAGGGTATCCCATTTGCCATTGCTCTGATCATACATTTCGTTGAACACCGTACAATCTTCAAATCCGCAGTTCATTCCCTGTCCGTAGAACGGAACGATGGCGTGGGCGGCATCCCCGAGCAATACAATTTTATCCTGGTAGTTCCACGGTTCACAACGCACCATAATCAGGGAGCTGGTCGGATTCGCGAAATAATCATCCAGCAACGTCGGCATCATCTGCACGGCATCCGGGAACGTCAAATCGAAAAATGCTGCTACCTGCTCCCGTGTTTTGAGTGTTGCAAACGATGTTTCTCCTTCCATCGGGAAGAATAACGTACAGGTAAAGCTTCCGTCAAGGTTTGCCAGCGCAATCATCATGAATTCACCACGAGGCCAGATATGCAAGCAGTTTTTATCCAGTTTGTGAGACCCGTCTTCATTTGCAGGAATCACCAATTCTTTGTAGCCGTGATCGAGGTATTTCTGCGAATAATCAAAGGTCATGGATTTTTGCATGCGCATGCGCACTGCAGAATAGGCTCCGTCTGTCGCAAAAATGCGGTCTGCCTGAAATTCTTCTTTTTGTTTGGTTTGCGCATTCTGAAAAGAAAGGGTGTTGCTTTCGAGATTTACATCCAAACATTTGCGGTCGAAGAAGTACTCAATGTTCGGGTAATTATCCGCCAGGTTCATCAATTTCTGGTTCAATCCTCCCCGCGAAACCGAATAAATTGCTTCGTTATTTACGCCATACGGCTGATAAGTCAGCGTGCCGTCCAATGCGTGCATACAACGGTTATACATCGGGATGGCAATGTTGCGGATATCCGCTGCAATTCCGGCAATCTCCAGGGCTTTCCACCCACGATCCGAAAGTGCCAGGTTAATCGACTTTCCACCTACCAATGCTGCTTTCCGCAAATCGGGCCGGCGTTCAAACACTGAAACATTGTATCCTTTTTGTGCAAGTAAAATGGCTTGTAAACTTCCCACCAAACCTGCTCCTACTACTGCAATTTTTTCCATCTTATTTTAGTCTTACCACGAAGGCGCAAGGGCGCAAAGATGAATTCATTCCAGACTTCCATTTGCAACCCTTTTGAATCCGGTCTTAAACAGCTCTGAATTGAAGTTAATCAATAAACCTAACTTGCAATCCGTCAATTTTAAATATGTCAGTACCTGTGCTTTAAAAACTCCGGCAAGTTCATTAACTGCCTTTACTTCCACAACTACTTTGTTATTAATTATTATGTCCAGTCGATAACCTACATCCAGCTGAACTCCTTCATAATATAATGGTAGTGATTTTTGTCTCACAACATCTATATCATATTGTTCCAGTTCATACACCAAGCAGGCCTCGTATGCCGATTCCAATAATCCTGGGCCAAGTGATCGGTGCACTTTTAACCCACATTTAAAGACAATTTCTGCAATTTCATTTTCAGTCATTTGAATAGTTATTTAACGTTAGTTCTATTTAATTTAAGAAAAAACATCAAATATTACCAGTGAAAATCAATCACTTTCATCTGGAAACTATCCCGTCGCGTCTTTGTGCCTTTGCGGTTAAATTATCATTTTTCTAACTCTCTATAATTGCTTCCTCCAAATACTTCCCGAGGAAATACACGTCTTCGAATGAGTTGTATAACGGAACCGGTGCTACACGGATCACGTTCGGTTCTCTCCAGTCGGCTACGACTCCTTTTTCAGAGATTGTATCGAATAGTTGTTTTCCTTTTCCGTGAACCAGGATCGACAACTGAGCGCCTCTGCGTTTCGGTTCTTTCGGTGTGATGATCTCGAAGCGGCATTTCTCCGCGTATTTTTCCGAAAGACCGTCCAAAATGAATTCCAGGTATCCGGTCAGTACGTCGCTTTTTGCTTTCAGACGCTCCATCCCAACTTCATCGAAGATTTCCAGTGAAGCCCAGTGCGCAGCCATTCCCAAAACAGGTGCATTACTCAACTGCCAGCCTTCTGCCCCTTCCATCGGAACGAATCCCGGCTCCATCTGGAAACGCGTGCTTTTATCGTAGCCCCACCATCCTGCAAAACGTGGCAGTGATGCATTTTTTGCATGTCTCTCGTGCACAAACATTCCGGACACGCCACCCGGACTTGAGTTCAGGTATTTATATGAACACCACGCTGCGAAATCCACTCCCCAATCGTGCAGTTTTACCGGGATATTCCCCGCAGCATGCGCCAGGTCAAAACCAACCATCGCTCCGGCTTCTTTTCCCGCTTTTGTGATTGCTTCCATATCGAGCAATTGCCCGGTATAATAGTTCACTCCGCCAAACATCACCAACGCAAGAGAATCTCCCAATTCCTGGATTTTCGCAAGAATATCTTCGTCTCTTAACGTGTGCTCTCCTTCGCGCGGACTCATTCCTACCAAATCCGTTTCCGGGTTCAGTCCGTGAAAACGAACCTGTGATTCCAATGCATACAAATCGCTTGGAAATGCTTTCGCTTCGCACAAAATTTTGGTTCTCGTTCCTTTCGGTTGGTAAAATGAAACCATCAATAAGTGCAGGTTTGTCGTCAATGAGTGAGTCACCACCACTTCTTTTGGCAATGCACCGACAATTTTTGCGGAAGCATCTGTCAGGAACTCATGGTATTTGTACCACGGATTGGTTCCCAGAAAGTGCCCTTCTACACCCCATTTTGCCCAATCGTCCAATTCCAGATTCACTTTTTCCCGAACCGTTTTCGGTTGTAAGCCCAATGAGTTTCCTGTGAAATATCTCACCGGATTTTTGGTGAATGTTGGAAAAAGAAAGCGGTCTCGGTATGATTTTAATGGGTCTGCCGCATCCATTTGAGCCGCAAACTCAGGGGTAAATTCGTATTTCATCTGACAAATTGATTGTTCTGTGAGGAACTCTTAAAAATTATGCATCAAATATAAGAAAAAGCGTAGCTTTTGAAGACTGAATTGCGACAAACGTTAGTGCGAAAGCAATGAGGGAAAAGCGTAGTTCGCCTCGGCGAAAAGACTGAATTGCGATTCGCCGCCGCGAATTAGTGCAGCAGCAAGAACGAGCAACTATTCGTATGTCGCTTTTGGTTTTTCCATTTTGTGAATTTTAGATCGATTCAATGATCTTCACGTTTGAATTACATTTAGGATTTCAATAGCGGTTATAGCCAATCGCCATATGGCGATATGGCAATTTCACTTTTCAAAAGGCAGATAAATAGTTGGATTCAGTAGCTACATCAACTCTTTTTCAGGTGATGGATGTGAAATTTTAAACAAATAGGCCAATCCTGAGACTCCAAGCATTCTCTCTCTGATTCGCCATTTGGCAAATGGGCGAATTTGCAAACAGGGATTTGAACCGGACAATTTCTTTTTATTGAACGTTCTGATCTCCGATGACATAAATTCCACCCGCCTTTCCATTGCCCCTGCAATTCGAATTCGTACTTTTGCACCAAATCAAAATTCGTCGTCTATGGCAGCAAATACACTCAAAAGATCAACTTCCGAAGCACTTTACGAAACAGCGAAAAACTATTTCCCCGGCGGAGTAAATTCTCCGGTAAGAGCATTCAAATCTGTTGAGGGTTCCCCCTTGTTCATCAAAAAAGGGAACGGGGCATTTATCTGGGACGAAGACGACAATGAGTTTATTGATTTCTGCGGAAGCTGGGGACCGCTTATTTTGGGACACAACCACCCGAAAGTATACGAAGGAATCGTAGCGGCGCTTGGAAACGGTGCAAGCTTCGGCGCTCCAACCCGGCTGGAAAATGAATTGGCCGAGCTGATTCTTTCCAAAAATCCGTTTATTGATAAAATCCGCTTCACAAGCTCCGGCACGGAAGCCGTGATGTCGGCAATCCGACTGGCGCGCGGATATACCAACCGAAACAAAATCGTGAAGTTTGAAGGCTGCTACCACGGCCACAGTGATTCGCTGCTGGTAAAAGCGGGATCCGGACTCGTGACATTCGGAAATACTTCCAGTGCCGGTGTTCCGGAAGCTTTTGCAAACGAAACATTGGTTTTGCCCTTGAATGATTCTGAAGCACTGCAAAGTTGTTTCGAGCAATTCGGAAAGGAAATTGCCTGTGTGATCATTGAGCCGATTCCGGCAAATAACGGATTATTGCTCCAGGAACTGAGCTTCCTGAAAGAATTGCGTGAAACGTGTACAAAATACGGTGCTTTGTTGTTCTTCGACGAAGTAATCTCCGGATTCCGCGTGGCATTTTCGGGTGCTGCAGAATTGTATGGAATCGCACCGGATTTGGTTACCTACGGAAAGATTATCGGAGGCGGTTTGCCGGTTGGAGCTTACGGTGCGAAAAAAGAAATCATGAGCTGCGTTGCACCCGACGGGCCGGTTTACCAGGCAGGAACTTTGTCGGGAAACCCGGTGGCAATGGCGGCAGGACTGGCACAATTGACCGAACTGAGTAAACCCGGTTTTTACGAAGACCAGGAACGCAGAACCAAATTATTCACCGATACCATTAACAATCACGCAAAAGCGAAACAATACGCATTCGAACTGGTAACTATCGGTTCTATTTTCTGGATTTCATTCGACAATTCCAAACACATCCGTGCGGCGGAAGAGATCAACCCGGATATGACCCATTTCAAGAACCTGCACCGTGCACTGCTCGAAGAAGGTGTTTACATGGGACCAAGCGGATACGAGGTCGGGTTTATTTCCAATGCGCATACAGATGAGTTGCTGGCAAAAGCTGCACAGCTGTTTATCAATGCGTTGGATCGAATCATGCAAAATTAAGAATTGACAATGGAGAATTGAAAAGTATTTCTATCCTGCTTATGCCTTTTCAATTTTACCTTCTCCATTTTCAATTATTTCAATTAGTTCGTATCTTTCTATCATGAGATCAGTAATAGCGTTCGTGCCTCCGGGAAGTTATTTTTACTTCCGCATCGACTCCCTCTATTACCTGTTCCAGCTCCTGGAAGTTAATGAGAACCAGATATTGGTCGAGCGCTTTTGGTCGAGCACGAATGTTCCGTCGATGGAAAAATTACATCAGTTCGACATCAAAAGTGCCTGCTCAGAACTGGAGGAAGAAGAACACGATTTTGAGGTGATCGGAAGAAAAGAAATTACGGAGACCCAACTGAAGGAAATTGCCCAATTCTTACGAATCAAAGCGGGAAAAAGTGCCCGGGAAGTCGAATTTCTAAGCTTGAAAAAAGAAGCTTTGGAGGCTTTCAAACAGGAAAAATATGAAGAGGCTGTCCGCTTGTTTTCGCTGGCAGCACCTTATTCCAAATACGATATGGAGATTTATGAAAAGCGCGGTTTGTGTTATCTGAAACTGGCTCAATACTCCAATGCCCTGGCAGATTTCGATTATTACCTGATCCACGATCCGGGAAATGAACTGATCCAGGGAGCAATGAACCTGGCAAAACAAAAATTAACTAATTGAAAATGTATCATGGAGAATTGAAAAGTTAAAAAGTGCTTTTCAATTCTCACTTTTCAATTCATTAAACCCAGTCCTTCAAGACTTTCTTTGCCAGTTTTTTGCGCAGTTTTCTCAACACTTTATCCCGTGAGTTGATTCCTCCAATTTTCAGCAAATCCGTGTAAACCAGTTTTCCATCGCGGTAGAAATGAAACTCAAAAGTTACCGAAACGATATCGTCTTTATAGATCGGGAACAGGTTATCTGCCGCCAGGTCTTCTGCCAGCGTCATGTTTCCGGAAGACGGCTTGAAACGGTTGTCGAACCCGCGTACGGAAACCAGCATCATTGTGTTGATTCCTTTAGCGGCAAGTATTTGTGCTACCGAATCCGTCATCAAAACCTGCGGATCACCACCGGCTTTCAACACATTCAGCGAAACCATGTTTTTGATCTTCACCCCGGAAAGCACGTCAGAAACGGCAATTTCCAGCGAAAACTGATCGGCTTGCTTATCCAGGTGACTCACAACCAGCGCATTTCTCAACTTTAACGGAGGAAACTTCGTTTGTCCGAAACCGATCAGACAAATACCCAAAAACAGGAAACTCAACAGTGATTTTTTCATAATTAAAATATTTTTTCAGCTATGGTTTTTACGCTTTCGGAAGTAGACATCGTGTAATAGTGAATTCCGGGCACTTTTGCTTTTTTCAGCTCCTGCGACTGATGAATTCCCCATGCTACACCTACTTCAAATACGTCTTTATTGTTTTTGCATTTCAGCAAATCCTTGCTCAATTCTTCCGGAAAATCAATGTGGAAGACCTTCGGCAGGAAGGAAATATGGTTCAGGGTCGTAATCGGTTTCAATCCCGGAATAATCGGAACGGTGATCCCGATGGCTCTGCAGGCATCCACAAAATCAAAATATTTCTGATTGTTGAAGAACATCTGTGTCACAATGTATTCAGCACCGGCATCTACTTTTGCTTTCAGGAAATGCAGGTCTGTACTCAGGTTCATTGCTTCGAAATGCTTTTCAGGGTAACCTGCCGCACCGATGCAGAAATCTGTCGGAGCCAGTTTGATGTCATCCACCAGGTAGCGTCCCTGGTTCATATCGGTAATCTGATTAATCAATTCGACTGCGTATTTGTGCCCTTCCGGATCCGGTTTGAATGTTGATTCTGTTTTGATCGAATCACCCCGCAACGCAAGCACATTGTCAATTCCAAGGAACTGCAAGTCAATGAGTGCATTTTCGGTTTCTTCCCGGGAGAATCCCCCGCAGATCAAATGCGGTACTGCATCTACATGGTATTTGTTCATAATCGCCGCACAAATTCCTACTGTTCCGGGTCTTTTGCGGATGGCGATTTTTTCGAGTAATCCCTTTTCGCGTTCCTTATAGATGAATTCTTCGCGGTGGTAGGTGACATTGATATACTTCGGGTTGAATTCCATCAGTGGGTCAATTCCGTCGTAAATAGATTGAATATTCGCTCCTTTCAGCGGAGGTAGAATTTCAAAGGAAAATAGCGTGTCTTTCGCCGTGTTTAAATGATCGATAACTTTCATGCCTTCAGAGAGGATATATTATAAATTGGAATCAAAGATAACACCAAATCTTATGTTGCATGCCTTTTTCAGCAGGTGTTCTCCTAAAATATCCCGGATATTTTCCGAATCGGATGAAAACTTCCGCTTTGATTAAAAGAATAGAGAACGTTCAAAAGGATAAAAAAGTTTAGAGGGTCCAAAATAGATTTCAGTGAACAACTCGCCGGTTGAACCTTTTCAATTGTTGAACACTTTGAGCCGGTTTCACAGCGGGTAACTCTTCAAATCACCCAAATTCCGGCACCTATTGTTCCAATAAAAACGCCTGTTTCGCAAATAATGTTAAAAAGAACTTCGTTATGAAACAAAATCAAAAAGTGTCCGTTATCTTTGTATACGCTAATATCAAAAGCACTTAAAATACTTTGGTACGTTATTTGCTAATGATTTAGAGGTTAGTTTTCATAAGTAGTAGTAGTTTAGGTTGGAACAAGAGAGGAGCGCCCGCTTCTCTCTTGTTGTTTTTAGAACCTTTTGTTTTGGATGATTACTCTCCGTCAATTGAAAAATCCCCTTATTGTATTTCCCCAACAACAATTTTATAAATTTATAACCCCAATAGCTATCGGGATGTAGAATGTCCGGTTTTACTGGTGTTCCAGACCGCTATACCAGCCAATCTTCCTGGCTGCTCTCACCCCCGGCTCGTTAAAAGACGTTAATTCCCGCTTCACTGCGTACCAAAACACACAATTTCCCGTTAAAGAAGAAATAAGTAGTAGTAGTTAGGTTTAGTTAGGTAGCGTGTGAAGAGAGACATTATTTCCAGTCTCTCTTCTTTTTTTATACCTTCGTCAAAGCGTTCGACAAATCTACCAGGTACGAATTATTGTTCCCCAGGTTCTCCCAAACCAGTTTCATCCGGTTCCCCTTGAATTCATCTGCAAAGTAGGAAACGCCCAGGTTCTCATAAAAATGCTGATCCAATTCCTTAAAAGGAAGATTCCCGAATTTCGGATTGGACGGAATCTTGCCTCCCGGCAAAACAACCAGGTATTCCCCATTATTGATTTTCCACTCTCCCAACGTTTTTGAAGGGATGTATTTGGTGTAAACCGGTTCATTTTTACTGTTTTGAAAAACGAGAACCAACACTGAAAGATCCGTTTCATTGTGGAATTCTACCCCAATTTGTCCCTTTTTCTGGTCCAGGTTCTTTGTCCCGGTATAGGTTTTCACCCGCGGATTCTGATCCGATTTGGAGAAAAATTTGGTGAATGGAACCGAATCATTGTTTCCCCAATGCTGAACCAATGTTTGAAAAAGCTGATTCTCCCAACTTCGTTTCTGCGTCAGATCAACCCCCACAAAAGGCATGTCGGAATCCAAAGGCACATCTTCCGTCATCTGGTATTCGCTTTTTGCTTCCGTAATTAACGAGTCAAGTTTTGCGCGTTCCTCTTTGCTGAAAGACATATAAGCTGTTTGTTCCTGCATCTGATCCTCTTCCGGATTCGCTTCGATGAAAAACAGGGAAACAATTCCGCCGGCGCACACAAGCAGCAACAGGATAATAACACTCAGGCGCAGCCAGGAAATCCGTTTTGATTCTACCACCACTTTTCCCTTCCGCACGTCCGTTCCGAACTGACTGAGCTGCCGCTTATGTTCTTCCGTAAAATTAACCTGCAGTAATTTACCACTCAAGTAAATCAAAAAACGGGACGAACTTTTTGGGTGATAAGCCAGGCTCATGAAAAATTCCAGTAGCTGTGTTTTCACCCGGTAATGATTCACATTCAGTAAATTCAATGCGGCGATCAGGTTATCCGTCAGGAATTTCTCCGTTTGTCTGTGCAACTCCGTATCCTTCTTCACTTTTTTCAATGTCCGGGACAGCTCATCCTTCTGACGGAAAATCCACTCCGAAAGGGAATCCTGAACCAGGTTCTGCTGGTATGCCGGAAGCAAAACGGAATAACTCATAAAAAAATGAATATTCCGATCAGAAACCGCGTTGAATTTCTCCGTGAAAACCGAATAGAGAAAGGGCTCGATAAATCCTTTGTATTCTTCAAAAAGCGCATGCTCCCGAACCCGGGAAGTATCGTTGAACAATTCCGTAAAATCGCGTTGCTGCAGTGTTTTATCCAGACTCCGGTTTTCTTCTGTCCAGGACGCGAAAATGAGTTTTTTCGGATCGGAATACCAGTCAAAAAAAGCAGCTTTCTCCTGTTCGGAAACACCCGGAAACGACTTATTGCACCCCTCGGAAAAGGCCCAGCGCTGATCTTCCGAAAGCGGAAAATGTAGATTCGGATGTTCTTTTTTAAGTGTGCTTAAGCGGAGATACTTCATGATACGTGATTGATGGCTTGAAAATACTACTTTTTGAGCAATGCCCTGCGCGTTTTTTATGGATCCCATCCGGAAATGCCGGGTGCCGTTTTCGAAACTTGTACAAACAGTTGTAAATCAAGAAGTATTCGCTTAGATTTACCATAAAACTATGACTATGAAACAACTGGCTCTTCTCGTATTCCTTATCAGCCACTCTGTTTTTGGACAAACATGGAGTAATGATGTGGCAAGCATTGTCTACAACAAGTGTTCTTCCTGCCACCATCCCGGAGGAATTGCACCCTTTTCCCTGATGAACTACACGGAAGTCAGTTCGATGGCCAGTTTGGTATACGACGCCGTGGCACAGAACGAAATGCCGCCCTGGCCGCCCGATGAAAACTACCAGCAGTACAGCCATTCCCGTGCTTTGAGCGCTTCCGACAAAGCCACTTTTCTATCCTGGCTTTCAACCGGAACACCGGAAGGAAACCCGGCAAATGCACCTGCTCCGCCTGTTTTCAACACCGGAAGCATTTTGGGGAACGGCGACTTAATGCTCCAGATTCCTTTGTATCAGAGCAAGGCTACGGGAGGACAGGACGATTATGTGTGTTTCAGCCTTCCCACCGGGCTGACTCAAAACCGCTTCGTGCGTGCGATGGAAATTGTTCCCGGAAACCGCGCCATTGTCCATCACGCATTGATTTACATCGACCCGACCGGAAATTACCAGGGCGATACCGTTGGTGGAAATTGTGGCGGACCTCCGCAAACTTCTACATTAATCGGCGGTTACACTCCCGGATCTTCCCCATTGATTTTTCCTTCCGCAACCGGGTTCAAACTCGGCATGTCTATTCCGGCAAACAGCAACCTGGTCTTTGCTATGCACTATCCGGAAGGAAGTTACGGGCAATACGACAGCACGAAAGTCATTATTCATTTTTATCCACCGGGTGAAACCGGAATCCGGGAAGTATATGCAGCTCCGGTGCTTCAAAACTGGTCGCTGGTGATTCCTCCCAACCAGGTTTCGTCCTTTACTGCACATTATCCCTCATCCGGAGGTGTGCCTACGAATTACAGTGTTTTGAGTGTTTTCCCACACATGCACCTGCTCGGAAAAGACATCCGGGCTTATGCCGTAACACCTACCAGCGATACCGTCAAATTTGCCCATATTTCACACTGGGATTTTCACTGGCAGGATTTCTATTTCTTCAAAAATCTTCAGAAAGTTCCGACCGGATCGGTCATGCGAGGAGAAGCAACGTATGACAATACGGTGAATAACATACACAATCCGAGCAATCCACCGGTTTTGGTGACTGCCGGGGAAAGTACTACGGACGAAATGTTCCTGGTGTATTTCCACTTCCTGCAGTATCAACCCGGAGATGAACTCATCGACCTGGAATCATTGCTCACTTTGGGAATGCAGGAATTGGTTTCGGATGACGAATGGAAAATATATCCTGTTCCGTTTTCCGAAAGTGTTTCCATCAAACCCAACCAGTTGAAAAACGGAGATGTTGTTTCGATGAGTATTTACGATTACCAGGGACGATTAGTCCGCACCATTTGTGAGAAACAACTCATTCAAAGTTCGTTCGGCGGGTTTGAATGGGACGGATTATCCGATACCGGCACCGGAGTAAGGCCAGGAACATATTTTATTTCCATGATCTGCAACGGCACAGCAAGCTCACACCCGATTATTAAGAACTAACGGGAAATGGTTCAAAGAGTTGAAGAGTTCCATTTGAACTCTTCAACTCTTTGATTTCGATAAACACTTCGAATCAGCGCTTCAGCTGCTGGAGCGCTTTTTGAACTTCCTTGTCGTATGAAGCAATCACGAAGAAATAGCCTTCTTCGATGAATAACTGGCGGGCAATTTCTGCTTTCAGTACATGTTTGATCAGTTCTTCACTTCGCTTGTAATCTGCAGCCATATATGGAACTCCCAGTTTCTGTCCGTCTTTGATCAGGGCTTGGGTCAATGTTACCGGCGGAGTAAACGTACTGTTGAACTGCTGGATCGTCGGCCACAAGGTGCGTTTGTTTGCTACAAAATCAAAAGCTGCCTGCTGGAATGCCCCGGAATAACGCAAGGATAAATAATACAAGGTCGAGTTGGATGTATCGAGCGGAACAAAGATATCCGGCATGATTCCTCCTCCGTCATAAACCGTTCTTCCTTTCAGTGTTTTAAAAGGGTGCGCATTTTTGAAAACGGAAGAATCCGGTGCGAAATATTCTCCGCTGTCTCTTCTTTTCTCGTTGCTGTGGTAGTAATCTTCGTAACTCTCTCCGAACGGTTTTTGAATACAACGACCGGATGGTGTGTAATAACGTGCAATGGTCAAACGCACATCACTCTTGTCAGACAGGGAGAAATCCTGCTGCACCAATCCTTTTCCGAAAGAACGGCGCCCGATGATGGTTCCGCGGTCATTGTCCTGGATAGCCCCTGCCAAAATCTCTGACGCAGAAGCTGAATTTTCGTTGATCAAAACCACCAGCGGAGTATTTTCGAGCAAACCGCCGCCTTTTGCGTAACGGGTAGTGCTCGCATATTTTTTCCCTTTGATGATCACAATTTTTTGTCCGGCTGGTAAGAATTCATCGGCGATTTTTGCCGCCCCTTCCAAGACACCGCCACCGTTGTCACGCAGGTCGAAAATGAGTTTTTTCATTCCTTTGCTCTTCAGTTGCTGCGCGGCAAAATGAAACTCTTCCGCACTGGAAACGGAGAAACTTTCCAAACGGATGTAGCCGGTATTTTCATTCAGCATTTGTGCACAGACGATAGACGGAATCGGGATGATTCCGCGGGTGATCGTTTGATCGATTTTTTTGGAATTGCGGTAAATCTGCACGTTTACCTGTGTGTTCGGATCGCCTTTCAGTTTCCCCAGTACATCGTCGTTCTTGATTTTTTTGCTGGCAACACTTTTCCCGTCGATCATCAGGATTTTATCTCCTGCCTGAACACCAACTCGTGCCGAAGGTGAATTCGGAACCACGTTCGTAACACACAAAGTATCGCGGATAATAGCAAAACGGATTCCAACTCCCCCGAATTTTCCGTCAATCTGTTCATTCACGGCCTGTAAATCTTCAGAAGGAATGTAATTCGAATGCGGATCCAGCTCGTGGAGCATGTCGGAAATCGTCTTCTCAAACAATTTCTTGCTTTCAATGGTGTCCACATACTCGCGATCCAGCAGGTCGATGATTTCCTGCATTTTGGAATAATTTCCCGACTGCTGTTTCTGGTCGGTTCCGGTCCGGTTCAACCTGGATCCGATCAACAACCCGATGGCCAAAAAAACCATCAGCAAAGTCGGATAAATAAAGGCGTATTTTCTGTTCATTTAATTTGGATCTGGGATGTGAACCACTTCAACACCCGCGCTTTTCAAAAAATCAACGCCGGTGGTGTCTTTGTATTCCATCATGTAAACAACACGTCTGATTCCTGCCTGAAGAACCAGTTTACTGCAATCTTTGCAGGGTGATAGTGTAATAAAAAGTGTTGCACCGCTGCAATCATTGGTTGAGCGCGCCACTTTCAGAATGGCATTTGCTTCGGCATGCAGGACATACCAATGCGTTTCGCCCTGATCGTTTTCACAACAATTCGAAAATCCGGCCGGCGTTCCGTTATACCCGTCGGAGATAATTCTTCCGTCGCGCACAATCAGTGCTCCCACTTTTTTTCGTTCGCAATGCGACAACTCCGCCCAGGTTTGAGCCATCCTCAAATAGGCCTTGTCATAACGCAATCGCTTTTCTTCCGTAATTTCTTGTTCTTGTTCTGCAAACATGCTGCAAAGATAAAATTTAATCAGGTAAGGTGAATTTATATCCAACGCCTCTGATCGAATGAAAAAACTGCGGATTCTTCGGATCCTCTTCGAAGATCTTCCGGAAGCTCAGAATGTAATTATCGATCGTGCGACCGGTCGGAAACTGGTCATTTGTCCACAGCGTATTCAAAATCTCGTCCCGCGAAACCACCTCATCTTTCCGGGTGAAGAACAATTGGATCAACTCCATTTCACGCTTGCTCAGTTCTTGCTTTTCTCCCGAAATCAGGTTCTCCACTTCAAAAGATACCGGCATCACCCGGTGGTTCCCGATGCGGATTTCCGAAGGAACGACCACTTGCTTCTTGATGGGTTGAGCCAAAACGGAACAACGCAGGATGAATTCTTCAAGGTCGAAGGGTTTGGGCAGATAATCATTCGCTCCGAGCTTCAATCCGGCAATGCGGTCGATCGTATTTCCCTTTGCCGACACAAAAATGATCGGTACAGCAGATTCTTCCCGGTAGGCGCGGCAAATATCCAGTCCGCTGACCTCCGGCAACATCACATCCAGGATCACCAGGTTATACTGATCCAGCTGATTTTTCATTTTCAGAGCTTCTCTTCCGTTGCTGACTGTTGTCACCGAATAACCTTCCAACTCGAGGTTAAACTGGATAATCTCCAGTAAACTTTGTTCGTCTTCGACAACCAATACCTTGTTCATGTGGCAAACTTCTATAAAAATGTGTTTTCTAGTTTGGATTCTTCTGTTAAAAGAGTGTAATTTTGAGAAAACTACAAATAAAATAAGCACCATGCTAAAATATCTTTTAATGCTGGGCATGTTCTTGTCTCTTTCCAAAGCATTAAATGCTCAGATCAGCGAAGGAGGAAGACCCCTTGGTTTAAAGAAAATCCCGGTTTCGGGCAGCTCTCCTTTCCAATATGCACCAACATCGCTTCTACTGGCAAAACCCAACATCGCGGCGGCGAAAAGCGAAGACCTCGCAAACGATTCCAAAGGACCTTACCGCGTAGGTCTGAATATTCCGGTTTCGGTAAATATGTCAAATTCCGGTTCCTGGACGCTGCTTCCTGACGGAACCAAAGTTTGGAGGTTAATCATTTCCAGTAAAGATGCACGTGCATTGGGTCTGTATTTTTCAGAAGAAGTTCAGATTCCTGCAGGGGGAACGTTGTTTGCCTACAACGCAAACGGTCGGCAGATTTTAGGTGCTTATACTTCTGCAAGTGATGATTTCCAGGCCATGGAAATGGTTCAGGGAGATCAGTTGTACCTGGAATACAGTGCTCCGGCGTGGGTGCAGGAACTTCCGGTTTTCCATATCAACGAAGTGGTTTATTTCTACCGAGGCGTGGAAGATCACGTGTCTGTTTTTGCAGATGCAGCTTCCCAGGAAAAAGCTTCCAGCTGTGAAGTAGACGTGGCTTGTTCGGAAGGAAACAACTGGGCAAACCAGATCCGATCGGTTGTTCACTATACGTTCAATGACGGAACCGGAACTTATGTGTGTTCCGCTTCAACGATCAACAACACTGCAAATGACTGTAAACCCTATATCCTGACAGCCTGGCATTGTGGCGAGCGCGTTGCAGGACAATCCATTTCTACCTGGGTTTGGTACTGGAATTACCAGAAAACAAGCTGTGCAACCGGTAGTGCAAATGCCTCCGACCCTTCGAAAGGAAGTAAAACCATGACCGGTGGAACGGTACGCGCTTCTGCTGGAAACGGAACACTGAACAACCCTCCGGGACAGTATGAAGTGGCGGGATCGGATTTTTACCTCGTGGAATTAAATGCACAGCCGCCATCGTCCTACAACGTCTATTATGCGGGTTGGGACAGAACAAATAACGGTTCGGCAAGTGGTGTGGGAATTCATCACCCGGCAGGAAGTGCGAAGAAAATTTCAACCTATACGCAGGCGCTGGCCGGAGCAACTTATAACGGCGGTGCATCCAATGCGCACTGGAGAGTTTTCTGGGCAACTACAACAAACGGTCACGGAGTAACAGAAGGCGGTTCGTCCGGTTCTCCTATTTTCAATTCGAACGGGTTGATCGTGGGACAGCTTTCCGGAGGAGCATCTGCATGTACGGCAAACGGAGCGGGATCGGGAACAGGTCCGGACAAAAACGACTTGTACGGAAAAATCTATTCGGACTGGGATCAGAATGGAACAACTACTACTGCACAATTAAAGCCGTGGCTGGATCCGAATAACACCGGGGTGACTTCTCTTGCGGGAACTTCGGCTCCGTGTTCGGTAACATCTACCCCTCCGGTAGCAAATTTTGTAGCCAATCCAACGACCGTGACTGTGGGCGGAACGTCTCAAATTACGGATTTATCCACGGGAAGTCCTACGAGCTGGAGCTGGGTGATCACTCCTTCTACCGGCTGGTCATTCGCCGGGGGAACTTCGGCTACGTCTCAGAACCCACAAGTGACTTTTACCGTTGCCGGAACTTACAGCGTGCAATTAACAGCGTCTAATTCCAGCGGTTCGGATACCGAGTTAAAAACAAACTACATTGTGGTAACAACGGTGACTTCTCCGTGTGCGGCAACATCGACTTACTGCGATGAATTCATCCAGAAAGTGGTGCTGGAATCAATCAGCAACGAGACCGGTTGTACAAATTATACCAATTACAACATGACGGCTACCCTGACCAAAGGGAATCAATACAACATCACCATTATTCCTCAGATCAACGGTCAGAGTCCGGGAACAGCTTATTCCGGTGACGAAATTGCTGCATGGATTGATTTCAACGGTGATTTTGATTTCGACGATTCAGGAGAACAAATTGCGTTTGTTTCCATCACCGGAGGAAATTCGTTAGTGTTTAACTTCACCGTTCCGTCATCAGCTGTGATCGGAACTGTTAAAATGCGTGTTCGGATCGCGTTTAATGCCGCACAAGGTGGTGAAGGGCCGATTGAGCCTTGCGGAACAACCAATTACGGTGAGGTCGAAGACTACAACATCCTCATCATGAATTCACTGGGCTTGGATCAAAACGTGCTGCAGTCGATCGCTATCTACCCGAACCCGGCAACAGACCAGGTGAAAGTGGATCTTTCAGGATTGGAAAGCGGTACTATCTCTGTTGAATTACTGGATATGACCGGTAAAGTACTGCAGGTTCAAAACAAGATCATGGATCAGGAAGGAACATTCAACCTCACAGGGTTAGCGAAAGGAAGCTACCAGCTCCGCATCACAGATGGAGTTGTTCAGCGCGTTGAGCGAATCGTAAAGTTGTAGGTTGAAGAAACAGCGGGTTATAGTCAGCGTTATCAACGATTTGAACACGGATCAGCGTGTTCACAAGATTTGTACGTTTATCGAAAATCAGGGATACGAGGTGTTCCTGATCGGGCGTGTGCTCAAATCCAGTCAGAAAATGGAAGCGCGCAGTTACCGCACCAAACGTTTCCGGATGTTTTTCGAGAAAGGCCCGCTCTTTTATGCCTGGTTCAATTTCCGCCTGTTTTGGTTCCTGCTGTTCCGAAGAGCGGATATCCTTGTTTCGAACGACCTCGACACGTTGCTTCCCAATTACCTGGTTTCACGCATTCGGCGCAGGAAGTTGATTTACGATTCTCATGAGTATTTCACCGAGGTTCCCGAGCTCATCAGCCGGCCGAAAGTGAAAGCGGTTTGGGAACGGATCGAACGGTTTGTTTTCCCGAAACTCCAGTTCGTGAGTACGGTCAATGATTCCATTGCTCAAAAGTATTTCGAGAAATACGGAATCACGCTGAAGGTTATCCGGAACGTTTCCCCCCTTTGGAAACCATCTACGGTGAAAAGTAAAGCCGAACTCGGAATTCCGGAAGGAAAGCACATCCTGATCATGCAGGGAGCCGGACTAAACGTAGACCGCGGGGTCGAAGAAGCTATCCGGATGATGCCGCATCTTCAAAATTGTGCCCTGATTATTGTCGGTGACGGTGATATCATTCCGGACATGAAGACATTGGTCAGCACAGAGAAATGGGACGACCGGGTGTTCTTCTACGGAAAAAGACCGTATCAGGAACTGCTGCAGTTTACGCAACAGGCAGATCTGGGTCTGAGTTTCGACCAGCCTACGAACCCCAATTACCTGTTCTCGCTACCCAACAAAGTGTTTGATTACATCCATACCTCCACCCCGATTTTGTGTTCGAATGTGGTGGAAGTTTCAAAACTGGTGCGGAAATACCGCATCGGTGAAGTCATTACTGATTTTGATCCGTTAGCTTTGGCTAAACAGGTTCAACAAGTGTTGGAGAATCCGGCACTGATTGCTGAATGGAAAGCAAACTGCACCCTTGCAGCCGAAAAGGAAAACTGGGAAGCAGAAGTCGGGCAGCTAGCATCTTTTTACCCCAAAGTGCATGAGTAAACGCATTCATATCGTTTCTTTTGATGTTCCGTTTCCCCCGGATTACGGCGGCGTGCTGGACGTTTACCTGCGTGCAAAAGCACTGAAGCAGGCCGGGTATTCAGTGGTTCTCCATTGCTATGAATACGGTCGCGGCAGAACGCACGATTTCTCTGAAATTGCAGATGAGATTCATTACTACGATCGCAAAACCGGTATCAAATCGCTGTTGTCGACATTGCCCTATATTGTAAAAAGCCGAAGTTCCGAAGAACTGTTGAACAAACTGCTTGCGGATGATGCCCCTGTGTTGCTCGAGGGTCAACATACCAGTTATTGGGCAAACGAACTGGCGAAACACAAACGCCCGGTTGCCATCCGGATGCACAATGTAGAATGGCAGTATTACCGTGATTTAGCCAAAAGCGCAAAGACCAGTTCGGAACGCTTGTTTTTTACCCTGGAAGCACGAAAGCTCAAAAAACAGGAACGATCATTGCGTAACATCCCGGTTCTGTGCATTTCCGAAAACGACCGGAACTACTATGAAAAATGGGGATTCACAGCGCTGAATCTGCCTGTTACCATTCATTCCGACCTCATCCTGGAACCACAGGAAGGAAAGCGTTTTGCCTTGTTTCATGGAAATCTGTCGGTAGCCGAAAACCTGGAAGCCATTGATGCCCTGATCTCCGAAAATCGCAGAAATAAACTGGATATTCCGGTGGTGATTGCAGGGAAAAATCCGGGGAAACTGGTGCTGGAAAAAATCCGGAAGGAAGGATGGGAATGCATCGCAAATCCAACCGATTCGGAGTTGAACGATTTGCTACGCAGTTGTTCGGTTCATTTACTAATCGGTTTCAAATCTTCAGGTATCAAATTGAAAGTAATCCGCGCATTGCTCAGCAGAAAGCCGTGTATTGCGACGCAGGAAATGCTAGGAAATGTGGTGTTTGAAAAACACTGCATCATTTGGAATCCTGTTTTGCCTTTGGCGGATGCTATTGGAAAAATCGCTTCTGCAGACACTCATTCACGCCTGGAAGAATTGGAAAAAGAATTCGGTTCGGAAAAATTGCTGGGGGTGTTGGAGGAAATTGGGTTTTGAGGACAATTTAACCTCCGCTTTAGATTTTCTTTTAATTCAAAACTCGTTTTTACGGCCTTGGGGAATTCCCAAAAACCCAATTTCCCAATATTGGGACGAGCCTAAAAATCAACCTGTTACAAGGATTAATCAAAGCGAATCCCTCAAATACTACTGAGCAATTTAGCCCTTGTCGCTTTTATAAACCCTTCTTTGTCTTTTTTTACTTCTTCCAAAAAGGCTTTATGTTGCTCGGAAAGCTGGAAGTATTTCTCACCCCAAAGATAGATTTCCATTAAAACAGGCAGCAGATCTATTCCTTTTTGAGTGAGTTTGTAAAGCACTTTCGATTTGCTATCCGGATGTTCGGATTTGCTGATAATACCCGTTTCATCCAACGTTTCAAGCCTGGAGGCTAAGATGTTGGTAGCTATTTTTTCCTCCGATTTAAGAAAATCGCTATACGTACAGCTTTTTGCATACATCAAATCCCGGATGATTAACAACGACCATTTATCTCCCCATAAATCCAGGGAACTGCTCACCGGACAACCCGATCTTTTTTTTATTTCTTTCATAAAAATAAATCAACTTGCATTTTGCAAGTAATATTCTATATATTTACACTTGCAAAATGCAAGCAAATTTACAAAAACAAGGTGATATAACTAAAACAAACGACCATGAATACTCATTTTTCATTATCTCAAACGCATTACGCCACGATCAACAACTGGAAAATCGCATACAGACAATTCGGGCAAGGTTCCCCTATCCTATTCTATAACCGCTTTCGTGGAATCCTCGACACCTGGGATCCTTTATTTTTAGACTCGCTTTCAGCGAACTACACGATCATCCTGTTTGATTATCCCGGAATCGGCGATTCGGAAGGAGAACTCTCCACCAACCTGGAAGAAGTTGCCGGTATCGGAATTCAATTGATGGACACATTGGGTTATGAGTTTTTTCACGTCGCGGGTTGGTCTTACGGAGGATTAGTTGCGCAAACTGCATTATTCCTCCATAAAGACCGGGTGAAGAAAGGAATTTTCATCGGAACGAACCCTCCCGGGAATAATGAAGTTCCGTTCGAGAAGAGCTTTTTTGAGCATGCCTTGAAGCCTGTCAATGATCTAGAAGATGAAACCGTGATCTTCTTTGAACCCGAGTCAGCAGCCAGCCGCGCTGCGGCCAAAGATTCTCATGAACGGATTTCAAAACGACTTGACCGAACTAAAATTCCTGCTTCGCAAGCATTGTTTCAAAAGTACTTCGGGGGTTCTGCTTATATGAAAACCGATCTTCAAAATTTCAGAGAGCAGTATAAGACCATTGAAAATCCGGTATTGGTTATTTCCTCAGACCACGACAGCAGCTTCGCAGTTGAAAACTGGTTCCCGCTTTTGCGCAATGCCCCGACTATGCAGCATATCATTATCAACGACACAGGACACGGGTTACAGCATCAGCATCCCCAATTGATTGCGGGTTACATCGGTCTTTTTCTTTCATAAATAGTTTCACTAAAAACACAAAAAATGATTTTAACAACACAAAAAATCAACACCCATTATTGGAAAGTGATTATTAATAATCCTCCGATCAACTTATTCGGACCTGAATTTTCATTGGAATTGATTGATCTGATGGACGAGCTGGAAGCCAATGAAGAACTGAAAGTAGTGGTTTTCGAAAGTGCCAATCCGGACTTTTTCATTGCCCATTTGGATATTTTGGGAGCTTCCAATTTCCCGAAAGGCGAAGGAAGAACGGGGCTTTCAAAATCCTGGCCGGATATCGCAAAACGGTTGGAACAAGCACCTTTTGCAAGCATCGCTTCCATAAGAGGCCGGGCCAGGGGATTAGGAAGTGAATTTGCCCAGGCGATGGACATGCGTTTTGCCAGTAAGGAAAAAGCCCTCTTTGCGCAGGTTGAAATTGGTATCGGAGCATTTCCGGGTGGCGGCGGAATGGAACGCTTACACCTGCTTACGGGGAAGGCACGAGCTTTGGAAATTTTATTGAGCGGCGATGATTACGATGCTGAAACGGCTGCTGCTTATGGTTGGGTAAATCGCGCCATTGCAGATGCAGATCTGGATACATTTGTAGATAACCTGGCACGTAAAATTGCTTCATTTGACCGGAAAGTGATCGCTACCATTAAATCCATTATAAACGAAAGGGCTGTAAATCCTAGAAATGAACACATTATGGAAACTCAAGTCCGGTTTTTTGAAACACTGGCTCAACCCGAATCAGGTGCACGATTAAAAAGTCTGTTTGAAAGAGGGTTGCAACAATATGGCGATTTGGAATTAAACCTTGGCAGCAACATTTAATTGGAGGCAAACTGTTCCTGCACAATTGCAAGATGATAAAAAGGGTGTTATTGTTATGAATAACACCCTTTTGTATTTAATACAATTCCGTTAATCAAACAAAGGCTGGAACGGATCGAAGCGATGCATCGTATCCAACGATTTCAATTCGCGGTTTTCAACTTTGAATACTTTTCCCGGAAATTTCTCAATCAGCGACATGTCGTGCGTCGCCATGATCACCGCCGCTTTTTCCTCTTTCGCTACCGCCACGATTAAATGCATGATTTCCGTGGAGGTTTCCGGATCGAGGTTTCCGGTCGGCTCATCTGCGATAATAACCTTCGGATGATTGATCAACGCACGGGCAATGGCAACCCGTTGCTGCTCTCCACCCGACAAGCGGTGCGGCTGTACATGTTCTTTTCCTTCCAGGCCAACCATCGACAAAACGGTGCGGATGCGCTGATCCATTTCGCGCTTGTCTTTCCATCCGGTAGCCCGCATCACGAAGCGCAGGTTGTCCGAAATGGAACGATCCGACAATAACTGGAAATCCTGGAAAACAACGCCCAGTTTACGGCGCAGTCTCGGAATTTGCTTTTTGGAAAGACTTCTCAAATCAAAATCAACTGCCGATCCCTGACCTTCATTCAATTCCAATTCCCCGTAAAGCACTTTCAGCAAACTGCTTTTCCCCGAACCGGTTTTCCCGATGAGAAAAACCAATTCGTCGCGTTCTACCTCGAAATTGATGTTTTCAAGAACCGTCTGACCGAGCTGATCAATGCGTCCGTTTTGAATGCGAATAACTTTCTCCACCACCTTGAGTTTATAGTTGTAAAATTCAGGATTCCGATCCATGAAATCAAAGTGTAACAAGATTATCTCTTAACAGTTATACGTTTAAAACTTTTAAACGCGCAAACCCTACCTCCCTTTGGTACTGCTTAATTTTAGGATCTTAAAATAGTTGTGATGCGTTTTATTCTTTTCATTCTTTTACTTGTTGCAAGTTTTTCGGGATGGTCCCAGGCAAGTGAGAAATACCATTCTCCCCTGAGTGGATTCTATCGCGCCGAGGACTTGTTTGAGAAAGAACAATACAGTGCTGCTCGTAAGGAATTCCGCTTGTTCATCACCGATTACAAGGGATCCAAAAACGATTCATACTACGTAAAAGCACTTTATTACGAAGGGTTGGCCGCATTGGAACTCTTCAATAACGATGCAATCGACTTGTTGGAAAGCTTTAACCGGGAATATCCGGAAAGCATCTACAGAAGCAACATCCTGTTCCAGATCGGGCGCTACTATTACCAGAAAAAAGATTACAAACGATCCATCCAGTATTTCAGGCAGCTCAACCGGTCTACCGTTGATAAGGAAAACCAGGAAGAATACTATTTCAAATTAGGGTATGCTCATTTCGACGAAAAGAATTACCCGGAAGCGAAACTGGCGTTCTTCGAAGTGAAAGATTCGAGCAGCCAGTACGGAGCACCTAGCTTGTACTACTATTCGCATATCTGCTACCTCGACAGTTCATACCAAACGGCACTGGAAGGGTTTGAAAAACTGATGATCGACAGCCGCTTCAACCGCGTAGTGCCGTATTACATTACCCAGATTTACTACATCCAGCACAAGTACCAGGAAGTCGTAGATTTCGCGCCGGGAAAAGTAGACAGTTTGAAACCGGCAGAACAGGTTGAGATCAGCCACATCATCGGGGACAGTTATTTCCACCTGGAAAAATACGACGAAGCTCTTCCGTACCTTGAATTGTACAATGCGAAATCAAATACGACCCGCGATGATGATTATGCACTGGCACTGGCTTACTCGCGCACTTCCAACTGTACCAAAGCGGTGAAATACTTCGACCGCGTAGCACGTGAAAAAGATGTACTGGGCCAGATTGCCCTGTACCATGCCGGAGAGTGTTACACCAACATGAACGAGTTGGTTTATGCACGCACCGCTTTTGAAGCAGCCAGCGAACTCGACATGGATAAAATGATCCAGGAAGATGCACTTTACAACTACGCATTGCTGTCATACAAGTTGGATATGAACGCATATGACGAAGCGGTGGAAGCATTCAAACTGTACCTGGAAAAATACCCGGACTCCAAACGCAAACCGGTCATTTACCAGTATTTGGTAAACGTGTATACGTCTACAAAAAACTACCAGAAAGCACTGGAATCCCTGGATCAGTTGTCAAACAAAGATATCAAGTTAAAGTCTGCCTACCAGATTATTGCGTTCAACCGCGGCGTGGAATTGCTTCAGAAATCAGAATATTCCAATGCAATCAAAGCGTTTGCACTGGTCGACAAATACCCGATCAGCCCGGAGATCAGTGCAAAAGCCCTTTACTGGAGCGCTGATGCAGATTTTTATCTGAAAAACTATTCCGAAGCGATCAAAAAATACACCCAGTTCATGGGGATGTCGGGTTCTCAGTCCAGCGGATTGCGCAACGATGCGATCTACAACAAAGGATATGCTTACCTGGCGCTGAAGGATTACCGCAATACGCAGGAAACATTCAGGGAATACCTGAAACAGCCGAACCTGACAGATTTAGACAAGAAAGCAGATGCCCACATGCGTTTGGCGGATGAATATTACCGCAATGCACTGGCTGATAATGCAACCAATACACAGGCGATTGAAAACTACAAAGCGGCTTACAACCTGAAACAGGGATATGACGACCAGGCTTTGTACTACATGTCGCGAACCTATGGTTTCATGGGGAACCGCGAGGAGAAAATCCGCACGCTGACGGATCTGATCAACAACTATCCGAAATCGCGCTATGTGCAGCGTTCCATCGAAGAGATTGCACGGGCATATTTCGAAATGGGCAACCTGGATAAATCGGAGCGTTACTACAAACAGATCGTTGCCGATTATCCAAACAGTGCATTCGTGAAAGAAGCATATCACAGTCTTGGAGATATCGCTTTTAAACGATCCAATTTCAACCAGGCAGAATCTTATTACCTGAAAGTTCTGAACGAATTCAACCTCAACGACACCATTTGTGAGCGCGAAGTAAGTTCACTGGCGGATGTTTACCGCGCGCAACGCTTATTGAATAAAATTGAGGCATTGGCTGGAAAATACAGCTGTGCGGATTCACTTGCAACACAGGTCGAAGACGAATACTACCGTCAGGGCTTCGATTTGTATGAGAAATCCGAGTGGAGCGCGTCCATCGTGGAATTCGATAAATACCTGAACAAGTATCCGAAAGGGAAGTTCTACCGCGATGCGATGAATCAAAAAGCAGATGCTTTGTACAAACTGAAAAAAGAAGCAGAAGCTGTGGCTATTTATCAGGTTACACTCACAGGCCCGAACGACGATTACACGGAACTGGCAGCTGTTCGTACGGCAAAATTCCTCTTCAACGGAAATCAGAAAGAGGCGGCTCTTCCCTATTACAAACGCACGGAAGAAGTCAGCTCCAACCCGGAATACCTGAACAATGCACGAATCGGGTTGATGCGCTGTCATTTCCTGGTGGAAAACTATGCAAACGCGGTTGAATACGCTCAAAAAGTACTGGGAATTCAACAAACCACCCAGCTGAAACTGGAAGCGGAATACATCAAGGGAATTTCACTTTCCAAGGAAAAACGTTACTCAGAAGCACAGCTTTCCCTGGAATATGTGGTTAAAAATGCAACCACTGTTTGGGCAGCAGAATCCAAGTACACGCTTGCTGAAAACGCCTTTGCACAAGCAGATTACACCAAGACTGAAACCCTGGTGCGCGAATTGCTGAAAATGAAGCCGGGTTACGATTACTGGATCGCGAAAGCACTGATTTTGCAAACGAAAGTATTGCTTCAGAAGAAAGATTTGTTCCAGGCTGAGAATACCATTAAATCCGTTATTGATCACTATCCGGTCAAAGACGACGGTATTCTGCAGGAAGCAGGTGAATTGTATAACGAAATTATGCAGTTGAAAACACAACCAAAAACGTTGACCAATCCGAGCGATCCGACGGTCATTGAAGTTGACGAAAAAACAGGGAAATAATGAAGAGCAATAAAAACTATTTCATACTCATTGGTGCATGTCTGATCGGTTCGGCTGCTTTCGGACAAGGAAACGTCATTGATATGATCACGACGGGTAACCGTTCCATCGAAATTGCGCACCGCCTGAATTCGCAACCGAAAATCCTGGATACTGTTTTCCCAACTCCGACAACCTCTTTTCCGTTGCTTTCGATCAATTACGAACCCACGTTTGAAATTCAGAAGATTGAGCCTGCGAAGGTAAACCTGCAACAGAAATTACCGCAATTATATAACGGTTATGCTCGCATCGGAATTGGTTCTTTATTAATGCCACTGGCTGAATTGTATTACAACAACGGACGAAGCCGGAAACTGAATTACGGTGTTCACCTGCAGCATTTGAGTTCCTTCGGGAAGATGAGAAACGTGGCTCCTGCCAATTTCGACCGCACCAACCTGAGAGGCTTTGTAGGTGTAAACGAAAAAAAATACAGCTGGGATGCGGAATCTTACTACCGCAACCAGGGATTGCATTTCTACGGTTTCCCGAATGAAAATGCCAATAAAGACAGCATTGCACAACGCTTCAACACGGTTGGGCTGAAAGGTGGATTCCATTCACATGCACACGACAGCCTGGGTCTGAACTGGAAAGTCGGTTTGGAATACCGTCATTTCAACGATCGGAAACCACAGGCTGATTCCCTGAAAGATTGGAACGCACGCGAGAATTTCTTCGCAATCCGAACAGGTGCAGAATACAAATGGGGAACCGAAATTTTCGCCGCCGACCTGGATATCTTGCACAACTCTTATAAGTTCGGTGTTCTGAACGATACGCTTGCTTCGGGAATGACCGGTTTGGAAAACAAAAACACCATCATCAGCCTGAAGCCGAGCATCAGTACGTATTCCAAAAACCAGAAGCTGAAAGCAAAAGTCGGGGTGGATTTAAGCGCAAGCCTTGGCCCGAAGAACAAGGTATACCTCTACCCGATTGCAGAAGTGAAATACTCCCTGTTCAATGACATCCTGATTCCGTATGCAGGAGTAACCGGGGGATTGACCCAACAGTCTTTCAAGCGTCTGACGGATGACAACGAATTTATTCTATCCAACGTTTCGCTGCAAAATGAGCACAAAGCTGCTGACGGATTCGTAGGAATTAAAGGAACCTTGTCCAAACGAATCGGGTTCAATGTGTTCGCGAGTTTCTCTCACGTGAAAAACAAAGCGCTGTTTGTAACTGACACGCTGTATTCCGGAAGAAACCGTTTCAATGTGATTTACGACACGATGAATATCACCAAGCTGGAAGGATCTATTTACTACCAGTTCAAAGAGAAGGTAAAAATCGATGTGATCGGACGCTATTATTCCTACAATGCCCGCAACAACATTTATGCGTGGAACCTGCCGCAATTCCAGATGGTGTTGAGAGGAACCTACAATTTGTATGACAAGTTCATTTTGAATGTGGATGTGAACCTGGAAGGCGGACGAAGAGCGCTGGTTTATGCTCCGGGAGACAATATCGTGGAGGAAAACAACCAGTATGCGTTGAAACTCGGGTTTCTTGCAGATGCGAATATCGGGCTGGAATACCGTTACAACAAACGCGTTTCCGGGTTTATCAATTTCAACAACGTAGCTGCACAGCGCTACAGACGCTGGTATAATTATCCGACACAAGGATTCCAGGCGATGCTGGGAGTGACGATTCGTTTTTAATTTTCCCGCGGACTTCGCAAATCTCGCAGTATTAAATTAAGTCAGTAAGAGGTCCCAAAAGATGGATAGACATCCCGCAGTGGCGGGACAAGTTGTGTCTATTTGCCCAGTGGTAGCAAGGGTTTGCGATTCACTCACCAGGCTTGGCTTTAGTTGTCTGAATTTCATACCTTTGGATCATGAAAAAGCTTTTTCTCTTCATCGCTCTTGCGCCGGTTCTTTTCGCGTGTAAAGATCCAAACGTCAAATACAACCAGGTGATTCAAAATGATTCGGATTACGATGTGTGGGTCAAAGTTTATAACCGCACGGATTCAGCCGCTACCGTTTTCTTCACAGTCGACAGTTTCCTGATTGCGAAAAAAAGTGAAACGATTATCCTGGAACGAAACGGGTATAAAAATATGTCTGTGTTCAATCCCTGCAACATGTACCTGGATTCCATCAAAGGGTATGCGGAAGATACCACGCTGATTTTAACGAAAAATCTCAACAGCGCTGCAAACTATACGTTCACCGAAGTGTCAAAGAATAAAAAAGGAGGCGGAACATGTGAATGCCGCACCATCTTCAAAAATAGCGACCTCCATTAATTAATTCTGGCTGCTGAACAGGTGCTTGCGGTGATTGGATCCCCAGGCAGCCAATTCTGCAATAATCGGTTCGAGTGTCAAACCGTAAGGCGTAATTTTGTATTCCACCGTAATCGGTTTGGTATCGCAAACTGTTCTGGAAATGAGCTGATTGATTTCCAGCTCCTGTAATTCCTTCGACAACATTTTTGCACCGATCCCCGGAATACTGCGCTTCAATTCCATAAACTTCATCGAATTTTCAAACACCAGTGTCCCGATAATCTGGATTTTCCATTTCCCTGAAAGCAATTCTACCGTGTCTCTGATAGCCAGCATTTTTCCGGCACAGGCAGCCGGTTCATGTACAATCTTCTTTTTCATGGTTTTACAAAATTACATCCTTTTCGGCTTTGAACTATAATAAGTTTCTTCACGGAAACTAGTTTCCAAAAGGAAATATAGATAAAAAATAAACTAATTATCCGATAGCTTTGTCAAAAATTCAATTCCGATGATGAGGGATCTAAAATTGTACAGATGAAAAAGAACACGATCGTTTATTGGACAACTACCGGATTATTTTCTGTGATGATGTTATTCTCGGCATCCATGTATTTCACTTCGCCTGAAGTTCAGGCAAACTTTGTCAAAATGGGTTTCCACGACGCCTTTCGCATTGAATTGGGATGGGCAAAAATCCTGGGGGCTTTAACGCTGCTGATCCCGGTTTTGAACCGCTCGGTAAAAGAATGGGCTTATGCCGGTTTCGGAATTACGCTCATCTCTGCAAGTATTTTGCATGCAGCAGACGGTGACCCGGCTTTCAATGTGATTGCACCGCTTATTTTCTTCGGAATCCTGGTTGTTTCCTATCTTTTCTGGAAGAAACGGTTACAGCCAGCCGTATCATAAAAAATTCAAAATGGATCATTGAAAAACCGACTGAGCGACCTGTAGTGAGCTTGTCGAATAAGTTGCTCAGCCCGTTTTTCAAATCGTTTCAGGACCGGATAATCGCACCGTCTTCCATTTCAATGATGCGGTGCGTGCGTTCGGCAAATTCATTATCGTGCGTAACAATGAGCAAGGACTGACCGAATTCTTCCGCCAACTCCTTAAAGATTTCGAAAACGATTTCGGTATTCTTTTTATCCAGGTTCCCGGTTGGCTCGTCTCCCATCACAATAAGCGGATTGTTGATCAAAGCGCGTGCAATGGCTACGCGTTGTTTTTGTCCGCCGGAAAGTTGGTTCGGCATTTTCAGCGCTTCGTCCTCGATTCCCAGGATTTTGAGTTTTTCATAGGCGTTGTGCTCTACTTCGGATGCACTAAGCTGGTTCAGCTTCAAACCAGGAAGCATCACGTTTTTCAGCACCGAAAATTCATTGAGCAGGTAGTGGAATTGAAATACAAAGCCGATTTTCTCATTCCGGACTTTTGCCAGCTCCGATTCCTTTTTGCCGCGCATGATTTGTCCGTCGATCAACAGATCTCCCTCGTAGTCCGTGTCCATAGTCGACAAAATATACAGCAAGGTCGATTTTCCGCAACCTGATTTCCCGATGATCGAAGTGAATTCTCCTTTCTCGATTGAAAAATTGATCTTTTTCAATACCTGGATATCGAAGGGATCGTGAAAAAACTTGGAAATCTCTTTTGCCTGCAGAACGATCGAACTCATACTATTTTCCTCTGATAATGACTACCGGATCCACTTTACTTGCTTTCCGGGACGGAAAATATCCCGCATAGTAGGTCGTGATCACCGAAAAAATTCCCCCGATCAGGTAATACCGCGGATCGTAATTGATCGGGTAAGTCTTCACCGTCGGAAGTGCCTCGGTTTTGAACGGAATGTGATCAATTCCCGATGAAATGAGAAAGCCGAAAAAGAGTCCGAACAAACCGCCGAAAACACCGATTGTCAATGCAATGGTAATGAACACGCGTTTCACGTCTTTCCCCGCAAAACCGGTTGCTTTGAGAATCGCAATGGTGTCCATTTTCTCATAGATCATCATGTTCAGGATGTTGTAGATTCCAAAACCCGCCACAATGAGCAAAGTAATTCCAACCGCGTAGGAAATCAAGGTCCGGATCGATGTTCCGGTTTCGAACTGTGCATTCGCCGTTTGGATATCGACTGCTTCCACATCGTAAATCTGCCGGTATTCTTTCGCCACTTCCGGAGCCTGGTTCATATCGAGCAATTTTACCTGGATATCGGTCATGTAACTGTTATTTTCACCCAGCAGTTTCTGAGCCGTTGCCATGGAAACATAACTCTGCACTTTGTCCACATCCTGGATTCCGGATTGAAAATACCCGACCACTTTCATCTGAAAACGCTCGCCCCTGGAAGTCGTGATCTGGATATTGTCTCCCACATTGGCCAGGATTTGTTCTGCCGCACCTTTTCCCAGGATCACGCTGTTCGGAACGTTTTTCAAATCCTGGTAATCTCCTTCCACCACGTATTCCGAAAAGGAAAACAGACGGTTTTCTTCTGCGACATCAATTCCGTTCAGGACTCCGTTCAGATCCACAGATCCCACATTGTAAAAAACCTGGACGTTGACCTTCGGACTCACACCCAACACCCGTGGATCGTCTTTCAATGATTTGATAATAGCAGCACTGTTGCGGATATCCAGCAGTTCGTTTTTAGGTTTCACCGAACTGATAAAGTTGTGTCCGTGATTCCCGGTGGTGTAATCAATCGGTTGCTTTTCCGAAGGAAGGATCTCTTTGTAGATATGCACATGCGGCGTACGATTGAGAATGAGTCCGTCGAGCAGGTTATTCAATCCGGTCATAAAACTCAGGAGCGTAATAAACATCGTGATGCTGAACGTGACACCGATTGCAGCAACCAATGTCTGCTTCCAGCGAGCCATTAACAAGGCCTTTGAAATACTTATGATCAGTTTGAATCTCATTCGGTTTCCAACATTATTTCATCCGAAGCTTTCAGGCCCGAAAGAATCTCCACGTATTCAAAATCGCGCAGGCCGACCGTTACTTTCACTTTTCTACCATCAGCCAGCTGAACGGAATCTCCCTTTAAAAGATAGGTTCTCGGGATCGTCAGTACTTTTTTCCGGGATTCGAGCACGATATTGGCTTCAAAAGAAGTGTTCGGAAAAATGCGTTTCGGTGCTTTGGTAAAAACGGCTTCCACCTTGAACGTCTTGGAACGCTCGTTCATCAGCGGATTGATTTTGCTGACCTTCGCCTCAAACACCTGTCCTTTGTAGCTGTCCATCGTTACATAAACACGCATATTCAAATTAATTTTTGCGATATCATATTCATCGACCTGCATTTCCAGGATAAAACTGTCTGAAGCTCCCACCACGGCCAGCGGAACCTGCGGACTGACGAGATCGCCTTTTTCGATCAATACGCTGTAGACTCTTCCATTCAGATCACTCCGGATTTCGAAATCGGAAGCAGATTTGGATGACAAAGCCAGGTTGTTCTTTGCCTGTTTTGCGTTGAAGTTAACTTGTCGTTTCAGATCGTTGTAATGAATTTCTGCATTGGAAACGGCATTTTGAGAACTTTGGTAAGCCAGTTCGCGCTGTTCGAGTTCCACCTTCGAAATCACATTTTGGCGGAACAGGTTTAACTGCCGCACATATAAAAGCGAATCCGTTTTGAGTTTTTCCCGTGCCAGCACAATGGCATTCCGTGCATCTTCCAGTTTATCCCGGTTTTCATTCAAATCGTAGTAAGATGCCGAAAGTGCTGCGTTTTCTTCATTAATCCGCTGCACCTTGTTGTCGATTCGAAAGAGCAATTGTCCTTTTACAACCGGATCTCCGTCATCGACCAAAATATCCTGAACGGTTCCGGAAACAAGCGGAACAACCTGGTATTGGTTTTTACTTTTGATGGTTCCCGATGCGTAAATGGAGGATGAAATGTCCTGAACCTGCGGATGAATGGTTTCCGACTTCGGGCCGCAGGAGACGAGCAGCAATAATGCGATTGCAAGGAATGTTCTCATCGGTAACTGAATACTAGTTTACTACCAATGAATATACGAACTTAATTTGTAAAAATGAGCTTCTTGCCTACTTTAAAATCCAGGGAGCAATTCCAAGTGATTTCAGCTTCGGCTCCAACTGTTTGAACTGAGTGGTGCTTCCGGCAGTAACGCGGATTTTTCCATCTTTTTCAATGACTTTCCCGGAAATTCCGTTGGAGGCAAGCAGTTGAACCAACTCGTCTGCATTTTGTTTGCTGGAATAACTTCCTACGATGATCTGCGCTCCGGAAGTCGTAGAAACTGCAGGCGTAGTCACTGCCTGAACCGGTTTCGGAGTTTCTTTGGCAACTGCAGGTACAGCTTTCTCTTCGGGCTTTTCTTCTTTCGGCAGTGCCTGCGCTTTTTGTTTGTTCAATGAAACCGGAACGTAGGTGTCTTCATCCATTTCGTAGGAAAACGTTTCTACATTCTTCGGTAAATTTTCCAGTTGTTTTTTGCTTTTACGCTCTGTGAACTGGTAGCTGCTTTCAGGAGTTTTGTATGTTCCCGGTTTTCCGGAATGGAACGGATTGAAATCAGACAGTGAAATGACTCCTGATTCGAGTACGTCTGTTTTTACCGGAATCCAGAAAGAGTAAAACGCGATAGGGAGCAAGCAAGCCGCAGCCACATAACGCCAGGTACTTGATTTCTTTTTCACCGCAAGTGTCGGGTGAGCGATCGCTTCTTCCCGCACCACTTCGAGTACCGGAATGATTGGTTCTTCCGTCAGGATAAAAGAAGGCTCTGATTTCGGAGCAACCTGTTTCTCTTCGATTTCGACGGCTTTCACCAGGTGCATCATGGCTTGATGAGATTCCTTCGCCTGGGCATCCGCTGCCGAGATGAAATGCACGGAACTCAATCCGAAAGATTCCAGCAATAAATTGTAGAAACGATCCTGTTCAAAACACAGGTTTCGCTCCTGGTCGTAAAACAGATTCCCAACACGGTCAATCGTGATTCTTCCCCCCATCTGAAGCTTTGCCTCCCATTCCAGCATGTGTGCCTGAACTTCGTGAGCCGCTTCGGTGTAGCTGATCGCATTTGCCTGTGACAAAGCTGAAATCAGTAAACCATCGTTATTGATTAATTGCTTGTTAAACAACACAGATTTTCGCGGTGGGACGATGGTTCCTTTCACCGGATCGATTTTAGCAGACATGCGTTGTGCTACAAACCCTCCGAACGAAGGAACGATGACACAATTGTGTTGCAATAATAAATCTCCAATAAGTTGTTCAACTGTCAGCATGTCACAAAGTTACGAAAAACCATTCTGTTATACGTAAGATAGTAAAAAGAGTTGCACGAATGGCATGATTCGTGTAGATTTATTGCAAACCTGGTGCCTGATTTGTTTTAATTATCAATCGTTTATCTCCTTCTTCCGACTGAAATTACACCTTGAGTACCTGTAGTTTCAGGAAGGTATTTTGCTTCCATTTTTGTTCTTTTTCCAACTTTTTCCGGTGGCAAAAAGTTGGAAAAACGGTGAAATTTCCGTATCTTTGATTTTTAAAATCACCTATATGAAACACCTTTATCTTATCGCTTTTGCGATCTTTTCTCTCATGGGGTCAAACCAAAGTTTGGCTCAAAATGTCATCAAAACAAATGCCAGTGGAATCGGCACCTGTGACGGAACAGCATTTAACTCCGCTTATTTTTGGATAATCGATTATCCTGGTATGTGGAGTTGGCACTGGGAGCAGGATTCGACACCAATTGCCGGAGCCGACTCCATAATTACCAACCTGTGCCCCGGAAATTACTTCCTTGTTTCGGATTCTGCGGGAATTCCTGTTTACTGGGAATCCTTCACGATTGAAGACCCGTGTTCCGATTTCTTGTACAACCTTGGCTACATGCATTCCAGCCCGAATCTCTGCACCGGGTCTATCAATTTTTATGCATACGGAGGCACGCTTCCTCACACCTACAGCTGGTCGAACGGAGATAGCACCTCATATATCGAGAATTTATGTGCCGGTGATTACACGGTCACAGTAACCGATTCACTCGGATGTACCCAAACCCAAACGATTACGATTATCGAAGAAGCTCTTAACGGAACGCTGTTTGTCGATAATGGCTATTATGCCAATTGTTCCGGACAAGCTTCTATCACGCCATACGGCGGAACCCCTCCTTATTCCTTTCACTGGAGTACGGGCGACACAACGGAATACCAGCAGTATTTATGCGATGGTTCCTATTCCGTAATGGTAGTAGACGCTGCCAATGATTCAATCAACTTCTCATTTACGATCCAGGCGCAGTATGTACGTCCACTCGCTGCAGATCAATGGGTTTACGATGATTACAATTCGAATTGCTCCGGCTATGCATATGTTAACCCAACCGGTGGAACGCAGCCGTATTCCATTCACTGGAGTAACGGAGACTCATCGTATGACGGATACAACTTATGCACAGGAACTTACACCGTAACAATCGTCGATGCAGTGAATGATTCCGTGACTCTTACGATCAACGTCGGTCCGTTTCCTGAACCGCTTTCTGCTGAATTCTGGTCTTACAACAATTCCTATTTGTACAACTCTTCGGAATGTTCCGGAATTGCATCGGTTCATCCGCACGGTGGAACTCCTCCTTATTCCATTCTTTGGGATACGTATGATATGACGGAGTCCGTTGAATATTTGTGTATCGGAAACCACTTTGTAACGGTTGTGGATGCAGCAAATGATTCGTTGTTCTTTTCCTTTACGATTGAGAAACCGTTTGCTACTACTTTCTGGACTTCCAACAATGCAGCGGATTGTGCCGGTGCTGCAATGATTTATCCATACGGAGGAACGCCTCCTTACTCCATCCTTTGGAATACAGGAGACACTATCCAATATATTGACAGTTTGTGTCCCGGAACGTATACCGTATCTGTGGTCGATGCAAGCCATACAGACACCCTGGTTACGACATTCACGCTAACCGATTCGTCTGTTTTTTACAGAGATAATGCATCTGCTGTTTCAGATTTATCTGTAACGGAAATCCAAAATCCGTTGGAATCTGTTTCGGTTTATCCGAATCCATTCAACGATGTGATTAAAATCGACAACCAGGCGGGCGCTGTTCAGTCTATGAAACTGGTTGATTTGAACGGGCGCGTTTTGGCTGAAAAAACGGCTGTAACCTCCGGAGTGATTGAATTTAATGAGCTGGAATCTGTGAGTCGCGGAACTTACATGCTGATCCTTACGGGTGACAAGCATTCCAAAACGTACAAACTGATTAAATAGCTTTTCAAAATAAAAGAGAAAGCCCTGATTCGAATGAGTCGGGGTTTTTTGTTTTGTATGATTTGTCGTTAAAATGCAGATGCGAATTTTGGGAACTAATCACAATCGATACCCAGACTTAATTCTACCACAAATGCGCAAATTTTTAGCTCGGCTACTCCCGAAAGAAATCGGGACAGGCTGCGCTCGCTCTTAAACCTATTGAAGAAATTAATTTTTACTTCTTGCGCAATGCGGAAAGCTTCACTCCTTCTACCGACAATACAATGTAAATGTAGCCCACGATCAGGAGGTTGTTTACTACAAACTGGATAACCGCGTGATCGCCATATGGGATTTTGCCGGCTACGAAATAGATCAGGATGCTTAATCCCAGGTAGAGGAAAAATTTGCGCAGGTTGTATTTGATCGGGAAATGTTTTTGTCCCCAGAGATAGGAAACCACCATCTGGAATGCGTAAACGATCATGGTTGCCCAGGCACTTGCCACATAACCGAATTTCGGGATGAACAGGTAATTGATCCCGATGGTCAGGATGGCTCCCATAATGGAAATATAGGCTCCAAATTTGGTTTGATTGGTGAGTTTGTACCAGATACTTTGGTTGAAATAAATTCCAAGGAAAACATTTGCCAGGAGCAAAACCGGCACGATCTTCAACCCTTCCCAATAGGTTTCACTGGCTATGAAGTGCTTGAAAATATCGAGGTTCATCGACACTCCCAGGAAGACAACGCAGACAATTGCCACAAAGTAATTCATCAGTTTCACGTAGAGTTTGTTCCGGTCCTGGTTCTTCATTTGGTTGAAAAAGAATGGCTCGGCGGCATAGCGATACGCCTGGAGCAGGATCGTTACCAGCATCGCCAATTTATAGCAGGCGCTGTAAATCCCGATTTCGGCATCGGCCATTTTAGCGGTGAATCCGTTTGCGGGATCGTAGAGCATCTGCTTGAGCATAATCCGGTCGATTACTTCGTTGATGATTCCAGCAAATCCTGCTATGACAATCGGGATTGCATAAACGAGCATTTTTCTCAGAAGCGGAATGTCCACTTTGAAACGAATTTCCTTGAAATCATTCCGAAGGAATAAAGGCTTCACCAAACTGGAAATCAGGTTGGCAATCAGGATGAAAAATACGCCGTCTTTCGGATTTTCCGGATCTACAAAGAACAAGAGCAGTACTACATTGAGCAGGATATTCACCCCGATTGACGAGAACTGGATGATGGCAAATTGTTTGGCTTTTTCTTCCGCCCGCAATTTGGCCAACGGCAGGCTTGAAGTGGCATCGACTACGACAATGGCTCCCATCAAAATAATGTATTCCGGGTGACCATCGAAGAGCAGGGCATTGGCGATTCCTTCGTCGAAAAAGAAGACCACCAGGAAAAAAGCCAGGTTTAACAGAACCACCGTGAGGAAACTATTCCGGAAAACCTGCTTCCGGTTGTCACTGTCCTGGATAAACCGGAAATAAGTCGTTTCCATCCCGAAAGTGAGCAAAATCATTAAAAAGGCTACAAAGGCATACAATTGCGATACCACTCCATATTCTTCAGGATGTTTATCAAACACCGAAGTATAGAGCGGCACCAATAAATAGTTCAGGGTTCTCCCCAAAATGGTGGATAACCCATAAACAGCTGTTTGCCCCAATAACTTTTTAAGTGGATTCAATTATCCTCTGAAGTTTGGTTTTCTTTTTTCAATGAATGCTCCGGTTCCTTCTTTGAAGTCGGCAGTTCCGAAACATTTCCCGAACTCTTCTACTTCCGTATCAAAACCAGCCTGACCTCCTTCAGCATACAGTGCATTGACCGCACGAATGGCAGAAGCGATCGCCGTTCCGGAGTTTTTCAGGATTTTGTTTGCTAATTCATTTGCCAGGTCGAGCAGTTCTTCCGGTGCACATACGTGGTTTACCAGTCCCCACGCTTTTGCTTCGTCAGCCGGGATCATTCCTGCCGTGAAGATCATTTCGTTTGCTTTTCCGCGTCCCACCAATTGTGTCAGGCGCTGTGTTCCTCCATATCCCGGAATCACTCCCAAAGACACTTCAGGAAGTCCCATTTTTGCATTGCTGGATGCGATGCGGATATGTGAAGCCATTGCGAGTTCCAATCCTCCACCCAACGCAAATCCGTTTACGGCAGCAATCACCGGTGTGGTCATGTTTTCGATAAATGAGAACAGGATTTTTTGCCCCTGCGCAGCCAGTTCGCGTCCTTCTGCTACTGAGAAATCTGCAAATTCCTTGATATCTGCTCCGGCAACAAATGCTTTTTCTCCTGATCCGGTCAGGATTACTACTCCTGTTCCGGAATCCTGGTTTGCCTCGTCCAGTGCCTGGTTCAATTCCGAAATCGTCTGTTTGTTGAGTGCATTTAACTGATTCGGTCTGTTGATGGTGATTGTGCGGATGTGTCCGTTTTGAGACACGAAGATATTTTCGTACGCCATGTTTAAAGTCTTTTGGTAAAGTTATTGACTTATTTCTGAAGTTGTACTTTTTTGGTGGATTTCCGCAATATTACGTCCGGTATTCAGCATCGTCCAAACACTCTGTCGACCACTTCTTCCATCATCGCACCCGCATTCGGATTCAGGCAATAGTAATGAATATTGGAAAAATCGTCAAAGCCTTCAAGAAACAATTTCGAATCCAGCAGTTCTTTCAAGTGCTGACTAACTGTGGATTTGGAAAGCCTGGTAACACGAATTAGTTCGCGACTGTTTGCCCGAAAATGACTGTTCAGATGTTCCAGGATTGCAATTCTGGCAGGATGCCCCATTGCGTCCGAAAGTTGTGCGCATCTCAGCTGAGACGGCTGGTACTGTTCTCTTTTTGTTGATCCCATTTTGACTACTTTCTTATTTAATTTAAGAAAAAAGTTCCCTTCAAACAAGAGCAAAAAGAAAAAAGTTGGGCGTAATTCCACTTCGCCGCGGCGAATTACGTCCAGGGTGAAAGATCAATTTTTCCGCAGTTTCTTATACAGCTTAATCCCCAACATCAACGCAATCCCTACTCCGAAGAAGCCCAGCACACCGCCCAGCCAGCCCAGGTTCGATTGCATGACCACCAGGAAAACAATCGAAACCAGCAGCAGAGTCGCCACTTCATTCCAGATACGCAAATGACCGGATTTCCATTTCGAGGAACGTTCTTTCAGGCGATTCATGATTCCCTGGCAGATGAAATGATACACCAGCAGGATTGCCACAAACGTTAATTTGATATGCATCCACGACATTTTGAGCAGGGCCGGATTACTGATCAGCATGATGGTTCCGAAGACCACCGTCAGGATCATTGCCGGGGTCGTGATGATATACCACAAACGGTTCTGCATCACATCGAACTGCTCCTGCAGGATCCGTTTTTCATCTTCCGGACGCATATTGGCTTCCGTGTGGTAGATAAACAAGCGGACCATGTAGAACAATCCCGCAAACCAGCTCACCACAAAAATGATGTGCAGCGCTTTCCAGACAGCGTAATTTTCGATCAAAAAATTCATCTCTGCAAAGGTAAGGTAAAAAGAAACGGGAACACACATTGCGCTCCCGTTCCCAAATCCGATATGTTGTGATTACACTTTCATTCCTTTTACTACGCGGTCTTTGCGTTTTGTTTTCTGCATTTTTTTCAGACGAACCTGCAGGAATGCGCTGCTACCTCCGGAAGCAACCGTAAATGTTTCGTTTCCGTATTCCAATGTTCCGCCATTGCTTTTCCAATCTGCCACCAGGTAGTATTTTCCGCTGGTTTGTGTTGCACGTGTAGCGAACTTAATCACTTTCCCGGAACCAATTTCAAAACGAACGATTACCTCGTTGTTCGGACCAATTTTTTCAAAAACTCCACGGGTATTGGAAGGAATGATGACTCTGTTCTGTGTTTTGGAAGAACTCACGACCAATTCTCCCGAGCTCCCTGTTCCCTGGTTTCCGGAAGATTGATTTTTTTCCAGGATAATATTGGAAGAAGTATAAAACTGAACCTTCGTCATATTCTCCGGCGTTAAATCAAAATCCTGTTTTACCTGTTCCGTGTAAGGAATTTTCTGAGCACAGCTTGCTACAAGAAGGGTTAAAACTACAAAAGCAAAAATTCGTTTCATATTTCTATTATTTGTCAAATTTCTCCGACCCCAAAAATAAGGCCACTTTATAATCTATCAGCAAATATAATCTTTTTTAATCCTCCGCATTTCGATGCAAAGGAAACAATACGGGTCTGCTCGGTGTTGCATCATTCACAAATGGTGCGGTCTGCAGGTTGAGCATGTACTCTCCGTCTTCCACTTCATCCGGAATGTAAACCATTTCCGTGATGGTTCTATCGAAGCGCTCATTGTCCGGAACACCCCAAAATCCGTGGTGGAAAGCCAAAACTCCGTTATCTTTTTCACGATCCACAGACGGCGTGTCAATCAGCAGGTGATTGACTCCCAATTGATCCAAAACTGCCAGCACGTCTACATCGCAGTATGCCGGATTGGTATCCGAATAATTCAGGTGCTTCTTTCCGGAATCGTTCGGAAGTGTACGGATCATCAACGCTTCTGCTTTCATTTCTTCCAGGCGGTCTCCGAATGCAGCAGCACTAACGACTCTGTCAATGGAACCATCTTCCTGCACACGCACTTCCGGCTGAACCGTAATTAAGATCGTTTTGTAAAGCAGTTTATCCAAAACCCCATTCACCGAATGCACTTCCGGGGTAATGTGCCCAAGGCACTCCGTGTGTGTTCCGTGTCCATGCGGATTGAATTGAATCGAACGGAAATTAACGCTTCCGCCTTCTGCAACTGCACCTACCCATCCGTTTTCGCGAACAGGTTCAATTCGCGGTGGCGCTACATACCAGGCTCGAACATTTTCTTCACTCCCTTCCAAGGGAATCGAACAATCAATCCCTTCGTTGGTCAATACATAACTTCCGTCTTCTAAAAATAACTGCATAGGTTTATTTAGGCAATTTTGCCATGATTCGTTTGTATTCGCTTGCAAAGTCATTTACGCCCTGACAAGCTAATTCTATTTTATAGTTTTTAAATGCTTCAATTCTGTTTTCCGGGTTCGGGTGTGTACTCAAAAACTCCGGTGTGCGGGAACCTCCGGCAGCATTGATCTTTTCAAAGAATCCGGCTCCTCCGTCTGCCTGGTATACGGTCGGACACAAATACGTTACCGAGCCTTTATCTGCTTCTGCCTCGTGGTTCCGGGAGAACTTCAACCCGATCAAACCTGCCGTAATCTGTGATAACTGCTGGCGGTTTCCTGCCACGATTGCAAGCAGGGTTTCCACCCCGTACATTTGAGTCATCTGGCGCGTGGAGTGGCGTAAATCCGCATGAGCAATCTCGTGACCCAATACTCCGGCCAGCTCTGCTTCGTTGTCCAAGTATTTCAAAATTCCGGTATAGACGTAGATATATCCGCCCGGCGTACAAAACGCGTTCAGCGTACTGTCATCGTGAATGATGCGCAGTCTCCAGGCAAAATCGTCTTTGTGTTTTACCTGTCCGGAGTTCAAAATATTGTTTCTGATTTTGTAAAGGTATTGGTACACTTCCTTGTTCGAAGCGGAGTCCAATAGCGGATATTCTTTCGGGTTTCCATCGATTTCTGCGGCAACTTGCGCTCCCAGTTCGCGATCCTGTTCCATCGGGAAAATATTAATTCCCGAACCCAGTTTTTTGGATCCGTTACAATTCATTAAAACACTCGCAGAAGCAAGTAACAATGCGGAAAAAACAATAACTCTTCTCATCTTACTGACCTTTGATACAAAAATAGATTAATTCCCAAAACTTTAAGCTTTCGGTTTTTATTTCTCTTCATTAAGAAATCATGATTTTAATACTTCTTGTTTAACTTTACAATAGTGGAGCAGAAAAAAATAGATATCGGATTAAAACTGAAAACACTGCCTGAAAAACCGGGAGTGTACCAGTATTTTGATAAAAACGGAACCATTCTTTACGTCGGGAAGGCGAAAAACCTGAAAAAACGCGTTTCATCCTATTTCAACAAGAATCACGAGCACACCAAAACGTACATTCTCGTCAAGAAAATTGCCGATATCCAGTACATCGTCGTTGACACCGAAATGGATGCGCTTTTGCTGGAAAACAACCTCATCAAGAAGTATCTGCCCAAGTACAACATCCAGCTGAAGGACGATAAAACCTATCCCTGGATTTGTGTAAAAAAAGAACCTTTTCCACGGGTTTTTTCCACCCGCCAGCTGATCAAAGACGGTTCCCGTTATTACGGTCCCTATCCGAGCGGAAGGGTGATGCACACCTTATTGGATTTGATCCGCGACTTGTTTCCGCTTAGGACCTGTGCATTGGATCTGGCCGCGAATAAAATTGAAAAGGGTGCTTACAAAGTGTGCCTGGAATACCACATCGGGAAGTGCAAAGGGCCGTGCGAAGGAAAACAAAAAGCAGCCGAATACAACGGAATGATCGAACAGATTGAAGGAATCCTGAAGGGAAATATCGGTTCGGTGATCCAAAACCTCAAGCAGCTGATGCTGCAGGCTTCCACCGAATTTCGTTTTGAAGATGCACACGACATCAAAACCCGAATCGAAATCCTGGAGAAATACAAAGCCAAATCCACCGTTGTTTCCCCGACGATCCACCAGGTGGACGTCGTAACGATGGTAGAGGACAACGATACCGTTTTCGTCAATTACCTGGTGATCAATTACGGGGCGATTATTCACGGAATCACGGTGGAGGTGAAACGCAAACTGGACGAAACACAGGAAGATATCATCACCTTTGTGCTTCCGGAACTGCGCGAACGTTTCCAGAGCGAGGCCAGGGAAATCCTGGTGGAATCAGAAGTGGACTGGGAAATGGAAGGTGTCCGTTTCTTTGCACCACAGCGGGGAGACAAAAAAGCACTGATTGATTTGTCGCTGCGCAACGCCAAGTTCTACCGACTGGAGAAAATCAAGCAGGAAAAGATCAAGGACCCGGAAAAGCACACCAACCGTATCCTGGAAACCATGAAAACCGATCTGCGTTTAAAAGAACTACCGGTTCATATTGAGTGTTTCGATAACTCGAACATCCAGGGAACAAATCCGGTCTCAGCCTGCGTGGTATTCAAAGATGCCAAGCCCAGCAAAAAGGATTACCGTCATTTCAACGTACAAACCGTGGAAGGTCCGGACGATTTCGCTACTATGCGCGAAGCCGTTTACCGCCGCTACAAACGCCTGTTGGAAGAAGAACAGCCGCTTCCGCAACTCATCATCATTGATGGTGGTAAGGGACAGCTTGGAGCCGCACTGGAATCCCTGGAAAAATTAAACCTCCGCGGAAAAGTGGCCATTATCGGGATTGCGAAACGTTTGGAAGAATTATTCTACCCAGGCGACAGTCTGCCGTTGTACCTCGACAAGCGATCGGAAACGCTGAAAGTCATCCAGCATTTGAGAAACGAAGCACACCGCTTTGGAATTACGCACCACCGCAACCGCCGAAGCAAAAGTGCTTTGAACAACGAACTGGAGCAAATTCCGGGAATCGGGGAGAAAACCGTTCAGGACCTCATCAAGGCGTTCAAATCCGTAAAACGGGTGAAGGAGCAAAACGAGGAAAGCCTTGCTTCTGTTGTCGGAAAAGCCAAAGCGAAAGTGATTACGCAGTTTTTTCAGGCGAAATAGCTTTCTTCGATTCATAAGCCTGTGTTCTCGATACATCCCGACTAAAACGTCGGGAAACTCGAACAGACAGGCCTACTGAAATATCGGGATACGCGACAAGACGGGAGTCTCACATCTTATAACTCAACTGCACAATAAAGTTTCTCGGAGCCTGCACATCACCGGGACGCGTCATGTATTCGGCATTGGCAATGTTGTTCACAATAAACGCAATTTTGTATTTTTCCTGGTAGGTATAGCCGATCCGCGCATCAAAAACGATGGTCACTCCGTCGTGTTCCTGACGGTATGTTTTCAAGCCCGGCAAAATTTGCTGACCCAAAATCCCATTCTCGAAAATCGCATCGATATTCTGCATGTAGCTGTTCATGCGCATGGATCCGCCAATGCTGACTCCTTTGTATTCGAGCTGGATATCTGCCTTTGCCAAATGCTTGAAACGGTATTTGAGCATGTTGGTCGACGTATCGGAAAACGTGGTGCGGTAAGTGGAATCCCGGTTCTTTGAAATCGGGTTCATGTAGGTATAGCCCATCAGCGCCAACACGGAAATTGGTCCGATTTTTCCTTCCCCGGAAATGGATATTTCAGCTCCTGTAATTTCAGCGGATTCGGCATTTTGTGCCCGGAATCCAAGCCATTTCTTGTAATATCCCGGCGAGTTCGGATCGAAGAAATTAAACGGGATCGAATCCGGCTTGTAGCTTCCGAAGGTGAATTCCATCATGTTGTCGTAGTGGTTGATAAATCCGGCAACATCTACAAACCCTTTCCATTTCCCGATTTTCACTCCCTGCTTCAAACCAATCTCTGCTGCCCAGCCGGTTTCCGGTTTCAACTGCGGATTCGGGAAAATGACCAATCCCCCGACAGAAGTCGTGGTGTAGCGTTCTGCAACACTTGGGTAACGCACTCCCTGTCCGAATGAAGCGCGCAAATGCGTATGCTTTGCTACGGCATAGTGAATCCCGGAACGGAGAATCGGGCGAATCGGGATTTTTTTGGTGGAGTCTTTTCCGAAGTAATAATCGGAATCTCCACGGATTCCGTCCTGTTGAAAATACTCTCCCCGGACTCCCAAAACGATGTTCAGTTTTTTCCAGTTCTTTTCTCCCTGCAGGTACAACGCACCGTTTAGCGAGTTGTGGTCTCCGAACAAATACGACCTGACCTCATTGGCAATCGCCGTGACCCCGGTTGTGAGCACCCAGGAATTGTTATTCCATCCGCGCTGAAACTGGTAATCTCCATACCACACTTCGGATTTGGAGCTTTGGGACAGGTTGGTGAAGTTTTTATTGTCGACGAAATACAAGCGTCCCCGCAACTGGTGTTTGTTTCCGAATTTGTCGAGGTATTTGATTGTCGGGTCAACCGACACGCGGATTCCACGGTTGTAGGTCAAGCTCGATCCAGGCTGGCTCGTATCTGCTCCTCCGAAAGGCTGGTAGGCAAAGGTATCGCTCTGCCAGATAATGAAGTTCCCGGTTTTCTGCAATTGCGCGTTCCAACCCAGGGAAGCTTTGAAGTTCTTGATGTTTTTCGGGCGGTAACTGATGGTTCCGTTAAACCTTCCGCGGTCTTCAGTTTCTCCCTGCCGGTAACCGTCGTTGGTGTAGCCGTAAGCTCCCAGCGTGAGTCCGAAGCGTCCGAATTGTTTGGAAAACGTGAGGTCTCCCTGGTAAAACTGCCGTGTTTTCGACCACCATTTCAAGGTCGATCGTCTCGGATTATCATAGGCTCCGCCCTGAAGCTGCACGTTCAGGCTGGTTTTTTCTGTGGGTTCCCGTTCGATGAGTGAAATCATCCCGTTTAAAGCACCGGATCCGTAAAGCACCGAAGATGCTCCTTTGACTACTTCAATTTGCTGGGCGTTTTCAATCGGAATGGCATTCCATTTCGCATCACCGACATCTGCAGAAAGCAATGGAATTTCATTCCACAACACCAAAACCCGGCTTCCTGCTCCATAGGTAAAACCGCTTCCACCGCGAATGCTCACCTGCCCGTCCATCGTGTACGCTCCCGGAACCTGATCTACTGCCTGCTCCAAATCCGTGATTCCTTTATTGGCAATTAATTCCGGTTTGATGATGTCCAGGGAAATAGTCAGCTCTTCTACGGATTGTTGTCTGCGGGAAGCAGCCACCACTACAGGCCCCAACTCCTTTACCGAAACCAGTGGTTTTAATAAGATATTGATCTTGGGCTGATCCAGCAAAACGGTGTCTGTGTAATAATCTGCCGCCGAAACAATACACTTTACCGGAAGTGCATCTGCTTTTAGCAAAAAAGCGCCGTTTTCATCCGATTGTGCCTGCATCCCACCCATGATTCTGAGCTGCGTAAAAGGAATGATTTCATTCGTTTCCTTGTCACGCACCGTTCCGGTAATCTCCTGAGAGAAAAGATAATAAGGGAGGGAAAAAAGTAGGAGTAGCACTTGTTTCATACAGGCAAATTTTGTAGCTTCAAGAGACCAAAGTACCAAAAAATTGAATTTCACAACTATTCATCATCAAATTGCACTTACGTTTTTAAGTGGTATCGGAAGCCGGAGAGCACGCATGATTGTTTCACACTTCAACGACCTGGAAGCATTCTTTGCCGAGAAACGTTTAAACCTCGCAAAGATTCCCGGAATTCCAGCTGATTTCGTTTCCCTCAAACAACGCCTGAATGCCCTGAGTGAAGCAGATAAAGTGTTGCAGGAACTGGAACGCATCGGGGCAAAAACCGTTTTCTTTACCGAGAAAGGCTATCCCAGAAGGCTGAAACAATGTGAAGATGCTCCGTTATTGCTCTACAGCAAAGGAAACATCGACTGGAATCCCGAAAAAACGATTGCGGTGGTAGGAACGCGCCACGCAACCGATTACGGAAAAGCACTCACCCATGAATTGATTGAAGGACTTGCAGAGCACGGAGTAACCGTTGTGAGCGGAATGGCATATGGCATTGACATCTGCGCCCACCAGGAAGCCCTGAAGTTCAACTTGCCGACCTGGGGCGTTCTGGGTCACGGCTTGTCGAAAATGTACCCGCGGGAGCACCGCAAAATTGCAGACCGCATGCTGGAAAGCGGCGGCATCATCAGTGAATTTATTCCTTCTCAGAAAGCAGAACCCGGCCATTTCCCGATGCGGAACCGGATTGTAGCTGGATTGGCAGATGCCACCGTTGTTATTGAAAGCGGAGAAAAAGGCGGTTCACTCATCACGGCAAACTTAGCCACTGATTATAACCGCGACGTGTTCGCTTATCCGGGCGATATTTCACGACCTTATTCCAAAGGATGTCTCGACCTGATCCGGAAAAACCAGGCAGCTTTGATCCGCAACGCTTCCGACCTGGTGGAGTACATGAACTGGCAAGTTTCAGAGCCAAACCAGGACAGGCAGCGGGCATTATTCGTGGACTTGAATCAACGGGAGGAAAAAATTATGACCGTTATGCGTACCAAACCGGAGCTGACATTAGACGCAATCGGTTACCTGGCATCGCTCACAATCAGTGAAGTTACCGGCGATCTGCTCAACCTTGAATTTAAAGGTTTGATCCGTGCACTGCCCGGAAGGCGCTTTCAACTAATACACTAAAGAACAAGTCTGTTTGCAGTTATATTTCTAAATTTAGGGCCTTTAAACCAGAAACATGAGAAAACAGATTTTATTTAGCGCCCTAGCCCTAAGTACTCAGATCGCGTTCGGACAAACTGTAACGAATGCTGCTGACAGTAAATACCAGTTCACCAAAGTGGTTCAATTGGATGCAACTCCGGTTGAAAACCAGGGAATGACAGGTACTTGCTGGAGTTTTTCCTCCTTATCTTTCTTTGAAAGCGAATTGATTCGTTTGGGACACAAAAACCCGGCTGAATTATCCGAAATGTACATTGTTCGTAAAGCTTACGAAGCAAAAGCAGACCGTTTCATCCGCATGGACGGAAAAATCAACTTCAGCGAAGGTGGTGCATTCCACGATATTCCATATGTAATCAAACGCTACGGAATCGTTCCGAAAAGTGTATACACCGGTTTGACGAACGGAAAAACGACTTACAACCACGAAGAATTGTTCTCCGTATTGAACAGCTTCATGCAGACGATTCTTGCAGAAGTACAAAAAGGACACGGGATCAGCACCGATTGGAAAAAAGCATTCTCTGCAATCCTGGACAGCTACCTGGGGCCGGACATTACCGAATTTACATATGAAGGAAAAAAATACACTCCGATGACTTATGCCAATTCACTCGGATTGAAAATGAACGATTACGTATCGATTACTTCATTCAGCAACGATCCTTTCTACGAACCATGTGAAATTACCATCCCGGACAACTGGGCATGGGGAGACAGCTACAACGTTCCGTTGGAAGATTTGGTTGCTGTTGCTGAAAACGCTTTGAAAAATGGCTTTACTTTGGCTTGGGGAGCTGACGTTTCTGAAAAAGGATTCAATTTCCGTCAGGGAATCGCAATTATCCCGGAAGACGAATCAACGATCCAGGTTCGCGGAAAAGACAACAAGTCTTTCAACGACGCAGGTGCTGCTAAAGCATCCAATGCATTTTTGGAACCGGTAAAAGAGCAAACCATTACACAGGAAAAACGCCAGAAGGGTTACGACGAGAAAGTAACGACTGATGATCACGGAATGCACATTGTTGGATTGTTCAAAGATCAGAACGGTACGCGTTTCTTTTTAGTTAAAAATTCATGGGGAACGGACAATTTACCTCAGGGATACCTGTATGTTTCCGAACATTATTTCCGCATGAAGACAATCAACATCTATTTAAACAAGGACGGTTTAGCTAAAGACCTGAAAATGAAACTAAAATTATAAGTATATTAATTGGAGAATAAGTCTTTTTTTGTTAGATTCGCAACATTACCACAAATAAAAAATAACATGGAAAGACTGACACCCGCAGAGGAGAAAGTTATGTTACGGCTTTGGAAGTTAGAAAAAGCAACAGTTAAAGAAATTGTTGATTTGTATCCAAATCCGAAACCAGCTTACAACACTGTCTCCACAATTGTTCGAATCCTTGAACGCAAAAAGTTTATTAAGCACAAGCCAATGGGACGAGGCTACATTTATCTCCCGAAAATTGGCCGTGAGCAATACCGGGATTATTTAGCCGATTACATCCTGAAATTTTATTTTGACGGAAGCAGAAACGAGATTGTTTCTTTTTACAACAGCAATGTTTCCCTCAGCGAAATCTTATAATTGAAAAGTCCCGACGCATGTCGGGACTTTTTTTATTGCATGTTTTTCAGGAAATGACGATCGATTTATTTCTTTTCAGAATCTCTTCGATGAAGGAATCATTAGTTTTCGGACTGATATAGATTTCATCGTACTTCTGAAAGCAGATGATCAGCCCTTTCCCTGCCGTGGCCGGTTTGAGCCCGGAGTAGAGCGTTTTGCCTTTTTTGATCTCCCGGATCCGGGCTATTTCGATTTTACCTCTCAAAGGGCCGCTTCTGTAGATCAGTTCCGTATCGGTCAGTTCGTATTTCGTTCCGAAGTAAATCCAAAGCAGCAATGCGCTGATCGCTGCGAAAACGAGAATGACCCAGTAATCTTGTTTTTCAATCCATCCGAATGCCGGACCGAGAAGGGAAATGATCACCAGGAAAGCAACGCTACCAAGAATCAATATGCTGAAGAAAGGAGATTTTCTGCTGGAGAATTTCATGTCTATGTATTTCGAGTTTTTATTCGGGACTAAATTAATACTAAAGAAGTTTGCTTCCAGAACCGGAAACTTAGCTGATCAACCCGTTTATCCTATTTTATGCTCGTACACGAATTCCGGCCATTCGAATTGCCTGCACGTTTGATGAGATTGATTTTTTTTATTGCCGAGAATAAAATTCACTGTGCCCCTATTCCCATACATTGCATCTTTTTATTTCTTTGCATCTTTGATCATTCATTCCACTTCAAAATATCATGATTGAACAACTCGAATTATTAGCCGCAAACGAAGGCGCTTCCTGGTTTAAACTTTCTTATGAAGATCAGGAAACTTTTTCAAAAGAATTTGCCGCTTTTGTTGATACAAATCTATCGGAAGCGGAAGCTTACCTGTTGAAGCAGGATAGTGCATTATTCGATCTATCAACGATTATTTTTGATGCCATTTCCCGTTTTTCGAATCACCCGGAGATCCTTCTTCCCCTAGCCAAAAAAGTGCTGGATTTTCCTTATGGAAAGGAGGACGACGATTTGTATAATCTCGAAGTGCTGGATGATATTGATACTATTGAGTTGTTTGAAAGAAGCCCAGCGATTTACATGCAATACCTGGATTTACTTTGCTCTCACCTGGTTCCCGAAAAAGATCCGCAATACCTTCTCAGATTACTACCGGTTTTTGACCTGGCATTTGTGCAGCCGGAAACAGCTTCTGAGAATCAATTCATACGCAAAAAATGGTTCGACACCATTGCAGATCTTGCAAATGATGCTCCGTTGAAAGTAAAACTTGCTGCACGTAAAATACTTGCAAGTAACAAGCAAACGCGTGATTTGCAGCCGTTGTCCCTGGTAGAGAAAATACGAGCACTGATCGGGCTTTAATAAATTTCATCTGCGTATTTGTTCATTTTCTATACATGAAAAACAAACGTGTAAAGAAAATGATGTTTCCTATGCACAAGGTTTATGCATTTATTTCAAATTACTCTTTTTACAACCCAATCCTTTCCAAAAATCGGCGGGATATTTCAGGGTTTTCGGTTTCCCGATCCATCCTTTGGTCAAATCCAGCTCATATCCGTCTACCAGTTTCTTGTATTTCACTGAGCCGTACACGATTTGATCCCAATCTCCCAGGTATTTCAAACTGTCCAGGCTTTCAGGGTATGATCCGGTTCGTACTTTATGTAATTCGATGAGTGAAATGGCGGTTTTAAAATGTTGGTCTCCGAATGCTTTATTCGATTCTTCTTCCAGTTTTTTAAACCCTTTCATGTTGCAGGAACTGAGTGTAACCACTGAAAGAAGGATTATGGCAAGTAGTGATTTCATCTGTTGTGTTTTTATTGTTGACTTGTTAGGAGTATTCAACAAATCTAAAAAGAAACAAGCGTATTGGATTGAAAACCCTTCAATTTACCGGCAGTCAGCGTATCAATAAACAAATCAATGTATTCCTGATTGTTTTTAATATAAATGAGACCAATCAACAAATTCCCCGAAAATATCTTCTTCTTCTTCTTCCTGTTTCAGAACAATCATGGATATGATGTGATTCACCCAGTCAATGATTTCTTCTTCGAAGTCAAGATCATTTAGAAATGATAGTTTCGAATCTAAAGGATCGAAATCCTGGAAATAAAAAAGGATGTCTGTTTTAAAACAGTCGGTATCTGAGTGTCCGACATCTTCCAAAAAGGATTTCAGTATGGTGGTTTTTTCAGTGAATGTAAGCATTTGTTCTAATTTGAAACAAAGGTGTCATTGCTACTTCGTAAGGTTTTTACGAAGTAGCAAAATACACCCATCTCTTTCGATCACTTCCGGCTATCAATCAAGTGCAAACAGTAGATTCATCAGCTGGGTATTGATATAGTAATTCGTCTTTCCCATTTTATGTTTAATCAATAATCCGCCTTCAGTCAATTGGTTTAAGTAAGAAGCCGCTGTGACCCGGCTTATTTTCAATTCAATCATTAGAAATTCAATCTTGGTATATGGTTGTTTAAACAAATGATTGAGCAATTCCTGGCTATAAAATTTATAGTTATCCCTTAACTGAAGCTTCATTTTTTGCATCAATTCTTTCATGCTGACAATCAATGTAATTGTATTCTTCGCGACTTGCTCAACAGAATCAATCATAAATAAAATCCATTCCTCCCAATTTTCCAGATCCCGGACTTCCTGTAATAACCTGTAATAATCATTTTTGTGTTTGATTATATACCTGCTGAGATATAAAATGGGGAGATCCAGCAAGCCATTCAATACCAAGTATAGAATATTAATGATACGTCCGGTTCTTCCATTTTCTTTACACGAAATCTAATCAAAGATTACCCCACAATCTCTCCCAATCTTTCAAATGCCTGATCCATGTTCATCACATGGCTGTAGATGAGGCGGAGTTTGTCGTTTTTCTCACTCATTTTACAGTCTTTCGGAGCAGATTGCACGTAGCGCAACACTTGCTGGAACATCGGGGAATCGTAGTATTTGCTTTGCGGATTGGTAACAAAATAACCGATCATCGAACCTTGTTTGATTACCAGTTTTTCGAAGCCAACTTCCTGTGCCAGCCAGCGCAATTCGAAGGAACGGAGCAGTTCTTTCACCACACGCGGAAGCGGCCCGAAACGGTCGATCAACTGCTGTTTGTATTCCTCGATTTCTTCTTTCGTATTCAGGTTATCTAGATCCTGGTAAATACTCAGACGTTCCGAAACGTTGTTGATGTAATCTTCCGTGATACGTAACTCGAAGTCCGTTTCCAGGACACAATCTTTTACGAAGTGCGCACCCATTGTTTCGGTGTTTCGTTCGTCGTACAGGTCTTTGAATTCTTCTTCCTTCAATTCGTCCATGGCTTCGTTGAGGATTTTCTGGTACATCTCAAAACCGATTTCGGAAATGAATCCGCTTTGTTCTCCTCCCAACAGGTTTCCTGCTCCGCGGATGTCCAAATCTTTCATCGCAATGTTGAACCCGGAACCCAGGTCGGAAAACTGAACCAATGCTTCCAAACGCTTGCGCGCTTCACTTGTCAATAGGCTGATAGGCTGGGAAATGAGGTAGCAGAATCCTTTTTTGTTGGAACGCCCTACCCGGCCGCGCAACTGGTGCAAATCGCTCAACCCGAAGTTATGCGCGTCGTTGATCAGGATCGTGTTTGCATTCGAGATATCGATTCCCGACTCAATGATCGTTGTTGCCAGCAAGACGTCGTATTCTCCCTGGATGAAATCCATCATGATTTTTTCGAGCTGTTTTCCGTCCATTTGTCCGTGACCGATTGCCACGCGAACTCCCGGACATAGACGTGAGATCATTCCGGCCACTTCTTTGATATTCGCCAGGCGGTTGTGTACAAAATAGACTTGTCCGCCGCGACTGACTTCATACGAAACCGCGTCGCGGATCGCTTCTTCGTTGAACGTAATCACTTCGGTCAAAACCGGCTGACGGTTTGGCGGCGGCGTATTGATAATGCTCAAATCGCGTGCACCCATGAGTGAAAACTGAAGCGTTCTCGGAATCGGTGTTGCCGTAAGTGTCAATGTATCGACCGTTGTTTTGAGTGTTTTCAGTTTGTCTTTTACAGCCACTCCGAATTTTTGCTCTTCATCGATGATGATCAATCCGAGGTCTTTGAACTTCACTTTGTCGCTGACAATCTTATGCGTTCCCACCAGGATGTCGATTTCTCCGCTTTCCACTTTTTTCAGGGTCGCATTGATTTCCTTCGTGGATTTGAAACGATTGATGTAATCGACTTTTGCCGGAAAATTTTTGAGTCGCTCGGCAAACGAACGCGCGTGCTGGTGGCTCAAAATGGTGGTTGGAACCAGAACGGCCACCTGCTTGCTGTCGGCAACTGCTTTGAATGCCGCGCGGATAGCCACTTCCGTTTTCCCGAAACCAACGTCTCCACACACCAGGCGATCCATCGGCATTGATTTCTCCATATCTTCCTTCACGGCCTGAGTTGCTTTCAACTGGTCCGGAGTGTCTTCGTACATGAATGATGCCTCCAGCTCATTCTGCAAGTATGAATCGGGAGAAAACGCAAATCCCGGTTGACTTTTGCGTTTTGCGTACAATTGAATGAGATCGAACGCGAGTTCTTTGATACGTTTTTTCGTTTTCTGTTTCAGCGTCGCCCAGGCCTGTGTTCCGAGTTTGTTCATTTTCGGAGCCGCTCCGTCCTTTCCGGTAAATTTCGAAATGCGGTGCAGGGAGTGAATGCTGACGTACAATACATCGCCGTCTTTGTAGACCAGGCGAATGGCTTCCTGTGGTTTTCCGTTCACATCAATGGTCTGCAAACCGGAAAATTGTCCCACGCCATGATCGATGTGCGTCACGTAATCTCCTTTTTGCAGGTTGTAGATTTCCTTCAAAGTCAATGCCTGCTTGGCCTGACGAAAACCTTCCTTGAGTTTGAAACGGTGGTAGCGCTCGAAAATCTGGTGATCCGTGTAACAAACCAGCTTCAGCGACGGAATGATAAATCCTTCGTGGAGCGCAATGTTCATCGGCTGGAACTCTACTTCCGCACCGATATCTTCGAAAATCTGGTACAGACGCTCAATCTGTTTCGGCTGGTTGGAGAAAATGAGATTCGTTGCTCCGGCGGTTTTACGTGCCGTCAAATCGTCTTTCAGCAAGTCGAAATCTTTGTTGAACGTCGGTTGATGCAACGTTTCAAAGGCGATCACATCATTCGATTTGAATGCATATTCCGGGCCGAATTCCACGATGGAATGCTGCTGAATCTGTTCTTTCCAGTCGGAAGGATGCACATACAACTCACTTGGCAGGCTGTGCTTCACGGTATTTTTTGGAAGTTGATCGTAGACTTTTACTGCCTTCTCGTAATCCTTTTCCAAAGCGGCTTTCACCAAGTCATTCGAAGCCAGCCACACGGTTGTTTGTTTCCCGATAAACTCCAGGAACGTGCCGTTTCCATTCAAAACCAATTGTCGCTGAACATTGGGAACGATGGAAAAATGGGTGTGCGTATTGATCGACAACTGAGACACAGGATCAAAGGTCCGGATCGATTCTGCCTCATCTCCGAAAAATTCCACGCGGAACGGTTGGTCGTTGGAGAAAGAGAAAATATCGACAATTCCCCCTCGAATGGAAAACTGTCCGGGTTCGTATACGAAATCTACCCGTTCGAAACCGTATTCCAGTAATAATTCATTGAAGAAATCGATGGAATAGGATTTTCCCCGTTCCACACGCATCGTGTTTTCTGATAGTTTTTTCTGTGTCGGGACACGTTCAAACAAAGCTTGCGGGTACGTAATCACCCAGGTGTTTTTCCCGGAGTTGATCTTTTCCAGTACTTCGGCACGTGCAACCACATTGGCGTTATCGGTTTCCTCCAGCTGGTATGGTGTTCTGTAGGATGCCGGGTAAAACAAAATGTGCTTATTCTCCGGGTACAATTGTTCCAGGTCGTTTAAAAAGTAAGCTGCGGATTCTTTGTCTTCCAGGATGAAGAGGTGATTTCCAGGTACCTGTTCACACACAGAAGCTGCTGCGATGGATTTGGATGAACCAATGAGTCCTTTCCAGTGAATCCGGATTTCTGCCTGCTGCAACAGGTTGGCTGTTTCGTCTAATCCTTTGAGTTTTTTGAAGAGTTGTAAAAATTGCGTCTGTTCCATTGGTTCTGCTGTCGAATAAACACTTTAGGGGACACAGCGCACTGTACCCCCTTGAATCCTGAAAAATTTCAGGATGTGCAAAGATAAGGAATTAAGAACTGTTTTGCGCATAGCACATGTACTCTATCCGTTAAATTTTCATTTCGAAACTGCTTTTTTCAAAATGAAAAAAATAAACCTGCTTTGTTTTTAAAAACCCCCGTAAATCAAGGGATTTTGATTTTTGGCATACCTTTTATAAAGTAGATTCCCAACAAGATGAAATGTATGAAAACGGTCTATTTGGTGGTGTTGGTATCTGTGGGTTTGTTAGCGTTTTCGGCCGGGTGCAAAAAGGATGTGGGGAAAAGTCGTATGACTGTGAAGATGGTAGATGCACCCGGCGATTTCCAACAGGTAAATGTGGAGGTATTGCAGGTTCAGGTGAACGTTAGTGGTGAAGGCTGGGTATCGCTTCCGACTAATGCCGGTGTTTATGATTTGCTGACACTTCAAAACGATGTTTCGGCAACGCTGGTAGATGTCGGTGTATTTCCGGCAGGAAGACTGAATCAGTTGAGGCTGATTTTGGGAAATCAAAATACGGTCATGGTAGACAGTGTTTCTTATCCGCTTGCAACACCTTCTGCACAACAATCCGGATTGAAGATCAATCTCAAATCGGATTTCGCACCGAACCAGGCATACCAGGTTTTTTTGGATTTTGATGCTCAGAACAGTATTGTGACACAAGGAAACGGAAGTTATTCATTAAAACCAGTAATCAAAGTGCTTTCTATAGATCCGATTTAACCTTTTTATAGTTTGCTTACCAATCAAGGGCGTGAAATTCACGCCCTTTTTTTATTTCCCGGTTTTTCACCTCCTTTTACTGCTTCAACTGTATTTTTCATTTAATCAACCAATTGGACCGCAGAATTTGCCAGCGAGTCCTTTCCATCAATAGACTCCCATTCCGTTCAACCTTCGCAAGATGCCCTGCGTTGAATCTGGAAATCACTTTAAAACCGAATTTATGAAAACAATCATTACTTCTATCTTGAGCCTGTGCACCGCAGGGCTCGTTTGGGGACAAGGCAGCATCACCTTGTCCACATCCAATTCCAATGTCAAATACCTTGTTTCAAATAACGGCGTGTTCTTTCACGATCCTACACAAAATTCAACCGGAAACGGATTTGGCGGGTATTTTGTTCCCAAAGACAGCCTGGTAAGTTCGATTTTCGGAATCACGCTGATGGCAACCGGAACGGATGTCAACGGACAAATCAAAGGAGCTATTTCTACCACGCTCGATTCTGATTTTGCTCCGGGGCCTTACTTGTCAAACCCGGCAAATTACGCCAACTCTTCCTACATCAACAAATACCTGACTTCTATCTGGGAGGTTTCCAAGGCACAAGTTGACCAGCATATTGCTCATTGGATGGATGCGGGTTATGTTGTTCCGGGGCCTATCGCAGAATGGCCGGGGAACGGAAATTCCGGAAACGGGGAAAGTGCCTTGCTCGCACCTTTCTATGACCGCGACGGAGATCAGCTGTATGAACCGCTGGATGGAGATTATCCGTTGATTCGTGGTGAAAAAGCTGTTTACACGATTGTGAATGACAGCAGAGGAGTCCATGCTTCCGCAACAGATCCGATCGGTATCGAAGTGCACATGATGTTCTACCAATACGATGTTCCCGGAAACGAAGCGCTGAACAATACGGTTTTTGTTCAAACAACTGCTTTCAACCGCGGAACGGTATCTCTGACCGGGTTTCACCTGGGGCACTATGTCGATTTCGACCTGGGAAATCCGTTTGACGATTACATCGGAACCGACCCTGCACGAAATCTGGCATATGCCTACAACGGAGATTTCATGGATGAGCCTTTTTCCGGAAAACCGGGATACGGTGTCAATCCTCCTGCTACCGGGTTTTTAACCCTGGACGGAACATTGAATTCCAACGTGATTCTTTCGTACCTTTCCTTTATGAGTACTCCCCTGGAATTTCATAACGTATTGAACGGTTTGCTTCCGGACGGTTCTCAGATGCTCGACGGAAATAACCAGCCGACCAACTACCTGTATTATGATATTGACAGTCTTTCCGGATGGAATGAATTCAATGGCAATGGCGGAATCAGTAATGCTCCCGGAGACCGCAGATCCGTTACCGCCCAGCAAGCAGAAACATTTAACCCGGGAGCAGTGCTCTGTTACAACCACGCCGCTATCTTTGCCAGAAGTCAGGCCGGAACTTTTTTAGGAAGTATCGACAGCTTGCTTCAGGTTGCGGACTATATCCAGGATTTCTATAACGACCAGCACTTCTCCTGTGAAGGGAAAACGCTTGGTTTGGGAGAACTCGATGACGCACTTGACTTTTCCCTGTTCCCGAATCCTTCCAGCAGCTACCTGAAAATTAACGGCCTGGATTCAGGAACATTCCGCATCATCAGCATGGACGGAAAAGAAGTGAAAAGCGGGAACCTGGAAAACGCACTGATCGACGTGGAACAATTGAGAAACGGGTATTATATGATCGAAATTACATCAGGCGGAAAAGGTGGAAGAAAGTCGTTTGTGAAAGACGGTCACTAAACCTTTCTACTCTTGTTTCTTTTTATAGTCAGACCTCTGCATTGCTGCAGAGGTCTTTTTGTTTGCGGTTTTATGTTCTGAATCCCTTGCTGTCACTGGGTAAATAGACATCCCGCCATTGCGGGACAAGCTATGTCTATTCGTCTTTTTCTACTTGAAAAAGACCTTGTTTCAAAAAAAATTTCCATTCCCCCTGAACCTTTTAAACTCCGCTGAGTAATCCTTTTAGAAACCCAAATCACGTGCACGGATTTATTTAACTTGTAAACATGAAAAAAATTCTTTTTAGCATCGTTCTTTTAGGCTCGTTCCTGGTGTACGGACAAAAACCCGAAACCGTTTACAGCATTGCGAAAGAAATGCGGGAAAAACCCTGGTATGAAGGGCAGATCAAAGCGTGGAAAGCTGAAATTGATAAAAACAAGAAAAACGGAATTGCGTGGACGAATTACTACATGGCAGCACGCGCCATGCGGCATCTCAGCTACGACAACCCGGAAGTTCGTCAGAAATACGATGATTTGTGTCATGCGATTATTGCCGATGTAAAAAAGGCATACCCGGCCAGTTTCGAATCCTACTATCTTGCTTACATCGAACAGGGAGTGACCGGTCCGGCAGACAACCTGCTGAAGGCAGCAGAAATCAACCCGAACGATGAACGTCTTTTCGGTGAAATGGTGATCCATTACCTGCTCACATTCAATAAAAGTGGTTTTGAAAAATACTGCAACGAATTGTTCAAAAGCAATGAGCTTTCTTCCGGAATCCTCAACTGGGGCTACAATGTACTTTCGGAACTGGATGAAAACGCGATTTTGTTTACTGCCGGAGACAACGATACCTACGCCGGTTGGCTCATCCAGACGGTGAAAAATTTCCGGAAAGATGTTACGGTCGTCAATACTTCTTTGATCCTGATCGATGACTACCGCAACCGCTTGTTCCAGGAGTTGGGTTACGACAAACTGGATTTGAAAACTCCGGAGACAGAGGAAGAGTATACGGCATATGTGAACCGCATTTTCGCGCATTTTTTCAAAGGTAAAAGACCGGTTTATGTTTCTGCCACAACGATTCATTCTTTCGAGAAGGATTTTGGCGACAAGTTATTCCTGACCGGTTTGGCCTATAAATACAGCGAAACGGATTTCGATAACCTGAGCATTATCCGCAGAAACTATGAGAAACGCTACCTGCTGGATTACCTGGAGCAAATTTTCTCTTACAACATCGGGGATTTGAAAGGGGAAGAACTGAACGGAATGTACCTTCCTTCCATGATCAAGCTTTACCAGCAGTATGCCGAAAGTGAGGAAACGGCTAAAAAACAGCACCTGGAAAGCCTGCTTTTAAAAATTGCGCAGCAAAACGGACAGCAAGACGAAATCAATCAGTTGCTGACAAAGAATAAAACCGGTAAACCCGCTCAAAACTAAACGCGGTTGATCCGGTGGATTTTTCAACAAAACTAAAAAAGCGAACAACGGAAACAAGTGAGCAGTTTACATCATAAACAAAGCGACGAAGAGTTGATGGTTCAGGTCATGAACCATCACTCTCATCCTGCATTGATGGAGCTTCACCGGAGATACAGCAAGAAACTGCTGGGCTATTTTATCAAAATGCTGAACCGCGACACGGAGCTTGCCCAGGATTTTGTACAGGAAATCTTTCTGAAACTGCTGGAAAAAAAGCATTTGTTCGACCCCGAAAAGAAATTCTACTCCTGGATTTTCGCCATTGCATCCAACATGTGCAAAACGGCTTACCGCCATCATGGGAAAACGGTTTCGCTGCACACGCAAGCACACGAAAAAGCAGTTCTGAGCGACAGTGAGCTGGAGAAAAACTTGTTTCTGAAGGCGTTGCAAACAAGCATCGACAACCTGGAACTCCACCATAAGTCGGTTTTTGTATTGCGCTACCTCGAACATTTTTCACTGAATGAAATTGCAGAAATCACGGAGTCATCACTTGGCACAGTGAAATCGCGCCTGTTTTATGCGACCCGGAAGATCACGGAAGAACTGAAGCCTTACGACCCGAGTTTTGAAACAACCTTATTTAAATTGATTTGATATGGAAGAGCAAGATGCACGATTAGTTGATCTCATTGAATCAACATCTTTTGAAGCGCTTTCGGAAGAGGAGAAACGTTTTGTATTGAAACACCTCACCGAAGCCGAATATACCTTGCAGCGAAAGGTGCTGGGTGCTGTTTCCGACCTGGAATACCCGGAACCCGATCCGCTTCCGTTGGTACTGAAGCCGGAAAAAAAGGGGATGTTCTCCCGAACCATCCCACTCTACCAGGCACTGATTGGTGCGGCTTGTTTGCTGTTGGTGTTTTTTGTTGTTCAACCCGGAAAATCGCGGTCTCTGAACCTGAATTTTTCTGAAAATCCATTGCAGGTTTCGTTTACCAATCCAGCTACTTCCGTTCAGATTATTCACGATACCATTACGAAGGAAATTCCGGTGCTTCGTTCTGCATCGAGCATTATCCGTGACACGGTTACCATCGTTCAATACGTGTTGAAACAACCCGAAAACCGCATGCTGGAAGCTGGGAATACGCTTGTGATGCCTCCGCTGAACGAACAATTACTCGAAAACAAAAGCCTCGCTTTCAAAGACGATCAGACCGCACGTTTTCTACCACAAATTACTTTTGTCAATACGATGAAATAGGTTCTTCCATTATCCGAAACTGGAATTGCTCATGGCATAAACGAAAAATACCAGGCTTCCGGTTACAAGCACTATCAGGGCCAGTAGCGCGAAAAAGGTTCCCCAAAAACCGCTCCGGTTGCGTCGCCATTTCACCAATCCAATCACCGCAAAGGCAATCGCAGTGAACAAGCAGACCACAATTCCCATAATGGCGAAATTGACTCCGCTTCCGCTACCTTCGAATGCAACAAAAGCGAGAATCACATACCCGATCGCAAGCACAAATGCATTCAGTGCAAACAGGTTCACTTTTCGTTTCGGTGCTTCTTCCTCTTCTGTTTGGCGGCTCTCCTTCACTTGTTCTTTCACGCTTTCCACCGCCCGGCTCAAACGTTCGAACAATGCTTCTTCCGAATACACCTGAGTCATCCTGGTTTTCTCTGCAACCGGTTCCGGAGTCTGTTCTGCCAATTGTGTTGTATCTGTTTTTTCCAGGCTTTCAGCAAGACACGGTTCCTGCGCCGGTTCAGGTACTTTCAGTTGAGTTGTATCTTTGGAAATGCTTTCACGGGCAAGCGGTTCTGATTCTTTTGCTTCTTCTTTCGAGGATGATTTTTCCCTCGGTAACGATCTGTTCCACGAAATATAGTACCCTTTTCGAAAGGCTCTTTTTTCGATGGTACAGGACGGGAGGATCAGGATGGAACATGTGAGCAGGCAGATAAGTAATCGCATAATGGGTGATTTGTTTCTGCAAATAACGTGAAAGTCAGCGGGTTGTTTGTTGCGAAAATCCGTACTTGTTATCCGGAAGTCGTACTATCCCAAGGCTGATTGCTTGGATCCTATGCTTGTGTGGGTTGGACGTAATTCCGCAATATTACGTCCGGGGGAATTAAACTCCGGCGGTTCCGTTGTTATTTGAACGCAGCTTTAAAACCAACTCGCGTCCATAAAAAACAAACAGCAACATCAGTCCCAGCGCGAAAAACACCAAAGCCATCGGACGCGTACCGTCATCGAAGAAAAACTCGCCGATCATCCAGGTGGCATTTGCCATGACCCAGAGAATAACCGCCAGGTTGTGCATCAGTTCCGAATAGGATTTGCGCAATTTCCAGGTAAGCCAGATCGCCACGGAAATAGTCGGAAGGATCATAAACGTTCCCATCCATTTCAAATCAGCCGCCCAGCAGATGTCTTTGAGCAGCCACAATAAAATATGCAGGTTTTCTATTTTCCGGAAATCCAAAAACATCTAAGCATGCTGCTTTCGTGCTTTCTCCAGGCAGTCGATTGCCTTTTCCATCATTTGCTTTGAACCGGTGAAAAATCCGCAACGCTGGTGCAGTTGTGCAGGCTGAAGATCCAGGATGCGATCTGTTCCGTTTGTTGCCATTCCACCCGCTTGTTCCGCTACAAAAGCCAGCGGATTACATTCGTACAGCAAACGCAGTTTTCCTTTCGGACTTTGGTTTGTTACCGGGTAAATGTAAATTCCGCCTTTGATCAGGTTTCGGTGGAAATCCGCCACCAACGATCCGATGTATCTTCCGGAATAAGGTCTTCCATCTTCCTGAACTTCCTGGCAGAAAGAAATGTAATCTTTCACGCCTTGTTCGCATTCATGAATATTTCCTTCGTTCATCGCATAAATGCGGCCGTTCTCCGGCATGCGCATGTTCGGGTGCGACAAACAGAATTCCCCGATGGAAGGATCTAGTGTAAATCCGTTTACGCCATGTCCGGTGGTGTAAACCAACATGGTAGATGATCCGTAGAGTACATATCCCGCTGCAACTTGCTGCGTTCCTTTCTGGAGCATGTCTTCCAGTGTAGCCGGAGTTCCTTTTTCAGAAACGCGTTTGTAGATGGAAAAAATCGTCCCGATCGACACATTGCAGTCAATATTGGAAGAACCATCCAACGGGTCGAACAATACAATGTATTTTCCGTTTTGAGCGCGCGGAGCGGTAAATGCCAGAAAATCGTCGTTTTCTTCGGAAGCGATTCCACAGATTTCACCACTGGATTCAAATACTTTGATAAACTGAGTGTCTGCAACGACATCCAGTTTCTGCTGTTCTTCTCCCTGTACGTTCACATCTCCCTGAGATCCGAGAATGTGGTCTACCAAACCGGCTCTTCGAACATCTCTTGCAACAATTTTCGAAGCAATTGAAATATCGTTCAAAATCCGCGACAATTCACCGGAAGAACCCGGAAATTCTGCTTGGCGTTCCATAATAAAATCGCTCAGTGTGATGATGTGTGACATAAACAAAGATTTAACACAAAGGTAGGGAATAAAACGATTTATCTTGTAGAAGAATTTCGAATTTCAACCCTTTGAGCGATCCCAAACCGTATTACTTATCTTTTGAATCTTTCTTCAGCAATTCATTGTATTCTTCCAGAAGCCGGTAGTATTTGTTTTTCCAGTACTCCACTTTGTTTACTCCGTACGGAATATCCCGGTCGTTGATAATACTTGTGCGGTTTGCAATCTGGGGAATTTCATCCGAGAAATCATAATGCAGTATTTTTCCGAATTCCAGCACCAGGTCGAGCGACAAATCCGGCATTTCAAAAACATTGTAAATCCACCGGCGACTCTTCCCCATTTTCTTCGCTACTTTCGTCAGCGGAATACCACTGTCGCGCACAACTCTTTCTACTATCTCACCACGATGTATCATGTGGTAAAAGTGTGCGCTTTTTCGTGTAACTTTATTTACATACATTGCTCATTATTGTAAACTTTTATATCTTTATTCCGATAATTTATAACCCGTTCCCTGGATTTCCTCCCCATTTACCGGGAGGAACATAGAAATTGAAGAATATGGAAAAACAAACGCTCCTCAAGAAAAAAAGTTTCCTGGCTGTATCTTTTGTCATGGTGTTTTTATGGTTTTCTTATACTAATCCGGTTATCAATAGAAACGCAGATAAGGGCCCGGAAATTGCTTCAATTCAAAAAGAAAAATCGCACGGAACAACAGATTCTTTCCCAATAGATTACATCATACGGAACAGCCGGGTGAGAGCAAACCAGTATCATTTAAGCAATATAAACTACCGGAAACTGAAACCGGTCGGAAGTACTTTTTTTCAAAAATGGTTTGACCAAATGCACGTGAATATTTCTGTTTATGAACAAACTACGATCTATTCCTCTTCGTCCAACACGTATTATTTTTTCGATCACAAGAACCTGGATTCAGTCTTTTTGTTCACCTTATTCGAGCACCTCCCCGAATACGATGTGTACCGGCTCTATCATTTCACGGTCGACAAACGGCTTCATCAAATCGTTAGCTCGGATTGGATCGCTGCTCAGGGAGGGAAAGAAGGATATACCGTAAATGAACAGCTGAGCTTCAGCCCATCCGGAAACCGGCTTCGTGTTCATTCCACGGTTTACAAACGACACAATTTCTACAAATACACGAACACTATTCAAACGACTTTCCGTTTCGGGCGCAAAAAAACATTCCGGAAAATGGTTATCACCCACTGATTTTAACCGATGCAGTTTCGTGCACGTTTCCGGGTACAAACCTTCCCGCCTTGGTGGGCAATAAAAGAGCACCAAGGGCTGAGCTACTTCAATAAAAAAACCCGGGGTTAGGAATGCGCTTCCGAATGGAAAAAGTATTCGCAGATTTTGTGCAGCAAAACAAAGTAAAGCGCTGAATTAGCTCTACCTTTGCGGCATGTTTCAGAAGTTCCGTTACCATATTTTACTGCACCTCGTTATTTTTATGTGGGGGTTCACCGGCATTTTAGGAAAATTGATCCGAATCGATGCGCAATACCTGGTGTGGCACCGTATTTTGATTGCCTTCCTCTCGTTGCTGATCGGGCTTTACCTGCTGAAAATGCCGATGCGAATCCGGAACCGGAAAACCCTGCTGAAAGTTTTCGGCGTCGGAATCATCGTGGCGCTGCACTGGATTGGTTTTTACACTTCTATTAAATTGTCGACTGCTTCCCTGGGGATTCTGTGTTTATCCACCACCACCCTGCATGTTACCTGGCTGGAACCGCTCGTATTCAAAAAGCGGTTTTCTCCGGTTGAATTTCTCTTCGGGCTGCTGGTTATTTTCGGGATCTATTTCGTTTCTGACGATTTCAACGAAACCCAATACCTGGCTTTGGCAATCGGTTTATCAGCAGCGTTGATGGCAGCTCTTTTTTCGGTTTTCAATGCGAAACTGGCGGAAGAGGTTCCGTCCTCTGCTATCACCCTGCACGAAATGGGAATCGGGTTGGTATTCCTTTCCGGGATGCTGTTGTATAACGGAAAATTGGATTCGGGTTTGTTTGAAATGACGTGGGGCGATTTCGGCTGGTTGTTGTTCCTGGGAGTTTGCTGTACTTCTTTCGCATTCATTGCCACTATTGAGGTCATGAAACGATTGGGTGCTTTCACGGTTTCACTGAGCATTAACCTGGAGCCGGTTTATACTATTTTGCTGGCCATTCCGATTTTACACGAAGATGAATTGCTGAATGGAAATTTCTATGCCGGTTCTGCAATGATCATTCTGGTGGTGATTGCCAATGCGATTTACAAGGCAAAACAGCGTGAGCGGGAATTGAAAAAAGGAATAACCGCTTGATTCGCTTGTCATTTGATCCCCGGAAGAAGCCCGGTTTTTAGGCTCCAAACTGCCATATCGCCATATTGCGAACCCTCAGTGTTTACTGGGGATACAAGCCGTTTTTAATACGATATCCTACACATTCAGAAACAACCTCCACTCCTGCGCCTGATGCTCATTCATCACACGCGGAAATTTGTTTTGCGACCCCAGCTTCCCTTTTTCTTCCATAAACTGGTAGAAATTGGTCACATCTGTTTGGTAGGAAACCGGCGACTTCAACGTGTCGTATTTTCGGACAGAAGCGTAATCATCGTTCAATTCGCACAGGTATTTGTCAACCGTACTCATTACCAGGTCGCTGTCCATCGGTTTGTCTGTTCCGAAACACCAGTAATGGCGCTGTTCTTCCGAATTGGCATACAGACAGAATTCCGGAATAGCCACATTGAGCTTTTCTCCGGCTTTCATAATAGCGATGTTGATATTGTCGAGCGACAAATGTTCACCGACAAGGCTCAGGTATTGTTTGATGCGGCCGCTGATACGGATTTCACGTCTTTCCAGATCCACAAACTGAACCAAATCGCCCACCAGGTAGCGCCACAATCCGGCATTGGTGGAAATCACCAGTGCATAATCTTCTTTCGTGGTAACCTCATCTACCGTTAACGCTTTGGCTTCAGGCTTCAGGTTTCCGTATTCATCGAAATTATCCCTGTTAAACGGCACAAACTCAAAGAAAATACCCGATTTCAACAAGAGCTGCATTCCGTCGCTTTCGGCTCTTTTCTGATAAGCAAAATATCCTTCCGAAGCGAGGTATGTATTCAGAATGTGGACTTTCTTACCACATACTTTTTCAAAGCGCTTTAAATAAGGTTCCACATACACACCGCCCGACAGGTATAATTCCAGGTTTGGCCAGATATCGTGGATCGTTTCCACCTGGTATTTTTCAATGATGCGCTCCATCAGCATGATGCACCAACTTGGAATTCCGGCAATGGTACTGATATCCCACTCCGGCGCTTTTTCCACGATGCGGTCCAGCTTTTTATTCCAGTCTTTGATTGCTGCAGTTTCCGGATCCGGTTTCGTGAGCGGAAGTAAGACCACCGACGTGTGTTTTTTCAAAATCCCGGATAAATCTCCTTCGAAATGTTTGGAATGTTTCTCCGGTTTGGAAGAACCTCCGACTGCCAGGAATGATTTCTGGTAAAATCCGTCAGACAAATTCAAATCTGCCGTTGCGGTGAACTGCTTGATCGTATTTCGCTGAAAAGAGCGGATCATCTGCTTGGAAACGGGAATGCGCTTACTCGGCGATCCGGTTGTTCCGGAAGAAAGGGCAAAATACTTAATTCTTCCCGGCCAAATTACGTCCGACTCATCGTCCAAACAGCGGTGAAGCCAGGTTTGGTAAAACTGATCATAATCACGAATCGGAATGGCTTTCTGAAAATCCTCCACCATGTTCTCCGAATCAAGTATGGACTGGAAATCATAGTGATAACCAAACTTTGTTTCTTCAGCTGTCTTTAAAAGCTTTGAAAGTACTTTCAACTGATCTTTGAAATCCAGTCCCTTCAGTGCATTTCTTCTTGCTGAAAACTCGGTAGTCTTTTTGAGCAATTTCCCGATTATTGGCATCTTTTCTTCATTTTAATACTACCTGCAAAAGTAGCGTAATCCTAGCAAAAGTGAGAAAAAAGCACGACTTATTGTTTTATTAACGTCTTATTTTTAATATTGAGTTAAGAAATGGATTCCTGCTTCTAAAGCTTTGATTACATTTGCACTACTATATAAAACCCACAAAAACTCCTTATGGAAAAAAAGACCATTATTGTTCCACATGACTTTACTTCAGTTGCGGAAAATGCTCTGAATCACGCGATTAATACGGCAAAAACAACCGGTGCGGAGATTTTACTGCTGCATGTTGTAGCGAAAGAGAAGGCGATCGGTGAGGCGGAAGAAAAGCTGAACGCAATTGTTGAAAATCACAAAGGAGAAATTAAAATCACTCCGTCTGTACGCGTCGGGAATATTTTTGACGATATCGGCGATTTCGCTTCTGAAAACCAGGCAGAAATGATCTTCATGGGAACTCACGGGCAAACCGGGTGGCAGCACATTACCGGAAGCTACGCCCTGAAAGTCATTACGCATTCAACGGTTCCGTTCATTGTTGTCCAGGAAAAACCGATTAAAGAAACAGGGTACGACGACATCGTTGTTCCGCTGGATCTGAACAAGGAAACCAAGCAAAAACTGGCATACGTTGCCAATATCGCCACATATTTCAAATCCCGCGTGCACGTGATTACTCCGGATGAAACGGATGAATTTCTGCGCCACCAGGTAAAAGCCAACATCCAGTTTGCGGTGCGCTTTTTCCACGAAAGAGGAATTGATGTAACAACGAAAGTAGTTCCTACCAGCGGATTTGATAAAGAAGTAGTGAAACACGCCGTTTCCCTGGATGCTGATCTGATCGCAATCATGAACCTGAACCGCAACAACATGTTGGGAGTCATCACCGCAAACCACGAGCAGTACATTCTGACTAATGATGCTCAAATCCCGACACTGATCGTAAACCCGGTTGCCGGGAAATACGGTTCAAGCGTTTTGTTTAGTTAATAACAATTGATTTATACGAAAAAGGAGGCCGGTCGGCCTCCTTTTTTATTTTCTTCTGTACCGGAAAAACGTCCGGTAGCTGATCTTAGTTTTTGAAATAACGGAATCGTACGCCGCCCGTCGCTTTATCTTCCTGAAGCCACAAAGTGTCTACATTTCGCGTCAGGATAAATGGTGTTTGCACACCCGAAAAGTTTGCGATAAATTTTTTCTTGCCCATCAAAACAGACTGCTTCATTCCGTAGAGATACGTTCCGCTGGCAAAAGCCGTGTCGTTTCTTTTCCAGTCGAATGTTTTATAGTCGATGAATGTCAGAAGTTGCGTTTTTGTGGAAGAAGCCGTGTCTTCGAAAAACGTGCTGTCATTGGTAGTCGACACCCATCTCCAGGAAGTTCCCTCCAGGGAGATGTAAGGTACGGCCTCATTTTTCCCACAACTGAAAAGCGCCAGAGATAATCCCGCAAATACAACCAGTTTCTTCATCGTTCTATTTTTTTCAAAGATACGCATTCGGCAGAATTAATCTTTATACTCATCCCGCGCCAGACGTTCTTCCACTTCTTTCAGGTTTTGCATTTTCTTGGCTTGTCTGCTGGCAATCGCCGTAGGAGTAAAGTACTTGTGCATGTTCAGGAAGGCAATCTGCATCTGATCCCACTGGCGGTCGCTGTTGATTTTTCCGTGTTCGCGCAATTCTCTGCGCAAACGGTCTGCGATCTCGTGGAAATCATCTCTTCCGAGGTAATCCAGATCCGCATCACAAATAATCTGTTCCAGTTTGTTTTTCGGCTGGTGCGGGATCTGCGTCACGAAAATGAGTTCCTTAATCTGCGAAATGTGCTGGTCGGAATAACCATATTTTGGTAGTATTTCTTCTGCCATCCGCGCCCCGATCGGTTCGTTCTTTTCATAACTTTCCACAAATCCGGCATCGTGATAGGTCGCTGCAGATTTCAGCAAAAACAGACCCTCATCGGTCACACCTTCCAATAAGGCATAACGTTCTACGGCGCGCACTACATCTTTGGTATGGTCAATACTGTGGTAGTGCAGCATCGGCGACAATCCTTTCTCCAGTACTTTAATAATATGTCGTTCCGCCTTGTAATAGTTGATGCTACTGTACAAGTGCAGGTTCACAATCTGCTGAAAACGCTCATTTGGGAACAATCCTTCTCCTTTCACGGAGAGTTCCGGTTTGATCCGTTCGACCGTAAACATTTCGACCAGTCCTTTGCTTTTGGTTTTGACCTTTCCGCGGTAGGTACATTCAAAATACGGTTCGATGAGTTTGAACGTAGATCCGGAAATGGTTACCCGTCCCGGTTCGCCCATCATTTCCATCCGCTGTGCCTGGTTCACCGTTGCTCCCCAGATATCATAGGCCAATCGCTCCGAACCGATCACTCCCGCCGTTACTTCCCCGGTATTGATTCCCAGGCGCAATTCCCAGTATTCGGTTCCATTTGCAATGGCATCGTATTTCAACTGCGCCATGTAATCCTGGATTTGGAGCGCGGCCAAAACAGCGTCGATCGGGTTGGTGTTGTTGCGCACCGGAACTCCTCCTGCACACATGTAGGCATCCCCGATTGTTTTGATTTTTTCGAGGTTGTTGCGTACGATGATCTCATCAAACTTCCGGAAATAAACATCCAGCTTATTGACCAACTCGGTCGGTTTCAATCCTTCTGCAATTCGAGTAAATCCGACAAAATCCGTGAACAATACCGAAACTGTTTTGTAGGCTCTTGCCGAAGCACGCCCCTTGGTTTTCAACTCTTCAGCCGTCGACTCCGGGATGATGTTCCGCAACAGGCTTTCCGTTTTATCTTTTTCGATCTGGAGTAATCTCCGTTGTTCTTCAACCTTGTTTTTTTCTTCCTCGATGACTTTCTTTTGGGATTCAATCTTGAGGTTTTGAGCCCGGATTTCCTTCGTCCGTTCCACAATTTTCATTTCCAAACGCACCTGGTCTCTGCGCGCCAAATCAATGCGTGAGCGGATAAACACCAGGATGAAAATCGTCAGGAATACCAACACGATCAGCCAGAACCACCACTTCCACCAAAAAGGAGCGGCTACTTCAATGCTCATCTGTGAACTTGCCTGAACCCAGTCTCCGTCTACCCGGCGCACATACACTTTCAGCGCATAAGATCCCGGAGTCAGGGAGGTGAAGTGAATATCGCTGGCGGAACCGAGGTATACAAATCCTTCATCGAGTCCTTCCAGTTCGTATTTAAACTGGAGCAAATCCCGGTTAATCAAATCTGTAGGGATAAACCGGATCGTGAAGCTGCGTTCGTGGTACCCCAGTTTGATATCGGACTGCAGGGAAAAGGCCTCCTGGAACGGTGCGTCTTTATCTCCCGGACGCAGCCAGTGGTCGTCGAAGCGGAATTTCAGGAAATTCACATAGATCTGCTCCTTCCGTTCCTCCATCACTACCGGATTGAAGAAGTTGTATCCTTCAATTCCCCCGAAAGACATTTCTCCCGTTCCGGAAAGAAAATAGGCTCCGGTATTGAACTCGTTGCTCATCAAGCCATTCACTTCGGAGTAATTGGTGCAGCGCTGCTGTGCGATGTTAAAGCGGCAAAGTCCTTTGTTGGTACTCAGCCACAGGTTTCCTTTTTTATCCGGCAGGATTCCGTATACAAAGTTGTTCGGAAGCCCCTGTTTCCGGGTAAAAGCGGTCACATTACCTGTTTTCAGATCCAGTTTTAGCAATCCCGAACCGGATGAGCCGAGCCAAAGTGTGGATTCGTCTTCCTGGTAAATAGTGGAAATCACATCGCGGCTTGCTTTCAGAATGGATTTATTCAAGGCATAAGGTACAATCCGGAGCTTTCCGTTCCGGTCTGTTTGCAGCAGGTTGATTCCGCCGACTCCCGTAGCAAAATAATATTCACCGTTCAATCCCTGGTATGCCACACGGCAAACTCCTGCACCAATCGTGGTTTTGGGCTTCGAGGGATCGTAGACAAAGGGTGTAAAGTTGCCGGATTTCCGGTCAAATAACAATACGCCGCCTTTCGTTGCCAGGAAAAACTGGTCTTTTTTATAGGGCGTAATTTCGTAGACCTTCTGGAATGCCGAAGGATTTGCGATTCCTTTATAGGTAATCTTTTTGAAACTTCCCTTTCCGTTTTGAATCGTCAGTTCATATAAGCCGTCATTGGCCCCCACCAGCAGGTGTTCTTTGTCCAGCAGGTGAACGGAAACGATGCTTTTTTCGTTGTAATCGTCTGATTTGGAAATGTAGTAATGTTTGAACAGACCGGTTTTCCGATCCAGTTCCGAAACGGCAAAATCGGTTGCGATGTACATTTTGGAAAGATCCGGAGATTCGGCAAAACCCCAAACACTCTCCGATGGCAATCCCTGGCTCAGATTTGCGGCCGGGCCAACACCAAAAAACTCGTCATTTTTCGGATTAAAAGCGCTCAAACCACGCAGCGTTCCAATCCAAACCGTCCCGTTTCCGTCGCAGAACAATTCGTTCAGTTCGTTGAAGAGGATTCCGTTTTTTCGGAAAATATCTTTTTTGCTGAACGTGATCCGGTAGCCTTCTTTGCCATTGCTCACACTGATCAAGCCGTTATTGACCGTTGCAATGTAGAATTCCGAGGTCGATTTGACATACACATCCGAAAACTCTTCGATACCGTAGTCTTTTCCGATAAAGTCCAGGAAAGGAAAGAGCTTGCCGGTCTTCACATCGAAGAGCCACAATCCGGCGTTACTTGAAAGGATGTAGCTGCTTTCAGAAAACAATTCCACATCCGAAACCAGCCAGGTTTTTTCCATTTTCTGCGGAGACAGCGCTTTCCATTTTCCTGTTTTCAGGTTGTATGTATAAACGCCTACGTCTTCGAACGAAACCAGTAATTCGTTCTTCGCTACAAAACGGATATAATGAATCCGCTTGGAAGGTGATCCTTCCAGGAATGTGACTTTTTTGGAGTTCCGGTCGTATTTTGCCAATCCGTGCGTGGAAGAACCTACCCAGATGTTTCCGTTAGACTCTTCCGATATTCCTTCTATCGAGAGGTTGTTGTCATCCGAAGCGAGCAGGGAGCGGAATCTTTCTTTTTTGGGATCGTAAATCGAAATTCCGTCGGCGGTTCCGAACCACAATTCACCGAACTGGTCTTTTAATCCACAGTGAATGTAGGAACTTGCCAGACCCGGCGTGTCATCGGAAGTGAATACTTCAAACTGCTGTCCGTCAAAACGGTTGAGCCCGTCCTGCGTTCCCAGCCACAAAGTCCCCACGTCATCCTGGACAATAGTCGTCACGGAACTCTGTGAGAGTCCATCGTTGATAGAAAAATTTCTAAAACGATACGAGACTTGACTTATCGCGCTGGTAGTAGTAAACGCAACAATAGCTCCAATTCCTATTAATCGAACGAGCATCCGTTATTCTTTCTTTTCGTTTATTCAACGAACAAGATACTGAAAAGTTTCGTTATCAGAACTTATGCTTTCGCTTCTGCTTTATCCGCAGCGGCAGCCATTGTTTCCATATCGCGGTCAAAGAGGTAAAGTCCTCCTTTGTCACCACCGATCAGGCGCAATTTATCCAAAATTCCACGACCCAGTGCTTCTTCTTCCAACTGCTCGGAAACGTACCACTGCATGAAATTGTGTGTCGAATAATCTTTTTCTTTCAGACAGATGTCTACCACGTTGTTGATGCTTTCAGTCACCATCAGTTCGTGTTCCAGCAACAATTCGAAAACGCGTTCCAGGGAATCAAATTCTACCGGAGGTTGCGGAACAGCCGGAACGATTGCAACACCACCGCGCTCATTGACAAACTTGATGAGTTTCAACATGTGAAGACGCTCCTCGTCAGAATGCTTGTACATAAATTTCGCCGTCCCGTTCAATCCGTTGTTTTCAGCCCAGGAAGCCATTGCCAGATAGTACTGAGAAGAAGAAGATTCTTTTTGAATCTGATCGTTTAATGCCGCTTCAATTCGCTTGTTCATCGCTGTAATTTTTGTTCTGTTTCTATCAAAGTTACAGTTTTCAGCTTAAAACAACCTATTGCGACCGTTAATAAGTTCCAAAATATTCCATCATTCGACGGTTTTTGCTTCAATCCCGCTGTTTGATGATTACCTTGTCTTCAAAAATAACCACCGGTTCATTTTTCAGCTCCTCAAAAACAGTAAAAACCGTTTGGTCTGTATAAAGGATTTCCCGGTGAACAGAACTCGGATAAATGTATTGCAGCTTGCGTTGCAGCAACCCAAAGTCGAAATAGAAATAAAACGTTTGGGAACTGTCGCGGGAATTTTCCCGGAATCCCCTGTTTGATTCCCGAACGGATTCGGAGATCAGCAACTGCATTTGAAAATTGTAGCGGTCTGTAGAAAGTGTTTTCGTTTCGCGGTCTTCCAGCGAAGTTGGCTGGCGGAAATACATGTCGCTTTTAACAAACAGTCGCTGCTCCAGCGTATCAATAAAAAAAGCATCCGCCGATAACCCAAACGCCGCCCTGTCATACGTTATTTTCAGTGCTTTTTTCGATTGAAGCATATAAAAAGACTGAACAACCGAAGGATTTAGACAGGGCGTTTTCATCCGGGACTGGATTTCTTTCAATTCTGGGTTGGGATACGTGCAGGACACTGACCAGGAACTTTCTTTGTCGACCGGTTTATCAGATCGGTTTTTCTCAGTTGCGGTGAATATGGTATTATTTTGAGCCTTGAAAGGATAGCTGAATTTCGGTGTTTTGTTGAAGATCACTTTTGATCCATCGGCATTGCCATGTATAATTGTGACCTTTTGAAGATCCTGAGAATAGCTTAGCGAATCACAAAAACGGAGCGTCAGGTAGTTGTTTCCATCTACCATCGCATAGCTGAACACCTTTACCAGTTGGTTGCTTTCGTATTGATAAAACTGCTGTTCCAGCACCCGGTCTTCCTGGTAACTAATGCGTTTCGGAATCCACCGCCGGAATTCCACCAGGTTTCCCAAACGGTCGTAGCTGTAATCCGAAACCGTTGAATCCTTTCCATAATCTCCCCGGTTAATCTGCCGGATCGGTCGCCCGTCTTGCCGGAAACTTATCTGTTCTTTTTTGCCCCGGTAGGTCACTTCATCACCTCGTTTTTCAAACGAAACCACTTCCAGGGAATCGATCTTGTTTTCACGCATCATGGCAGGTTCATACGTATACAAACGCTTGAAATAGTATTCATACAAGTAGCGGTCTGTTGTTTGCGAGAACCCCGCAAAAGCCGTCAAGCAAAAAAGAAGCATTGTATTTTTCACAGAAACAGGTACAGCCGAGTTCCCGTTTGGTTGAATCTTATTCGGAATCCGGTTTACTTTCCTGCTTTTTCACGTTCCGCTTGGTCATAATTTCATAATGTTCCAAACCGATTCGCAGGCGTTTTTCGATGTTCTTCCGCAGTCTTCTCGGGCTGAGAACCGTAATTCCGTCACCGTAGGAAAGCAATTCTTTTTCGAGTTCAAAGTTGTGGATTACATGCAAAGACATGGTTGCTCCGCGTTCGTCCTGTTCCACAATCTGTTGCGATTCATGCAGCGGTTTCGAAATCACATACGGTGCATGCCGGTTGCTCACCCGGAAAATCACCGGTTCCGGTTTATCACTCAGGGAACGCGTGACACCAATACACGGTTTGAAGTAGTTTTCCGTTTCGAAAAAGCATTCCTGGAACGGCAAGCGGTAATTTTCATACACGTATTTCATGCGGTCCAATGCCAGGATATACTCGCGCTTTTCATCGTGTAAGGTACAGAGTAAAAACCAACGGTTTCGAAATTCTTTCAGTTTATACGGATTCACCCGCATCACGGAAGGCGTTTTCGCTTTGAAACTTTGGTAGTGAATATCCAGCACCACTTTTTTCTGAACGGCTTTCACCAGTGGGTCAATCCATTCCAGTCCCGGCAGGCGGTGATTCGTTTCCAGCTCGATAATCTCTCGCTGTTCTCCGTTCGAAGACAGTATTTTTCCTTCCAGCTTGGCCACCACATCTTGCATTTCGCGGAAATAACCGAATCCTTTGAACTGCTTCAAAACATGCAGCACTTCTTTCATGGTGTCCAGGTCGCCCTCACTCAGCGGAATGTTGGTGATGCTGTAGTCCTTTTCTTCGTAGGTATAATATTTCCGGTCGATGACCACAATCGGTGCATTGTAGCCCAGTTTTTCACTGCGCATGTTCTGAATGTCGAGCTGAACGGTGCGCCTGGAGATTCCTCCTACTCCTTCATACTCATACAAAGCGTCTGCGCAGGCTTCCACCAGGTCTTCCAGCGTCCATTTCCGGAAGCGGTTTTGCAGACATTTATCGATCGTTTTGTAACGAATTAAAGCGTGTTTTGATACCGGCATGGCTGAAAATTACTGTTTTCAATGCAAAGTTGAAAATCAAGTGTGCAATCTATTTGCGTTGTTCCGGTTTTTGGTCAATTATTTCAAAATATAAAACACTGTTTTTCAATGATTAGTAATTTTTATCCGATTATTTTTTATGTGCGCAAAACAATTACGCAATATCTCTAAATCTTTGTCATGTCAAACGAAACAAACAACGTTCTTTGAAAATCGTTTGACATTTCAATCTCCTTTTTGGGAGTGGAAATGAGCACCTTGCAAACGAGATCCTGGTTTTGACGCCAGATTGTGCACCAGGCCCTGCCGAAGTGTATCCAGTTGCACGGAACGCTGTTTCTCCTGGTACATAGGGCGCTGGTTCGAATCCGGCAGTTGTCGAAAACAACTTAACTCAGTTGGTAGAGTCATGTAACCGCCTCGGTGTGATAACCAGGCACGTGTCTTTTAAACACGCTTTAACAAACAAAAAAGGAGTGGCTCGCTTTCGTGCTGGTTCGTCATTCGTGACAAACCAGCCGGAATGGGAAGCCCGGGCAGTGAACGGCTTGTAAAGAAAACGTTCCGGTGGTTGATTCCTGACTCCGGAACTGATCGGAACAACAACTTCGCAGCTCCGCTGAACATCCGGAAGGTCGGCCGCTCCTTAATTTATGAATTTGAAAAACAAGAAAAAATGAAAACAATAACTGTAGCAAAAAACCAACGTGGTTTGGTGTACAAAAACGGTCAATTAACCGCTGTATTGAAATCCGGAACGCACCATTTGTTCTGGGGGAAGACCGCACAGCTGATTGCCGCGCAACCAGCGATTACTGCTCAGCACGGATTGTTTGCCGATCTGCAGGATGGTGAATTCTCCGGGATGCTGAACCGCTACGAGGTGGATGCCAACCAGTTGTTGTTGCGTCGTTTGGGTAAAAATATCGTGGAGTGCTATCCTGCAGGTACTTACTTGTTCTGGAAAACCGAAATGGCTTTTTCATACGAACTGATCGATACCTCATCTACGGAGAACATTACCGGGTTTGAGCGTGCGGTACTGGAGTCTTCCGTGATGCTGGAGCGTGTTCACCGCGTAGTGGTTCCGGAAGGAAACCAACTGATTGTCTTCGTGAACGGGTCTTATCAACATACTTTGAGTGCCAACACATATTACTTCTGGAAAAACGCCAATGTGTTCAACTTCCGCCTGGTGGATCTGCGAACAGTGACAATCGATGTGCAGGGACAGGAGTTGTTGACGAAGGATAAAACATCTATCCGTGTGAATTTCTCCGGACAGTATAAAATTACCAATGTGCAGCGGGCAATCGTAGAAAACGCAAGTTACTATGCACAGATGTATGCTGCCATCCAGTTGACAATCCGGGAAGTGATCGGGTCGCAGACTTTGGACCAGTTGCTGGAAACCAAAACGGAGTTGTCTATGCAATTGGTGGAAAAAGCCAACGCATTATTGGAGAACATCGGTCTGGAATTGATCACGGGAGGTTTGAAAGACATCATTCTGCCGGGAGATGTGAAAGAGATTCTGAACAAAGTGCTGGTAGCAGAAAAACAAGCGCAGGCGAATATGATCATGCGCCGGGAGGAAACCGCCACCACCCGAAACTTATTGAACACTGCCCGTTTGATGGAAGAAAACGACATGTTGTACAAATTGAAAGAAATGGAATTTGTAGAGCGTATCGCTGAAAAAATCGACGGGATTCAAATTCAGGGAGGAGCGAATATCTCCGACCAGTTGAAAACCTTATTTGCAAAATAATCCGATTCCACCAGAATCAACTTTGTCCTGTCAGCAAAGAAGCAGCTGCTATTGACAGATTGGTGTAGCAGCTTTTAATTAGAATGAATTATTTAAATGAACCACCTAGGAACATAGATTCCCAGACTCGAATGAAACGCAAAGAGCGCGAAGAATTATTGCTTGAATACATGAACCAATTAGTCTGCGGACTTCTGCGGGAAACAAAAACCACGAAAATCAACCATGAAATTTACACTACTACCAATTCACATAACAAATCAAAAGAGCTGCAGGAGGGTTATGACCTTTCCTGTTTTTTATTTTATACTGGTTGCATCAATCACACGATTGCAACTCATACTAACCCATTTTCAAAAGAATGAAAACAAAACAACTACACCAGCCTGATCCAAATCAGACAATTATTCCTAAAACCCAAAACCTTGAAAGTCATTTCGTACTTTTGTTAAACACAACAACAACGATGGGTAAAAAAAGACCAATAAAAAAAACAAAAGATAAATCAACCAAGAAACTAAAAACCGGCCTGTATCACATTATTCGCAAATTGTTCGAACAACATCCGGAAGCGCTCCTGAATTACAAACAGGTGTGTACCTTGCTGCACATTCATGACAGCGAGTCCCGGAAACTGGTTGTTGCTTTACTCCGTGAATTAGAAACCGAAGGATTTGTCCGCCAAAACGGTCATGCAACATATACGTATTCCAATACCCTGGAAACCATTGAAGGAGAACTGGAACTGACAATGCGCGGTTCAGGTTTTGTGAACATGGGCAAAAATGAAGAGGATATTTTCATCGCTCCCCACAATATCGGACACGCCATTCACGGAGATATTGTCCGTGTGGTACTTACCAAAAAAAGCGGAAACCGCCGGGAAGGAAGAATCGTAGAAGTTGTTTCCCGCGAGCGTTCCCAGTTTGTGGGAACCATCCACTTGTATGATAAGCATGCTTTCCTGATTCCGGACAATACCAAAACGGGTGTGAAAATCTACATTCCGCTGGAAAAACTGAACAAGGCAAAACACAATGACAAGGCTTTGGTGAAAATCACCGTTTGGCCGAAATCGGCTGAGTTTCCGTTTGGAGAAGTGATCCAGACCCTGGGTGGAAATTCAATCCACGACAATGAGATGATTTCCATTTTGGTCGGTCAGGGAATTCCGATTGAGTTTGATTCGGATGTGATGAACGAAGCTGAGCAGGTGACATTGGAGTTGGATCCGGTGGAAGTGGCGAAACGACGGGATTTCCGCGAGATTTTGACCTTTACCATCGACCCGGTGGATGCGAAAGATTTCGACGATGCGCTTTCAATTCAAAAACTGGAAAACGGACATTTCGAGATCGGTGTGCACATTGCGGATGTGAGTCAGTATGTGAAACCTGATTCTGCGATGGACAAGGAAGCTTTGAAACGCGGGAATTCGGTTTACCTGGTGGATCGTGTGATTCCGATGCTTCCGGAGCAACTTTCAAACATGGTGTGTTCCCTCCGTCCGAAGGAAGACAAGTTCACCTTTTCTGCTGTTTTCGAAATCGATGAGAACGGGAAGATTTACAAAGAGTGGTTCGGGAAAACCGTTATTCACTCCGATCACCGTTTTACCTATGAAGACGCGCAGGAAATCCTGGAAGGAGCGGAAGGACCATACAAGGAAGAATTGCATATCCTGGATAAAATCGCAAAAATCTATCGAAAAGAGCGGTTTAAAAAGGGTGCTCTGATGATTAATTCAGAAGAAATCCGTTTCAAACTGGATGAAAACAAAGAGCCGGTAGATGTGGTAGTAAAGGTTTCAAAAGATGCCCACCAGCTGATCGAAGAATTCATGTTGCTTGCCAACAAGCACGTGGCGATGTTCGTCGGGAAACCACAAAAAGGGAAAGACCCTGTTCCGTTCGTATACCGCGTTCACGACAAACCGGATCCGGAGAAAATCGCATTATTCGGTTTATTTTTGGATAAATTCGGGTATTCGCTGGAGTTCACCAGCCCGGAAAAAGCGGCTCAGAGTATCAATAAACTCCTGAACGACATCCAGCTGAAAAACGAATACAACATCATTCAGCAGATGGCTATCCGAAGCATGGCGAAAGCGACGTACGATACGGACAACATCGGGCACTACGGTTTAGCGTTTGAGTATTATGCGCATTTCACTTCGCCGATCCGCCGCTATGCCGATTTGATGGTTCACCGCATTTTGCTGGAATGCCTCGAGAATAAACCGCATAAATACAACCAGGTACTGGACGATGTCTGCAAACGCATTTCACGTACCGAACGCAAGGCTACGGAAGCAGAGCGCGAGTCGAATAAATACTTCCAGGTAGTTTTTGTCCACGACAAGATCGGGGAGGAATTCGACGGAATTGTTTCCGGACTCGCGGAACACGGCTTGTATGTGCGGATGACTGAAAATGCCTGTGAGGGAATGGTTCCGATGCAGGAACTTCCGGGAGATCGCTTCAGTTTTGACGAAAAAACCATGACGATTGTCGGTCAAAAAACGGGAAAAACGTTCCATTTCGGAGATTCGGTTCGTGTGAAGATCAGCGAAGTGAGTCCGAGAAAACGCACAATCGACCTGGAGTTGGTTTCAAGCGCAGAGTAATTGATCATACAGATTATAGCAAAAAGTCCCGGAGATAACTGCCGGGACTTTTTTATTTCTGATCCATTCTTTTAATGATTAACCGAGTGAATCTTTTCTATTTGAAACGCAAAGATGCAAAGTGCGTAAAGGGTTTCCAGATACTTTACCTATGCATCGATTCAACCAAGGTCTGCGTTTTTCAGGATGATTTCAAAAGGGTGAGGATTTCTTCTTTTTTTCGGGAGGAAACCGGGATTTCCATCCCATTTTTTAATTGAAGCGTGCTTTTACGTTTGTCAAACTGGCTTAAAAAGGCCGTATTTACCAGGTAGCTTTGATGGGTTCTTAAAAAACCGTTTGATCGCAACAATTCATCGTATTCGCCAATTGAAGCCGAAACCATGATCTTTTCCCCTCCGACCAGTACAAAATTCGTGTAGGAACCGTCGGCTGAGCAATAGATTAGCTCATCCAGCGAAACAAAGTGAATCGTATGCTGTGTTTTCAGCGTGATCTGTTTGGGAGCCGCAGGTGCTGCCTGTTTGGAGAAATGCTGCATAAAAACCTGCATCTGATCCGCCAGTTTTTCCTTTTCGATTTTTTGCTGAGCTGTCTTAACCGCATCCAGGAGTTCTGATCCCGCAACCGGTTTCAGCAGGTAATTCAACGCCGAAAATTGAAATGCTTTTAACGCAAACTCGTTATATGCCGTGATAAAAATAGTGGGGATATATGGCGTTCCCGTCTGGTACAGCACATCAAATCCGGTTTCATCGCGCAACTGGATATCCAGTAATAAAAGATCCGGACGGTCATTACCGATTTGTTCCACAGCACTTTTCACCGAATCCGCTTCCCGGATTTCATAATTACTTGAGCCATCTCTCTCCAAAGCCCGGCGGACGATTTCACGCGCACTCGACTCATCATCAACTATCAGTATTTTCATTTTCAGGCAAGTGTTTGAAATGGAACCGAAAAGAAGATACGAGTCCCTTTTTCCGGCTCAGATTCTATTCTAAAGTTAGCCTTTTTCTTGTATTTAATTGTTAATAACCGCAATCGTTCTTCCGTAATACTCAACGCCAGGGATTGGTGCTGCTTGTTTTCAGGATCTTTCTTTTGAAAACCGGAACCCGTGTCCGAAACAGTAATCTCCAGCATCTCCCCGTTTTTGCGGTAAGAAATGTTCAGCATATTGGATTCCCTGCTGATAGCAAACCCGTGTTCAATGGCATTTTCAACGAAGGGTTGTACCAACATCGGGGGAACCAATGTCAGTTCCGGTTCCACTTCCGGTTCTACGTTGATGGTATATTGAAATGGCTTTTCAAAACGCAGCTGTTGTAATTTCAGGTAGTTTTCCAGCCAGGAAAGTTCTTTCGAAAGCATCACACTTTCTTCCCGCGAGTTGTCGAGAATAGACCGCACCAGTTTGGCAAAGGAAGTCAGGTAGCGCCCCGCCTCTTCCGGCTGGTTTTTATCCATGTAATTGTATACAGCATTCAGGGAATTAAAGAGGAAATGCGGATTCATCTGACTACGCAGCAAGCGTTGGTTCAATTCGTTTTTCTCGTAGGTAATGGTGCGCTGTCTGTGCTTGTAGAGAACGTACAGGATGAATCCTGCGAAAAGCAGTACAAGCAGTACGATTGACAAACCATAAAGCACCTTGTTTTTTTCAGCATTTTTCCGCTCCGAATCCAGTTTGAGCTGAATGGCTTTTTTCTCGTAGGCATATTCTTCTTTCTGACTCTTGAGTGCCCGGGTATTATCTGTTGAATTGATGGAATCTTTGAGTGCTTTCTCTTTTTCGAGGTATTCCATTGCTTGTTTGTACTGTCCCAATCCTTTGTGGGCTTTGTAGAGCAGGTTGTAATTCGACTCTTTGATATACTTGTCGGTGTTTCCGGCGTATTTCAAGCCTTCATTCCCGTATTCCAGGGCTTTCCGGTAATCTTTTTTCCACAGGTATATTGCTCCCAGGTTAACGGCTGCATAAACGATGCTTCTTTCGTCATTCGCCTTTTCGTATGCTTTTTTATAATAGTCAAAAGCCACATCTAACTTCTTCTCTTCTTCATAAGTAATCCCGATTTTGGAATAATTAAAACTCATGTAGAGGTCTATATCATACTGCTTTGCAAGGTATAACGCTCTGAAATAATATTCCCGGGCCTTACTGTAATTCTTTATGTCTACGTAATTACTCCCGATATTCATGAGGCACGTGCTTTTATGAATCAAAATATCCATGCTTCCGGTGGTGTCTTTTTCCAGGTAACGCAAAGCCCTTTTCAAGTAGAAAATACTGGTTTTGAAATCATTCTGCCATTCGTAAAGCGAGGCGATATTGATGTAGGCAAGTGCTGTCCCGAAACGGTCTTCTTTCTCTACGATCTCGAAGTAATACAGTGCTTTGAAATTACAATCCTGTGCTTTTTTGAATTGATTCATTCGTCCATACCTGGTTCCTTTATTTATCATTGCATAATAGTACTCGGACTTGTACTGCGTTTCTTTGAAGTATTTCATTGCCTTTTCCAGGTATTCAAATCCTTTCGGATCATCCAGATCGGTAAAGCCAGCCAGGTTGTTATAATAAAGAGCCATGTAGCTGGCGTATGCTTTATAGAGCGGCGTTCCTTTCTTTGATTTTTTGATTCCCACCTTGGCAATTTTACCTATTTGCGCACTGTAATAAATCACAGCGTCGGCGTCAACGGCAAATCGATCGATCAAAAACGCATAGGCATACAAGCGAACTGTATCGTGATTTTTTTCGTTGGTGGCAACACTTTTCAGGGAATCAATCGTGTGCTGATCGTCCTGTGCAAAAGCCTTTCCTCCAACCCATGTGAGAAGAAAACAGATTGCAGTTTTTATTAGAAATGATCTCATGCTATTTTATGGATATTGATTTTTTCGGTTCCCAGGTGCGCGAACTCCCACAAAATTAGCCGGATTATTCAATTCCGCTGTTTCTTCCGGGTTAATATTCTAGTTGATTCTGTGGCCTCATTCGCAGAAAAAAGCGTGTAAAACAAAAAAACCACCGGGGTTTCCGGTGGTTTTACTTCGTACAAGGAATCTTTATTTCTTCAACAAATCAAAGCGATCCAGGTTCATGACTTTCGTCCACGCCGCAATGAAGTCGCGCACGAATTTCTCTTTCGCATCGTTGCTTGCATATACCTCTGCCAGCGCTCTCAATTCAGAATTGGATCCGAAGATGAGATCGGCGCGGGTTGCCGTCCAAACGGTTTTCCCTGTTTTGCGGTCTTTCACTTCAAATACTTCTTTCTTTTCGTCGACCGGTGACCACTGGTAATCCATGCTCAATACGTTCACGAAGAAATCATTGGTCAGTTTGCCCGGAGTCACCGTAAACACACCGCTTTTCGAATCTCCTGCATTGGCGTTCAAAACACGCAGTCCACCGATCAAAACAGTCATTTCCGGAGCCGTCAAGGTCAGCAACTGTGCTTTGTCGACCAGCAATTCTTCTGTTGAAAGGGTATATTGCTGTTTTTTATAGTTGCGGAATCCATCAGCCATTGGTTCCAGTACCGCCATCGATTTTACGTCTGTTTGTTCCTGCGTTGCATCCATGCGTCCCGGCGAAAATGGAACTTCCACATTATTAAATCCGGCGTCTTTTGCCGCTTTTTCCACGGCTGCAGTTCCTCCCAGCACGATCAAATCGGCTAGTGACACTTTTTTCGCACCGGATTTCGCGTTGAATTCTTTCTGGATTTTTTCATACACTTTCAGCACTTTCTCCAATTGTTTTGGATTGTTTGCTTCCCAGTTTTTCTGTGGTTCCAGGCGGATTCGTGCACCATTTGCACCACCGCGTTTATCTGATCCGCGGAATGTTGATGCCGAAGCCCAGGCTGTTTCGATCAGCTCTTCGGAACTCAAACCGGAATTCAGAATCGTTGTTTTCAATGCAGCGATATCCTTTGCGTCGATCAGCGGGTGATTCACTACCGGAATCGGGTCTTGCCAGATAAAATCTTCTTTCGGAGTTTCCGGTCCGAGATACAAGGCTTTCGGCCCCATGTCGCGGTGTGTGAGTTTAAACCAGGCACGTGCAAATGCTTTGTCAAATTCTGCCGGATTATCTAAAAAGCGTTTGGAGATCTTCCCGTAAATCGGGTCGAAACGCAGGGAGAGGTCTGTTGTCAACATGGTTGGTTTGTGCGCTTTCGCTGCATCAAACGCATCCGGGATGATGTTTTCGCCGTTTTTTGCTATCCATTGGTGTGCACCCGCCGGACTTTTGGTCAATTCCCATTCGTTTTCAAACAATATCTTGAAAAACTGGTGGCTCCACTCGGTCGGAGTAGATGTCCAGGTTACTTCCAATCCGGATGTGATCGCGTCCTGGCCTTTTCCGCTTTTGTAATCGCTTTTCCAGCCCAAACCTTGTTCTTCGATTCCCGCTGCTTCCGGTTCATGGCTCACATGTGTTGCCGGACCTGCTCCGTGGGTTTTTCCAAGAGTATGTCCGCCGGCAATCAGCGCCACTGTTTCTTCGTCGTTCATTCCCATTCTCCCAAATGTTTCGCGAATATCTTTCGCTGCCAGCAGCGGATCCGGATTTCCGTCCGGTCCTTCCGGATTCACGTAGATCAGTCCCATTTGTACGGCTGCCAGCGGATTTTCCAGGTTGCGGTCTCCGGAATAACGACTCCCCGGTGCATCACTTTTTGCGAGCCAGGTTTTTTCGCTTCCCCAGTAAACATTAGTCTGCGGTTCCCACACGTCTGCTCTTCCTCCTGCAAAACCGATCGTTTCAAATCCCATCGATTCCAGGGCAACATTCCCGGTGAGGATCATCAAATCGGCCCAGGAAATTTTGTTCCCGTATTTCTGTTTCACCGGCCAAAGCAATCTTCTTGCCTTATCGAGGTTCGCGTTGTCGGGCCAACTGTTGAGCGGTGCAAAACGCTGCTGACCCTCGGAAGCCCCGCCACGACCATCGCCTGTGCGGTAGGTTCCGGCACTGTGCCAGGCCATCCGGATAAACAAGGGTCCGTAATTCCCGAAATCTGCCGGCCACCAATCCTGCGAATCGGTCAACACTTTGCGAATATCTGCTTTCAGCGCCTGGTAATCGAGCGTCGAAAATGCGGCACGATAATCAAACGTTTCTCCCATCGGGTTGGACAATGCAGACTGCTGGCGGAGTACGCTCAAATCCAGTTGATCCGGCCACCAGTCGCGGCTGCTTGTTCCGCTCAGATTCCCGTTCACAACTGGCGTAGCATTGGTTGTTTTCTGCGTGAGGCTTTCGTGGTTAAAGGGGCATTTTGCGGCTGATTCAGTGCTTGTTTGTCCGTTAGCGGTATTTAATAGCAATAGACAAAGCGATAGAATAGTACTGTTTGTTTTCATCTCTAAATCCTTTGTGTTACTTCACGAAAGTACGGCAGTCTTGGATTAGATAAAATCGATTAGATTTATAGTGTGATTGATTTTTTCTATGCTTTGTTTTGTTGACATATATAAAATCCGGAATTTTTATTCTTCTTCCAACCTGTTTTCCAAGTCCATTCTGTCGTGGAGAATACGGCTTATTTCCAGTTGATTTTCAGCAACCAGCCGGTAAAAAATAAGGTGTTTTGAAATTCGCTTTCCGTACAAGTCCGGATAGATTTCGAAGTAGCTCTTCCCGGAGTTCGGATTTTCCGCAAGCTCCATGCATGCGTTGATCAGTAATTTGTAATACCGGTCCGCTTGTTTTTCAGACCAGGTTTCAAGCGTATATTCCCAAATAGCCGAAAGATCTTCAATGGCCTTATTTGTAAATACCGGTTTTGCCATCTATTTTCTTTTTGCTTTCAATTGTTTGAGGTGTTCTTCCGGATCAAAATTTTCATTCCTTCCACTGGCAACACCCGCTTCAATTGCGGCGTGTAAAGCTATTTTCTTTTCCTCTTTCTCTTCCAGTAAACGCAAACCCGCACGAATCACTTCGCTGGCATTTTTATACCGACCCTCTTTCAGAACATTTTGAACAAATTCATCAAAATAAGTTCCCAATGTAATGGATGTGTTTTTACTCATTTTTGAAAGATTTTCTATAAATGTACCAATTTTAGGTATTTTCTCAAAATCCTTTTATCCGGTCACATTGAATCTTATTCGTTGATTTTGAGTTCCCTCTCAATCCAGTTACTTCCCATAATAGTAAATCCGCGTTGTGCCATACGATACTCTCTTCGCATTTTCTGCTCCCCACTGAGCCAGGTTTGCATGCCCGGACTGCTTCCACTCCATATAATTGACCACCAACTCGAGGTCTTCCTCCAATTCGTTTGTCCAGTATTTCCGTTGTTCTTCGGATGAAAGCAGGTTGATGTGTTTCCTGATTTCCGCAGCCAGTTCCAGGTCCTTTTCCGGTTCTCCGATATATCCTTCAGGCAGGTGATGTACTGAATGGTAAATCGTATTCATCCATTCGGAAATAATTGCTTCCCGCACCAGATCATCCGCCGGATCAAGCTCCAGGGCTTTGAGCAGGTATGATTCATCTTTGTAATACTTTCCATACCAACGGAAAGGCCGGTTGTCCGAATTTTCTGTTTCACACCAGGTCAGCAAGCCCGGCTTCACCAGTTTTTCACTCAACAGGTGAGGAAGCGGACCGTAATCGGCATCGGGGATTGTCTCGACAAATGGAAACAGGAATTCCAGAAATGCAATCTTTTCAGCGGTTCCCCAGCCTTCAGCCGATTTCAAAAAAGAATCGAGTCGTTGAAATGCTTCTTTCCGCAAGCCTTTTTTTCTTTCGAAACAATAGTTTGCGTAGTCTATCCAAAGTGGATTTTTCAGGGCGGCGTTTCCTACTACACGTAATGCATCGTCTTGTTCACTTGTGATCATGGTTGGCACTTATTTTCGGCCGGAGGCCGTTTTTTTGGTTGAAAATCCGCCGGAAGTAAAGGTCATTTTGGTGGTGTCAATCTGATCTTCTTCGTCATGCTCCAGGTATGTATATCCTTCTATGAAAAGGATCGAATTGGTAACTCCCAGGGAATCTTCCGGGAAAATCTGGTCGTAGATATGACAGGAATACCCGTCTCCGCCGCAGGAAGAGTAACATTCTCTCAGGAAACTCACTTTCTGGTTCGGATCGACCGTATAATACCTTGCCACCTGGCTGTAATCACAGGCTTCGGTTCCGTAGTGCAGCACCAATACCAGTTTTTTACCGGAAAGCTGGTGATACCCCAGCGATTTTAGGTAGATTGCTCCTTCTCCCTTGAAATGATCTTTGAAAATCAATTTCCCTTTGGAATAAACCTGGAGATACCCGGGATTTTGAAACCCATATTTTTCTTCGTTGTACGCAGTATACCCGTATTTCAATTCATAGTTCCCGATGGTTGTTTTCCCGGGAACCAATAAGGATCGGTAGTATTCCTGCAATTCGTTGTCTTCCGGTTGGCTTTGTGCATCGGCTGGTTTCTCTGCTTCTTTCTGATTTGTCGACGCAGTAATTGTTTCCTTTTCCTTCAGATTCTTGTCTTTTTCCGGGGAATTTCCGCAGGAAAATAACAATAGGGCGGTTAAAAAACAGGTGTGTTGTTTCATCTTTTGCTGGTTTTCGATTCGCTTGAACAAGACTAAATTTATACTATTCTCTGAATCCGGCGTTCTGCTTCAGCCAAACTAATCCCATTTTCCCAGTCTGAAACCAAAGGGTGTGTTGACTGATGTGGAATTATTTCCGGCCGGAGGCCGTTTTTTTGCGTTTTTACATCCGTATATAAACCGAGTGTTGTTGACTGATAATCATTCAGTTCATTGCTGATCATTCCAAAATAGGTTTTTGGTTCTGAATCAACATCAAAATTCCGCCTGTATTCGTCCCAGGTTTTTTCACTCACAGAAACCCAGATTCCATAATCCAATCGTTCACAGGAACCAACAATCGGAATACTCAGAACCGTCCGGATGAATCGATCCGTTTGATCGGAATATTCTATCGCGCAAAAATCAGTTGAAATTTGTGCTATTTCTTGCTTTTCTTCTTGCGTCAACCCGTCGTAATAGAATGGCGTATCGAACCCGATCGCAGGAAACCCTACATGTTCTTTTCCACACACACGACAGGTTTGCTTTCGTTTTTTCCAAAACATATTGACTTGTTTTTTACTCATTCAGCGCGCGTTTCCCTGAAAATTTTGGAGGCAAATTTTCTTTCAGAAACGCATCCAGGGCAAAATAAATGACTTTCACCGGTGCTTCTTCCTCCTTTTCAGGAAAATAAACCCGCCAGTACGGATTATTAGTGTCTTTGCTAAGATACACCTGTTTTCCCTGGAACTGAAAAGAGAAGGAAAGATAACCCGTAACGGTCGACATGGCAAGGACATAAAAGGAATCATGAACCAGGGAATCCATCTGAACGGAATCCCTGCCACCTTCCGGAGCACCGATTTTCCGCAGAAATTTTGCCGAAACATCCTGAACCGAATATGGAAAAATGGTATCGGATTGAACCGTGCTGATTTCCTTCAAAAAATCTTCCAGTGTTTTCACACGCAATTTTCTGTGGCGAAGCACAAGCGGATGTGTTACACTGTCTTCGATCAGGTTCGGCCCAAACCCTCCTTTCCAGGCTGTTTTTTTTTCGTGTGTGATCGTATCTTCCGTTGATTCCCAACGGCCCTTCCACACATAAAAACCGGATTTGGAAACAAAAGACCTGATTGCGTATTTTCGTCGGTATTTATCATATACGATTGTTTCCGTATTGCCACATGCTCCGCGCAATGATTTGGAGTCAATTTCCCGGCTGCAGTCATAACTAATTGTATACCGAACGACCAGGGAATCCCCGAATTGGGAAAAACTTTTCGCAGAAAACAGGAAGACAAGGGCGGAAAGAAGGTATTTCATGTTGTGCTTTTAGTTTACAGAGATGCATTTTTGCACCGAAATCCACAGGAAGATTCCCGCCGGAGGCCGTTTTTTGATTTTCAGCGCTATTTCCCGGGCTGATCCTTCAAATATTCATCCGTGAAATGCCCTTTTTGCTTCGGTTGGGAAAATTTCTCCGCATTGTATGCCTGTGAATTGCCTTTGGGGATCGACAAGGAATCCCAACCGTTTTCAGCAAGCATTTTCCCCAGAAATACGATTTGTCCCACATGATACGGATAATGTGCCAGCTGCCGGTTAATGGCTTCCATCACAGTATGACCCTGGTTCCGGATGTAGATGATTTTTTCCAAGTCCTTTTCCTGCAATGAATCCAGCGCAGCAAACAGGCAGTTCCAGCCTTCATTCCATTTCCTGGTCAACTCTTCGCGGGTTTTAACCGAATCTTCAAATTCCGCGTCGCGGTTGCGCCAGTCTTTCTCACCGTCGGTGGTCATAAAATCCGTCCAGCGCGAAAGCATGTTTCCCCACAGGTGTTTCACGATATTGGCGATGCTGTTGCTGTCATCGTTGTATTTCCAAAACAACTGTTCGTCGCCGACCTGCGAAAACGTTTTGTCTCCGAGTTGTTTGTAATACTCGAATTGCTTTCGCACGCTTTCCAAATAACTGTTTGCCATCTCTCCTGTTTTTCGAATAAATCATCGGAACTGCTTCGGTTTTTGTTTCTGCGCAGCTTGCTCAACCAATTCCGAGATGCGTTTCTGCCGGGTTTGATCCTGTTTGGCGAAAACGATCCAATGCAATAACATTTTCCGAACCGATTTACTCAAACTTAGGAAAAATTCCCGCGATCCGGAAAATTCCTCAAATGCTTTCTCCAGGTCTTCCGGAATAATTCCTTCTTCCACCTCATCGAGAATCGTCCAAGATCCGTTTTTCCGGGCAATTTCAATGCTTTCAAATCCAGCTTCAGTTAGTTGGTTTTCAGCAATGAGTCGTTCCACTTTTTCCTTGTTGATTTTCGACCAGGTACTCATGGGTTTTCTCCTGGTGAAAAACTGGATAAAACTCTCCTCATCGACCGTTCTGCGCGTGCTGTCTATCCATCCGAAACAAAGCGCTTCATCCACCGCATCACTCCAGGTAATACTGGGTTTGTTGCTCTGTTTTTTGTAACAAAGCAGCCAGATGGATTGTTTCGACCGGTGATTTTCTGCTAACCATACCTTCCATGCTTCCCGGCTTGCCGGACAATATGTTTCGATTTCTTTTCCGTTAATCGTCATTGTTCTCTAAATGTTGATTTCTGCCCCTAAACTAAATGCTGCCAGTGACAACCCTATGTCAGTGCAAAAATGCTTTTTCATTCCGCGCCGCATTTACCGGAACAATTCCATCATATTCTCCGGTTTCGATAATTCTTTGAACCCAAATTTCCGGTATAGCTCGTGTGCGTCGGATGTTGCCAAACGCAAAACTTTTACCCCGCTTAAAGCTTCGTGTTCCAGGAGATCATTCATCAGCAATTTGGAATATCCGAGTCCGCGGTGCTTTTCGTCAATAAACACGTCAAGAATATAGGCGAACTGAGCATAATCCGTCACTACCCGGGCATACCCGATTTGTTTTCCTTCGAGGTAAACTCCAAAATTGAGTGAATGCTCGATACACGTTTTTACCGTTTCCAGGCTCCGGCCTTTTGCCCAGTAGGTCTGCGATAAAACTGTCGTGATATATTCCGGATCCAGCAGGCTTTTTTCCGTTGAGATAATCAGCTTTTCCATATTCTAAAATTAGTGTAGAAGCGTTTCTTTAACGCGGAAAATCGCTGTTTATTTTTGCCGAAATTTCTCCTTACAGGGCGAGGGGAAAACCCAAAAACCCAATTTCCCAATATTGGGTCACCCCCTTCTTAAATTCGATTTTTTACAAAAATTCCGGGGAAAACTTTTTAAACTCCCGAACCCTTTTCAACAAATTGAAAAAAAGCTGCCCGACCGAAATCAGACAGCTTGCTGTGAGGTTTACCAATTAAGCGTTAATCCGTGATTTGAACGGACTTTGTAACGATGGTTCCATCGGTATAGTTTAGAGATAAATGATACATTCCTGCCGCCAGGTTCAAATTACTCGTTTCAAATCCCATCTGTGTTTTTTCATAATGCAGCGGTATTTCCTTTCCCGAAAGATCTCTCAGTTTCAATTCTGCAACGGATTGATTGGGAACATACACTTCAAAAGAACCTGTGTTCGGATTCGGATAAATGCTGAATCCTGCTTTTTCAAAGTCCGTTATTCCAAGCTGGCTCATTAGTTCGTTTGCGGCTGCAAACACATTCGGAAGCGGCCCGATTTTATCTGTCACCGGGTAAAGGATTCCCGAAACCTGCGGTTTTCCCGTACTGATAAGTAAATTCCGGATATCGTTTACGGATAACCTGTTCCCGGTGTGTTGTTCATGCAGCGACTGAAGCAGTGTTACCGCACCAACCACGATGGGCGAAGCCCCCGATGTTCCTCCGAATGAGTTGGAATAATAGTAATTAACACCTTCAGCCGAATAAGCCGTTCCGTAGCCGGTTGTGACAACTCCTTCTCCGTTTCCCTGCACATCGATGCGGCTTCCGTAATTGGAAAACCACAACTTGGAACGCGGCGTATCTGCTATTCCAACGGCTCCTGCACCAACTATGATCGCTTCTGAGCGATTTTCCGGCAGGAAGGGATAATGTCCGCCGTTGTCCTGGCTGAAAAGCGGTTTGTCCAGATCCTGACTCCCGTTTCCGGCAGCTTCTACTACAATGATTCCATTTCCGGAAATCAATTGAATGGCATCGTAGAACGGTTCGTACCACTCCACCGGGGCATATCCTTCGTCCGGAGTTCCGTCAAATGCCATGATCTGCTGTTCAATCAACACGACATCTCCGGCATTCAATTCCGTCAATGTACTAATCAACGCTTCTTCCAGGTAGTAAGACAAACCGATATACGCTCCGGCAAAATACAATTCACTTTCGTACGCAATTCCGGTTGTTCCGATTCCGTCGTTCAACGACGCGATTTCTCCCAGTACAGCTGTTCCATGGTCGGTCCCAAAACCTGGATCTTCGGGCGTCGGCCCGATAATCGTAACGGAAGGTAAATCTACGTGATCGGCGTTGAATTGGTATTCAATATCACACACTTTGATTCCGGCTCCGTGATTGTTATAGGCATTCCAAAATTCCTGCACATGAATTCCCGGATTTTGATCGAACAAATACACTTGTGAAGCCTGGAAATCCGGTGCAACCGGCAAACTCAATTTCGGCGGAATGCTCACGTAATGAATCTGTGCCAGGTTTTCCAGTTCCCGTTTTGCTTTTTGAAGATCTGCATCGCTGTTCAAATGAAATTCAAACAAGGTGAACGGATTCGACAGATTCTTCTTCAAGCGTTGTTTCGCCTTTTCGTAATAGGACTTTAAAAGTTCCGGGGAAATGGAATAAAACGGTTCCCAATGTCCGTATTGCGTCAAAAGTTCCGAGTTCGGATAGGTTTGGCCGTTGAGCAGCAATTTTCCTGATTCCAGGGAAAGAACCGTTTGGTCTTCAAACTTGACATGTAAGATCCGCGAAGCGGAATTTTTGGGGGAATTTTGAGAAAAAACAAAAAAAGAACCCGTTGAGATCAAGACAAGTAGCAATCTTTTCATAAGCCTGTTTTTCCCAATGCTACGGAATTATTCCCAATGCCATTTCAACAAAATGATATAACGGCGAAAGTATTGAGGGAAAGGTATTTGAAAAGCTGTAATCCGAAAATCAGGATGCTAGAGCATTTTAATGCGGTTGGTCAGTTCGTCTCTATAGGATCCACCGATCGGGATCAGTTTGCGGTCGTTTTCCAGCTGTAAATTCGGGAAATCAATCGAAGCGATTTTATCCAGGCGGACGATGAATGAGCGGTGAACACGGATAAACTGGTCGGTTCCCAGCTTCGTTTCGATATCCTTCATCGTTGAATGGATCGTATAACGTGTTTCGTTGGTGTTAATAACTACGTAATCCTTCAGTGCTTCAATGAAATAGATATCGTGCATATTCAGCTTCACCAGCTTGCTGTTGGATTTCACAAAGATGAATTCATTCAGGGAATCTTTCTCTTTGTTTTCAACCAGTGAATAGAGCATATCACGCTCGCGCTCCACCTCCTGCTCTTTTTTATGTTTATAAAGCGCCATTTCAATGGAAGTGTGTAAATCAATTTCCTTGAAGGGCTTTAAAATATAACCGTAAGGTTCGGTAACTTTTGCTTTTGACAACGTAGCTTCGTCTGCATAAGCTGTTAAGTAAATAACCGGAATGGAGTATCGGTTCCGGACGATTTCTGCGGTTTCAATCCCGTTCATTTCGCCTTTCAGCATGATGTCCATTAAAACAATATCCGGCTGATTTGCTTCGAGTAGTTCAAGTGCTTTTTCGCCTGACGGGGCTGCACCAATTACGTGGTATCCAAGCTTTTTCAAACTCGACTGGATATCCTTCGAAACGATGAATTCATCTTCTACAACTAATACATTAGCCTTCGTCATTCTTTACAGCTTTGGATTCAAAAGTAATTAAAATTGAGATTTAATCACCATCTCTTTTAATTATTTCATAGACGCATTCATTTGGTTCGTCTATTCGAATATAAACTTTAACTATGAATTGTCCAAATTCATCTTCGAAACGGAAGAGGGATAATAATATAGAATAAAAACTTTTTAAAAAGAAAATCTATTATTTCTATTAGGGGTGTGAATTCGTGTAAAACTTTCGGATCAATGATTCGTTTTTTTAATTTATGAGTTATTTCAGTCAGTTTATTGACAATTACTATCCGTTTAGATAGGTTCAAATTCAGTGATTTGAATAGATATGAACAAATAGTGTAGAATTGTTCATGTGGATAAAATGATTTGGTTTAGCTGTGTTAATATGTGTTTAACACAGTGTATAAATTGGCTATAAATTCACTTAACATAACAGTGCTTAATCCGAAATCTTGTACATATGATGAAATAGTTCGGATTTCCTAGGAATAGTTATTGAATTTTTCGAACAGTTATTGACAGCACGGGTATTGGAAGCTGTGTAAAACTACTTTTTAAAAGGACTTATAAATCAAGGGATTGACGGAATGCAATTTTTCTTATTGTTAATTGATTGTGCGATTTGTTGATAAGGTGTAATTTTGACAAAACGTTTATAGATATGTCTCAAGTTATTCCAATCGGAGCGGACCACGCAGGATTTCAATTGAAATCAGAAGTTATTAAGCATTTAGAATCATTGGGTTACCAGGTAAAAGATTATGGATGCTACAGTGAAGAAAGCATTGATTATGCAGATTTTGGTCACCCGGTTGCCGATCATGTGGAAGCAAATGAAGGTTCCAAAGGAATTGTAATCTGCGGAAGTGGAAACGGTATTAACATGACTGTGAATAAACACCAGGGAATTCGTGGAGCACTTTGCTGGAAAAAAGAAATTGCCCGGCTGGCACGCGAACACAACGATGCAAACATCTTAACACTGCCTGCACGTTTCATTTCTACGGAAGAAGCATTGGAAATGGTGGATATTTTCTGGAACACTGCTTTCGAAGGCGGAAGACACCTGAATCGTATTCATAAAATCCCTGTTTGTAAATAAGGATCTTCAGATACAAGAGTCAAGACTAAGAACAGACTTGTCTTGACTCCATAAATCTTGTCTCTTGATTCTTCCCATTCAATTCTCCCTTCTCAATTATATTAAAGTATGAAGAACGTTCTCAGCATATTGTTTTCAGGCGCTTTGTTAGTCTGCCATTCCCAGGATCAAATTGATGTTGCCAAAAAATACAGTACCTATATTAATGAAGCAGATTTAAAAAAGAATCTGTCAATCATTGCTGCAGATGATTACCTGGGACGTGAAACCGGGAAACAAGGTCAGAAAATGACAGCTGCGTTCTTAACAGCTTACTTCCAAAAACTGGGGTGTGCTTACGCTCCGGGAATGACCGGTTATGAACAACACTTTGATGTAATAGAAACGACACCAGGTGGAACCTTGAATCTGAGTGGTTTGAATCTGAATTTTAAAACAGACTTTATCTATTATGGTTGTAAATCAAAAACCAAATTGGAGAACTTGCCTGTTTATTCTAAGGATCAGTTATCAACAATCGGAGATCAACCGTGTTATTTGGCTTATGAGTTAACAAGCATGGAAGTGCGCAAGGAAGTAACTGCTTTGAAAAAAGAACTTCCTAAAAATGTGAAGGGAATTGTATTGGTTTCCAGTAAATACGATGCGCTGTACGAATACCTGGAGCATTATGTGACAACCAAAACCATGTACCTGGCCGATCAGAAAAAGAAAGAGGAATTCCCGATTTTGTTTGTAAAGGAATCATCCCTGGAAACACTGAAGAAAAAATCAAACGGATTTTTGACCGGAAAAGGAGTAGCTCTGAAAGTATCGAAGCCGGTTTTCACCCTGAATGCCGAACTGAATATACAAGAGGATAAACTCACAAGTTCCAACGTACTGGCTTATATTGAAGGAAGTGATCCGGTACTTTCAAAAGAAGTGGTGATCATTACGGCACATTACGACCACATTGGTGTAGATAACGGATTGGTTTTCAATGGAGCAGATGACGACGGAACCGGAACAGTAGCGTTGTTGGAATTGGCAGAAGCTTTTATGGAGGCAAAGAAAAACGGACAAGGTCCGAAACGCTCAATTCTGATCATGCCTGTTTCCGGAGAAGAAAAAGGATTGCTTGGTTCGGACTATTATTCTTCTCATCCAATCATTCCGCTGGAAAATACCGTGGCAGATTTGAATATCGACATGATCGGGAGAAACGACATTGCACACGAAAAAGACACCAATTACATTTACATCATTGGTTCCAATATGCTGAGCGACGGATTGCATGAAGCAAATGAAAAAGCAAACGAACAGTACACGCGCTTGAAACTGGATTACAAATTCAACAGTTTATCAGACCCGAATCAGTTCTATTATCGCTCAGATCATTATAATTTTGCGAAATTCAACATCCCGGTGATCTTTTACTTCAGTGGAGTACACGAAGATTACCACCAGGCGACAGATGATGTAGAGAAGATTATTTTCCCGAAAGTCGAGAAAGTAGCTAAACTGGTTTTCTTCACAGCCTGGGAATTAGCGAATGCTGCTAAACGTATTACGGTCAATCACTAAGAATTTGTTGTCTTGTCGAGTGTCCCGATATTTTAATCGGGATGTATCGAGAGAAAGACATATTCATTAATTGATTCCCAGCAGCGATTCAATCAACGCATTGGTCTTTTTAACGTATTCCAGGTACACTTCCCCCGTTCCGGGGCCATTGAACCCGGTGTGAATACGTTTTACTTCACCGTCTCTCCCGATGTAGATAGAAGTCGGGAAAGAAATCACTTCGTTGAGCATGCTGAATTGTTCGGAAGCAATTCCCTTGGAAGCTTTTCCTCCTACCAGGAAGGTGAAATTCAGGTTTTTGCGCTGTTTCAGTGTAAGAATCTTTTTCGCCTGGTCTTCAAATGAATCAGCAGCTTCATATCCGATGGAGATGATTTCCAATCCTTTTGAATGGTATTTATCATACAATTCCTTGTAGTAATTCGTTTCGTCCATACAGTTCGGACACCAGGTTCCCATGATTTGGATAATCACCACTTTTCCTTTCGTATCGTCATTCGGGAAATGATAATTCTTTCCGTCAAGGGTTTTCAGGTCGAGCGTGAAATCACGGGAATCTCCTTTCAGCATCGTAATGGAATCCGGATCACGGAGTTCGAAATTCGGATTGTAGGTTGCAACGAAGTTGGTAGAGTAATGTTTTCCGCTGTAGAAAAAGCCCTGTACTTTCTGATCCTTGATGGTTCCGTTTAAAAGAAATGCATGCGAACCGTCAAAGGCAGAAAGATAGAATTTAGATCCGTCGATGTAACCTTCCAGGAAACGGTAATCTCCTGTTTCGGTTCTGAAAGTTCCTGTAATGTGATTTTGGTTTTGAGAAATGATTCCTAATGCATCTTCCTCGTCATTGGTTTCCGGAGAGAAGTGCGTTTCCCATTTTCCATTGAGATTTCCGCTAGCTTCTTCTATTTTTCGTGGTTTTGGATTGAAATTCGCGAAAAATGGTATTTTGTAATTGGCTCCTTTATTATAGTTAAACCAAAAACCCCTGATTTCTTTCTTTTTATCGGTAATGAAACGCAGCTCGGAATCGAAACTCGGAAAAGGAAGAATGATGGTATCTCCTTTGTTAATTCCGTTGGTGAGTTCAATGCGTTCTTCGGCATTATTCACAACCAGAATAGTTCTTTTTTGCTTTTTTTCGACTGTTAAATGTACAGGTAATTGCGTTGTTTCGTTTAATTGAAGATAAGCCGAATAAGATCCTGGTGTGAGTGAAATCTTTTGAGAGTATGAACATGTTGCTGACAGAGTACTCAGCAACAAAAAGGTAAGCTGTAATTTCATGGAGTCCTAAAGTCGTACTAAGTTAATTTTTATTTTGAAGAAAAAAGACTAATGCAACCTTTTTTGGTAGTTTAGAGTCTATTGATACAGCAAGTGCTATGGAAGATTTAACATTGGTAAATGAATGCGCCAAAGGAAATTCAAAAGCACAGCGAGCGTTGTTTGATAAGTTTGCTCCCAAGATGCTGGCAGTATGTCAGCGTTACCTGCGGAATAACCAGGAGGCTGAAGACGTTTTACAGGATGGTTTTGTAAAAGTGTTTCAGAAGATTGTGGATTTCAAAATGGAAGGATCTCTGGAAGGATGGATTCGAAGAATTATTGTGAATACAGCTTTGGATACCATTCGAAAGAACAAGAAACTATTGGATGACGTGCAGGTTGAAGAGGTTCAATACAAAGTATCTTTTACCGATCATCAATTCGAAGGAATGGATCTGGCACAGTTAATGAAATTAATTAACGAAATGCCTGATGGATACCGGGTTGTCTTCAACATGTTTGCAATAGAAGGATATTCGCATAAAGAAATAGCAGATACACTGGGAGTGACGGAGAATACCTCCAAATCACAATACTCGCGTGCACGAGCTTTTTTACGCACTCAATTAGAATTATTAGAACGTGATTGAACAAGATAACATACAAGAACTGTTTTCAAAAGCTTTTGAAAACCAGACTGCCCCGGTGAGGCCGGAGTTGTGGGCTGGCGTTCAGGCGAAAATGGCTGCTGCAGGAGTTGCTTCGAGTGCAACTGTTGCAACAAAAGGTCTTTCTGCGTTAACAAAATGGTTGATCGGATCCGCTGCAGTGGGAACTGTGGGTGTGGTTGCAACGGTGGTTGCCCTGAATTCAGGAGATGAATCAACGAATCAACAAAACCAAACTGCTCAGAAAGAAACCACACAAATTGCATCGGTAACGGAAGACACTCCGGTAAAAGAAAATACCCTGCAATTAAATACGCCTGTAAATTCGAATGCTCCTAAAGTTGCTGGAAAAGAAGCAACAACACCTGATCCTTCGGCGAATCCGAATAAGGCAGATGTATTGAAGCACGACCTGAAAATCGGGGAAGATACTCCTACTCTTTCGGATAAAAAGACCGACAGTAAAACAGACGATAAGAAGATTGCAGAAACAAAACAACCGGAAGATAAAAAAGTAAGTCCGGCAGCTGGAAGTGGAGCACAATCCGGAACTCCGGTAACGAATCCGAAAGGATCAGCAACCGAAACGTCTCCGAAGAAATATCCTGAAAACACAGACAAACAGGTATTTGCAGAATTGGAAGCAAAAGTGACTCACTTCCCGAATGCCTTTTCTCCGAACAACGACGGTGAAAACGATACGTATTTCGTGAAAGTAGAAAACATCGCTGATTTCCGTTTGATTATTTTCGATGACCACAACCGCCTGGTATTCGAAACAAACGATCCGAAAGAAGCATGGGATGGAAGAAATCAAGCCGGAGAGGAAGCTCCTGAAGGAATGTACGCTGCAGTTGTAACAGGAAAACAACAAGGTGGAAAAAGCTTCAGAGACATTCAAATGTTCCAATTGATGCGCCAACGAAACTAATAATTTACACACATAAACTGAAACAAAGTGAACAGGAAAAGCACTCGTCGATTGGCGGGTGCTTTTTTGATTTATACCGCGAATACAGACTTAAATTTGCGATATAAACGTATTTCCCGCAGACTAATTGGTTAATCTATTCAAGCAATAATCCTTTGCGTTTCGTTTAATTCAAACCATGTAATTTGTGAGGTATACGGGATTTGCGCAATCAGCGGGAAATTTCAAATCACTCAAGCTTTGGGAGAAGACATAAAACAAAAAAGTCTTCACCAACTGATGAAGACTTTTAAGAGGTCTCGTCCGGATTCGAACCGGAGTACACGGTTTTGCAGACCGTTGCCTAACCGCTCGGCCACGAGACCTTATTGTGCGGGCAAAAATAGTAAATATTTCTTTAATGCCGACGAAAAATCACTTTTTATCGGCATTAATCGTGGGTCAATCTACCAGTTTCCCGATTCAATAATAATTGCCACATGGTCTACATCGCCGTTTATCGGCGGACAGATTTTCGTGACTTTTACCCTTAATCCGATTAATCCGTTGATTTCCTGTTCGATGCGTGAAACAATGCGCTGACCGACGTGTTCGATCAATTTGGATCGAATGGCCATCTCTTGTTCCACAATCGCATTGATATGAACATAATCAATCGTTTGGCTTAACTCATCGCTTAAAGCTGCTTGTTGAAAGTCGGTTCTCATGTGGACATCTACGACGTAGTTTCCACCGATTTTTCCTTCTTCCTCCAGGCATCCGTGAAACGCATAGAGTTTAATTCCGTTTACTTCAATGGTGTGTTTCATCCCAATTTGGCTAATCCGTCGTTCATGCGGTTCAAACATTCGTCTTTCCCGAGATAAGCAGCGATTTCAAACATAGAAGGTCCTGTTCCTGCTCCTGTTACCAGCAAACGGAACAAAGGAAGTACCGCACCGATTCCCAAAGATTTCTCTTCCAGGAATGCTTTAAATGCACCTTCAACAGATCCCGCATCAAATGAAGCAAGTGCTTCCAGTTTGCTTTTCCATTCCGTCATCAAAGCACCTGATTCCGGCTTCCATTTCTTGGAAACAGTTTGTTCGTCGTAAGATTCCGGTTTGAAAATCAGGTAAGAACCTTCCGTCATCATATCTTTTACGAACGTTGCGCGTTCTTTCATCAAGTGACAGAATTGTGCAATTTTTTCATCACTTTCCGCAAGATTAAATTGAGATTTGAGCATTTGTGCTAAATCTGCATCGCTCGTTGCTTTTAAATATTGCTGTTGGAACCACTTGGTTTTGTCCGGATCAAACTTTGCTCCTGCCTTGCTGACACGCTCTAAACTGAATGCTTCAACCAATTGATCGAGGCTGAAAATCTCCTGAGTAGTTCCAGGATTCCATCCGAGAAAAGCAAGCATGTTAATAAAAGCATTGTGTAGATATCCACTCTCACGGTAACCCGTAAAGGATTCCATATTTCCTGTCTTGGGATCTTTCAGGTTTCCTGAAATGGGGAACACTGGAAAACCTAAACGGTCGCCATCGCGTTTTGACAATTTTCCGTTTCCGTCCGGACGAAGCAGTAACGGCAGGTGTGCAAACTGCGGAGCATCCCATCCAAATGCCTGATAAAGCAAAATATGCAGAGGTGCAGAAGGCAACCACTCTTCTCCGCGAATCACGTGAGAGATTTTCATCAAATGATCATCCACGATGTTTGCCAAGTGGTAAGTCGGAAGACCATCACTTTTGAATAACACCTTGTCATCCAGGTTGTTAGTGTTCACAACTACCCATCCACGGATAATATCTTCGAAACGGACATCTTCATTACGAGGCATTTTCATACGAATGACAAACTTGTCACCGGCTTCCAATCTTCTCTTTACTTCGTCTGCAGGAAGAGTCAGGGAGTTTTTCAGGTTTGTACGCGTTACACTGTTGTACTGCCAGTTAGGCATTCCCATATTTTTTGCCTGTTCGCGAACAGCATCCAGTTCTTCCGGAGTGTCAAATGCGTAATATGCTTTGTCGTTTTCAATCAACTGAAGTGCGTACGGTTTATAAAGATCCATCCGCTCACTTTGAATGTAAGGACCGTATTCGCCACCGATACCAGGACCTTCAGTAGGCATGATTCCACACCATTGCAGGGATTCCATAATGTAATCTTGTGCTCCGGGAACAAAACGTTCCTGGTCGGTATCTTCTATTCGAAGAATGAACGTTCCATTGTGGTGTTTTGCAAAAAGATAATTATAAAGTGCCGTTCGAACACCTCCCATGTGTAAAGGTCCAGTTGGAGATGGTGCGAAGCGGACACGTACGTTAGACGAACTCATGCTTGTAAATTTTATGCAAAAGTAATTAAATAATGCCCCGATTCCGAAATTGAAAGACTCCGAAGAACGAGAAAGATTAACCTTTTTTAAGAGTAAAGTGTACAGGGGGTTAGAAAAGGAAGAAGACGTTCTGTATGAACTTTTCTACTTTAGTAAGTTATTCGAATAAGAATTGTTTTTATGTCAGCTTTTGATCGCTTAATTGAACAAATAGACGCCTTTATCCGGAAGTATTACAAGAGTGAAATATTGAAGGGTGTTTTAATCGTGACCGGCTTTTTGCTGGCTTCCTGGTTAACGGTGAGCGTGCTGGAATACTTCGGCCGTTTCCCGAGTTCGGTGCGTTTTATTTTGCTCCTGTTATTTATCGGTACGAACGGCTATTTGCTTGTGCGCTACTTCCTGCTTCCGTTTATGCGTTTGTACTCATTCGGAAAACGGATTAACCGCACACAGGCTGCAAAAATTATCGGAGCATTTTTCCCGAATGTTTCAGACCGTTTGTTGAATACCTTACAGCTGAATGAAATTGTCAATGAAGACGACCGGAGTTTTGAATTGATTCGTGCGAGTGTTTCACAACGATCAAATGAATTGCTGTCCGTGAAATTTGAAGAAGCAGTTCGTTACGAAGAATCAAAGCGTTATTTAAAGTATGTGATTCCGGTGGTGTTGATCTTCGGGGCAGTTGCTGTTTTTACTCCGGGATGGATTACCAAAGGATCATCCAACGTAGTGAACTTTTCTCGTGCACAGGAAGCTCCGTTTGATTTTCACCTGGTGGGAAAGAAAGACCGTTTGAAAGAAGGAAGCTCGTATAACGTGGAAGTCGACATTACCGGCATGTATGTTCCGGAGCACGTGTTCCTGGTTTCAAACCGCGGACGCTACAAAATGAATAAAGTACGTAAGAACCGCCTGGCTTTCCCGATTGACAATTTGAAATCCGATTTTGTGTTTCACTTTGAAAGTGAAGGATTTCAGTCGAAAGAATTTGCAGTGAAAGTATTGGGGAATTCTTCCCTGGGGAAAGTAGTTGCCACATTGCACTATCCGAAATATTTAAAGAAGAAAGATGAACGCCTGCTGAACATCGCGGATTTGGATTTGCCAGAAGGAACCAAAGTAGATTGGTCGGTAGAAGCGCGCAATGTGAGTTGGTTTAAAGTGTTTGGGAAAACATTCTCAAAACGCTTTGATTCCGCAAATGGAGAGTTTCAAACTACGTTTAAAAACGATGAGAACCTGAACTTTGTATTGAAGAACAAAGACTTAAATGTGATGGATACTTCCAATATCCAGGTACATGTAATCAAAGATGCCTTCCCTTCTATTCTTGTTTCGGAGAATGTGGATTCTATCAAACCATCTGTGCGTTTATTCGAAGGATTGATCTCGGATGATTACGGTTTGACTTCACTTTATTTCCTCTATACCATTAAAAAGAAAGGTGGTGCAGAATTGAAGCGAAAAATGCTCGTGGATAACTATTCCGGAACGAGTGATAAATTCGCTTTTGCAGTAGACTTTAGTCGGGACAATATTGGTGTGGAAGACAAGATTTCTTACCACTTCCAGGTATATGACAACGACGGTGTGAACGGATCGAAAAGCACGTCTTCACAAAGTTTTGTGTATGAATTACCCACGCTCACCAATTTGAACGATAAGCGTGACGAAGTTCAGAAGGAATTGAAGAATGCATTGACAGATGTTTACAAGAAAACCGAGCAGTTTCAGAAAGACGTGAACAAACTCCAGAAGTCCTTGATGAATAAATCAAAAAGCGACTTTAAGAATATGGAGCAGGTTCAATCGCTGAAACAGCAACAGCAAATGCTCCAGGAAGAATTGCAATCCATCAAGGATAAAATGGATGCGAGTAACCAGGAGAAAAATAAACTGAGCGAGCAGGATGAGGAATTGCTGAAGCAGCAGGAACTGATTGAAGAATTGCTGAAGGAGGTCATGGACGATGAGTTGAAAAAACTCCTGGATGAATTGGAAAAACTGATGGAGAAAAACGATCAGATCCAAATGAAGAATGAAACGCAAAAGCTGGATCAATCGAGTGATGAAATGAAAAAGCAACTCGATCGTACCATGGAAATGCTGAAGCGTTTGCAGGTGAATGAGAAAATTGATGACCTGGAAAAAGAGTTGGATGAACTGGCGAAAGAACAGGAACAACTTGAAAAAGATATCAAGAATGAAAAGCTGAACGAAAAAGATGCTTCGAAGAAACAGGAAGAGCTGAATAAAAAGTTCGATGACCTGAAGAAAGACATGCAGGAAATGCAGAAGCTCAATGATGAGTTGGAGCGTCCGATGCCGATTGATTCCTTCGAGCAGGAACAGCAGGAAATCTCCAATGAGATGCAGGATGCGAAAAGCAAACTCGATCAGGGGAAGAAGAGCAAAGCGGGAGAGAGTCAGAAAAGTGCGGCTCAGAAAATGAAAGAGCTTTCCGATCAGTTGAACAACCAGCAGGAATCAGCTAATAAAAAGCAGAATGAAGAAGACATGAGTTTGATTCGGTTGCTGCTGGAGAATTTGATGTCTTTGAGTTTCGATCAGGAGTACGTGATGAACCGGTTCGGAAAGGTAAAAGACATGGATCCTTACTATAATAAATTGGGACGAAAACAACGAAGCATTATCGATGACAACAAAATTGTAGAAGACAGTTTGATGGCTTTGGCGAAACGTCAAACGAAGATTGCTCCGTTTATTGATAAAGAATTGAAAGATATCCGTTCAAATTTCGGTTTGATTACCGACGAAATCGGAGAGCACAACCGCAGAAGTTTGCAAACGCATCAGCAATACGTCATGACGAGTTACAACAATTTGGCGTTGATGTTGAATGAAAGCTTGCAGGCGATGCAGCAGCAACAGCAGGCACAACAACAAAAACCTGGTTCCGGTTCGTGCGATAATCCGGGTGGAGCCGGACAGAAACCAAGTGGCGGACAAATGTCGCCCGGTGACATGAAAGAAATGCTGAAGAAGCAATTAGAACAAATGAAGAAAGGCCCGAATCCCGGAGGAAAAGAACCAGGCAATAAAGAAGGTCAGGGAACAATGGGAATGCCCGGACTCGGAAACAAAGAAGTTGCAAAGATGGCTGCCCAGCAAACGGCCATTCGTCAGCGGTTGGAACAACTGCGAAACGAAATGAACAAAGACGGACAAGGAAAGGGAAATCAATTGAACCCATTGATCAAAGAATTGGAACAACAGGAAAAGGATTTAATCAATAAACAATTCTCCCCGGAGATGATCCGTCGCCAGCAAGACATTTTAACACGCCTGCTGGAAAGTGAAAAATCCCTGAGAGAAAGAGGGTTTGAAGAGAAGCGTGAATCGACTTCAGGAAAAAATGTGAATTATGGTAACCTTATTCGATTTGATGAGTATAAGCGTAACAAGCTTGGACAAGTTGAGTTGTTGCGTGCCGTGGATCCTTTACTGACAAAGTACTATAAGGACAAAGCAAGTAAATACTTCAATCAGTTCTAGTGAACGTAGAACATTAAATGAATAGAATGAAAGAAGGGTTTACTTTAATTGATTCGTTAAGCATTCCTTCAGAATTGAATAACTTGCCAGCGGTTGAGTCAATGATCGATAAAGCATGTCAAACGATAGGTATCGATGAAGATATGTACGGCAATGTGCTGATTGCGGTAACAGAGGCTGTAAACAATGCAATCATTCATGGGAATGCATCGCATCAATCGAAAGCAGTGAAGCTGGAGTTTTATGAAACGAGTGAAGGTTTCGGTTTCAAGATTTGTGATGAAGGAACGGGTTTTGATCATCTGCATCTCCCCGACCCTACTGCTCCGGAGAATATTGAGAAGGAAAACGGACGCGGGATTTTCCTGATGCGGAACCTGGCCGATGAAGTTTCTTTCAATGATCTGGGAAATGAAGTGACTGTTTTTTTTAATAAGTGATGGTAGAAGTTTTTTTTGAGGATATAGATGAAGTTCCGGGTGTCAACCCGGAATTTTTGTTTGCATGGTATACCAACGTGTGTGAAGTTGAGCAAAAGCAGCTGGGAGAAGTCTCCCTGATTTTTTGTTCGGACGAACATTTGTTGGAAATGAATAAAGAGTATTTGGAACACGATTATTATACGGACATTATCACCTTCGATTATACGGAAGGTGCTTTGGTTTCGGGTGATTTGTTTATCAGTTTGGATCGTGTGCAGGATAATGCAGATGAATTTGATGTTTCGTTCCAGGATGAATTGCACCGGGTGTGCGTTCACGGTCTTCTCCACTTGTGTGGATATAAGGATAAGTCGGAAGCTGATGAAGAACTCATGCGCTCGAAGGAAAACGAAATGTTGTCTTTGCGAAAGTTCCACGTGGAACACTTGAAAGGTTAGTACGTTTGTTCCACGTGGAACAAAGTGTGAAACCGAAGATCGATTTTGAAGTGCCAGGTTGAAAATCGATTTGTTTGAAGAAAGTCAAATGTTAATGTTGCGTAAGTTTCACGTGGAACATTTGAAGGCTTGGCGGGATGGTAGTAATTTTGTTCCACGTGAAACACGAAAATAGTATGTTGAAGAATTATGATGTCATTGTAGTTGGTGGTGGACATGCCGGATGTGAGGCCGCGAATGCGGCAGCGAAATTGGGGTGTTCCGTGTTGTTGGTTACAATGAATATGAATACGATTGCCCAGATGAGTTGCAACCCGGCAATGGGTGGCGTTGCGAAAGGGCAAATTGTTCGCGAGATTGATGCGCTGGGAGGTGGATCCGGAATTGTTTCGGATTTGTCAGCGATTCAGTTTCGCATGTTGAACCGTTCGAAAGGACCAGCCATGTGGTCTCCGCGGACTCAGAACGACCGGATGAAGTTTGCTGAAGAGTGGCGTTTGTTGCTCGAACGAAATCCGAATGTGGATTTCTGGCAGGATATGTCAAACGGGTTGATCGTTGAAAACGGAAAAGTAGTGGGTGTGAAAACATCTATGGGGATTTCGATTTACGGTAAATCGGTGGTGTTGACGAACGGAACCTTCCTGAACGGTTTGATCCATTTGGGTGAAAAACAATTTGGCGGTGGTCGAATCGGTGAAAAAGGTGCTACCGGGATCACAGAAGATTTGATCTCTTTTGGTTTCGAAGCTGGCCGGATGAAAACGGGAACACCTCCGAGAATTGATGGGCGTTCGCTCGACTATTCCAAAATGGAGCTTCAGGATGGGGATGAAAACCCAGGCAAGTTCTCTTACGGAAATACCGAAGCGTTGAAGGTTCAACGTGCGTGTCACATCACGTACACCTCTACCCTCACGCATGAATTGTTGCGTGAAGGATTTGATCGTTCACCGATGTTTAATGGTGCAATCAAAAGTAGCGGGCCGAGATATTGTCCGAGTATCGAAGATAAAATCAATCGTTTTGCAGACCGCGATCGTCACCAGATTTTCGTGGAGCCTGAAGGTTGGAATACCATCGAAATCTATGTGAACGGATTTTCGACCAGTTTGCCGGAGGATGTACAGCTACGTGCTTTGCGTTCGATTCCTGGTTTCGAGCAGGCGAAAATGTTTCGGCCGGGTTATGCAATCGAATACGATTACTTTCCTCCGACTCAATTAAAACATACCCTGGAAACAAAACTGGTGGAAGGATTGTATTTCGCCGGACAAATTAATGGAACCACCGGATATGAAGAAGCAGCTTGCCAGGGATTGATGGCAGGAATCAACGCAGCATTAAAGGTTCAGGAACGCGATCCGTTGATCTTATCGCGAAGTGAAGCGTATATCGGAGTGTTGATCGACGATTTGATTACGAAAGGAACGCAGGAACCATACCGCATGTTTACTTCCCGTGCCGAATACCGAATCTTGCTTCGCCAGGATAATGCAGATGTTCGTTTGACTCCGTTGGCTTTTGAACTGGGAATGCAGGATCAGGAAGCGATGGATCGTGTGAACCGGAAAGTAAATGCAGCGAAAGAATTAATCGGAGCATTGCGAAAAGAAGGAGTTAGTCCGGATATCGCAAATCCGGTGCTGGAAACTGTTGGAAGCTCTCCCCTTTCGCAGCAGGTGAAACTGGCTTCAGTTTTGACACGTCCACACGTTACTATGGAGCACGTGCTGGAGATGAGTCAGAGTGTTCGCGAACTGGCTGACAAGTTACACGTGGAACATGAGGATTCTGTTGAACAGGCCGAAATCCTGTTGAAGTATGAAGGATACATTGCACGTGAAGAAGAAGTAGCGTTGAAACTTTCCCGTTTGGAGGAAGTAGCTATTCCGGAATCCATGGATTATAGCGCGATGAAGTCACTTTCTTCTGAAGCAAAAGAGAAGTTAGGTAAGATTCGCCCTGTAACAATTGGGCAAGCATCTCGTGTGAGCGGTGTTTCACCGAGTGATATTTCAGTTTTATTAATTCATTTAGGAAGATAGTTTCACGTGGAACAGTTAAACCAATCAACTTGCCCCGCTTGTGGAGCAACATCTTTTAATACCTATTTAGCAGTGAAAGATCATTTTCTTTCGAAAGAAGACTTTCGTCTGGAGTTGTGTGATTCCTGCCATTTATTGTTTACAAATCCCCGTCCGTCTTTAGAGCGCATCGGGGATTATTACAAATCGGAAGAATATGTTTCGCACAGTTCTACGAAGAAAGGATTGATCAATCGGGTGTATTCGTGGGTTCGCTCCTACACCCTGAAACAAAAGGTTTCGTTGTTGCAGGAATTAACTTCCGGAAGAAAACTGCTCGATATTGGCGCAGGAACCGGACATTTCCTGGCACAGGCAAAGAACTCCGGATTTGAAGTTTTGGGATTGGAACCGGATGAAGATGCACGAAAAGTTGCATTTGCCGAAAATGGAATTGAGCTGAAGGATTTGAGTTTGCTTCACAACCTCGATCAGCAATTTGATGCCGTGACGATGTGGCACGTCCTGGAACATGTTTACAACTTGCAGGAAGATTTGCAGAAAATAGTTTCCCTGGTAAACCACAAGGGTGTTTTGATTATCGCTGTTCCGAATTACACTTCATTTGATGCACAACACTACAAGGAATTTTGGGCGGCGTATGATGTGCCGAGACACCTCTATCACTTCTCTCCGAAATCACTGATTCCGTTAGTTGAATCAAAAGGTCTGAAATTTGAAAAAATGCTTCCGATGAAATTCGACAGTTACTATGTGTCGATGCTGAGTGAAAAATACAAAGGCGGATCGATGCTGAAAGCGATGCGAACCGGATTTTTATCTAATCGGAAGGCCAAGGAGGGAAAATCGAGCTCTCAGATCTATATTTTCCGTAAGAAATAGTGTTTTTAGCCCTTTTAAGCGTGTTTTGTGGTGTTTGAAAAGGAAACACCTTGCTTGTATGGAGATCTGCGCTTAAATCAAGTGAAAAATTTAACTTTTTGGGTGGGTTTTAGCCAAAAACGGTGCTTCGACTCCGCTCAGCGTCCGTGTTTTGGTAAAAGTTTTTTTGAAGAGAAAAATTGGTCTTAAATTTTATTTTCTGAAAAATATCCGTTAGCAAAAAAGAAGCACTAGAAATTATATCTCACAGAAACAAAAATTTATTTTTAAGCGGTCATTGAGCGGAGTCGAAATGACCGCTTCGCTTCAATTAGTTATTCGGCTCAATCCAATCTCCGTTATCTCGAATCAGATCAATCAAGGCATCAACGGCTTCTTCTTCCGAAACATTTTTCTTGACAACCGTCTTTTCTTTGTACAGGTTGATTTTCCCAGGACCGGTTCCTACATATCCGTAATCTGCATCGGCCATTTCTCCCGGACCGTTTACAATACAGCCCATAATTCCGATTTTGATTCCCTTCAAATGGGATGTCCGCTCCCGGATTTTTGCCGTTGTTTCCTGAAGGTCAAAGAGTGTTCTTCCGCAAGACGGGCAAGAGATGTATTCCGTTTTGGAGATGCGTGTACGGGTTGCCTGGAGGATTCCGAATGATAAGCTGTTAATGTCCACGATAGGTTGCGGAGCTGTGATCCACAAACCGTCTCCGAATCCGTCTATGAAATGAATTCCTGCGTCGGAGCTGGCGTATAACTGGAACGTTTCCAGGTCGGAAATCCCGTAATTCAAACGAAGAATAACCGGTGTTTGGTTGTTGTTTTTCGCTAATTCGTGTTGAAATTTGCGAATAATCTGTGTTTTTTGCTGCTCCTGGCTTTCAATGACATACACGACATTTTCTATCGGAAGCGCAGAGACATTCAAATCCGAATCTAAATCCAGGTGAATAAATGCGATTGTTCCCGGTTGCTGCTGTTGGTATTCTTCCAGTGTGCACAACGGATATGCATCTGCCCTTCCGTGTGCTTTCCATGCTCCATAGTTCTGTACCAGGCGGATAGTTCCCGGGATTTCGAAGTCAATGGTGTGATCCCCGATGAAGACATAGTCTGCGGCCTGGTCGAAAATATTCCACTTATCCAGCGGTTCGGAATACGCATACCCAAATCCGTAAAAATTAGTTGAAACGATTTCTTTTTTCTTTGATAAATCTGCAAAAACGATTGAAGTATTACTTCCACCAATGTTTAATAATGACTTTGTAATCCGTTTGTTATGATGAAAAAAGTCAAAATCAATTTCTGACGAATAATTTAGTTTATTTGTGTTTGTTTGATCAAATTTTTGAACCAATTTTTGAGCTACCGGAATCTCAAATTCAGGATCTTCCGTCAAAGAAACACGGATTGTATCTCCCAGTCCGTCTTCGAGCAATGCCCCGATTCCAACTGCAGATTTGATTCTTCCGTCTTCTCCATCCCCTGCTTCAGTCACCCCGAGGTGCAGCGGGTAGTTCATCCCCTGCTCTTTCATGGTTTGAACCAATAAACGGTATGCCTGAACCATTACGAGTGTGTTGCTGGCTTTCATGGAAATAACGAGGTCGTGGTAATCGTTTTTGCGACAAATGTGGATGAATTCCATGGCAGACTGCACCATCCCTTCGGGAGTATCACCGTATCTGCTCAGGATCCGGTCGGACAACGAACCGTGGTTGGTTCCGATCCGCATAGCTGTTCCCTGTTCCTTGCATAGCAATACCAGTGGTGTAAATTTCTCCTCGATGCGGATCAATTCGGCCTGATAGCTTTCGTTGGTGTAGTCGATTTCTTCGAATTTCTTTTTGTCGGCATAATTACCTGGATTCACGCGCACCTTTTCAATCAGTTTTGCGGCGATTTCCGCTGCGTTTGGCGTAAAATGGATATCTGCTACCAGCGGAGTGTTGTAACCACGTTTAACGAGCTCTTTTTTGATTTCTCCGAGATTTTCGGCTTCTTTCTTCGAAGGAGCGGTCAATCGAACCAGTTCACAGCCGGCATCGATCATGCGGATGGATTGTTCCACGGAACCGGCAGTGTCCATGGTATCGGTTGTTGTCATGGATTGAATCCGGATGGGATTCTTCCCTCCTATTGCGGTGATTCCGATTGTTACTTCACGTGTTTCGAAACGCTCACGATTGAATAAATCGTTGCAGAAATAGATTTTTTCCGACATCCTTAAGAAATTGTTCCCTGCAAAGGTACGGAATGAATTTCAGTGTTTCACGTCGTCAATCAGCATTTGAATCAATTGGTCGGCCTCCCGTTTGAGGTAATAATTTCCTTCCGGTTCCAGGTAGTCCGAATACACAAGATCAGCCAGAATCAATTCCTTGATATGCTTGGAAATTGTTGATTGTGAAAGAGTCGTAAGCGATTGAAACGTATCACTGTTTGCCTTCCGGTTTTCAAATAGGTATTTCATCATCGTTACTCTTGCGGGATGTCCCAATGCCTTGGCAATTTGTGCCAGTTGTAGCGTCTGATCGGAATATGGATAAATTTTTGTCGTGCCCATAGCAGCTTCTTTCTTATTTAATTTAGGGAAAAAGATCATTTGAAAAAAGAGCTGTTTTGTTAAAATCGTAGGCCAAAACAGATCAAAAGTAAAATTATCGGCTCTGTAGCCCATTGTTTTCAGGGGGTTCGCAATATGGCGATATGGGAATATTGCGTTATCATGATATTGCTTTTTGTGAATTAAATTTTTGCTGCCGGTAGCCCGAAAATGACGGACGCATAATTCAGATCAACAAGCGTTTCACAGGAAACATCTTCCCTGGTTTTCAAAAAGAAACGAGATTCTGAAGGTATATTGCAGAAGGATTTTGAAGTGAATAGCAGATTTAAACTTATGAGTTTAACTTCCAAATCCCTTTAAACTGTACCTCTTCCCTGCCCGGTTGGAGTTCCGCCATTCCAAACACAGCAAGAAATTCATTGCTGCAGGCTTTGCATGGAATGACTTCATACCGTGCATCCATGTTCCATAAAATGTATTTTTCCAGGCCATAATGTACCCTGCTGTCCTCGTCTTTAAGATGCACAATATTCCGTTCGACCAGCTCATCGATCAAATGCATGCTGTACTGATCTGCTAATTTTTCGAGCAATGTCCCCGAATGATAAATTTGAATCGGCAGATTAATTTCAGACTTACAATCCGGACAAGTGCAGGCGATAAAGCCGCCATTTAGAAAGTAATCAAATGAAAACGTGGCGTAACCGGCCAAATTCGTATTGGAGAGCATCTGCTATTTTTTAGAAAAAGATTGTTTTTTTGAGTAGTGCACACTTCCGCAGCAATGCTTGAATTTCTCACCGCTATTGCACACACACGGTTCATTTCTTCCGATCCCGGATGCTTTTCGTGCGGGTTTTCTTTCTGCTAAATCCTGGTGGAATATTTTCTCCAGCAGCGAATACAATTCAGGGTGCTTTTCTTCCAGTAATTTCGGACGTTCAAAGAAATATTCGCTGATCACAGAAAAAAACTCCGCCTTGTTTGTTGCACCGTAAGGATTGATATCCGACTTCCCTTCGTAAATCCGTTCGATTTCTTTGTTCACCAGGTTGATCCACGGAATGGCATATTGGCGATCCATCAGGAGTTTCGGCAAGCCGTCAATTTCTCCGTCCGATTTATCGATCAGGTGCACGAACTCGTGGATAGCCGTGTTTTGTTTGTCCGACTCATTGCTGAAACCCAGTCGCAAAGCCTCTTTTGAGAGAATCATGATTCCCTCCATGCTCTGGTTGCCGACCATTCCGAGAATGTTGCGCTCAGATCCTTCGAAATCGTAGTTTTTATTGAAGGTGGCGGGATAAATCAGCACTTCCCGGATGTTGTGGTATCTCCAGGAATCAAATCCGAAAATGGGAATGATGGCACTTGAAGCAACCAGCAATTTGTCGCTCTGTTCAACCTCCGTTTGAATTCCGGTGATCCGGCAGTTGAGCAGGAATTCCTGCACTTTGTATTCAAAACGCTGTTTTTCCGACTCGTCGAGGGAATTGTAAAAATGAACGTGTTCTTCCAGAATCTTGCGCCAATCTGGAGGAAAAGGGCCCAAAGGAACTTTCCATTTGGGATGAGCAACTTTATGGTAGGAAACCCATCCGAAAGCAAGTAGTGAGATAATTAAAACAAATCCAGCAATGACCATTTGTTACACGTGAAAATCAGTTAATTCAATAATTTATTTCGTTTGATCTCCAGGCCCTTTCGCAATAAATACGCATGATAACAACTGGGAACATCATGCGTCCACGACCTTAAAAGCAGGGTGATCAAAATCCTGTCGAGGTGTGAAATTAAGCCGAAAAAAATTGCAATCAAAAAAGGAATGCCTGCATAATTGAACCCGATCAGTGAAGTGAACCCGATGAGCAGTGTAATTCCCCAGAGTTTGGAGAGAAAAGCATGCGTACAGGTTTCCTTGCCGAATTTGATAATGCTGATCACGTAGCACATCCCTTCCATTGCGAGAATGGCAATAATGGGAACTTTGTTTTCGGAAATGACGTTGGGGTAAAGCAGCCACGTACTAATCCCGATCGAAAGCCAGAAGAGCATGTCCGTCTGACTGTCGAAACGCCGGATTTTTTCAGTCGCTACACCAAGTCTCCGGGCGATGATTCCGTCAAAAATATCGGAAATCAATCCCAGGTACATCAGCACCACGATAAGAAACCGCGCTTCCTGCCCGAAGACCAGGGCAAGAATGAAGATAATCGGAGCAAGAGCCAGCCGGAAAAGAATCAAGGCGGTAGGTATGAATCGTTTCATGTTTCAGGTAGTTTCATTGTTTACACGTGGAACAGGAAAGCAAAAATGATGCCTAAGGCGTTTTTTAAGAGGCGTGATTGCTTTGTGTATGCCCGGTTTTTCTTACCTTTCGGCATGCATTTAGACGAATTGATCCATTTCTGTTTCCAGCTTCCGGGTGCAACGGAAACCTTCCCGTTCGATAAGCGAACACTTGTTATAAAAGTTCAGGGTAAAATGTTTGCGTTGGTAGATGTGGAAGACCCGACGGGAATCAACCTCAAATGTGACCCCGAAAGAGCGATCGAACTGCGCGAACGCTACGATGGAATTCAACCCGGATACCACATGAACAAAACGCATTGGAACACGGTTTCACTGCTGGGACAAGTAGATGATTCCCTGGTCAAAGAGTTGATCGTACACTCTTACGATCTGATCGTTTCGTCGTTACCGAAAAAATTACGTGATGAGCTTGCGGATAGATAAATACATCTGGTTTGTGCGATTGGCAAAAACCCGCACACTGGCTACCGAACTGGTCCAGAAGAACAAAATCAAACTGAACAACGCACCCGTGAAACCTTCCAAAGAAGTGAAGATCGGAGATACCGTTTCGATTGTGAAAAACAATGCCACGTTCAGTTACAAAATCAAAGACCTGCTCGACAGAAGAGTGGGTGCAAAACTCGTGGGCGATTACCTGATTGACATCACAGATCCGCTGGAACTGGAGAAATACAAAACCTACCAGGAAGCACAAAGCGTGTACCGTGAATATGGAACCGGGCGACCGTCGCGGAAAGATCGCGATAACCTGGATTCGTTCTTTGAATGGCTGGAAGACGAAGACAGTGATGACGATTAACTGAAACCGAAAACCAGTATTCATGTCAAAACCACTTTATGTCCTGGGAACAGGACTTTCACACAACGGATCGGCAGTATTGCTTAAAAACGGATCGGTCTGTGTTGCCATTGAGAAAGAACGGATTACCCGGAAAAAGCACCACGGAGGAAATGATACCGATGCTGTTCAGTATTGCCTGGACGCGGAAGGAATTACCCTTGCGGATGTGGATCTGGTGGTTCAGAGCGCCAATTTCGAAACCCCCGACCGGGAACGGTTTCACGGGAAACGCCTGTTTGCAGATTTTCCCGAGTTGCCGCTGGTAACGATTTCACATCATTTGGCGCACGCCTACAGTGCCGCTGGAACGGGTGATTTCGACGAATGCGTAGTGATGGTGATCGATGGTTGCGGGAGCCCCTACGAGCAATGTATCGATGTTTCGCGTGGAACGATCCTTCCGGAAAACATAGCGGACTTATCTCTCCGGCAGCGCTGGTGCGAAAAAGACAGCTTCTATCATTTCGACGGACAAACCCTGACTCCGCTTCTGAAAGATTTCAGTCCCATCGAAGGAGATATGCAACAGCATTTGAAACTGCCCACAACCAAGCATTCCATCGGTGGATTTTATGCGGTGGTGAGTCACTACGTGTTCGGAAACATGGACGATGTGGGAAAACTCATGGGCTTGGCTCCATACGGAAAAGCACCGGCTCTTCAACTGGAAGCATTTGAATTTATTGACGGATCTCTGCAGGTAACAGATAACTGGAAAACCGAATTGAACAGACCGGCTGCGGATTATGCCGCTTTCAGGAAAAACTTCCAATACTATGCAGATGTGGCTTTGTGGGCACAGCAGCAAGTAGAAAAAGCCGTTTTCAGGTGCTTTAAAGACCGTTTAACGCGTTTTCCACATAAAAACGTGGCTTATAGTGGTGGAGTAGCTTTAAACGCCGTAGCGAACGCCCGTTTGCTCAATGAAGGATTGCTGGAGCATTTTTACATTGAACCGGCAGCCGGCGACAATGGCCTGGCTTTGGGCTGTGCTTATTACGGCTGGCTCGAAGTGCTGCGGAAACCCAGGGTAAAACACAACGAAAACACCTGCTTCGGGAAAGCATACTCTCAGCAGGAAATCGAAAAAGCCTTGCAACAACTTCCCGGAAAATGGAACATGCAGATTTTAAGTCCGGAAGCACTGGTACAAACAACCGCGCAGTTTCTGGCAGCCGGTAAAACAATCGGCTGGTTCCAGGATCACTGTGAATTCGGGCCGCGTGCATTGGGACACCGGAGCATTCTGGCGCACCCGGGAATCAAGGGTTTGGGAGACCACATCAATGCAAACATCAAGTTCCGCGAGGATTTCCGGCCTTTTGCCCCGGCGGTTTTACCGGAATTTGCAACAAGGTATTTTCATTCGGGAAGAAAAAGTCCGTACATGATCCTGGTGGATCAGACCAAACCCGAATACGTGGAACCATTGCAAAATGTAACCCACGTAAATGGAAGCGCCCGGGTACAAACCGTCGATCACACGTGGAACAACCGCTTTTCCGAATTGATCCGCGCTTTTGGAAAGGAAACCGGAATCTATGTCCTGCTCAATACGAGCTTCAACAAAAAAGGAATGCCCATCGTGGAAACACCGGAAGAAGCCCTTGCACTCTTTGCCGAATCGGCCTTGGATGTGCTGGTGTTGAATCACATCATCGTTCGGAAGGTTTAACGTTAGTTGTTGTATGAAAAAGTTCAAAAGTTCAAAAGTTCAAAAATGAATCATGATACTCTTTAAACCTTTGAACTTTTTTCAACCAGACACTCCGAGCTTATCGAAGTATATACCAGAATTACCGGCGAGTCCGGCAGGCGAGCATTCATTTGTGCATTTGCGGGAAATGATCGTAGTCAAAGGATCATTTGTTTCTAAGGTTGTTCCCGTAAACGCTCAAACACGCTGACGTATTCCTGCAGTTTTTCAAACAACCCTTTCAAATCGGCAGGAACAGCCTGTGGGAATAAACGTTGGATTTGTGCAACACCGTTACCGGCCGCTTTTTCAGCACCTGCGCGATCCTGGGTTGCAAAACGCTCTGCCATCAGTTTCATACTTTGATTCACAATGGCTACGGCCATCATGCGCTTGTGATTCATATCCAGCGTCATATCGAGCAAACCGGTTGCCGTGCTCCATTCGGGGTGTAGTTCTTTTTCCACCACTTTTTGCTTTTTACTAACGGGATCGGTATACGTCATACGGGCCACCACTTTTTGCTGTTCAATAGCCGGAATGGAATGGATGATATCCATTTTGACCAGCGCCATTTTTTGCAGTCCGGGGAACAAATGATCCACTGCAACAGTCACTTTTCCCGACCCTACCTGCGCATTTTCATAACCGAGCAATTGACGGTAAACGATCTGGTCATTGAATAAAATCTCCAGTTTTACATCCTTTCCGATCGGTTCGATGACACCGTCAAACGCTTTGAGAAAGGCCTGGCTGTAATGAGACGGATCGCCCGCCATCTGCATGTTTCCACCACCGATGGTTGCCAATTGTTCCAGCAAAGCGGCGTTGTAATCATACCCCACACCGATTGCAGAAATCTGCAGTCCTTTTGCAGCGTATGTTTTCGCCAGTTTTACAGAAATCTCCGGTTCATCGCCGCCATATCCGTCAGATAACAAGATCAACCGGTTGACCATGCCCGGCTTTTTGTTCGCTTCCAGTTGTTTCAATCCTTCTTCAAATCCAACGGAAATATTTGTTCCTCCATGTGGCTGCAATGCACGTATAATGTCACTGATAGCCGTTTTGTTCGTGATAAACTGGGACGGCAGCACGTTGTATGATCGATCATCAAAAGCAACGATCCCGATCCGGTCTTGTGCACTCATGCGGCCAACCAGTTCGGTCAGGGTGTTTTTGAGCAATTCCAGCCGGTTTTCATTCGACATGGAACCTGATACATCAATCACAAAAAACAGGTTCTTGGGGGTCATTGCCTTTTTGTTTTTGGAATTCACCCGGAAGCCCACTTCCAAAACCGCCTCCCTGGAAGAAGCATTGAATTTGTTTCCCCATTTCAGGAACAAATCCACTTCGTTGTCACTCGAAGGATACTGAGCTGTAACGAAATCGTTTACGTTTAAAGCCACCAAATCCTTCACCCGCGGGATAAACGATTCGATGTTTTCCAGTCGCGGATCGGGAGTATACTGTATCGTGTGACTCATCGTGGTAAAACCCTTCATCCGGCTCAAATCAAGTACATCTGCATCCCGCTGAAACGTGAAATCTACCACGTATTTTGTTTTGAGCGGAAGCATGAAAACAACCTTGCCGGTTCCATCGGTTTTCCCTTTGTATTTAATCGAACCGCCAACGGTTTTTAGGTAAACCGGCTCATTGGCGATAGCCGAACCGTTTTTGAGAATCGTTAGGCTGACCTGGGCGTGCGAACTGCTTGGTTTGGTTGTGGCAGGAATCGTCTGAACGGTATATCTTCCCTCCGTTTTTTCGGTAAAAGTCTTTTTTTCATAGGTAATAAAAGCCGTTCGCGTCATGGATTCATCGCCGAAATCTGCCCAGTCTATTGATGGAATATCCGCCACATCGATTTCGTAGTCGTTTTTGTTCGGAAGCAGGAAAATACATTCTCCGGAAGCGTTGGAAGTTCCGGTAAACTGTTCTGCCAGCTTGAAACAGGTAATGCTCACCGGGATATTTGCCTGTGGTTTTCCCTCCCGGTTCTTTAACTGGATTTTCAAGGCGCAGTGAGATGCATCCGGCTGAGGCATGGACGGATATTTTTGCGGCGTTTTCTTGAAAGCGATGGTCGATCTGTCGGGCAAAATGCGGTTTTCGCGCTCCCACACCTCCAGGTCGTAAGTGATGTGATTGCGGGCATTTCCCGTTCCGCCGCCTTCCACCCAGATGCAATTGTTCATCTCGCCGACAGAACCGATCCAGAGTTCCCCGTGATCGAAAACCAGGTCGAGAATTCCGGCAGCATTGGTTTTTTTCTCGATCCGTTCGAAGGTCGTCGATTCCACAAAGCGGACAGAGAGATTTCCTGCCGGCTGGTTTTGATTGTTGCTTACCTGTAAATGATAGTTGATTTGGGCATCAACGCTGCTTATGGGCACACAGCAAAGTGTGGCCAAGACAAGTCGAATTGGTTTCATAAGTTTCAAAATTGGGTTTGTATCATTCAAACTCCGGATTTTGAAATGGTTACATTTTCGGATTATTAAAAATGGCTCTTACGCTGAATACGTAGAAAATAAGCAGAAATGGAGCGTGGACAACCCCTGTTTGAACCCAGCCATCGGATAATTCTACGGAATTATTCGCGTATGGTTTGTGAGTTGGGGTGTAGTCAGCAAAATGCTGCGTCCTTATTCAAGGATTCGAACATGCCTTGCTTTTTGCTTATTCTTTTAAGAAACAGACCGTTTCTCCGTTGAATTCATTCCGCATTTCTCACAACCCGGCTGTTTTTTGCGTTTGGAAGTCAGCACAAAGCGGCGAACCAGGTAAAACCCAGCTCCCAAAATTGCCAGTATGACCAAAACCGTTTGCATCAGCTGAAAAGCGTGTATGTAATGAATGCTCCAAGATACGCCAAAAAGCCCATATATCCTAGTTGAACCAGCGGCCATTTCCAGGATTTTGTTTCACGTTTCACAACCGCCAGCGTTGCCATACACTGCATGGCAAATACATAAAATACCAGCAATGAAAGTCCGCTTGCAAGGGTGTAAGTCGGAGAGCCGTCATCGCGCTTCTGAACCTTCAGCTTGTCGATCAGTTGTGTCGGATTATCATCTACATCGTGAACAGAATAGATCGTTGCCAGAGATCCTACGAAGACTTCGCGGGCAGCAAAAGAAGTGAGCAGGGAAATCCCCATTTTCCAGTCGTAGCCCAGAGGCTTGATCACCGGTTCGATGAATTTACCCATGTAACCCATGTAGGAATGCTCCAGTTTTGCGGAAGCTACGCGGGTTTCGTAATCAGTAATTGCTTCTTCGGTTTTTGCAGTCGGAACAGGAACTTTTTGGGCATATTGCTCCATTTCATTCCCCGGCCCAAAGCTTGCCAGTGCCCAGAGAATGATGGAAATTGCCAGGATAATTTTTCCGGCATCAAATACGAAAATCTTCACTTTTTCAAATACTTCGATACCCACATTTCCCCAGCGGGGAGTTTTGTAATCAGGCATTTCCAGCAAAAACACGCTCAATTCCTTCTTCTTGCGGAAAAACTGCTTGATCACAAAAGCCACGAACAAGGCAGAGAGTACACCCAGCAAATAGAGTCCGAACAAAACCAGTCCCTGCAGGTTCAAAAACCCGAAAACCGGTTTTTTAGGAATGACCAGGGCAATTAGCAGGGTATAGACCGGAAGACGTGCAGAACAGCTGATCAGTGGTGCAACGAGAATGGTTGTGAGTCGTTCCTGCCACGAACTGATCGTACGCGTAGCCATAATTCCGGGAATGGCGCAGGCCGCGCTCGACAGAAGCGGAACAACACTTTTTCCGTTCAGCCCGAATGGACGCATCAATTTGTCGGTAATGAAGACCACGCGGGCCATATAACCCGTTTCTTCCAGGATCGAAAGCATCAGGAAAAGCAAAGCAATTTGCGGAATGAAGATCAAGACACCACCGATTCCGGGAATGACTCCGTCTACGACCAGCGAAGTGAAAATCCCTTCAGGCATCACTTCTCCCAGCCAGGAAGCAAGCGATGAGGTTCCGATGTCAATCCAATCCATCGGGTAGGAGGCCAGTGTGAAAACCACCTGGAAAATCACCAGCAGGAGCGCCAGGAAAATCAGGTAACCGAAAACCGGGTGTACCAGCCATTTATCGGCTTTATTTGAAAACGATTCTTCGTGTTTTTGCATGCTTACTACCTGGCTCGCCAGCTTTTTGATGCGTTCGAAACGTTCGTTGGTATCTTGCGACTGACCTTCCGTATCGTTTTGCGCTTTGAGCACTTTGGGTTCGAATGTTCCACGTGAACCCGTTTCCGAAGCCATCCATTCCTTCAGTTCCGGGATTCCGGTTCCGATGCGCGCATTGGTGCGGATAATTTTTGCATCCGGGAAAGCTTCCTGGAGTAAGCCAGTGTTGATTTCGAACCCGTTGCGTGAAGCAACATCTGTCATGTTTAAAACCAGCGCAGTTGGAAGTCCCAGGTCGTAAATCTGCGAAAACAGCAAGAGGTTGCGTTCCAGGTTCGTGCTGTCGAGAATGACTGCCGTTTTATCCGGGAAGTTGTTGTTTTCGGGGTCGGAAATAGCAGCATACACCACTTCCTCGTCCTTACTGCGTGGATAAATACTGTACGTTCCCGGAAAATCAATGATTTCCAGTTCGGTTCCGGAAACGGTTAAAAAACCCGAGTGTTTGTCAACGGTCACGCCCGGAAAATTTCCGATATGTTGTCTCAAACCCGTCAGCCGGTTAAAAAGCGAACTTTTCCCGGTATTCGGATTTCCAAAAAGAGCAATTTTCTTCATTTATTCTACTTGAATCAAAGCCGCTTCAGAAAGCCTCATGGATAGCGTATATCCGGAAACATCCACCGCGATCGGATCTCCAAACGGAGCCCGGAACAGTATTTCAACTTCTTTTCCGGCATAAAGACCCATTTCCAGCAGTTTAGGCTTTAGCTCGCTTTCCGCAATGCCCGATATGGTTGCCTTTTGGTGCAGTGGAACCTGTGCAAGTGTTTTCATGGGAAACAAATTGATGTTGAAATTCTGAAAGCTACAAAATTAAGGGAAGCCGGCGATTCACCAAATACCGGGTTTAGGGTATATGCTAGTTGGTCGATTTGAGATCATCCAGGATTTTCTGCACATCATTTTCCGTTGATGTGAGCTTGCTTTTGCAAAGCTGAATCAGCGCTGCGGCACGTTTTACCTTCTCGGAAAGCAGGTCTACAGAAATCTCTCCGGACTCAATATCCGCAATGATTTGCTGTAATTCTCCGTATGCCTGTTCGTATGTCAGCTGTTCTTCTTTCACAACACGAATTTACGGAAAAAAATCGTCAGGAAGAATTACTTATTGATTCAAGTAAAAAACCGCCCGAACAGGTGCCCGGGACGGCTCTTTGTTTTCATAATTACGGATTTAGCAACCCGTTTACGGTCACGCGATCTATTTTGAGTGCGTCCGAAGCATTTGTTTTTTGCATGGAAACAATTAAATAGAATCCCGAAGTGGTGGTAGCAGAGTTATCAGGAATAGTGGTATTTCTCCGCTGAGCGGAGAAACTCCGGATGGTTATATCCAGCTTTCATGGTCTGCGGCATAATTAATTTAATGACGGAAATGGATTCATCCGGGTATCAACAGTTCTTTCACGCACTGGTTAGTGGTTTCCGAAACAGAAAAAGTGCTGATGTTCGTGATGAAATGAGATCTTTCGGTGGATTTGTTTATATCGAATCCAAGATGCTGATTGAATTCTCCTGTAATGAGTGTTTGCATGATTTAGACGGTTATATGATTTGGTTGTTTGTTAGCCCCTCATGAACTTTCTTAAACACCTGTTTTTAATGATGATCAAGATGAGACGGTTTCCGCAATGATAACGAAAAAGGATTAGGACTATTACGTCGGCAATGTTAAAAAAAGCCAAGGCGCATAGTCTTTTTTCTTCGAAAAGAAACTTATAAAGAACGTATTGCTTTACGTTTTACTGTTCGCAGTTGTCTATCTATTTAGAATATTTCCGGCGAAACGGTCTGATCCACCACAATCCCCAATGCCTCTGACAGCGCAATGCGTTTTTCAGGAGAATCCAGTTTTTTGCTTAGTTCTTCCAGGGTCAACTGCTTGTTCTTCGCCTTGAAAAGAAATGTTTTAAAGAAGTATTCGTTTGCTTTTTGATTGAAATCTTCCGGATGTTTCTCCAGCAATTCAGCAGTGAATCGGGGCAGTTCTTCCAGGATTTGGGTCAGTAACTGATCCAGGTAAACCCGCCATTCGCGGATTTTTTGAAGGTATTCCTGAACATCTTCTCTATCAGCACGCTGCAGTTGCAGCACCAGTTTGTCGATAGCAACACAGGTCATCGTAAACCACGGTTTGTTTTGCAGCACAATCAACTGCCAGTGTTGCAATTCTTCCGCCCAGTAGTCTTTTTTGGCCTGAACCTGGTGTACAACGAAACCCGGGAGTTCAATGGCCGTGAGCTTTCCTCCGTGGCAGCAACCGGTGTCTGTCCCAATCGTGTTGTTGACTCTTTTCGGAGAATCACCTACCACATGATGCCCGTATAGGATGGTTTTTGACCCCTCGTAATAATCCGTCCAAAATTTACCCTCGGGGTATTTATCCTGCAGGTAGCGATCTCCGGAAGTGGATCCGCACAAGACATCTTCCCGCTGTTTTTCAATACTTTTATCGTGTTCAAATGCCGCGTGGACGATCAACGCTTCACCGGTATCTTCGTAATACGGAAGGGAGTTGATCCAGGAAAGAAATTCCGTGTACTCGTCACCGAATTGCAGTTTGACGATCTCCTGGGCATAGTTCAGCACGCCTTTCTGGTGTTTTCTTTCATGGTTTCCCATCAGAACCAGGGCATTTTTCCGGGTTTTGAAATAGCGGTATACTTCCGGGGATTTCGGCCCCCGGTCTACGATATCGCCTACCGAAATGACCCGATCGTCTTCCTGAACATCCATTTGTTCCAGAAGTGCGATGAATTCGTCGTAACAGCCGTGTATGTCTCCGAAGATGAAGGTTTTCATGGGAGTTGGTGTTGGAGATTGATCTCTTTGAATAATGTAAAGAGTTTAAAATTAGTATTTTTTAAACGATCACTTCACCTTCGCGCGCAATTCCTGCGCTTCCGTAATGATCTTCAATTCCTCACCGCTTTCAGTCTGGTTTTTGGCGGAAAGAACGCCCTTTTCATTGGTCACGATGGCATATCCGCGCTGCAATACCGTAATCGGATCCAATAGCTTCAGGTGGAGTTCTGCTTGTTGTAATTTCGCAGATTCTTGCTGAATGTTGCGGGTAACATTTCTGTTGAGGGTTTCTTCGCTGGATCTTACCTTCATTTCCGAGGCATTTAAAGCGCTTTTGGCGTGAACCTGGAGCAGCCGGATGAGGTTTTGTTGTTTCGTTTTTTGCGATTCAAACAGGTATCCGGATAAAGAACGTATTTGATTACGAAGTTCTGAAAGCTGCTGGTTGGAATGAATCATTTGGTGCTTCACCCGAAACTCAAAATCCTTCACGGTGCTGAAAAACCGGTTTTTTTCTTCCGATAGAGCCGTTTGCACCTCTTGCTGAAACGAGCGGGTGAGCTGCGTAAACTGATTGTTCACATCCTGGAAAACGCGTCTGATTTGTTGCGGCAGTTTCAAAAGCAGTTCGTCGAGCGGAGCATCCAGTTCTTCGAAAATACTGAGCAGGAAGTAAGCCATGTCGGACGGTGTGATTCCGTTCCGGAAAGCAATCATTTCACAAACGGTCAGGTTCGTGGAGTGTCCGATTCCGGTTAGAACGGGCAGGGGAAAGGTTGCAATGGCTTTTGCCAGGTCGTAATTATTGTAGCAATGCATCCCGATTTCACCGCCGCCGCCACGAATAATCACTACCGCATCGAAATGATGTTTGATCTTTTCAATGCGTTTCAGCTGACCCTGAATGGATTGAATCGCTGCATCTCCCTGGAGCGTGGCCTCAAACAGGAAGGTGTTAAAATGATACCGCTTCGGATGCCCGTTGAGCAAGGTCACAAAATCGGAATAGCCTTTGCTGTCGGCCTGGGAGATGACGGCAAGCCGTTTCGGGAGCAGTGCCATTTCCAGGTGCTGGTTGGCATTCAGGATGCCTTCCCGGTTCAGGCGTTCAAGCGTTTGCTGGCGTTCCTTCTGCAATGCTCCGAGTGTATAATTCGGATCGATATCAATGATTTCCAGTCCGATATTGTAAAGCGGATGATAAGTAATTTTCACATGAAACAAGAGTTCCATTCCGTCGCGCAAGGGTTCTTTGACCACTTCATGGAATTTTTGCTGAATGCGTTCAAAGTTTTGTTTCCAGATGGTTCCCCGCATTTCCACCACGATCGAATCATCTTCTTTTTGAACCAGTTCCGGGTAACAATGACCTTTACGCGTTGCATTGAGTTTGTGCATTTCAGCCGTCACCCAATAGGTGCGCGCATAGCGTTCAGCGATCGTTTTCCGGATCGATTCGGCTACTTGTTTGAGCGTAAAATGCTGCGGGGTTTCCATGATTTAAAATTACAGAAAAGGAATCGGATTTCACAGGGCTTGTAACGCATTCATTCCTCAGGAGTTGTAAAAAGAATTGCCTGAAAAGACGAATAGACATCCATCTATTAGCCCTGTAGCAGCAAGGGTTTCAGTCCAATCAATCCGGATCAAGTACATCCTCCGGTTTTTTTCTTTTCGCCTGTTGTTTTCGCACCTGAAACAGGGTGAGACCGAATGCGCTGCTCAGGATAAATCCGGCAAACATCAAAATCATTCCTTTTGCCAGATGCCTGTGTCCGGCGAATTGGGTGATAATCGTCCCTGAAATCAGCAGAATTAACCCGATCAGAAAGTAAATCTTTATTTTATGCATCCCTTTTTAGTTACCCAAACCACTCAGCTTATAAATTTCCTCCGGCGATTTTTCAAACAAGTCTCTCCAGGAATTTTTCCCGAATTTTTGAACGTAGTTTTTGACGATTTGATACCCGAGGTAATACCCGATGGCTCCGGGCATCTTTTCATTAATTTTTTCGCCCCTGTTCCGGAAAACATTGATTACCGCACCGTCTGTTGAAGACCCATAACCGGCCAGGAATTTTTTCAGGGTTTCGAGGTTTTTGTCGCAAAGCTGCACTTCTACTTCGGAATAGCCCAGGTTTTCAGCCAATGTATACTTTTTACCCCAGTATTTTTCGTTCATCCAAACAGCAAATCCTTCACCCACAACTGCAGTCAGAACACTCGTGTTTTGATAGGCTTCATTCACATTGGTCATGATTTGATGCGTGAGCTCATGCGGAAACATGCGCAGAATGCGCTCGTTGGAACTGTTGCTGCTGTGAGCCAGGTCGATCAGCATGGCAAAATCACCCAATCCGCCGAGGTCTGTCCATGCCGGACCGTAAACGATGTACCATTTTCCTTTGGGTTGGTAACCGGTTAGTTGAGCCATTTTTTGAGCGGTTTCCCGAAACTGCCGTGTGAGCAATTTCCCGTCGATCAGGTCATTTTTCTTCTTCCATTCCGGCAAAAGACTCATTGCTTCGTTCATCCAGGATGCAACAGCTTCGGCATCTCCCAGGTAACCGTTCCAGAATTCGGCATAGGGAGTGTAAACGGAATCCGCAAAAACCTGCTTTCGTGTAAGGGAATCTGCATGCTCATAACGTTCCATGAGTTGCAGCTGCTTTTGCGAAATATCGATTAATTCAAGTGAATTTTGCGTAAAAGCCGTAAAATTTAGACCGCATAAGAAAAGAAGTGAGCGTAGCTTCATGGTGTTTTTTGTATATGACGACCGGACCGTTCACGAAGTTACAAGAGCATTCAACTTTTGTTAATTCTCCACGGCGGATTAATCCTGTTTTCACCGGCATAGAACAAAATCAGCTGATTTCCGTCCGGGTCTTTCAGATAAGCTTCCCGCCACAACCAGGTTTGATCTTTTGGTAATACATCGAATAGCATCCCTGCTGCGCAGAGGTTTTCAACGGTTTGATCCAGGTTTTCGCATTCAAAATAAACGGAAACTCCTGCTCCGGCAGGTCGCTCTTCAGCCAGGTGAACGGAGAACGTAGCATTTCCATCGGGGCAGAGGAAACGGGCGTAGTGGGGTGATTTTACGATTAATTCCAGCCCCAGTTTTTGGTAAAACGCGATGGATCGTTCGATGTCGGAAGAGGGGACAGTGACCTGGTTTAGATTCATTTTTTCGTTCTTTTAAGTTGAATTTAGCGAATAAAAGCTTTTTTATATTAACTGAGCAAATAGTACTTGATCATTAACCGATCCTTGTTTCTCCATTTGATCCATCCCGACCGGATGGGGTGGACGGTATCTGTTTCGTCGCAGTTGTCGGTAGAGGAAATTTCAATCCAATTGCCCTGCATGGATTTCACTTCGAAGCAGTCTGCACCTTCATACGGCATTTCCGGAGTATCATCGGAAGGGTTTGAGTGTATTTTTTGCGGGTAATCGGGAATTCGTTCCACACTAAACATCCCGGAAAGAAAGGTTTTCCAGTCGGAGAACACGCGCTGAGTGTCTTTTTTGATCCAGTAGCTTTTCCCGCTGTCGTTGTTCACGATTACTTTGAACCAGTTTCCCTGTTTTTCCGTGCAGCGAAAGAAGAAAAAGGAGTAATCCAGCCACAATACTTCGGGTTTCATCCATTTTTCCTGTTCTTCCAGGTCGGCGATATTCCAGCCGTTAGTGACTTTATCGTCAAAGAACCGAATGATTTTTACGGGATTCTTTTCAATCGGTTCGTCGTAAAAACGCACAATGGTTTTATCATTGAATTTGATTCCGACCACACCGATTCCCAGGCTTGGTTTCATGATTTCCGTCTGTGGATCGGAAACCGCTATTTTCAAAGAGTCTGCCGGCTGTTGCGAATCGGCTTCCTGTTGAATCGTCTCCGGTTTATCGCCGGAACATGCCGAAAGAATCAGCAGTATTGATGCTAGACAGCAGTATTTTTTCATTTATTCGGATTTCTTTTCGGGAGTAATCAAATAACCCAGGATACAACCCAGTGCCAGGCTTAAAAGAATCAGGCGGAGATATAATTGAGCACGTGCTTCGTAACCGTGTTCCACTTCATAGTTGTAAAGCAGGTTTTGGCTGTTTTCGAGGTAGATAACCAACACAAGGAAGAGAAACATGAGGGTTGTCTGAAACCAAATGTGCCGGCGTTTGCGTTTGGTGAATTGTTCCACGATGAGTTTGAAAATCAGTGCAAATAAGGCACAACCAAAATACCCGACGACCAGTGCCAGAAACACGACTCCGATCACGGCACCTTCCGGCGGACCGGGATTCCAGTCAGCACGTGCCGGGAAAACAAACAGGAATCCTGCCAGTAATAAAATGAGTGATTTCAGCCGCTTCATTTTTCTCCATTAATCTGTGAAGCCAGTTTTTCTGCTTCCTTCACCGAAAAATTACCGCTGATCTCCGTTTCTCCACCACTGATTTCCATATTTACCAATGGACAGGAAAGCACTTTTTGATCCATCGTCACAGCAATATAGCGGTTGATATTCTTGCGTGTCATCTGTCTCCACTTATTTGCTCCTTCCTTCGTCATGCTGATGTTAATGACCGGCTGGCCCGTCTGAGCGGAAAGACTGTGCCGCGCCAGTTGAATGTCTTTTCCGTTTATGGGAGCTTCTCCGCTATCCGGAACCCTGACAGCATACAGCGCAAACATTTTTTGATTGTTCGGAGCAGATTCCAACCCGTAAGACCACATAAATTCAAGGTTTTCGGGAAGCTTTTCTTTAAATGCCTTATCGGAAAGCCGCAGTTTCACAGCAGGGACATCTGCTTCACGCACATAACCGAAGGCATTGCTTTCTCCCAGCTGCACCAGGTTTTCCAGGGTTCTTTCGGACAGTTGCTGTGAGGATGTATTTGACAGAGAATCTTGTTCTTTTGACCAGTTGCAGGCTGCCCGCCAGGAGTCGAGCATTTCACTTGTTTGGTAAGTCTCAAAAAACTGGATATTTCCCCGTTTGAGGTTTTTGGGCATTAGCGGTTGTTCCGGCCCGGAAGCACAGGAAATGAAGAAAGCAGGGATCAACAGGAAAAGTAAACATTTGTTCATGTCGGGTTATTTAGTGTTTAATGAACCATAAAGATAGCGTTTGCCGGTTACTTATACTTTATGCAAAGTGATTTCCGTTCCGGAATCAATGACCATTTCCCAGTTTCCGTTCGGTGTTTGGTACGGAGCTTTTTTGATCTTCAGTTTAAACCGTTTGTGATTGTTGCCGCTTCCTACATACAGCACATTTCCCTTTTTGTTAATGACTGCTTTTCCACTCGTGAGTTCCTGGCAGTTACAGGAATTGCAGTTGATTTGGCACAGGAACCCGTATTCACTTTGTTTTCCGTTGATCTTGAGGTAAATTTCCCTTTCTTCTCCATCCGAGATGACAGTTTCGGAGTGCCATTCGCCAATGTAGTTTGGATCGTAATCGCCGGCATATTTCTTACACGTACAGATTGTCACTAACAGAAAAACCGGCAGAATAACGTGTGTGATTAGTCTCATGTCGTTGAATTTAGAGGTATTTCAAACGAAAGATAATCTAAAATTCGAAAAGGGGTCTACTCGGGTGAGTAAAACCCCGGTTTGAAAGAAGTTATGCTGTTTTGATTTTTTTCCCGAAGGTGTAAGAAAAGACTACCGAAAAGTTCATCACCCGGTTTTCATTGTAAAGTTCATACAGGAAATCATATCCTTTTGAGGGAACCATGACCAGTCCGTTGTGAAGGGATTTTTGCGCTTTGTTGAACTGGAACGAGCACAGTGCACCGATGCTGAATCCGGGGATTTTCCGGATAGGACTGAAATTCGCACCGACATCTGCCGTCAGGTAGAAGAAATTCGGCAGTTTGGTCTCGTTATCCCACAATTCGGCATAGACAACATCTGTTGATTCGGGGTCCCGGTGTTTGGTAATGTTCGAGTCGATTTTTTTATAAGTGTTCATCAAGATTCCCGGTGCTACTCCAAAGAAGAAATCACCGCTTTTTCCGTTTTTGGTTTTGAAATCCATACCCAGCAGAATTGGAACGGTTAAACCTGTATATTTCTGCTCCCAGACAAAGGGATTCGGGTAATCGTAAATCTCCGGGACTTGATTGTAAGCAGTTACGACCTTCTTGAATTGGTTGAAACGAATCCCGGTTTTGATGAAGAATTGGTCTTCGACATAGAATTTATTGGTGAATTCAAATCCGAAACTTGCTTTTCTGTTTTCGATGCCGAAGCGTCCGTCGTTCAGATGTGAGAAGTTTTTGGTATAGGTGTATGTTCCCAAAAGGGAAATGGTGGGCCGGAAAAGGGGAGGTCTTTCGAATCCGGATGAAAAGGCCAGATTCGCTCCGCAGATTGCAAACAAGGTGAGCAACTTCCATTTTTGAGAGATATGCATGTTGTAGATTTTAGAGGTGAAAATAAAAATGTGTGTACCTAAATTGAATTCAATCAGCGGGAAAACGGTTTCTGGATCAATATATTGTTTTGGTGTTTTTTGGAGGGATTGGGTTTGGAGCGGTTGATCGGGATTATAAATGTGTAAAATTGGATAGTGGACGGGCAATTTTTTCCTGATTTTTAGATTCATTATTTCCCCAAAACACCTCTTTCAATTTACATCTCAACGAAATCCAGCGACGCATTCAACTCCATGAACTGAATAACGTAAAGCTGAACCGATCCTTTTTCCACCATCAGGTAATCGTCGGAATTTGTAGCTCCGAAAAACCTCGAAGTCCTGTTGATCAACATAGAAATCCCGGGTTTTCTGTTTGTTCCACATGGGAAGTTTGTGGGTGAACAGAGGTGAACATTCTTTCGTATGTTTTGAGAAAATTAAAGCTTGCGTTTGAATTTCTTCATTTTTTTGTCAGAAACAGGGGTAGAGCTATTTCGTATATTATTCCACTTTGCCTCTATTCTTTTTATTTCTGACTCCATGTTTTTGTTTTCATTAAACGTCGCTAATAATTCAAGTTCCTTTCTTATTTCTGCATATTGATTTCCTGAATTATGGCACTGATTGGCAATTTCAGGGAGCTTTAAAAAAGCCATTATACTGGCCAGTATGGTCGCCGATAAACTGGTTAATCCAACTAAAATAACTAGTTCTGGGTTTAATTCTTGCTTGCCCAGCGATGCAAAAATGCTTGATCCAACTATTCCGGAAAGAACTGCCGAAACAATTCCGATAATTCGGTGTCTCCTTCTTAATTTATCTGCCTCGGATAAATAACATTTAAGTAAGATTTTTGCGTCCTCAATCCAATTTTGGATTAATTGAGATTGTTCCTGTGTCATATTGCTGTAGTAATTCTAATACCCAAACCTACGAATCAGTAAAAACCACGGCAACCGTATTTTCCACATATCTGTACCGTGGTTTACCACATTTATACGCTTTGCGCACTCTGCTCCTTTGCGTTTAAAAAGAAGAGTGTGCAATTTCCCGGATTTGTTTGCCAGAACACTCCAGATCTTCGCGGTTCATTCCCAAAGCGGAAATAACCGTATTTGCTTTCTGTAGCTCTTACGTGAAATCTTAGCACAATTCGGAATACAATTTTTCCTAACCCTTAATCGTCCATCAAAGAGGGAGAAGTAAATTTTCCTAATTTTGTATCTATGAATAAATCGAAATTTACCGTAACAGCCGCTTTGCCGTACGCAAACGGTCCCCTCCATTTAGGGCACGTGGCTGGAGTGTATTTACCAGCCGACATTTTTGTGCGTTTCCTGCGTTCAAACGGACACGACGTTGCGTTCATCTGCGGATCGGATGAGCATGGTGCAGCGATCACCCTGCGTGCGAAGAAAGAGGGAATCACACCCCGCGAAATCGTGGACAAATACAACAAGATCATCGGTGATTCATTCATGCAGTTCGGAATTTCATTCGATATTTTCCACCGCACTTCCGCACCGATTCACATCGAAACGGCACAGGAATTCTTCAAAGTACTGGAAAAAAACGGAAAATTCATCGAGGAAACAACCGAGCAGTATTTCGACGAAGAGTTTCAGCAGTTTTTAGCTGACAGATATATTACCGGAGATTGTCCGAACTGTGGAAACAGCGGAGCTTATGGGGATCAGTGTGAAAAATGTGGTTCTGCCCTGAGCCCGACAGACTTATTGAACCCGGTTTCTACCCTGAGCGGGAAAACGCCGGTTTTGAAAAGTACTTCCCACTGGTTCTTGCCGATGGACCGCCACGAAGAATGGCTGCGTCCGTGGATCAAAGAAGGAATCCTGGATGGAAAGCAGCAACACGATCCGAAAGCATGGAGAAACCAGGTGATCGGGCAGTGTTTGTCGTGGATCGACGGAGGTTTGCGTCCGCGTGCAATGACGCGTGATTTGGATTGGGGAGTTCCCGTTCCGCTTCCGAATGCAGAAGGAAAAGTGCTTTACGTGTGGCTGGATGCCCCGATCGGGTATATTTCTGCAACGAAGCAATGGGCACTTGACAACGGAAAAGACTGGAAAGATTACTGGTGCAACGAAGAGCGCAAACTCGTGCATTTCATCGGGAAAGACAATATCGTCTTCCACGCGATCATTTTCCCGATCCTGCTCAAAGACCACGGAGGCTTCATTTTGCCTGACAACGTACCGGCTTACGAGTTTCTCAATCTCGAAGGAGACAAATTCTCTACTTCGCGCAACTGGGCGGTTTGGCTGCACGAATACCTCGAAAGATATCCGGACAAGATCGATGAATTGAAATACACGCTCACAGCCATTGCTCCTGAAACCAAAGATGCGGAGTTTACCTGGAAAGAATACCAGGCACGTGTAAACAATGAATTGGCAGACATCCTCGGGAATTTCATCAACCGGGCGCTGGTTCTGACCCAAAAATATTACGAAGGAAAAGTGCCTGCCTGCGGAGAACTGACAGCAGAGGATCAGCAGGTTTTGGACGAAATGAAAGCCATTCCGCAGCGCATTGCCGATTTGGTATACCAATACAAACTCCGCGATGCCCAGGCTGAAGCGATGTTGCTGGCACGTATCGGGAATAAGTACCTGGCAGACAATGAGCCGTGGAAATTGGTAAAAACTGATCCGAAGCGCGTGGAAACGATCATGAACATTGCGTTGCAAATCACGGCAAACCTTGGTTTGGTACTGGATCCGTTCCTGCCTGAAACTGCAGCAAAAATCCGCGGTTTCGTGGGTATCGGTGCACAAAGCTGGGATCAATCCGGAAGCATTTTACTGCATGCTGGTAACCAAACCAATGCACCGGTTATTTTGTTCCAGAAGATCGATGACGAATTCGTGGCAAAAGAAGTCGAATTATTGCACGCTTCACAGCCGGTTGCCGCAACGAACTTCCCGCCTCAGAAGGAAGAAACATCGTTTGAGGACTTCACGAAAATGGACATCCGTTTGGGAACCATTGTAGATGCAATCCGCGTTCCGAAGGCCGACAAACTGTTGCAATTGACTGTAAACACGGGAATTGACACCCGAACGATTGTTTCCGGAATTGCAGAGCACTACGCTCCGGAAGAAGTAATCGGGAAAACGGTAGCGGTTTTGATGAACCTGGCACCGAGAAAGATCCGCGGAGTAGAATCGCAGGGAATGATCCTGATGGCTGAAAACGAAGAAGGGAAACTGAGCTTCATGATTCCTGAAAAAGGATTCGAAGCCGGTGGTGAAATCCGATAGAATCTCATATTCAAAGAAATAACGGAACCCTGATCAGCATACGGTCAGGGTTTTTGTTTGGGAGTACCCTTTTTTCCGCAGGGGATCGTGGAAATGAGACTTGACTTTTGGAAGGGTCTTTGACGATAAAATTTTTCTGAAACAGGTTACATATGCTTTATTTAATCCGAATACAGATGAATCATAAAACGCATTAATCTTCTACAGGTTTTTTTTCATGACTGACCAGGTAAGCATTCACCACTTTCGTCTGCCGTTTGCGGTTGCGTGCAACGGATCGCAGGTAACTTTTTTCTGAACGGTGCACAAAAGACTGGCTCAAACGAATGAGAAATGCTTGTGTTGGAGGAAAAAACCGCCAGTTGGTATCGGGAAGGAGCATGGTATCACACGATGTTTTTCCGAGGAAAAAGCGGCTGTAGCTCAGGTGAGTGTTGTAAACCAGCTTCTTCTGCCAGTTTTTTGCCGGAAAAGGCCCTTCGATGGGTTCGATAACCAATGCTTTTGCCAGTGCCAGTGTATCTTCGTCGGCCGGAGGTTGTGTAATGGTCCAGGAATAAATGGCGCGAATGGCATCCGATTCGTTTTCCGGAAGGTATGCTTCAGGAATTCCGAGCAGGTAACCAACATATTTCCAGAAATGAAACAACCCTTCAATTTCCTTTTCCGTAATGCGCATTCCGAGTTTCCGGATTCCGTCCAGGAAGATAATTGAGAAACCCAGGTTGGTTGCGATCATGTCCCACTGATTCAAAGGAGCACCCCAGTCGGCTTCCTGCCACTTTCCTTCGTCGAGGATGCTCACGCGTGCATAAGCATGCATCAAACGGACTTTCAAACATTCTTTCAGGCCGTTTTCGGGCTTTCTGAGCGCATTTTCCCCGATAATCCTTACCCAGAACTCAGTTGTTTCCGTTAAGCGCTTGGCTGCACCCTTTTTCAAGGCTCCTGTAAACACCAGCGGTTTATTGATCGCAGAAGATTCGTAACCACCCATCAAACAGTAGTTGCGAAGTACCATGAGTCCCAATGAGCCGGATCTGCGGCACAGAGATGCACCTGCTTCCAGCAATTCGGGGTTTAACCACGACGGAGTATGCGTTATTTCGCTGACAAGTTCTTTCAGGCAGTCAGGGCATTCTACCCTGGTATCACCACGAAGCAAAGCTTCAATCCAGGCATCTGCTTGTCTGAAACCATGTGCCTGGTATACTTCCCGGATGACCTGATCTGCCTGAGAATCAATCTCAAACAACCGGGGAATCAGGAGTTCGATCTCCGCTTTTTCAGGGAAAGTTCCCCGGAGACGTTTGGAAAGTTCTTTCCCGTTTCCGGATTTCCAGTAAACGGAAAATCCCGGGGAAGGATAATAGAACCGGGAGGGAATCATGCTTTGCGGCCTTTATGTTCCAGCAGCAAATCTTTCATGGTATCCATCTGGATTTTCTGCATCTCCAGTAATTCCTGTTGTTGGTGAATGATGAGATGGTCTATTTTTTCATGAAGCAGACGGATTTCAACTTCCGATTTCAGGTTGATCATGTAGTCTTTTTTGGAGCGTTCCCGGTCTTTTTCTTCCTGCCGGTTCTGGCTCATCATAATCACGGGAGCCTGGAGTGCCGCCAGACAGGACAAAATGAGGTTCAGCAAAATGAAAGGATAAGGGTCGAAACCTTTGTTCAGTAGAATAAATGCATTCAATGCGATCCAAAGCAGCAGGAAAATCACAAAGGAAATGATGAAAGTCCAGCTTCCGCCGAAGGTCGCTACTTTATCAGCAACGCGCTGACCAAGTGTGTCTTTGCCCATCGATTCTTCCAATTGGTCGGAAAGAAGCTTTTTGTCGTTCAGTGAATCCAGGACGGTCTTGTCGAGAGAAGAAAGTTCGCCGAGCTGTTCTTCCATCATGTTGGACAGGTACTTTTGACGGTACTCATTGAGTTCGTCAATTGCCAGGAAATGGTTGTCCGAAAATTCCGGATAATCTTTCTGAATCAGTGTTAAAATGCTTCCGCGGATGGTTCTGGCCGAAATGCGCTCTGCCAGCGGGAACTGCTTCTTGGATAGATCACTGAGAAAAGTATTCATATACGAAATGAATTAGTATCGGGTGAATGTACGCAGAAAGAATGTAATTCAACGAAAAATGCCCCGAAAACCGGGGCATTTCAACATTTATTAACGCGTTTATTTCAAGCTTTTGATGATGAATGCCGCAAGCATTTTTCCGCCTTTTGCATACGATTCCGCGATGCGTGTACCGGTGTCGAAATCCATTCCCATGGCTTGTGCTCCAGGCACCATTTTTTGAGACAATCTTGCCAATACTTTGGTTTCGTCGTTTTTATCCACGAAGATGTATTCGAAGGAAACCGCTGCAGCTTTGCTCATGACCCCTACGTTAAAGCCAGGCTCAATGAATTTGGTTTTAACGATCAGCGTGTATTCTGCGTTTTCGTTGCCTCTGCTTGCTTTCACTTTATTTCCTGAAAGCCCTTTCTCCAGCAATTCTTCAAACTTTTCAGGGAAACGCACTTCTTTATCGCGCTCCCAGGACTCTGACCATTTGTCGCCTCGTCCGGCTTCTTTGTCGTTCAGTTCCTTAATCCGTTTGTCCTTGTAGGATTTTTCAGAAGGATAGTCGCCTACTTCCAGTGCAGAAAAATCGTAAACGACGTTTAATTCCGTTACATTCTTCAGGAAGCCGAGGTCTCCTTCAAGCAGCATAATTTTTTGGGCATTGGACACGGCCGAAAAGCCAAAAACCAATCCAATCAGACAGATTAATTTTTTCATACGTTCAGTTATTAGATGACTAAAACTACCATTTTTTTTGTAAAAATTTAAAAGCTAAAATATTTCAAGACAGCATTTTACAAAAAATGCGTCATTTGTCGTATGAAACCGGTTCACGGCTTCGCGAAGTCGGGACATTTGAAAACTGTCAGACCTGATTTTACCAAACCGGTGTTGTTTTTTCACTTCTTATATTCATTCAATTTTTCAACTAACAATTTATGTAAGTCGTCAAAGTTTGTCCGTAATGCATTAGAAGAAATACTTATGGGTGAACCATAGGTTTTATTATTCATTTTCATTGCATTTCTCTTCATAGCATTGGTGACTTTATCTAAATAATCTTGCGGATTTCTTACGATAAGCATTAGAAATTTTTGGTTCATAACTTGTGAAACTTTAATTTCGTCGATATCTGTCCAGGGAATAAATCCTGCTGAAACACCACTTGAATTGTCTGTGATGCCTTCTCTGTTTATTATCAACCCTGCTGTCTTATCTGAAAATTTACGGAGAATTGTTACGGCAACAAATCCAAAGAATATTATTGAAACAAGTCCAACTATAAAAATGGCTGTCGGGTTACCAACTATTGGATTGCCAATTTTTGGTGGATTTATTAAAAACCAAAGTCCAAGTCCAACAAACATAATTGCACCAAGTAGTCTCAATAGCATTTTGGTTTTGCTTAAAGGAATTTCAATCTGTTCTTTGTTTGTCATAGTGTCAGCTGCTGTATTGTTTCGGTGTTGCTTCTTTACCATAACTGCCCGCAACAAAATCCGTGAAATTGACCTACAATAATTCGTTTGCCAGGTTTGCCAGTTCGGAGCGTTCTCCTTTTTCCAGGCGCACGTGCGCAAACAGGTTTTGTCCCTTCAGTCGGTCGATGAGGTAAGCCAGCCCATTACTGTTTTCATCCAGGTATGGCGTATCGATCTGGTGAACGTCTCCCGTGAATACGATTTTGGTTCCTTCGCCTGCACGTGTGATGATTGTTTTCACTTCATGCGGAGTGAGGTTTTGTGCTTCGTCGACAATGAACAGGATGTTGGATAAACTTCTACCACGGATAAATGCCAGTGGTGTGATGAGAATCCGGCCGCTTTCCTGCATTTCAACAATGTGTTTGTGGCGTTTCTCGTTTTCACCGAACTGCGATTTGATAAACTTCAGGTTGTCCCAAAGCGGCTCCATGTACGGCCCGATTTTATCGTTGGCATCACCCGGAAGGAACCCGATTTCTTTGTTTGAAAGCGGTACCAGCGGACGTGCAAGAATGATTTGCTGGAAAAGTTTGTGCTGTTCCAGGGCTGCCGCCAAAGCAAGGAGGGTTTTTCCCGTTCCGGCAACTCCCTGCAACGCAACCAACTTGATGTTGTTATTCATCAGGGCATTGATGGCAAAGGCCTGTTCCGCATTCTTCGGCTTGATTCCGGAAGTATATTCTTTTTCGACGCGCTGTAAGGTATCGGTCAACGGATCAAAATACGCCAGTCCGGAGCTTTTCCCGTTTTTCAGGATGTAATATCCGTTTGCCACCTTCTGGTTCCCCAGGATGCCGGCTTCTTCAATCGTTCCTTTCAAAAAGAGCTGCTTGATCGTTTCGGATTCGATTCCTTCGATGGTTGAACTGGAGGTCTGCTCCAGCGTATTGGAATGAACCTTTCCTGTTTCGTAGTCTTCTGCCAGGATTCCGAGCGCCTTTGCTTTGATGCGCAGGTTGATGTCTTTGGTAACCAGGATGACCTCTTTTTTCGGGTCTTGTTCCTTCACCGCCAGAGTCGCGTTAATGATCTTGTGGTCGTTTTTTCCCGAACCATAGACATCTTCCGCATCTTCCCCTTTCGGATGTGTGTCCAAAAGTACCCGGAATTTCCCCATGTTTGGCCCTAAAGAAATCCATTGCTGCAGATTTCCGGTAGCGGAAATTTTGTCAATGAAGCGAATCACCTCACGTGCTGAAAAATTCTTGGTATCGTTCCCGATCTTGAATTTGTCCAGCTCTTCCAATACAGTAATCGGGATTGCTACATCGTGAACTTCGAAGTTCATAATCGCATCGTGGTCATGTAGCAGAACCGAAGTGTCTAATACAAATAGTTTGTTCTTTTTAGCCATGCTGAAGTATTTGTATTAAAGTACTTTTTTAAGTGCTCCGTTACACGACTTCCGGTTCAAACTTATTGACAACGAAATGTGACAAAAAAGGGAGCTTTTAACTCCCTTTTAACCGTTTCTTTATTTTTCTATCACAAACTTTTTCAACGTTTTAGCTCCTTGTGATCTCAGCTCAAGCTGATACATTCCGCCCGACAGTTTTCCACAGTCGATTTTAGTTTGTCCCGGAACCAGGGTTAAAACGGTAACCACTCTTCCTGTCTGATCCAGCACGCGTGCTTCGATCGTTTCACCGGAAGTATTGTCTGCGTACAGGTAGCTGTTTGCCGGATTCGGGTAGATATTGACCGCCTGATCAATTAACTCTGCAACAGCAGCTGTTGATTCATCATTGGTTGAAAAGCGGTTATCTCTGTTTGAACGCGTTGTGTTGAAATCCTGCGCCATTTTGGTGCTTGAACACGTGTTCGGTGCATCAACCGTTACCACATAGAACAACCCGATAGTGGAAGCCGGCTGATCGGTAAAGGTGTACAAGTTGCTCGGCATGGTTGCAATTTCTTCCCATCCGTTCGCAAACGTGTATCTTTTCAGCACGAAGTTCTGGTATGTAAATCCTTCGTAATTGTCCCAGAACAGGTTTTTGTCGTTTCCGAGTCCCTGCGTAACCACCAGGTGAATGGTTTTGTGATTCGCGCTCAAAGCAGATTCAACACCGCAGGAATTAACGGAGGAGATTTTGTATCTCCAGGAACGTACGTTCGGAGAAGCAACCGGATCACTGAAAACCGATTCGTCGGTGTAGTTAACAGATCCCACCAGCTGATATACACCTGCCTGTGACGTTTCACGGTAAATGTTGAAATGATCGATTCCTGTTGTGAATGGTTTTTCCCACACCACCAGGTTTTTGTTGGTTACTTCGTCGACCGTTACCAAACAAATGCTTACTGCATCCGGAAGTGCTGCTTCAACCGTTCCTCCAAGCACTGTGATACATCCGGAAGCTCCGGTGATGGAAACGGAATAATTTCCGGGAGCCAGGTTCGAAACGTTTGGTGTGGTTTCACCGTTGCTCCACTGGTAACTCTGCGGGTTTCCGGAAATGGCGTTCAATTGGATCTCCCCGTCATTGGAGCACGAAGAAGCAATAATCGTGTCGATAGCCACATTAGGTCCGGAAGTATTCGAAACCAAAGCTGTTGCTGTAAAGGTACAGTTATTTGCATCGGTAACCGTACAGGAGTAAGCTCCAGCTGTAATATCGGAAAGCGTTGCATTGCTGACATTCAGGTTTGTTCCTTGTGCATTTGCCCAGGAATAGCTGAAAGGAATTGTTCCGCCGTTGAAAGATGCCGTTACCTGACCGTCTGCCGTTGAACAGGAAGGACGTGTAATGGTCATCTGGTTCAGCATAATTTGCTGCGGTTCTGAAACAACATACGTTGCTGCGGAAACACAACCCTGACCATCTCTAATGGTTAAATCGTATGATCCGGCACTCAATCCGGAAAGGTCTTCCGTCGTTGCACCGTTTGACCAGGAATAAACTACCGGTGCAACACCACCGTTAGTTGTTACGTCGATGGACCCGTTAGCTGCGCCGGAACAGTTTACGGCAATAGCTGCGCCTGATTGAGACAGTCCGTTTGATCCGACCATGGAATTGGCAGTTGAAAGACAGCCGTTTGCGTCTGTTACGGAAACAACGTATTGCCCGGGAGCCAAATCATTGATGATCGTTTGTGTGGAACCGGAACTCCAGTAAATGGAATACGGAGCCTGTGCACTTGTAACGATCGCTGCTGCAGAACCATTGCTCTGATTACAATCGGAAGAGGTCGTGGTAACATTCACTACCGGAAGGGCATTTACCGTAAATGGCAACACCGCCGAACTGCTACATCCGTATTGATTTGTTTTCGAATACGTCATTGAAACTGCTGATGTGGAAGGATAAGAAGGGTAGAAGATGTTATTCTGAATTCCTGTTCCGGTCCAGCTTCCACCTGCAGGTGTAGCCCATGAGCTCAGGTTGATCTCATCCGCATTTTTACAGACGGCATTCACCGTATTGGTGAAAGCAATGTCCGGTTTGGGGTTCACCGTGATTGGAATCAGTGCTGTTCCGCAGGAAACCCCGTTGTCAAACAATTCGAATTGCAGGTCAACGATTGTCGGTGCACTCACATCGTTCGTATTGCTGATATTCAGAGAGAACGTTTGTGTTCCGGCTCCACCGATACTGATCTGGGAATTCGGAATCACCGCCGTATTGCTGGAAGTACACGTCATGGTCAGTCCCTGGTGGCTGAAATTCGGATCAGTCGTGTAGATGGAATTGCCGGAAGTATTGTTGAATGCTGCCATTTCACACATTGTGAAAAGGTCGTAGTTTCCGATACTTGCCAGTTGGTTGTATTCTTTGACGTAGCATTTTCCGCCATCAACATACCCAATCACGTAAATTCCGTTATATACTCTTGTTTCCAGAGAAGCCGCCGTTGCCGGCGCGAAAGCTGTTCCGGATGAAATGGTAGAAACAGTTGGTGCGGTAACATTGCTGATTTTCTTGAAGAAACAAGATGCCGCCGTTTTGTAGAAGACGTATGCATCGTTGTTGTATGTGTCGAAATCAAACTCACCCACACTGCTTCCGGTACTCAGAACCGTTTCCGTGTTCATTGCCGAGTTACTGTATGTGTTGAATTTCAGCGGATAGCCGGATGCCCCCGAAGCCCACATAAAACTGTAAGCCGATGAAGCGTTGTTGCGCTCAATTTGCAGCTTGGTGATATTATCGGACAACAAACCGGTTTCGAAGGTGTAATTCTGAGCGTATACTCCGGAAGTATTCGAAACATCCAGGTGAATGGTGCTTGTAACACCGGTTTGTCCGTGTACTACCGCTGAGTTTGTTCCGTCAGCGTACGCATTCAATCTGCCGGAAGCCGAAGAAAGCAGTGCGTATGAACTTCCGGTTCCGTAAAGACTCTGATTGGCTAAGTTCACCGTAATCACACGGTTGTAAGTAGAGGAAGAGCTGTATGGATTTTTGAAGGTCAAAAACCAGTTCGCTTGTGAGGTTCCGCGCAAAGAATAATCCGTGCTGTGGTCGATCTGGTTGTATGCGCCAAAACCACTTGTCTGGCTCGTCCATCCCGTACCGTCGAATTGATAAATCTCCAGCGCCTGAGTCGTTCCCTGGTAGAATGTTTTAGCGGCAAAAGCAGGATGAGTTTCATCCAGTACCACCAATTGAAGGTCGAAGACGTTCGCGTCACCGATCCCGGCATTTCCGATCAATTGCCACGTATTGTTTGAAGCATTCCATTGAACAACGGAAACCTTTTTGGAGTTATCTGCATCGATGTAAGCTGCGTATAGCTTTCCGTTCGGAGTAACCTGGATATCCACTTCTGTGGCATTGGCAATACCGGCGGAGTTTCCGATAAAATTCCAATCCTGGGAAAAGGAAAAAAGAGGAAGGAAAGCAACACACTGGAGCAGGAGCTTTTTCATGATTTTTTAGATATTTTGTTGTAGCCTCATAAAGAGGCGGCAAAGGTATTGAAATATCAAATAGCTGCTAACGAATAATATAGTCGGTGAAGGATTCCCAAAGCGGGATTTAAAATGTAAATGAGGCTTTTAGGAGTGTTTTTAGCGCCCTTTTGGCAGATATTTTCCAGGGTAAGTAATTGACAGCGAATTGATTTTGTTTTTTTGTACGGAATAAAATACCCTTGCTGAAAACCAAAGATAGAGAGATGCTAACGGCTCTTTATTTAATGTTTTTTATGATTACAATTGATTTTTATGCGATGTTAAATCGTTTTAGTTGGTTGGCTTCCAGTGGTTTCAAAGTGACGGGTTACCCCCTTAAATTAAAAAAGAGGGGCGCTTTGCCCCTCCTGAATGGAATTTCAAAAAACCGGAAATCAATATTTACTAATGCGTTTTACGACCCAGGAATCTCCCGAACGGATTTCCACCAGGTAGACGCCCGATTGAAGATCGTTCAATTGGATCGTTGTTTTGGATTCACTGCTTTTGAATTCGCGCACAAACTGCCCGGAAAGCGACGTGATGCGATATGTAATGGCTTCATGACCGCTTTGCTCAAAGATCACAATTCCTTGTGTTGGGTTCGGGTACATACTAATTTCGTTGAGGTAATTTTCGGAAATTCCGTTCGAAGAAGTTCCACCAACGCCTTCACCTGCAGAAAACTGTCCGCGCTCCCGGTTGGATCGCGTGGTATTGAAATCCTGTGCTTTTTCTGCCGTACAGGGACTGTTCAAGAGCATTTCAACATAATAATCGATTCCTGTTGACCCCGTCGGAGGTACATCGTTGTAAAAAGAAGTTCCCAAAGCAATGGAAGGACTCACCGGAATCCAGTCGATTTGATCTGTTTTCCTCCATACTACGTAACTGTTTACGTTCCCGGAACCTTCGTAATCGTCCCAAAGTACATCGATCGAACCATTGGATGTAACCGTAATCGTATTCAGGTGCAGCGTTTTGTGTTCAGAAGAAATCGGGCCTTCTGTGCCGCACTCATTCACTGCCGAAATTTTATAGCGCCAGGAACGGTTCATCGGGGAAGCAACCACGTCATTGAATGCAGAAAGATTGGTTGCCATCACGGTATCGATCAATTGATAATTTCCTGCCAGATCAGATTCCCGGTAGATGTTGTAGTGATTGATTCCGGACGTTTCCGTACGTTCCCACACCACGAGGTTCGTTGTCGTTAATGTGTCCACCGTAACCAAACAGATTGGTTGTACGAGCGGAGCAGTTGTTCCCACAACAAAAGTCTTTTGTGAGTAGCAGGGTTGGTTGTTAACCGGCCCGCTGATAGCCGTGATCGTGTAAGAGCCGGCATCCAGGTTGAAATTGCTTTGAGTACTTGCACCGTTCGACCAGGACCAGGAACTTGCAAGTGTTCCGCCATTCGGATCCTGCACAAAATCAACCGCAATCACCCCGTTGTTTTGGTTACAAGCCGTGTTGATAACGGTTCCTGCGATATCCACCGCAAAATGATCATCCAGCTGGTAGGTGAATTCCTTCACACAACTGTTTGCATCTGTTACTTTGAGCGTGTAGAAACCATGCCCGACACCGCTCAACGTAGCACCCGTTTGTCCCATCCCGACCCAATCCAGGGAAGGTGTTCCAACGGCATTGACTGTTGCAGTAACACTTCCGTTCGTACCACCGCAATCCGGCTCGATTCCCGTTAAGCTTGCTGTAATTGCCGCCGGTTGGGTAATGAGGTAAGATCCGGAAGCCTGACAACCGTTGTCATCCCAAACACTGATGGAATAACTTCCCGGAGCGAGGTTCGAAATAGTCGGTGTTCCGTAGCCGTTCGACCAGAGGAAGTGGTAGTTGTTCGGGTTGACGATATTGATGCTGATGGATCCGTTGTTTAATCCGTGGCATGAAACGTTTGCAATGGTTGGGGTAAGTGTAACGCCTGTTGCATCAACGGAAGTGGTTCCCGTAATGTGACAGTTGTATTCGTCTGTTACGTTGTAATAGTATGGCCCCGGAGCCAGGTTGGAAATCGTGGTGGTGTTTTCGCCTGTTGACCATTCGAGGTTGTATGTCGCCGAAGCTCCCGGAGTGAAGGTTACGGTAGCCGTACCGCTGGTGCTTCCGCAGGCGCTTGGAGTTGAAACAACTGCTGCAGAACCGAGTGCAGGAAAGAGCAAGGTAGCAGAAGCGTTGACAACACATCCGTCGATTTCATCCTGCACCGTAATCGTTCCGCCGGTAAAGCCCTGGGAAATGACCGTTCCGTCGATGGTTGTTCCGTTAATCGTGTTTCCGTTTATGGTGAAAACACCATGATCGTAATAGTTTACGTAGTTGCTCAGATTAATGAGATTGTCATTGGAACACAGATTCAACGGGTTGCTGCTGAAGTTCACAATCGGTGCGGAGATATTCCCCACCGAAACGCTTGGAAGCGTGATGCTGTTTGTGCTGTAACCATCGGAAAGGACAATCGAAATATCCGCGTTTCCTCCGGTAGTCCCAATATCTCCGTAAATGGCATATTTTGTAATGGCCGGTGAGGAACTGTTATCGAAATGGATGATCTGGGCAGTTAAATTGCTCACGACTCCGTTGGCATCCGTCATGCTGTAAATTCTCAAAGGCCCGTCGCGATTGTCATCGTAAAACACCAATGCATGAAACAACTGGTTGCTGCTGTTTTTACACGTTCCTGTATTGACGAGAACAGATGCCGGGTCGAGTTCCGGCTTCGTATTGAATACATTGGAATAGTAATATCCGTCGTTTTGATAATCAATGGCGAGGTGTTCTCCCGAAGCATCCAGGGCCAGCATCAATTGGTTGTTGACTCCTGCGGTTGGCGGTACTTGTATTCCCAGGGTGTCCCAATCTCCGGTAGACCAATCTTTGCGGAAAACAAACAAGTTTCCGAAAGTTCCGCTTCCTGCCGCAGCATAATTGGAAAGCAGGAAGGAATACGCTGCATTTTGGGTCACATCGAAATTCGTCGTGTCGATGTTGAATACGAGCGAAGGATCGGTTGTAGTACTCAAGGAAACATCATTGTTCCCGGAAAACGATTTTTCGTACGTAACCTGGTTCGCATAATTGCGCAGATAGAGTGTTGGTTCGTTTTGACCGTTCCCGACCAGGAAGAAATTTCCGCTGGTAAAATTGGTTCCGGAGCTGGTTTTCAGACGTCCGTCGTTGGCTCCTGAACTATTGTAATAGGACAAAGAGTAAGGGGTATTGATCGGGGCAACAGCAATGCGGTTATTCGATGTTCCTGAAACCCCGTAATAGATTGTCCCCGATGAAAACGAAAGAATGAGTTTCGCGGAGTATGCGGTGAACGAAGGATCCAGCTGTGTACCGATGAATGAGGGAATATCCCAGTTGGAGGTTGTGGTATTGAACGTACATATCTGCAGGGAACTGTTTTCCGAATACATCACGAGCAATGTATTCGACGTACCGTTTGACTTGAATTCCCAGTTCTGGGCCAAACCGCCGGTTGCGATCAGCGGACTGTAGACAGTGAGCTGATTTGTTGTAAAATCAAGCTGGTGCATATACAAACCGCTGGTTCCACCTGTGGCGATATACGCTTTGTTGTTCACAATTTCTGCCTGGATTTTGTCGATGCTTCCTACCAATGTGGTATTGGTTGCTACCCGTTTCCAGGTCTCGGTTTGAGGATTGTATACGGTCACCCGGAGGTAATAGTTGTTGGAATCCGTGAAATGATAGAGTTTACCGCCATACAATACGGATTTGATCTCAGTTCCGTAAGAGATATAGGGATCTGCCGGCATGTTGGACGACCAGTCGTATGTTTGTGCTTTTGAGCCGAATGTGACGACCAAAAGTACAAGGGTAAAAATGAGCTTTTTCATAAGCATCGAATTAAATAGTGATTGAAAAAATCAGTGTTCTGCACACTCGGAACACTGATTTTCGAAGTATTTTCTGCGGGCAACTTTGTTACAGCTTCACTACCCGTTTGATCATTTTAGTATCATTCATTCTCAACTCAAGGAGGTAGACACCTGAAGTCAGATTGCCCAAATCCAGCGTTGTGTTGTTTTGATTGCTTTCAGCAGTCTGCATCACCTGGCCCGACAGCGACAAAATGCTGTAGCTGATGCGTTCGTTTCCGTCCTGGATAAACACCAGTTTGTCAGACGTTGGGTTCGGGAAGAACTGAATGCTGTTCAGGTAATTTTCCGCAACGCTGTTGGAGGAATTTCCGGTTCCTTCTCCTGCGGCAAACTGCCCTCTCTCACGGTTAGACCGTACGGTATTGAAATCCTGTGCTTTTTCGGCAGAGCAAGGTGTTGAGAGTGCAAATTCCACCATGTAATCCAATCCCGGAGTGGCGTAATCTACCGCATCCGTAAAAGTCAGAATGTTATTCGGAACCGTTCCCGCCTGTTCCCAGCCGTTTGCAGTGGTATATCTCCACACAATGTATTCCGTGAAAGTTGTTCCCAGGTAGGCAGTCCAGTTTACCTGAACCGAGTTATTGCCCAAATCCAGCAAATCCAGGTGGATGGTGCGGTGTGGGTTGCTCAGCGGACTTTCGACACCACAGCTATTCACCGCGCCGATTTTGTAGCTCCAGGAACGTTCCATCGGTGATGCGATCACGTCGTTGAAAATCGAAATATTGTCTGCTCTGACCGTATCGATCAACACGTATTCTCCCTGCGTGGAAGTTTCGCGGTAAATGTTGTAGTAATCGATCCCCACAGGTTGAACTTTTTCCCAAACGACCAGGTTGGTGGTGGTAGAATCGTCTACGGTTATCACGCAAATATCTTGTCTGAGTGGTTTCACAACGGGAATATTCCATCCTTTCAATGCTTTACAGTTCGTATTTGCAATCAAAACCGTACACACATAGTTTGCTGCCGGAACATTCAATAAGTCTTCTGTCATTGCGCCATTCGACCAGGTAACGGATTGAACCGGATCTCCCGACCACGACCAGATATCCACGTAGATTTTTCCGTCACTTCCGCCACAGCTTGTGGGAATTACCGAACCACTGATGTCAGCTGAGTTGTTCTCACTCAGGTATACCGGTTTTACAGCCATGCAGTTATTGGCATCTTTTACGGTTGCGGAGTAAATTCCGAACGGAAGGCTCGAAACGATCATTCCGCTTGCGCCGTTCGACCAGGTAGTCGTGTATGGAGCAATTCCCCCGTTGATTCCCCAAACTTCCACTTCTCCGTCAGAAGCACCGCAGGCAGGACTCACATTCACTCCTGCCGAAAACGTCAGTTTTGCAGGTTGTGAAATGGTGATTGCCTTTGAAATTGCACAATTGTTGGCATCTGTGGCGTAAACCGTGTAGGTTCCTGCCGCTAAGCCTGAAACAGCTGTTCCCGTGTGACCGGAGCTCCAGATATAGCTTACCGGACTTGATAACCCGTTTTGGGAAATGGTAACTGCTCCGTTCGATTGGCCGTTGCAAAGCACATCGGTGACATTGCTTGTAATGGAAACCCCTACCGGATCAATGGAAAAGAAGGCAGTGGTTGAACAATGGTTCGTATCAGTGATAGAATAAACATACTGCCCCGATGCCAGACCGGTTGCAGTACTCTGTCCAATGATTCCGTTTGACCAGCTTTGAAGAGAAACCGGCGCTCCGCCACTTACCGTTGCTGTTGCCGTTCCGGTTGCCGCTCCACAGGTTGTCGGTGTTGTTGTAATGTTGATCGTCGGAGAAACAAAAATATTGATCGAAAGGTAATCGTATGCGTAGCAAATGCCATCTGAGGAATAAGAGTAATTCATATAAACCGTCCCGTCAGACGTGTAACCCTGTTCAATCGCGTTGAACTGACTGTTCGGATAAAGAATTCCGTCATTGTCAAAGGTTCCTCCCGCCGGACTCACAAACTGGTTCAGATCAACGGTTCCTTCACTGGTACAAATTTGCGGGTTATTCACAATGGAAATATCCGGTGTTTCGTGAACAGTAATTGCCGGAAGTGTGATGATGGCATTGTCAGTTCCGTCGGTGACCTGGAGCGTAATCACACAGGTTCCGGAAATCGTCGTCCCGTTCTGGGAATAGAGGTGTGTGTTGAGTGTTCCGGTTCCGGTAGTTGATCCTGCCGTCAGGGAGTTATCGGGGATAACAGCCTGGTTGGAAGAGGACATACTCAAAATGGTGATCACATCACCGTCCACATCGATGAGCTCGAAAGGCATGAACAAGTCAACCTGGGCAGTATAATTGGAACAAAGATTCGGATTCGCAATTGTTTGAGAAACATTCAGGGCAGGAGGCGTGTTTATTGCTAAGGATTTGAAACACAGCAATATCATACTTGCAACAGCAACTATTTTCATTCGTAGCGTTTTAATTCAGAGAGCCAAAATTAAGGAAACGTTTGTAATTGAATGTATTAGAATAAGTAAATTCCAAGTTAGAGTGTGTGGCTGACAAACTAGAGGTTATCTTATGCGAACAGCGCCTTGAGTACTTCATCGATCCGGGCACATGGAACCAGCTCGATTTTGAAGTTTGCCTGATCGATTCCCTTGTTGTATTTGGAGATGATAATTTTCTCAAAACCCAATTTTTCCGCCTCCCGGATGCGTTGTTCCATGCGGTTTACCGGGCGAATTTCTCCCGATAAGCCGACTTCTGCCGAGCAGCAAATAGAACGATCAATGGCGATGTCTGCATTGCTTGAAAGTACCGCTGCCACCACAGCCAGGTCGATTGCCGGATCATCCACACGGATTCCACCCGCGATATTCAAAAACACGTCTTTCGCTCCCAGTTTGAATCCGCAGCGTTTTTCCATTACTGCCAGGAGCATATTCAATCTTCTCAGGTCGAAACCGGTTGAAGAACGCTGAGGTGTTCCGTAAGCAGCTGTGCTTACCAATGCCTGTACTTCGATCAGCAAAGGCCGCAATCCTTCCAATGTAGCAGCGATCGCTACTCCGCTCAATCCGGTATCTCCGGAAGAAATCAGGATTTCGGAAGGGTTTTCGACCGTTCTCAGCCCGGAGCCGTTCATTTCGTAGATTCCAAGTTCATTGGTGCTTCCGAAACGGTTTTTGATCCCGCGGAGTAAACGGTAAACGTGGTGCTGATCCCCTTCGAATTGCAACACGGCATCCACCATGTGTTCAAGCACTTTCGGGCCGGCGAGCGAACCTTCTTTGGTAATGTGCCCGATCAAGAATACCGGAACTTCCGTCATTTTTGCATAGCGGAGCAATTGAGCCGTGCATTCCCGGATTTGGGAAATGCTTCCCGGGGCACTTTCAATCTGTGAGCTGAAAAGTGTTTGAATCGAGTCGACGATCAGCAATTGCGGGCTGGTTTCTTCAGCCTGTTTGAAAATATTCTGGATATTGGTTTCGGTCAGGATAAAACAAGATTCGTTTTTCTGCCCGATCCGCTCTGCCCGCATTTTGATCTGTTGTTCGCTTTCTTCGCCTGAAACATAGAGCACACGCAGGGACGTTTGAACGGCGAGTTGCAGCAAAAGCGTTGATTTCCCGATCCCGGGTTCTCCACCAAAAAGAATCAGTGATCCGGGAACTAAACCGTCTCCCAAAACGCGGTTGATCTCGCTGTCGGGTAATACGATTCTGCGCTGTCCGTTGGAAACGATTTCCTGCAATACCTGTGCCTTTGCCGTCCTTCCCGATGAGGTAGAGAAGGCAATCACCTGCGGAAGTTGTTTTTCAACTAATTCTTCGACAAAGGTGTTCCATTCACCGCAAGACGGGCATTTCCCCAGCCATTTTGGCGTTTCGTAACCACAATTTTGACAGAAAAATGCTGTTTTAACCTTTGCCATGAATGAAATTTAGATTCGAATTTAACAAGAAAAAATGATACTTCGGAGGCAGCATGAGCGGGAGATTCCAGCTTCCCCTGCTGGAGAGCTTGTCCCAACAAATTGAGGGGAGGAAAACAAAAAACCCCGACGTTATAGTCAGGGTTTCGCTATTCGTTGAATGAATTTTACTTCACGATGAAATTCTTTTGAGAAGTTCCTTCGCTGCTTGTCATCTGGATGAAATACATTCCTTTTGCCAGGTTTGATGCCGGAAGTGTAATGGTAGTCTCATCTGATTGAAGCGTTTGTACTGCTTGTCCGGTTGCATTCGTGATGATGATTGTTTTTGTTCCTGAAACAGGCGTTTCAATCGTCAGGTAATCACTTGCCGGGTTTGGATACAGTTTCCAGGAAGCTGTGTATTCTTTCAATCCTGCTGTTGAAACACAGAATGAATCACTGTGCGTATATCCGAAGTTTGCATTGCTTGAAGTCACCTGAGCCAATACCGTTCCGTTCTGAGCGGTGATGGTGTATGATCCGTTGGAACAGCTCCATCCCTGCAATCCGTCTCCGTAAGAGTCGTTGATGGTGAATTTGTAGCAAGCGTCGTTCACACAGAATGGAACGTTCACAGTGGTTGTTGTAGAAGTTTGAGTATACGGACCTCCGCTGAACAAGGTTGTTGTTCCTGTATTGTCCTGAAGTACCCATGAAATTTCATCTCCTGAACAATCCAGTGTCAGGTTCAGGGTGATTGTGCTTCCGTTTACAACTACGGTGAAGTTAGATGTAACGGTATCATTCTGCTGATTTTGATCCGCTGAAGCGTTCGGACTGGAAACAATTGCTTTGAACGTGTGGCTTCCGCCGCTCAATGTTGCTGTCGGCAAAGTAACCACGCTGGAAGCGTATTGTGTCAATGAACCTGTCCAGTTGTAAACCAAACCGGTTGTTCCGTCAAATCCGTAGTTGATGGTTGCAGAAGTCAGTGTAGAAGTTCCGGAATTTACAATTGTTACAGTCGGTGAAACTGATCCTGCACAAATGGTTCCTGAAACCCCTTGCGGGTTAGACATTGCAGCATCTAATGCAACTGCAGGTCCTGCCGGATCGTATCCGTCAACAATCGTTGCTCCGGTATTGTTCGGATCCAACCATGCTTTTAATTGGTTCGTGTTATCACTTCCGGTTGGATTCCATGAATTTGCCAAACGACCGTAGTAGTCAGCAGAATTCAGGCTGGAACAAGAAGCTCCACCTCCCCAAAGCTGACCGATAATGCGGTGATTCTGATCAAACAACGGCGAACCGGATGAACCTCCTTCTGTTGTCGTATTGCGATCCCAGTGCAGTGTCCAGGTAGAGTTTGCTTCAGTGGAACCCATTCCCTGTGAAATCACCAATGCATTGTCATCGAAAGAGATTTTCTTGATATCTCCTGCCGGGTGGTGGATACAAACTGCAGAACTTGGGATTGCTCCGGTATTGTCCCATCCGGAGAAATATGGGTTATAGCTTGCCGGAACGGTATTGTTTACCAATCCCCCGGTAATTTCTACCAAACAGAAATCGGAAGGAGTTCTGCGGGCACGCAAAACAGCTCCTGAAAGAGAGGAGAACGTAGGAGAACTGGATGGAGTAGTACATCCTGCTGCCTGCCAGTTGAAGCGGAAAATCCAGCTTGCCGGGTTGCTGTAGCAATGGTTTGCCGTCAGGACGTATGGTTTTCCGTCGTTTTGCGTGTTGTTGATCAGAGATCCGGAACAAAATCCGTTACTTCCTGAAACAAGCATCACGGCTCCGTTTCGCTGGTTTACCCATGGAGAACCGTCCGTACAGTTTACGTTCATGTTACAAGACCCGGAACTGTTGAATGCTTTTGCCGCGAATTCTCCTGCCGTGCGGTAACCGTGTGTTACGGTATTCACGTTCAGGGAAGCAAGCTGGCCCATGTTTTTTGCCGGAACGTAATATTCAACGATTGCCGTATTTCCCGGGATCAATTCCGTTCCAAGCTGCCCTTCATACAAGTGGTATGCAGTAAACTTTCCAAGAATGAATGATTTTTCCGGGTTGTATACGTACAGTTCGTTTCCTTCCGGAAGGACTACGTTGTCCAGCGTCAGGTTTACGGTTAGTGCATTCTGACAGGTAATGACCAATTGCCAGATGCGGTCTCCGTTCGGAAGGGTATTCCAGGTTCCGGAGTTGGTCATGTCGAGTGAAGTATGATGGTTGAATCCGAAGCGCCACGGAGCATTTCCTGTTTTATCCGTTACTTCGTCTTCGGCTCTCAGTGCCGCGATATCTGGCTCTGAGAAAGCATGTTTGTCAATTTGTTTCAGGGAATAAGACGCTTTGGTGCTTTTTGGAAGACCTCCGTCACCCTGTTGTGCAACTAACGAAAAGGAGAGCGTTAGTAAAGCACATGCAAGTAGTTTTTTTTTCATTTTGCGCTTTATTTTGTATGGGAGAGTTTACTTTTTTACTCGTTTAATACTACAACCTCTTGGTGGTGTGGAATTGGTTTTAATCTCCTGGCCTTTTACCTGGGCTTCGATCGCGTTTTTCAGGTAGTTATCATCTGAAGTGCGTTTTCCGTCTACTTTATTGTCGATTGCTCCGGTGTAGATCAACTCCATGTTTTCATTTACAAGGAATACATGTGGGGTTGTTCTCGCTCCGAATGCATCAGCCACTTCCGAATTTTTGTCCATCAGGTAGGGCATTGTGTATGCTTTGTCCAGTGCTCTTTTTTTCATTGCTTCCGGCGAATCGTCGTCTTTCCGTTTCGCTTCATTGGAATTGATCAATACCATTTTGAACCCGTTTGCTTCGGCAAATTTGTTCAGTTCGTTGTATTGTTTTTCCCAACCTTCGAAAGACTCGCTTCCAACTACGAAAGGGCAGGTATTACAAGAGAAAACGATCAATAAACCATTTTTCCCGGAAAGTGCTTCCAGGTTGAAGAGTTTCCCGTCAATGTTCTCCATCTGGTGCTGAATCATGGGAACCCGTTCACCCATCGGAAGTGTTTTTACCTCCGGATCCTGGGAAAATGAAAAAGTAGAAATGAAAATGGATAATCCCGCGAATGCGTTTTTAATTGTACTGGTGAATGACATCATTTTGGAGAATATAGTTTACATTTATCTGCCAATTTACGCTTTATTCCCAATATGAAAAAATCTTTAAGCATTCTTTTCCTGCTTTTTAGCATTGCTATTTCAGCACAAACCTTTGAAATTCCGGCTCTGAAACAACCATTTTACGATATCATCGAATGGAAAGGGATCGGGAGTATTGTTTTGAGCCGTGATTTGACCTTAACGCAGAGACAGGTAGACCTGACAATGGTTTCAGGGGATTCGAAGAGTGCCTGGCAGCAGGTTTACAACCCGATGGCCAAGGAAACCTATTTTATTTCGGAAGACGGCGGAAAGTATGCATACTTTCTTGAAAACCTAGAATTGAACGATGGAAAGGTTTTTCTCCATCAGCTAAGCGCTGCAGGGAATATCAAGGTGATGAACCTGAGTTTCCTCACACCGCTCAAACGCCTGGGAAGCTTCAGTCCTTCGGATTTGTACCTCACAGATATTATCACCACCGAACGCGCATTGATCTGGATGTTCCGTCACAAGGAAAAGGATAAACTGACCACTATTGCCGTTTCCATGACGCACCACAATTTCAACATGTATGCATTTGTTGTTTCAGAAAACGTCTCCAGTTCTGCGAAAGTGGAGGATCAGATTTCCTGGTACATCGCCGGTGAAAACGGGGAGAACATTGTGTTTGCTGCCAGAATGCACGCCGGTAAGGAAGCAGGATGGAGGGTAAAGGAATTCAGCCCGAGAGGAGTCATGGTTTCAGAGCAGGTTTTGAACCAGAACGGAACCAATTTTGTAGCTCATGCACGCGTTGGGTTCGGGAGAAGGGGAAGCGCCTTGCTGAAAAGAAGCGAACCGGACGAAAAAGGGACTTTAATTTTTACCAAAGGAGCTTACTATGTGGGCGGAATTGAAGTAAACGGAACCACAGCAAACCTGGTAAGCTACCGCCTGGAGGAAAAGAAGTGGGTAAAAGCCTGTGAATCGGTTTGTACGGTCTATAATGCAAAAAAAGAGTTGGAAGTAGGGTGCTTCGCAATGAACGAAGGAATCGGCTGGTATGTCAATTCTGCCAAGTCTGAAGGGCATTTTCACAGCTTCACTTCGGGCACCGGAATTGTGTCCGGAACAATTAATCAGGCAACTTCCAACCCAAGTCGTTTGCTTACTGCGGAATTTCCAAGTAAATTTGTCGCCGAATTGGATACCAAGTGGTTGATTTTTGATACAAAACAACTACCGGCTAAAGGAAATATAACCTTCGAATACAGGCAAAAATGATTATTGGGATTTGTGGTGGTAGTGGATCGGGAAAAACGACCCTCCTAAAGCGTTTGGCAGCATTTTACGGAGAGCTGCAACCGACTATTTTTTCAATGGATAACTACTATCTTCCAATAGACCAGCAGTTGGTAGATGAAAACGGTGAAGTGAATTTCGACCTGCCGACGGCTTTGGATAAAGAGCGTTTGATCAACGATTTGAAAGACCTGAAAGATGGAAAATCCATTGAGGTGAAAGAGTACCACTTCAATGCTCCCCCGAATAAAAACGTGTTAATTACGCTCGACCCGTCTCCGATCATTATTGTGGAAGGGTTGTTCCTGTTTCAATACCAGGAAGTAAATAATTTGCTTGATTTTTCTATTTTTATGGATGTTGATCCGATGGTACAATTGGACCGAAGATTGTACCGGGATCAGGAAACAAGGGGATATTCGAGAGAAGCCATTTTGTATCAATGGAATAACCATGTGGCTCCGTGTTATGAGCAATACCTGGCACCATATATGCATTTGTCCGATTTTGTATTTAAAAATGATCAGAATTCGGATTTGGAATTTGAACGATTGATCCAGGTATTGACTCCAAAATTATTATGCTTAAAAGAATAATTCAGTTAATGGCAAAAAGGGGATACGCACTGGTTCTGAGTGCATCCTTCATACTGTTAATTGTTTTATTGTTCAAGTTCAACCAATCAAACCGGGATGAACTGGAGCATTTCCAGGAAGTTTTTCTTTCCCAGGTTTCTATTGCGGGCAAGCAGTTGAACCAACTCCCGGATGATTGGAGCAAACTTTCTGAAAAGACATTTTCCAAAAAATACAACAACTTGGAGAATACTCTGTTCGTACATGTTTACGAAGGGGATTCCATGATTTTCTGGAATACGAATAAATGTCCCGTCAACCGTTTTACCGACCTGCATTTCCCCGTTAATGGAATCGTTCAGCTGCAAAATGGCTGGTATTATACCCAATTCCGAAAGGAAGGAAAAATGACCTATGCGGTTACCTTCGGGATTAAACGCGTTTTTCCGATCAATAATGAACAGCTGCGGGATTATTTCTTTTCTCCTTTTCCAAAGGTTCAGGGAGCTGTTTCGTTGGTTGCAGATCCGAATTCGACCATTGTGGATGCTTCCGGGCAACCGGTTTTCAGTATTTCGGATATGGAAAGCAGTTCGTATGACGATGCCTTGCTGACAGTCATATTCGCAGATGTCCTGTTGATTTTCTTCCTGATCGGATTCCGGCTTCACAAACGATTGGTTCATACGGCCCCGGCACACATCCTGTTCATTTTCGGCGTATTGATTTTCCGCTTCCTTGCTTTGTACTTCGACTGGTTTTCCTGGATGGGAACAACGGAGCTCTTTGATCCGGGATTGATGGCACTGAATAACTGGATTCCCAATTTCGGGGAATTTTTAATCTGGGTCGTTGTGCTCGGAATGATTTTTCCGTCGATTCTTAGCCTGCTGTCCGGGATTCAAAGGAAAGGGCCCGTTTACTTCCTGCTCTGCCTCATTCCGGTGCTGATCATGGTTTTTCCGCAGTTGATCAAACTGATCATCGTCAATTCAACCATCCCGATTCACCTGAGTGACCTGCTGAAACTGAATGTGTTTTCCGTACTGTTGATTTTGTTTATTGGGTTGGGAGCACTGTTTTTATTGCAGTTTTACCAGGCTGTAATCGGCAAATGGAAAGAAACGAATCCGTCTCTCCTGACGGTGATTCTCATTATTGGGGGAATTGCTGCTTCTGTGATCATCACCAATGAGTGGGTTTTCAGACTCCATGGATTCTGGATCATCTGGATGTTTTCTTTGCTGCTCATCGCTGTTTTTGTGGTATTCCGTTTTCACCGGAGCTGGAGTTTTATGCTTTATTTACTGACCACGTTCATGGTTTCCTTCGGGATCACGATGACGCTGGAAATGGAAGCCAAGAAAAAAGAACGGGAAGAGCGTTTGCTTTTTGCCAACCAATTGGCAGACGACCGCGATATCAACGCAGAAGTGGATTTTTCAAAGGCAGAAGAAAAGCTGGTTTCGGTTCCGTTTATCCGGCGTTTGTTCCGCCACGATACCAAACCGAGTTTTTCGGAGTTGAAAGAAGCCATGGAGTACCAGGTTTTCAAAGGATATTGGGAACGCTACGATGTGGATTGCTACTATTACCTGGAAGACAGTTTGAATGTCCGTCTGAACGGAATGTACAAACGCCAGCTCGATGAGTTGATCGAACGGCACGGAGTGCGCTCGGAGATAGACAGCAACCTGTACTATGTCAAAGATTACACCAGCCAGTTCAACTACGTATTCCACCTGCCGCTGGAACGAAACGGCGTAAAAGTGGAATTTTACGGAACCATGAAATCAAAACGGATTCCTGAAAAAATCGGTTTCCCACGACTCTTGATTTCGAAACAGACAGCAGTATTCGAATCATTGGAGCGCTATTCGATTGCGAAGTATTACGACAATCAGCTGGTGTTGAATTATGGAACATACAGCTATCCGACCAGTCTGAAAATGTTCGGTTTCGAAAGCGAAGGCGGGGTCGAGTGGCTCCAGCGAAATGGAATCGAACACCTGATTTTCAAGAAGTCAAAAACGGATGCCATCATTTTGAGTAAGGCAGTTCCTTCCTGGCTTTCCTACCTCACGACCACGGCGATGCTCCTGGTCTGTTTCGGGGCAATACTCGTTTTGGCCTTATTGCTCAGGCAAATCGATCAGGTGCGGGTTTCGAATGGCATTTCGATGATTACCAAAATCCAGCTGGTGTTAATCAGCTTAATTGTGGTTTCGCTGGCGGGTTTCAGTATTGCCAGTACAAGCATGCTGAGCGGACAGTATCGTTCCTATTCGAAAGACCAGATTCGCGAAAAAGTGAAGTCGGTGATCAATGAAATCAGTTCGAGACAGCGGTTTATCTCAGAAAAATTTAGTGATAAAAACCAGGACGAACTGGATTACCAGCTCCGCAGGTGGTCAAAGGTGTTTTTAGCGGATATCAATTTGTATCAATCAGACGGAATCCTGGCGGGAACCTCGCGGACGAAAATCTACAACATGGGATTGTTGAGTGAGGAGATGAACCCGAAAGCACTTTACGAGCTGATGTTCAACAAACGATCCGAATTTATTCACGAAGAAAACATCGGTTCGTTGGTTTACCTCTCGGGTTACGTTCCGGTGTATAACCACGAAAACGAACAACTCGGTTACCTGAATATTCTGCATTTTGACCAGCGGAATGTGTTTGAAGACCAGCTCCGGCAATTCTTTGTTGGCGTTCTGAATGTCTTCATGCTGCTGCTCGTACTATCGATTTTGGTGGCACTTTTGGTTTCTTCCTGGCTCACAGGTCCGCTCCTGATGCTCCGGAAAAGCTTTTCTCAGTTTGAATTGGGGAATAACAGCTCCCAGATCAATTACAAATCACGGGATGAAATCGGCTCCCTGGTGGCGGAGTACAACCTCAAGCTGAGCGAACTTGCAGAGGCCGCGGCGAAGCTGGCGCAGTCGGAGCGTGAAAGCGCGTGGAGGGAAATGGCCAAGCAGGTAGCACATGAGATTAAAAATCCGCTTACGCCGATGAAACTCAGCATTCAGCACTTGCAGCGTGTTTTTGACCCGAATGATCCGAAAGCAAAAGAGCGAATCGAACGCGTGACCAATTCCCTGATCGAGCAGATTGATGCACTGACTCACATTGCGAATGAGTTCTCGAATTTTGCCAAACTGCCCCAGCCGGTCATGGCAGAAATCAATTTGATTGAGCTGATCAAGGCTGTAGCGGCTTTATTTGATAACGACGACCATGTGAGTGTCGGACTCGAATTGAATGCCTCAGAAGCCGTTTATGTGAATGCTGACCGGGAAATGATTCTCCGAGTTTTGAACAACCTCGTTTCAAACGGAGTTCAGGCGGTGAGTTTGAATACCAAACCACAAATTCTTATTTCGATCAATTGCGACGGGAAGGATGCCTTTGTGCGGGTTTCCGATAACGGGTCGGGAATTCCGGAATCACAGATTCAAACCATTTTTGAGCCGTATTTTACGACCAAATCTACCGGAACCGGATTGGGTCTGGCCATGGTGAAGCAAATTGTGGAGAACCACGGCGGGTCGATTGAAATTGAAAAAACAAGTGCTTCGGGAACCACCGTTCTTTTCTCCCTGCCTTTGCTGGAGAAATAAGCTTTCCGTACAGACCGTTGAAGCCGGGGATTTTCCTTGAACGGAAATTGAAAACCGGTTTGAATTCTTCAAAAGATTACGAAACATTTTAAAACAAAAAAACCAAGGGAATTACCCCTTGGTCTTCTTCGTAACATATTAAAAAAACGAATTATTTTGATACTACCACGTTAAAACGACTTGTAGTTCCGTTGGAATAATCCAATGTGAAGATGTATGTTCCGGAGTTCAAACCTTCAACAGACGTTTGGAATTGTCCGTTTTCGATTTTCACGTTTTGAGTAGAAACCTGGCGTCCTGCCATATCAATGATGTTCAAAGTTGCATCGCCTGCAGCTTTCACTTTCACTGTAATGACTTCTTTAGCCGGGATCGGGAAAGCAGCAGCCTCAAGGGTGTTTTCTGCCACGTTCAAAGTTGCGCCGGTTCTTACAGCAATGGAAGGAACCGGTAAACCTACGAAACCTGCATTTACCCACGTTGTACCATCGTTACGGATCGGGAAACGAATCAGGTCATCCTGGTTCATCGCGTAATCGTAATGATCCGACGTACTGTAAGCCATAAACGCTTTCGGAATGTAGCTGGTAATACACAACAGGTAAGACTGATTGTTTGTCAATCGGTAGTACGGAGAACTGGTAATCGGCATGAAAACCGTTTTTTCCAGCATGTTGTCCGCAGGATCCGGGTAAATGTAAGAACCCGCCGCTACCTCACTGATTTGAGCAAAAGTACCTGATGCAGTGGTTTGATCCTGATCGCTCCAGGAGTACAATGACCACGTAAATTCAACACCGTCCAAAGTCGTTGTTGCAGTGTCGTCATTCCCGATTGTGAATCCTCCGTAGTAAATTCCGTCTACTGCAACGCGGTGTGCATTCGCATCTTTGAATGCGATACATGTTTCAAACTGGTTGTTCGGCAAAGTGTTCGGACGGTAGAAACCATCTTTTACAAGAACATCCCCAGTCGGATCCAAACCTGCAAGCGACCAAAGTGAATCGCTGATGCTGAAGTTGTTTGTGCTGATGTTATCGCCCGGAAACTGATCTGTTCCTCCGGTGCTCACATTGTAGCTTACTTCATACAGCCCCACCGTGTAGGAAGATGAAGAATACGTCGGTGTGGTCATAAACACGGAATCACCTGAAGGAATGATAACGGAAGAAGATGTTTGGTTATATACTTCCGTACCTGATCTGGTGATAACCGTATTCAAAGTCACTGTGTTTTGGTTGTTTTGTCCGAAATTGTACACCCATGTACCCGGACTAAAAGAAAACTCAGACGCGCTTTGTGTCAAAGCAACCGGTTTGGAACCGAATTGTGCTCTCACGGAACTGGTCGCCAACGTCGTGATGTCGTCATTGTAATACCCGGTTTTGTCACCGATCAGCACCGTTACGGTTTCCATAGCATCAATACGCTGTTTGATCAGCGTTCCTGTAGAAAGTTTCACGAATACAACCGGAATCGTTACAGACGGCCCTTCAGACGCAGTAGTTCCTCCGTTCATGTTCAGAAGCTGTTCCTCGCGGTTCACGATGATCACGGCTACGGCTCCGGCGTCCTGGCACATTTTAGCTTTTACACCAAAACCACAGGCCCCGATTCCCGGGTTTCCTCCGTCACCGCGATAGATCATCGCTACTTTTCCGGCTAAACTTCCGGCAGCTAGGGCATTACAACCAGTTGCAGATGCAGGGTTTCCCTGCGCATTCACACCTAAAGTACCATCATTGGGAATGACAACGGTGTCTAAGATCGGAGAGAATCCGACGAGGGTTGCTAAACCCCAGTTTGTACCGTCGCCATTACTGGTAAAATCATAGAATCCTTGAATAGAAGCAGGTTCTTCAACGGAGAATACCACTTGTGACATCGCCGTTGAACCAACCATTACCAATCCAAGGGAAAGTAATAGTTTTTTCATAACATAAGTAAATTAAAGATGCCACAAATTAAGGAAAAATTAACAAATAAAAAACTTTAGCTCAATAATATTGGCATTTAAATAAACAGACCTTGCTTAAATGGGGAATTTATATATGTTTTTATTCGTTAACAGGCTTTGTGTTTTTTGGAATACAGAAATAAAAAAGGGAACCAATCCGGTTCCCTTTTTTCAAAATATTTGAATTGGAATTAATCTGCAGCAACCATTGCTTTCAGGTACTCGCGGTTCATGCGTGCGATGTTCTCCAGTGAAATTCCTTTCGGACATTCTACTTCACATGCTCCGGTGTTCGTACAGTTTCCGAATCCTTCTTCGTCCATTTGTTTTACCATGTTCAGAACGCGTTGTTTCGCTTCAACCTGCCCTTGCGGTAACAAGGCCATTTGGGAAACTTTTGCTGAAACAAACAACATGGCAGATGCATTTTTACACGTTGCCACGCAAGCACCACAACCGATACATGTTGCAGCTTCAAACGCTTTGTCTGCTTCTGCTTTTCCGATCGGAATAGCGTTTGCATCCATGGTACGTCCGGAAGTATTCACAGAGACGAAACCTCCAGCCTGCTGAATGCGGTCAAATGACGAACGGTCTACAACCAAATCTTTGATTACCGGGAATGCTTTCGCTCTCCACGGCTCAACGTAGATTGTTTCTCCGTCCTTGAATTTACGCATGTGCAACTGACAAGTCGTTACACCGCGGTCTGGCCCGTGAGCTTCTCCGTTGATATACAACGAACACATTCCACAAATTCCTTCGCGGCAATCGTGGTCAAATGCGATTGGTTCCTTGCGCTCATTTACCAATTGTTCGTTTAATTGATCCAGCATTTCCAGGAATGAACTATCTGTAGAAACGTTGTCCAATTTATATGTTTCCATACTTCCTTTGGAATTAGCGTTCTTTTGACGCCAGATCTTCAGGTTTATATTGATTGTTTTTGATGCCATAATTTTTTAGTTATTAAGTGAATAGGCAATAGGCAATAGTGCCGTCCCACTCAAAATGTTATCTATTATTTATCATCCAATTTTTTGATAAAGGCATTTAACATTTTACCTTCTTCGGTAATTTGTTCTTTTACATGGGCATAAAGTTCGTTGTTTTGAATAAAACCTAACTTTTCTGCAAGTAACAGATGTGTTTCCAGCTCAAATAAAGAGCCTCTGGAAATTTTCATAAACTGACTATAGCTTTTGCTTGACTGTCTGCCGTAGCCTTCAGCTATGTTTGCAGGTATGGATGTTACACACCGTTTTACTTGATTAGAAAGAGCAAATTTTTCATCGTCCGGAAAATTCTTTGTCAAAGAATAAACATTAACAGCCAGTTCAATGCCTTTCTGCCAAACGATTAAATCTCTGTAAGAACTTATTTCCATAAACTATTGCCTAAGCCTCTATTGCCTGATTACTTGTAATTACGCGCTGCGATCTTGATGTATTCGTAGTTCAACACTTCTTTGTGTAGTTCGGACTGGTTGATATCCATTCCTTTGTATTCCCACGCTCCAACAAAGTTGAAGTTTTGATCGTCACGTAATGTTTCACCTTCGGAATCCTGGTATTCTTCACGGAAGTGTCCTCCGCAGGATTCGTTACGTTGCAAAGCATCTCTTGCCATCAATTGACCCAATTCCATGAAGTCAGCTACGCGAAGTGCTTTTTCCAGCTCAGGATTCAACTCGTTTGCATCGCCCGGAACATATACGTCTTTGTAGAACTCTTCACGCAACGCAGCGATTTCGGAAATAGCTTCTGTCAGTCCCTGAGCATTGCGGCCCATTCCTACCTTGTTCCACATGATGTGGCCCAAACGCTTGTGGAAATGATCTACTGATTTTGTTCCGTTGTTATTCAGGAATTTAGAAATCAGTTCTTTTACGTTGTTTTCCGCCTCATCAAATTCCGGGGAATCCGTAGGGATTTTTCCTGTGCGGATATCTCCTGCCAGGTAGTCGGAAACAGTATAAGGAACTACAAAATATCCGTCAGCAAGTCCCTGCATCAAAGCAGAAGCTCCCAAACGGTTCGCTCCGTGGTCTGAGAAGTTTGCCTCACCTGCCACGAAACATCCCGGAATAGTTGACTGCAAGTTGTAATCAACCCAAACACCCCCCATCGTGTAGTGAACTGCCGGGTAGATTTTCATCGGTGTTTCGTACGGGTTTTCATCCGTAATTTTTTCATACATCTGGAACAGGTTTCCGTATTTTTCTTCCACCCATTTTTTACCCAGCTTGATGATTTCAGCTTCGCTCGGATGGTGATTTCCGGAAGCGTATGCGGTTTGTTTTCCTTTTGCGATGATCTCAGAAGAGAAATCCAGGTAAACCCCTTCCATCGTATCGTTTGCTTCGATTCCGTATCCTGCATCACAACGCTCTTTCGCTGCGCGGGAGGCTACGTCACGAGGTACGAGGTTACCAAATGCCGGGTAACGGCGCTCCAGGTAATAATCTCTGTCTTCTTCTGCAATTTGCGTCGGTTTCAATTTTCCTGCGCGGATTGCTTCAGCATCTTCTTTCTTCTTCGGAACCCAGATACGTCCGGAATTACGAAGGGATTCGGACATCAACGTCAGTTTGGACTGGTTTGTTCCGTGAACCGGAATACAAGTCGGGTGAATCTGTACGTAACAAGGGTTTGCAAAGTAAGCTCCGCGTTTGTGAGCTTTCCATGCTGCTGTTACATTTGATCCCATTGCGTTGGTGGAAAGGAAGTAAACGTTTCCGTAACCACCTGTACACAAAATAACGGCGTGAGCAGAGTGGCGCTCGATTTCTCCCGTAATCAGGTTACGAGCGATGATTCCGCGTGCTTTTCCGTCTACTTTTACCAGATCCAGCATTTCGTGGCGGTTGTACATTTGTACACGTCCCAAACCGATCTGGCGGGAAAGTGCGGAGTAAGCTCCCAAAAGCAACTGCTGACCTGTTTGTCCTGCTGCGTAGAATGTACGCTGTACCTGAGTACCACCGAATGAACGGTTATCCAGCAAACCTCCGTATTCGCGTGCAAAAGGAACTCCCTGAGCCACACACTGGTCGATGATGTTTCCGGAAACTTCAGCCAAACGGTGAACGTTTGCTTCACGTGCACGGTAGTCACCTCCTTTGATTGTATCGTAGAACAAACGGTAGATAGAGTCACCGTCGTTTTGGTAATTTTTTGCTGCGTTGATCCCTCCCTGTGCTGCAATTGAGTGCGCACGGCGTGGAGAATCCTGGAAGCAGAATGCTTTTACATTGTAACCCATTTCGCCCAGAGAAGCTGCTGCAGAAGCTCCAGCCAAACCTGTTCCAACGACAATGATGTCAATTTTCGGACGGTTATTCGGTGCAACGAGGCGCAAGTGGTCTTTGTAGTCGGTCCATTTTTTGGAAATATGACCTTCAGGTATTTTTGAATCTAGAATAGACATAAAGTACTTTTTTGAATGTTATCTATTTAAGTAAATGATCACTGGAATAATCGCGAACAATAAAGGAACCACGATTGCGAATGCTTTTCCTACGAAAGAAATCAGTCCGTTGTATTTTCGGTGATTCAATCCCAAAGACTGGAATGCAGAAGCGAATCCATGCCACAAGTGGAACATCAGTACAAACATGGAAACAACGTATCCGATGACTGCCCAAAGTGCGTATTCGTTTGTAGGCTTTCCTTGCTCAGACTGCCCGAAGAAGTTCATCACAACCGTGTGCAGGTCTTTGTATCCTTCTCCAACCTGAAGGCCGGTGTTTTTGTCGTACAGGTGAGTTACTTCTTTTACATCAAACAATGCAGTATCTTTTCCGGTAACTGCTTGTCCTGTTTGAGGATTGAAGTACATGTTTTGATTCATTTCCTTGATCGTGTAAGGAACGTATTCTCCTTTGGTAGTCAGCAAGTAGTTGATTCGGATATTGGATTCAACCATTTCTCCGGTCATCGGATTTTGCTGTTTTTCCGATCTCATAACCGATTTGGTGTGCAACGGAACTGTTTCTGCCACTTTCTGCTTGTACCAGAAGTTGGCCATGTGCGTACAGATAAAGATCAAAATAGCCGTACCTAAAATAGCCATGTATCGGGATGCTGCTCCGGAATTTGCACTCGGCTTGTTGTACGCGTAGCTCTGCGGACGAGCCTGCTTGTTTTTCACTGCCAGGAACAATCCAAGGAACGCGTGCGCCAAGATGGAAATGTAAGTCACATAAGCCAAAACTTTAATGAAAATGTTGTGACCCATGAAGTAGGCGTACTCGTTAAATGCGCGCCTGCCCTCTTCACCAGTTTTCGTAATTAGCTGAAGGTTTCCCAACAAGTGTCCGATGAGAAAGGTAATCAGAAAAAGCCCGGAGAGAGCCATCCAATACTTCTTTGCTAATGAGGACGTAAGTATTCCAGATTTACTCATAGTATTTTTAAAAAATGTTTCAAACGTTACAAATTTAATAGCTAGAACAACCCGAATCAACGTTTGACCTTATTTAGAAACAATATAGATTATTTTGGAAAAGCGCCTATTTACCCGGGTTAGAATCAAAAAAAGCGGCAATTTTGCCGCTTTTTCTTTCAAAGATCGTTAAAAATTAATGACTTGCATCGTCGCTGTCCAGTGAAATCCCTTGTTTTTTGAGCAGCTTGTTGACGAAAATTGCAAAGAAAGTGATGTATGCAAAACACACTCCGCCGACAATAAATGACGGTTGGATTCCAATAATGTCGGATAATTTTCCCTGGATTGGGGGAATCAAACCACCTCCGAGGATCATCATGACCAGGAAACCCGATCCCTGAGCCTGGTGTTTTCCCAATCCGGCAAGCGAAAGGGAGAAAATACAAGACCACATGGTGGAGCAGAAAAGTCCTGCACTTAAAAAGGCATAAATGGCTACGGTTCCGGAGGTCGTTAATCCAATCACAACGCAAAGTAACCCCAGTGTTCCGAATATTGCGAGGGAACGTGCAGGTTTATCACCGGTTAAGTAGAATGCCAGGATTTGGAATACGACACAAACAACATACCAGTAGAGCATGTCGATGCGGTATCCGGACAGCTTGAAAACGCCCAAAATGATCCCAAAGGCAATCAGCGGAACGATGAATTTCAGGATCATTTTTGTCTGATCTGTCAGATTAAACGCATTGATGGAACCCGACCAGCGTCCGATCATCATACTTCCCCAATACATGGCAATGAATGGGGTGGTTTCAGAAGATTCCAGACTTCCGAAAGCCGGTTGTTTCAGGAGTTCGCTCAGGTTACTTCCGATGGCAACTTCCACACCGACGTATACAAAAATGGCGATCATCCCGAGACTCAGTTGCGGATATTTCATGGCTCCCCATCCGTTTTCATTCTTTTTGGCAGAACGGTTTGCGAAGAGAATTCCTCCCAAAACCGCCAGGATTCCACCGGAAAGCCACATCATGCGTTTTTGTTCCAACGGAGCCTGAATCCGATGGATTTCTTTTTGAATTTGCGCTTTGGTTTCTTGTTGCTGCGGGGTCAGGTTTTGAATGGGTTTATTGTCGTCCCCGATGGTGAGCTGGTCTAAATCGCCTTTCAGCTCGGTGAGTTGTTTGGCTTCTTCCGAACGGTAGCTGTTGAATACCGGCGCAAAGCAGGCGATTAACAAACCGGTTACAACCAGCATGGTCACCATGGTTTTTTTAACATGAGCGGATGAACCCTGTCCTGAAGTAGGAGCATCGAGCAATGAATCATTTTCCGGATTAACGGCGTCTTCCTCCAGTTTTCCGCTTGGTACGCGCTTGGAGAAACCGAACAACGCAGCAACGCCCAAGAACAAACACCCAACGCAGGCATAAAGGACTGTTACTTTTCCCAAACTCAATTGGGAGATCATCTCATCACTGACAGCGGCCGAACTTCCGAATAGTGCGAGTGAAACCACCACCGGCCCGATCGTTGTTCCAAAACTGTTGATTCCTCCTCCGAGATTGATCCGGTTACTTCCGGTTCTTTCATCTCCGAGTGCGATCATAAACGGATTGGCAGAAGTTTGCTGTAGTGAGAATCCCAATGCCACGATAAACAAACCGAATAGCATAGCCGCAAAAACATTCAGGGAAACGGAGATAATCATCATGGCTGCCCCGAGTGCTGAGAAAAGCAATCCGTATACAATACTTTTTTTGTAGCCCCAGGTAGAAACGAGGTCTTTCCGGGTGAGTGTGCTGAAAACAAATAACCCGAGAGCTCCGAGGTAGTAAGCTCCGTAGAAAGCGAAATCAATCAGCTGGCTTTGAAACTGATCCAGTCCGAAGTAGTGCTTACAAAAGGGAATGAAGATACTGTTTCCTGCAGCGATGAATCCCCAAAAAAAGAATACGGTGGTGAGTGTGGATAAAGCTCCGTAGTTTGTTTTTGTAGTTTGCATGGATTGCCTTTTCGATTATGGGTCGAAAATAAGCAGAATTCGCTTATGATGGCATGTTTAAAAATTTGTGACCGGTTAATTAACTGATTCGCGGCCGGGCAACGGAAATTTTAAGACTGGAGCATCATTTGGAAGGGTTTTAATTCTCTTCTTCCAGTAATTTACGGATATCTCCGATCAGTTTGTCGACCTCCCTGGAATCAGTCCCGTCATAATATCCGCGGATGCGTTTTTGTGTGTCGACCAAAACGAAGTAGTTCGTGTGAATGAAATCTGAACCGACATCCCCCTGGTTGGCAGCTTCGGCAGGTTTCAAAACAAAGAAACTGCGTCGTGCCAGCTTGTAAAGATCTGTTTTTTTCCCGGTCAGGAAATGCCACTGTTTGGAATCAGCACCGTGGCCATCCGCGTAGATTTTCATTTGAGCAACAGAATCCGTTTCGGGGTCTACGGTGAAACTCAGGATTTTGAACCGGTCCACTCCTTTGTAGGCTTCCTGGACGCGCTGCATCTCTGCATTCATTCTCGGACAAATGGTTCCACAAGTTGTGAAGAAATATTCCGCAACGTACACTTTGCCTTTCAGGTCTTTGGATCCGTATGCCAGGCCGTTTTGATCGGTAAATGAAAATTCCTGGATGGTGTGCCCGAATCCTTTACGTGCCAAATCCTTTTCCACCATTTCAGATTCCACGTCAATGGGGTTATAGACCTTCAAAGGTTCGTCTTTCGGCTGTGTGAAAAAATAGGCAACAACAACTCCGGCAACGAATATCAAACCGACAATCAGGACACGCATTTCGTTTTTTTACAAAATTACATCCTAAATCGCTTCGATAAACATTAATCTCCGCCTAATTTCAACGTGTACTGCAACATCACAGTCCTTGGAGGTTCAACTTTTAATGGTCGTAATGAATATGCTTTGTTCAGGATATTGCTTCCGATCAGTGCAAAACGATGCTTATCATTTAATAAGTAAGAGATTCGTGCATCGAAAATCCAGTTGCCGTGACGGTGAGAATTGAAGTAATCCATGTAACGGAGGTTCTGCATGAAATCCAATGCCTGTGTCAACTCCTCGAAATCCTTGATGACGCGGTCCATATTGACAATTTTGGAATAGTACTTAGCACTGAACCCGATAGAAAGTTTCTTCGCAAGGGTGTATTCCATATCGATTTTCAAATTGTGTAAAAACCGGTATTTCAAAATTCTGGATGCTGAATCAAGAGATGTTGCATTATAGGTGTAAACCGTATTCAAAGAATCTTGTGCGTATCGGTAGTCCGGAGTCAGCGTTTTTGGGACAATGTAGGTATATCCACACAGGAAACTCAGCTCGCCTTTTTTACCCGCGTTAATTGTCCCTGCTAATGAAGCGTCAATACCCTGAACTCTGGATCTTCCGGTATTCAGGAATTTGAAACCAACGGCATTTGCCATCGAAGTATAAGATGGTTGCCAGAAACCGAACATGTATTCAATCGTGTTTTGGTATTCCTGCCAGAAACCGGCGATATCAAAGAAACTCATCACCGGGCCTAATTTGAATCCTTGTTTGATACCGAATTCGGCATTCCAGCTGGATTCAGGCTTTAATTGCGGATTTGGGAAAACTCCAAAGTTACCAACCCCCGTTTTAATGAATCGCTCCGTAATGGTTGGGAAACGATACCCCTGCCCATAAGATGCTCTTAAGAAAGTAGCTTTGTGAACTTTAAAGTTGGATCCTGCTCTGAAGATCGGTTTTAATGCTGTAACGGTATCATTTAATTGGAAGTATTCCAAACGTCCGCCTACTGAAATGGTTAATCTTTTCCAGAACTTTTTCTCTGCCTGGGCATACGCAGAAAGGTTCAATAATTGATTCACCGGTCTTCCTGATCCGACATAAATATTGGCATAGGAATGCGTATGCTGAGCTGTAATACCACCTACGAAATCAACCGAAATGATTTGTTTGAGTGTATTCCGGAATTGATAATCTCCATATAACACCGTTGCCTGGTTACTTTGGTTGGCAGACATGTCGTTTACCGTCCTGAAAACACGCGTTCTTAAACTATGCTTTGCCCCGTGTTTGCTGGAATAGGTAACGTAAGGGTCAATATTGAAAATCAACTGTTTCTGTAAAAAAATTGCTCCCGGGTAAGCTCTGTAAAGACCATTGGTGTCGTTCAACCAGGCTAAAGCCATATTGGTTTCCTGGATCATGAAGTTTCCATTCACACCATACTGTAGCCCCTTGATTTTTTTATCTCTTCGCGAGATGTTGAAATTGAGGCGGGCACGTTTGCTAACCATCTGTTTATTGGTGAAATTAGAAACAGTATCTGCCCAAACTCCGGAATCCGATACGGGAGGCCCGATATATCCGTGGTCGTAATTGAAGTTTCCTCCGAATACCAAGTCCCACTGCTTTTGTTTGCGTGAGTGTAGGAAAGTAGCCCCTGAAATTAAAGGAGTATCGTCATACCATTTGGCACCAGATATAGACGGTGCGCTGTACAGACCCGAATAAAGAATGACCTTTGTCAGTGGAGTTGCTGTAGGATAAGCCGTACGAATGTTGATAGATCCTGAAAGAGCAGAACTTCCCGAAAGAACAGATGCCGCACCTTTAATCACTTCGACCTGGCTGATGTTTTCAACGGGAATAAACCCCCATTCCGGTCTTCCGGCATCTCCCGAAAGCATCGGCATATCATCTACCATTACGGCAACTTTGGATCCTACCCCGAACGTAAATCCGCTTCCTCCCCGAATCTGGGGTTCTCCGTCCAGGATATTCAATCCGGGAGTTTGATCCAGTACGGTTTCAATACTCCGGGTGTTTTTGCTTTCAATCAATTTTGGTTTCAATACTTCCATCGAAACTGTTTGATCTTCCAGTGGCTTATCAAACTTTCCTACCTTGATTTCTACCACATCCAATACTGTTGAAATCTCCTCCATCGGGATGTCCAGTTCAATCAGCCCGTTTTCGGTCACATTGATCTGAATTGTGTCGTTATTCATTCCATCCATCCGGCAGATCAGGTTGTAAACCCCCACAGGAAGCTCTAACGAAAACTGGCCGTTTTCATCCGAATTTGCCCCATACAATTGAGTGGTTTTTACAAACACAGATGCACCTACAATGGCTTCTCCCTGGAGATCGCGGACTTTCCCCGTGATTCTACCCGTTTGAGCAAAGATGAAAGAAGATGTCGTAAGTAATAAGATGGATAGCAAGTATTTCATAAATGCAGTATTAAAAAGTGAACCACCACTCTGAGAAAGAATGGTGGTTGCACGACAAAGGTATGAAATTATTATTTCTTAACGATGCGAATTGTTTGAACCGCTTGTTCCTGAGTTAATTGAATCATGTAAACTCCGTTTTCAACTGAAGACAAATCAATCGCATTTGCTGCGTTGGAAACCATTCCGTTCAGAACTACTTGTCCTGAAGTAGCGATTACTTTGAAAGTAGTCTCCTGGTAAAGATTGGATACGATCAATTTTCCGTCAGTAGGGTTCGGATAAACAGAAACTGCCGCAAGTGCGTTGTCTTCCAATCCTAAACACTCATCAACCAAAATAGTGTTTGTTGCAGTGTTTGAACAGTTGTTCGCATCTGTATAAGCGTAAGTGATTGTTTTTGTTCCAACTCCTGCTGCAGCCGGGTTGAAAGAACCTGCACTAACTCCTGTTCCGGAATAACTTCCTCCTGCAGGTGCACCACCAGTCAATGTAAATGAAGAGTTGTAAACACATACATCTGTGAAGTTACCCAACGTTACGTTTGGCAATGCATTCACCGTTACAGAGAATGTCTGAGCATCTGCCGGACAAGAACCAACCGCTGCAATCGTGTTTGTTACAGTATATGTTCCTGCAGTAGATGCAGACAAATCAATTGCTCCTGAATTGGAGTTGATGCTTAATCCGGTTGTTGACGTGAAAACACCACCGTTTGCTCCAGTAGCGAATACCGGAGACGGATCTGTTGCATCAGCACAGTAAGCTGTCTGAGCATAGCTAAAGGAAGCGTCCGGTGTTGAAGTAATCGTTACGTTCGTGCTGGAAGTTGCCGGACATGTTCCGGATACGGAATGTGTAATGCTGTATGTTCCCACAGTACTGTTTGTAACATCAATTTCTCCCGTTGTAGTGCTCACGAACGTCAAACCTGCCGGCGTTGCACTGAATGTTCCTGTTTCAGTGACCACCGGTGTTTGGTTTCCATCAGAAGAACAGATTGTATTGGATGGATATGAAAATGCGGCGTTGGATGCAGCATTGATCGTCACGGTAGTTGTTTTTGTGTCAGGACATGCACCACCTACTGCATTACTTATGGTGTATGTCCCGGCTGTACTTGCTGCCAAATCAATAACTCCTGTTGAAGTATTGATGGACAATCCTGCAGGAGTTGCACTGAAAGTACCGGCTGTTGTTACCGTTGGTGTAGGATTTGCATCATTGGAGCAATAAGTGGATTGCGCATAACTGAAAGAGGCATCAGCAACAGGGTTAACAGTAATGGTAGTTACAGCAGAAGTAGTAGAACCCCATTGGTTCGTGGCCGTTAAAGTAACGTTGTATGTCCCTGCTGTTGCATACGTGTGAGAAGGGTTTTGCTGTGTAGAAGTTCCATCCCCGAAATTCCAGGTATAAGAAGTCGGGTAATTGGTAGATGTACTTGTAAAGTTTACCGAACCACCTGCACAGATAGTTGTTTGGTTCACAGTGAAAGATGCTTTGGGTACATAAATTAATTCCAGGTCATCGATATACAATGAATCACCAATATCACCAACTCCAGGAGTTTTGTTTGTTGTAAAAGTCGTAAGAATGTATGCTCCGGACAAAGATCCGTTTACATCAAGGAACGGAATAGATAAACGTTGCCATGTATTACCTGCATAAGAAACGTTTAATTGCGCCACAGCTTTACATGTTGTAGTGCTCGTAAGATCATTCGGGTCTTTGAAAGCAACATTCGTGTGAATCGCACAACTTACTCTCGCCTGGTATCCTGAAGTTGTACTAACAGGTTTGTATCTGACCCAAACGACCAGTGAATCCGGAGTGTCTGTAAATGCTTCAGAAAAACTCTGATCTCCTAATACTGTTTTATTGTAATTGGAAGTTGATGTTGCAGTTGCACTTCCGGCATTGATCTTTCCACAAGTCATGTTTCCGTTTGCAGCTACACCAATGATACTTCTACACCAGATTATTGCAGAGTAAGTACCGGCAGAGCCTGGTCTTTTGGAAGAACTTCTGTTAACTTGTTGTCCCGCAACTAATCCGGAGCCAAAGAAGCTTCCTACATCTGCGTTCATAAAGCTGTTCCAGTTCGTAGGTTCAACGGAACTCGTTCCATAGTTATCCCACTGTTCGAAATCACTGTTCCCAATCTGTGTTTGTGAGGTGGCGTTTAAGGTAAGAGATAGTAGAGATAAACTAAGTAAAATTCTTTTCATAGTTTGGAATTTAAGATTCTTCCTAGAATCGGGTTAATAAAGCAAAATTAATCGATTTCTTCAATCGCATTGTTAATTTTTGAATTAGTGGATTTGGCACCCGATGTTATACAAGCAGCCATGTAGAGCCTGCGATATGCACGAGATTAAAAAATGCGTTCAAAACCAATTGTTTAAATGCGGAATCTGACCGTTTATTTGCCGGAATCGAATTACCAAGCATGCATAATAAATTTAGTTGAAAAGAAGTAAAAGTTACCTGAAATACAACCGGATAGAGATTTAACAGGAATTTACAAATTCTTTCATTTGAAGAATAACCGAAGGCACCCGGAATTCTATTAATTTTGGAGCAATGAAGTGAACCTGCAATAGCGGATTTGATTCCGAAAACGGATTGCTTTTCATCAAACAGAATCGAAAGAAATGAATAAAACACTCTTAGCAGAAATATGCAAAACGCCGGGTGCTCCCGGGCATGAAGACCGCGTACGAAAAGTAGTATTGCGCGAAATTGAGTCACTTTGTGATGAAATTACAGTCGACAACATGGGAAATGTATACGCGATCCGGAAAGGAAAATCAAACCAGTCTGTGATGGTAGGTGCGCACATGGATGAAATCGGGTTTATGGTCACACACATTGACGACAAAGGATTTATCCGCTTCACAACCCTGGGTGGTTTTGATCCGAAAACCTTAACTGCTCAGCGTGTAATCATTCATGGAAAAGAAGATGTAATCGGGGTGATGGCTTCCAAGCCGATCCACGTGATGACCCAGGATGAACGAAATAAAGTGGCGAAACTTTCCGATTACTTTATTGATACCGGACTCCCGGCAGAGAAAGTCAAAGAGTTGGTTTCGATCGGTGATGCCGTTACCCGTGAACGCGAATTTATTGAGATGGGCGACTGCTTCAATTGTAAATCGCTGGATAACCGCCTGGCCGTGTTCATTGCGATCGAAGTATTGAAATTGCTGAAAGGCAAAGAATTGCCGCACGATGTATACATGGTATTTACCGTTCAGGAAGAAGTCGGAATCCGCGGAGCAAACGTGGCAAGTTTAAACATCCAACCGTTCTTCGGGTTTGGTTTGGATACCACGATTGCTTTCGATCTTCCGGGAGCTGCGGCACACGAACAAATCACGAAACTGGGAGACGGAACTGCCATCAAGATTATGGATGCTTCCACGATTTGTGATCCAAGAATGGTTCGCTACATGAAGGAAGTGGCAGACCGCAATGAAATCAAATGGCAACCGGAAATTCTTACGGCCGGTGGAACAGATACTGCCGGAATCCAGCGCATGTCGCCCGGAGGTTCCATTGCCGGAGCGGTTTCCATCCCGACACGCCACCTGCACCAGGTAATCGAAATGGCGCATAAGGACGACATCCAGGCAAGTATCGATTTATTGGCCTCATGTTTGCTTGAGTTAGACCAGTTCAAATTAGAATATTAAAATACATAGCTAAATTTCCATGAAAAAGATTGCGCTCTTCTCACTGGCATTGTTCATTTCTTCGGTAAGTGTCTACGCTCAGAAAGGAACCAAAACCGCACTTAAACCGTTTCACAGCAGGGCCATTGTTTCCTACAACGTGGAAAATCTCTTTGATACGATCGATGATCCGAACGTGATTGATGAAGAATTTCTTCCTTCCGGGAAACTGAAATGGACTTCGGAACGATACAACGTGAAGCTCGATCACCTGGTAGAGGCAATTACCATGAACCTGAAAGAGAATCCGATCATCATCGGGTTGGTTGAAATCGAAAACAAGGGAGTTCTGACCGATTTGAAAAATCATGGAAGACTAGCAAAAACCAACTACGGAATTGCGCACAAAGATTCTCCGGATGCACGCGGCATTGACTGTGGGTTGCTATATGACCAGGATTGCTTCAAGCTGATTTCAATGGAAAACCTGACGGTGTCTATTGATTCGATCCCGGATTTTAAAACCCGTGACATCCTCTATGTGAAGGGCGAATTGCAGGGTGGAAAAGTCATTCACCTGTTTGTGAACCACTGGCCTTCCAGAAGAGGTGGTGAGGACGAATCCGAAATCCGAAGAATCCAGGCAGCAAAGGTAGCGCGCGCAAAAGTAGATGCGATTTTGAAGGCTGATCCGAAAGCAAATATCGTTTTGATGGGAGATTTTAACGACCACCCGGACAACAAATCGGTTCAGGACGTACTGAAAGCAAAAGAAGTGACGGATCAAACGGCAGATTTGCTGGATTTGTTAGCAGACGATCACAAAGCCGGAAAAGGAACACATAATTTCAAAGGACAATGGGGTGTTTTGGATCACTTCATTATTTCGAGAGCCATTTATAAAGGATCAAACGGGATCAAACTGGAACCAAACGATGCAATCATTGTGTACGAAGAAAAATTGCTGTTTACGCAAAAAGACGGAAGCAAAAAGCCTTCTACCACTTATGGCGGAAGCAATTATTACGGCGGATATTCCGATCACCTTCCGATTCAATTGATCCTGAAATAACAGCATTTGTTCTTTTAATTTGTATTTTCGGAGGAAGATCTGAGACCATATGAAAACGATTTCTTTTACTACGTCGCAATTCGTTACCATCGATTACGAACTGGCAAGTCCGGTTTACAGGGCGGTTGCTGCGTTTTTGGATCTGATTTTCCTCTGCATTTACTTCTTGCTGGCAAGCTACTTCATTCATCAGAATTTATTCGATCTGGACTGGAATTCCCGAATGAACAGAGACTCGTTTCTGACGGCTTTCCTTATCCGGCTTCCGTGGCTTTTGTACTCTCCGGTGATCGAATACTTTACAAACGGCCGTTCGCTTGGGAAACTGATCATGGGAATCCGTGTGGTGAAAAGTAACGGTGAAACAGCCGGACTCCGCGAATACTTCACCCGCTGGATCTTCCGGATTGTGGATATCTGGGTGGGCGGATTCGGATTTCTGGCACTCCTGGTTTCAGGAACAACGGAAAAAAGACAGCGCATTGGCGACATCATGGCTGATACGGTCGTGATCAAGGTGAAAGACACACAACTCTACGGACTGAAAGATGTTTTGTCGATCAAGAATTCAGATACGCATATTCCGACTTATCCGCACGTGATCCGCTTCTCCGATGAAGATATGCTGCTGATTAAAAATACCATCCTGCGTGTGCAGCGTTACCCCAACCAGGCAAATAAAGATTTCGCAATCGAACTGGCAAATGAGACGGCGCGTTTGATGGGACTTTCTGAAACTCCGCAGAAACGCATGGAGTTTTTAAAAACAGTCCTTCAGGACTACGTGGTATTAACACGTTAAAAGTAGTGCATGAAAGCGTTCAATGGTTGAAAAGTTCAAATTGAACCCTTTAAACTTTTGAACGTGTTTATCGTAAATTAAAAATTCAAATCACGGGAATGCTCGTATAAGACAAATAAAAGAATAGAATGGGTGTGTTGTTTGTTGTTCCGACCCCGGTTGGAAATCTGGAAGATATTACTTTAAGGGCGATTCGTTTGCTGAAAGAAGCAGAAGTGATTTATTCCGAAGATACCCGTGTAACCAAAAAACTGCTCTCTCATCTCGAGATTACGGGAAAACAAATCATCCCGTTTCATGCACATAACGAACACAAACAATTGGAACGCTCCGTGCAGACAGTTCGGGAAAACCTGGTAACCGTGCTTGTTTCGGATGCAGGAACACCTGCTATTTCCGATCCCGGATTTTTGTTGGTGAGAGCCTGCGTGGAAGCTGGTTTGGAGGTCTCCTGTCTTCCTGGCCCCACTGCTTTCGTTCCGGCGTTGGTTGCAAGTGGCTTTCCCTGCGACCGTTTCGTGTATGAAGGCTTTTTACCGCATAAGAAAGGCCGTCAGACCAAATGGCTCTCCTATAAGGAAGAAGAACGCACGGTAGTGCTCTATGAATCGCCGCACCGCATTGTAAAAGCACTGGAAGAATGTGTCAATCTCCTCGGGTCCGACAGAGAAGTATGCGTGGCACGTGAAATCAGCAAACTGTTCGAGCAATTTGTGCGCGGAAGAGCAGAAGATGTCCTGAAACACTTCCAGCAGCATGCCCCGAAAGGAGAAATCGTATTATTGATCAAAGGAATTTCGTAATCCTTTCATTTTTTGAATCGTCCGGTGTCCTTTCGAGTGCCGAAGTGTAACGAAGGTGTATCGAGAAAGGACACTAAAAAACGGAATCGGTAATCCGACTCCGTCAGTTCATTCGACTGTCTTTTTGGTGCAAAAAAAGATATTAAGACCACTAAAGTCCTAATATCTTATATCCTGAAGTCGTAAAGTCTTATTGAGTAATAAACCCGAATTGTGCACCGGATGAGGTATCTTCACCGTCAAGCGTCATCACCGGGATCGAAAGTTCGTTCTGAGCCAGTGATTGAATCAGGCTGGTAGAGAAAATCGTAAACATATCCTGGTAATACGTTGCAGCAAGTAAATCTGCTTTTACTTCGCGGCAGTATTCGATCAATCCTTTTTCGAAATTGCTTTCGTCCAGTAAATGAACCGTTGTTTCCAGGCCGTGATCCTGTAAATATCCGTTTGCAACTTTCAGGTTCACCTCGATCTTTTTCATAAAGATTTCATCCGAATAACGCTGGCCGACCAGGTAAATTTTGGAATTGAAGACCTTTGCTACTTGTGAAGCATATTTCACTACCTGAACACTTTCACGCGCCAGGTCAACGGTCATCACGATGGATTTAATCTTGTGGAAAGACGTGTCTTGCTGCGTGAGTACAATCGGAACATTGCTGTTTGAAACCACCGACATTGCCGGGCTTCCGAAAATCTTCTGCCATGCGGAAGTATTGTGCGTTCCCATAATAACCAGTTGCACACCGATCGAATCAGCAATGAGCCCGATATCCCGCAATACTTTTCCGATTACCACACGCGTAGTGATTTTCACGTCCGGGCTTTGATATTTGGCAGCCAGATCGCGCAGGTTTTTCTCCGCCGGAATACGCTCCTTTGCATGAGCAATAATGTGCAGTAAAACAATGTCTCCATGATTGTATTTCGCCGCATCCAAAGCAAAAACCAAAGCATTTTCGGTTACAGGAGTAAAATCAATCGGAACCAGGTATTGAAACGTAGCTGCCATAGCATCAAATTTAAGTTTGACTAAAAGTAACATTTTTTCTTTTGCAGGCAGGGAGAAATCAAAACAATCTCACTAACTTTTTACTTGTAAATTTGCATATGAAACAGACTGAAGCATTCCATCTGGTAAAAAAGGGCAGCGCCGAATCAGCCTTCGAATTGCGAAGCATGACCTTGCCTGAATTAAAAGACAAGCAGGTTTTGATTGATGTGCAGGCCTTCGGGTTGAACTATGCCGATGTCATGGCTCGTTTGGGTTTGTACCGGGAAGCGCCGCCGATGCCGTGTGTAATCGGGTACGAAGTCGTTGGTGTGATCAGCCAGGTGGGCGCAGGAGTTGATCCGGAACTGCTCGGGAAACGTGTCGTCGGATTTTGCCGCTTTGGAGGTTATTCCAGGCAGGTAATCACAGAAGAATATGCTGTTTCTGTCATTGACGAAATGGACGCCGGAACAGCTTTGTCGCTGGCTACGCAGTTTGTTACGGCTTATTACATGGTTTACCGCTCCGCAAACGTGCAGCCCGGAGAACGCGTGTTGATTCACGCAGCAGCGGGTGGAGTAGGAACAGCACTCATTCAGTTGTGTAAAATGAAAGGGGCACATGTCATTGCCAAAGTAAGTTCGAAGGAAAAAGAAAACCTGGTACGCAATTTGGGAGCAGATGAAACCGTGAATTACAGAGAAAAACCATACGCTGAAACTGTTTCCGCGCTTTTGAATGCAAGCGGGGAACGGCTGGATGTCAGCTTTAACCCGGTTGCCGGTTCGACCTTTAAGAAGGATTGGGGGTTGTTAGGCACCGGCGGAAGGTTGGTGTTATTTGGTGGTTCTGAATTATCAAATGGTAAGTGGGGACTGCTTTCAACGATTAATTTTGTTAGAAAGATGGGTTTCGTTGTACCAATCGGGCTGATGATGCGTTCTAAGTCTATCATTGGTATCAACATGCTTAAAATCGCCGACTTCAAACCACAGGTACTCACTCAATGTTTGAATGAAGTAGTACAGATGGTCAAACAGGGAAAAATTCAACCGATTGTAGGTGGTGTCTACAAGCAGGGAGAATTCGCAAAAGCCCACCGTTTACTGGAGGAAGGCAAAACTGTTGGTAAATTAATAGTTGAGTGGGATGAAAAACCGGATTAATTATTGGGGTATTGCAGTGAGTTCAATGCTATTATTGAACACATCCTGTATTGAACACAGATCGGATGAGAAACCTTATTCGAAAGCAAATGTGGCAAACCAGGAAGAAGAGAAATACCTTCATGACAAAGATTACGATACCTTCCGGATTTATGAAGGAGCTATTCCTTGTGAAGATTGCAGCGGAATCGAACAGCGCCTGGTGGTGAAAGGTGATACTATGGGTATTTTCCGTCTCACGGAAACATATAAAGACGCCACAGAAGATGGCGATGCGACAATTGTTTGCAGCGGCCAGTGGAAAAAGGTCAAGCAAAAAAACCGCGATTTGCTCATTTTATCTCAGGGAACATTGAAAGATTCGGTTCGCAGGATGGAATACGAAATGCGTTCCAATGAATTGATGCAGCGTTCTTTGGATGGGGAATATGTGAAGCATCCAAACCTCTATCAGCTCAAACTGGTTCGGAAATCCAAGTCTGTTTAACGTGAAATTCTCCGCCGAATGCATTCTTGATGTAATTTTGCACCGGTTTTTAAGGAGTAGTTTTTATGAAGTTAAAAGGGTATTTGCTGGCGCTGATATCAGCGGTTTCTTATGGGTTGATTCCCCTTTTTATTCTTCCGGTAAAAGCGCTGCATTTTCCGCTGGACACCACGTTGTTCTACCGTTTTTTCATTTCGGCACTGTTCATCCTGGTATTCCTGATCTATAAAAAGGAATCGCTGAAAATCAACCGGACTGAGTTTCTTATTTTGAGTGTTCTCGGGCTCCTTTACGCCCTTTCTTCCGATTTTTTGTTCTGGGATTATGAATTGCTCACACCCGGAATTGCCTCCACGGTTTTGTTCGTTTACCCCGTTTTCGTGGCGCTGATCCTGGCCTTGTTCTTCAAAGAGAAAATCACCCGCTTTACCTTTATTTCGTTGTTGATTACCTTTTCGGGAATTGTGGTGCTGAGTACCAACGGATCCGATTTCAAAATCAATTTTGCGGGCTTACTCGTCGGAGTGTCGTGTGCCTTGTTCTACGCGATTTACATGGTGATTGTCAACAAAGCGAAGATGAATGTTTCAGGGATCAAAATTACGTTCTATTCGCTGCTTTTTTCGGCGGTCTACTACCTGGTTAAAACTCTTTCGCTGCGAGAACCGTTAGCGCCTTCTCCCGAACTGATTCTGCACATTTCGGTCTTTGCCCTGGTGACAACCGTTTTTTCGATTACAGCGCTCATCTATGCGATCAAATTCATCGGTTCCACACCAACGTCTATCATGGGCGCATTGGAACCCGTTGTGGCGGTTCTGATCAGTGTGTGTTGTTTCGGAGAAATCCTCACCTGGAACCTGATCTTCGGAGTACTCCTGATCCTGGCGGGTGTGATCTTCAACATGGTATTTGAAAACAGGAAACACTAAAATATGCCCAGGTGATTCATCATTTTAGTGCCTGCTAGCAGACACTCTTTATCTTTCCCACAGACTTCGGCGTAAGTTCAGTCGAACGATGCACAGATAATTGGAGGCGCTTTTACCAGTCGCCTCTATATCTACTAAACACGAATAAACTTTGTGTATTTATAAAGATCAAAAGCGAGTGCGGTAGCCGAGCTAATGATTTGCGCATTTGCGGGAAATAAAAACAAAAAGGGGGGACGCATCGCGTCCCCCCTTTTTCTATAAAATCAATCTTATAATTTAATTCCCAATTCTTTCAATTGTGCTTCATCGATCACAGAAGGCGCGTCGATCATCACATCACGTCCGCTGTTGTTTTTCGGGAACGCAATGTAATCACGGATAGAATCCGAACCACCCATGGTTGCAACCAAACGATCCAATCCGAATGCCAGTCCACCGTGAGGAGGAGCACCATATTCGAATGCATTCAACAAGAATCCGAATTGCTCCTGTGCCTGCTCCGGAGTGAATCCAAGCAGTTCAAACATGCGGGACTGCAGCGCGCGGTCGTGGATGCGGATCGATCCTCCACCCAATTCAACGCCGTTCATCGCCAAATCGTATGCATTTGCCCGTACTTTTCCAGGATCGGTATCGATCAAGGCGAAATCTTCCGGTTTCGGAGATGTGAACGGATGGTGCATGGCATGGTAACGCCCGCTTTCCTCATCCCACTCCAACAACGGGAAATCCAAAACCCACAGCGGCTTAAAGTCATCCGGTTTGCGAAGTCCCAGCTCCGTTCCCATGCGCAGACGCAATTCGTTCATCTGCTTGCGCGTTTTATCCAGCGTTCCGCTCAAAACGAAGATCATGTCTCCGGCTTTTGCTCCTGTTGCTTCCGCCCAGGTTTTCAAAGCGGCTTCGTCGTAGAATTTATCGACCGAACTCTTATATGTTCCGTCAGCGTTGCATTTCACGTAAACCAGACCCAAAGCTCCGATTTGCGGACGTTTTACCCATTCCGTGATCTCATCGATCTGCTTGCGGGTATATTCTCCTGCTCCGGTAACCGCAATTCCGATCACCGCTTCTGCATTGTCAAAAATCTGGAAGTTTTTCCCGGCAGAAAGCGCTTTCAAATCCGTAAACTCCATTCCGAAACGGATATCCGGTTTGTCAGAACCATATTTTTCCATTGCTTCCGCATAGGTCATGCGCGGGAAATTTCCTTCGAAAGTGATGCCGCGAACTGTTTGGAACAAATGCTTGATCAAACCTTCAAACATGTTCAGGATGTCTTCCTGCTCCACAAACGCCATTTCACAGTCGATCTGGGTAAACTCCGGCTGGCGGTCAGCACGTAAATCCTCATCGCGGAAACATTTCACAATCTGGTAGTAGCGGTCAAAACCGGAAACCATCAACAACTGCTTGAATGTTTGTGGAGATTGTGGTAAAGCATAAAATTCACCCTGGTTCATGCGGCTCGGAACCACGAAATCACGTGCTCCTTCCGGAGTAGATTTGATCAAATAGGGTGTTTCAACATCCAAAAAGTCTTTTGAATCGAGGTATTTGCGTGTTTCCAAAGCAACCTGGTTACGCAGACGTAATTTTTGCTGCACCGGGTTTCTTCTCAAATCCAGGTAGCGGAATTGCGCACGCAACTCTTCACCACCGTCCGTTTCGTCTTCAATCGTGAAAGGAGGCGTTTTCGCCGCGTTCAAAAGTGTCAGTTCCGAAACCTTGATTTCGATGTCTCCCGTTGGAAGATTGGCATTTTTACTGCTTCGCTCAATCACGGTTCCTTTTACCTGGATTACAAATTCGCGTCCCAGTTTTCGGGCCTGCAAGCACAACTCACTGTTTTCTTCCATGTTGAAAGCCAACTGCGTAATTCCGTAACGATCTCGTAAATCGACGAAAGTCATCCCTCCCAGATCGCGGGACTTTTGTACCCAACCTGCTAATGTTACTTCTTGTCCGATGTGCGAGGCGCGTAATTCGCCGTTCGTGTGTGATCTATACATGTGCTTGAAATTTATCGCGATATAATTGTTATCGGCGCAAAATTAACGAATGTCGGAGAGCTTTGAAGCCCGTTCGGATGATTTTTTAGCCACTAAATTGCACGGAAGCCGATTTTTCAGCGAGTTCAACGGATTCCGATAGATTTCCGGATCGTGATTTTTGAAAATTTTCAAAAAAATTTTCAGATTTAAATTAGTGATAATGAGGTTGTTTTAAGTTTTTTTGAAATTTTTTTCATTGCTGCTGTAACAAAAACAGAAACGAGATGGTCATACGATCGAAAAGCCCGAAGGACTTAATTAAAACACAAAAACAGAAAACTAAAAATAAGAGATATGAAAACAGGTTTATTTATCACATTTATATTCTTCGTATTTGGATTCAGCTTCAGCCAGGAAGACCCGGACACTACACGCATCCAATTGAAAGAAAAATTGATTTTGATTATCAAAAACTCTTCAGAGAAGGATACGATTGATGCGGCTCCGGAAGAAAAAGAACTGAAACATTTCGAAGCACACTGGGCAGGATTGGAATTCGGGCCGACCGTTTTACTGAACAGCGGAATGAAGAGCAGCTTCCCGAACGACAAACAGTGGGAAAATGACCCGGGGAAATCGTTTAGCTGGAACTTCAACTTTGCAGAATACAAATTCAAGATCTACAAAAACTACATCGGGATCACTACCGGTTTGGGGATCAACTGGACACAAATCGGCTTGAAAAACAACTTGCTGTACGCTAACTCCGACTCCCTGTGGGTGATAAAAGATACCGTGAACGATTACAGAAAGAACAAATTGAGAGCCATTTACCTGACAGCTCCGTTGATGGTTGAATTCTGTTCAAACGGAAAATCAGACAAAGGATTTTATCTTGCTGCCGGTGTGATTGGTGGAGTGAGAATCGGTTCCAGTACCAAACAGGTGATCGAACAAGATAAATCGAAAGATAAAACGAAAACAAGAGGTGTTTACGGATTAAATGCCTTCCGCCTGGATGCAGCTGTGAAATTCGGTTATAAAGACATCGGGGTGTTTGCAAATTACAACTTGCTGCCCCTGTTTGATACTGATAAAACAGTTGGAGTTTACCCGCTGACTTTTGGACTAACACTCAATATTTAGCGGATTTAGATCATAAGTAATAAAGCACGGAAAAGGAGTTCATCGCGGTGAGCTCCTTTTCTTTTTGGTCTCAAATAACTTTCAATCGTTTTTTGCTAACTTTGAGCGAGAACTATATGATGCGCTTATTCTTTTGTCTGTTATTGATCGGTTTGGCTGAAGTCCTTCATGCACAATCCAAATGCACGTGTGAGTCCATGCAGGATTACATCGCGCAACGGGATTTTGACAGTACCGTTAAGCACAAGCCGAATAACTTATGGAAGTTCGCAAAATCACTGGAAACAGATAAAAACCCGAGATGTTTGGCATTTTCTTTCCAGTTGAAGGCACAGGTCCAACTAAAAAACGGCCAGTTGGAAGATGCCCGCAAAAGTCTCGACCGCGAAAAGTTTCTTTTGGATAGCATCCGCTGCAAGCAGGCAAGCTACGTAGAAAACAACCTCACATCAGGAGATTTGTCGATGCTTCACGGGGAATACGAAGCGGCTGTTTCTGCTTATTCCAAAACATTACGCATTCTTCAGAAAGCCGGGAACAATGCCATGTTATCGAGAGCTTATCTTGGATTGGCAGGAGCTTACGGGCGGCTCAAAGACAAAGACAAAGCAACGTATTACGTTGGTTTGGCACACCCGATTGTGACTGTTCTGACGGATAACGAAACGAAAATCGACCTGCTTTCACAACTTTCCGCACGATATTACAAACTCTACCAGCTGAATAAGGACAAAAACTACCTGGATTCAGCGCAGCACGTGGTTTCGTTTTCATACGTTCTGGCGCGGAAAATGGAGTACACCGAAAGTTATCTGCAGATTTACAATCTCTTTGAAGATCACGCCTACTACAACCGGAATTTCCGTTTGGCATTGCAATACCTGGATAGCGCACTGCTTCAAACCAACCCGGTGTATGACCTGAAGGAACGCAGCGCGATCTACGGTGACATGTCGGATATTTACCTCGAACTCAAAAAATACGACAAAGCATACCAGTTTGCAGATTCAAACCTGGTATATGCCCAAAAGATCGGTGATCCGTATGATGTGACCAATGCATTGGAGTTGTTGTACAATTGTGCAAAACTCAGCGGAGAATACGAACGGGCGCTGGCAGTTTATGAAGACTTGTCCAAAATGAAGGACAGCGTTTTGAAATTGCAGAATGAGCGTGCCCTGAGTCAGCTGGAGGAGAAATACCACCAGGTGCGCAAAGAGAAATCGGATGCGGAATATGAACAGGATAAGCGCTTGTTGCAGCAGCAGCAGCAGATTGGAAACCTGAAATGGCGTCTGATTCTCGTGGGAAGTATCATTTTTGCTCTTCTTGCAGCCTATGTACTGATGGTTTTCCGCCAGAAATCCATGAAGCAGAAACAAAAGCGCCTGGAAATCCGCCAGCGTTTGAACCAGGCACGCATCAACCCGGATTTCATTTACAATGCCCTGCATCAGCTTCAGAATGAAGGCACAGCACAAGGGGCGGATTACAAAAAGCAGATCCAGTCGTTTTCCAAATTGCTGAAACAGGTGTTGGACAGCACATACGATGATTTTATGACACTCGACCGTGAAATCGAGTTTCTGACCTTCTATCTGACTTTGCAGCGCGACCGATCCAAACAGGCTTTTGATTTTTCCTTCCAGGTTGATGAACAGCTGGATCCGGCAAACGTGTGTCTGCCAACGATGATCTTGCAGCCTTTTGTGGAAAGTACGGTGCTGGAAGGGTTCTCGAACCTGAATCGCCGTGGAGAACTGAAAATTCGTTTTTCCCTGAAAGGATTGAATGAATTGGCTATTGTGATTGAAGACAATGGAAAAGGATTGAAAGCGATCGATTCTTCCAGGGCTTCAGAGATCATTAACGACCGCCTTTACCTCTTGAATAAACTCAACAAAACGAGTTCTTCTTACCTCATTCGCGAACGATCCGGAGGTGGAGTTTCCGTAGAAATTTTCATTCCGCTGATCACCAAAGCATACGCAGACGAGTTGAAGAAAGAAGGGTTCTAGGTAATGCCGAATGAGGTTAGTTCCGAATTACGAATAAAACCAATCTGGATTTTGCTATCTTTTTAAACCTGTTGAGTCTGGCTCTTTTTCGCAGCTGCTTCAGCTTCTTTTTTCTGGTCGATCAAATGATGATAGTAATGCTGTAGTTCGACCTGTGAGCGAATGATTGCTTCGTGTCCGCTTGCCTCTTTGTAGTTGTTTTTCTGTAATTTATCAATAATACGAGCTTTTTCCCGGTCGCTCCACTGCATCGCGAACAACAGTTTGATTTGTTCCTGGATTGCGGTGTCGTAAATCGGTGTTCCGACTTCGATCCGTTTGTCCAGGTTTCGCTCCATCCAGTCGGCAGAAGTAATAAAATACAGCGGATTATCATTGTTTCCGAAAACCAATAAACGGGTATGCTCCAGAAACCGGTCGACAATACTGATAATCTCGATATTCTGGCTCAAGCCCTTGATTCCCGGAACAAGGCAGCAGATTCCGCGCACGATCAGTTTGATTTTAACCCCGTTTTGAGAAGCTTCATAAAGCTTGTCAATCAATTGGGAATCAACAAGATTGTTGATTTTGATATAGATAAATGCCGGGAGCCCGTTTTTCGCATTTTTTGTTTCGTTATTGATCAGCTGCAGGTACTTTCTGCGGGCATTGATCGGTGAAACAATGAGTGTTTTAAACTGGTGGTTGTGCAATGCGTGCTCCATAATGTGGAAAACCTGGCTTACCTCGTGGGCAATTTTCTTATTCACCGTGAGAAGTCCGAGGTCGGTATAAACCTGCGCGGAACGCTCATTAAAGTTACCGGTTCCAACATACGTTATCAGCTGTTCCTTTTTGTCCGATTGACGTTTGATCTGGATGAGTTTGGAGTGAATTTTCAGGTGCTCAGGACCAAATAGGACCTTCGCTCCCTCTTCTTTCATCCGTTCTGACCATAAGAGGTTATTTTCTTCGTCAAAGCGTGCTTGTAATTCCAGTACCACGGTCACGTCTTTCCCGTTTCGAACGGCATTCACCAGGGCGTTCATTACCTGTGAATTTTGTGCTACGCGGTAAATATTGATCTTGATCGACACCACTTTCGGGTCGATGGCTGCTTCACGGAGTAAATCTACCAGGTGGTCGAAGCGGTGATACGGGTAATGTAACAGGACATCTTTCTCCAGCACGACCTTGATGAGGCTGTTCTGTTTGTAAAAGCTCGGATGATCTGCCGGTTTGTATGCCGGATAAACAAAATCGGTGTTCCCGAAATCCGGGAATTTCATGAAATCCTTGAAGTTGTGGTATTTTCCGCCCGCAATGGTATTGATCCCGAACGTTAGGTTCAAACTCTTGATGAGCATTTCCAGCAAATCCTGCGGCATGCGGTGGTCATACACTAAGCGCACCGGTTCTCCTTTCTTCCGCTGCTTGATGCTCTTCTCCATTTTTTCAATGAAAGAAAGCGAAACGTCGTCATCGAGGTTCAATTCGGCATCACGCGTAAACTTAAAGGTAAACGCTTCGATAGTGTCAAACGAGAAAATAGGGAAGATATCGGCCAAATGAAGGCGGATGATGTCATCAATCAGGATCACCCCTTTTCCTTTTTCGGATTCGAGAATGTAAAACCGGGAAACGCGGCTCGGAACTTCAATCAGGGCAAAACGCGCTTTTCTTTTATCGTCCCATTCCATCCGCACTGCGAGGTAAATGGCTTTGTCGCGCAAGCGTGGAAACGGCATTTTTTTGTCCAGGAGCACCGGAACAATATCGTGGATAACGGAAGAGAAGAAATAGCTCTTCAATTCCAGTTTCTGTCTGTCGTTGACAGTTGTTTCGTCGTAATGACGGATTCCGTTCAGTTTGAGTTTGTGGAGAATAGAAGCATAGGCATGTTCAAACTTGCGCTGCTGCTTGATCACCACGTTTCGAATCTCTTCAAATAGTTCTTCCGATGTTCCTTTGTAGCCGTCCACTTTCTGGTCTCCGACCTGGATCATTCGTTTGATATTCGCCACACGCACACGGTAAAACTCATCCAGGTTGTTGGAGTAGATTCCGAGGAATCTCAAACGCTCCACCAGTGGAACATCATCATCCAAAGCTTCCTGTAAAACACGGTCGTTGAATGAAAGCCAGCTTAATTCGCGGTTAAAGTATTTCATTGAATGAGATTTGTTTTTTGCGGTATTTATTCCGTGATTTCGTACCATGTTTTCGAATATGGCGACAAACTTAGTACGGAGCTTTTGATTCTAAGTTACTAAAATTTTGAGATTGTGTTAACAGAATAAAAAAAGGCAATCCGCCCTGGACTGCCTTTAACTTTTGCAAGCTGAGAGTTAGTTAAAAATTAAATTATTCAGAACCCCTTGGTTCTTTGATAAAGATAGAAGAAAAATCTAAATTTTCCAACGAATTTGTTTTAAAATTTCGCACCCGTGAATTGATCATTGTAATGAAATCGTCATTGATCAATGGAATCACCACCGCATCGTTCACAAGCTGCTGGTCACATTCAACCATAATGTCTGTGCGTTTCTGTGGATTTTGTTCCTTATTGAGGCGTTCGTAGAGGTTGTCGAAAGTAGAGCTTCTGTATTTGAATGGGTTCATGAATTCCGAATCCATGTTGGCATATTTTCCATAGAACAGGCTCAGGAAGCTCTCACCGTCCGGGTAATCTGCAATCCATCCGGAAATCCATAAAATGGCCTTCCCGGATTTCACGTATTGGTTGCGTTTGTCAAAATCAACCAGTTCTACCAAAACGGAAATGCCCAGGTTCTGCTTCAATTGCGCGGCAATTCCTTTTGCCAGTGAGTGATTTGCCGCGTCTGCATTTCCGCTCACATAAATGGTCATCACCGGAAAACCTTCTCCATTCGGAAAACCAGCCTGTGCGAGCAGGGATTTGGCTTTTGCTACGTTGTACTCCGGCCCTTTCACCCGGTTGGCAGGGAAAAACTCCGTGTTGGGGATGAACCCGTTCAAAACCGGGTAGCCCTCTCCAAGCAGGGTATGGTTCACCAAATCCACGCGGTTAATAGCGTGATTGAAGGCCTTTCTGACGCGCACATCTTTGAAAATAGGATTGCGCTGAGACATCCCCAAAAAAGTAACCGAAAAGGATTGTTTTGAATCTACTTTGTGTTTCACTGTTTTCCCTTCCTGTGCTTCTTTCAGGGAACCGAGGATATTGTCTACCTCTTCCGTTGGAATCTCCAGTACCAGGTCAATTTTCCGCTCCCGGAAAGCAATGAGTTCACTGCGTTTGTTCTTGGTGTAGCTCAATTCAATTCCTGCCAGGAAAGGAAGTTGGTTCCCAAACTGATCTTTCGCCCAGTAATGCGGGTTTCGTTTGAGTTTCAATCCTTTGCTGCTGTGAGCTTCCAGCATAAACGGACCTGTTCCCACCGGGTGCTTCCGGATTTCATTTTTATAAAAGTCATACGCTTCTTTTGGGAACACGCCGAAACCAGAATAGGTGAGGAGCTTGTCAAATCCTGCAAAAGCCTCTACGAGGTTGATGCGGACTTTGTATTTGTCTACGACCTGGATTCCGGAAACGCCGCCCGGCTTCAGTTGTTTTTTGGTTGCGTCATTATAAGCTGCGGCTCCCACCACGCGGTCGTGGAGCATAAAGCTCACATCGTTGATCGCCAACCCGCTGCACGACATGTCGAGTGTGAATTTGACATCTTCCGCGGTCAGTTCCCGGCCTTCTCCGTCCAGGCATTCATCCGGGTGGAAATAGATTCCTTTGCGGATGGACAAGGTATAGGATTTTCCATCCGGGGAAACAGTAAAGCTCTCCGCAACAGACGGAATGACTTTTGACCCGGAAGCATCCAGCCGTAAAATGGGGTCAAAGATCTGGGAAGTAATTCGTTGTGTGTAAATCGTAGTGGCCTGGAGAGGAAATAATGCCTCGATTTTTTCGGATGACATGAACCGGAATTCACCGCCATATCTTGCCCCTCCGATGGCTTTCAGATTCTCCACATTGACTGAATCATCCGAACATCCAGCAGTTCCCAGAGCGAGCACGGAAATAAGAACAACCTGTTTAAACATAGTAAGTATGTTGTAGTGCTTCACAAAAATAACATTTAAATCAATTTTTGCTAATGCGTGAGCAATATACCCGGAATATGCTTCCGGCAGATGAAATCCTTAAAAAAGGCAAAAGCCCCTAAGAGGAGCTTCAGCATGTTGGTTTAATAAGAGTAGTTTATGTTGGTGTAACATAAGTTGACTCAAATATACTAATTTTTGATTAAACGGTATCGTTTATTAAAAATATTTTTAGTAACCAATTTTGTTCCTAACACGTTTTAGTGTTTCCTGTGCGATCAATCTTGCTTTAGAAGCCCCCATTTCTAAGGCTTTATCAATTTGAGATTTATCGGCCATCAAGGCATCGTATTTTTGTCTTTCGGCAGAAAATTTATCCAGGATGAGCTCCAGCAATGCTGTTTTCGCATGTCCGTAGCCGTATCCGCCAGCCAGGTAATTTGCCCGCATGGTTTCAACCTGTTCTGCAGAAGCCAGTAATTCATACAATCTGAAAATGTGACAGGTATCCGGATCTTTCACGTCTTCCAGTCCCTTGCTGTCTGTCAGGATCGACATCACTTGTTTTTTCAATTGCTTTTCCGGCAGGAAAATGTTGATGATGTTATTGCGGGATTTACTCATTTTCTCCCCGTCTGTTCCCGGAACGATTTTGGTTTCTTCGTTAATACGCGCTTCCGGAAGCACAAAGCTTTCTCCCATCTGGTTGTTGAACTTCGAAGCTACATCCCGCGTAATCTCGAGGTGTTGCGACTGATCTTTTCCTACAGGAACCAGTTCGGCATCATACAAAAGAATATCCGCAGCCATCAGGATCGGGTAGGTAAACAAACCAGAGTTTACATCACTTAAATAATCGGCTTTGTCTTTAAAGCTTGTTGCAAGTGTCAATCGCTGATACGGATAAAAACACAACAAATGCCACATCAATTCCGAAACTTCAGCTACGTCACTTTGTCTGTAGAACGTCGTTTTTTCAGGATCCACGCCGCACGCCAACCAGACAGCAGCCGTAGAATACGTATTTTCACGCATCACTTCAGAATCTTTGATCTGAGTCAAAGAGTGTAAATTCGCTATGAAGAGGAAAGAATCGTTTTGCGGATCTTTCGACATTTCAATAGCAGGTAAAATCGCGCCGAGCAAATTCCCCAGGTGAGGAGTGCCCGTACTTTGAATACCCGTTAGAACTCTGGCCATTTGAATTGTTTTTTCGCGAATTTACTTGTTTCCGTCCGCTTAATCGAATGAAATCCTTAGAATTTCGAGATTGTCCCGTTTTTTGTTGCGGATTTTTCATCGGAAGCGTTATTTTTGAGAGGTGAAGCAGGTCTTAGGAGTCTTAAGTTTATGTTATAAGTTGCACGTCGGACTGGTCTTCGTTGCAACGTTGCTTTTCTTCTACCCCTTTATTTTCATTACTCTGAGCCGCGTTTCCTGGAGGAAATGGAGTTTCCCGATCAATGTGGCCTGGAGTTTTACCATGCGGATCTTTTGCCTGATCTGGGTACACCGCGTCCGGAAGGTAAAATTGCCGAAAGGACCATACCTGATCGTGTCGAACCACACTTCTTACTTTGATATTTTCATCATGTATTCCCTGTTGCCGCGCCACCGGTTTTTGTTCATGGGGAAAAGTGAAATTCTGAGTTATCCGCTGGTAAAGACCTTTTTCAAGCGCCTGAATATCCCTGTTTACCGCAAAGATCGGATGAAAGCTGCGAAATCATTTATCCAGGCAAAGAATGCGATCAACAGCGGGTGGTCGATTGTTATTTTCCCGGAAGGCGGCATTCCCGATTACGACCTGCCTCAAATGGTTCCCTTCAAAGACGGGGCCTTCAAATTGTCTAAAAATGCTCAGATTCCCATTATTCCGATTACATTCATTGACCATTACCACATGTTCTCCGATCCGGATCAGGTGATGGGCTATGCTCACCCTGGAATTTCGCGGGTATACATGCACGACATGATCTCTGTGAAACAGCAAAACGAACTCTCCGAATCCGAATTGTCCGATTACGTATTCAACACCCTGGCCGGACCTTTGCGGGAAAGAGGTTTAATGAAGTGAAGGAAAGGGCAATTCGTACAAATTTTGTAATTTTGCATCATGGAAAAGATTTCAGAAGAAACAATTGATCACATTGCACACCTTTCAAGACTGCGTTTTGAAGGAGCTGCAAAAGTTGCTATCCGTGAAGACCTGAATAAAATCATCGGGTTTATGGGGAAATTGTCTGAACTTCCGACGGATGATGTGGAACCGCTGATCTTTATGAGTGACGAGGTGAATGTACTTCGCGACGACGAACCGGAAGTAACCATCACACAAGCAGAAGCATTGAAAAATGCACCAAAAAAAGATTCCGATTATTTCCGCATTGCAAAGGTGTTGGAGAAGTAAGTTCTAATTCAAACTTGTTTTCCATTTCCAGGTGCTGATTTAGAGATTCTTAGGAAAAAATTTGCACGAATTACTTTTTTGAATAGATTTACTATTATTATGTCTGATGGGCTCGACCTAATCTTAAATTAGACATAATGAATCGAGAAAGTAATGGGGCGGAAATTGACCGTCTTTTAAAAAGGAAGGATTTTGCTACTCTTTATAATTCATTTGTTGAAAAGGATCTTTCATCAAATGAATTATTAGTCTTTTATTTAAAAAATCAGAAAGTTCTTTTTTCTTCTGCTGTATTTTGGAATGCAGAGTTACCACACTTTCATTTAAGAGAAATCCTGGATAGTAGTGTAAAAGTACATTTCATTAAATCTTATCTCTCAGAAGGTGAGAATTGTAACCATGCTTTAAATCAATATCTTTCCTCAATAGCAAAAGAGGATTTTATCAGGTTTATCAAACTTTTGGGTGCATTTAAGCATGCTAATTTCCTAACCTCGTTAAAAGAACTTTCGGAGAATGACTCGGAATTACAAAATGTGGTCAAGGAATTTGAGATCATTTTAATGCTTCAAAAGCGACTTGAAAAAGAAATCAAGGAAGATGAGCATTTTGTTCTTCAATATTCTTTTGGAGAAATTGCTCTTGCTTTTTCATTATACCATGAAGATTTTAAGTTATCCCCTGAAACATTAGGTAACAGAAACAAACAGGTTGCTTATGAAATGACATTAGTTAACGCACTAAACAACCTATTTTCCTTGTTTAAGGGAACGCCAAAAATGACATTTAAAAATCCAGGTCATCAATTTGACCCTGAGACTATTTTTCCTTTTATCAAAAGATTGATTCAAAGAACCAGTCAAATAAATGCTATCGAACTTTATCAAAGCGGTTATTTGAATTTTCAAAGTGTCTCAATTATAGCTCCACTGAAAACGAATGAAAATTATTCTCGATTTAAGATCAATGATTTGAAATCAGAATTGGAAGAGTATTATTTGTGTGGGTTTGATTTAATTACAATGGTCAATAAAAAGGATATATCAGGAGCTATAAAGTTTTGGGAATTCTATAATTTGCCTCAGACAGTCGGAGATGTGGATATTCGCAAACTCTTGAAATTTCTTCGTTGTTATTCGATTGATATTCCCAATGATGGCATTAGAGTATTTGATTACGAGCAATTATTGGATAGTATTTCAGAAACATTCGAATGGACAAGAGAAGAAGCACAGTCAATATTATCTGATTTCACATTTGATATTCATGCAAAGAAATATGCTAAAAATTGGCTTGAAAAACCCTTTATAAGGGAAGAAGCCAAGCTATTTTGGTTAGGAACGTTTCTAAAAGACAGACGTTGGGAAGTTATTCTTTTAAATCGTTTAAAAAGAGAACAGGGAAATTTGCTTTCGGAGAACTTTGAAAGAAAGATTGAAGAAGTTTTTAGAGCCAGGGATTTTAAAACAATTAGTAGAGAGAAGTTCAAATCTTCCAACGGAGAACAGGGAGATTTTGATGTTTTAGCTTTCAAGGATCATTGCTTACTTGTCTGTGAGGCGAAAACAAGAACAAGAAGCGATGACTTTATCCATGCAGCAGAAACAGAAGCAATGAATTTAGAAGGAAAAGCTGTTTTTCAATTAGAAAAAGCTGTTCGAAATATACGGGATAATTGGGATTTTCTGAGAGAGAAATTAGGAATTGAAGAAAAGATTGAACTTGATTCAATGGAGATTATTCCACTTATTATAACTGATTTTTTTGAAGGAGATTTACGTCTTTACGAGGGTTTTTATAAAGTTTCTTTATTGGAATTGGATGTCATTATAAACAATAGGAAAAAAGAATTGTACGATCCGTATCGAAGTATAAAAACAATTACGGATAGAAATAATTCAAGCTTTTTATTTGAGACAAATGCTGCGTCTGAAAATGATGATTTATGGAATGGCGAAACAGAATGTTCTGTAAAAACACTGATCAAAAATATTCAACAAAACACTGTTTGGAAAGACTTGGAAAGAGTGTGGAAATTTGAACCAGAGTCTATGTGGTTAGATTATCGAATTGAATCGTGAAATCTCAAACAGAATATAATCCTCAACCAAAAGAAAAAATCCCGATGAATTGCTCATCGGGATTTTCTATATGAAAGAAATATTCTTTGTATTATGATCTGATCGCCTTAATCCCTGGCAATTCGATTCCTTCCAGGTATTCAAGCATGGCACCACCACCGGTAGAAACGTAGCTTACCTTGTCTGCCAGTCCGAATTGGTTGATTGCTGCAACAGAATCGCCACCACCAATCAACGAGAATGCGCCTTTTTCAGTTGCTTTCACAATGGATTGAGCTACTTCAACCGTTCCTTTCTGGAAATTGCTCATTTCGAACACACCCATCGGGCCGTTCCACAAGATCAATTTGGAATTTTCAATGATTTCCGCACATGCTTTGATCGATTCCGGACCAACATCCAGACCCATCCATCCCGCCGGAATCGCACCGATCGGAACCAACTGTGTACTTGCATTATTATCGAATTTATCTGCCACAACCGTGTCGGTCGGAATATACAGGTTCACGCCTTTCGCTTTTGCTTTCGCCAGAATATCGTTGGCAACAGTCAGGAAATCGTCTTCTACCAGCGAACTTCCTACGCTTCCGCCTTGCGCTTTCACAAAGGTATACGCCATTCCTCCACCTACGATGAGGTTGTCTACTTTTTCCAGCAAACGCTCAATGATCGTAATCTTAGAAGAAACTTTCGCCCCACCCACGATTGCGGTCAACGGTTTTTCGTCGCTGTTCAAAACGCGGTCTACGCTCTTGATTTCAGCCTCCAGCAGGTAACCGAACATTTTGTCATTCGGGAAAAACTTAGCCACAACAGTCGTCGAAGCATGTGCGCGGTGAGCCGTTCCGAATGCATCGTTTACATAGCAGTCTCCGTGTTTTGCCAAATCTTCGGCAAAGGATTCCGTTCCGGCAGTTTCCTGCTTGTAAAAACGCACGTTTTCCAAAAGCAATACCTCTCCCGGCTTCAGGTTAGCACTCATTTCAAAGGCACTTGCACCGATGCAGTCAGAAGCAAATTTGATGGATTTCCCCAGCAGGCTTTCAATTCTCCCGGAAATGTGTCTCAAAGAATACTTGTCT
>NZ_JBCNJW010000004.1:0-335689 GCF_039596355.1 Fluviicola sp. | reverse complement strand
CTGTAAACAATAACATTCAGCATTTATACTATTAGAAGCGAGTGCGGTAGCCGAGCTAAAAATTTGCGCATTTGCGGTAGAAATGAAGCGTGGGTTCATAGTGTGATGAATTCCCTAACTTTTTTGTATCCAAACCTACCTGACTTAAGTACATAATTCCCCCAACTTGTTTTTATTCTATCTTTTGAAAGATCACTTAAACAACGATATTCACGATTCTTCCCGGAACAACGATTAGTTTCTTCGGTGCTTTTCCTTCCAGCCATTTTTGAGCTTCCGGCATGGCCAAAACTGCTTCTTCTACTTCTTTGGCAGAGAAGGTAGTTGGCAATTCAGCGTTAAATCGCATTTTTCCATTGAAAGATACGGGATAAACGGTATTTGCTTCTACCAGCATTTCCGGGTTGAATTTCGGGAATGGAGTTGTAGAAACCGTTCCTGCCGGATGGCCCAATGCTTCCGACCACAGCTCTTCTGCGGCATGTGGTGCATAAGGAGCGAGCAGGATCACCACTTGTTCCAGGATTTCTTTCGAATGACATTTCTGATCCGTCAGTTCGTTGACACAAATCATCAGGTTTGAAACATTCGTATTGAAGGAGAAACGCTCCAGGTCGTCTTCTACTTTTTTGATCGTTTTATGCAGCGTTTTCAGAGCTTCCTTGCTTGCAGGAGCATCCGTTACGATCAGGTTTCCATTCTCGTAGAACAAGCGCCATAGTTTGCGCAGGAAGTTGTGAACCCCGTTGATTCCTTTCGTATCCCACGGTTTGGTTTGCTCCAAAGGCCCCAGGAACATTTCGTACATGCGCAGGGTGTCTGCACCGAATCGTTCTACCAGTTCATCCGGTGTTTGAACGTTGAACTTCGATTTGGACATTTTTTCCACTTCGGAACCACAGATATAAGTTCCGTCGTCTTCCAGGATAAATTCTGCGTTCGCAAACTCCGGACGCCATGCTTTGAATGCTTCGATGTCCAGTTTATCGTTATCGACAAGAGAAATATCTACGTGGATTGGAACGACCTGCTTTCCTTCTTTTTTAGAAAAAGTAATATAGGTCTTGTTATCTTCCAGTCGGTACACAAAACTACTTCTTCCCAAAATCATCCCCTGGTTAATCATCTTCTTAAACGGTTCGTCGAAAGAGATGTAACCGCGGTCGTAGAGGAATTTGCACCAGAAGCGGGAATACAGCAAGTGTCCGGTAGCGTGCTCCGAACCTCCGATGTACAGGTCGACCTGGTTCCAGTAATCCGCTTTTTCTTTGGACACGAATTCGTGGTCGTTTTTCGGATCCATGTAGCGCAGGAAGTAGAAGGAACTTCCGGCCCAGCCCGGCATGGTGTTGTATTCCATGCGTTCGCCCTCGAAATACTTCCACGCACTTTTCTCGGCACGTGCCAATGGCGGTTCACCGTCTTCAGTTGGCAGGTATTTATCTACTTCCGGCAGTTCGATTGGCAAATGGGCATCGTCTACCAGGTAAGGAATGTCGTTTTTGTAATAAACCGGGAAAGGTTCACCCCAGTAACGCTGACGGGAAAAAATCGCGTCGCGCAGGCGGTAGTTTGTTTTTCCTTTTCCGATTCCCAGTTCTTCGATTTTTGCAATCGCAACGGTCATCGCTTGTTTGATCGGCAATCCGCTCAGGAAGTCCGAATCAGCAATGGTTCCTTCTTTCTCAACGTATGCTGCCTCTGAAATATCCACGTTTTCGAAGATATTTTTAATCGGGATCTTGAAATGTGTTGCAAAATCCCAGTCGCGCTGATCACCGCACGGAACGGCCATTACAGCTCCTGTTCCGTAGGAAGCCAGTACGTAATCACCGATCCACACCGGAATTTTTTCCCCGGAAAACGGGTGAAGCGCATAAGCTCCGGTAAACTGCCCGGTGATGTTTTTCACGTCCGCTTGTCGGTCGCGCTCCGATTTCAGGGAAGCCGCTGTTTTGTATGCTTCAACTGCATCTTTGTATTCCGCAGTGGTGATTTCATTTACCAATGGATGCTCGGGAGCAAGCACCATGAAGGAAACACCGAAAATGGTGTCGGGGCGGGTGGTGAAGACTTCGATCTCGGCTCCGCTCGATCTCCGTAGTTCATTGTTTGTTGACTGAGCGGAGTCGAAGGCAACCTCCTCCGCACTTGAACTGACAACAAACTTAACCGAAGCACCTACGGATTTCCCGATCCAGTTGCGCTGCATGTCTTTGATGGCATCTGTCCAATCCACGGTGTCCAAACCGGTGATCAGTCGTTCTGCGTATGCTTTGATGCGCATAGACCACTGGCGCATGAGTTTTTGTTCCACGGGATGTCCGCCGCGTTCAGAAAGTCCGTTGATGACTTCGTCATTTGCGAGAACGGTTCCCAAAGCCGGACACCAGTTTACCCAGGAATCAGCCAGGTAAGCCAGGCGGTATTCCATCAGGATATCGGATTGTTCTTTCTCCGAATAGCCTTTCCACTGATCAGCAGTGAAGATTTCTGCGAATTCGGTAACGGCTGTAATTCCTGCATTCCCATTGCTTTCAAAAGCAGCAATCAGGGTCGAAATATCTTCCGCCTTATCCGATTTCAGGTTGTACCACGAATTGAAAATCTGTTTGAAGATCCACTGTGTCCACTTGTAATAACCCGGGTCGGAAGTGCGTACTTCACGATCCCAGTCGAAAGAAAACCCGATTTTGTCCAGCTGGTCACGGTAGCGGTTGATGTTCTGTTCCGTCGTCAGCGCCGGGTGCTGTCCGGTTTGGATCGCATACTGCTCCGCCGGAAGCCCGAACGAGTCGTAGCCCATCGGGTGCAGGACGTTGTAACCTCTCAGGCGTTTGTAACGCGCGTAGATATCCGAAGCGATGTAACCGAGCGGGTGACCCACGTGTAATCCGGCTCCGGAAGGATATGGAAACATATCCAATACGTAGTATTTCGGTTTACTGCTGTTGTCTTCCGCTTTGAAAGTTTTATGGTCAGCCCAAAACTGGCGCCATTTCTTCTCGATTTCACTAAACTGATATTCCATGCTGTTACTTAGCTTATAAAGTGGGGCAAAGATAAGAAAAAGCGCAGCTTTTGAAGACAAAGTTGCAACAAACGTTAGTGCGACAGCAACGAAGGATAGATGTTCATCTCCCACAGCGGGAAACAGAGTCATGACAACTCTCAAAGCGGCTGTGATGACGGAGTCTTTCAATAAGGAAAATTGAAAATGTAAAAGGGAACGGGATGTAGTTCAAGGCTGACGTAATATTGCGGAATTACGTCCTGAATTGCAGGATACACACCGCTGTTCGCAAGCTACACGTTCAAAAACGGTCAAAATTCAGCCGCCCTGTTTTGGCTGTAACCAATTCGTTTTATTTGTGTTATAACTAAAAGAACGACTATGATTCTCCGTATTTTCTTTGCGCTTTTCGCAATCAGTTCCGTATTCGGAATAGCAGCTTCGGCACATGCTGCGGAACAAGTATTTACATCCGGACGAAGTGTTTTGGAAATGAAAACGTCTTCCGTAACAAAGAAGAACAACTTCAAACCCAAAAAACGTAAAAAATCGAAGCCGAGAAGACACGGATGTGAAGCGTACGGAGGATAGTTTTCGGAATTCCGGGGTAATGGCTGAAGGAATTTTTGAGAGGATATGAATCCCTTGCTGTGGCTGGGCTAATCCCGCACGTGCGGGATCCGTCATTTGGAGAGGTGTCCTGGTATGAATTTCCCAAAAAACAGCATCCCCATCCACACATAGAACAACACATTCCCGAAAAAAACTATTTTTAGTGCATGTTTCGATTACTGCTTGCGCTCCTGATACTCCAGTTTTGCTTTATTGCATCCTTCAATAAGGTATTTGCAGCAGGTGGCGATGAGGCAAGCTACAAGCGTGCATATTTAACCGAAAAGGACAATACCAAACGATTCTGGCGCCAGGTGGCACTTGGGAAGTACTACCAGTTCAACGATGTTCAGAAAGCAGATTCTATCCGCTATGCCATTATTGATGCGAGCCGCACGGAGTCTGATTCTGCGAAACTACAGGCACTCATTTTCGATTTGAGAATTGAAGAGTTGCGTGGAAACAAAACAGCATATTACGCAAAAATCCTCCAGTTACAGCCCTATCTGTCGCGTACAGACTCCAAGCTGAACCAGGTCTATATTTTTCACCTGCTGGCAGAATATCACATTGCTTTCCGGGAATACGAACAAGCTGGGATTTACCTCACAGAGGCGTTGCGCTTTTCGAAACGGGTACGCAGCTATGCGCTGATTGCTGAAACGGATCGCTTGCTGGCAAAACTGAATATGGAGCAGAACAAACGCGATGCTTCACTGGAATTTGCAGAAACTTCCACACAATATGCCCGGCGTTCATCCGATAAATCCCTGATGGCAAAATGTGTGAACATGCAGTCGGTGATTTACAACTTTTTCGGGCAGGTAGAGCTTTCGGTTTCCAGGAACTTCATCGCACTTCAGTTGGCTAAGGAAGCCAATGATTTCCCGCAGGTTGCGCAGTACCAGCGCGAGATCGGGGAATCCCAGTTCCAGATTTTTAACTACGACAATGCGAACAACTTCTTCATGCAGTCGCGGGAAACAGCGTTGCGCATTCGCGACAAACGGTTGGTCGGGTTGGCAGACACAGATATTGGTTTGGTGAAACTGGCCAAAAAGGACTACACACATGCAATCAATGATCTGAAGGATGCTGTTCGAACCCTGCAGGCATTCAACGACCAGGATGGTTTGGGACTGGCACACAAATACCTTGGAAATGCATTCAACGAGCAGAAAAAATACAACGATGCGCTCCGTTATTACAACATGGCGCTGGTTTATTTCGAATCCGCAGCCAACCGGCCACAGATTGCTGCGGTTTATCACCTGGTCGGGACCGTATTTGCTGAACAGGGAAAATACAAGAATGCGCTGAATTACCTGAACCGCTCCATTGAGATCCGCTCGCAGTACGGAAGCATCGGCGGGATTTACGCTTCTTATAAAGAAATGGCGGATGTGTACAAGAAAACCGGGAACATGGATCTGGCATACAAATACCTAAACATGTATTCCGATTATGCAGACAGTGCCCGGGTGGTGGAAGTGAGCGCCAAAATTGCCGAATTGTCGGAGTTGTACCGTTCGGAACAGCGCGAGCGTTTGATTGCCATTCAGGCAGATTCGATTGAATTGCAGCGGAAGCAGAAGGAAAACACCGAATTGCGGAATATTTTCCAGACATACATTATTATCGGGTTTATCGTCGTGCTGGCGCTTGGCGCATTGATTATCTACAACCGCTGGAAACAACGAAACATCAAACAGCTGCAGCGGGAGGCGGAAATGAGCCAGACCCTGCTGCGTTCCCAGATGAATCCGCACTTTGTCTTTAATGCGATGTCGGTAATCCAGAGTTATATCTATGAGAACGACACGAAGAACTCAACCAAATTCCTGGTGAATTTTTCCAAACTCATGCGCCTGATCCTGGAAAATTCGTCCAAAGAGTTTATTCCGCTGGGAACAGAGATCGACATCCTGAATAAGTACCTGGAAACACAAAAACTGCGTTTCGGTGATCGTTTTGAATATGAAGTTTCTGTGAATGAACAATTATTACAGCAGGAAGTCGTTATTCCGCCAATGATTACGCAGCCGTTTATTGAAAATGCCATTGAACACGGACAACTGCATACCATTGAAGGCGGGTTCATTCATGTGCGGATTACAAAAGATGAAGAAATGCTGCATGTGGTGATCGAAGACAACGGAGTGGGAAGAAAAGGCGCGAGAAATAATAAGAAAAGTGCCGAACACAAGAGCATGGCAATGAAAATCACGCAGGACCGGATCGACAATCTGAGCTACAAATACAAAATTTTGGGCCGGATGGAGATCGAGGACTTTGATAAGGAGAAGGAAACCGGTACGCTGGTGAATATCTATCTTCCGTTCCGTAAAGAGGGAGGGACTTCTTTTTAATTGAAAATGCAAAATGCAAAAGTGAAAAGAATTTGTTTTAGGAATTAGGAATTAGGAATTAGGAATTAGGAATTAGGAATTAGGAATTAGGAATTAGGAATTAGGAATTAGGAATTAGGAATTAGGAATTAGGAAAATTTTTATCTTTCCAAAAAATACTTCACAGTATATGAAAAAAGTATTAATCATTGATGACGAGCAGCGTACCCGGGAATTAATCGCGAAAATGATCGAATCATTCGACCTGGACATTCAGACATTTCCGGTCGGAGAAAACGTGCAGTCAGGACTAGCCGCCATTGCAGAAATCAAGCCCGATTTAGTTTTCCTGGACATTCAGATGCCGGACGGAACCGGATTCGACTTGTTGAAATCCGTTCCGGAAAAAGACTTCGGAGTTATTTTCATTACGGCACATGAGGAATTTGCTATCAAGGCAATTAAATTCTCCGCGCTGGACTACATCCTGAAACCAGTAGATCCGGAAGAACTCAGAAGTGCTGTTGAGCATGCACTGGATTCGATGAAAGAAGAAGAGTCGAAGCAGGAACCGCAGTTCGAAGCCCTCCAGAACAATATCCAACCGAATCAGAAAAGACGCCTGGTGCTGAAAACCCAGGAAAGTGTTCATGTAGTGGATCTGGATCACATCATTCGTTGCGAGGCCGACAGAAACTATACATCATTTTTCCTGACGGAAGGCAAGAAGATTTTGGTTTCGCGCACGCTGAAAGATTACGAAACATTGTTATCAGGACATAACTTTCTGCGCGTGCAGCAGTCGCACCTGATTAACCTGAACTTCGTAGATCGTTATGATAAAGGAAACGGCGGTGCGGTGGTGATGAAAGACGGTTCTGAGGTTCCGTTGTCGCCTGCGAAAAGAGACATCTTCTTCCAGATTCTGGAGAATTTATAAATCACGTTAACTTATTTTGGCTAAATATTCATCCAAACAGGGGATATATTCATTGGCCGGATTCGGATTCCAACACATTACTATCTTAGAAGAGGAAATAAGGAGAATGGAATCAGGTTGTTTTCTATGTTAGGTTTAAGTTAAAACGGAAAACACTGCAATGGAGAGGCAGTTTTTTCATTTTCTAGTTTTATTGAAGAGTATACAGTTCTATCTCCGTCAAAGACTTGACCAATTAAAAACTTAGAAACAACCTGATTTTCATGAATAGTTGATTTGTTCACACGCGACATAGCAAACTAAAACACTACTAAACTAATTTAGAGAGACTCATGCACCAGTTGTTCATGGGTCTTTTTGCGTTAAGAAGTATTAAACAATCTCCCGTTTAAATGTTTTTTTTCAAGTTTGGTCGAAAACTCCTTTTTCAATTCATCAAATGATTTATTTTTGCTCAAAAATGGAAATGGACACAACGAATTTTGTTCAAATTGAGAAAGAGGACGTAGCAGCGTTGCATTTTCCGAAAGAAGAAATTTTGGAAGATACAGATTTGGTTGCCGTGCGTAGAGCAAATGTGGATCGTGCAATCTCTCTTGGTAATTTGGAACATTATAAAGTAAAGATTTATTTTGCAGACGATAGCGGTGAGAAAGTTGTACATACAACTATATGGGCTGTGACAGATGTTGCAATCGTTTTGAAACAACACGTTCTTATTCCTATCAATCGTATCATCAAATTAGAAATATAAAAGCCGCATGTCGAAAAAGAAGACAATTATTAGCTATGATAAGCTGAATATCGATCAGAAGAAACAACTACTAATTGCTTTTCCGGAAGGATTTTCCGGGAACACTACTAAAATGACGAACCCAATTACCGGAGAAGTATTTGATTCCTTGCTTTGGGAAACAGACGACATCATTTATTTGGTAAAACTTCCGAAAGTAACAGTGAAGTCTCCTTCTGTAGACGATGACGACGATGACTTCGAAGATGATTTCGACGCAGTTGACGCAAAAGGAGATGATGACGACACTCCGGATGATGACGATGACGACGATTCATACGGTGATGCTCCTGATGAAGAAGCTGACGAAGAGGATGAGGATTAAAAAAACAGCATAAAACTAAAAGCCCCGGTCATTGAGTCCGCCTCAGCGGAAAATACCGGGGTCTTTTTTTTAATAATATGGCAGAAGAACAGCAAGCAGCGGATCAACCGGTCGATGAGAAAGCTCTGAAGCGTAAAAAGTGGTTAAAACGTTTCGGACTAGCTGGCTTTTTATTCTTTTTGATCAAAGGATTGATTTGGATCGCTGTCGGATTGTTTGCCTGGAAAGGCTGTTCTTAAAAAAAGCTTTTATTGCGTGAAAGCCTTCCGGTGACGGGAGGCTTTTGTTTTGATACGATTCTTTGAATCAATTTAATAAATCGATTTAGGATGTCAAGAGTTGAGTTTGTTTTGACAGAAACGGACGCTTTTCGTTTTTCAAAAGAAATTAGATTTAGCCCAAATCAAAACAAACTATTTTATGAAGCTTATTAATCACTTATTGATCGCCGGGGCGCTCCTGGCAGGAATCGGCGCATCCGCACAATATGTACCGGATCCGGCATTTACGAATGATTTTGCCGGGAGAACCGGTCATTCCAATTCCAACCTGACCAATCCTGCGGGAGCCGGATTTATGCAAGCTCCGAAATGCATCGTTCAATCCGGAAGTTACGTTTATGTTGCCGGAAAAACGGTCGATGATCAATTCATTTACGGCGGGTATATCCTGAACAAGAAACACGCAACAACAGGAGCCAATCCCTTGTTAATCAAGTTGAATTACGGTCTTTTGACCACAGGAACCGTGAATTCGGATGATATCTGGGTATATGCCATGACTCCGGATGCTAACTCGGACAGGTTGTACGTTGTGGGAAGAACATCCGCTACCGATAAAGGAATTGTCTTATGTTTTAAACTGAGTACCCTGGCGCTGGAGACGGGATTCAACGGAACCGGAATTCTGCTGATGGAAACCGGATCAGCTGTATTTGACATCGTGATGAAGGATGTGTTCAGTTTATTGTCGGTGCGAAATATCGCGGGGGAAATCCGTATCACTGAAATCTCGATCGCTGGAGTCACCAGTACGACTTCAACACTCTCTGCTTCCGGGAAAACATATAAATCAACAAGAATTAAAAGTTATCCGGGATTGGCGAATCGTTTTTTTATCACCGGGTCTTGTAAGGATAATACTTCCGGGGTCACTTCTCCGGGTGTTTGGGGAGTTGATTACGTGGCGGGTGGTCATGGTGGAACTTCTTCGATCGTTTTGAGATGCGAAAATGCCATGCAGCTTTCCACGGAAGGTCCCGGAGAGTTCCTTGATCTTTGTTTTCCGTACAATAGCAATACACAGAAGTACGACATTGTCTGTGTTGGAAAAACCAATGCAGTCAGCATTGCAGGAAGTGGAATCTTTGTCAAGTATAAAGGAAATACTACCACCGGACCAATCTTCAACATGGCGCTTGACAATACGTTCAAAAACCAAGCCTCGTTGCCGGGAACCGGGTATGCAAGTAATATTTCGGATCCGACAAACATGACTGTTTTCAGTGGTTGTGAAGTCATCGGAACTCAAATTGCAGTTTCCGGATCACACAAAGTGGGTAGCGCTGATCCGCACGATGCGCAGGTAGGAATGATCAGCTCAACGGGAGGATATACTTCCATTTACATCGCTCCATATTCTACAAACCCTACGTATAGCGGAAATGTTGTTCATTATCCCGGAAGACTTTGCACCAATGCCCAAAGCCAGATTTTTGTAGTTGGCTGTGACTATGGATTGAGTGCTTTCAAATTGAAGCCGTAATTAATCGAAAAAGGTAGGGATTAGTCCCTACCTTATTTAGGTATCATTTACACAACCGGAGAACTGAGCGGAGTCGAAGTTTCCGGTTTGTTTATTAATCATTCAATTTCAGAACCGCCATAAACGCTTCCTGCGGAACTTCTACTTTTCCGACCTGGCGCATGCGTTTCTTACCTTCCTTCTGTTTCTCGAGCAATTTACGCTTACGGGAAATGTCCCCACCGTAACATTTTGCCGTTACGTCTTTCCGCAAAGCCTTGATTGTTTCACGCGCAATGATTTTCGCACCGATTGCTGCCTGGATTGGAATTTCGAATTGCTGACGCGGAATCAGTTCTTTCAGTTTCACACAAATCTTTTTCCCCAGGTCATACGCATTGCTGCGGTGAACCAATGCCGAAAGGGCATCCAGCTGTTCTCCGTTCAGAAGCATGTCCATCCGGATCAAATCCGATTCCTTGTACCCGATCGGGTGATAATCAAACGATGCGTAACCACGGGAAACGGATTTCAAACGGTCGTAGAAGTCGAATACGATCTCTGCCAGCGGCATTTCGAATGTCAATTCCACGCGATCCTGAGTCAGGTAAACCTGGTTGCGTAATTCACCACGCTTTTCAATACACAAAGTCATAATCTGGCCGATATACTCCGACTTGGTAATCACCTGCGCTTTGATATAAGGTTCCTCAATGCGGTCGATCGTTGAAGGATCCGGCAATTCGGAAGGGTTGTTAACGATAAAACGTTTATCCGGCTCTTTGGTCGTGTAACAGAAGTACGATACGTTCGGAACGGTCGTAATCACCGTCATATTGAATTCGCGCTCCAAACGCTCCTGGATGATTTCCATGTGCAACATTCCGAGGAATCCGCAACGGAATCCGAAACCAAGTGCCGCGGAAGATTCCGGTTCGAACACCAGGGATGAATCGTTCAGCTGCAGCTTCTCCATCGAATAGCGCAATTCTTCGTACTCGTCGGTTTCTACCGGGTAAATTCCTGCAAATACCATCGGTTTTACGTCCTCGAATCCTTTGATTGCTTCTGTAGTCGGGTTTTCTGCCAGTGTGATCGTATCTCCGACCTTGACTTCTTTGGCTGTTTTAATTCCTGAAATGATATACCCTACGTCTCCGGCACGAACTTCTTTTTTCGGACTTAGATCCATTTTCAGGATTCCGACTTCGTCTGCGTTGTATTCGCGTCCGGTATTGAAGAATTTGACCTTGTCGCCTTTTTTGATCACCCCGTTTTTCACCCGGAAATAAGCAATAATTCCGCGGAAAGAGTTGAATACGGAGTCAAAGATCATGGCCTGAAGCGGTGCGTTTTCATCACCTGACGGAGCAGGAATCCGCTCGATAATTGCTTTCAGGATTTGATCCACTCCCAAACCTGTTTTCCCGGAAGCCGGGATCACATCACCCGGGTCGCAGCCGATCAATTCAACAATTTGATCCGTTACTTCTTCCGGCATCGCGCCCGGAAGATCCATTTTATTCAGAATCGGGATGATTTCAAGGTCGTGTTCTAAAGCCAGATACAGGTTCGAGATTGTTTGCGCCTCGATTCCCTGTGAAGCATCCACAATCAGCAGAGCGCCTTCACAAGCGGCAATGGAACGGGAAACTTCGTAGGAAAAGTCCACGTGTCCCGGAGTGTCAATCAGGTTCAGCACATAATCCTGACCTTCAAACTTATAGTTCATTTGAATCGCATGCGACTTAATGGTAATCCCACGTTCACGCTCCAGATCCATGTCGTCGAGGGCCTGAGCCTGCATTTCACGATCAGAGATTGTTCCGGTTGTTTGCAGCAAACGATCGGCTAATGTGCTCTTACCGTGGTCGATGTGTGCGATAATACAAAAATTGCGTATGTGCTTCATGGCGCAAAGATAATGCTTTTTTTTTCAGTTTTTAAGCGAGTCAGATCGTGCCGGAACAGCGCATTATCCGGAAAGAAAAATACCGGAGTTGAAAACGATTTAGTTGTTACTTTCTTCCTGTAAAGTGGTCCATTGTTTTATAAATACCAAGTACTTTTCCTGCTACCCAATCAAAAACGGCTAAGGGAAAAATTCCCTGTGATATGCGTGTCAAACGATAAATATATCCCGGAATGGTTACGAGAGTCTTGTTCTTTTCTATCGACCGGATGATTGTCAGTGCCGCACGTTCCGGATCCAGAATCGGAATGCGCGAACGAACCCCGTCAAACATACCCGTGTTGATATAGTAAGGCATAATGGTAGTGACGCCGATGTTTTTACCTAAACGTTTCATTTCCAGCCGCACACTATCTGACCAGCCTGCAGCTGCCCATTTGCTTGCTGCGTATACAGCCATTTTCGGATTTGAAATAAGCCCGGCGGACGAGGCAATAGTGCAAATATGTCCTTCATTCCGCTCCAGCATATCCGGAAGGAAAAACCGGGTGATGTGCATGGGAGCAATGCTATTTACGGCCATGGTGCGTTCGATTTCTGTTTCGGTGTGTTCGTGGAAATATTTTCCTGTAACAACTCCCGCATTGTTAATCAGGATGTCGACTCTTCCGTGAATTTCTATTGTTTTGAGTGCGGTTTGAAGGGTTTGTTCCCAATTCGAAAGATCTGTCTGAAAACCCGAAATAACACCGAGGTGATTCAAGGATTCGAGCGTTTCCTGAATTTTAGCCTGGTCAATATCCCAGATAATGACTTTTGCCTTTCGTTCCAGAGAGAGCCTGGACATGATTTTACCGATTCCGGAAGCTCCTCCGGTAATCAGCACCGTTTTTCCTGTTAATGAACTCATAAGTAAAACTTTAAGATAGGAAAAATAAGAGAACTGCTTACTTCTGACGAGATGAAATAGCTTCGTTTTTTTAAGCCGGCTTCGAATAGTTTTGCACCCTCCCTTTTCCCAAAGCTACGAAATTAGGTGCCTGAGTGGATAGTCAGAACCTTATTTTCGGGGTCTTTTAAGTGCTGCTACTTTTAAGTGCTGCTATCGGAGATCTTGCAAAGGATGTTTTGTAGATGCAACACATACTTTTCTGCCTGGGGGAGTAGGCAACGGAAATCCGGATTTTGATTTCGCAATATTACGAATACACCCTCTGTTTTGGATCTCTCTTTTCCGAATAACATGACAGGATACTATAAAAAGACTAAGGCCGGGCCAAAATGGTTCGCACAATCCCCTGGATGCGCAATGCCATTTCATCCGTCGGAAGGTCATTGTCGTCCGTGCCGAAAGGATCTTCGATTTCTTCCGCCAGGATTTCAATACTTACCAATACGTAGAAAATAAATGTAGCGATGATTGCGGAGTAATATCCAAAGTTGACAACGAACGCAAAAGGAAGCGTCACCACATACGTGAAAATAAACTTTTTGAAGAACATCGAATACGAATACGGAATCGGGGTGTTTTTGATGCGTTCGCAAGCGCCCACGCAATCCAGAAATCCGTTGAGGTTCCGGTCCAGGCGCAACAGATCTTCTTCCGAGAGAACTCCCGCTTTTTTCAGTTCGTTCAATCGTTTGTACATCAGTTCTACAATCCCCGAAGGAATGTGATCCAGGTTTTCGAGGAAAACACGTTCTTCGTTTGTTAAATCCAGCAGGTCAAAGTCGGTTCCCTGGCGCAGGTGTTCCTTAATACACAACGCAAAATTCCCGATGTGGCGCCCGAAATAATGGTTGTCTTCCAACGTCAATTCCAATGCGGTTAATTTCACCGCAAGGTTGCGCGAATCATTGACCAGCTGTCCCCAGTTTTTACGGCCTTCCCACCAACGGTCGTAAGCGGTATTTGTTCTGAAAACCAATAACAGCGACAAGACAAAGCCCAGGATGGAATAAACCGAGAACAGTTTTTCCAAAACAACGGCATCTGAAAAGAAATGAATCTCGAAAAAGGCAATTCCAAGTGTGAAGAGGAAAATGAAAAGCAGTTCCTTCCATAAAATGGAAAGCGTATCACTTTTAGTCAGGTGAAAGATCAATCCGATCCAACTCTTTGGGTTGTATGTTATCATGCAATAGCTTAGGGAACAAAAGTAATGAATTTTGGTACGACGATAATTTTAAAATAAAAAATGCGTTAAGGGAAGCGGGCAATCCTGACACAAAACTGAAATCAGACTGAAAGCGCTTTTTCTTCCGATCGGATGATAGAATTTGGCTATTGCTGAATTTCGGATAAATTTGCAACACGTAATTGAAAAAAGTATGGAAGAAAGCAGCAAGGTAATGCAGGAACAACGAATGAATTTATTCGTCACATTATGGGCTAAACGCAGAATATTGCTGATCGTTACGGCGGCAGGTCTGGTCGTTTCAACCCTCATCGCATTCCTGATGACGCCGCTCTATCGATCCACAGCAATCGTGTTCCCTGCTGCAACCAGTACGGTATCCTTTTCCGAACAGCGAAATGCCAAAGCTTCTTCGATGGACTTCGGGGAGGAAGAACAGGCAGAACAGCTGATCCAGATCCTGCAGTCTTCCAAAGTAAGAGATAAAGTCGTACAGCAATTTGATTTGTGGAAGCATTACGACATTGATCCTTCCGATGCCAACAAGCACTTCAAACTGGTGAAAGAATACAACAGCCACATTTTGTTCGTGCGTACACGCTACGGTTCCATCCAGATCGACGTACTGGATAAAGATCCGCAATTGGCGGCAGACATGGCGAACAAAATTGTCGACCTCATTGACACTGTGAAGAATGAAATGGTCATGGAGCGTACGGTTCCTGCGTTCCAGATCAACAAACGAAAGAAAGAAATGCTCGAAGCTGAACGCGATGCCATTCTGAAACAGTTGGATTCACTGGCAGGTTTGGGAGTTGTTCCGCTGGAAAGCCGGGCAAACCTCTTCCAGGCTTATGTAGAAACAAAAAGCGCGGAAGACAAAGCAGATTACAAGGAACGCATCGATATTAACCTGAAATACGGAGCACTTTTCGACGGATTGGAATACGAACGAAACGAAAAAATCATGAAATTGTCTGATTTCAACCAGTCTTATGAACAGGCAGAATCCGATGCGAATACGCAGTTCAACCACAAGTTTATCGTGGAACGCGCGGTCGTGGCAGATAAAAAGGACAAGCCGAAACGCTTGATCATCATGCTGCTGTCTACATTCGGAACGTTTGTATTCATGGTATTCCTGTTGTTGATCCAGGATAAAATCAAGGAACTTCGTAAGTTGTCCTAAGCGTGGCTTTTCTTCGGGAAAATAGTTGGTTATTGGTCCTCGGACTGGCATTTGTCGGTTTGCTGGGATACGGATTTTGGTTTGATAACACCTATATCCCACTGATTCCCTATGCGCTGATCGTGCTTTTTGTAGCGCTGTTTTACACCGAGTACACTTTCTTTTTCATCATCGCGGCCACTCCGTTGTCGATTAACATCGAAGAATACACTGACAGCTTCGGGTTATTTATTCCCACCGAACCACTGTTGTTCGGAACGATGCTCCTGTTGCTGATCCAGAATATGAAATACCGGGTTTTTCCAACATACCTGAGAAATTCGGCGATTGTCTGGACGGTGGTTTTCTACCTGGTTTGGGTCTTGTTTACGTCGATTACCAGCGAAAATACCGTAACTTCATTGAAATTCCTGCTTGCACGCCTGTGGTTCATTGTTCCGGTTTTGTTCTACGGAAGCGCCGTTTTTTATGAGCCGAAGAAAATCCGCTGGTTCCTGTGGCTGTTTATTTCGACCATGGTCATTGCGATTACCTACACGCTGGTGGTGCATGCTTCCTACCGTTTCGGGGAAAAGGAAAGCCACTGGGTGATGTGGCCGTTCTTTAAGGATCACACGATCTACGGAGCATTGGTTGCGCTGGTAGTTCCGCTGATTTTCTCGTTTTATTTTGCCCGCAAACACACGCCGCTGCAGCAGTTCATCCTCATCGGATTTATGTTTATTTCCTTGCTTGGATTGTATTTCAGTTATACCCGTGCAGCCTGGTTGAGCGTATTTTTGGGAATTGTGATTTGGTTATTGATCCGTTTCAAAGTGAAATTTTCCTGGTTGGCGGGAATCGCATTGGTGATCGGGTTGTATATCTGGGCTTCCTGGGATTCGATTCAGCAGGATTTGGCGCGAAACAAATACGAACATACAACGGAAGAATTCGGAGAGCGCCTGCAAAGTGCAACGAACGTAACAACCGACGCTTCGAACCTGGAGCGGATCAACCGTTGGAACTGTGCGATCGACATGTTCCGGGAGCGGCCTTGGGTGGGTTTTGGGCCGGGGATGTATTCGTTCGAATACGCCCGTTTCCAGCGCCCGGAAAACCTGACGATCATTTCGACCAATTTCGGGAATATGGGAAATGCGCACAGTGAATACCTCGGACCTTTGGCAGAAATGGGATTGCTGGGAATGCTGAGTATGCTGGCGATTGTGGCGGCTGTTTTTTACGAAGGAATCACACTTTATAATGCCTGGCCGGTTGAAGACCGTGAAATCAAAACCCTGTTGATGGGATTCATCGTTTCCCTGTCGACCTATTTTATACACGGATTCCTCAATAATTTTTTAGATACCGACAAAGCGGCCGTTCCTGTTTGGTCAATGTGTGCTATCTTTATAGCCTTAAGAGCGCGTCTGCAGAAAATGCAGCAGCAAACACAAGGAGAATAGCATGTTTACAGGTATTATAGAAACCCTCGGAAGGGTTGTTGCGATTGAAAAAGATCAGAGCAACGTTCATTTTACGGTAGAATCTACCATCACTCACGAATTAAAAATTGATCAAAGTGTTGCCCACAATGGTTGCTGTTTGACGGTTGTGAAAATAGAAGGGGATACCTATGTGGTTACGGCGATCCAGGAAACACTGGATAAAACGAACCTTGGCGAATGGGAAGTAGGCGCAAAAGTGAACCTGGAGCGCTGCATGCTGTTGGGAGCACGTCTCGACGGACACATGGTGCAAGGTCACGTAGACACAACGGCAACCTGCATTTCCGTAGAGGACTTAGACGGAAGCTGGAAATACACTTTCCGCTATGATTTTGACCAGCCGACCGTGGCAAAAGGCTCTATTACGGTAAACGGAGTGAGCTTAACGGTAGTGGATTCTGAAAAAGGATTGTTTTCCGTTTGTATCATTCCGTACACGCATGAACACACTAATTTCCACACTTTTCAACCCGGAACGAAGGTAAACCTGGAATTCGACATCATTGGAAAATACGTGGCGCGCTTAATGGAGATGCAGAAAGCTTAATGATTTAATAATACTGTTCGTTTAAATCGATTTAGTTTTAAGTATTTCATTGATTTTGAAACACTTAAAATTTTAGTAAAATTTCACCATACCGATTTAGCAACTATTTTTTTTAGGAACATAGTACCCGCTTTTCATACCTTTGGCAAAAATTTTTGAAAAAGAATACAAAATGAAAAGACTTTTACTAATACCTATTTTGTTTTTAGGTCTTGGGGGTACTGCTCAGGTTTCTATCACGGGAACCGGTTCATATACCCAGGATTTCAATACATTGGCAAGTACGGGAACCACGAACGCGTGGGTAGATAACTCTACGATTGCGAACTGGTATTCTCAAAGATCCGGAACGGGAACGACTTACCGTGCGGATGTAGGATCTTCTAATGCCGGTGCTTTATACAGTTATGGAGCTGCTGCTTCAACGGAAAGAGCCTTGGGCTCTATTGGATCAGGAAATGCAGCAGCAGGAAACTTTGCTCACGGTCTTTTATTAAAAAACAATGCTTCCGGAAATATCGGAACCATTACAGTGGGTTACACCATGGAGCAGTGGAGAGACGGAGGGTCAAGTACGACAGGTGCCGCTCAATCCATGACCTTCTGGTATAAAGTAAGCAGTACTGCAATTACATCTTTAAATCCAAATGTAAACACAGGTTGGACGCAGGTAACCGCACTTACCGGAACCAGCCCGATTTTTGTTGCAGCTGCTACTGGTGCAGCATTGGATGGAAACCTTGCAGCAAACAGAATGGTTTTATCGAATATTCAGATTCCGGGATTGGTTTTGACCCCTGGTCAGTATTTGATGATCAAGTGGGATGATCCTGATCAATCAGGAAATGACCATGGTTTATCGATTGATGATGTAACTGTTTCCTGGACTGCTGCCGGTGGTTGTGTTCCAACAACAGGCACATTAGCTGTGACTCAGTGTGGCGGAACATACACTGTTCCTTCCGGACATGAAGTTTACAGCGTTTCCGGAACTTACCACGATACGATTCCAAATGCCGGAGGATGTGATAGTGTTATCACGATTAACCTGACGATTAAAAACAACACAACCAGTACGATTTCACCGGTTGCTTGTGGTTCTTACACGGTTCCTTCAACTGACGAAACGTACAGCGTTTCCGGAACATACCACGATACAATTCCGAATGCTGCAGGATGTGACAGTATTATTACGATTAACCTGACAATTACAGGTTCCATTACGTATTACCAGGATTCTGACGGTGATGGTTTGGGTAACCCTGCGGTATCTCAACCAGGATGTGCGCCAATTACAAACTACGTAACGAATGATGACGACTGTGATGATACCAATGCTGCTATCGGATTGGGGACGACTTATTATGCCGATGCTGACGGTGACGGTTTGGGTGATGCAGGTTCTTCTGTTGTTTCCTGTACGCCGGTTGCAAACCACGTAACAAATGCTAACGATTGCGACGATACGAATGCGGCTATCGGTGCGGCTGTATTGTACTACACAGATGCGGATGGTGACGGATACGGTGCTGCAACTGCTACAGGAGTTCCTTCTTGTACACCGATTGTAGGTTCTGTAACGAATAACACAGACTGTAATGATACGAACCCTGCGATTCACCCGGGAGCAACTGAAATTCCAAATAACGGAATCGACGAAGATTGTAACGGATCTGATCTGAATACTATCGGAACAGCAATCGGATTGTATGAATTTACAGGAAACGATTGTGCTGCGCCGGTATTGGGCGTAACAACTCAGCCTGCAAACGCAACATTTGGTGATTACGGTGCTGCCGGAAGTTCTTTGACTTGTTCTTCTGCTAACAACGTAATTAACTATAACGGATTCAACACTGGAGCTACAATTGATTTGACTCAGTATTACCACTTTGCGATTACGCCTTCCAGCTGTTACGGTTTGGATCTGAGCATGATTAAATTCAGCCACAGATTGTCCGGAACAGGAGGAACTCCAACGCTTCACGTTCGTTCCAGCCTGGATAACTATGGAGCAGATTTGTTTACAAAACAATTGACAGTAAATGGATCTACTTACCTGGTAGATACCGTATTCCTGACTTCTGCTTTCGATAACGTTACTTCAAACGTTGAATTCAGATTCTACCTGACTGAAATCGGTTCGGCTACAGCAACTTACCGTCACGATAACGTAACTCTTTTCGGTGCAATCAATGCATTGCCGACTCAGACATATTATGCAGATGCTGATGGCGATGGTTACGGAAACCCAGCGGTTTCTCAAACAGCTTGTACTGCTCCAACCGGATACGTATTGGATAACACCGATTGTGATGATACAGATGCAGAGGAATTCCCTGGTGCTGTTTGGTATGCTGACGTTGATGGTGACGGATTGGGTGATGCAGGAGCTTCTCAGATTTCTTGTACGCGTCCTGCAAACTACGTTTCCAATGATACGGATTGTAACGACAACGACGCTCAGATCGGAGCTGAAATGACTTACTACGTAGATGCTGACGGTGACGGATACGGAGATTCTGATGCTTCAGGAGTTGTTTCTTGTACACCGATTACAGGATCTGTAACAAACAATGAAGATTGTGACGACAGCAACGATCAGGTGAACCCTGCTGCAACAGAAGTTTGTGACGGTGTTGACAACAACTGTGACGGAAACATCGATGAAGGTTTCACCATGACAACGTACTACGAAGATGCTGACGGTGATACATATGGTAACCCGAACGCTTCTGTAACAGATTGTACACAACCAGCAGGTTATGTAACAAACAATGAAGACTGTGACGATACAAACGCAGCGATTCACCCGGGTGCAGTTGATCAAACCGGAAACGGAATTGATGAGAATTGTGACGGTGTTGACGGTGTTCTTGGAATCGAAGAAGCTATTTTGGCAAACTTGAACGTATACCCGAACCCGGGAACAAGTTCAGTCCTATTGAACCTGGCTTCAGGATGGAACGGATTTACAGTAACATTCATTGGAGTAGACGGAAAAGAAATGGCACTGTCTGCTACTCAGAAATCTGCTGCTGAATTGGTATTCAACACAGAAACACTGGTACCTGGAACTTACTTTATTCGTTTGACTTCTGCTTCAGGAACCGCACTGGTTCGTTGGGTGAAGAACTAAGAATAGATTCATTTGAAATCATTGAAAGGCTGTCTCGTTGAGGCAGCCTTTTTTGTTGGGAGAATACCTGCCAAACCCCCTGAAACCGGACTTTTTACACAGTCCAATAGCTATCGGGATTATCAATTTGTAAAATTGTTGAGCTTAACGGTTAAAAACACCCTGCCAACCGACTCCCCAATTTTCAGTAACTTTGCACCGATGGAACAGATAATCTACAATGTCACAGTAAGCATCGACCCGGCGATCGAACAGGATTGGGTGAGCTGGATGTGCGAAGTACACATTCCGGATGTGATGGCGACCGGATGCTTTCTCGAAGGCCGGATGTCCAAAATGAACGATGAAGAAGAAGGAGCCTGCACCTATGCCATGACCTATGTGGCATACAGCCAGGAGCATCTGAGCGATTACCAGCACAATCATGCGGCAAGACTTCAGGTAGACCATAAAAGCAGATACGAAGGGCGTTTTGCCGCTTTCAGAAGTACTTTGAACGTGATCCAACACTTTCCGCATGAGCGTTAGAGCAAAAAAACACCTGGGGCAGCATTTCCTCAAGGATAAGAATATCTGTAAGAAAATTGCAGATCAGTTCAAGCATCACCAGGGAGTGACAACGGCGATTGAGATCGGTCCGGGAATGGGAGCACTGACAGAATACCTGTTGCAGGATCCGGAAACGGAATTGTATGTGATGGATGTCGATTCCGAATCGATTGATTACCTGAAAGTGCACTATCCGCAATTGGATGGACGTATTATCTTCGGGGATTTCCTGAAAATGGATCCGACCCAGATTGTGGGACAGAAACCGTTTGCCGTACTTGGAAATTTCCCGTACAATATCTCCTCCCAGATTTTGTTCAAATGCATTGATTTCAAGGATTCGATCCCGGAGATCATGGGTATGTTCCAGAAAGAAGTAGCCGAACGCGTAGCCGAGAAACCAGGCACTAAAACGTACGGAATCCTGAGCGTTTTGCTCCAGGCATACTACGATATCGAATATTGCTTCACCGTAGATGAGCATGTATTTGATCCGCCTCCGAAAGTAAAATCCGGGGTGATTCGCTGTACCAGAAACGATAGAGACAAACTTCCGTGTGATGAAAAGCTTTTCAAACAGGTCGTGAAAATGTCGTTCAACCAGCGCCGCAAAACGATTCGGAACTCCATCAAAGCGATGCTTCCGGAAACGTATGAGGAAAACCCGGTGTTGCAGCTTCGTCCTGAGCGATTGGGAGTTGAAGAATTCATCGAATTGACCAATTGGATTGAAAAGCAGCGGGCAAACGCACAGTCATAAACTAATTACCTGAACCTCAGGTTGATTTGAATAAATTGGGTGCTGCGAAAGTGATTTCCTGAAAAAGGAAGATAATTCCGTCCGGATTCACCGGTTTTGGGTGTGTAAATACTTGTAAATGTGTTTCGAAGCCCTTGTGTTGTGGTTTTTTCAATGCAATGGAAAGCGGATGTTAAATGGAGCAGAAAGGAGAATATTACATCTCTTTAACACTTTCGTTTTTTGAGCGTTTTCCTTCAGAATATCAGTGATTTACTAACAAAAACAGGTGCTGAAAGAGTATTCCTGTGAATAAGTAATTGTTACCATTCATCAATTTCTCGTTACTCCTCTGAAAATTCGATTATTTTTGTGCGAATTTCAAAAAATACGTTACAATGTCACAGGAGAAAACAAGATACTCAGATAGTGAATTGGAAGAATTCCGTCAATTGATCAATGAGAAATTGAAAGAGGCGTATGATGACTACGATATGCTGAAATCATCTTTGTCGAATGATAATCATGGAACAGATGACACCGGAAGAACTTTCAACATGATGGAAGATGGGTCGGAGACTTTGTCCCGTGAAGAAGTTGCACAATTGGCTGCTCGTCAGGAGAAATTCATTGAAAACCTGAAAAATGCGTTGATGCGCATTGAGAATAAGACTTATGGTGTTTGTCGTGTAACCGGTAAATTGATCCAAAAAGAGCGTTTGAGACTGGTTCCGCATGCTACTTTGAGTATTGAAGCTAAAAACATGCAAAACAAGTAAGTTGAAAAAACAACTCTATATCGTTATCATAGCGGTATGCTGTATTTTACTGATTGATCAGATCACTAAAATTTGGATCAAGACATCCTTCAATTATTACGATCCTCCGGTAAACGTATTCGGTTCCTGGTTTCGCCTGTTGTATATCGAAAACCAGGGAATGGCCTTCGGAACAACGTTTGGAGCCAGTATCTGGGCAAAACTGGGGTTGAGTATTTTCCGGATTGCGGCCAGCTTCGCGATTGCTTATTACTTTATCAAGCAGTGGCGAAAGGGAGCGAAAACAGAATTTCTGTTGGCCATCGGATTGGTGTTTGCCGGGGCAACCGGAAACCTGATTGATTCCATGTTCTATGATTTCATTTTCGATTACGATCCGTGTATCGGGTTCAACCACCTGGAAGGATCCGGAATCTGGTCTGATTGCGGAATAGTAGGAAAATACGAAACAAGGCACACCGGTTTCCTGCTTGGAAACGTAGTGGATATGTTCCAGTTCAATGTGGAGTGGCCTTCCTGGGTTCCGTGGTACGATCAAAATGGAGACAACCAGATTTTCCCGGCAATCTGGAACGTGGCAGATGCGGCGATCAGTGTCGGAGTGGTGATGATTATCCTGAGACAGCGAAAATACTTCCCGAAGGAAAAGAAAGTAACAGCACCGGCAAGCACGGTTTCAGCTGAAGAAAATACGATCAGAACGGAAGAGTAATCTTCCGTTTTTTTGTTTCTATCAGTTTCGAGTGATTCTGCTCATGTCAGTTCGCGTTCCCGACAGAAACGGAGCGAATAGTCGGGAGTATCAAGCACAGTGAGCAGCATCGATCCGAATTTGTTTAAAGCAACTCCAGCACTTTCTCCACATCTTCCGGAGTATCGATATTCGGCGTTTCGATTTCCGTTTCCACCACCTGAATCGAATAACCGTTGTAAAGCCAGCGCAGTTGCTCCAGCGATTCGATCTTTTCCAGCTGGGTTTCTTCCAGTCTGCTGAGTTCAAGCAACACCTCCGAACGGTAGGCATACAGCCCGATGTGTCTCAAAAACGGATAGATTTCGAGTGGTTCTCCTTTTGCGTTCGCAAAATTGGGAATCGGGCTTCGTGAAAAGTACAATGCCCGGTGATTCTTATCGATGACCAGTTTAATCCGGTTGGGGTTTTGAATATCTTCCATCGCAATTTTACGTGAAGCCAGTGTTGCGATTTGCACTTCCGGGTTAGTGAAAGCCTGCAGCAACTGGTCCAGTTGCCGTGCATCCACCAAGGGTTCATCGCCCTGGATATTGATCACCACATCGTATGATTCGGATAGCTTGCGGAGCACTTCCGCACAGCGATCCGTTCCTGTAGGGTGTTTGGAATCCGTCAGCATCACGTCTCCACCGAACCGCGCTACTTCATCTGCAATGCGCTGATCATCCGTTGCGACGACCAAATCCGTTAGCAGGGAAGCCTTTGAAGCTCCCTCTACCACGCGTTGAATCATGGTTTTTCCGTTCAAATCAATCAAAGGTTTCCCCGGAAAACGCGAGGAGCCGTAACGTGCGGGAATGATACCGAGAATGCGCATGGTTTTTCTTTCAAAGATAGTTATTCGGAGGAAATCTTCTTTGCGCTCTTTGCACCTTTGCGGTTCATTTAGGTATGTATACCTCATGTGTTTTAAATGCAGAGAAGCAAAGCACGCAAAGTTTGGGAAAGGGATTTTACCCAAATTTCTGACTTTTAGTTAATTTTGTCGCATTATGAAATACCTGTTTGTCGGTTTAGGAAACCCCGGTTCAAAATACGAAGAAACGCGCCACAATATCGGATTTAAAGTGGTTGAAGCCCTTGCAAAAGAGCTTGGCGGGACATTTAATTTGCAGAAAACCGCAGAAGTAGCGGAAGTAAAGTTCAAGGGCAGAACACTGATCCTGGTGAAACCGACAACGTACATGAACCTTTCCGGTAAAGCGGTGAACTACTACCTGCAGCAGGAAAAGATTCCGCGTGAAAACCTGGTCGTAATTACCGATGACCTGGCGCTTCCGTTCGGGAAACTGCGCATGAAAGGAAAAGGTTCAGACGGCGGACACAACGGGTTGAAAGATATCCAGGCAACGTTGAACACCACCGAATACTGCCGCCTGAGATTTGGTGTGGGAGCAGATTTCCACAAAGGACAACAGGTAGATTACGTACTCGGAGAATGGACTGCGGAAGAAAAGGAAACCTTGAACGAACGCATCCAGGTTGCAACCGAGTTTCTGAAAAGCTATGCTGCGGTTGGTATTCAGCTGACCATGACGAATTGGAATAATAAATAACGATTTTTTTGATTGAGAGGGGGATAAGCGCAAGGATATCCACCATATACCCGGGTAGGTTTTTTGAGTGTTCAACCCGGAAAGGGCATTCGTCTTATTCAACAATCCGGTTTTTCAATGCTTTTGCCACAGCTTCCGATGCCGAATTGACCTGCAATTTCGAGTAAATATTCTTGATATGCGTGCCAATCGTGTCAACCGAAACGAACAAATGTTCCGCTATTTTCTTATAGGAATAGCCTTTAGTAAGTAACTCCAATACTTCATGTTCCCGCTTGCTCAGTTCAAAACTAAGGGCTTTTGGTTTACTCTTTTCCCGGAAAGCATGAAGTACCCTGGACGCAATTCCCGGGCTGATGGGTGATCCGCCGGTAACTGTATTGCGAATAGCAGGAATCAGCTCCGAAGGAATCGATTTCTTGAGTAAATAACCATCGGCCCCGGCTTTGATCGATTCGAATATTTTAGTATCGTCTTCAAAAACAGTGAGCATGACGATTTGGGTGTCCGGACTTGCTTTTTTGATGCGTTTCGTACCTTCAATTCCGTTGATCTCGGGCAGGTCAATATCCATCAATACAATATCCGGATTCAGTTGAAGCACATGTTCAACGCCCCGGACACAATGGGGGAAGAGCCCCAGGACACGAAAATCCGGCTCATTTTCAAGCAGTAGTTTGAGTGACTCGCGCATATTGGCTTTGTCTTCGAAAACAATGATTGTCGTCATATGAGTTGAATGTTTAAAGAAACGCTGGTTCCCTTTCCCGGAAAAGAAAGAATGGAAATAGTTGCCCCGATTTCAGAGGCACGTGCCTGAAGATTGCGCATGCCGTTGCCGTTGCTCCGTATACTTGTGTCGAATCCGGTTCCATCGTCTTTGACAGCGAATTCGAATAGCCTGCCGTTCAACCGGAAAACGATCTCCATGCTGTTTGCTCCGGAATGCTTCACCGCATTGTTGATGCTTTCCTTGAAAATCAGGTAGAGGTGGTATTTTTTTTGATTGTCAAGTTTAAAAGAAGCGGCAAACTCCGGAATCCGGAGTTCGTATTCAATACCAGCAGCTTCAATCGTTTCAGAGGCATAACGCACCATCCGGCGAATTAATTCATCGAGCGAATCAAATTGCGGGTTCACGTTCCAGATGATGTCGTTGATCGTGTCACTGATCTCAACAGAGTAGCGGGAAATATTATCCAGGGCTCTTTGCGCCATGGGAGAATGAGGGTCGTTTTGCAGCATGTTTGCCAGGATATGAATCGAACTCACATTAGCGCCGAGCTCGTCGTGCAGATCCTTTGAAATCTGGTTGCGGATAGCAAGTAAGCGCAGGTTCTGGTAACGTTTATAGAAATAAAAAATACCGAAAAGCAGCGCAACAAATAAAAAGAGCAGCAGGATAAACCACCAGGTATTGTAAAAAGGAGGGGCAATATGGATGAACAACGTTTTGGACGATGCTGATCGCACACCTTCGTTGTTGATAGAATAATATTGAAGGGTGTAGTCTTCCGGAGCCAGGTTTTGAAGTTCAATGATTCCATCGGAAATGTGGGGAGCCTGTTGGTTCAGGCGATAATACCAGCGATTTTTTCCGGATTCCGGATAAACACATCCGGCCAGGTAAATGCGGATATCATTTGCATGGCTGGAAAGATCCAGTTGATTGCGGGATAGAAGCACCGGATGATTGTTCACCGTTAATTTTGAAATGACCAGGGAAGGTGTTTTTTGATTCCGGAAACGATTGGTAATCGTATACCTGCAAAAATAATCAGACACACTATAGAGAAATGTTCCGTCCCCGGAAGGCTCCAGCTGGTTGTACCATTTCTGAACATAGTTTTCATATGAAAAAAGACGCAGACTCTTTTTGGTGTCCGGGTTGTAGGTATACAAACCATCTACAGTGGTGTAAAGCAGCTGATTTCCGTCTGTAACAAGCAGGTTCTCGATTTCATCACCAATCAAACCGTCAGCTGTTTTGAGGTAATCAACCTGGTGCAGCCGGTCTGTATGCTGGCGGATGATTCCTGCGGATGTAGCCATGTAAACACAGTTATCTGCTGCCTGGATGCAATGATAATCAACCGGAATGTTTAATTGGGAAGGATGTGTAGCATATAGTTTTCGAAAAGTGGGGAACTCCCGGACTTCCCAGCCATCGAAAAAACGCAGAATCCACAATTTATGATCCTTCAGACAGACATCTTTGCAAAATAATTTCTCCGCTGCAGTGCCTGCAATGGCTTCCTCTTTGAAAACAAATTGCTTTTTCCGTATATCGAACAACATCAATCCCTTTTGAGTGCAAAACGCAAGCAAGGCATGATTCAATTGCCGGATGCGCAGGGTACTCACTGCAACAAGCGGCTTGGACTCCAGTTGATGAGTTTGTTCCGAAAAACGGAATGTTCCTTTTTTTGAACCCACCAGAATACCCAGTTCTGTTTTAGCAATAGAACTGATTTGAGTCAGCGGAACGGGAATGGAAATCAACTCATCGGAATCTGCATGGTAAAGAAAAAGACCGTCATATTCTGTTCCGATCAGGAACGATTGTCTGCTTAATGGGAGCACGGCATTGATTAGGATCCCGTTTTTCAGCGTTTCGCGATTATGGAAATGATAGCTTTTGTTCTTCTGAAGAGAGGGATGGAAATAACTGATTCCCATTCCGGTTGCAATCCACAAACCTTCGTTGTCATCGGTGCAAAACCCCTGGATCTGATTTGAGCACAAGCTTTTGGGATTGTATGGATTTACGCGGATGAAAAAGTGCCGGTGTGTTTTTTCATTCCAGGCAATAAGCCCTTTGGATTGTGTCCCGACAATCAGGAATTGTTCCTGTCCGACCCGGTAACGGATGACCTGCGAATAATCCGTTTCCGGAACGAAAACCTCCGGAAAGAAAGCCCGCACCCGGTTGGTTCCGATCGTATAGATTAATAAACCATGCTGCCGGGTGGTTAATAACAGCTGTTTTGCATTGAGTTGAAAAATACCCCGCACTACCGGACTGATCTGTTTGTTCTGAAGGTAAAAATGTGTGATGTAGTTCAACGTTCCCGATGTTGGATTCCAGTGAACCAGTGAAGGCCGGTCTTCCGGACAGGTCCAGATACTTCCGTCCCATCCGCGGTAAAGGAAAGGAAACGAATTTTTAGCGGTTTCAGGAAAAGATCGGATGGAGTGCAACGTGCTGCCTTTTTTCCGGAATAGCTCCAATCCGGTCCAAGACGAAACCAGGATTTGATCTGCTCCCACGGAAATGATTCTTCCCCAGCCTTTCACCGGATCCGCATAGCGGTAAATGGAATCCCCGGCAAAATTATAGAAAGCAATTCCCCGGTCGGTATTGATCCAGATTCCCTTGTTTTTTTCTTCATCCACATCAATCACCCAGTTGGCGGGGAGCTGCCTGTTCTTTGTTTCGGCCTGTTGCTGAAAAGTTTCCCAGCGATTGCCGTTGAAGCGGTTTAAACCGTTCAGCGTAGCAATCCAGATCGTGCCTTTCGAATCCTGGAGTACATCGTAACAATAGTTGGAGGAAAGTCCGTCTTTCATCGAGTAATTCTGGAAAACAGCATGATCAAACAGCAGCGAAGTGCTGTGATTCTGACCGAATACAGTAGCAGCATATATCAAAATCCCGGTGAGGAAAGCATTTTTCATCTGTAATCAAAGATACGGAATCCGATGCAGCTGAAAATCACCAATTCAGGTGATTGATTGAAGGGGGAATGATCGTAGGTTTGCGCTATCCAAATCTAGTAAAAATGAAACAATTTATACTGAGTCTTATCGGAATCATGGTTGTCGGAAATCTGATGGCACAAACCCCGGGTCGAATTCACACCAGCGGGAAGTACATTTTAGGGCCTTGCGGTGATACCCTGCATTTAAAAGGAATCAATTACGCTCCATACAACTGGGGCTATGATGTGAATGAACAGCGAATTTCCGAAATTGCTCAATCGGGAGCCAATGCGGTACGTCTTCCCTGGTACTGGAGTAACCCGGGAGCCGATGTATACTACAATTATGTCGCCCTGGACAGTATTATCAGTAAATGCATCCAATTCGACCTCATTCCGATTTTGGAACTGCATGACTTTACCTGTGAGAACAATCCATCGGATTTGATTACCGGATCCGGATGGTGGACGAATGCTTCCGTTTTTCCGATCCTCCAAAAGTACCGTCACAGCATCATTGTCAACATTGCCAATGAAGCATTGTACGTGAATTGGACGGGAAACCAGGCAGCTGCCCTGACAAGCTATCAAAACACCTATGAAACCATTATCAACAACCTGCGAAACGTAACAGGATTCGATTTCCCTATCATGATTGATGCTCCGGATTGCGGACAAAACTCCGACGTGTTCATTACTTCCAACACGGCAAATCAATTGATTAACACGGATCCGGAGCACAACCTGATTTTCAGTGCACATGCTTATTGGTACGCTTACGCCAATAATGACAGTACGCAAATGGCCAATAAAATCAATGCAGTGCTGGCTGCCGGTATTCCATTTGTGCTGGGTGAAATTGCCAACCAGCAGGATGATCAGAGCATGTGCCAATACAACCTCAATTATCAGCCCCTGCTGCGCTATTGTGAAGTAAATAAGGTCAATTGGCTGGCGTGGAGCTGGGATCGAGACGGCTGCCCGCAAAGACAACTATCAACCAACGGGTTGTTTGCGTCACTCACGCCTTACGGGAATGATTTGGTGAATAACCCGGATTACGGGTTGAATACCAAACCAGCCGCAAAAAGTCACTTCCTGGTTCATGGAGCTTGTGAAAGCACTGCTTCTTTAAGCGAAATGGAGATGCTTTCCGCCACCGTTTTCCCGAATCCGAATACGGGGATATTCCGGGTGTTGCCAGGAGATCATTTTCATGTCGGAATGACCTGCTATGATCTATTGGGGAATGAGATTGCGTTGAGTGATTTGGGTAGTGGAACCTATCAAATCCAATCGCCACCCGGAATGTATCTGTTAAAACTGCATACCCCGAACCAGGAAGCAATTGTTCGCATTGTTGTGAGATAACGGACTCCTGAAACCAAAGAAAAAAAGATGAAAAATGGATTTGTTTTGCTCCTTATTGCAGGAGTGGCGGCGGGAATTGTTTCCTGCAAGAAGAAAGAAATTGTGACGACCAATACGGTAGAAGTGGAACCGCAACCGTCCTTAATCGGTGCCTGGGAAGGTTACTACGGATCCAGGGGAATTACCAATTCAGGAGATACCTGTTTTTATGAACCCACGTACCCGTATTCGATGGTGCTTGAATCAGGCGGTACGGCAAAAGTTTACAACACTTTGCTGGCTGATACCTCCGCATCATCCAGGGCGGTAGGAAATTGGGTGTATGCTTCCAATAATACGATTTACGTGGATTATACCTATGTTTCTGCAGGGATTCAATACATTATCCGCGCCAGGGTGGATCCGAAAATGCATGCGATAAATGGAAAATGGTATAATTCCGACAATGCAACAGGTGGGTTGTTTTACATGGCGAAAAAGTAAGTGAGGCACCATTCCATGAATAGGAATTCAATCAAAAGACAGAAATTGATAAAACGCAATCATTTTGAAAAACAGTGTGTTAACTTCTTTTGGGAATTGAAATCGATGTATTTCGTCTTTTTTGGCTATTTTGAATTGAAACAATGAATACCTTTGTGAATGCAAATAAATACCATTTGCGGAATAAAACTATGCAATACATACGACTCACGAGAAGTGATGACTTTACAAAGAAACTCTCCCAAAAAGTAGACGAATACCTCAAAAAAAATAACTTGAAACGTTATGGTAACTGGCGCATTCTATTGAAAGTTCCCTTGATGTTTTCCCTGTTTTTGCTGCCTTATTTTTTAATGGTTTTTGGAGTCATTGAAAACCACTGGCTCATGTTTTTCATGACCATGATTATGGGAGTAGGGATGGCAGGAATCGGGCTTTCCATTATGCATGATGCCAATCATGGAGCATTTTCCAAATACAAGTGGCTGAATAAAATCATGAGTTTCTCCATGGAAATCCTGGGCGGATTTAACCTGAACTGGCGCATTCAGCACAATGTATTGCATCATAGCTTTACAAATGTGCACGACATGGATGAAGACATCGACTCCATTGGTTTGTTGCGTTTCTCTCCGAATGTACCGCACAAGAAAGTACACCGTTTTCAGGTCTATTATGCATGGTTTTTCTACGGATTCATGACCCTTTCATGGATGACGAACAAAGATTTCATGCAATTGAGCCGTTACAACAAAGAAGGCTTGTTGAAAGCACAAAATACCACTTTCGCAAAGGCCATGACACAGCTGGTTTTTTCAAAGATTTTGTATTATACGTACATGATTGCTGTTCCGTTATTGGTAATGGATGTAACCTGGTGGCAGGTGTTGCTTGGATTCTTCGTGATGCATTTCATTTGCGGAATCATTCTTGCCTTTGTATTCCAGGTTGCACACGTCATGCCGGAAACGGAATTCATGACCAGAGATGGGTATACGCATAAAAACGACGATGTTTCCTGGGCAAAGCACCAGATGATGACAACAGCGAATTTTGAGAACTGGAACCCGATTTTGACATGGTACGTGGGTGGATTGAATTATCAGATTGAACACCACTTATTCCCGGATATTTCGCACGTTCATTACCCGAAAATTTCGAAAATTGTGAAAGAAACGGCACAGGAATACGGGATTCAGTACAATTACCACAAAACATTCGGTGCAGCTATCTTCAATCATTTGCGCCTACTGAAGCAATTGGGAAGAGCTTAAGCTATTGAAAATAAAAGGAAGGGGGAACGCGATGCATCGCGTTCCCCCTTCTTGCTTTCTGTACTTCCGGTTCCGAAGGAAATATTTTGGATGCTGCCGGAATTCCGGGCGTTTCTTTGCTAACTTTAAGAAGTAATCAGATTGCAGAAACAATGACAGAAAAGGAAAAGTGTGCGGAAGGATTGATGTACAATGCCAATTATGATGAAACATTGATCCGGGAACGGATCATATGCAAAGATTTGTGCCAGGAATACAATGGACTGAAAAGCTCCGATATGGAAGCCAGAAGCGCGAAAATGAATGAAATCATCGGCAGTACGAAGGGAAATTTCCTGATCGAACAACCATTTATCTGCGATTACGGATACAACATTGAGATCGGAGAGAATTTCTACAGCAACCACAACCTGGTGATCCTGGATGCCGCGAAAGTGACTTTCGGAGACAATGTTTTCATTGCGCCGAATTGCGGATTTTACACCGCAGGTCATCCGGTTGATGTAGCACAGCGGAACGAAGGACTGGAATATGCACATCCGATTACGATCGGGAATAACGTCTGGATCGGAGGAAACGTCGTGGTTCTTCCAGGCGTTTCAATCGGAGACAATTCCATTATCGGAGCCGGAAGTGTGGTCAATAAAAGCATTCCTGCAAATGTGATCGCCGTTGGGAATCCGTGTAAAGTGAAAAAAAGCATCGATGAATAATTAAAAATCCGGCATATGGGACACGATCACTCACATCATCATCATCACCAGGAAGTTGTACTGAAAAAGGTCAACACCGCTTTTGTGGTGGGCATCGTGCTCAATTTGTCCTTCGTTGTAATCGAAGCCATTGTCGGGATTGCAATTGATTCCCTGTCCGTCTTATCGGATGCGGGCCATAACCTCGCGGATGTCGGTACGCTGGCGCTTTCACTTTTGGCTTTCAAACTGATGAAAATCAAATCGAACAGCCAGTACACGTACGGTTACCGGAAAACGACGATCCTGGTGGCGTTATTCAATTCCTTCCTGCTGCTCATCACCATCGGAGCGATTGTTTATGGAGCCGTAGACCGTTTCTTTTTTCATCCGCAGGAAATTCCCGGACTATCTGTTTCCATTATTGCCGGAATCGGCATTGTAATCAACTTTGGAACGGCGCTGCTATTTTTACGCAACAAAGAACAGGATATCAACGTCAAGAGCGCATACCTGCATTTGGTCAGTGATGCCCTGGTTTCCGCAGGATTGGTTGTGGGAGGGATTGTCATCTACTACACGCATTTGTACTGGCTCGACAGTTTATTCAGCCTGATCATTGCCGGAATCATCCTGGTGAGTACCTGGAAACTGATGAAAGAAAGCCTGCGTTTGTCACTGGACGGCGTTCCGAGTACGATCCGGCTGGAAGACGTGATTACGCAAATCTGCAGCGTAGAAGGTGTAAAAGAAGTACATCACGTGCATATCTGGCCCTTGAGTTCAACGGAAAACGCCCTCACAGCTCACTTAACCCTGGAACGCGAAATCACCGGGGAACAGGAACCGGAAATCAAACACGAAGTACGCCATCTGCTGGAGCATTTGAATATCCGGCATGTCACCCTGGAAACCGAACGGGAAGATTGTAAAACCGGCTCGTGCTGATTTTTTGTTCCGGAGGGAGTATTCTTTATTTCCCCCTTTGGAGGGGGATAAAGGGGGAGGAAAAACTAATCCTTCTCCTTCAGACAATAAATTACATGTTGGATTTGAGTGATGACATCTCCCAGATTATTGAGAACGTCTCCTTCCGAAAACCGGATAAAAGTATAACCCAGATTTTCCAATTTGTCCTGACGCATGCGGTCGTAACTTCCTTTAGTTGCGTGTGAATTCCCGTCAATTTCGATGATTAGTCCAACTTCCTGGGCAAAGAAATCTACGATAAAATGTAAAATCGGTCTTTGGCGTTTGAATTTAACACCTTGCTGATTCCGGGAAAGCGCATTCTTCCATAAATACTTTTCGGCTCTTGATACTGTTTCAGTTCTCAATTCATGGGCAAATTCACGTAAGTCTTTGTTATAGTGATTGTTTCTCATCTAATTAAGATAAGAATTTTGTCTTTGATTTACAAGAGTTTACTATCCTCCCCCTTAGTCCCCCTCCAAAGGGGGAGACAGATATTCGTTTTTACGCCTAAAAAAGGGGAGATATAAAAAAAACAAGAAACCCTCCCGGGAAAAAAGTCCGGGAGGGTTTCTTAGCGTATATAGGTTGGATTATTTCCTGATCACCAAACGCTGAGTCACTGTTCCTTCCGCAGAAGAAACCGTCAACCAGTATACTCCGTCTGCCAAAGTATCCAGGTTCAACGTGAAATCAGTGTTGGTGTTTTGTTGTGTAAACAGAGCCTGTCCGTTCATTGCGTAAACAACTACTTCAGAGTTTGTTGTATTTGTTTTGACGTAAACCAGGTTGGAAGCAGGGTTCGGGTAAACAGAGAACTCAAGAGCAGTGTTTTCAGCCAGACCCAAACAAGCCTGAGAGAAGATCACAACGGTGTCTTTATCCTGGCAACCGTGGTTATTCGTAACGGTCAACATGTAAGATCCTGCCTGTGATCCGGTGGTATTTTGAGTCGTTGCACCGTTGCTCCAGTTGTAGCTGGTATATCCTGCCGGGCCATTCAGGTTTACCGGGAAGTTGTTCGCACAGATTGTCATATCGCTTCCCAGGTTGATGGAAGGATTGGCGTATACCGTCATTACCAGCGTGTCTTTATCCTGGCAGCCATTTGCGTCCGTTCCGGTTACAATGTAATTTCCGGCTGTAGTAACATTGAAGGCCGTACCGTCGGTTACACCGTTGTTCCAAACAAATGAAGTCGCTCCGGTAGCAGTCAGCGTAACGGAAGTTCCGGAACAAACCGCCTGATCCGTTCCCGCATTGACAGTTGGAAGTGTATTGACAGTAACAGTCAGCGTATCTGAATTCTCACATCCGTAAACATCTGTTGCAGTTGCAATGTAATCCATCGTTGCAGCCGGAGCGAAGTTCACTCCGTCCTGAACGCCGTTGTTCCAGGAAATAGCAGCAGTAGTTGTTGCTTCCAGGCTTACGCTGTCTCCGGCACAAATGGCTGCATCAACACCTGCAGCTACCGTTGGCAAAGACAAAACGGTAATCATTTCAGGAAGCGTCGTATCAGCACAAGCATGCGTTGCATTCGAAACATACACACGGTAGTCTCCGGCTTCACTTACGGTCAGCGTGTTGCCGGTTTCTCCGGAGATCACCTGGTCGTTTTTCAACCATTGAACAGAGCTTTGAGCATTTCCGGGGATTGTCAGCGTCACCTGAGTTCCGTCGCAGATAGAATCATTCGGAGCAGTGATCGTTGCTCCGGCCAATTCCACACACGTATTGATTTCATAGATCGAAAGCGTAGAACTTACCTCGTTTGCAAGGATCACGATTTCTTTTCCGGTTGGAGAATCTTCTTTGCTGATCGTAATGATTCCTTCGGCTCCGCGATCCGGACCATTGGTTGCGAAAGCGCGGTTGTTGTAGTAACCCACATAAACCGGTGCAGTTGGAACGTCGATATTGAAGACCATTACACCACCGATGCGCTCCAAAGCAACGAACAAGTAGTGATTTCCATTGATTACAGTAGTAGCAAGACCTTCCGGCTCCGGACCTTTGTCATCCGAACGGTTTTTAGCCGTTGCTGCACCCGAAGAGTTGCTTGCGTTGAACAATGCACCGAAAGTAGGGTGGTTTGCAGTGATTTGCTCAAACAAATCTTTGGAATCAAATACCAAAGCACCTGTCTGTGCATTCCAGATAGAGAAAGAACGTGTTCCGAATACATGAATATCGTCGATATCTCCGTCTCCGTCCGTATCTCCGCTTGCACGTGTAACATTGATGCGACCCAGGAACTGGTTGCTTTTCAAAATGTTCTGATCCGGGATGGAGGCATCAAGCGATGCTGCTGACAACCGGCTGATTTCACTGTAAGCAGTATATTCACGTGCATCTCCTTCGTTTGCTGAGAAAATGTATTCTGTTCCCCCGATGGAAGCGTGAGCCAATGCATCGGGCATGAATAGTCCTTTTACCGGAGCAGATCCGATAAAGATTCCTGCCGACTGGTCAGAAGGATCCAACGCATCGTTTCCGTTTGCATAATTCATGGTTCCCAATGGTCTTACTGCTGTCACAGTAGCAGTAGCAATATCTACAACAGCCATCGCGTTGTTTTCCTGCAAAGAAACGTAAGCCGTTGCGTTGTCTTCCGAAATCGTGATGTATTCCGGTTCAAAATCCTGGGCAGCAGAGCTTCCGGGTCCGAAGATGCGGATTCCCTGAGCGCGGAGTGTTGCCTCCTGACCGTTGAATGCCTGGAAGTTTGCAATAGCTACGTTTGATGCGGTCAATGAAGCATAACCGCCGGTAATATCGATAATGGCGATGGAACCTTCCGGATCGGATGCGTAAGTGGTATTCGGTTCACCTTCACATGCCACGAGGATTTTCGTATGATCGTTGTTGAATGTGATCATGTCCGGCATAGCGCCAACCGGAACATCTGAAATGTGGTTACCGTTCTCGTCGAAGAAAACCACTTTCCCGTTTGCCTGCGGATTGGAGTTTTCTACCGCCACGGCCACTGTTCCGTTGTGTACTGTCAAGGAGTTCAGGTTTCCGTATGGAGTGATGGAGATCGAATTCAGCAAAGCCGGAGCAGCCGGATTGGTGAAGTCTACGATATCCATTTTCGCACCCACCGAGTTGGCGATGTATAATTTGTTGGTCGTAGGGTCGAACGAAACGATTTCAGCAGAGTTAGTTCCTTCCGCACCGTTTGAAAAGCTGGTCAGCAGGTTCAGTTTCAGTTCATTGTTTGCAACCGGAGCCTGGTAATCGTTGTCTTTGATGTAAATAATCTGGAAGCTGTTTGTTCCGATCGTTGCATTTGCCAAAGCGCTCATCTTCAGGATCACCCGTTCTGTTTTTTCTGCCAATGCATCGTCAACAATGGTCAGAGAAACGTTTTGTGTTCCCGTGAAGTTCGCAGGAATAACGATGGTATCTTCAGCCAATGTAAAATCTGCTGTTTCCGTTGCGTCTGTGTAAACCGAGTAGCTCAAAACCACTTTTGCCTGGGAACTATTGGTAGATGTTGCAGTAATTCCGATGTTGACGGTTCCCGCATTTTCCGCGAAATTCTGAGTCACTGCAGAGAATGCAAATGTTCCCGGAGCAGGAAGTACGCTCACGGAAGAAAGGTTGTTTAACGTCGGAGTACCCAATGTCCAGCTACGTTGTGTAGTCCAGCTAAGCGTTTGGGTGTTGAACGATCCGGTAGCGCGTAGCGACTGGTTGCTTGCAGGATCGCCTGCAATAAACGAACCGGATTGAAGTTTTCCACCGCTGTACAAATCGTTGACAGGAAGTTGGTAACCATCTGCACCACCATTCAGAACGGCAGTTCCAAGAGCTGTTCCGTAGAAGATCGCATCAACAGGAACCGTTGCATTGGTTAAGGAAGCGACCGGTAAATTGAAGACAGCAATTCCGTCCCCGTTGTTACCACCGTTTCCTACCACACCACCGCTTGCCGCCGTACCGAATCCGTCGCCGTTCGTGGTAGCGGTATTAATCACACGCAATTTTGTACCGGTTGGAGCCATAGATGTTCCACCGACGTATACGACATCTCCTCTGCCTACCGTTCCGCTGTTGATTTGGAAAGCGTACGTAATCAGGCCGCCTTCGATCCATCCGTTTACCGTTGCATCGGAGTTATTGCAAACTACCGTATAAGGAGTTGTTGCGAAGTTGATGTCTTGAGTTGCTACTAGTTCAATCCATTCAAACGGGGAATCTGCCCCGGAAGGATTGGTGTAAATTTCTGAAATAACGAGTCCGGGATTCTGGGAAAAACTATTGATTCCCAGCAAAAACGACCCGATGAAAAGTAAGGTTTTTTTCATTGCTGTAAAACTTTTCGCAAAGTTCCGTCCAGCATATAATCAGAGTACACGACCAAAATGACTTTTCCGATAAGATTGTGTTGGAATCGTGTAAATTTTATGAAACAGGGATTAATAAAATCGGTTTGGCGAACACGATTTGTTCAAATGAAGTTCACGAAAGGTTAAAGCCCAATCGATTTAGTGACTGTTTTTCAGGGATTGGAGCAGGATCTCAGCCAGTTTCAGGTCTACGGGGTTTGTTAGCTTAATATTTTCATCATTACCGGAGATTAAATGAATGCGTGTTCCGATGGATTCAACCACGCTGGCATCGTCTGTAAAGGAATGCGTATACTTTTGTTCGTAAGCCTTTTTCAGGAGTTTTCCTTCGAAAATCTGGGGTGTCTGAACAATTTGATACTGACTTCTGGGAACGGCAGCGCTGTGAGTTCCTTCTACCAGGCGCAGGGATTCTTTTACCGGAACTACCGGAATGACCGCCCGGTGTGTTTTGACCTCTTTAACCAGTTCCGACAAGACGTTTTTTCCTACAAAAGGACGAACCCCGTCGTGAACAGCGATCCAGTCGCCACTTGCTTTGTCGAGGGCATTTTTAATCGAGTCGAAACGTTCTTCTCCTCCTGAAACAACGGTATGCTGAATCTCACAAGCATGTTTTTCACACAGTTCCTGCCAGTCCTTCAGGTAATCTACCGGAAGCGTGACGATCAATTCCGCAGAAGGATCAAAGTGATGAATCCGTTCGATGGTATGTATGAGAACAGGTTTTCCGTCGAGCAGTAAAAATTGTTTGGGAGTAGCTCCTCCCATTCTTTTTCCGATTCCTCCGGCTGTGATGATGAATGTCAGCATGTGATAAATATAGTGGAAAAAATCTGTTGGCGCGCGATGCATTTTGTTGGTGCGCGATGCGTCGCGCACCAACAAAAAAGGCTCCTGTCAATCGACGGAGCCTTCCTAAAATTTATTATAAAGCGGAATAAATTACTTGATCTGGTTCGGATCTTTTTCTGCTTGCTTGTTGAACTTGTTTTGCCAGTTCAACCAGTAGAACAATCCGAAGAATCCAAGAATGATTACTGAATAATTAAAGATATCTCCGATGTTGTCATAAAACCATGCACCGTTCAAAATTTGTCCGAGTTTCCACCAAAATTGATTCATAATCCTTTTCTTTTATTGGAGACAAATGTAAATAAATAATTTGTTGATAAACTCTGATTTCGTTGAAAAAAAAGAATTTTTTGTCATTTAGAATCGTTTTAAACTTATTTGGCAAAAATTGAAACGGAGATTTGTTTTCCACTGAAAGAAGAATCCCTAACTTTGCAGTATTAAAATTTAAAGATTATGTACCCACCAGAACTCGTACAACCAATGAAGGAAGACCTTACACGTGTGGGCTTTCAACAACTTGAAACAGCATCGGATGTAGATGCAAGCATTCCAAACAGCGAAGGCGTTGCTTTGGTCGTAGTAAACTCTGTTTGCGGATGTGCAGCAGGAAACCTGCGTCCGGGAGTGAAATTGTCTTTGGACCAGGATGGAAAAAAACCCAATCATTTGCTGACTGTTTTTGCAGGAGTTGATACGGAAGCAACACAGCAGGCACGCAAATATTTCTTACCGTTCCCTCCGTCATCGCCATCTGTGGCTTTGTTCAAAGACGGGAAACTGGTTCATTTTTTAGAACGACACAATATCGAAGGAGTTACGGCAGCAATGATCGCTGAGAATTTAGCAGCTGCTTACGAGGAATTCTGTTAAGAGAATAGATTTTAGGACCTCAGGATTTTAAGACTTCAGGACTGGGTGACTCATACTGTCATAGGTTCTGAAGTCTTTTTGTCTTTTGTCCTGAAATCTTGGCGTCCTAATATCTCAATCATGTTTATCGATACACACACACACCTTTATTCCGAACAATTTGGTGAAGACCGGGCAGAAATGATCCAGCGGGCAATTGCTGCCGGAGTCGGACGCATGTACATGCCGAATATTGACCTGGATTCCATTGAAGGAATGCATGCACTGGAAGCACAATTTCCGGAACACTGTTTTTCAATGATGGGACTGCATCCCTGTTCGGTGAATGCAAACTGGGAACTGGTTCTGGCAAAAATGCGCCTGATGCTGGATAAACACCCGTATGTGGCAGTCGGAGAAATCGGAATTGACTTGTATTGGGATAAAACCTATATCAACGAGCAGAAAGAAGCTTTCAGAACCCAGATTCAATGGGCTAAAGAACTGCAGCTTCCGATCGTGATTCATGCACGGGATTCTTTTCCGGAGATTTACGAAGTATTGGATCAGGAAAACGACGAACGCCTGCGCGGGATTTTCCACTGTTTTACCGGAAACGAACAGGATGTTCAACAGATTCTGAACTACGGAGGATTTTCTTTCGGGATCGGGGGAGTGGTAACGTACAAAAAATCAGATCTTCCCGAAACCCTGAAACACATTCCGTTGGACAAACTATTACTGGAAACGGATGCGCCGTACCTGGCCCCAACTCCTTTCCGCGGAAAACGCAACGAGAGCGCTTACGTGGTTCATACGGCGGAGAAAATCGCAGAAATTCTCGACCTTCCGTTAAGTAAACTGGAAGAGATCACAACAGAAAATGCACTGAAAGTATTTCATCCGTAGTCGGGTACTTAACGGTCGATTTTTAATCATCAAATAAGTGACGCTTGCTTTCCAAATCATTGGGTTGAAGCAGCTTTTCAAATTCCTCCAACCGATTGAATACTTTGACCAGTTTCAGCATGCTTTCCAGTGAAATCATTCCGGTTTGCTCGAATTTTCTCAAGGTAGAAGCGGGAACCCCCGAACGATTGGCAAGGTCTTCCCGGCTCATTTTTCGTTCCTTACGCAACTGAGTAACCCGTTTACCGAAAATCAGTGTGATTTCTTTGGGAGTTTTTTCTAATCCGTACATTTAAAATGATACTATAATGTCAAAATAAATTTAATTAAAATCAAAACTCTGAAAGGTTTTTTACCGGATTTGTCAAAGTAACGGAATATTGTATAGCTTTGAGAATAAAGCTAATTCAATTCGATGCGTTCAATCTTAACGATTTCCGCGATTCTTTTATGCGGATTCACCTTTTCCCAGAAACAACAGGTACTTCGTACGAATATCAAAACGTTTCCGATGAAAGTTTCCAATGACGGCCCTCGCACGAGCCATACCTGGACCATTGCCCCGGATGTCAAACCAGATACTTATCAGACTTCGGGAAAAGAGGTTCGGTTCATTACAGATGTGGATTCCATCACGATCAAAGTCAGCAAGAAAAAGCCGGTTGTTGATTTTATTGTCATTTACAACCAGACAGATACTTGTCAAACCCGCATTCAATTTGTTGAGATTGCGGATCATCTCGGGAAATTGAAACACGCGAAAAAATACAATACTGCAGATGTCAGGGCGATTCCGGCGTTTACTTACCAGGATTCCAGCAATACCTACCTGAAAGCGCTGCGGAAAAAGTACAACCTGGATTCCATTGCCGGAGATGCAAGCGAAATTCACCAAATGCTGAACCTGATGCACTGGATTCACAACCTGGTGGAACACGATGGGCAGCATGGTAACCCGGAGGTCAAAAATGCAGATAATATGATCCGGGCCTGCAGCGATGGGTCGAGAGGTTTAAACTGCCGCGGACTGGCTATTTCACTCAATGAATGCTTCCTGGCGATGGGGTTTAAATCCCGCTACATCACTTGTATGCCGAAAGAACTGGAATTTGACGATTGTCATGTGATCAATATGGTTTACTCCAACGACCTGAACAAATGGATTTACCTGGATCCGACGCACGATGCATATGTGATGGATGAAAAAGGTGTTTTGCTGAGTGTGGAAGAAGTACGGGAACGGTTGATTACAGGGAAACCTTTGTTGCTGAATCCGGGAGCAAACTGGAACAATGAGCAGGCAACCTGGGCGGAAGATTACCTGTATTTTTATATGGCAAAAAACCTGTACCGCCTGGAATGCCCGGTATCCAGTGAGTACAATTATGAGACAAAACTTCCCGGAAAGAATACGGTTTATATAGAATTACTGCCGCTTGACGGAATCAATCAAACACCGCAAAAGACAGAAAGCGTGAACCAGGAAGCGAAATTTACCATGACTCACTACGTGACCAATAATCCGAATCTGTTCTGGGCTGTACCCGTCGTTAAATAGATTGCAGGAAGAAACTTCACTCCTGAGACTTGCTATTTCGCTAAAATCGGTGAACTTTGCTGCACAAATCGGAAGAGCATGAATACAAGCCCCCAGGTTCTCGTAATTTACACCGGTGGAACCATCGGAATGGTGAACGACCCGCAAACAGGTTCCCTCACTGCATTTGATTTCGGTGATGTATACAAACACATTCCGGAATTGGGGAGGTTGAACGTAGAGCTGACCACGCATGCCTTTCCGCATCCGATTGATTCTTCGGAAATGAACCCGGAGTGGTGGAAAGAAATGGCTGAACTGGTTTATTCCGGTTACCACCAATTTGATGGTTTTGTGATTCTTCACGGTTCAGATACCATGGCTTTTTCGGCTTCGGCTTTGAGCTTCATGCTCCAGGGATTGAAAAAACCGGTCATTTTCACCGGTTCGCAACTCCCGATCGGAACAATTCGTACAGACGGAAAGGAAAACCTCATCACGGCGATTGAAATTGCGGCAGCTAAAGATGAATCCGGGAATCCGAGAATCCAGGAAGTGGCTATTTACTTCGAGTATTCGCTGTATCGTGGAAACCGGACTTCCAAAGTTTCAGCTTCTTCTTTCGAAGCATTCCGTTCTCCGAACCTGCGTCCTTTGGCCGTAGCGGGAGTACATATTGATTACACCGGGGAAACATTTGCAACATCCGGAGATCTTGAATTATTCACAGATTTTGACGCTTCTGTGGGGCTGATCAAGTTTTTCCCGGGAATTAACTGGGAAATTTATGCTTCGATCTTCGACGTGAAAAAAGCGAAAGCAATTATCCTCGAAACGTATGGTTCCGGGAATGCGCCTTCAGATCAGCGTTTCCATGAATTGTTACTGGAATACCTCCGATCCGGCGGAATTGTTCTGAATATTACGCAGTGCTCAACCGGACGGGTGGAGCAGGGGAAATACGAAACGAGTTCTTTCTTCGAGAAAAACGGGATTTTATCCGGCTATGATCTCACCAGTGAAGCAGCGGTTACCAAAATGATGTATGCTTTGGGGAAATCGGCAGGGAATCCGGTTCTTGCGAAGGAAATTTTGGAGCGGTCTATCTGCGGAGAAGTCACGCTGTGATTGGGCAAATTATAACTTTTTCCCGCCACTGCGGGATGTCTATTCGTATTTTGAAGAGTAGCCGACGGGTTCTGAATACCAAATTTTTGTGTTCTTCGATTTTCAGCGAAATCCCCCTTTGATTACTCAATCCTCATCACCATTAACCCGTTCATTTCACACAGGTAAGCAACAAACTTCTGATCCGGCGAAAGGGTGAGACTGTGGCAGTTTTCGCCTTCGCTCGTCCAGATAATCTGTGGATCTTTTCCGGGCTTGGTAATAACCAGCGAAACGGAAAAATCGGCGGCCTCTTTCAACTGTATTCGAATTCCGGATTTGGAAATCACTTCCCGGGCATTAAAGGGAGAAACTGCCAGGAAACGTTTCAATTCGGTACTGTCCTTAATGGGCGAGACCGCTTTCGGGTTGTTCATGATCCCGATTTTCCGGTCGTGCCAGTCGGCAGGAGCCAGCTTCATTAATTTCAGGTCGAATTTATACCAGTCTCCAAAAGTATAGCAAGCTACAAAATCAGATTCCGGCGACCAAAGCGGGTATTCGTCGATGCCTTCTACATTGGCAACCAAAACGGTTTCCACTTTCATTTTTTTCATGGCTTTTTCGAGTGCTGTGGCTTCCTGGGCAGAAGCAAGCAGGGAAAAGAACAAAATCGACAAGGTAAAAAGAGGTTTCATAGCCCATGAGGTTTTGTCCAAAAGTAGGAGAATGCGGTGCTACACCGTTCGGGATTATGGAAAATTAACGTTTGGGGGAATAGAAGATCTGAAAAAGATCAATTCAATAAAAAATCCCAGGCTCGTAAACCCGGGATTCGTTCTGCAAAGAAGAGCGTACTAAACGCGATCATTGGATCGCACGAAGTTCCATTCTCCCTGATTAGTAGTGGTAGATTTGCAATATGGGAATTCTTTAAAAAGAGGGAAACCTTTTTTGTATCGCTTAAACGCGTACAAATATAGCGATAAGTCACCAGTTAGTGACTTGTTGCGGCATTTTGTTCGATTCTCAGCTTTTTAAGCTAGTGTATTTGCTCAAAAGCTTGCCGGTTGAGGAAGGAAATTGCCTCCTGGATTTGGCGGCGACCTTCTTCGCTGCTGATGTCTATGCCGCAGAACGTTCCGGTATTCATGGCGGTGTGCAGGTTCAGATAATAAATTCCTGCAACGAGAACCGCCGCAACTGCACGATAGCGTCCGGCGGATTCTCCGAAATGCGGGTCAGTCATATTACGGAATAGCAGTTCGCCTGTGCGTTCCTGGTTGTCAAGTAAGGTCGTCAGTGACTTTCGCTGTTCCGACAAACGCCAGAGAATGATCTTCTGAAGTTCAGGATTGCTGTTCATTTGTTCATATTGCTGTAGAAGCATGGCCTCGGAAAAGGCTTTCCCACCGTCAGTAACAGTTTGAGGAATCAACTCTTCTTTTACACTGCTCCAAAAATCCTTTGTCCGCAGATACTCATCCAGTAACTGATCCAGTCCGCCGAAATACTTATAGATCAATTTTTTATCCAGCCCGGCAACTTCTGCAATGGCATTGATTTTCAAAGCAGCAAACCCCTTGGTGGTCAGGATTTCACCGACCGCTTGTAAAAAACGTTCCCGGCTTCTTTCTTTATTTCGCACTGAATCTGGCATGATCGTATAAACTAAGGCAAATGTACAAAAACGGATGATCGGGTAGGATTGTCTTTTTGCAAGTGACAGAAAATGAGGAGTAATCAGGTAGGAAGAAATCGCAGATCAAATGGACAGAGCTAATTCATGATCCTGCAATCATTCGATGAACGATTGATCGCGATTTTCGTATTCAGAGTAAACGCGCATCGCTATAAAAACAAAAATCCCGACAGCAAAGCTCGTCGGGATTAGTTCTGGCAGAGAGGAAGAGATTCGAACTCTCGATACAGTTACCCGTATACTACCTTTCCAGGGTAGCTCCTTCAACCACTCGGACACCTCTCTGTATCATCTGAAAACCGTTTTTTCAAACCAACTTTCAGATTGTGGAGTGCAAAATTACAACTATTATTCGAATCCGCAAACATTCCTGGTTTTATCTTGATCGAATTCTGGTACACGCGGACAGATCTACCCGGCTTCTCCTTTCAATCGGTTTAACTCCTTCTGAAGATCATGCACCCGGTCGAGCAGGTGTTTGATGGTTTCCAATCCTTCCATATTTATTTCCAGTTCATAATGCAGGTGCATGTATTTTTCGAGATCGGAGAGTTGTTCAAACGTGATGAAAATTGTTTCATTGGAGCGGATCAATTCAATCAGACCGTGTTCATCCAGTTTTAGCACAAAGGAGCGTTCAATGTTGTAAACCACACAACATTGTTCAATGCTTATCCAATTTTCCTGTTCCATAATCACTTGTTTTTACGCTCGCCGGCAAGTTGTTCGATCAATTCTTTTTCTTTCGCAGTCAGGTTTGTGGGCAGTTGTATTTGGTATGTTACATACAGGTCACCAAATTCGCCTTCTTTTTTATAGACCGGGAATCCTTTTCCTTTCAGCCGTACCTTAGTGCCGTTCTGTGTTTCGGGAGCCACTTTCATTTTCACTTTCCCATCCAGTGTGTCGATGAATTCTTCACCGCCCAGCAAAGCCTTGTATAAATCCAGGGGAACTGTGGTGTAAAGGTCATTTCCCTTGCGCGTAAAAGAAGTGTTGTTTTTGATCTCAAACGTGATATACAAATCTCCGTTTGGTCCGCCATTCATGCCCGGAGCACCGTAACCTGCCAGTTTGATTTCCTGGCCGTTCTCTATTCCAGCCGGAACGGTGATACGGATGTTTTTCCCGTTCACTGTAAAAGTCTGCTGATGCGTTTTGGCGGCATCTGTTAGGTTCAGTTCCACAGAAGCGCGAAAATCCTGCCCCTTGAATTTGGTTTGTCTGCTACCTGCCCGATTTCCGAAAATAGACGAAAAAAAATCGGAGTAGTCACCGCCCTCTTCATACGTAAAATACTCGTTTCCGAACGGGTTGTCTGAGTTGCTGAAGGGATTTCCCTGGCCCTGTGCACCGGATGCCTGTTGCTGTTTACGGGCCTGTTCGAACTGCTCTGCATGCTTCCAGTCCTTGCCGTATTGGTCGTACTTCTTCCGGTTTTCCGGATCACTCAGCACTTCATTGGCCTCGTTGATTTGCTGGAATAATTTACTGGCTTCCGGGTTGTTGGGGTTTAAATCCGGGTGGTGTTTCCGGGCTAATTTCCGGTACGCTTTTTTGATTTCCTCTGCCGTGGCGTTCCTGTTAACCCCCAAAATCTTGTAATAATCGATATACTCCATACGATTGAACCTTGTGAATTGAAGTTACGGTTAAAATAGGAATTACACAAACAGTAAAAAATGATCCAGGTCAGGAAAAATGCAGGAAAAATCAGTTTGTTTTATTTGGACTTTTCTTCCAAACTTTTCCCATCTTTGAGTCATGAGAGAGACCATCATTGAAGCCATCCGAAAAATCGAGGAAGAAAGAAATATTCAAATTTTATTCGCTTGCGAAACAGGTTCAAGGGCCTGGGGCTTTCCTTCGCCTGATAGCGATTACGATATCCGGATCATCTACAAGCACCAGACAAGTTGGTATTTGAGCGTTTCGGAGAAGAAAGATACGCTGGAAGCCATGCTCAACGATGGCGACCTGGATATTACCGGCTGGGATATCCGGAAGTGCCTGCGTTTGCTGTGGAAATCGAACAGTGCGCTGCTGGAACGTTTGCAGTCGCCGGTGGTGTATTATGTGGAACCTGGTTTCCTGGAGATCATGCAGCCGCTTGCCGAAGCTTGTTTTGCCCCGGTTGCTTCGATGTACCATTACCTGAATATGGGAAAAAACAGTTTTGAAGAGATTGATGGTAAAGATGAGGTGAAATTGAAAAAGCTGTTTTACGCGTTGCGAGCTGCTTTTGCCTGCAAGTGGATCCTGGACAAAGATTCCATTCCGCCGATTGTTTTTCAGAAAATGCTCGATGAACTGGATATTCCTGCAGCTTTGAGAACCCGGATTTATGAATTGATCGAATTGAAATCCGGGAAAAACGAAGATTATCTGCACCCAGAGGAAGCCGCAATCAATGCGTTTATCCGCGAACAATTTGAGCGTTCCGAAAAAGAATCTCCGAATCTGAAAGGCCGAAAACAGAAAACGGCAGATTTAGACGGCGCGTTTTTAACCGTTTTGAATACCTTGTAATGGTCAGCCTGCACCAACTGCACGAAGAAAACCGGTTTCTGTTACTGAAATGTATCAGTGGGAGCCGGGCCTATGGATTGCATACTCCGCAGTCGGATACGGATTACAAGGGAATTTTCGTTTCGCCCAAGCGCGTGTATTACGGATTGAATCCGCAGGAGCAGATTAATAATGAAACGAACGATATCGTCTACTATGAGTGGAAGAAGATCGTGGATTTGTTGGGGAAAAACAACCCGACCGTTTTGGAATTGCTGGCAACTCCGGAAGAGTCTGTGCTCTACAAACATCCCCTGCTGCACCAGTTGCAGGTTTCGGATTTTCTTTCGAAATTATGCTGTCAGACTTTTGCCGGATATGCGCAATCGCAGGTGAAAAAGGCGCGCGGACTGAAGAAAAAGATCAGTAACCCGATGGAACCGGTGCGCAAAGAAATCCCGGATTTTTGCTACGTAATTGACGGCATGTACAGCATTCCACTGGCGCAGTGGCTTTCCGATTTCCGGATGAGTGCTGCGGATTGCGGATTGGTGAAAATTCCACACATGCGCGACGCGTTTGCACTGTTCCATACTTCCCAGTTGGAAAATGGTTCCCTGAAAGGAATCTATTCCGGTCCGGATGCAAACGATGTGTCGCTGAGTACTATTCCGATAGGTATTCGACCGCTGGCCTTGATGAGTTTCAATAAAGACGCTTATTCCATTCACTGCCGGGAATATGCTCAGTATTGGGAATGGATCGGAAAACGCAATGAAACCCGTTATCAAAGTACGGTTTCGCACGGCAAAAACTACGACGCCAAGAACATGATGCATACCTTCCGGCTGCTGCATATGGCGGAAGAAATTGCCCGTGAAGGAGTGCTTCATGTGAAAAGGCAAGACCGCGATTTCCTGATGCGTATCCGGGAAGGACAGTTCGAATACGAAGATTTGTTGCAGCAGGCAGAAGAAAAAGTACAGCTGATTGAAGAGCTGTTCGAAAAAAGCACCCTTCCGGATGAGCCGGATTTGAAAAAGCTGGAGGAATTGCTAATTGATGTACGCGATGCGTATTACAGGAATTGATTGCTGGTTGAGGGGTATTTTTTCCCGCAAATGCGCAAATAAAAGCTCGCCTAACGGTCTCGCCGGTTAAACGTAAAGATTATCGTTCTAAAATGACACGTTTGTATTGAAGTTTGGGGTTTCGAAAATTGACCAATAGTCCGACTTCCATCCCGGAAACTGCGAGGTAGTTGATAGTCTGTTCAAAATGTTCTTTGCAAAAATCAGATACTGCTTTTACTTCCAGTATAATACAGTCAAAAACAACAAAGTCTGCAAAGAATTGGTGTGGCAGAATCGTGTCTTTGTATCTAACCTGGTAACAAACTTCACGGGCAAATGGAATTCCATTTTTTTTGAATTCGTATTCCAAAGCATCTTTATAAACGATTTCAGAAAACCCAAAGCCTAATTCATTATGGACTTCCATGCAAAATCCGATAATTTCGTAGCATTCTTCTTTTAGTAAATAGTGTTCCATTTTACTTAAGTTAATCAAAAAGATCATTTGTTCAACTCAGAATGGAACTTTTTTCGTAATAAGGCGACCGGTAGGCGCCTATCAAATTTGCGCATTTGCGGGAAAGAGAGTAGCGGCGTAATTCACTACGCCACTACTAAATTAGATGTTTTTTATTCCGTTACAACCTCACGGCGTTCACCGATCTGCTGTCTCCACATGGCGTAATACAAGCCTTTTTCATCCAGTAATTCGCTATGTTTTCCAGTTTCGATGATCACACCTTTTTCCAGTACGAAAATGCGGTCTGCATGCATGATGGTCGACAAACGGTGTGCGATCAGTACCGTAATATGTTCTTTTTGATCCGTAATTTCGCGGATTGTATTTGAAATGGCTTCTTCCGTGATGGAATCCAGGGCTGAAGTGGCTTCATCAAAAACCATCAGGCGCGGATGGCGCAGTAAGGCACGGGCAATGGACAAACGTTGTTTTTCGCCACCGCTCAATTTCATACCACCTTCACCGATTACTGTATCGACTCCATATTCACTGCGGGCGATCAGGTTGGTACAGGAAGCTTTTTCCAGCGCGATGTCGATCTCTTCTTCCGTTGCATCCGGTTTGACGAACAAGAGGTTTTCACGGATGGTTCCAGAGAACAATTGGGTGTCCTGGGTCACGAAACCAAGCTGCTGTTGCAATTCTTCCTTATCGATCTCGGAGCTGCTCACACCGTTATACGTGATTTCTCCGCTTGGAGCAGTATACAATCCAACCAGCAGTTTCACAAGTGTACTTTTCCCGGAACCACTTGGCCCGACAAATGCGATCGTTTCTCCTTTATTGACTTCGAAGGAAATATTGCTCAATGCATCGTAGGAAGCTGTTTTGTGACGGAATCCGACGTTGTGGAATGCCAGTTTTTCAATCGCGTTCAGTTTACGCGGATGAACCGGTTTTGCTTCGATCGGCGTATTGATGATTTGCTCGAAATTATTCAGAGAAGCTTCTGCTTCCCGGTATGAAATAATGACGTTCCCGACTTCCTGCAACGGCCCGAAAATGAAGAAGGAGTAGAACTGGAGCGTCATAATTTGACCGATAGTCAGCACATCTTTGAATAATAGGTACATCAGGAAGAACATGATGGACTGGCGCATGAAGTTCACAAAGGTCCCCTGGATAAAGGAAATACTTCTGATTTGACGCACTTTTTTCAACTCTAGCTGCAGGATTTTCCGGGTTGTGTCATTCAAACGCTCCGTTTCCTGAGTTGCCAATCCCAAACTTTTCACCAATTCGATGTTGCGCAAACTTTCGGTGGTACTTCCTGCCAGTTGATTGGTTTCCTTCACAATGGTTGTCTGCACTTTCTTGATGCGTTTCGAAAGTTTATTCGTGATATAACTCAACAGTAAGGCAGAACCCAGGTAGATCAGAATCAGTCCGGGATGCACACTTAGGGCATAAACGATTACGAACACCAAACCAACGAGCGAGGTAAAGAGGATGTTGACAAAGTTCGTGATGAACTTTTCATTGTCGAGGCGCACTTTTTGCAGGATATTCAGCGTTTCGCCACTGCGTTTGTCTTCAAATTCGCTGAATGGAATCTGGAGTGTGTGTTTTAGTCCGTCGGTGTAAATGTCTGCACCAACCTTTTGAATCGTCAGGTTGACGGTGTAATCCTGGAATGCTTTTGCAATACGGCTCACCATGGCTGCACCGATCGCCAGTCCGATCAGTCCGGCCACTCCAACAAGGAAATCAGATTGTGAATAATCTCCTTTGTGAGAAGCATATCTGTCGAGTAATTTCCCGAAGATGTAAGGATCCAGAAGAGAGAAAACCTGGTTAACACTTGCCAGGATCATGGAAAGGAAAACGAGTCCTTTGTAACGTTTCAGATAAGATACGAGAATTTTCATGTAACTGTAAAAATGAAGTTTTTTCCTGAAGAATGAATTGTCTGAATATTAAAAATATCGGGTCTGTATGATTGTTTCAATCAGGAGGTGCAAAAGTAATGAAAAGTAATGATTTACACCAATCGATTTTTGACCTATTTGAATCAAAATTTGATACCATTGAGGAAAATGAAGGCTTCTGAAAAGAATGGATTGATATGTTTGTTTCAAATACAGCCAAATGAAACGATCCATCTTCCTTGTACTGCTCTCTCTGAGTGTGTTGATTCCAAAAGCGGGGTTTTCGGAATGCGCTCCTTTTTACTTCCGCATTTGGCCGGAAGGTGAAACATTGAATAGAAACCCGATGGTTGTCCTGAATTTTTCTGAGTCCGATTATCCCTGGAGTAAGAAATCAGAATTGGTAGCTCCGGAGTTGGGTAAAAAAATCCGGTTCTTTTTCAAATCCGAGCATTCATCGATTCCGTTGAGATTGATCCAGCGAAACCGTGGAAAGTCTGATGAAAACCAGGTAATCCTGAAACCTGCGCGTTTACTCGAACCAGGTGTGGAGTATACTCTGGAGTTTTTCTGCCAGGATTCTGTTTTGGCGAAAAGATTTCTGCAAAATATCCGGTTCCGCTCCCGTAGCTGGGTTGTGAAGAATGAAATCGATAAGGAAGTGCCGGTCTGGTTGTCTGAGCCTGTATTTCAGTTTAAGAATTACGTTCGTTACGGATGTGGTCCGGAAAGCTATTGGAAATTTTGTGCCTCATTCAAAGACCAGTCTGCTGTTTTCATCCAAACCATTGTGAGACATTTGGAAAGTGGAAAAATCTCGGAGTATCTGCTCTTGCCCGATACCCATTCGCTTGTAGTCGGATATCATATGTGTGGCGGTGCATTCAATATGGTTCCCGGTGAACATTATTCCGTTTCGTTTAACCTGGTCGACGCATCCGGAAATACGCTGAATCAATTTTCCGATCCGGTTTTTGTTCAGGCCCCCACAGAATCCGATTATCTGTCGGAAGAGGAATTGGAAAAAAAGAAATGTCCCTGTGTTTCTGAGCAAAACGAATTAGAAGAAAGAGTCTCATTGGATTTTGCCTGGATTTTGGGAATCGTTGCCTTGATTGTGCTGTTGGCTGTTGCCAATTGGTATCGAAATGCGATAAAGTAATGGATAAATGTCCATGTCATGAGTACAACAAAAGATCAGGCACGATTTGATGCACGGCTTTCCAGAGAGCAGAAGTAGTTTTATGCCAAATACGATTTTATCAAACTGCCGGATAGTGGAAAAATGATTCTTCCCACCGGAACATTGAGCGCACTTTTTGGAGCATAAAAAACCTTCTTTCTCTAAACAGATAGCTGTTCCGAAAAAGAAGGTCTATGTAGGGGCAACCCGAAAGTTCTTAATGGTCTGCAGCCACTGCTTTTGTTCCTTTTTTGTAACGAATCAACAGCGTAATCGGGACACAGATCAAAATCAATCCTGCTACCATGAGGAATCCGTGGTCATAGCTGACCAGCATCTGCTGTTTGGTCATCAGGTTATCCATCGTCTGGTTGGCCATCATTTCGGCATCCACACTGGAAAATCCTTTGGAAATATAGTTTTGTGACAGCATCTGGATGCGTTCCGTAACCGTATCACTGTACTGGTTAATGTAAGCCACCATGTTTCCGCGCACCAGGGCGTTTTGATCACTCAAATACAAGTTGATCAATGCGATTCCGACGGAACCTCCCAACTGGCGGATCATGTTGGACAAACCGATCGCCTGCGGAATATCCTTTGGATTCAAACCTCCTACTGCCAGGGTCAAAATCGGTGACATCATGAATGCCATCCCGAATCCGCGCAGCGCAAAAGGCAGGTAGAAATTCCATTCGGAAGAATCCGGAGAGGAGAAGGACAACATGAACACGAAGGTAAATGTCATCGTAATTCCCATCATGATTACCGCTTTCGGGTTCATTCCCCGGCCTAAGAGCTGGGCAACGAGCGGCATGGCGAACGCCGTACAAAGTGCTCCCGGAATCATAAATGTTCCGGTCTGTGTGGCGGTCCATCCCAGTGAAATCTGTACGAAAAGCGGGAAGATGAATACCGTTCCGAAGAGCATCAATCCCAAAAGGAAGTTCATGATCGCACCCATTACCATGTTGTAATTGGCATACAAGCGGATATTTACAGCCGGATGTTTGACACTTAGCTCCCGGATGATGAAAGCAATCAACCCGGCAATACCGATAATGGTCATTGCAACGATCTCATGGCTTTCAAACCAGTCTTCAGATGTTCCTTCTTCCAGTACAAATTGAATGGAGCCGATCGCAACAATCAGGAAAATAATTCCCCACCAGTCAATTTTCTTGGGCCTGACGGCTCCGGGTCGATCGGTCACATAGGTATAACTCAGGATCGTCGCAACGATTCCAATCGGAATATTTACGAAGAATACCCAGTGCCAGGAGAAGTTATCGGTAATGTAACCACCCAAAGTTGGCCCGAATGTTGGCCCGAGGATGAGTCCCATACCGAAGATAGCATTTGCTACAGAGATTTTTTCCGGGGGGAAGGCTCCGATAATGATGGATTGTGCTGTAGAAAGCAAACCACCACCACCTAATCCTTGCACAAAGCGCCAGAAAACAAGTGTCCACAGATTGGACGAAAGTCCACACATCAGGGAGGCAATAGTAAAGATGATCACAGATCCGGTAAAGTAATTCCGGCGACCGAAGAAGTCACTGAGCATACTTGTAAGCGGAATAATGATAACATTGGAGATGGCGTAGGCTGTAACTACCCAGGCAATTTCCGTTGTTGTAGCACCCACACTACCACTGATTTCACGTAAGGCTACGTTTACAATGGTGGTGTCGAGGAGCTCCAGGATTGCACAGCTGATCGCTGTGATGACCAGGATCCATCTTTCTGCCCCCGTCGGGTAAACGATCGGTGTTTTTAAAGCAGAAGTTTCCACGTGATTCTTATTTAACTTTTACTGAAACGTTCGCACTCAAACCCGGGAACAACAACTTGGATTCTTCCTTGGTCAAGTGATTGATAGTGATTTTTACCGGAACACGCTGAACGATTTTCACGAAGTTTCCGGTAGCATTGTCCGGAGGAAGCAGGGAGAATTTTGCTCCTGTAGCTCCTACGAAAGAGTTCAGTTTACCAGCCAGTTTCAGGTGTGGGTATGCATCGATGCGGATTTCGACAGGTTGTCCAACGCGCATGTGCTCCAATTGCGTTTCTTTAAAGTTTGCGCTGATCCACAGGTTGGTGTTGTCTACCGTAGAACAAACAGACTGTCCGGTAGAAACGTATTGTCCTACTTCTACACTTCTTTTAGAAACGATTCCGTCACACGGAGCTTCGATGGTTGCATAGTCCAATTGTGTTTTCGCCAGGTTCAATTCCGCTTCGCGCTGACGAACCAACGCTTCAGCCAAAGAAATCATGGATTGTTGTCCCAAAGCCTGTGATTTCACACCTGCAGATTGAGATTGAGATACTTTCAGCAATTTCTGAGCCGATTCATATTGTGCCTGCGCTACTTCCAATTCTGCTGTTGCGTTATCCATCTCAGCCTGTGTGGAAGCTTTTGCGTCGAACATGTTTTTGATCCGCTTGTAATCTGCCTGCGATTTATTCAAACGTGCTTTGGCAGAATTGATGCTTTGTTGTGAAGATTCTGCTGAAAACAGGGACGCAACGGCATTTTGATTGGATGCGCTTGCATTATTTTGTGCGGCTTTCAGGTTTGCTTTTGCATTTTCCAATGCTGCTTCTGCCTGAGCAAGTTTCGCGCGGTATTCTGTATCGTCAATTGTAACGAGCAATTGTCCTTTTTTCACTTCCTGGTTGTCTTCGAAATGTACTTTCTGAACATAACCGGAAATCGATGAGCGGATCGGGATGATGTTTGCATCGATTTGAGCATTATCCGTTGATTCCGTTCCGCCACCCATTAAAAAGATGACGATTCCGACGATAACAACGGCAGCCAATCCACCGATAATGAACTTCATACGTTTTTTGGAGGAGTTCTTCTTTTGTTTTTTTGTTTCTTTATTTTCCATGAGTTTGCTGTTTAAAATTTAATTGATCCGGATGTTGCGTTGATTGATGAAATAGCGTTCATGCGTTTGATCTCATGAACTGTTTTATTCAGCTTAGCCTGTAGTTCTGAGTTGAGTTGAGCCAGGTAATTCACCACGGTAATTTTCCCGTTTTCCATTTGGGAAGTCGCAGTAGTGGTTACATTGTGTCTCTTTACAATAATGGTTTCGTCTTTTTCGATCATTTGAGCGATCGCCTCCAGTTGCGCAGCCTGAGTATTCAGGGATGCCTGGATGTTGAACAAGAACGCTTCTTTTTGAATATCCAGCAAGTTTTTATTCAATTCCACTTTGGTACGCTCGCGTTTCAAACCATAGAGAGAGCTGATGTTCCAACGAATCGTCAGGTTGGCACTGGCGAAAAAGCGAAGTTCCTGGTTGATGAAGTTCGGACCCGGGCGACCATAGTTTCCTGCAGCTCCAACTGTAATACGTGGAATCGCATTCACATTAGTCAGCTTAAATCGTTCATCCAGCATTTTGGATTGCAGGTCGAAGATTTTCATTTCCGGTCTGTTGATGTCCAAACGAGCCGCATTTCCTCCGATCGGGCTCATGGAGAACTCCGTTGACTCGTTTACCGGTTTCCCGATGTAAAGAGCCAGCGTTTTGTACAAACCTTCCAGCTGGTATTTGGACTCGATGATGTTCTGATCGGTTTTCAGAATCTCCGCTTCCAGCTCATCCAGTGAACTTGCTAATACCATTCCGTTGTCAACAGAGATTTTCATGTTGGAAGCACGGTTGGTTAAATCCTCTTTATACAACTGAAGAATTTTTAAATTCTCCCGGCCCAGCAGGATATTCACATAGAGCTGATTCACGCGGTCAACCAACTTGTAAAGTTCTACCTCGTTCTGCTGAACAGTTAATTCTGTGTTGATTTTTTCAATGGAATGCTGTGTTTTTGTCTGACCACCGTCATAAACGTTTTGCTCCAATCCTAAAGACGCCATGTATGCATCGTGCGGAAATTTCAAATCCATTCCCGGGAAATTGAATTGAACCACTTCCGTATTATAGGTTGCCTGCGCCTGGAAATTGATTTTTGGAAGCCAGTTTTCGCGGATTCCCTTTTCGTTTTGCTCTGCCTGACGTAGTGTTACTTCATTTTGTTTGATGATCGGATAGTTTTTCTTTGACCAGGCAATGCAGGAATCCAGTGAAATGGCAGTTTGCGAGAACCCCATTCCGGTAAAAGCAATGCTTAGTACTGTAAGTAATTTGCGCATAATTGTTTGTATTATTGAAATTTGAAGGAAATAAATTCTTTTACGGATTCTTTGATTCTGTTTTGAGCATCTTCATCCCAGTCGTACCCGTTTTTCTGGAGCATCAGCTTATAGAGCGGAGATGCCAGGAACGGATAAGCACAAAGCGAATGCAGGTTAATCATGAACATGACCGGGTCGAAAGCCGGAATTTCGCCTTTTTCAATAGCTTCCAGGAGCGTTGGAATCAGCAACGACTTGTCGTATTTGAGCTTTGCCACCTTCTCATGGAACATTTGAGGATTGATCGAAATTTCCTTGATAATGAACATGGACATCTGCGGATATTCCCGGAAAAAGTTGAAGATGTTGTCTACATACGCCATCAACCTTTCTTTGATTGGAAGCGATTTGTCACCGATCACAGTCATTTGGTCAAAATACTTTGCCAGGGCTTTCTCAAAAACCGAATCAAATAGTTTTTCCTTGTTTCTGAAGTAGTAATGAAGTAATGCCTTGTTGATCCCCGCAGTGTCAGCAATATCCTGCATGCGGGCGCCGTAGAGACCGTACTTCATGAAAACATCTTTTGCAGCTTCGAGGATCTTTTCTTCCGTAGTTGAATCTTTTAATCCCATGGTTTAATTATTAGGTTTAACTAAATGGTTAAACTTTTTTGCAAAAGTAGAGACTTATTTCGATATGCAACGGATCGGAGTGTAAAAAAATGTTATAAAAATGGGTATAATGCTCTTGCTGAGTGATTTTGTTTTTGGAAAGACGGATCTTGAGCGCGAAAACGCCCCCCCAAAAAGACGGATCCCGCATGTGCGGGATTTGCCCGGAAAATCAACGACTTTTTAAAGCGGCTGACGTAAAAACTCCGCCGGATTCTGTCGTGTAATCAGGTCATTAAACGCTGCGAGTTCCTTCATGGCGAGTTTGTACAAATCACTTTCACGCTTTTCCTGCTCCGTCATAAAGAAATCTGTTCCGAACAACACCCGTTTTGCGAGAAGTTCTCCACGGTCGTCCGGCGTATTCATAAATCTCAAAATGGCAGCGAGCACCTCCGGGTTGTCGAGATCACTGAGCGTATAGGAAATGTCGGTATACAAATTGGGGTAGCGAACCATCATGTCGCGAATCCGGTCGCACCACAACTGGCTGTCGAAACGGCGAATCTGCTGCAAATCCGGGTCATCCTTACTATTGTCCACAATTTCATTGGAACCGCCCATGTGCGCCAGGCAGATTTTCAACTTCGGGTATTTTTCAACGATCGGAATGTAATTTTCCGGGTGTGTGAACAGGTCGCATGCCTTATCGTTGTTCCCGATCTTACTGTCCTCGATCCATTTTTGCTCTGCATAAATCCGGATGCGGTTGTAGGTGTTTTCCTGCGCTGTCAGCACTCTTTCCGACGGATTTCCGGGTAACAGCATGTTCGGTTTCATCGGGATCAGTTCCGAAATCCGCGTGCCGATGTATTGCGATCCCACGCGTGTAACATGCGTGATGACCGGCAGTTGATTGGTTTCCGCGTATGCGTAAAGTTCGTCCAGGCGGGGGTCAAAGGGAAAAAATCCGAGTGCCGGGTAGAGTTTGATGCCCGAAAAATAAGGAAAGACTTTTCCGTCGGTCCACAATCCTGTTTCAAAATACGCTTTCGACCAATTCACCAGGTCGGCACCTGATTTGTGTCTCGGATCAATTCCCAGGAAAGGGAAGAAGTTTTTCGGATAGTAGCGCTTGATGTCCTTCACGGCTTCCAGTTGCGATTCAAACGTAATCTGGCGTCTGGAAGTGCGGTTATCCATAAAGTCCATATTCATGGTCAGCCCCACAATGCGGACTTGTGAGTCATATTGCCGGGCAACTTCGAATTCCAGTTCAAAGACGTCGAGTTGTTTGCGCTGCGTGGCGACTTCCAGAAACGCGATGTACTTATCGAAACTGTTGCGTTTGTTGCTGTCTTTTTTGGCTGAAATTTTTGAAAGCGCCACAATCGTAGCCCGCGACCATTTGGTGTCGAGCAGTGCTTTGATAGCTTTCGGCATGCGCCTAACGGTTTTATTCGGAAGGATGCGCAGGAAATTATCGGGAACGCATTCGCTGTTGAAAACGTGCGTGTGTACATTGGAAAAAGGTAATTGTTCCATTGGTGAAGGTGTTGATTTAAGATTTTGTTGATTGGTTTCCCTCCGGAATTTTCCCGGAGCGGCGGATATTGACGAATTTAGCCAGGATATCGAACCAGAACGGCGCACCGAAGCTCAGTGAAATCCCCGAGATAATGATTCCGACGAAATAGGAGAAAATGTCCCAGCCGTCGGGATGGTTGTTGCGCGCATTCAGGTAAGATGCCAAGCCCGGATTTTGAGAAGAACTTAAAATGGTGGCTTTTTCCCCGGAAGACCGGAACCAGGACAAGGGAGCACTGCTCCGTGACCATCCGATCGGGATATTGAGTTCAGATACCAGTGCGAGCGTGCTGTCCAGCTTTTTGATATTTTTCATCGCAGTCACGTTATTTACTCTGCGCGTGCTGTCCAGTTTGTTGAATTGACACAGCAGTTCCTGCACTTTAGTAGTATCGACCTGAAAAGCGCTGCTTTTTTGCAGGTTGTCTCGCTCGATAAAAACAGTTTTCATCATATTGGAAGAGTTGTCCAGGGCGGTTGAGTCCCGTTTCATATTATCTACCGTCTGCTCAGCACTTGCTACCAGCCGGGTTCTTAAATCTCCGTCCATACTTAACACTTTCAGCAGGTTCAGACTATCCACGTTCAATGCGATCGCTACGATAAAACCGGCAATGATGAACTTCTTCCGTTGTTTGGTCTTATACCACCCGGAAACACGATCCATATAATCGTTGTACCACTTTTCGATGTGGGATTTGAGCAGGTCGTAGTGATTTTTGTTTTCAGAAGCGCCGGATCTGGATTTATCGATAAAGGATTGAAGCAAATCTGCAAAAGGGCTGGTATTCATCCCGGAAACGCCCAGCTGGAAGCGTTCCATAATGTCATTGGGAATAGTGTTGCTCTCCATTTGATATTCGCGGGTTCCGTCGGCATTGATCACCAATTTGACTTTTTGATTGTTGACCACCTGTTGTGCAATGATGTCGATGAGTGCTTCGGCAAACATGGTTCCCGAAATATAATGCGGATCGCGGTCAGGTGCGCTTTTGAGCCCGGCGATGGTTACGTGGTTGTAAAACAGGTAGCCATAATCCTTGTTCAGCGGATCTTTCAGCAATTTGTAAATGGAATCTTTGAGGAAAATTCCCCGTTCCTTGAAATAAGCGTTCCACCATTCCGTGAGAATGGATACCAAAATGCTCAATACGGCATAAATAAAAACCAATGAAATGAGAATCAGGAGGATGTTGTTGTCGGCAAAATTCATGTTCAGTGAATCGTTTAGGTTAGTAAAATGGCCGGCTCTGAAAGCTTGCGGAGCGAAACCAGTATCAAAAATAAAAAACTGTCCGGATCTGCAATGAAAAAAGCACTAAAATTTTACGGAAATACCGCTTTGTATCGGGTTGATAATCAGTTAAGTTAAAATTAGTCAATACATTAAGGATTTTTCAGAAAAGAGCGTGTATTTTTTGTGTTAAAATCCTATCTTGTTTTCATATCTTTACAGTCCTTAAATTTGCAACTTTGGTACGCCATGAACAATTTTGAAATAACGACTCCAACTACCATTGTCTTTGGAAAAGATCAATTGGGACGAATTTCCCAGCTGCTTAAAACGCAGGCTGTTGACGGGAAAGTAATTGTACTATATGGAGGAGGCTCCATTGAAAGATCCGGTTTCCTGGATAAGCTGAAAGCTGAATTGACTGGCCTGGATCTTCATTTCTTCAAAGGAATCGAAGCAAATCCGGAGTATACAACCCTGATGAAAGCGGTGGAATACATCCGTGAACACCAGATCGGGTATATGCTCGCAGTAGGAGGAGGTTCTGTTATTGATGGAGCAAAGTTTATTTCCGGAGCAGTAAATTATGCCGGTGATCCGTGGGATGTACTGACACAGGTTCCGGGGTGTACCTTTACTTCTGCTGTTCCGTTCGGATGTATTCTGACGATTCCGGCTACCGGTTCCGAATCCAATTCAGGAGCTGTAATCAGCCGTTCCGAACTGAAAGAAAAAAGAACGATGGGCGGACCGTTGTTCTTCCCGAAATTTGCGTTACTCGATCCGACTTTTGTGGCAACTTTGCCGAAGCGCCAGGTGGCAAACGGGGTCATTGATGCCTATACACATACCATGGAGCAATACCTGACTTTCAAAGGTGAGAACCTGCTCCAGGAACGTTATGCGGAAGGAATTTTGTCTACACTGATCGAAATCGGTGAGAAAGTACTGGCAAATCCGGAGGATTATGATCTGGCTGCCAACCTGATGTGGTGTGCAAACCAGGCCCTGAACGGTGTATTGCGCTGTGGTGTCACAACCGACTGGGCAACACACATGATCGGACATGAATTAACCGCTCTGCATGGAATTGATCACGCGCAGACGCTGGCAATCATCGCTCCGAGATTGTATGAAGTGAAATTTGAAAGTAAAAAAGCCAAACTGGCTCAATACGGAAGACGTGTTTGGGGATTGGAGGGTTCTGACGAACAGGTTGCCCGCAAAGCGATTGCTCAAACAGAAGCATTCTTCCATTCGTTAAGTGTCAAAACACGCATTTCGGAATACACGAAAGACTATCACGATACGGGACGTATTGTGCATGACCGTTTTGTTTCACGCGGTTGGAACGGACTTGGTGAGAACAAGGACCTGACCCCGAAAGAAGCAGAATATATTGTTAATCAAGCGATATAATGGGACTTTCAAGTAGATATACGATTCGTAAGGAAGCAACACCTGCTTTGATTGAGTTATTGACCCAGACTACTTTGGGAACCAACGGAGCACGCTACAAACACCTCGACACGGCAACACGCATTCATGAGGCAGACAATCCCCTGTTTATTTCGCTGGAAAGAGACGGGAAAGTGCAGGGAAACCTCACGTTGTGCGACAGAGGTCGTCAGTGGTACGTGCGTTATTTCGCCTTTTCCAATCAAAAACAGGCTTCCAAAAATGTGAATCGCGTACACAAAAGCAATTCACGCCTGAAAATGGAGATGGCCAGCTTTTTCGACGAAACCTTTGACGGAAAACTGGGAGCTGCCCCGGATGCTTTTTACGCGTATATCGACCCGGCAAACGACCGCAGTAAGTGGATGTCGGAACAATTCGGTTTCCGCACCGAAGCACAATTGATTTCGCAGTCATTCAGCCGCACAAAGCCGCGTTTACAAAGCCAGGTACATCTGTTGAAAGACGAACAGCTGATCTCGGAACAACTTGATAAAATTGAAAAAACGCACGCTTTTTTTGTGCGGAAACACGCTGAGCGCGGCCCGTTTTATGCCTATTACGACGATATGGGAAAGGTGATCGGTTTTGCCAAAATTACACGTGCCAATTGGGTGATTGAGCGCCTGCCCGGATTTTTGGGCGGTATTTTTACCCATTTGATTACCATCACACCGGGAATCCGCCGGATTGTAAAACCAAAGAACCACCAATTCCTGGTTCCGGAATCGATCTGGGTTCAGGACAATGATCCGGGTGTCTTGTCGGCGCTTCTGGAAGGAATTCTGGCACATGAAAACCGGAACATGATGCTCTGGTTTGTGGACAGGAGAGAACCGCTTTGGAGAGAAGCGCGTCATTACATTGACTGGGGTTTGTTCCATAAAATGACGCCTCAGCCGATAGTTGATGTGGTGGTGCTGCGCAAGAATCCGCTGAAGATGGACGACCTGCGTTCCAAGCCAATTTTTGTGGCTGGCTGGGACATGGTTTAGCCCGCTTTTACAGGCAAAATTTGTTAAATCGGGACAAACTCAAAATAATCGCATGATTTCTTTGTTATGCATGAACCGAACTCGTAAATTTGTACGTTGAACACTCTTTTTATGCATCCATACAAAGCAGGCCCCTTATTGGAACAAATCGTTATCCCGCAGGATCTGAGGGATCAAATGACAACGGAGCAATTGCCCCAGGTGGCGGATGAGTTGCGTCAGTACATTGTTGATGTGATTTCTGAAATCGGGAATTCCCATTTCGGAGCCAGTTTGGGAGTGGTTGAACTGACCGTTGCCCTGCATTACGTCTTCAATACGCCTTACGATCAGTTGGTGTGGGATGTCGGTCACCAGGCATACGGACATAAAATCCTTACCGGGCGCAGAGACGTTTTCCATACGAACAGAACAAAGGGTGGAATCTCCGGTTTCCCGAAACGTTCCGAAAGTGAATACGATACCTTTGGAGTAGGGCATTCGTCCACTTCCATTTCCGCTGCGTTGGGAATGGCGGTTGCAAGCCGCTACAAGGGCGAAAAAGAACGTCAGCACATTGCAGTTATCGGCGACGGAGCCATGACTGCAGGTTTGGCTTTCGAAGGAATGAACCATGCCGGTTTTGAAAAAGATGCGAATCTATTGGTGGTTTTGAACGATAACTGTATGTCGATCGACCCGAATGTGGGGGCTTTGAAAGAGTACCTGACAGATATTACGACTTCTCATACTTATAATAAAGTGAAAGATGAGGTCTGGAAACTGCTCGGAAAGATCAGTAAATTCGGACCGGATGCCCAGTCAGTGGTGTCGAAAATCTCTTCTGCTCTGAAAGGTTCTATCCTGAAGCAGAGCAACCTGTTTGAATCATTGAACTTCCGTTATTTCGGCCCGGTCGACGGACATGATGTCGTTGGTCTGGCAAAAGTGCTGGAAGATTTGAAAGATATTCCCGGCCCGAAGATTTTGCACTGTATTACCCGCAAAGGCGCCGGATATAAATTCTCGGAAGAAGGAAACCCGACGAAATGGCATGCTCCGGGCGTTTTCAATAAGGAAACGGGAGAAATTGTCAAGATCGTTCCGAAATCTCCGCAACCTCCGAAATACCAGGATGTATTCGGTCATACCATTGTAGAACTGGCAGAGCAGAATGACAAGATTATGGGAGTGACCCCGGCAATGCCTACGGGTTGTTCACTGACTTTCATGATGGAGGCCATGCCTGATCGTGCCTTCGATGTGGGGATTGCTGAGCAGCATGCCGTGACTTTCTCTGCCGGACTGGCAACTCAGGGATTGATTCCTTTCTGTAATATTTACTCCTCTTTCATGCAGCGTGCCTACGACCAGGTATTGCATGATGTGGCCTTGCAAAATCTGCCGGTAGTATTCTGTTTGGATCGCGGCGGATTGGTTGGTGCCGATGGTGCTACACACCACGGGGCGTATGATATTGCCTACATGCGGAGCATTCCGAATATGATCGTTTCTGCCCCAATGAATGAAGCGGAATTGCGAAACCTCATGTTTACCGCACAAGCTGAAAATCACGGACCTTTCTCCATTCGCTATCCGCGTGGAAACGGGGTGATGACGGAGTGGAAAACACCGATGAAAGCTATTCCGGTCGGAACAGGACGCAAAGTAACGAACGGGGAAGATATCGCATTGGTGACAATCGGACACGTGGGGAATTTTGCACAGGAAGCTATTCAGTCACTGAAAGAAAGCGGCGCATCGGTTGCGCATTACGACATGCGTTTTGTGAAGCCGCTGGACGAAACGTTATTACACGAAATCTTCACGAAATTCGACCAGGTCATCACGATCGAAGATGGTTGTGTAATGGGCGGCTTCGGATCTGCAGTCATTGAGTTTATGGTCGACAACAACTACCGCTCAAAAGTGGTGCGCCTGGGGATTCCGGATAAATACATTCATCACGGCACACCGGAGCAGTTGCATAAAGATTGCGGATTTGATTCCGGATCGATTGCGGCGAAAGTGCGTGAATTGTTGCATCTTTCTGCTTCCGGGGAGCAAACTCCTCAGAGTGAGGTCGGTTAGACGAACCTATAGCTTTTTAGCAACTTATTTCTGAGTTAATTCGTTCATAAGCGATAATTTTACGTTGTTATGTCGAATTTCATCCTGATTGGAGTGTGTTTTATCGCGGGATTTTTACTGCGGAAAACCGGCGTTCTTGCAAAAGGAAGTCATCAGGGAATCAACGTTTGGATTATTTACGTGGCACTTCCTGCCGCAACACTCAAATACCTTCCGGGAATTCAATGGTCGAATGATTTGCTGATTCCGCTACTCACGCCTTTGGTTTGCTGGGCCGGAGCCTGGGGCTTATCCGAATTGCTGGCCAAACCTTTTCATTTCGACCAAAAAACAAAAGCTGCTTTTCTGATTGTTACCGGATTGGGGAACACGTCGTTTGTCGGTTTTCCGTTAATTTCAGCTTATTATGGCGAAAATAACCTGTCGATTGCTGCGGTAACGGATCAGATGTCGTTTTTTATACTGGCGGTTTTCGCCTCGATTGTGGCAATGAAGGCTTCCGGAACGGCGAAAGCTGATTTCAAGACCATCAGCCTCAAATTGCTGAAATTCCCACCGTTTTTAGTGATCATCATAGCACTGGTACTTCCGCGTTTTGTGTCTTTTGATTCGATTACTCCATTGGCATCCACACTGGCTGCAACGCTTTCGCCGCTGGCACTTTTTTCCGTCGGATTGCAATTCGAACTCGGTAAAATGAAGGATGTTCTGAAGCCGGTTCTGGCGGCATCTGTTTACAAATTGATTCTTTCACCGCTAATCATCCTGGGACTGGCTTTTGCTTTTCATACAGGAGCAATGCAGACAAAGGTTGCGGTTTTTGAAGCCTCGATGGGAACGATGATCAGCGCGGGAATCCTGAATGATCAGTTTGGGTTGAATCCGCGGTTGAGCAACCTGATTGTTTTCATGACCATTTTGCTGTCGTTTGTGACGAGCGGGGTGTGGTACTGGGTGATGGAAAGGGTGGTTTGATGTGGGAGGATTTTTCTCAATCCCTCTGATAACGGACTTTTTACACATCCCTATAGCGTTCGACTGAGCTCACGCCGAAGTCTATCGGGATTATAAATTTGTAAAATTGAGATTTTTGAGATCGGAATGCAGTCCGGAATCCCAATGGTGATCACCATCTTCCAAACGCCTCCTGATTTGAGTGTAATTCCCTGGAAATCGTTTTGAAACCCTTCTGAAACCTGGCGGTTCGCCATTTGGCAAATTTGCGAATTTGCGTCCGGAACCGAATGTCGATAACTCTTGATTCCTTTCGCTTTACAGGTCATCCCTTTCAAATTTCTTTCCTATTTTTGCGTTTATAGAAAAATAACATGAAACGAACTAAAATTGCTGATGTATTTAGTCAACCGAGAGTCGGTGAACGCTATCTTGTAAAAGGTTGGGTGCGTGGATTTCGCAACGACCGCTTTATTCAATTGAATGATGGTTCTACCATCAATAATTTGCAAGGTGTGATTGAATCCGCAAATTTTGACGAGGCAATTTTGAAAAAGATCACAACCGCAGCATCTGTCGGACTAACCGGAATTTTGGTGGAATCGCAGGGTAGCGGACAAGCATATGAGTTGCAGGTTTCCGAACTGGAAATTATCGGGGAAGCAAATCCGGATGATATCCAGAAAACGGTCATGCAGCCGAAAAAACACAGTTTGGATTTTCTTCGTGAGCAAGCATACCTGCGTTTCAGAACCAACGTGTTCGGAGCGGTATTCAGAGTGCGCCACGCGGTGAGCTACGCTGTTCACAAGTTCTTCAACGACCAGGGATTCTTCTACATCCACACACCGATTATCACCGGTTCGGATGCAGAAGGTGCAGGAGAAATGTTCCGTGTAACAACATTAGATGCGAAGAACCCGCCGTTGAACGAAGACGGATCGGTAAACTTTTCAGAAGACTTTTTCGGGAAGCCGGTAAACTTGACCGTTTCCGGTCAGCTGGAAGGAGAATTGGCAGCGTTGGCTCTGGGGCAGATCTATACTTTCGGGCCGACATTCCGTGCGGAAAACTCCAATACATCGCGCCATTTGGCTGAGTTCTGGATGATCGAACCGGAAGTAGCATTCAACAAACTGCCTGAAAACATGGATCTGGCGGAAAGCATGTTGAAATACATCTGTCAGTACGTAATGGATCATTGTGCAGACGATCTGAAATTTCTGAATGACCGCGATGCACAGGAACAGAAGTCGAAACCACAAAACGAGCGCAACGAACTGGGCTTGATCGAGCGTCTGCAGTTTGTGGTAGAAAACGATTTCAAACGCATCACATACACCGAAGCAATCAGCGTATTGTTGAATTCGAACCATTACAAAAAGAAGAAATTCAAATACGACGTAAGCTGGGGAACGGATCTGCAATCAGAGCATGAGCGGTACCTGGTGGAAAAAGAATTCAAACGCCCGGTGATTATTACGGACTACCCGGCATCATTTAAAGCATTCTACATGCGTGCAAACGACGGTTGTGAACCTGGAAAAGAAACTGTTGCAGCGATGGATATTTTGTTCCCTGGAATCGGTGAAATGGTCGGAGGTTCAGAACGTGAAGAGCGCCTGGATGTTTTGAAAAAGAAATGCGCCGATTTTGGAATCCACGAAGAAGATTTGTGGTGGTACCTGGACACACGCCGTTTCGGTTCGGTTCCTCATTCCGGTTTCGGATTGGGCTTCGAACGCATGGTGATGTTCGTGACCGGAATGACCAACATTCGCGACGTAATCCCGTTCCCAAGAACACCGTTGAACGCGGAGTTCTAGTAAGTGCAAATGTTGAAAAAGTTCAAAGGGTTTAACCGAATCTGTTAGTTCAATGTTTTGGATATGAGTTATTTTTTCTTATATTCAATAGAAATCATTGAATGAATGGAAGGAGTAAAACGATTTGAGGAATTACAAATCTGGCAGAAGAGCAGAGCATTTTCAAAGGAAATCCATTCGATTTTCAAAACGAAGAAACAGCTGGAAGAACGTGCTCTGAGTAACCAGATTATTCGTTCAAGTAGCAGCATTATGGACAATATTGCTGAAGGGTTTGAACGCGGAGGGAATAAAGAATTTTTACAGTATCTTTGGATTTCAAAGGCAAGTGCCGGAGAAAGTAGGTCCCAGTTATATCGGGCTTTAGATTTTGGAATGATTCAGGAAAATGAGTTTTTACAGTTAAAATCGAAAGCAGAGTTATTATCAGTTGGGATTTATGCATTGATTGTTCAAATCAAGAAATCTGAGCACAAAGGGCAAAAGTTTCGCTAAAAAGAATTTTGAACTTTTGAACTTTTGAACTTTTGAACTTTTGAACTTTTGAACTATAATATTTAGACAAGAATAAACCCTACATGGCACTAAGGCAGCAGCTCACCCAGAAACTGGAACAACGGCTTTCCCCACAGCAAATTCAATTGATGAAGTTGTTGCAGGTTCCGACTATGGAACTGGATCAGCGCATCAAACAGGAGCTGGAGGAAAATCCGGCACTGGATGAAGGTGCAGAAGAAGTGGATGAGTTTGATAACGATCCGGAAGATGATTACAACGACGATGAAAACGAATTCGATACCGATTTCGACATCAGTGATTATTTTGACGACGACACACCCGACTACAAAACGCAGGTAAACAATAAAAGCAAAGACGATGAAGAACGTGGTGTTCCGCTTTCGGTGGACTCGTCGTTCCAGGACAAACTAACGGAACAATTGCACCTGCTGGATTTGGATGATACGCAGTTTCAAATAGCAGACACGATCATCGGAAACCTGGACGAATCGGGATATCTGAACCGCGAACTGGATGCCATTGTAGATGACCTGGCTTTTTCTTCCAACGTCATGGTAACGGAGGAAGAAGTGGAACACGTCCTGAAGGTAGTTCAGGAACTGGATCCTGCGGGAATCGGTGCACGTGACCTGCGGGAATGCCTGTTGCTGCAAATCGAACGCGTTCAGGAAGGAAACATCACGCTGTTTACGGCGAAAAAGATCCTGGAAGACCACTTTGAGGAGTTTACACGAAAACATTACGATAAAATCCAGAAAAAACTGGAGATCGAAGACGAAGACCTGAAAGAAGCCATCGATGCGATTATCCGCTTAAACCCAAAACCGGGAGGCTCCCTGAAAGACAATTCGAAAAGCGTTCAGCAGGTTATCCCGGATTTCATGATCACGGAATTTGACGGAAAACTCGAGTTGACAATCAACGGAAGAAACACCCCGGATCTGAAGGTTTCGAAAGAATACGAACAGCTGCTCAGAAGTTATGCCGAAGGAGCGAAAACCTCCAAAGCAGATAAAGACGCGCTGACGTTTGTTAAAACAAAACTGGAAGGCGCAAAATGGTTTATTGATGCGATCCGCCAGCGCCAGCAAACACTCTACACAACGATGCATGCGATTATGATGTATCAGTATGAGTTTTTCCTGACCGGTGATGAGACTAACATGAAACCGATGATCCTGAAAGACATTGCTGAAATTGTTAACCTGGATATTTCAACTGTTTCGCGCGTAGCCAATTCGAAATACGTTCAGACGGCTTATGGAGTTTACTCTCTGAAATACTTCTTCTCTGAATCCCTTTCTACCGATACCGGTGAGGAGGTTTCGACCCGGGAAGTGAAAAAAATCCTCACGGATGCCATTGAATCTGAGAACAAGAAGAAGCCGCTCACAGACGAACACCTGGCGAAGCTGCTGAACGACAAAGGATATAACATCGCACGAAGAACCATTGCCAAATACCGTGAACAGCTCAATATTCCGGTAGCACGTTTGCGTAAAGAACTCTAGATGAAGGCCGTTTCCAAAATTCTTTCGTGGATTTTTCTACCGCTCCTGGCGCCGGTTTATGCCGTTGCCATTGCAATGTATGTAGAGAACTGGGAATATATGTATTCTTTTTACCAGGACAATAACCTGTATATCCTGGATCCGAAGGCAAAAGAAGTGTTGATGTACCTGTTTTCCGCTTTTTCGGTTTTGGCGCCTTCGTTAACTGTTCTTTTCCTGCAAACGAGAGGATCTGTGAGTTCTGTCATGATGGAGAAACGGTCGGAAAGAATCATTCCGGCGATTATGACCAACCTGTTCGGAGCTTCCCTGCTGGCGATCCTGCTTTACAAAGTACCGCTTGCCCTGCAGGGTTCCCGCTTTTTGTTCGGACTGGCCGGAGGTTCCCTGCTCGCCGTGTTGGTTTGCACCATTCTGACCTTTCGCTGGAAAGTTTCACTGCATGCTGCCGGAATGGGAATTTTAAGCGGTTTTCTCTTCATGTACTACAGCAAAATGCTCATCTTCCCGATGTGGATTTTAGCGGCTGCATTTATTGCGAGCGGAGTCGTGATGTCGGCCAGAATGTACCTGAAACTCCATACGTTGGGCCAATTATTGGCCGGTTATGCGATCGGTTTTATCGGTCTGGTGCTCGGAATTTCATTTTTCTTTTATGTGTTCCAAGCTTAAATAATCCGGGAAGTTTCGGTTAAAATACGCTATAAAAAGTTAAGCTTTGAATTAATTTTGTTCAACTTTCAGACAACCTTTCTGAATTTTTCGTGTCTGATAGTAACAGAATTAAAAATAAACCGAAATTGAAAACAGTACTCATCCTGGCAGGATTACTTATTACCACAACAATCTCTTTTTCCCAGGAGATTGATTCACGAATCCTCAAAAACAAAGGCAAAGAAGCCGAAAAAATATACGAGTATAATCAAAATGCCTACAATTACCTGGTGTTTGAGTTAGACCATTCTTATGAAATCGTTTCCCGAAAATCACTGACAAGAGAACAGCTTAAGCAGATCAAAACAGAGATTCAGCTTTCCGATTCAGACATTAACAACTTAGGCACGAGCAGTTTTAACTTTTACGACCTGGGCATCAAATTGTCTAAATCAGAAAGACAGTATGTCCGGTTGGATAAAGACCGCGTGCTGGTTTTCTACGCTATACCCGAAATTACCAGGGCTTTTACCACAAGCCCGTTTAATACGAAATAAGACCTGATATCATTATGAAGAAATTTCTTGCCGCGTTAATAGTTTTATTGACGCATGTTGCCTTTTCGCAGCAAATGACGATTCCAATGTCTGCTGCAAGTAACAACCAAACATTCAGTACCTGTAACGGATTTATCATCGACTCCGGAGGCCAGGGTGGGCCAGGCTACGGAAACAATGAAACGATTGTTATTACGATTTGTCCCGATACCCCGGGAGACATCATCTCGGTTGTATTTAACCTCTTTCAGTTGAGTACCGTGGACGATAACCCGGCGCCGAATATTACGAACGTGGATTACATGGACGTTTACGACGGAAACTCTACAGCTGCGCCTACTTTGGGTACTTACTCCGGAAACCAGCTACAGGGTGTGGTTATTATGGCAACAGCTTTGAATCCGTCGGGATGTATCACGCTGCGATTCCGTTCGAATACGACCGGAACGGGGATGTTTACAGCGAGTGCGACTTGTACGACGCCTTGTGCTACTCCGACAGCTGCAGGAATCATTGTGGGTGGTGAAACAGCCGACAGTACACGCGTTTGTGTAGGTGAGCAGGTCGATTTCACCGGAATTGCGTCTTACGCGGCACCGGGTTTTACGTTGACAAACTACGAATGGGATTTCATGGACGGAAATACCGCAACAGGTGCAACTGCTTCACACGCATTCAGTGTACCGGGACAATACCGCGTACAATTATTCGTAACAGATGATAACGGTTGTGGAAATACCAACCTGATCGACTTACAGGTGTTTGTTGCCACGATTCCGACATTCGAAGGTTTCCCGGGCGATACAACGCTTTGTTTGGGAGAAAATGTGGTCTTCACCACCGACCCCGATTCCTATGAAGTTACCTGGAACGGTTTCACCGGGTCGCAAACAATCGACGACGGATGTTTACCGGATACCCTTTTGGGAGTTTCCCAGGATGTGCAGATTATGCAGACCGGTTTTGCCGCAGGTTCTACCATTACACAGCTAAGTGATATCCAGAGCTTGTGTCTGGGGTTGGAGCACTCGTTCATGGGCGATTTGGTGATCATTGTTGAATGTCCGAACGGACAGAACCAAATCCTGCACCAGCAGGGTGGAGGAGGAACCCAGATCGGGGAACCGAATCCGCTTGATAACGTGGATTGTAGTGATCCTACAACGATGGGGATTCCATATACGTATTGCTTCACGCCGACAGCGACGGAAACCTGGGTCGACTGGGTAAACAACAACGGTTTTGCGGGAACAATCCCTGCAGGAAACTACGCTCCGGTGCAATCGTTTAACAACCTGATCGGATGTCCGCTGAATGGAATCTGGACGCTGACGGTGATCGACAACTGGGCGGCAGACGACGGAACCTTATTCTCTTTCGACATCAACCTCGATCCTTCTTTGTATCCTCCTGTAACGGTTTACGAACCGCAGATCGGTTTGGGAAGTGATTCTTCTTACTGGGTCATGCCGGCTAACTTCGCGTCGATGTCTCCGAACGGAGATGTATTGACGGTGAACCCGACTGCTGCCGGAACATATACTTACACGTATGTGGTGATTGATAACTTCGGATGTCTGCACGATTCAACCGTGAATGTAACGATCAATGCGAATCCGCAGGCAGATGCAGGTCCGGATGTGACAATCTGTAACGGAACGCCGGTTCAATTGGATGGAAACGTTGTTGGTGGAAACATGAGCTGCGACTATACTTTTAACCTCGTAGATTCCTGGGGAGACGGCTGGAACGGAAATTCCCTGATTGTGATTGTAAACGGTGTTTCTTCTTCCTTCACCATTCCGACCGGGATGAACTCGACCTATACGCTTTCGATCCCGAACGGAGCAGCTTTCACGGTTCAGTTTGACGGAGCCGGATCATTCCTGAATGAATGTTCCTACCAGGTCGTAGATCCTTCGGGAACAGTAGTATTGTCTGACGGAACAAACGGAAGTCCTTCGACGGCGGTGCACAACCTGACAGGAAACTGTTTGGGGAACCTGACATACGAATGGACGCCGCCTACTGCGGTTTCGAATCCGGGTATCCTGGATCCGACGGCATCTGTTTCCGGGAATACGACACTGACCCTGACGGTGTATCCTACCGGACACCCATTGTGTGCTACTACAGATGATGTAAACGTGAATATTTCTGCTTCCGCTTATCCGGGAGCAAACAATACGCTGACGATCTGTTCTCAGGGCGCCCCAACGGATTTATTCCCACTTTTAGGGCCGGGAGCATCTGTAAACGGAAGCTGGACAAATCCTGCGGGAGTTCCGGTTAACATGCCTTACGATCCGGTGACGATGAACCCGGGAGCATATACCTATGCGGTGGATTCAAATGGCTGTACTTCTTCTGCAATTGTTACGGTAACGGAGATTACTCCATCGGTGACTGCTGTTCCAACTCCTGCAAACTGTCACGGAATTCCGAATGGCTCTGTTACACTGACTGTGACAAGTGCTACGGAATATTCATTCGACAACGGTCCGAACACGCCGATTCCGAACCCGTTTATCATTAACGGACTGGCGGCTGGTTCTCACCAGGTGATTGTTTACAATGTTGCCGGTTGTACCGACACCGTGGATTTCGTGATCACCGAACCACCTGCATTGGTCATTACATCGGTTACTCCGAACCTGGTTGTGTGTTCGGGAGATGTTTCCGCGATTACCGCTGTGGGATCCGGAGGTTCTTCACCTTATACGTATACGTGGTTCACCACTACGGGAATTGCAGGTGTAGGGTCAACAATCAATGTGACAACGACTCAAACAACACAATACGGTGTTATTCTGACGGAAGCCTGTGGTTCGATGCCAGATACGGCTTTCATGACGATTGTCGTTCCTCAGCCTTTGGTTCCGGTGCTTACTCCGGATGATCCCGACGGTTGTTTCCCGCATCACGTGATCTTCTCAAACAACACCGGAGGTCCGGGGAATGTGGTGACGAGTGTTATCGATTTTGGCGACGGAACACCAACAATTACGACCAATGCATTGGATACGTGTTCGCATACCTATGAATCCCCGGGCGTGTACACGGTCAGCATTACCTCTGTTTCCGACAGTGGCTGTGTGTACACAAATACCTTTACGAACCAAATTTCGGTATATGGAAACCCGCTTGCGGCGTTCAATATTTCTCCGAATCCAACGACGATTTTTGAGACGAATATCATGCTGCAAAACAACAGTTCTTCAGACGTAGTGAGCTACAACTGGTTGATCCAGGGCGGAACTCCTGCTACGTCTTCACTGGAAGATGTGAGCGTAAAACTGCCGGAAGGAGTGGTTGGAAACTACAACATCACACTGATTGTTACCAATGCCAACGGCTGTGTGGATTCGGTTACAAATACTGCAGTGGTTCTGAGTGACGTGATTTTATATGCTCCGAATACCTTTACGCCGGATGGTGATGAGCACAACCAGACCTGGTTCCTGTATATTGACGGAATCGATATCTACCAGTTTGATCTGCGGATCTTTAACCGCTGGGGAGAGGAAATCTGGGAAAGTCATGACCCGAAAGGTTCATGGGACGGAACGTACAAAGGACTGATTGTTCCGCAGGGAATCTATAACTGGGTTTTGGAAACACGCGAAATAGTTAGCGATAAAAAGCATACCTTTAAGGGACATATTAACGTTTTCAGATAAATGAAAGTTCAGGTATTTACCGGAAATCCGATTCAGCAAAATGGATCGGTTGTTTACAATGACCAGGGAGATGCGGTTATCATCGATCCAAGCTGTTACGAGCGTTTTGAGCAACAGGAATGGGTGGATTTCATCGCGGAAAACCAGTTGAAAGTGCATGCTGTATTGAATACGCACTGTCACATCGATCATGTTACCGGGAATGCCTTTTGTGTAAATACCTTTGATGTCCCTTTAATGGCTCACAAAGAAGAATTGTTTACACTGAGTTTTGCAGAACGCTCTGCCCAGATGTACGGATTGGTTGCTTATGTTCCTTCTCCGGAACCTACTGTTTTCATTGAAGACAAACAGGTTTTGCGTTTTGGAGACCTGGAACTGGAAGTTATTTTCGGCCCGGGTCACGCGGTGGGTCATGTGGCTTTTTACCACGCTGCCAGCAAAACATTGATCGGAGGGGATATCCTGTTTAAGGGAAGTTTCGGACGGGTTGATTTGCCGGGCGGATCGATGGACGTGCTGAAGAAGACCATTCACGAGCGGATTTTTACGCTGCCGGATGATACGGTGGTGTATCCGGGACATGGCCCGACGACTACGATCGGAGAAGAAAAACGAACGAATTATATCTTACAGTTTTAGAAAAAATGCGCAGATTCGTAAAATTGCGAAATGGCAATTTCTAAGAATCGACTAATTGTGAAATAGTAGCATCCAGGAATAAGTAAAAAGCAAAAAGTCCCGATGATCATCGGGACTTTTTAATTCTTGAAAAGGTGTACTTCTATGACTGCGCTACCGCTTGTCAGTTATCGAAAGCGATGCTTTTGACTGCGCTACCGCTTGTCAGTTATCGAAAGCGATGCTTTTGACTGCACTACCGTTTGTCAGTTATCGAAAGCGATGCTTTTGACTGCACTACCGTTTGTCAGTTATCGAAAGCGATGCTTTCTCTTATTTCTTTCTGAAGTAGATTCGAACCGGAACCCCTTCAAAGTTGTACATTTCACGTAATCTGTTTTCCAAAAATCGCTTGTACGAATCCGGAATATACTGAGGAAGGTTACAGAAGAATGCAAAAGCAGGAGCATGCGTAGGCAGCTGCTGAACATATTTGATTTTCACATATTTTCCTTTCAGCGATGGCGGCGGATTACTGTCAATAATCGGTAGTAACACATCATTCAATTCGGACGTAGAAATTTTTCTGGTTCTGTTTTCATACACTTCCATAGCCATTTCCAGTGCTTTGTGAATCCGCTGTTTGGTAATAGCCGAGGTGAAAATGATCGGAACATCGTTGAAAGGAGCCAGATCATTTCTCAGTTTTTTCTCGTATTCTACAGCCGTCATGGTGTCTTTCTCCACCAAATCCCATTTATTTACCAATACCACCACACCTTTGTGGTTTTTCTCGATCATGTAGTAAATCGTCAGGTCCTGTTTCTGGATTCCTTCCGTTGCATCGATCATGAAAATACAGATATCGGAATTTTCGATGGTACGAACTGAGCGCAAGACAGAGTAGTACTCGATATCTTCGGTTACTTTCGCTTTTTTGCGGATTCCTGCCGTATCAATCAGCATGAAATCGAAGCCGAAGGATTTGTAGCGTGTATCAATCGAATCGCGGGTTGTTCCGGAGATATTGGTTACGATGTTGCGTTCTTCTCCGGTCAGGGCGTTAATCATGGAAGATTTACCCACGTTTGGTTTCCCGACAACGGCAATACGAGGCAGGTTTGCTTCTTCTTCGCCGCGCGGATCCTCCTTGTCAAAGTATTTCACTACCTCATCCAGGATTTCTCCTGTTCCGGAACCATTTGCCGCGGAAAGGTCGAAGACATCTCCCAGTCCGAAAGACCAGAATTCTGCCGACATCCCGATGCGGTCGTTGTTATCCACTTTATTGGCAATCACGAGGATTTTCTTCTTCGTTTTGCGCAAGAGGTTTGCCACTTTCTCGTCCAGGTCTACGATTCCGGTGGTAGCATCTACCACAAACAAAATCACATTTGCTTCTTCAATAGCAATTTCCACCTGTTTGCGGATTTCACCTTCGAAAATATCTTCCGAACCTTTGACGTAACCACCTGTATCAATGACAGAAAAAGGAATTCCGTTCCACTCTCCACGGCCGTAGATCCGGTCACGTGTCACACCACTAACTTCTTTTACGATGGCGTGGGAACTTTCTGTTAAGCGGTTGAAGAGGGTAGACTTACCGACATTCGGTCGTCCTACGATGGCAATAATATTTCCCATTCTTTGTTGTTTTAGACGTACTTCACAGCACTGCGTTATAGATAATCCCGGGTTTTAGTACCCGTACTTTTTCAATTTTTGTTCACTGGTTCTCCAGTCTTTGTCCACTTTGACAAACGTTTCCAAAAACACCTTCTGACCCAGGAAAGCTTCCATGTCGAGGCGTGCATCGCGACCAATCCGTTTCAGCATATCGCCTTTTTTCCCGATAATGATTCCTTTCTGAGAATCGCGTTCCACGATGATCAGTGCCCGGATGTGGACAATACTCTCTGATTCCTTGTACGATTCGATTTCCACCTGGCAGGCGTAAGGGACTTCCTTGTCGCAGTGTAGAAAGATCTTTTCACGGATCATTTCTGCAACGAAGAAACGCATCGGGCGGTCGGATAACTCATCTTTGTCAAAATAAGCCGGACCTTCCGGAGCCAACTGCAGGATGCGGTTCCAAATCACATCGATGTTGAATTTATGCAAGGCGGAAGTCGGGATAATTTCTGCATTCGGAACCTTTTCCTTCCAGTATTGTACCCGTTCTTCCAGTTTTGTTTGGTCGGCCAAATCAATCTTGTTCAGGATCAACAGGACCGGAATGCGCAATTTTACGATTCGTTCAAGGGTTTCCTTGTGGTTCATTTCATTTTCACTCATATCCGTAATGAACAATAAAATGTCCGCATCCTTGAAGGAACTTTCCACATAGCTCATCATCGCCTCGTGCAACTTGTAGGACGCATTGACCACTCCGGGAGTGTCGGAAAAAACGATTTGATAGTCGTCTCCGTTCACCAACCCGTGAATCCGGTGCCGGGTCGTTTGCGCCTTGGAGGTAACGATGGAAAGCTTTTCGCCCACCAACCCGTTCATAAGCGTTGATTTGCCGACATTCGGACTTCCAACAATGTTTACGAAAGCTGATTTGTGAGACATCATTCAGAAATTTTTGTGCAAAGATACGTTTCTTATTTTGTTTGTTGCAAATGTCTCTGAATTGTAGGCTTTTTTGTGAAACCGTTCTGCTCTGAATGTTAGGTTAAGAGTGTGAGAACACTTTACGCTCTTTAGGCTTCATTATTAACCGTAAAGAGCGCAAAGCGCCGGAGTTATTCCGGATCAGTTATTCCATAAAAGCAGGTTGAATGTGGTGGAGTACTGCATCCCGGAATAATCTTCGAAGTATTTGACCGTGTAATTGTAACCGGCCTGGACATTCCAAATCATCCGTTTATTGGAGAACAGCTGAACCCCGGCAACGGGAGTAAACTGCATGGAGGAATAGTTGCGCTGGAACAATCCGCCCACTTCCAGTCCGAAGTACGGAATCAGGTACTTGCGGTTGCATTTTCCTTCAAAAGAGAGATTCAGCCCGAAGTTGACGTTGAAAATATTTCGTGCCGAATCCTGGTCGCTCTTCAAGATGCTCAGGTTGGCGTAGGTCTTCACCCGTGCAGGTCCGCTCATGCGTGAAACCTGGTTTTTGGCACTGGCGTAAATCACAAATTCGGTCACAATTCCCTGGTAAACGCCCAGTTTGGAGTGATTCTTCGGAGTGTAGACCTTGTACCCGATTCCGGGCATGAAATAATCGTCCCATTCTTCACTGGAGGATTGGGAATAAACACTGCTTCCGAACAGCAGCATGATAGCGATAAAGAAAAAACGGTTCATATTATTTAGAATTTAGTTTAGGTAAGAAAAGCCTGTCTGCCCGAAGGCAAACAAGCTTTTTATGGATATTCGGGATTTAGAATGGTTTCTCTTTGGATAAGGAATCGCGGGTGTTTTTTTGAATGGCGATGGCACCAAACAGGGCGAGGACAAATGAAAAGGCAAAGAATCCTTTTTCGCTTCCCCACATGTTGGCATTCCACAAACCGACTACGAGCAGGGCAATGGAGAGAATGGTGCAAAACCAGCAGATTCCGTAATAGAGGTCCGTTACCGGAATTCCTTCCAGGCGGTCGCGTACGCTTTTTTGCACACTGATGACGGAGAAGAGTCCGAATAGAATGATGGTGAAATAATATCCCTTCTCACTCAAGTGTAAATCCGGGTTACTGAAGACGCCGGTAAGGTATCCGATCAGGCCTGTTCCGAAAGCTACCCAGCTGGCAGCGATGAATGCAAATGAAGGTTTCTGTGTCATGTTTCAAGTTTTAAAGTTGAAGCAAAGATGCGTGTTGCTACTATTTTAGTAACATGATTTAGCAGTACTCAAACAGACCCAGTTGCGATTTTCCGTACAAGAGCAAGCGTCAGCTTGCGATAAAGTAACAAGCGTTAGCGCGGTTACCTATAATTTGGATGTAGATTTACAACAATAGAAAAACGGACTCCATTTACCGGATAATCCAGGTATTGGGCTGCTGAATTAGGAAAGAAATCCAAAAGTTTTTCAAAAAAAGCTTGCGTATTGATAAAAAGTGCGTATCTTTGCACTCCACTAACGGAAACGACTGTTAGTAACAAGAAATAGCAAGAATCAAACAAAAGATATATTGCGGGGTGGAGCAGTTGGTAGCTCGTCGGGCTCATAACCCGAAGGTCGCACGTTCGAGTCGTGTCCCCGCTACAAAGAAAAAAGCGTCATTACGAAAGTAGTGACGCTTTTTTCTTTCCCTCTGGCCTCACTCTCGCACTCGTTCTGAGAAACGCTTTTTTCTAGTGTGAGAATTGAGAGCGAGAGTGTCATCGAATCGTTATACCGTTATCAAATTTGGCAACCTTTTTTGCTTTTCAATCTTCCTGTTTTGGATATATTTGATCAATCGTATATAATTTGTTTTAATAATGCCATATACAGTAGACGACAGGACATCAGCAGTTTGAAAGAATCCGTAAAATAGATATCTGCTCTTAGTATCCCCGATAACCTAAATATTCAACCATCGTTTATGAACTATCTTCCCGCGTTTACAAACTATCTCTCCCGCTTAACACCTCATTAACCGGTGAGCGTTATCTTTGCGGTCTAAAACACACATCATGAAGAAAGCTATTGCATTTGCAATCCTTGCAACGCTTGGTTGCACGACTTACGTTTCTGCTCAGGGCGGAACAACAACGTCTAAAACGGCTGTTCCTGCAGGTAAGGAACGCATCAGCCTTGCTCCAATTGAAATCAACGCTACGATGATTGTTCCGGCAGGAGTGAAAGCGGTAGAAGAAACGTACAGCTATTACATTTCCGGAACCAATTTCGTGATTTCCGTAGAGTCGGCGTATGATATGACACTCGACAAATTGAAAGCAAATATTGCAGCGGATCCGGACAAAAAACTGATTTCTACAAAAGAGCATTCCGTCATTTACAAAGAAAGCATGATGGGTCGGGAGATGGTGCATTTCGAATCATACATCGAGATCGAAGGAAAACTGTACCGCTTCTACGACAAGCGCGTTGCTCCGCTGACTTTGGAGCAAATCACGCCAATGTGTGAAGCGGTGGAAACCATTCAGCCGATGTAGTCCTTTTAAAGGAATCTGTTTGGGATTTTAGGGCTATCGTTTATATTGAAAAGGTTGCTAGATTTCGGCAACCTTTTTTTGTATAAAAAATGTATGCTAATCAGTATTTTCTTTTCGTCTTTCTTAGCATAGAATGGCGTATAAGATTAATTAACAGATTGAATGTGTAACGAAATAGATAATCAATCGTATCTATATTGTACATTAGCTGTTTAATAAGTAAAGAGAGCTATTCACATAAAAACTCATGTTAAATACAGGGAGATTTAGTATCTTGTTTAAACGATAAGTCCATATCATGATTACAATTGAAAAAGATAAAAAAAGAGTAGGATCGCTCCACCATGTGAAATGGGATCCAACTGATTCTTTTCCACGTGAACTTGCATACTTCATGAGGAACGTTGTCGGAGTGGATCAACACCAAGCTGAGATTTTTGCGGATTGGATTGATGATGAGGAATTACGAGAGCATATTTATGCAATAGTTGAAGATGGATATTTGATAGAATTTATTCCGGATGATGATTATTATAAGTTAAAGGGTATTACTAAACCGGATTTAAATAAACACAAAAAGAACATTAGTTTTTACTGAATGAGCAGAAACTAGCTTTTTACTTCATAAATCACTATCACATTGCCTTCAATTTCTACTGCCCTTCTGGCTACAGCATTTGTTTTACTATTACTTCTGCCTGGTTTTGCTTTCCTGAGAAGATATTGGGTAAGTACAAAGGGAGATTTGCAGGATAGCAGTCTCCATATATTTTTATTGTGGGGAACTCCAATATCAATAGTGATTTATGCCATCATGTATATCATTTTTAGAGTTCTTTCCCTTTGTTTTATTTCATGGTCATTTAACCAGCTAAATTACCTTGGGATAAATATTGGAGAACTCTATAATAAAATTTTTATTGAACATACCCCTCCTGGCCCAAACGAAGTTCTTCAGATGTTGGTATATTCTTTAGTTAGTTGTGTGTTTGGTATTTGGTTAGGCAATTATACACGCGAAAAGGTCATAGAACTGGGATTAGATGTTCAATATAGTATTTTAAGGTTTAGTAATGATTGGTTTTACATGTTGTCTGGGAGAGACAAGGCTTTTGAAAGGTCTAAAGATGGAATCAAGATCGTAAAGAAAATATCTACGATTGTTGATGTTTTGTGCGTGATAGATCATTCTCCAATAATCTTTAGCGGCTATCTTCTGGACTATAATTTAAAAAAAGATGGATCACTGGAATTTATCCGTATTACGGATGCTACGAGGACTCCTTTGGAAGAATTTTCAAATCATAAAATTTTTTGCAAAGACACTCAGTATAAAATACCTGGTAATGGGTTTATAATAAAGGGCGAAGAGATTAAAAACATTAATTGTCGGTACGTAACCATTCCAGAACTCAAGTTACCTTCTGTATTGCCTCAAAAAATGCTTTAATACGTTGCTTCCATGATTTGGAAGCCATCCAAAAACAAAAGGCCGTCATTCCCGACGGCCTTTTTAATGTGCAGAAATGTTATTGATCTGCCAATATTCCCAATACCAATAGGATTAAAATTCCAATGCCCTGACGCATCAGATCACGTCGTTCCTTTACGCGAAAGGAACGGCTGAAAACATATTTTAAGATGTACTTCATTTCTTCAAGTTACGAATTATAAATCATTTTTGCAAGATAGTTGTACAGTCTGCAGTATGGCAGGGATTTTGTAACCGATCTTTCGTATCTTGCTTACAATAAGACGAAACGCAAAACGTTTTATCGAAAGAACTTTCGGATCAACGCTTAAATATTCGCTTAAAAGGAGTATATTTGCTTAGAATCTAATCGCCATTCGTTTAATAAACCGCCAAAATCATTATGAAAAAATTAATCTATAATTTTTTAATGCCGCTTATTGGTATTGCCGTCATCATTGTCAACATCAGTGATGTCAAAAAAAGCATTACCGAATACCTGGGAGAATACGGTCCTACCATCATTACCGCCTTCCTGATTGCAGCGTCATTACTGAATCATTTCATGACCTACCGGACGCCATACAAGGAATTACAGGAACGCAATAAGGAACGCTGGGAGAAGTTTACACAAACAGCACTGGAGTCCATTAAAACGATTAAAACGAACTCCGGGATTGATGTCAGCTTTAACGTGATGAAACCCCGAAGGAAATTGTTTTGCATCCAGCCGGGCAGAATCGTGTTTTTCCCGCTGGTTTTTGATGTGGTGTGGGAATGTGGTAGAAACCATGTGAACAAGCGCTTGAAAATTACCACCAAGCAAGGAGTTTGCGGCATGGCTTACGAACAGGAAGATTTTTTTTCGTTCGACCTGGAGAAAATGAAAGCTGCCAGCCACAACTTTGAAAAGGAATTTAACTTCACATCTGCACAGGTCCGGCTTACAGATAAAATTACGATGGTGGCTTCCTGCCCGATTATTTTAAGGGAAACACTGCCCGACAGACAGCGGATTAAAGTGTTGGGTGTTTTATCCGTTGAAAGCCGGATGCTGAATAGCGGGATTCTGATCGACGACGAAACGAAAAAAGCTGCGATTTATTCAACAATGGAAACCCTGACGGATATGGTTGCAGTAATTTAACACTTTTCGGGTGTTTTATTGCTAAAAAACAATTAATTTAGAAAGAGTCTTAGGATATGGGTTATCATATAAATACATATAACATGGAAGCGATCGTGGGAATCGAGGATAGTGCGGTGAAAAAATCGACTCGTCAGAATCAAAAGAAGGATGACGAAGCACAAATGCCTGTCTGGCGCGAACTGAAACCAGGTGTTCACGTCGCATTCAGATCCACGGAGTCGATCCCCGTTGTAACCAACAGTTGGGCAGAAAGAGCCGAACAGGATAAAAAGATCGAAGAAAAATTCCACAAAAGCATGCAAATGATTAAAGATGCTTTTAACCCTGGAAAGTAATTTACTCTTTCAACAATCACCCGATTGACAGAAGCGCCGTTTTATGTATTATCCTCCCGCTATCTGTTCTATAATTTGACCGCTAAAAACTCCGGTAATGTCATTCCGTGTGCACGAGCTAAAATCAGCAGACTCTTATAGGTGATATTCTTTTTCCCGGATTCCCAACGACCATAATGAACGCGAGACAAGTTGTGGTCGAGTGCAAATTTCTCTGCACTTCTATATCCTTTGGCAATCCGTAAGGCCCTTATTCTTTTTCCTAATTCAATAAGTTCCTGGTCACCATTCATTTGACCATTTTCCGCCTCTGTTTCTTTGTTCATACTAATACAAAACAACGTGAAAGCAACCAAAAAGTAAACAACTTTAAGATAAACAACCAAAAAGTTACCAACCTAATGGTTTATTTTATATATTTAGGCCGTAAATAATGGTTAGGTAATTTTTAGTTTTTTACAATCTACTCCAACTCCTAACAACTGAAAAAGGGAAACTTCCACCCTCCCTGAGAGAGCGCAACTGACAACGGTCGGTAGTTAAGAGGTGGATATGTGGTAAAGTGGCATAGAGGTTTCTAACATCCTCTATGCCTTTTACAGTTTTCGCTATTTTAATCTCAAAAATTACAAATTATTTCATTGAAAAACAGATAGTTAACTGTTTTTATTTTCATTGTTGGATTCTGTCCTTCCAAACGGCTTTCTGTGCTCAAAAATGGGTCGGATTGGGATGTGTTTTTAAAGACAAAACGAGTCTTTGGTGGTTGAAGAATGGTCTTGACAAACAAAAAGCGCGGCTATAACAGCCGCGCTTTCATATTACTTGTATTGGAGCAAGAACTTATCTCGCCCTCACGAATTTGAGAATGCGCTGTTCTTCAGCAGATTTAAACTCTTCTATTTGCTTCGGAGTCGCTCCTTGTTTCAGACGTACATAATCCCTGAAAACATGACTGATGTATAACGGTGAGGTGATTGTTTGCTTAGTAGCCTTATCTTTTTGGGACGAAGAATGGCATGTAAAACAGTTGACCAGGTTATTGACATTAATTGCCTGAATGGAGTCTTCGAAGGTCTGGGTGAAACTTTCCATAGTTACATTGGCGCAGTTGAGACTTCCCCGGGCATAACTTCCTGTAGTTGCATTCCCCATATTATTCCCCAGACTATCAATAATCTGTGCTTGTTGTGCATGCGTTGTTCCGTCCATGTTCAACCAGATGGATCCGTTGTAGAAGTAATTTGCCCAAACATCATCCAATTGCGATTTGACACATTGATTGATCCCGTCAATATTCTGAAATTCAGCAGATCCGGATTGGGAAGTATTCATCATGAAATTACCATCACTGTCTAGAGGAACGCCATATTGGAATAAATCAAAAACCTGGTTTGGAGTATTTCCGAGTTGAGAAGTTGAATTGTACGTGATTCCCCCGATCCCTGTAACTGAACCTTTCTTAAACAAAAGCTGGTCTAAATCGGAGCTTGCTGATTTTGCTTTCCAATCATAATCCGGAGAAAGGTCATCATGCTCGAAAGTAGCCCAGATAAATTCCGGGTGATTTTCTACGATACCCACTACGTGCATCCCGATCAGGGCAACTTTCGTATTCGTAAAGCTCTTACCGGCATTGGTAGAAAGTGACGCAGTAGTTGTATAATATAAAGATTGTTTCGATTGGGGAATAGCTGAAATTGGAACCCAAGCTACTTTCAGTTCGAAAGACCCTACCGGAAATACCTTATCGTTGGTCGGCTTGATAATTCCGTTTTTGATTCCTAGTCCAAAAGCAACTGCCGCATCATACATCAGGGGATTCATATGAATCGAATAATAAACCTTCCCGCCAACTCCGTTGTTGTAACCGGGGTTGGTTTGCAGAAGGGCACTGCTTCCTGCCTGTGCGGTATCCTGGAGTACAACCAACGTACTGTCAGGAACAGAAATTGGTAACATGGTTGAAGTAACCTGCTTTACTTTTGAGGTGTTCAGGAATAGCGGATTTCCACCCTTATCCGGCTTGGTCAGCCACAGGAACTTGTTCCATGACCACTGGTGAAAGATTTGATTGGTAGTACTCGATGCATCAAACGGACTTCCTTTTCCTTCAGCGGGAGCAGGAGTCTGGGCGTGGGGAAACCAGCTTGGATTGACAATACAGAGTGAATCGGGTGAGGAAGCTGAAGCATTGTCATTGTAGGTGCCTTCTTTTCCGGGTTCTCCGTCGGAACCACAGTTGGTTAGTATCAAGGCACTAATAACAGCTAATCCTCCTAGCAAAGGTAATGTTCGTTGTTTCATGAATAGAAGTAATTAAGAATTCAATCGAAAATAGGGCAAAGCCCGCATGCAGAAGAGAGTAGAAATACCTGTTTTTGCTTTTTTAGGAGAATCCGGGGATTTTCCCGGGTACGAAAGGGGGAAAATCACGGGGAGAAAAGTTTGACAGTAAATTGAAAAGAAACACATTTGGGAAACTTTTAACTCTTAAAACTATGCTGTCGAATCCTTTAAATGTTATCCCGTTTGTGCAAAGACATCGTTCATTGAACGGTTTATTAGACGAATCGCTCATTGATCTCCAGATGTCTATTCTGGATGAACCGGATGCATACGATCATGTCATAAAATGTCATCTGTATCTGCGTTTGAGAAATCAGTATGTGAAGCCACTTTTGTGCGATCAGGTTTCAATGAATAAGTTTGAACCTCTTTTTAATGAGGTAACTGGCAAGCGACAAGTTATTGGGAAGTATATTACCGGTTTACTTGTTTTTATGGCTACTGATGAAACAAGCACGGAAATTACCCCGATTTATCAGCCGGTATGTTTGGACTGGAAGGATTACGATGGATCTGCGCAAAAAGATCGGTATGTGATTCAGGATACGGGATATGGGAACTATTATATCTACGACGGGAATGATTTTGCCGTTGTATCTGAAGCAGAAAAGAACAAATTGGTTGCGAATTACAGAAAAGACATGTCATTCATCCACACCATTGGAGGAGCAAATTATGATCCTTTTAACGCGGCTCATGATGTAACGGCTTGTTTGGTAACGTTTCAGTTAATTTACAAGTTGCTGGATGAAACACCGTCTGAAACACTTTTTGTAACAAACGGAATACGCGAAATCAGATCGGATCAGACTTCCCCCATCAAACACATGTTCATTTTTAGCGGCGAAGCGATTAAAGAACATCAGGCAGCGCCGGCTAAATACGCCAACCGCTCACATCTCTGCCCGCCATGCAGTACGATTTTCGGGTTTGATTTGGCATAAGAAAAAGTTCTAACTTAAAACAGTATCTTAGCATGTCTCACTACCGCATTGAAACCGACATGCTTACACTCTTCACAGAAATCACGTGTTTATCACTGGCCGTTTTTACCGGGCTTCTTGCGTATCGATCGATGAACCGTTTTTTCAGAACCCTGTTGCTGCAGGTAATCATCTGGAGCCTGTTTTATGCCGGTTCCTATTCGGTCACCTGGAGCCAGCAGTCGGCAGGACAGGAAGTGGATAACCGCTGGCTGATGAATATTCACCTCATAATCGAAACCGGGTTGCTCTTTACTGCGGCCTGGTTTGTATTGCCTAAACCGCTTCGGACGTTTGTAAGTGCCGGGGCCTTTTCGCTTTTCCTGTTGGTGCTGGGAATCCAGATCGGGAAGCAAGGATTTGAAGTCTACCTGAATTACGCCGATGTAACCGCCTGTATGCTCATTACCCTGGTTTTTTCCCTGGTTTTGTACACTTTCGGACAACAAACCAGTGTGCGTTTGTGGCGTTCTCCTGAAAAATGGGCCTGTTTGGGTATTTTGATGTACTTCGCATGCAGTGTTCCCTACGTTTCGATGATGAATTACCTGCAAACCGAAAACCCGGAGGCAAATACCTTTTTATACTACTTAATCAGCGGAGTACTGGCAAACCTCCGCTACCTCTTACTGGCACTTGCGTTTTGGTTGATTTATCGAAAAACAAAACAGAAAACCCTGAACGTATGAACGATATTATTTTAAGTATTGTTGCGGCAACACTGCTCATTCTGCTTCTGATTGCGGGAATTGTGATTACTTTTTTTATGACCAACCGCCAGCGGATGCGCCAGGAGCATGAACTCACGGAAACACGACTGGCTTTTGAGCAGGAACTGCGCCGGGTAGAAGCAGAAGTGAGTGAACACGTGATGAGCCAGTTTTCCAACGAATTGCACGACAACATCGGGCAGCTGCTTACGGCGATGCACATTGAAATTGAAAACCGGAAACTGGATGATCCGGAGAACCAGGAATCGTTTAAACCGCTCGAAATCTATCTCGCAGAAGTGCGGCAACAGCTGCGTTTGCTGAGTAAAACCCTGAACAATGACTTCATTTCCTACAGCGGCTTGCTTGCATCTTTAAAATTGGAAGTGGACCGCTTGAATAAACTGAAGCGCTTTGTTGCCCGGATAGAGGATGAGGTTACCGGAACTCCGCTCAAAAGTGACCAGGAACTGATGATTTTCCGCATCTTCCAGGAAATCATTCAGAATGTAATGAAACACGCGGAAGCAAAGCAGGTCGTGATTACCCTGAAATCAGATTCTGAGCAGTTCGAACTGTGCATCCGGGACGATGGAAAAGGCTTTGATTACGAAGAAACTTTCAGGGAAAACAAAGGTTCCGGACTCCGCAATATCCTGAAAAGAACCGCGTTGGCCCAGTTGGAATGTACGATTCACACAAAAATTGGGGAAGGAACTACCTATATTCTGAAAAAATTGCCACATTAGTACCAGATTAAACTGGTTAACTGGCTGCTTTTCATGGATAAACGAAGAATTGTTCTGGTGGATGATCATGTGATTGTCCGGAACGGACTAAAAGAATTAATCGAGAAATTGGGAGATTATTCCGTTATGGCCCAATTTGATTCCGGAACCGCTTTCCTGGAAGCCCTTCCCATGCAGCCAAACCCGGATTTGGTGATTGTCGATTTGAACATGCCCGGAATGAACGGTTCCGAGTTGGTACAGGAGTTGAAAAACTCCGGCAATGATCAACGGATTCTCATCCTCACACTCGACAGTGACGAGCAAACCATTATCCGCCTGTTCCGGAACGGTGTTCGCGGATTCCTGAAGAAAAATTGTAGTGCCGAAGTACTGAAAGACGCGCTGCATTCCATTTTGAACACCGGGTATTACCACAACGAATTCCTGACGCTTTCCCTCAGAGAAGAAGTGGAACCTCCCAAACCTTCCGAGCGCGACAAGATTTTGGGACAGTTCACCGACCGGGAGCGCGAATTTCTCCGCCTGGTTTGTCACGAAAAAGAATACACCTACGAACAAATTGCCGACCAGATGCAGGTGAGTGCCCGCACCGTAGACGGTTACCGCGAAGCGATTTTCGACAAATTTGCCATCAAATCCAAAACGGGACTGGTGTTGTTTGTGCTAAAACATCAGCTGTTTGAAGAGTTGTAATCCCGGCGATTTTGCATAAAATAGAATAGGAGCTATCCGTGAAAGTCTAAAAATGATATCTTTCGGCCATTAAACTATTCACATGAGCCAGCAAAACAACTTACAGGGTTTTTCCAAATACCCGGTTTCAGCAACAGATCCACGATTTCCCAGTTTTTTACAAGGATTTAACCAGCGGTGGCAGGCAGCCCATTGCGAAATGGTCTACGTCTGTTATTCCGCAGAAGGAGCTAAAGCAGCTTTGGAGGAAGCAATCTCCCTATACGGAAGAGATGTCAAAATCAAGAGTGGCGGACATTGCTACGAGAACTTTGTGTTCAGTCCGAAAACCAGAGCGATCATCGACGTATCTGCGCTAAATGGTTACGGATATGACTCCCAAAAAGGATACTACCTGGATTCGGGAGGAACCAATTGGAGCGCATTCAACAGCCTTTTCCGGGATTATGGAAAGGTGCTCCCGGCCGGATCCTGTTATTCGGTTGGTTTGGGCGGACATATCTGCGGAGGTGGTTATGGGTTATTGTCCCGCCTGAACGGATTAACGGTCGACTGGCTGACAGGAGTTGACGTGGTGGTGAAACAAGGACCGGATGTACCGGCAGCGTTGAAATACGTTTCCAGGGAATCTACAGATCCGGATGAACAAAACCTCTTTTGGGCACATTGTGGTGGCGGAGGTGGGAATTTCGGGGTGATTACCCGCTATTACTTCAAGGAATTACCCGACAGTCCTGTTTCTGCTTTTATCACGCAATTAAGTATCGAATGGAGTAATCTCACACCGGAGATTTTGTCTTCCGTTCTGAATTTGTTTACAGCAATCGCCGAAGATCCTGCTAACTGGAGGCAATTTGGAATCCTGGCATTGCATCATCAATCCCAGGGAGAAATCGTCATGACCATCCAAACCGCTGTTTTACAATCCGAAGATCCTGCTGAAATTAAAGGGCGGTATATCGACACGCTGCTTCACGATCTTGGCGGATTCGTGGCCTACAAGCTCACAACGACCCCTTCGGTCACTCACTTAGGCGGATTTGTTCAGCCGGCAGCCCATACTTTGAGCTATACGTTTTATGAAGCGGTTCAAACCTTAAACGGTTCGGGGGCCAACCAACGCGGAAAATACAAATCGGCCTATATGCGCAAAGGATTCCCGATGGATCAGGTCGAAACCATATACGAATACCTCCAATTGGTTCCGCCGACACTTACACCGCAGGATATGTCACAGTGTTTATTGCAGATAGATACGTATGGAGGCCAAATTAACGAGGTCGCTCCAACCGCAACGGCAATTCCTCAGCGTTCTTCTGTGCTGAAATTACAGTATCAGGCCTATTGGACGGAAGAAAAAGACGATGCGGCTTTCCTGGATTGGATGAATGACTTCTATACGGCTGTTTACAGGAAAACAGGCGGAACACCCAATCCCCGCTTCGATCCGACGGATAATGTGGATGGCTGCTATTACAATTATCCCGACTCTGATTTGAATCTGTCCGGAGGATTGGAAGGTGCTCTGCAACTGTATTTCGGTCAAAATCTTCCCCGTTTGAAAGAAGTGAAAAAGCATTGGGATCCGACCAATTACTTCAATAGTTTTCAATCGATCCCGGTGGAGTGATGCTGCTTTCTTAGCAGACTTTACCGGATCTGATTAGTTGGAATTGCCCTCGGGATTACCCTGGGGGCCTTTCTTCGTCTCCTCTGGTTTTGGAGGAGTTACGTTTTTCGCCTCCTGCAGAACTTTGTTTTTGCGTAGTTCTTTAATGGAATTGAGCAGATCCAGCAGATCATGCCAGAATTTGGAGCCCAGGCTCATGCAGAAACCCGTGAGCGTGCAGCCGACAATCGAGTAGAAAACGATGTAAAACGTAACTGGTTTTTTCTTTCCCGGAGATTCAGTATCACCCGTTTGGGATTTACAGTTCAAAGTATCACAATTCTCTTTTTTTGGAGCTTCACTTTTGGTATAGGCGATTTTAGACTTTGAGGAATCCGGAGTTTTGCTGTCCGTATAGAAATTTTTCCAGCCCAAATTTTCTGTTGGATTTTTTTCGCGAAGAAAATCAAAGACATTGGCATTCATCAGTAGAGCAATGAGGATGCAAATAATGATGTTTAGACCGGTAATTTTTTGCTCCCGAACCGGATTGGTGGGATCATCTACCTGTTTTAAATAGGCCTTGTTGTCTACAGACATGAGAAGCAATTTGTTTCCCTCTTGTCCCAAATAGAGTTTAAACCAGGTAATAACCCGTTCAGAAATTAAGCTCAAAGTGAGAAGAGCTGTTACGAGTGTAATGAATTTTTCCATTATGAATTGTTTAAAGTTAGGGAGCAAAGATTTTAAAAGAAATTAATGGTTACCAGGGTAGTTTCCCCGAAATAAGCCAGTGTTTTTCTATTGTTTAAAGGGGAATAGTATCACGTGCAAAAATTGATCTGAGTAATTGTTTATCAGACTTTTGAAACGTGAAACCAATTAAATTTTTAAACATGATTAAAGTAATTGCTACTCCATTTGAAGAGCTTATCGAACTCCATGAGTTTCTTGATCCGATTCAGAATGAAGATCAACTTAGCCTGGAACTGGCAGATGTGGATGTTGCCGAAGCGAACAACCGGATTATGAATTGCAGAGCGTATCTGCAATTAAATGCTCAGCCAATACCCTATCCTATTGGGAATGGAATGATTGATAAAACCGAGCTGGACGTACTGTTTAATTTGATATTAAATTATGTACCGGCTACACCCAAAAAATACATTACAGTACTGAAAATTATTTTGGGGAGTAAAGAAGTCAGCACTGGAGTCTTCGAGATTCACCCGATCTTTCAGCCAATGGTTTTGATTTGGAACGGCTATTATCCAAACTCAAATAATCATGAATTCATTCGTGCGGATTCTAATCCATCAGAACTGTTTCAGCTTGACGCAACTAATAAATTTATTCCGGCAACACCTGCTGAAAGGGATCGGTTTGTTAAAAATTACAGGGAGAAAATTCTTATCAAACACAGTGATACGGAAAACCATGAAAAGTATCGTGATGGGGTGGATGTCAAAGAGGTTGTTTTCCCATTCCAGACAATTTACACGGTGATGGAAGAAAATAACAGCACCATCTTTGGATTGTCGAATTGTATCCAGAAGATTATACATCAGGAAATAAACCCTGTAAAACATGCGATTCTCATTTCGTCCCCAGACAACCATCCCCACACTCCGGGCCCTTTTACGGGGAAGTATGCAAACCGGTCACACCTCTGTCCGCCATGCAATGCAGCAACTTTCGGTTATGATTTGGCATAACGAATTTTTTCAACTGTAGCGTTTTGAATTTTGTCTTTAGGCCGGATACAGCTAGTGTATTTGGCCTTTTTTGATTGAATCAGGAGATTTCATTTGAAAAGTGTTAAAGGGTGGGCAAAAAATCAGTTACAGATTCTTAATTATCTCGTTATCTTACCTATTTTTATAGGCACATTCCACTGTTTGCGGAAATGTGTGCATTTAAAAAAATGTCAGACGTACATTCCATAGAGACCAGAAGCTACAACATGAGCCGGATTCGTTCTAAAAACACGAAACCGGAAATGCTTGTGCGGAAATTTCTGTTTGGAAAAGGACTGCGTTACAGATTGCATGACAAAACTCTTCCGGGAAAACCCGACCTGGTCTTCCCAAAATACAACGTAGTGCTCTTTATTCACGGCTGTTTCTGGCACGGTCATGAAGGATGCAAATATTTTGTTGTACCAAAAACACGAACAGAATGGTGGTTGGAGAAGATAGGCAAGACAGTGAAGCATGATGATGAAACTATCCTGAAGTTGTATCAATTGGGGTGGTCTTCGCTGATTGTTTGGGAATGTGAACTCAAGCCGGAAAAAAGAAACAAAACATTAACTGATTTATATACTAAAATATGCCAATACCTGTAATTGACCTCTTTGCGGGTCCGGGTGGCCTTGGAGAGGGTTTTTCTTCTGTTTTAAATGAGAATGAGGAACATGTGTTTAAAATTAAACTTTCCATTGAGAAAGACTCTTGTGCTCACCAAACGTTAAAACTTAGAAGTTTTTTCAGAGAATTTAATGGTCATGTACCAAAAGACTATTATTCATTTGTTAGGGGAGAAATTACCATTGATGAGTTATATAACAGATTTCCAAAACAAGCTGCTTCTAGTGAGTTGGAAGCTTGTTGCGGAACATTGGGGGATCCGGATGAAGGAGATACCAATCCGCTAACGAACGAAGAGATTGATAATAAAATTCAGGCTGCATTGGAGGGGCGAACTAATTGGGTTTTAATTGGAGGTCCTCCATGCCAGGCATATTCATTGGTTGGAAGATCAAGAAGGCAGGAAAAAATACTTGACGAGACAAAAGATAAAAGGGTTGGTCTTTATAAAGAGTATTTACGAATAATTGCGGTTCATAAACCTGCAGCTTTTGTGATGGAAAATGTAAAGGGGATATTATCCGCCAAAACAGAAGAAAATCTGATTTTCAATAAAATTCTGGAAGATCTTTCCGACCCGATAGGAGCCTGTATTTCTGAAGGAGAGATAGAGGATAACAACCAACCACATGTTTGTTATCGCATATATTCACTCACTCAGGTTCCGGATAGTTATGATGTAGCGGGGAATCCGGTTTTTAATCATAATGACTTTATTATTAAGTCTGAAGAGTATGGAATACCTCAAAAAAGGCACAGGGTTATTTTATTAGGAATCCGCGAGGATATTCCGGCCCCTAAGCGTATTCTTGAAAAAGGAGAGGAAGTATCTCTGTTCTCTGTTATTGGAGGGCTACCAGAAATCCGAAGTGGCATTACTCGTAGGTTTACTCATTTTACGATGGAGATATATGAAGATGGTCATTTTAAAAAAAAGAGACACTATGAAAAAGTAAAGGATTGCTTTGAAGAGTGGTCAGCTTATATGGAGGAATTTAATAATCAAATTAATTATATCCTTGGAATTGATGAAACAGAAGAACAATTAATTGTTCCTAAGACTTTAGGAAAAGAATTTCTTCCAGGGGAAGATTATGGTTTATCGGCAGATCACCCTTTGTTAAATTGGTACTCGGACAATAATCTCATGGGGATACTTCATCATGTATCACGTAAACATCTACTTCAGGATATCAAGAGATATATGTTTGCCAGTCGTTATACAGAATTGCATGGTAATTTTCCACGTCTTGAAGATTACCGGGATGCTGGAGAGGGTTTAATGCCTGACCATGAAAATGCCGAATCAGGAAAATTTACAGATCGTTTCAGGGTGCAGCTGCCGGATATACCAGCGACTACAATTACAAGTCACATATCCAAAGATGGGCATTATTTCATCCACTATGACCCGAAACAAAGCAGGAGTTTTACAGTGAGAGAAGCCGCCCGTGTACAAACATTCCCTGATAATTATTATTTCTGTGGCGGACGTACACAACAGTTTCACCAGGTGGGGAATGCTGTTCCTCCATACTTGGCGTATCAGATAGCGGAGGTTGTGGCAGAGATATTTACTCAGATTCCCATACAAAATAACCAACCCAATGAAGTAATCAGGCAACAAACCTTTTAAACGTTAAGTAATGGATAGCAATAGAAAACTGGCACATATTGTAACATATTATTTGTCAAGGTTTGATAAAGTTGCTTTGGCTAAACTTGGATATAAAACAGATAAAGAAGCATTCCATAAAATCGCGGAAGCCTTGGATGTACTACCTAATTACATTAAGTTCAGGCGTGATGAATTTGATGTTGCCCATCCGCACCGTAAAGGATGGCATAAAAGAGCCATGACCATGAGCATAATTAATACAATCAATGCCTTGCAGGATATTGATGAACCGACTCTGAGAAGTATCGTTCTGGATATTCTGTCAAAAAGAAAAGATATTGAAGCTTCAGAAGACCTAGAGCCGCTCATGACAATTCTACCTGACGAAAAAAAGAAAAAGCGAGTATATGTTCCACGAAATATTACAGGAAAAAAAGCTGAGGAAATCTTTGTAGAATGGTTCAAATCAGGTCAGGAAAACATTCCTCAGGGAAAAGACTTTGTGGATATGAGAGACTATGGTTGTGGGTATGATTTCCAGATTGTAGTTTCTGATAAGAAAGTACATGCTGTAGAAGTTAAAGGTTTTTCAGAGGATGAGGGGGGAATACTAATTACTGGAAAAGAATGGGAAACAGCTGGTATTATGAAAACAGATTACTATCTCGTTCTTGTGAGTAATATTGATAAAAATCCGGTTATTACTGTTATCAATAATCCATATAAAAAACTCTCTCCAAAGAGAAATTTACAAACCGTCATTCAGGTGAATTGGACAGTATCATCAAAGGAAATTCGCCAGCTTAAAGAAATTTTACCATGATTACAGATTATTCAGAATATCTGACTGCTGATGCTTCCCCCGTTGCAGTAAATATGCTCGAATCGTTTAGGGCTGTGGGGTACAGTATGGAAGCAGCTGTTGCAGATATTCTAGATAATTCTATATCAGCAGGTGCAAAAAATATATGGATAGATTTTGACTGGAATGGAGCAGACACCACATTTTCATTGAAAGATGATGGTTGTGGTATGACGAATGATGAATTGATCAACGCAATGCGTCCAGGTTCTAAGGATCCTAATGAAGAGCGAGATATAAATGATCTTGGTCGTTTTGGTCTGGGATTGAAAACAGCTTCTTTCTCACAGTGCAGAAAGTTCACGGTCATTTCTAAAAAGAAATCAAAAGAATTTGTCTACTGGACATGGGATCTGGATTATATATACTATCATGCAAAGGAATGGAAACTAATTGCATTGTTACCTGATGGGAACTGGGGTGAACAAATGCAGCATTTATTTTCAGGAACGATTGTTATCTGGCGGGATATAGATTATTTGTTAAAGGATGTTGGCAAAGACGATAAAATAGCTTTCGATAAATTTTTGCAAACGATGGAACGTGTCAAAAAACATATTGCCACAGTTTTTCATCGGTATATCGAAAGCAATAAAATAAAAATATTTTTCAGTGGCAGAGAAGTTGAGGCTTGGAATCCTTTTCTGATACAGCATACAGCAACGCAAAGTTTTCCTGAAGAACCGTTACATCATGGGAAAATAAAAGTCCGGGGCTTTGTGTTACCTCATAAATCTAAGCTTACACCGGAAGAATTCAGAAATGCAGAAGGTGTCAGAGGATGGAATGCACAACAGGGATTTTATGTGTATAGGAATGAACGTATGCTGGTTAGTGGGGAATGGTTGGGATTATTCAGAAAAGAAGAACACTTCAAACTGGCAAGAATAATGATTGACCTGCCGAATAGTCTGGATGGAGAATGGCAGATTGATATTAAAAAATCAGTTGCAAGAGCTCCTTTCGGGTTAAAAGACAATCTGAAAGCTTATGCGTCTCTGGTAAGAGCTCAGGCTGTTGAGGTTTACAGGCACAGAGGTAAAGTTGTTCAACGGAATTCCACAACTCAGCATTTTCAGCCCGTATGGATAGAGAAGCAAAAGGATGGAAAGCGTTATTACGAAATAAACCAGGAACATCCCTTCATTTCATCAATGGATCTGAAAGCTATAAAACCGCTTATCAGATTGCTGGAAGAAACACTACCAGTCCCATTGATTGTTATTAATGAGTCTGAAAACCCGGATTCATTTTTCAGACCATTTGAAAAGTTAGCAGCTTCTAATGAATTGAAAGAATTACTGAAAACAGTATATCATTCATTATTGAATACTAACACACCGGAACAGGCAAAAAGCAGATTATTGCTGATTGAACCATTTAACGAATATCCGGAATTAATTGAATGTCTATGAGTAATTATCAACAGGCAAAAAATGTATGTATTACAATGCTTTCAGGATTTACAGAAAGCATGAATGCCGATTTAATAAAAAATACAGTTGAGAATGTAAACAAGCTATTTTCTCTTTCTGAGGATGACCTGACAATACTTCGTGATGAACTGGAATCATTATATGCAGTCTTTTCTGACCAATATCGTATACTAGATGCTGAAGAAGATAAAAAGAGAATTCCCTGGATAAAAGATGCAAAAGCAGAGATATCGTGGAAATTCTGGAAGCGTTACAGAAGGTTGCTGGAACAAAAGAATTATGCTCCGGACACACTGAATAAAATGGACAATCTGACTGACGATATTCTTGACAGATTGATACGACCAGGAAGCAATATTCCTTTTGATAAAAGAGGGTTAATTGTCGGTCATGTACAATCCGGAAAGACCGGAAATTATATTGGATTGATATGTAAGGCTGCGGATGCCGGATATAGGTTGATTATTGTATTAGCAGGGATTCACAATAGTTTACGTTCACAGACCCAGCTACGTATTGATGAAGGGTTTCTGGGATTTGATACCCAGCAAGCCCGAAGTATAACCCAAACCACAAATAGAATCGGTGTAGGTAAGATTGATCCGAATCTGGTAGCACATTCTCTGACTACAAATGAAATTAATGGAGATTTCAATAGAAGAGCTTCTGAAACTTCGGGTATAAATATTCGTAGTAATGATCCGATCGTACTTGTCATCAAGAAAAATGCTTCTGTGATGAAAAATCTGCTGGGCTGGCTGGCAACCAGAGCAGAAACAATGGAGGATGGAAAAAAGCAGATCAAAAATCTGCCTTTGCTGGTTATTGATGATGAAGCAGATAATGCATCCATTAACATCAGTAAAAATTATGTTTCAGGAATCAATGCCTGTATCCGTTCTATGCTGAAATTGTTCGAACAAAGTGCTTATATTGGTTATACTGCTACTCCTTATGCCAATATTTTTGTAAAGCAATACACAGATGAAGATGTTAAAGGACTGGATTATAATGTCCATAACATACCGTTATCTTTAGGAAACGACATTTTCCCTAAAAACTTTATTGTTAATATACCAGCTCCTTCTAATTACATCGGTCCAGAAAAAATTTTTGGTATCGAGACTATTGAATCCATTGAAGATTATGATAATCCGTCGCCTCCCTTGAATGATTTAATAGTACCCGTAGATGATTATTTGAATTATATAAAGGATGGGCATAAAATGGATGATGAGAAACCTGATGAACTCCCTCCAAGCCTTCATAAAGCAATAAAATGTTTCTTTTTATCCTGTGCAGCCAGAAGAGCCCGTGGTCAGGAAAATGAACATAACTCAATGTTGATACACGTAACAAGGTTTATAAAATGGCAGGCCAGAATTGGCCGTTTGGTAGAAGAACAGGTAAAAACATACGCACGTTTAGTAGAATTTAATGATAATGCATTCCTGAGAGAACTTGAACATCTATGGAATGAAGAATTTATACCCGTTACAAAAAATATTATAGCTAATCCAACGGTCAAAGATCCATCCATAAAAGAAATGTCCTGGATGGATATAGAATCTCACCTATATCCGGCAGTAGCTAAAATAGAAGTCAGATCTGTACATGGCGACACAAGAGTTGAAGGACTTGAACATAAAAATATCCGTCCGCTTGATTATTATGATAATAAAAACGGACTTTCTGTAATTGCAGTTGGAGGTAACAAACTTTCTCGGGGACTTACCCTTGAAGGGCTGACGATTACCTATTTCCTTCGTGCGTCAAAAATGTACGACACATTGATGCAGATGGGCAGATGGTTTGGCTACCGTCCAGGATATCTGGATTTGTGCAGATTATTTACGAGTAATGAGCTTGTCCAATGGTATCAGCATATTACAGTGGCTACGGAAGAAATGCGGGCTGAATTTGACCGAATGGGAGACCTTGATAAAACACCTGCTGAATATGGGTTGAAAATAAGGACGCATCCTGGTTCACTGGTAGTAACTGCGGCAAACAAGTTCAGATACAAGAAAATTATGGAGCTTAGTTATTCTGGAGAGCTTGAAGAAACCTATTCTTTCCGTAAAAACGATACAGCAAATCTTTCCAATTATACACTCGCTCTTTCATTTATCAATAGCTTGGGATTACCTGATGGAATTTCAAATTCAGAAGCTGCATTCCGCAATCATTTTGTATGGAGAGGAAAAAACAATGCTGATAGAATTGTTAGCTTTTTGTCTGCATATAAAACCAAACAACTATCATTTAATGTTTCTTTGATGTCAGATTATATTCAGGCACAGCAAAGACATGGAGTGATTACAGATTGGACTGTAGTACTGATTAATAATACAGATGATAAAAAAGGCATAAAGATTAATGAGGATATAACTGTAGGACTTACTAGGCGAAGTGATTCTGAAACGCAGGTAAATCATTATACTATTAATAAATCACATATTATTGACCCAAAGCATGAATACATTGATCTGACAGATGATGAAATAAGAAGAGCTCTTGAAAAATCAAAAAAGGATGCAATAGAAAAAGGAAAAGATTCATCACGGGTAAATAAACCAAGTCCTGTAAGAATTAAAGAAATTCGCCCAGAAAATCAGGGATTGCTATTGATTTACATATTAAACCCTCAACCTGACCTAGAGAAACCTGCATTATCTGATATCCCGTTTGTAGGATTGGCTGTAAGTTTCCCTTGGATTGAAAAAGATATTAAAATTGAATACGCAGTAAATGAGCAGTTTCTAAAGGAGATATTAGATTATCCTGATGAGCTGGATGAAGAAGATATTGATGATCCTTTGATAGCCGAAACAGAGGAAAAAGGTACTGAAATGAAATCATTTCTTCTCAGAACGATGAAGGACAAAGAAAACTTCAATAAAGAGCTGTCTATTCATTTTCAGGAAGGGATTAATATAAGTTACAGTAAACAGTATAATCCCGGTGAAATAAAAACTGTTGCAGTACCGGAACAAGTAGAAAGCAGCGTTCCCTTAATCAGAGCCGAAGATATTGATAGATACTATATAAAACCTTATCCTGATTTTCAGGTTGTAAATGCAGGAGAGATATTAACAAAAGAGAAAAGCATTATAACACCTGTTATATATACTGATCAGAAGTGCACACTTTCTGAAGGCGGTTTTGTTGCCGATAGTAATTGCTTGACTGTTCAAAGTTCAGAGCTCGCTTTAGAGTATTTACTGGCATTGTTCAATTCTGCACTTTTTGCTTTCTACAATATAGGCCGAAAAGGAGAAAAAACGGAAATACTAATCAAAGAATTTCCTGTTATCACTGATACGCAGTATACACCAGCAATGAATGCTTTAGTAGAAAGTATATTACGTCTCCAGCAGGACCAAGCATCAAGAGAAAACAGGGTAATAAGCTCATACTTCATGAATGTTCTGGATGTAGCTGTATTTGAGATTTATTTTCCGGAAATATTTAAAAATAACCGTTTAAATGTTCTTTCGGAATTAAAAAAAATCGAGCCTTTTAATGATGATATAGAACAAGTAAAAAGCTATTATCAGATACTGAATGCTCCACAGAGTACTGTAAAAAAAGCAGTGTATGCCATTAATACGATTCCTGAATTCAAACTCATTTATCAAACACTGACGAATGAAAATTAAGCGTATACACATAAGCAATTACAGAGCTTTCCTGGTAAATAATGATCAGGAATCGTCTCGTTATACGATAGATCTCCCTAACGGAGAGAACTTATTGATATATGGTGAAAATGGAAGTGGAAAATCGTCACTATTCAGGGCTTTAAAAGACTTTTTTAATGTTGCATCAAACACAGGAAAGCCATTTCAGAAAAACCTGTTTTATGAAGAAGGTAATACTTCGGATGAGCCCTTTATTGATATAGAAATTGATGATAATAGCCATCATAGGTTTTCCTCTGATGGTAATCAATACCTATTGATTAATAATGAGTCAGGAGTTGATACAAACTATATTACTCAGGCAAATATTACCAATGGATTTATCAGTTACAGGGATTTGCTTAAACTACATTTCAGACAAGATAATCAGGAACCCGATTTGGTTTCTTTATTTCTTGGACAAGATGGATTATTCTCAGATATGGTTGTTCCAGCTCCTGCACAACCAGAAAATAAAATAGCTTATAAAGATCTCTGGATTAAATGCGGAGGATTGAACCAGGAAGCTTTGACGGATTACAATACGAATGTGGCTACTCTTTTCGGAGAGCTTGAAACAAAAGCAAATATACTGCTTGCTTTTTTTCAAAAAGAGTGCAGCTTAAAAATACAATATACAGATGGAGAAATAATAGATGGAGCACTCAGTAGTCCTGCAATTTCATTTAAGGTGAAACTTTTTGGTAAGAATTTGCCAGAGCATGATGATATGCTGAATGAAGCCCGTCTCACAGCTATAGCAATTTCTGTATTTCTGGCACATCAACTCTGTATTCCTCCTGCGGAATTAAAAATTCTTTTTTTAGACGATATTTTTATTGGATTAGATATGTCGAATAGAATTCCTCTACTGAAAATACTCACTTCTGATGATCTCGGAGATCGTAGTTCATTTAAAGGCGTTCAAATTTTCCTCACTACTTATGACAGAGAATGGTTTAATGTTGCTAAATCATATCTTGAAGGCTGGGAAAAAACAGAATTTTATGTAGATAACCATAGTCATAATATTGAACGTCCTTTTATACGTAAATCTGATACGTACAGAGAAAGAGCAGAATACCATTTGACAAAAGGAGATTATCCTGCCTGTGCTAATTATCTGCGAAAGGCATTTGAAAAAGAGCTAAAGAGAATCTTACCTGAAAATGTACTTTATCCGGGGTTTAATGGTACATCGGGAGACAATAGTGTAATTACTTTGTCAAAAAGGAATTTTTCAATTTCGGAAAATGATAATGCCTGGTTTTATAAATTAAAAGAGGAAGAAGATACAGATGTAGATACTTTCAGATTTATCTCTTTACAACAAATGATAGATCAGTTTAAAAAGTTAGTCAATCAATATGAAATTCCATTCTTACTTATTGACGAACTTACCGGAATCAAAAACCGGTTGCTAAATCCCCTTTCTCATGATGATCTGAAATCCTCAATATTTAAAGTAGAACTCATCACCGGATTTAAAATATTAGATGAGCTTCAGAAAATAGTTTCAAAAGTCATACTATCTGTCAAAGACAATAATGCCATTCAGATGTACAGCATAAAAACTGATTATAAGAATGATAGCTATTATTACAGATTTGAATTAAGAAGCAATCTGAGATACTTTCAATATGGTACTCATAAAATATTTCTAAACGCAGCTTTTCATACTCAATATAGGTCAACAGAAGATAATTTTTCAAATTTTGAGATTATGGAATATGATTATCCTTCAATTGAAAAATTATCAAAAGCTATATTTTATGCTTCCACAGAACCCGAAACCGATTATACTTTTTATGAGAATTTCATGTTTGATGAAATTTACACAGCTGATGGGAAAAAAATATCTGAACTGATTTAATTTATGGCACAACAGGAACTCAATCGGTTTTATACCGATTTATTACAGGATATTCGTTCAGAGCAGCTTTCAAATGAAGAAGGAGGTTCATTAGAGCAGTTATTTACTAATCAGGCAATTGTTCTTTTGTCGGAAGGAGGAGAAACTGCCGATGTCAGGATTTCTTTTCATGAAAGTATTGTACCAAGAAACCGCCATAAGATCAATGCTTATGCTATTGCTGATAATTATGAAACCCTCGATCTTTTTGTTACAGTATTTAAATGTACGGAAGAACCTATACGTGTTCAGAAATCGGATATTGATAATGCTGCAAAATTATTACTCTCATTTTTGAAAAAAGCCGATAACAGAGAATATGCAGATAGCCTGGAAGAATCATCGGAGATATTTGACTTTGCACATACATTAAATGCCTCAGTGGAACTGAGAGAAAACCTTGTAAGAATAAATATATTTATTTTAACCGATGGTATTTATAACGGGGAAATTCCTTCACAAAAAGAATTAAATGAGATTCCTGTTTTTTTCAGAGTGATTGATTTGAATTATCTTTTCAATGTTTCTGAGAAAGAATATATCCCTATTGAAATCGATTTTGAACAGGATGGTTTTGAAGTTCCATGTATCAAGGCAGACATAGATAATCCTGAATATCAGTCTTACCTGGCATTAATCCCCGGACATGCACTTGTTTCAGTTTATGAGCAATATGGAGCCAGACTATTAGAACAAAACGTAAGGTCTTTTCTACAATTTACAGGAAAAATAAATAAAGGAATACGTAATACAATACTGAAAGAACCACACATGTTTCTTGCATTTAACAATGGTATTGCAGCTACTGCCGACGATTTAAAACTCAAAAAGACAGAAAAGGGTTATCTGATAGAATCTGTAAAAGATCTTCAGATTGTAAATGGAGGGCAAACAACAGCATCTATATACCACACTTGGAAGAAAGATAAAGCTAATATAAAAGACATTGTAGTTCAGGTCAAACTGAGTATCATAAAAGATAAGAATAATTTTGCGGAAATCGTGAGCCGTATTGCCGAATATGCCAATACTCAGAATAAAGTGTCCATATCCGACCTGAGTTCTAATACTCCATTTCACATTGAACTTGAAAAATTATCAAGAAATATATGGGCTCCACCTGTTAGTGGTCAATCTCATCAAACCAGATGGTTTTACGAAAGAGCCAGAGGTCAATATAGAAACGCAAGGTCAAGGGAAGGAACTACAAAAGCTAAACTGAAGGCATTCGATCTTAAAAATCCTAAAAAGCAGTTTTTTACGAAAGAAGAGCTGGCCAAATTTGTAAATACATGGAGTGAAGTTTATGTAGAAGACAAGCTTGTTATCGGACCTCATATAGTTGTAAGGGGAAGCCAGAAAAATTATGCACAGCTTATTGCACACAATATTCCTGAAAATCCTGATAACGAATATTTCGAATATGCAATCGCAAAGGCTATTCTATTCAGGACTGCAGAAAAGCTATACGGAATAAAACCGAATTCTATCGGAGATATGAGATACATTACGGTTCCTTACACTCTTGCGTTACTATCATATAAAAAAGGAAAGGAAATAAATCTGTCTGATATTTGGAAAAAACAAAGTCTATCGGAAGATTTACAGACAACAATTTATAACCTGATGATTCAGGTAGAACAATTTATAAAAGAGAATGCACCAGGAGCTTTATACGGTGAGTGGGCAAAAAAGGACGAATGTTGGGAACAAGTCAAAAAGAAATTCAGTTTAAATTAAGACTGATCTTCCTTTCATGAAAACAGTTAGCACGTTACTGCTCATCTTGTACGGTTCACTTGCGTTGGCGCAGCTGAACTGTAAAACGACGAATCAACCCGATGGTTCGGTGATGAAGCAGTGTTTTCACCGAAACGGGAAAGCCTCTACGGTGGAAACGTGGGATAAAAACAAACGTTTCGGGTCGATCAAAGCATACAACAGTAAGGGAACGGAATTGTTTTCGCACGGTTTGCGTTCTGTTGGCAGGCATGCATCCGTTTCAATGACCTATTTTGGAAACGGACAAGTGGAAAAAGTCGATTTCAGTGATGCTCCGGATGGTGGAATCCAGTTTTACAATTCTTCCACGCGTTTTGATGAGCAGGGAAACCAAGTGGAGTTTTCCGAAACAAAATACCCGTTTGAACTGGAAGGGATTCCCGGGAAAACGACAGATACGGTGAAACCCCGGAAACCGCTGGTGGAGATAAATCGGGTGCTGGTTCCCGAAAAGAAGGAGCGAATCGATTTCCTGATTGTCAATAAAACAAAATCAAAACAACGGGTGAGTCTTGATCGCGGGATTGGTGAGGAAGATACATTGCTGGTCATTCCTGCCAAAAAGGAGGTCTACCAGATGATCTTCCCGCTTGAAAATCAGCTGAAGTTCCGTGAAAAACCGGAGCTTTCGTTGTTGCAGAATGCCGACAGGTTTGAGCTGATCCGGGTGAAAGAAGAACACATCGATGACCACCTCCTGGTGACCTGGTATATGATCAAAAAGTGAATTTTTAATCATTTTTCACAAGTTTTTCGCGGTTTTAATCTGTTTTTAAGCCGAAATCAGGTCAAATTACCTAATTTTAGAAAAATCACAAATTGGTTTCTTTTCGGAGAAACATAAACACTTTTTCATGGGTCACGTTCCGGAGTTAATTATAGATTTGGCATTAATTTTAGGTGCGGCTGCAGTCATGACGATCATTTTTAAAATGCTGCGTCAGCCGGTCGTGTTGGGATATATTATTGCAGGGGTTGTTGTTGGACCTTATTTTAATTTCTTCCCGACAGTCGTTGAGTCCGACGGGATCAAAACGTGGGCGGAAATCGGGGTGATTTTCCTGCTGTTCGGTCTGGGGTTGGAATTCAGCTTCAAAAAACTGCTGAAAGTGGGTAACGTGGCCGTCATTACTTCCCTCATGGGAGTCGGGATGACTTTCCTGATCGGCTACAACGTGGGAGTGATTCTCGGCTGGAGCATGATGGACAGTTTGTTCATGGGAGGAATTCTCAGTATCGCGTCCACCACGATTATCTTCCGCGCCTTCGATGAATTGGGTGTTAAGAGTCAGAAATTTGCCGGAATCGTATTGGGAGCACTGGTCATAGAAGACCTGGTAGCCGTTGTTCTCATGGTGATTTTATCCACTGTTTCGATCAGCCGTTCCTTCGAGGGAATGGAAATGATCTATTCCATCGGGAAACTGGTATTTTTCCTGGTGTTGTGGTTCGTTTCCGGAATATTTTTCTTGCCAACTTTATTTAAAAGACTGAAGAAATACCTGAGCGATGAAACACTTCTGGTGGTTTCCCTGTCGTTGTGTTTCATGATGGTAGTATTGTCTTCCCAGGCAGGATTTTCACCGGCTTTGGGAGCCTTTATCATGGGGTCCATCCTGGCAGAAACACCGAAAGTAGAGCGGATCGAACACCTGGTTCAGTCTGTAAAAGACCTGTTCGGAGCCATTTTCTTCGTATCGGTCGGGATGCTGCTCAACCCGGATATGCTGGTAGAATACGCACTTCCGATCGGGATTTCAACCCTGGTGCTTTTGCTTGGAAAACCGACCTTTGCGACCATCGGAGCCCTGTTTGCCGGTCAGCCGATTAAAGTAGCGGTACAGACGGGGATGAGTTTGTCCCAGATCGGGGAATTCTCCTTTATCATTGCAACGCTGGGAGTTACCCTGGACGTAACGAGTGACTTCTTGTATCCGGTTGCTGTGGCAGTATCGGTGATTACCACGTTTACAACCCCGTACATGATCGGGTTTTCGGGCCGGATTTCGGATTGGGTCACGCTGAAAATGCCGGAAAAATGGAAAAACCGCCTGTACAAATACAGCTTGGGAACGCAACAGGTAACGGAGGCAAGTGATTGGAAAAAACTGATCCGTTTTTATGTCATCAATACCTTGATTTTTTCGGTCGTGATCATCAGTATTATTCTGCTGGCAAATCAATTCCTGGCGCCGTTTTTTGAAGAGAGCAAGTGGAAAAACCTGATAGTGGTTTCCCTGACCTTGTTGATGATCGCCCCATTTTTGTATGCATTGGCTTTCCGGAGAGGACCTTCCCAAACCTATGCGAATATCTGGCTGAAACCTTTGTATCGCGGTCCGCTTCTGGCGCTGATTATTTCACGGATTGCCCTTTCGATCTTCTTTATCGGGTTTGTTTTTGCGAAGTATTATTCGCCGTTGGCGGCATTCATCGGGGTGTTGGTAGCAACCTTGTTTTTCGTTACACAGCGCCACCGTATCAAACGGTTCTACGGGAAAATCGAATCCCGTTTCTTGCTGAACTTGCACGAGCGTGAACGGGCGGAAGAAGAACAGCAAAAGAAACAAAGCGTTCTTGCTCCATGGGATTCTCACTTAACGAAATTTACGCTGGAAACCCGTTCACCGATTATCGGTCAACCTTTGGGGGTAATGAAACTCCGCGAAACGTATGGGGTGAATATCGTGATTATTGACCGCGGCGGACTAACGATCAATATTCCGCGGCAAGAGGAGGTGCTTTACCCGAATGATGTGATTTCCGTGATTGGAACGGATGAGCAGCTTTCCCTGTTTAAAGACGATATCACCGTGAAAGAATCCCAGGAAGAACCGAAATCTGAAGTATCACAGGTTGGTCTGCATTCCTTTTCTATTCCGGCAGATTCTGAGTTGATCGGGCAGACGATGCGGGATTCCAAGATGCGTGAAAGATGCAAGGGAATTGTGGTCGGGTTGGAACGCGATGAAAAGCGGATTGTGAACCCGGATCCGGACATTACGTTCCATGCAGATGATGTGATTTGGATCGTTGGGATCAATAAGCGTATTCAGGTATACCTGAAGGATATTCTTAAGAGTTGATATCCGCCTGAAACACCAGTAAAAAAGGACTTTTTACACATCCTGACAGACTTCGGCGTGAGCTCAGTCGAACGCTATCGGGATTAGAAATTTGTAAAATGGTGTTTTCCGGGATCAAAATTTCCTGATCGTTTGCTAATTACGGTCTTAGTTCTTGACTCTCACAGTCGGGACTCTCATTTCGTCAAATCATTCCTTTTCAAAACGCACCATATCACACTCCGGATTCAGCGGATCGCCGTGAAGCAGGTGATTGACCAGTTCGTGAGCGATTAACGGTGCGATCATGTAGCCTTTCGTACCCAATCCGTTGGCAAAAACCATTTTTGAGAATTCCGGGTGTTTCCCGATCAAGGGCCTTCTGTCCGGAACAGTAGGGCGTACACCGGCGCGGTGCTCCAGGATTTCATATGATTCGGAAGTGATAGACCGCAGGTTTTCAGCAATCGTTTGCGCCCCTTCTTCGGTTGGTTCGGTATTGTCCGTGTCCCAAACATACGTCGAACCCACCTTGAAACGTCCGTTTCCGAGTGGAAGCAGGAAGCACTTGCGGTTCAGAGACTCTTCTCCATAGATTGTGTCAGACTGAATAGTCAGCAACTCGCCTTTGGTTTGCTGCAGCGGCAGATGACTGAAAAGCGGGTTGTACTTTCCGTCTTTCCCTTCGGCAAAGAGGATGAAATCGTATGCTTCGCCTTTGTAAACACCCGTTTGAGGGTCCAGGAATGCGTGATCAAATGTCTCTTCCAGCAAAATCTCTTTCGATGCAAAGTAAGTGCGATTTCCTTCCAGGAAAGGAGTCGTGTCGATATAAGCTGCTTGTTTCACCCTTCCGGTTCCAAAAGTATTTTGCTCTATCGGAAACGTCAAATCGGCATCTGTGAGCTGTTCCATATACGGCTCAAACTCCGGGAGAAGTTGTTTTTTCTGCCAGAATTCCAGTTCCTGCTGCGAAGCAAACAAGCGCCGGATCACCAGGGGATGCAGAAAAGAAGTACCCGTAAGCTGTTCGATTTCCCGGTAAGTCTGATAAGCAAACGGAAGCAGTTCTGAAATACGCCAGCTCAGCGTCATCCTGCGAAACACCAATGGATTGATTAACCCTGCCGCAACTGCGGAAGAAGCATTCCGGTTGTTGTCCAGCAAGCGGACTTCACAGCCCTGTTTCAATAATTCATGACTCAGACAGATTCCTGCCACACCACCACCTACAACCAGTACTTTCATTTAAATAAAGTGAGAATTTAGAATTGAAAATTGAAAAGGTGTTTCGACTTAGTTCGGCAAACTCACTACAAGCCGCTCAACTGCCTTTTCACTTCTCCATTTTACATTTTCAATGAATAAGAGATTACTTTCCAAACTTCATGAAAGGAATAAAACGCGGTGTCTTGCGCTGGTATTCGGCATAATCCGGGTATTTTCCGGCAGAAATACTCTCCGAAAAATCCGAACTTCCCTTAAACAAAATCACCAGCAATAAACAACCTCCCATCGACCAGTTGATCCATTCTCCGGTTGCCACCACGCTGAATCCGTAGAACAGCAGCCAGATCGTTTGTTCCATCGCGTAATTCGGATGGCGTACCAGCTTCCACAAACCGGTATCCACGAATCCTTTGGAATAAGGCCCGAGTGCTTCTCCGTTTTTGAGGCGGCGGTGTTTTTCCGTTTGAAAATTGTACTGCTGCTGGTCGGCAATAAACTCAATCACCACAGCAACAATGATTCCTGCGGCAAGAACCCAGTCCCACAATTGAATCGTTGCCGGTGCAGATTCATACAGACCGGTCAGAGCCGGAAGTGTGAACAAAAAGATCAGTGTATTCTGGTACGAACAGATGAAAAACAAGTTGAACAACATCCACACAAACCGGTTGTTGAAACCAGGTCTTTGACGCAGGATTTCCCAGCGGTAATCTTCTTCTCCGGTCCAGAATTTCCAGGAATAAGCACCCCTTCGTGCAAAATTGTATGTCAGGCGGATTCCCCAAATGGTCACAACGACCGCCATCAAGACCAGGCGCGGAGCGAAATCTCCGGCATAAGCCACGTGCCAGACATAATAAATTGGGATGATGCTCCAGATCTTATCAATCTGTGAATTGTTTCGCGTAATCTCGCCGAGCAGAAAACAAACAGCCGTTACAACTGCCAGAACAATCCCCATTTCCGTAAGCACTTCAGTTTGAAGCGCATTCAATGGAGTGCCGAAATAAAATGACATAACCGGAACAACTACCAGCGTCAAAATCAGGATAAGTATCGTTATTAACATGAGGGAAAGTTAGCATTTATACCGTAAACTCAGATACAATTCAAAATGCAAAATTCAAAAGACGGATTTGCAATTTTTGAATTTTGCATTTTTCCTTTGAAATTTTGGATATTATTCCGCAACAGCTAACACCGCAATGCTGATTTTAGCTTTGGGAAACTGGTTCCGGAGAATCCGCACGCAGGTTTCCAGCGTTGATCCGGTTGTCACCACATCATCTACCACAACTAAATGCTGTAAATTGTGTTCCTGTTGAGTTCGGAGTGCAAAACGGTTTTGCATATTGTCCCAACGGGAAACCCGGTTTTTTTTGGTCTGACTTTCCGTGAAAGAAGTCCGCTTCAAGAGATCCTTCCGTAACGAAACTCCGGAAGCCTGGGTTATTCCTTTGCAGATGATTTCCGCCTGGTTGTAGCCGCGGATAAATTCCTTTTTGGGATGGAGCGGAACGGGAATCAGCGCATCCATATCCGAAAAGGCCGGCAGTTGTTTGAGAATCGTTCCCAATTCCCTTCCGAAGTGCAGCCCGATTTCCGGGTTATTGCCGTATTTCAGTTCGTGGAGAATTTGCTGAGTGGAGTTTTGTTGTTTGAAACGCAGCAAGGCATACGTTCCGGATAAATCCACACGTCCCCAGAACAGCTTATCGAGGTTGGTTGCTTCGGAATACGCTTCGAAATTCGTGTAGGACAATTCACTGATGCAGACCGGGCAGACAGCCAGTTTGGATTGATTGAATTCGTGCCGGCAGATCAGGCAGTTTTGAGGGTAGAGAACATGGAGCAAATCACGCGTCCATTTGTTAAAAACTGAAGCAGGTTTTGTCAGCATAATAGTGTTTATTTGGCATTGCTCACTATCAACACCGCACTGTTGATAGCTGAATAAATATAGTAAAAAACGGAATCCGTATTTCACCTAATTTTATAGGAAAGCCAACTGAAAGTCTTCATCCACTTGAAGTTGGACGAATCTGGATAATTCTTCGATGAATTGCAGATTAGGGGCTGTGAATATCTTTAGGGGGCATGTTGATAAACTCGCTAAGTGTTCATGTTAAAGGCTTTCAAAGTAACGATGTTGAAAACCTCAGACGATTGTGGATTTCTTTAATTGTGAAAGGAAAGAATTTTGACAATTTTTGTAAGCCCCTTTAACCAGAAAAGGAGTTGAATCACTCGACTAAAAATAAAGGGGAAACTAACTAAAAATTTGAAACCGATACAAATTCATCCGTGGTTGTGAAATGACCATGGCATAGGAAATATTGACTTTAAAAAAAACAAATTAACAATGGGACAGGTAGAACCAATCTTAGAAGAAAACAAAAATCGATTCGTGTTATTCCCGATTCAACATGACGATATCTGGTCTTTTTATAAAAAGGCAGAAGCGAGTTTCTGGACCGCTGAAGAGATTGATTTGTCGCCGGATTTAATTGATTGGGAAACGAAGCTGAATGACGATGAGCGTCATTTTGTGAAACACGTTTTGGCATTCTTTGCAGCATCCGACGGAATTGTAAACGAAAACCTCGCAGAGCACTTTCTGGCTGAAGTGCAGTACACGGAAGCGAAGTTCTTTTACGGGTTCCAGGTTGCGATTGAAAATATCCATTCTGAGACCTACTCCTTGTTGATTGATACCTACATCAAGGATACGAATGAGAAAAACCACTTGTTCAATGCCCTTGAAACGATAGACTGTGTGCGTAAAAAAGCAGACTGGGCTTTGCGCTGGATCGATAACGGATCTTTTGCAGAGCGTTTGGTGGCATTTGCAGCAGTAGAAGGAATCTTCTTCTCCGGTTCATTCTGTTCGATTTTCTGGTTGAAAAAACGCGGCTTGATGCCAGGATTATCGTTCTCCAATGAGCTGATTTCCCGCGATGAAGGTCTGCACTGTGACTTCGCATGTTTGCTGTATACCAAACACCTGATCAACCAGCTCCCGAAAGAGCAGGTACAGGAAATTATCCTGAATGCAGTGGAAATTGAGAAGGAATTCGTAACCGATGCTCTTCCTGTGAAGTTAATCGGAATGAATGCGGAACTCATGTCGCAATACATCGAGTTCGTGGCTGATCGCTTGCTGGTGGAATTAGGAAACCAGAAAGTGTTCAATACAACCAACCCGTTTGATTTCATGGATATGATTTCCATTCAGGGTAAAACCAACTTCTTCGAAAAACGCGTTGCAGAATACCAGAAAGCAGGTGTTATGGCGAACAAGGAGAACCAAACGTTTAGTTTAGACGAAGATTTTTAATGCATTATATTACCAATAACAACAACCCAAATAGAGCGCTATGTACGTAATTAAAAGAGACGAGAGAAAAGAGGCTGTGAAATTTGACAAAATCACTGCGCGCATCGTGAAGATGTGTTATGGGCTGGACCCGCTAGTTTCGCCTGAGGCTGTTGCCATGAAAGTGATCGAAGGAATCTATGATGGAGTAACGACGACCGCTTTGGATAACTTAGCAGCTGAAGTTGCAGCAGCTAAAACAATCGACCACCCGGACTATGCCTTGCTGGCATCCCGTATCGCGGTGTCGAATCTCCACAAGGAAACGAAAAAATCGTTTTCCGATGTGATGGAAGACCTGTACAAGTATATCGACCCGAAAACAGGTCAGCGCGCATCATTGATTGCTGATGATGTGTACGAAGTCATTCAGAATAACAAAGAGTTGTTGGATTCAAGTATTATTTACGATCGTGATTTCCGTTACGATTACTTCGGATTCAAAACCTTAACCCGAAGCTATTTGTTGCGCATCAACGGCGAAATCGCTGAGAGACCACAACAAATGCTGATGCGTGTAGCTGTTGGAATTCATAAAAACGATCTGACACAGGCAATCAAGACATACAACCTGATGTCTGAAGGATGGTTTACCCACGCTACGCCAACCCTGTTTAATGCAGGGACGCCGAAACCGCAAATGTCTTCTTGTTTCTTGTTGACCATGAAAGAGGACAGTATCGAAGGAATTTACGAGACCTTGAAATCATGCGCTCAGATTTCCCAGTCTGCCGGAGGTATTGGTTTGGCTCTCCACGATATCCGCGCTACCGGATCCTACATCAAAGGAACAAACGGTACATCCAACGGAATCGTTCCGATGCTGCGTGTATTCAACGACACAGCTCGTTACGTAGACCAGGGTGGAGGAAAACGCAAAGGATCTTTCGCCATGTACATCGAGCCCTGGCATGCTGACGTATTCGATTTCCTGGATTTGAAAAAGAATACCGGAAAAGAAGAAATGCGTGCACGTGACTTGTTCTATGCATTGTGGATTCCGGATTTGTTCATGAAACGTGTGGAAGAAAACGGAGACTGGACTTTGATGTGTCCGCATGAGTGCCCGGGACTTTCTGAAACATTCGGAGCTGAATTCGAAGCATTGTACACGCAATACGAAACAGAAGGAAAAGGTCGTAAAACGATCAAAGCTCAGGATTTGTGGTTCAAAGTATTGGAGTCACAAATTGAGACAGGAACACCATACATGCTGTACAAAGATGCGGCAAACTCGAAATCCAACCAGCAAAACCTGGGAGTCATCAAGTCTTCCAACTTGTGTACGGAAATCATCGAGTACACTGCACCGGATGAGATCGCAGTATGTAACCTGGCTTCATTGGCTTTGCCGAAATTCGTGATGGAAGACGGAACATTCGATCACAACAAATTGTTCGAAGTAACGTACCAGGCAACGATTAACCTGAACCGCATCATCGACGGAAACTTCTACCCGGTAGAAGAAGCACGCAAATCAAACATGCGTCACCGTCCGATCGGATTGGGAGTTCAGGGATTGGCAGATGCATTCATCATGATGCGTTTCCCATTCGAATCTGAAGAAGCAAAAGCATTGAACCGTGAGATCTTCGAAACGATCTACTACGCAGCAATGACAGCTTCCAAAGACCTGGCAATTGCAGAAGGGCCATACGAAACAATCGCAGGATCTCCGGTATCAAAAGGAATCTTCCAGTTCGACATGTGGGGAGTAACTCCTACAGACCGTTGGGAATGGGATGTATTGAGAGAAGAAGTGAAAAAACACGGTGTGCGCAACTCTTTGCTGCTTGCTCCGATGCCGACAGCTTCAACAGCTCAAATCCTTGGAAACAACGAATGTTTCGAGCCATATACTTCCAATATTTACACCCGCCGTGTATTGTCCGGAGAATTCATCATCGTCAACAAGCACTTGCTGAAAGACCTGGTGAAAGAAGGATTGTGGAACAAAGACATGCGCCAGAAACTGATGGCATCCAACGGATCCGTACAAAACATCAACGAGATTCCGCAGTACATCAAAGATCTGTATAAAACTGCCTGGGAAATTTCTCAGAAAGCAATTATCGATCAGTCTGCAGACCGCGGTGCATACATCTGTCAGTCACAGTCATTGAATATTTTCATGGAGAACGCAAACTTCGGAAAATTGACTTCCATGCACTTCTACGGATGGAAAAAAGGGTTGAAAACAGGAATGTACTACCTGAGAACAAAAGCAGCAACAGATGCAATCAAGTTCACAGTAGACAAAGCAGTAACTGAAGAACCTTCACAAGCAACGATTGAAGAACAACAGGCAGCCATTGCATGTTCACTGGATAATCCTGATGGATGTGAAATGTGCTCTGGGTAGGATGTAATCCTACTCAATTCTTGAAAGAATTGACTTTTGGAACAAAAGCAGAGCAATATTCGCCGAAGGCAAATGTGTTCTCTTTGAAACCTGAATAAGAACGTGTGATGTTAATAATTGTGCCGTTTTTATGATGTTACACATACCAATCCTGCGGGTTTTCCCGCGGGATTTTTTTATGTCCGATTACTCATGTTGGTTTGAGTTGCTTTTGTTGTGTCGCCTCGAGTGTCCGGACATTTCTGCTCATGTCAGTGCGAGTTCCCGAAAAGCAGCGTAACGGATTGACGGGAGTATCGAGAACACAGGAGCAATATTGCCGGAGAAATACACCATGCGGCAGTAATTTCACTATTTTTAGGACACGTAAATACACAACCAAAAATGAACTACGAAGCACATTTTGACCAATCCGCTAAATTGCGCGAAAACCATTGGAACAGTATCGGGAAATTGCATTCCGATGTGATTACGCACCTGATCAATCCGGCATTCATGGGCGGTCCGGAATGGCCTTCTACACGCCAGGCTTTTGTGATCGTGGAAACTCCTGCCGGAACAATCCTCGCATCCGATGGACTGAGCGATCCCTACAATGACTTTGATGAAAACCCGGAGAATCAATCCTACAACGGAATTGGTTGTGAATTTTACCTGGAATGTAACGAACAGCTGACCTCTTTTGATGAGGTGAAATCTTCCTGGCAGTTCTCCGTGGTGTACCAGGCCGCGCAACTGGCTGCCGGAAACCCGAATATCGCGTCCATCATCGAAGAATACGGATATGTTTCAACGGAATTATACCATTGCACCGTTCCCGAAGCGTTTTTGAACGAACACGGACGCGCTGGAGTGTTGCTGGGATTATCTTCCCGGAAAGTTCCTTCCCGCCTGCAATTATCGCTGGAAACAATCCGTTTGGTGAATGTGACCTTACTGACCCTGGAAGAGCTGGATTACATCACAACCAATGGAAGCGAAGGCCGCCTCGAAGTTGCCAAACGCCTTGAAGCCCTTGAAACATCCGGGAAATCATTTTTGGAAAGAAAATCAGTTGTTTAAAAAAGCTTTTTCAACAAACACTAGTGATTTTGATCTATAAAGGAAAGAGAGGCGACCGGTAGGGGGATTTATGTACTTTAATCAGGTGACTACAAAAAGTACTTGTATGATTCATAATTTCAGTTCCTGCTAGCAGAAACTCTTTATCTTTCCTACAATACGTAAATATCTGATGCGCTTACCAGTCGCATCTTTACTCTTTAAACAATAACATTTAGCATTTATACTATTAGAAGCGAGTGCAGCCTGTCCCGATTTCTTTCGGGAGTAGCCGAGCTAAAAATTTGCGCATTTGCGGTAAATATAAATTTCGCCTTTTTTCAAAAGAGCTTGGTGTGAGACTGAAGAATGCTGTGTGTCAAAATTTTTCTTGCGAAGTAAAATTCAGAAAGATATACTAGCGAAGCACTTAAAACGTTAGTACCTTAGCATGATGCACGCTGTACGGGTCGCACTTCTATTGCTGATCAGCATATTGGTTTGTTGGGTTCAAGGTTGGACACAGGAAAACGCGTACCGTCAAAAAACGATTCCGGCGACCAGTTCCGTGGTACAATTGGATTCCCTAAGTATTGCCCCGAATTCCTTGATTGTGCGCTGTGGGGATCGCATTTTACTCCCGTATCAATACCTCGTAGACTATGCGAAAGGAACACTTCAGCTCTACGAATCCTGTTCAGATGAACTCCAGGTTTCTTACCGCGTATTGCCTTTTTCCTTCGGGAGAAGCTACCAGCTCCGCGATACCAACATGATTTACACGGAAAACAAAGGAGACCGGGATAAATACCTGATCACCCCGACGGTTGAACCGCTTGATTTGATGGGAGCAAACGGACTCCGGAAATCGGGAAGTATCTCCCGCGGAATCACCTTCGGAAACCGCCAGGATTTGTCTGTCAACTCTTCCCTGAACCTGGAACTTTCCGGGTATCTGGCACCAAATTTACAAGTTTTGGCTTCTGTGACAGACGATAACCTGCCGATCCAGCCGGAAGGAAACACCAATAAACTGCAGGAATTCGACCAGGTTTTTATCCAGTTGTTCAACAACCAGTTCAAACTGACAGCGGGGGATTTCTGGATCAGCAAACCGGACGGTTATTTCCTGACTTACAAGAAGCGCGGACAGGGATTGACAGGAGAATATTTCTGGAAGAAAGACAAAACCGGAACGATTAAAACCCAGGCCAGCGGCGCACTTTCGAAAGGGAAATTCAACCGGCAGATTATCCAGGGAGTAGAAGGAAACCAGGGGCCTTACCGCCTGAGAGGAAGCGAAAACGAACCGTATATCATCATTTTGTCGGGAACGGAACGCGTTTACGTCGACGGGAAATTAATGACCCGCGGACAAGAGTTTGATTACATCATTGATTACAATACCTCGGAGCTGACATTCACCGCACGCAACCTGATTACCAAAGACATCCGGATCGTGGTTGAATTCCAGTATTCCGATCAGAATTACGCCCGCTCGCTCTTCCAGTTTTCAACCACGGCACAAAGTAAGAAGCTGGATTGGTGGGTGAATGCCTATTCGGAACAAGATGCCAAAAACCAGCCCTTGCAGCAAAACCTCACCGATTCACAGAAGAAACTCCTTTCCGAGATCGGAGACAGCATTCAGCTGGCGCGTTATACCACGGTTGATTCGGTGGGATATTCGGAAAACCTGGTGATGTATAAAATGATCGATTCACTCGGTTTTGACAGCGTATTGGTGGCTTCCGTACAGCAAAACCTGGCATACTACAAGGTGCAGTTTTCCTATGTGGGGCCGGGAAAAGGAGATTACGTGTTTGAAAAGTTCAATGCGATAGGTCGGGTCTACAAATGGGTGGAACCGGTCGGAGGTGTATCTGTAGGGGATTATGCCCCGATCTCCCTGATCATTACGCCGAAACGCCAGCAATTATTCACCGCCGGAGCAACTTACCGTGTGAATAACAGGCTAAAAATGACCACAGAACTGGGAATGAGCGGCTACGACAAGAATACGTTTTCGACCCTGGATCGCTTCGACGACCGGGGATTTTCCATGCGGACAAGGATCGAACACAGCAATCCTTTCGGGAAGGATTCCATCCCTGCCTGGAACTGGCAGAAACAAGTGGAAATAGAAATGCTCGATCCGTATTTCAAACCGATTGAGCAATACCGTACCGTGGAGTTTGACCGCGACTGGAACACACGGAATATGAATTATACCGGGAACCAGGTTTTGACAACCCTTGGTACGAGCATCGAGAATAAACGCTACGGAAAGATCGGGATCAATGCGCAGCAATACAAAATCGGATCGGACTTCTCCGGTCTGCGCACCCAGTTTGTGACCAATTGGAGACAAAGTGGTTTCAATGTCAATATTGACGCAAGTTACCTGAGTTCGAAAAACGTGAATACCAACCAGTTTATCCGCCACAGAGCAGATATTTCGAAACAAATCAAAAAAGTACGGATCGGGTACAAAGACGACCAGGAATGGAACAGTTTTGTGCAGGGAGATTCTCTCTTGAGCCTGCAATCCTACCGCTTTTTCGACTACCAGGGTTACCTGGCGATCGGAGATACCTCTTCGGGAGAAATACAGCTGAGTTACCGTGAAAGAATAGACGGAAAATCAGACAGTGTGCGTTTGAAAGATGCGGCAAAAGCACGAACGTTCCGGGTGGAATGGACGAAAACCAACTGGAAGAATCAGCGCTTGTATGTGGTGGCAAACTACCGTGAACTGAAAATCCTGGATACCACGTTGATTACCCAGGCTCCCGAGAATACGACGAACGGGCGGATCGACCACGACATCAAATTCTGGAAAGGAGCTGTGAACCTGACCACGTTCTACGAAGTAGGAGCCGGATTGGAGCAGAAAAAGGAATTCATCTATATCAAAGTGAATGACGGACAGGGTGTGTATACCTGGATCGATTACAACAATGACGGGGTCAAGGATCTGAATGAATTTGAAATTGCGGCTTATGCTGACCAGGCGAGCTACATCCGCGTATTTACACCTTCCAACGACTACATCAAGACGTATTCGAACGAGTACAACCAGTCGCTGATGCTTCGTCCGGAACGCGTGTGGGGAAGTAAAACGGGGTTCCGGAAAGTGGTTTCGCGATTCTCATCGCAGACACGTTTCAGATTGCAGCGGAAAACCAATGTATTCGACGGTGCAAGAGCATACAATCCGTTTGTCGGGAATATCGACGACAATTCATTGATCAGTACCGCAAATGCCATCAAAACGACCCTGTATTTCAACCGGACGAACAACATCGGAGGTGGAGATTACAGCTATGAGAGTACAAAAACAAAAACGCTCCTGGCGACCGGTTTTGACGGGAAAACGAAAGAATCTCATGAAGTCAATGCCCGAATTACGATTAGGAAGAAGTTCAGCTTTCAATCGCAGTTTGAAACCGGTCTGAAAACATCTTCTGTAGATTACACCACAGGCCGGAATTACCGCCTGCACTACTGGCAGGTGAAACCGTCATTTATTTATCAGCCGACTACCGCATTGCGCTTCAGCGTCGACGGGCGGATTGTACGAAAGAAAAACGAAGCGAACCTGGGCGGGGAAGGAGCAGACATTTACGATATCGGGATGACCGGCAAATTCAACCAAACCCAGAAAGGAAGTTTACAGGGACAGTTTAACGTTATCCGGATTGCTTTCCACGGGGATTCGAATACACCGCTCGGATTTGAGTTACTGGAAGCACTGAAACCGGGAGTAAACTATGTTTGGAGTATGGGATATCAGCGATCCTTATCCAAAAACCTGCAGATCTCCATCCAGTACAATGGCCGCAAGAGCGAAGGAAACAAAGTGATCCACGCCGGCGGAATGGAGGTGAAAGCATTCTTTTAAGAGATAAAATGTTCAAAGGGCGGCTTCGACTCCGCTCAGTCGCCAGTTGAAAATCAGAATCTGTTGGGACGTGATGCATCGGAAATTAATCACAATTGACACCCATACTTAATTATTCCCGCAAATGCGCAAATTTTCAGCTCGGCTACTCCCGAAAGAAATCGGGACAGGCTGCACTCGCTTTTGAACCAGGTAAACACAGATTTTTCAGTGTTTACAAAGTAAAGAGGCGACTGGTAAGCGCCTCCAATATTTGTGCATTTGCGGTAAAACATATTACTATAGCATTCTAGAAAGGGTTTGGGTGTGAATAGTACATATGCCCCGATGCATCGCGTACCAACAAAAAAGACCCTCCAATATGAAGGGTCTTCCGTTATAAAATCGTGATTGCTTAATGTCCTTTTTCCTCTTTCGGGAACGTCGCGATCATTTTAGTGTATTCAGTCATCAGCGCTTCTGCTTCCATACGTTTTCCGCGGGCAATATCCGCAGCATTCGTATTTCCGTCTTTTTTCGCCTTTTCCTCCTCTGCTTTGTACTTCTCAATGGAATTTTGCAGGTTGTCTTTCAAATAACCGATGTATTGAGGCATGAACATCTGCGTATACATGCCGCCGGTTTTGTATTCACTCTGGAAGATTGTCAAAGCACGCTGCTGGATTTTCGGTTCCTGGCGGGAAGAGAAGTACGTCAATGAATTCAATACGCCGATTCGGTCGAACCCGCTAACGGTATTGGATTTGAACAGGTTTTCGTAGTATGAAATCTGATCCGCATTTCCGTATTTCGCATAAATCATCCCAATTCCTGCCTGCATTTTCCCGGAAGGTTCTTTTTCCAGTTTCTTACATGCTTCCAAAGCTGCTTTGTTATTCACTTTGGAAAGTTGTGCCAGCGCAGCACTCATCACAGAATACGATTGGTCTTTTTGAAGCATTTCCGTGCACAATTGCTCCAGTTCCGGTGCAGAAAGCAATCCGGACAATGCCGTAATTGCAGCAACACGAACAGAAGAAACAGAATCAGTGCCTGCCATTTGCTTCAAGCGGGCAACCGCAGTTGTTTTGGTATCGCTGTTCATTTTCCCGATTTTATCAATGGCAGTAGAACGGATATCCCAGAACGAATCTTTCAGTGCTTCCATCACGATTCGGCTTGCTTCAGGAGAACTTGCCGGCGTTTTTTGCAAAGCCTGTTTCCGGTGCAGGTAGTGAGTGGAGTTGTTCCATTGGTAAGCATACCAGGAAGCATCTTTTTTCTCCTCCATTTTGCACAAAAGCGCTGCTTCCGCATCAAAGATTACGTTTTTCACCGTTCCTTTTGTCGGGATGGAAACCGTCGTACTTTCATCGTTGAACCAGTAGCGTGCTGTGGTAGCTCCACGGTCATCGTAAACTGTTACGTCAACCGGTAATTTGAACAATCCGAATTCCGCTTTTTGTTTTTGATTCACGGTTACGGAAACCGTATTGTCAGAAGTATTTGTTGCGTAAGAAACATCCAGGATCGGGTGTCCTTTTCCTAAATACCATTGATTGAAGAACCAGTTCAGATCTTCTCCGCTTGTTTCTTCCAGGGCAAGACGCAGGTTGTGGAACTCTGCCGCTTTAAACTGGTTTTGTTTCAAATAACTTTTCAAGCCGCGGAAAAACGCATCGTCACCGATGTATTTACGAAGCATGTGCAGAATACGCCCGCCTTTGTTGTAAGAATGTCCGTCGAACATGTCCTCGCGGGATTTGTAATCAAACCAAACCAGGTTGTGGTATCCGCCCTGATCAGCAGATGCAAAGTAACCCGCAGCTTCCTGCAATGCCTGGAATTCTGCTTCGTCCATCCCGTAGCGGTGTTCGTCCCACAGGAATTGAGAATAGTTCGCGAATGATTCGTTCACTGTCAGGTTAGACCACGATTCACACGTTACCAGGTCACCGAACCAATGGTGGAACAACTCGTGCGCAATCGTTGAATTATCGTTTTCATCCAGCAATTCGCGCTGTGTTTTATAAGCATATTCACCGAAAACAACCGCTCCGGTATTTTCCATCGCTCCGGAAACGTAGTCACGCACGACGATTTGAGAATATTTATCCCACGGATAGTCCACTCCGAGCAATTGGGAGAAGAACCCGATCATCGCAGGAGTTTCACCGAAAATAGCTTTCGCGTCTTTTTCCCACTCAGGCTCTACGTAGTAGTTGACCTCCATTTTGGTTCCGTCCGGACGGGTATACCAGTCTTTCACCACTTTGAACTCGCCAACTCCCATCATGAACAGGTAGGGTGCGTGTGCCAGTTCCTGCTTCCAGTAATCTGTGCGCGTACCGTCTGCATTCTTGGTAGAGCTAACCAATTTCCCGTTGGAAAGCGTGACGTATTTATCCTGAACGGTGATGTAAATTTCTTGTTTTGATTTTGAATTCGGAGAATCAATCGTTGGGAACCAAACCGAATTCGATTCTGTTTCTCCCTGCGTCCAGATTTGAGGCATTTTATTCGCTTCTTCGCCGCGTGGGTTAATGAAGTAAAGACCTTTATCGCTGGTAATCGCATCCGAACCACCGATTTTGCGCTCATCCGGTTTGGCAATGTAATCGATCACTACCGTATAGTTCTCATCCCGCGCATAGGTTTTATCCAGTGTGATGGTCAACACATCCTCCTTGTAATCGAAGGCACATGTTTTCCCGGACATGGAAACACTTTTAATTTCCATTCCTTTTGCATCCAGAACCAAGGTATTGGAAGCACGGTAATGCGGTTTTGCCTGAAGCGTTTCTTTCCCGATCAGCCAGGATTTGCTCCAATCAAAAGATACCTCCAGTTTGGTATTGATCAAATCTGTCAGGACTGTTCTGGAAGCGTGATATACTTTCGGCTGGTCATCCTTCGGGTTGGCAATAGCGGTTGTCGTACCTGACTGGGCAGTATTGCTCTGACTTGCTGCGTGCTCAGCACCAGACTTTTTCGGTTGACAAGCCACTAAAACCAGCGCAACCAGATAACATATTTTCTTCATTTCGGGGCGAATATGATTCTTGAATATTTTGAAGAGCAAATATAGAAAACTATGGTTTTTTTGCAATCTTTTTCTAGATGAATGGACAAATAGTTCGTATTATTGCCACAAAATTCTTACAGATGGAAATAGCTAACTGGACATCGGACGGAGAAGTCCTTCACGCTAACAGAGACGGGGTTCATATCCGTTGGGAAGACCAGCAATTTTTTACAATCACATACAAAGGGAAAAAATTCCGCGGCGAGGTGATGTCGAACCGGATGGAAGAAGGGGTGCTGATCCTCAAATTGAACCACCGGGTATTTGAAGTGAAAAAAGGCGGGCCATTGGATGAGCTGATTGCTTCTTTGGGAATGGACAAGCCGAAACTGCGCAAATTGAAGCAGCTGAAAGCACCGATGCCGGGAAGAGTCGTCAGCGTAGCTGTAGAAATTGGTCAGTCAATCGAAGTGGGTGATCCGTTACTGACTTTGGAAGCGATGAAAATGGAGAACGTACTCAAAGCAGAAGGAGTCGGAGTGGTGAAAGCCATTGCGGTGAATCCGCAGGATGTAGTAGACAAAGGTGGTCTGCTGATCGAATTCGAGTAAGAGAAACAGATCCTTCAGAAACCAAACAGATCAACATAAAAACGGCTCCCATAAGGAGCCGTTAGTCATTTATAAAAATACGTTATTTAACCTTTTGTGGCGAAAAAGCCTTTTGGATAATGGATGGGTACATAGATCCAAATTCTTTGATGCACCATTCCCTCAAGCGCTGAATTTCCTCAGAGTCCGTCATCCATTTGATGGACTTGGACAATTCTTTTTGGAATAATAGTGGGTCGAAACTTACCCGAACCAGAATTTTTTTAGTCAGTTCAAACATGGGGTTTTGTTTAAAATTTCATCTAATATAACGATCACTTTCCGGATTTGGTATTTAGAAAATGTTAAAAGTTCCTTTAACAAAAAACGTGTGCCCGGGATAACCAGACACACGCTTCGATACAGGGGATGTTAAATTTTAATGAAGGTGTTTTTCGATCACCTGGTAAATTTCTTCGGTTGTTTTATCGTAAACGTAGATATACAATTTCATGTTGTCAGCGTTGTACTGATCCGGCAAACGGTAAGAGTAGCTCACAAAATATTTGCCGTTGCTTCCTTTATCTGCATCGGTTAGAACTCTTCCGAATGTTCTTCCGTCGATACAGCCGCGCAGAATGTCACGGTGTACGTATGCCTCGTATTTTCCGTCAGGAGTGTTCGGATCACCCGGGCTTCCGTCCGGATCCATAGATGTTGGAACCAGCTGCGGTGCAACCAGTGAATCTTCGATCAGGTAAACCACCAGGCCCAGATCGCTGGTCAGAGACGCGTCTATTTTGTCGACCTCTGTGTGCAGGAATACTCCGCGTGTAGACGGGAAGTAATTCGCCACAGCCTGGATATTGATTTTCAGACTACTTGCCAGACAGGTATTCGTTTTGTTTGAAATAGCACTTCCGGCATTGGATGTAAACTGGTTGTTTGCTTTTGTTCTGTTGACGCAGAAAGCCGGGTTTCCAAGAAATGTAGATCCTGAAATGTCTTGTCCGAAGTGTTTCCCGATCTCAATCCCCGCGTCGCAATACAATACGGTAGGATATGCCGCAGATGTAACCTGGAATCCGGTCAGACCTGTTGGGCCTGCATGAACTCCAACTCCGTAAATGCGGGCAGGATTCGTTGCGATCAGCTGTTCCATGTTGGCAGTAGATGCGGGGCAGTTCACACATTGGTGTCCCGTAAAATCTTCAATCAGTACATTCCGATCCGTATTGGTATTCTGAGAAAATGTCGGCCACAATCCCTGAGACATGTAATGTGCAGAATCTCCGTCAGGATAAAGACTCCAGTCCAGGGTACTGGAAACCGGGTTTGAAGGATAGGCATTCGTTACCTTGTCGCAGGAAGCGAGTACTGTTGCAAGGACCGAAACGACAATAAAAATCTTTTTCATGTTCTAAACGTATTAATTAGAAACTTTGTGTCAGCGAAACAGTCAACCCGTTCGATGCAGGTACAAATCGGCACACACCACCCACGCAGAACAATCCGGCACGTTGTCTACCGTAGTTCAACGTTACGCGGGTTGCATCTTTAATCCAACCGAACGACCCGATTGCATAATGTACGCGTAAATCCTTGTGTGGGTTTCCGTAGTTGTACTGGTCCATAAATCCGAAGAACCAGTTAGGCGAAATGGTATATTCCAATACCACCGTCACCCAGTCGCCTTTGTCTTTACCGGTTTGGTAGTTAAACCCTGCCATGCGTTTGTTGGTTGTAAACAACGCTTGTACTTCGGCGCGCAGGTTGTGTTTTTTATTGATTTTCCACCCGGTTTCAATCACCCCGATGTGTGCATTGATGATTCCGTGTGCATCTTCCGTGATTTTGGAAACGTCGTTATTGATCGCAATGTTGAAATAGGAAGCGATCATGTAGAAATTCTTATTGAATTTGTAAGTCACGTTCACATTGATATCCTGCCACAGCAAACTATCTGATTTGTCAAACGGATTTCCCTTGTATGCCACACGGGTAGAATCTCCCGGAAGGCCGTAACCTGTTGTGTGTCTGATTGGCAGGAATGCAGTGGAATAGTTGATGTTGATTGGAATCCCATACTTTCCGCCGCCCTTTCCTTTTGGGATCGTGTACAGCACTTCCGTCTGAAATGCAACTTCTCCCAAAGGCTGTGTCGCATAAGGATACAATGTTGCAACCAGGTTATAGGTATGCGTCTTGTTCATCGCAGGCAGGTAGTTGATAAACAAATCCGCCAGGCCTTTTGTGCGGTCGGAGCGGTAGCTCATGTTATCAACGGATTTGGCAGAAACCGAAATTCCCAATCCTTTGCGGGAATACCCGAGATTGATCAAAGCGGCATGCCCTGTATTGTAAATGTATGCGTTGTCCTCACTCGGATCATTGTCCTTGTGTGTATATTCCCCGTTCAGGGTGAATTTCTTGTAGCGCAACCCGATTCTACCGCTGTAAGCAGCCACGTTCTCAGGCAATACATACAAATCGTTATCGTCTTTCTGGTACTTGCTCATGAATGAACCGCCAAGCGTCACATCCAAACCGGTGGAATCCAGTTTTGGGAATAACTCGTTCACGTGGAGCTGTAAATCAACGCCGCGTGTAAGACCGGAGGATTTTACGATGCTTCCTCCCTGGAAGGAATAACGCTGGTTTCCGTATACCGCTTTCAGTTGAACTCCTTTATACGGACGCAGGATTACGCGGGCACCATCCATCGCGTTATCGTAACCGAGGTTGCGGTCTTCGTAAGCACGAAAAGCTGTTCCTGCTCCGAATTGCTCGTAGAAGTTCCCCACGGTGATGTCGATATAGTCGTTTGACCATCCTACGTAGCGCATTCCCAAACCGGTTCCGTCAAATCTGTTCGGATACCCGTTGATTCTCGGGAGGTAGGATTCCATCCGGATTCCCGCCTTGAAATGCGATCCCGAATAGAAGACGTTCATATACGAATTCAGAAGGCCCCGTTCAACGGGCTGGTCAGCCCCGATCAACGGATCCGCTTTCAGATACTGAAAAGTCGCCTCCATATTCCCGGTGATGTTCCCTAATAAATTCGATTGTCCGAGTGCTGTGAGCGACCCGGACAATGCGCAGATTCCTAAAATCCAGTTTTTCATCTATAATAGTAAATGGCTTATGTGGCTACTTATGAACTAATTTCTTGATTTCCTCGTACAACTTCTCTTCGTCTCCGGGAGAATAATTGTTGTGTGAGTAAACGATATTTCCTTTTTGATCTACCAGGAATGTATGCGGTACGTTATTCACACCCATTGCACGTTTGAAATCTCCGTTCGGATCCATCAAAACCAAATATTCCCACCCCTTTCCGTCTACATAAACCGGAACCTGGGCTTTTGTTTTTTCATCGTCGATAGTTACTGCAACCAGCGTTACACCGGTTTCTTCCTGCCAGTCAGGATACAATTCGTGGATGGTGTTCAGCTCGCGTTTGCACGGAGAACACCAGGTTGCCCAGAAAGAGATCACTACAGGTCCTTTGAACCCGAGTTCTGCTGTGTTGACAGCTTTCCCGTTCATATCAACCAGTTTAACGGAAGGAAGGTGTTTTACGATTGTTGTTTGGTGGTCATCCTGAGCCATGGATAAGGTAGAAACCACCAGGCCCAATAATAAGAACGCAATTTTTTTCATAGTTTATATTTTAGCATACAGTTTCAAGATCCATGCCGGATAGTCAAAGATACCTTTTCCTTAACACAATTTTAAACATGTGTTCCTTCGTACTCTTGTATTCCTAAAAAATGTTAAGCTCGTAAAAAGAATTGTAATCCTAAAAATGCAGTTTTCGGTGAAAACTAAACCGTTTAATTGAAAAAACAAACATTTGAATCAAAAAAGAGGCAGTATTGTTATTCCTGGCATTGTTTTTTTGGCAAAAAAATTGTAATCTTACGAATTGATAGTTTATTTGAAGAGGTTGTTTTCAAATTCGGACTATTATATATTTGTGAAAACTAGAAAATCTGAATATGAAAAAATTATACTCCTTATTAAGTATCATGTTGCTGACTGCATCGGTTTCTACGGCGCAGACATATACCTTATATGAATTCGACGGTACAAGAGGGGCTGCCATTCAATCCGGTGATACGATCGTGATCAATAACGGAACAAACCCGGAATACCATTTCAAATTTGAATTGGGTGTTACCGGAAGCACTGGTAGCATTACGTCCAAAGTACGTGTATTGAGAGTAAACCCGAACAACTGTTATACGTACCAGTTGTGCAGCGAGTTGAATCCGGATGATGATTACCAGAACACATGCTGGGACATCAACAGTCCTGATTACATGTCTCCGACATTGACGAATCTGACTCCGTCAACACAAATCGTGTACTATCCGAAAGGAGTTCCTTGTAACGGGTCAACTCAGTTGCGTTTCATCGTGTATGCAAACGATGTCGTAGTGGATTCTGTTGATTACATCATCAACCAGGGAACATTGAGTACTCCGACGATTTCCAAACAACAGGAAGAAGTATCTCTTTCCGTTTACCCGAACCCGGTTAGCTCCTGGATGACGATTTCAACTCAGGGATTGGGAGGAAACTTCGATGTGAAAGTAACAGACGTATTAGGAAAAGTAGTTTATAACGAATCTGTTTCCGGAGCAACAAAGAAAGTAGACGTAAGCGATTTTAAAAATGGAGTTTACCTGGTGACTATTCTTGAAAAAGGAGTTGCCGTACAAACCAAGCGAGTGGTAATTAAGCACTAAGTTGGTGATACATGAAATTGAAAGCCGGGATGTTTGTTCCGGCTTTTTTGTTTGTAGAAAATTCGTGAGCTCAGTCGAACTGTTCCGCAGATCACGCGAATTACACAGGTTTATACTCTTTGCGTTTATTTTTAGTGCACCAGAACCTGAATTCTTGTAAAAGGCGATCATTAGAGGGAATTAGATACTTAATACAGGCAACGACAGAAACATATTCTCCAATAATTTAAGTGGCAATTTTCCACAGAATACGCAGATTATTTGTGGCGTCCGCCACTTAAGCGAGTGCGGTAGCTGAGCAGTTCATCTGCGCATTTGCGGGAAAAATAAGGAGTGCCTGCTAGCAGGTACTAAAATTTTAAATCACGTGGGGATATTTTGGTACTCCTTGTTTTAAGACCTCAATGAATCGATCCCGAAGAACTTTTTTAACTCCGGAACGCTTTCCACGGCACTTTTTGCAAGCGAAGTGAAGCTCGAATCAACAGGCAGTTCAGAAACTTTCGGGTCAACAATCAGTTTTTCACAGGAATTTGATACATAATGAATTAATCCAGCAGCAGGGTAGACATTCAACGATGTACCTATAACGATTAAGTAATCTGCATCGGACAGGGTTTCAACCGCGCGCTCCATTTCGGGAACACTTTCTCCGAACCACACCACATGCGGACGCAAAGGATATCCATCGTCGCATAAATCATTCATGCTGAGTTCCCAGCCTTCAATCGGGTAGTATTTTGCTTCCTGCTTCGGTCCGGAACTTTTCGCATAGCGGATATTTCCATGCAGGTGAATGACGTTCGAAGAACCTGCGCGTTCGTGCAAATCGTCAATATTCTGGGTCACCACCACCACATTGTAGTGTGATTCCAGCTCCCGGAAGAATACATGCGCCGCGTTCGGAAACACTTCCATGACCTGCTTTCTGCGCAGGTTGTAAAAGCGCTGTACCAACTCCGGGTTTGTGTTCCATGCTTCCGGTGTTGCCACTTCTTCGATGCGGTAATTTTCCCACAATCCGTTTGAATCCCTGAATGTTGAGATCCCGCTTTCGGCAGAAATTCCTGCCCCGCTCAATACGACAATTTTCTTTTTCACTGATCTAAATTAACAAATTCCGGCTATTTAGCATTCCAATTTTAATGATTCATTTACATCATTTTATCATTGCTTTAAAGTGTGAAAATAGGTTAATTTGATTTCGTAATAAATCAATAAAACATGAAACAGTCATTACTTTTATTAAGCGGGATGTTTGCGGGGTCGATGACCTTGTTTGCTCAGCAGACTCCTGTTTCCCAAACACCTCAGAACAGAAATGCAGTTCTGGAAGAATTAACAGGTATCCACTGTGGTTACTGTCCTGACGGGCACAAGCGTGCGAACGATATCGCAGCAGCTAACCCGGGACGCGTTGTTTTGGTGAACGTTCACGCCGGAGGATATGCAACTCCAGGAACTGGTGAGCCGGATCTGAGAACTACAGACGGAACAGCTTTGGATGCGTTCTTCAACCCTACAGGATACCCTGCCGGGTCTGTTCAGCGTTATCCGCACTCTTCTGACATGACTCGTATCGCTACAGGTCGTGGAAACTGGCAAGGCCAGGTGACTACTGCTTTGGCAGAAGCTTCACCTGCAAACGTAGCAATGGATGCAACAGTAGATGCTACTACACGCCAGGTAACACTGCACGTAGAGATTTTCTATACCACTCCGCAGCCTGCAGGAACAAACCATTACCTGAACGTAGGGATCCTTCAGAACAACTTCGAAGCAATTCAAAGTAACTACGGAAACTACAACCCGACTGCGATTTTGCCAAACGGAAAATACCTGCACCAGCACATCTTCCGCGGATACATCAACGCAGGAGGTACTTGGGGTGAGCAAATTGACGCTTCTCAGACAGGTGTAATCACTAAAACGATTACGTACACATTGCCTGCAAGCATCAACGCAGTAGATTTGAACATCGGTCAATTGCAGTTCTTTGCAATCTTGCATGAAGGACACAACACGGTAACAACAAGTAAAGTAGTTACAGCTGCTGAAGTAACTCCTACATTGACAAACGTACCTACTGCAACAGCAAGTGCTGGAAGCATCGTAAACGCATTGAACGTATGTGATGGAGGATCAATCACTCCAATCATCAAAGTAACAAACGGAGGTGATGCAATCACATCCATCTCTTTCTCTACCTCTGTAAACGGTGGTACTGCAACTCCTTATACGTATAACGGAAACATTCCTGCATTCGGTTCCCAGGAAATCACATTGCCTGCGATGGTAGTAAATGCTGCTCAGGGTACTAATAACGTTCAGGTAACGATTACTTCCGTGAACGGTGGTGCTGGAAACATCGGTTCTGTTTCTTCTGTTACGAAAGCAATCGACATCGCTTCTGTTGCAATGGGATTGAACGCGGTAGTGAAAATGACAACTGACCGTTACGGATCTGAAACTACCTGGAAATTGTTCAACTCTTCAAATGCAGTCGTTGCTCAGGGTGGACCATACACAGATGCTTCTGCAAGTGGTGCTTATCCACAGGCTGACGTAAACGTAACATTGAATGCAAATGAGTGCTACAAAGCAGTTGTATATGATGCATACGGTGACGGATTCGATTCAGGATACGGAAACGGAGATTTCAAAATCCTGGTAAACGGAGTAACAGTTGCTTCTGTTGCAACATTCTCTAACGGTTCTTCTATGGAAGATGCGATGAAAGTAGATGCTACAGCTTCTATCAGCGAAGCTTCTGCTGAAATCGGAATGTCTGTTTACCCGAACCCTGCTTCAGGATCGGTGAATGTAAGCTTCGACGGAAAAGGTGGTGATTATGTGATCTCTATCCTGGATATCTCCGGTCGTGTAGTTGCGAAACAAGTTGCTTCAAATGCATCCGGTTCAACAAACGTTGCAATGCCGATTGCTGACCTGCAAGCAGGAAACTACTTTGTTTCTGTTGCTCAGGGAGCATCTTCTTACACTCAAAAATTGATGGTGAAATAATCCACATATAATTTGAAGGAAAGCCCTGACATTTATCGTCAGGGCTTTCTTTTTATCCGAACTTTAGTGCTCTTGTATTAAGATTTATTAACTTTAGCACCCCTTACAATCTTATTTTATATGCCAAAAGTTCGTAAACAAGACGCGTTAGATTATCATGCTTCCGGCAGACCCGGAAAAATAGAAGTAGTTCCTACAAAGCCATATGCGTCTCAACGTGATTTATCTCTGGCATACTCGCCGGGAGTGGCTGAGCCTTGTCTGAAGATCGCGGAGAACCCTGCAGATGTTTATAAATACACGAGTAAAGCAAACCTGGTAGCTGTTATTTCAAACGGAACGGCAGTACTTGGTTTAGGAGATATTGGTCCCCTGGCATCCAAGCCGGTGATGGAAGGAAAAGGACTATTGTTTAAGATTTTTGCGGATATCGATGTGTTTGATATCGAAATCGACGCGAAGGATCCGGAATTGTTTATCCAAACGGTGAAGGCAATTGCACCTACTTTCGGAGGAATCAACCTCGAAGATATCAAAGCGCCGGAGGCGTTTGAAATTGAGCGCCGCCTGAAAGAAGAATTGGATATTCCGCTGATGCACGACGACCAGCACGGAACGGCGATTATTTCTGCCGCTGCATTGCTGAACGCGTTGGAGCTGGCAAAAAAGAAAATCGGAAAAGTTAAAATTGTAATCTCGGGAGCAGGAGCTGCGGCAATTTCCTGTGCCAAATTGTATATGGCACTTGGAGCTTCAGTGAACAATATTTTCATGTTCGACAGTAAGGGCTTAATCCATGCCGGAAGAACGGACCTGGACGAGATGAAGCAGCAATTTGCTCCACATAAAAAAGACGTAACGCTGGAAGAATCGTTTAAAGGAGCAGATGTCTTTATCGGGTTGTCAAAAGGAAATATTGTTTCAAAAGATATGGTTGCCTCCATGTCTAAAAACCCGATCGTTTTCGCCCTGGCAAATCCGGATCCGGAGATCTCATACAAAGATGCAATGGCAACGCGTGATGATATTATCATGGCAACGGGTCGTTCGGATCATCCTAACCAGGTGAACAACGTACTTGGATTCCCATTCATTTTCCGTGGAGCGTTGGACGTAAGAGCAACCGGGATCAACGAAGAAATGAAACTGGCTGCCGTGAAAGCGATTGCAAACCTGGCGAAGGAAACGATTCCGGAAGAGGTAATCCAGGCATATGGAGAAAAACACATTGCATTCGGCCGGGAACAAATTATTCCGAAACCGTTGGATCCGCGTTTGATCTACCACGTGGCTCCGGCTGTGGCACGCGCGGCGATGGATTCCGGTATTGCCCGAAACCCGATTACCAATTGGGAAGAATATGAAATGATCCTCAAAAAACGTTTGGGGCTCGACAATAAACTGGTTAGAAACCTGACTGCTAAAGCACAAAGCAACCCGAAACGCGTTGTGTTTGCGGAAGCAGATAACATCAAAATATTAAAAGCGGCTCAGACAGCTTTGGAAGAAGGAATCTGTACGCCGATCCTGTTAGGGAAAAGACGTGTCATCGAATCACTGATCGCTGAATACTCTGTTGAAATCCCGGGAATTGCAATTATCGACCCGAAATCAGATGTGGAAAAAGTCCGCAGACAGGTATACGGGAAAGCATTCTTCGAGAAGCGCAAGCGCAAGGGAGTAACGGAATTCGAAGCCATTCAGCTGATGCGCGAGCGAAACCATTTCGGAGCCATGATGGTGGAAATGGGAGACGCAGACGCCATGATTTCCGGTCTGACGAGAAACTACCGCGATGTAGTGCGTCCGGCAATCCAGGTGATCGGTTTGCAGAAAGACGTGAAAACCGTAGCCGGAGTTTACATTCTGAATACGAAGAGAGGGCCGATGTTCCTGGCAGATACGACCATTAACAGAAACCCGACGGCCGGGCAGATTGCTGAAATTACCTTCAACGTAGCAAAAACACTGCGTAAATTCAAGGTAACGCCGAAAATCGCGCTGTTGAGCTACTCCAACTTCGGTTCCTCACCGGGAGAAGACTCTGAAAAAATGGCGGAAGCGGTGAAAATCCTGCACGAAAATCACCCGACCCTGGTTGTGGATGGAGAATTACAGGCAAATTTCGCGCTGAATAACGACCTGATGAACGAAAAATTCTCGTTCTCCACATTGGCAAACAAAGAAGTGAATACGTTGATTTTCCCGAATCTTTCTTCCGGGAACATTGCATACAAATTGTTGCAGGAAATTACGGAAGGTGATGCAATCGGGCCGATTTTGGTCGGGCTGAACAAATCCGTTCACGTCTTGCAGATGGGATCATCTGTTCGCGAAATTGTAAACATGGTGAAAGTAGCCGTTGTTGACGCTCAAACGAAGTAAGAGAAAACACTGCTTTTGATAAAAGAAAACGTATGATTGCACATCTGAACGGACGCTTAATAGAAAAAAATCCAACCAACCTGATCATCGAATGCGGAGGCGTGGGATATTTCGTCAAAATTTCCCTGAGCACTTTTTCCGCAATCGGTGATTCGGAGTCCGTGAAGGTTCTGACCCAACAGATTATCCGGGAAGATGCACACTTGTTATTCGGATTTGCTACCTCCGAAGAACGCGATGTGTTCAACCTGCTGCTGTCCGTTTCGGGAATCGGCCCGAATACGGCCATTCTGATGCTTTCGTCCATGTCTCCGAATGAAATTGCGAACGCAATACAAACCGAAGATGTGCGTTCTATACAAGCGATCAAGGGAATTGGTGCAAAAACAGCCCAGCGGGTGATTATCGATTTGAAAGATAAGATGTTGAAGGTTGAGTGGGGAGAAACAACAAATATTTTTGCCGGAAACAATACAAATCGATTTGATGCGTTAACTGCATTAATTTCATTGGGTTTTGATAAGAAAACCGCAGAAAAAGCAATAGATAAAATTGCCTCAGGAAATGAATCGGTTGAAGAACTGATTAAAGGGGCGCTGAAAATATTATAAACAACTTGGAAAATAAATTGAACGCTAACTACATTACAAAAATGATACAACTGTTGACCGCGGTTGTTTTCAGTTTTGTATCGTTTGTGCTCCAGGCCCAGAAGCCGGATACGACGAATCAATTGCCATTTCCCATTACTAATCCGCTGGATCCTACTCAAAACAATCCGCAGACATTTGACCTGGGAGACCCGTCGGGGGTGAAGAAGAACATCGTATTTGATCCGATTACCGGGAAATACATCTTCTCCGAGACGATGGGTAACACAAACCTGAATTACCGGAATCCTTCCATGATGACGCTGGAAGAATACCTGGAATACGAACGCCAGAAATCCCTGAAGGAGAACTGGAAAGACAAAATTGATGCTCAGACGGAAGAAGCCAGAGCGCTTGAATTCCCGATTAAAATTCCTTCCAAAGTATTTACCAGTTTCTTCGGATCCGATGAAATCACGATTCGTCCGCAAGGATCTATCGAATTGGCATTCGGGGTAAACTCTTCCCGATACGATAACCCGATCCTGCCGGTGAAGCAGCGAAAAATTACCCGTTTCGACTTCCAGCAGCAAATCCAGATGAACCTGGTGGGACAGATCGGTACCAAACTGAAATTGAGCGCAAGCTACAACACGCAGGCGGCTTTCGACTTTGATAACGTAACGAAATTGGGTTACTCCGGAGACGAAGACCAGATCATTCAGCGCCTGGAATTGGGGAACGTGAGCTTCCCGTCATTCGGATCACTGATTCCGGGATCGCAAACCCTGTTCGGAGCATACGCCAAACTGCGCTTCGGAGATTTGACCGTAGATGCGATCGGAGCTTCTTCCAAAGGAAAACGAACGGAAATCAATATTTCCGGGAAAGCACAAATTCAGCCTTTTGAAGTAACGGCAGACAACTACGAAGCAAACCGCCACTATTTCGTGAACTTGTTCTTCCACGACCAGTACAACACGTCGATGTCGCAATTGCCGAACGTGGCCGCTGAAACGTACATTACGCGGATGGAGGTTTGGGTAACCAACCGGATCAACAATACGGAGAACTCCCGAAATATTCTTGCATTCTCGGATTTGGGAGAAGGAACACCCAACAACATTCAGGGAGGCGTCGTTCCGACAAACCCGGCGAATCCTTACCCGGACAACGATGCGAACAACTTATACAACTACCTTTCGAATGATCCTGCTATCCGTGGGTTTAACGGAGCCGTTTCCGAGCTTTCTTCCCAGGTAGCAGCACCAGGACCTTTCCTTCAGGCAATTCACTACGAAAAGGTGGAAAATGCCCGAAAACTGAGCGAATCCGAATATACCTACAACGCATTGCTCGGGTTCATTTCCCTGAGCCAGCCGCTGAACAACGATGAGGTATTGGCCGTTTCATACGAATATACCTACAGAGGACAGACTTTCCAGGTCGGTGAATTCTCCACAGACGGTGTTGCCGGGCAGAATGCGCTGATCCTGAAATTATTGAAACCAACGATCACCAACCCGACATTGAAGATTTGGGATTTGATGATGAAAAATATTTACTCGATCGGAGCCTACCAGGTAGACCAGACCGGGTTCAAACTGAATATTTATTACAACAACCCGGAAACGTCCGTTTTGGCGCCGATTTTCCCGTATCCCGGATTGGATGACAAGCAGATCATCACCCTGGTGGAAATGGACCGGATGAACGTCAATAACCAGCCGTTCTCAGATGGATTATTCGACTTTGTACCGATTGTTTACAACGGGCAGAAGGCCGAGACCGGGGGTACGATCAATACTCGGAACGGCCGGGTGATGTTTACCACTACGGAACCGTTCGGTCAGGTGCTGAGAGGCAAACTGATCCAGAACGGAATGTCTGATGTCATTGCAAATACGATTGCCTATACCGAATTGTATGACTCCACGAAGACGGCTGCTCAGCAGATTCCGAGCAAAAACCGCTTCACCTTCAAAGGAGAATACCAGTCTTCGATCACGTCCGATATTTCGCTGAATGCATTGAACGTTCCGGAAGGAGCCGTAAAAGTAACAGCAGGTGGAATTCAGCTGACAGAGGGAACGGATTACACCGTGGATTACAACCTGGGACGTGTAAAAATCCTGAACACGGGGATTTTGGAATCAAACACACCGATCAAAATCTCTATCGAGAGTAACTCGGTCTTTGGTTTCCAGTCCAAATCGATGGTCGGGACGCACTTGAATTACCGGTTTAATAAAGACTTTAATATCGGGGCCACCTGGCTCCGCATGATGGAACGACCGGTCACTCAGAAGGTGGATATGGGAAGTGAACCCTATAAAAACAACGTGATCGGGTTTGACATCAATTACCGGACGGAATTGCCTTTCCTCACGAAGCTGATCGACTTATTGCCGGTCATTTCCACGAAGGAAAAATCCTTCATGACCTTCAAGGGGGAATTTGCCCATTTGATTCCGGGAACTCCGAAAGCGATTTCAAAAGCCGGGATTTCTTATGTCGATGATTTCGAAGGAAGCCAGAGTACGATTGACCTGAGAACGCAGAGTGCATGGCGCGTTGCGTCTACTCCTCAGGGACAGTCAGACTTATTCCCGGAAGGATCGCTGAAAACACTGGCAAACGGTTACAACCGCTCCTTGATCGCGTGGTATTTGATCGACCCCTTATTCTATGCGTCCAATAACCTGACACCGCAGCACATCAAGGATGATCCGGCTCAGTTGTTCGACAGCCGTATGCGCCAGGTGAAGCAGGATGAGATTTTCCCGAACCAGCAGTTGACCTACGGATCTATTCCGACGATTCAGATCCTGGAATTGGGTTACTACCCGAAAGAACGCGGGATGTACAATTACGATACAACCTCTGTAAACGCTGACGGAACATTCTCGAACCCAACGGACCGATGGGGAGGAATCATGCGTTCATTGACAACGAATGACTTTGAGCAGGCGAACGTGGAATACATCCAGTTCTGGATTTTGGATCCGTTCAACCAGGATGCGATGGCCGCAACGCCAAACCTGAGCGGTGGAGACTTATACTTTAACTTAGGAAACGTTTCGGAAGACGTACTTGCAGATTCCAGAAAGAGTTTCGAAAACGGAATTCCGCCATACGCAGGAGCAAATTACCCGGTTGTGATCACACCTTGGGCGAAAGTGTCGACTCAGCAAGTGGTTGTAAATGCCTTTGATAACGATCCGAACTCACGGGTGAACCAGGACGTCGGATTGGACGGATACCGCTCTTCAGAAGAGGTAACGACCTATACCGGTTATGTCAACTGGGTTCAGTCGAACGGTTCATTAAGTCCGGAAGCAAAAGCGAAAATGATCGCCGATCCTTCTACGGATGATTACAACTTCTACCGCGATGACCTTTACGACCAGGAGAAACTGAACATCCTGCAGCGTTATAAGAAATATAACGGGATGGAAGGAAACTCTCCTACGACCGAAATGTCGGCGCAAATGAACCCGAACGGAGGAGGTTACCCGACACAGGCCCGTAACACGCCGGATTTGGAGGACATCAACCAGGATAACAACTTGTCGGAGTCGGAAGCATATTTCCAGTACAAAGTGAGTTTGAGACCGTCAGACATGGTGGTTGGAAAGAACTTCATCACGAGTATGGTAACCTACCAGCCTTCCAATTCAACGAAGATTGAGAAATGGTACCAGTTCAAAATTCCGATCAAGGAACCGGAAAAATCAATCAACGGAATCCGCGATTTCAGATCCATTCGTTTCATGCGGATGTTCCTGAAAGGATTTGACGAAGAAGTGATCGTGCGTTTTGCGAAACTGGAATTGGTACGTGGTGAATGGAGAAAGTACCTGCTGGATTTAACCACTCCGGGAGAAGTAATCCAGGTCGATCCGAACCTGACAACATTCAATATCGGGGCGTTGAACTTCGAAGAAAACAACGAGAAACAACCGATCGGTTACCAGATTCCTCCGGGAATTCAGCGTGAGATTGACCCGTCTCAGCCACAGCAGCGCCAAATGAACGAACAGTCATTGACACTGGATGTGTGTAACCTGCAGGATGGAGACGCCAGAGCAGCATATAAAAATGTGCAGTTTGACGTTCGTACATATAAGAAACTGAAAATGTATGTGCACGCAGAAGAAATCACTGCAAATTCACTGCATGACAAAGATTTGACTTTGTTTGTCCGTTTGGGAACAGACTTCGTGGATAACTATTACGAATACGAATTACCGCTTTACCTCACTGCATGGGGAACCAACAATGCAGATTACGTATGGCCGGAGTCAAATAACATGGAGATCATTTTTGATGACCTGCTGAACCTGAAAAAACGCAGAAACGACTTGCTTGGTTCTCCGGGTTCGGGTGTGGCATCAAATGTGGAGTACGTCATTATTGATCCGCAAAATGCAGACCGCCGCATCAAAGTAAAAGGTAGTCCGAATTTACAGGGGATCAAAACGATCATGATCGGTGTACGCAACCCGAGAAAGAACGATCCGAAACCGTGGCCGGATGACGGATTGGCGAAATGTGTTCAGGTATGGGTGAACGAGTTGCGTTTGAGCGATTTCGTTGACGACGGAGGATCTGCGGCGGTTGCGCAAATGCAGGTACAGGCTGCAGACTTCGGAAGTTTCTCCCTTTCCGGGAACTATTCCGGAGTGAACTGGGGAGCAGTGGATTCGCGGGTACAGGAACGCCAGCGAAACCAAAAGTGGGGTATGGACTTCCAAACCAACCTGCAGCTGGGACAGTTCTTCGGAAACCGCGTTAAATTGTCTGTTCCGTTCTTCTACGGGTATTCCGTTGGAATCATCAACCCGGAATACGATCCGTTTAACCCGGATATCAAACTGAGCTCATACGAAGCGGGACAACGAAAAGAGATTGCAAAAGTTGCACAGGATTTCACCGAAAGAAGATCGTATAACTTCCAGGGGGTGAGAAAGGAACGCGGAGCCGGTAAGAAAGCGCATTTCTACGATGTGTCTAACTGGACCCTTGGCTATGGCTACAGTGAAAACTTCCACCGCGATTTCAATACCAATTATGACCGCACGAAACAGTGGAAAGGAAGTTTGGCTTATGGCTATTCATTCGACAACAAACCGTGGGAGCCGTTCAAGAAGACGAAATTCATGCAGAAGTCGAAATGGTGGGGCTTGTTCAAGGAAACCAGCATCGGCTATTTACCGAAAACGCTCGGGTTCACGAATGACATTCAGCGTAACTACAACGAGCGCCAGATCCGGAATACGATCGATACTTCGGCTAACGCATTCCAGTTCAAGCCGGTTTACGTGAAGAACTTCCAGTGGAACAGAGGATACCGCCTTGGGTGGGATTTGACCAAAAACCTGAAGTTGTCGTTCAATGCTACAAACCGTGCGATCTTCCAGGAAGGTGACGGGGAAGTAAACCGCAGAGGGAACGACTCGTTGTACCGGGCTTTCAAGGAAGGGGTGTGGAGACAGATGCGTACGTTCGGAACCACGATGGATTATTCCCACGATTATAACTTCTCTTACAACGTTCCATTTAACCTGATTCCGGCGTTGGACTGGTTAAACGGAAATGCGAAATACGCCGGAGCATACAACTGGCAGCGTGCGCCGCTGGGTCAGGAACAATATGGAAACATCGTTCAGAACAGCCGGACGATCAACGCACAGCTTCAGGCCAATATGACGACGTTGTATAACAAGATTCCGTTCTTCAAGAAAGTCAATTCAGGCGGTGGAAGTGGTGGCCCGGGAAGAGGTGCTCCGGTGCGTCAGAAAGCCGGTGGAACGGATGAAAACAAAGGGGCGGCAGCCGGGAAAGAACCTGCAGCGCCAGCTGAGTTGAAACCGCCGAAGCCTTTGGAGGAAATGACCAAGAAGGAACGGCGTCAGTGGGAGCGTAAGAAACGCAAGTTCGAGCGCAAACAGAAAAGAGATCAGAAGAAAAAAGAGAATAAGGATAAAAAAGTGAATCCGGTTCTTGGTTTCGGAGCGCGCTTGTTGATGAGTGTGCGAAACGTTTCCGGAACGTACAACCAAACGGATGGAACATTGCTTCCGGGATACAGCCAGGAATCGCGAATTTTAGGATTTAATCCGGGATTCGATGCAGGAATGGGTGGATTCATCTTCGGACGACAATCCTATTCCGTAACGGGTCGACAAACAGGTTATGACTTTGCGCGAACAGCTGCAAACAACGGGTGGATGGATTCACTTCCTTCGTTGAACCGCCAGCACTCCATTACACACAGCCAGACATTTACGGGGCGTGCGACTTTGGAGCCGATTAAGGATTTGACGATCGACTTGTCGCTGAACAGAAACATGTCGCAAAACACCAACGACTTCTTCCGTTACAACGATGTGTCAGAGCAGTTCGAATCTCAAAGCCGTTTCCAGACATCTACACTGACGTATTCAACGATTTCGATCGGAAGTGCGTTTGAAAAACTGTCTGCAGGATACGAATCGGGCAACTTCCGGCAAATGAGAGAAACGACGAAGGCCGTATCTGATTTACTTGGAACCGCCAATACAAACTCGGTCGGAAGTACTGGAGGCTACCGCGACGGATATGGAATTTCGCAGCAGGAAGTGGTGATCGGCGCGTTCCTTTCATCCTATACCAACGGGAAATTGAACACCCGCTCGGTGAATCCGTTTGCTGCCATGCCATTACCGAACTGGACAGTGAACTACAACGGTCTGGCGAAATTCGAGAAAATGAAGAAATACGTGAAGAACTTCGTGATTCGCCACGGGTACTCTTCAACGGTAACGCTGGGTCAGGTTCAGTCGAATTTGAATGCGACCTTCGACCAGAATGGTTCTGCTTCTGCGCGTGATTTGAACGGAAACTTCATCAGTGAACGAAACATCCAGACAGTAACCATCTCTGAGCGCTTCTCTCCGCTGATCGGTTTCGATGCAACATGGAATATCAAAAAACAAGGATTGATCACCAAGTTCGAGATCAAGAAAGACCGCTCATCCACTTTGTCCCTGAACAACAACCAGGTGACAGAAGTGTTGGGTAACGAGATCGTAGTCGGTGCAGGATATAAATTCCCGAAAGTGCGTTTGCCGTTCAAGATCGGTAAGAACAAGCCGGAGAACCCGCTGAATATTCGTTTTGACTTCACGTTCCGTGATAACCTGACGGTGATTCGCAAAGTGGTGGAATCTACCGAACAGGCAACGGCAGGTCAGCGTGTGATCTCCATCAAGTCTTCCATCGATTACAATATCGGTGCAAACCTGATGGTGCAGTTCTACTATGACCAGGTGATCACGAATCCGAAGATTGCAACGTCATACCCGACAGGAAATATGAGTACCGGTATTCGTTTCCGCTTTAACCTGGGAGGATTGTAAGATGAACATTCGCGATGCACGTCCCGGAGATGAAACAGCCATTCTCGGATTGATCCGGGAATTGGCGGTATATGAAAAAGCACCGGATGAAGTGATCAATACGGCAGAGCAGCTGCGCACGGATTTATTCGAAGACCGGGTTTGTGAAGCGTTCGTCGTTGAAAACGAGCAATCGGAAATTGTAGGTTTTGCCTTGTTCTATGTTTCCTACTCGACCTGGAAAGGACGTTGTTTGTACCTGGAAGATTTCTATATCCAGCCGGAATTCCGCAGGGGAGGAATCGGTTCCAAGTTGTTTTTAAAAGTGGTGGAAACCGCAAAGAAGTGGGGCGTGAAACGCATGGATTGGCAGGTACTGGATTGGAACGAACCGGCAATTGCTTTTTATCAAAAACACGAAGCTATTTTGGACGGAGAGTGGATTAATGGACGCTTCTTTTTCTAGAATCTAAAATTTTCCGAGTAAATTCGCCTCATGATATTGCGTCCCTTTTTGAGTAATCGTCCGATGGTACTGCTGTTGCTGCTTCCGTTGGTAGCCGGTTTTCAATTCCTGAACGCACATTTTCACTTTCATACGGTCATGGAGGTCGTGGATCTCGGCTTGTGGGGAAAAACCACTTACCTGGGCTACTGGTGGACATCGATTCTGGCTTCCGTAGTGGTTTTGGCCAATGCGGTACAATTGAACTTCTTGTTCAACCAGCATGAATTTCTCGATAAGAACAACTACGGGCCATCGTTATTCTATGTGGTTCTGATGAGTTTTTCGCATTCCTTCTACCAGGTAGATGCGGTGTTGATTTGTCATTTGTTTTTATTGCAATCCCTGCGGCTGCTCTTTCACCTGAAAGGAAATGAAACGAACCTGCAGGCTTCGTTCAACAGCGCTTTTTTTGTTGGGATGTCGGCAACCTTTCTGCCCATGAGTGCCGGACTGATCGTTCCGTTTTGGTTTTCAGCCTGGGCATTGCATCCGTTCAGTTTCCGGCAATGGATCCTGATGATTGTGGCTTTCCTCATCCCGATCGGAAACGGACTGGCTTACTGGTGGATTTCCGGGCACACGATTTCTACCCGCATTTTGAAGCACTCATCCATGATCCAGTACGAGGAAATTTTCTTTTACGGAACGGCTGCAACAATCGTCATTTTGTTCCTGTTGAGCATCATCGGAATCCAGATCCGGGTGCGGGTGAGTAACATTCGATTCAAGAAACTGAACCGGGCGTTGGTGTGGGTTTTGGTCGGAACCTTGCTGCTCGGAGTGGCAGAAATGGTGATTTATCAACAGTCCGAATGGATTAGTTTGCTCTTCGTTCCATTGAGCTTTTTCTTTACATTCGCCTTCATTCACCGGATCTGGCAGCGCGTAGCAAGTATTTTCTTTTACCTCACATTGCTGATAGCTGTTGCTAAATTTTTCCTCATTTCATACATGGTTGTCTGAGCAGATTGACTAACTTTGTGGCCATTCATGAATTGACGGGCTTCCGTCGCAAAAATAGATCAATGAAATTTGGTGTTGTTACCTTTCCCGGTTCCAATTGTGATGAAGACATGGTATATGTCCTTGAAACAATCATGGGCCAGCAAGTAGAACGTTTATGGCATAAAGACACAAACCTGAAGGGAGTGGATTTTGTAGTGCTTCCCGGCGGATTCTCCTACGGAGATTACCTGCGTTCCGGAGCGATTGCAAAATTGTCTCCGATTATGGGTGAGATCGTGAATCATGCGGCTAAAGGTGGTTATGTGATGGGAATCTGTAACGGTTTCCAGATCCTGACGGAAAGCGGTTTGCTGGAAGGAGCTTTGCTGCACAACAACAATCAAAAGTTTATCTGTAAAAACGTGTACCTGAAACCGGCTACATCGAATACGGCTATTACAAAAGGATTGGATGCAAACCGTGCTTATAAAATTCCGATCGCTCACGGAGAAGGAAGATTTTTTGCACCGGAAGACACCATGAAGTCTATTTTGGACAACGACCAGGTTTTATTCCACTATGTGGATGAAGAAGGAACCGTTTCTGATGCAGGCAACCCGAACGGATCGTTGCACAATATTGCAGGAATCTGCAACCCGGGAAGAAATGTATTCGGAATGATGCCTCACCCGGAGCGTGCTGCTGACGGTGCATTGGCAAACGAAGATGGAAGACGTTTCTTTGAATCAATTTTGAAATTCTGTTAATATGCGTATTTTATTGTTGGGTTCAGGAGGAAGAGAGCATGCTATAGCATGGAAAATTTCTCAAAGTTCTCATTTGGAACAATTATTTATTGCTCCGGGAAATGCCGGAACCCGACTGCACGGGATCAATGTTGAAATGTCTGCGACAGATTTTCCTGCGATCAAAGATTTTGTGATTGCTGAAAATATCAACATGGTCATTGTAGGGCCTGAAGACCCATTGGTTGAGGGAATCCACGATTTTTTCCTGGCAGACAGCCAGTTGAAAAAAGTACCGGTAATCGGCCCGAACAAGGAAGCCGCACAGCTGGAAGGAAGTAAGGATTTTGCCAAAGCGTTCATGATGCGCCACAGCATTCCTACAGCAAAATACGCCACATTTACCAAAGATACATTAGAACAAGGGTATGCCTTCCTGGAAAGCATGAAAGCGCCATACGTGCTGAAAGCAGACGGTTTGGCTGCCGGAAAAGGAGTCTTGATTCCGGAAACGCTGAAAGAAGCGAAGGAAGAATTGAAAAGCATGCTGGCCGATGCGAAATTCGGTGACGCTTCTTCCCGCGTGGTGATTGAGCAGTTTCTGAAAGGAATCGAATGCTCGGTGTTTGTTCTCACAGACGGAGAATCCTACAAAATTCTTCCGGAAGCGAAAGATTACAAACGCATCGGAGAAGGAGATACGGGTTTGAATACAGGTGGAATGGGAGCAGTTTCCCCGGTTCCTTTCTGTGACAAAACCTTCATGGATAAGATTGAAAATCAAATCATCATTCCAACTGTTAAAGGACTGAAAGCGGATGGGATTACCTACAAAGGATTTATCTTTTTCGGGTTGATCAATGTGAAGGGAGAACCTTACGTAATCGAGTACAACTGCCGTATGGGAGATCCGGAAACAGAAGTGGTGATGCCGCGTTTGAAGTCCGATTTGATTGACTTGCTGGAAGGTGTTGCAACCAACACGCTTTCTGAGTGCGATATCCAGTTCGAAGAACGCAGCGCTTGTACGGTGATGATGGTTTCAGGTGGTTACCCGGATGCGTATGAAAAAGGAAAAGTCATCAACGGAATCAACAGTGTGACCGATAGTTTGGTGTTCCACGCAGGAACTTCCGGAGACGGACCTGTGGTATTATCCAACGGTGGTCGTGTGCTGGCAGTGACTTCTTACGGTAGAAACCTGGATGCGGCATTGGAACGATCATACGCAAGTATTCAGAAAATCTCATTCGACAACGCATACTATCGAAAGGACATCGGTTTCGATGTCGTTTGAAAATCGGTTTGTAACGATCTGATTGCACGTTTCCGGTCAATTTTGACCCGGATGGATTCTGTCACAGAATTTCAGGCGCACTCTGAATAAATTTTACTATTTTTCTACTTTCTTCTACAGTAGTTGAATGGATTCTTCCGTCATAATTATTCTTGGATCACTACTCTTTTCTGCATACTCTTCGGGAATGGAGATTGCATTTGTTTCGTCCAACCGGCTGAAGGTGGAGCTGGACAGAAGTAAGAACTCCTGGTACGGCGGATTGTTAAACGTTTTTTACGGACAAGACGGTCATTTCCTGGCAACGCTTTTATTGGCAAACAATGTAGGAATTGTTGTCTTCGGAATGTACATGGCCGAAGCGCTCGACCCGCTAATTGATTCCTGGGGAATCCGGCAGGAATACCTGGTGGTGTTTTTGCAAACCCTTATTTCAACGCTGATTGTACTCACTATTGCAGAATTTTTCCCGAAAGTCATTTTTCAGATCAATCCGAACGGAATTTTTCGCCTGGGAGCAGGACCGATGTGGTTGATTTACTGGCTGCTTTATATTCCTACCAAACTGATCGTGTGGACGAGTAACGGTCTGTTGCGCATTTTCGGAATCCGGGTAGAACAATCCGAGAAAGTATTCTCCAAAACAGATTTACAGCATTTTGTGCAGGACGTGAACGAGCGCATGGAAGAAGAGGCCGATTTGGGCAATGAAATCCAGATTTTGCAGAATGCGCTGGACTTCTCGAAAATCAAAGCCCGCGACTGCATGGTGCCGCGCATGGAAATCGAAGCCATCGACGTGGAAGAGAGTATTGAGAACTTACTGGCGAAATTTGTGGAGACCCGCTTATCCAAACTACTTTTGTACCGCGATTCTGTGGACAACATCATCGGGTATGTGCATTCCTATGAATTGTTCCGGAAGCCGGCAACTATTACGCAGATTCTCCGGCCTATTTCGTTTGTTCCGGAAGCGATGGCTGGTAAAGAGCTATTGGAATTGTTTACTAAGAAAAGTCAGTCAATTGCAGTAGTCGTTGATGAATACGGTGGCACGTCGGGTGTGGTGACGATTGAAGATGTCATTGAGCAGATTTTCGGTGAAATTGAAGACGAACACGACGACGAAGACTGGTTGGAAGAGCAGATCGGGGAAAACAACTACCGTTTTTCGGCGCGGGCAGAAATTTCTTACCTGAACCGCACGTATGGGTTGAAACTCCCGGAATCGGAATCGTATGAAACGCTTGGAGGCTTGGTAATTCATCACCTGGAATCCATTCCGCAGGGCGGAGAAGAGATTTTGGTCGACAAGTGGAATTTGACGGTGGAAGAGGTAACGGACCGCAGGATTGAGGTGGTGCGACTGATGCAGCAGTAACCATCTAAGTGAGCATGGAGAATGGAAAACGGATCAATCGTTTTGATGGCTTTTGTCGATTCAGAAACAAGTCGATCCCACCCCATTTTACAAATGTATAAAATGGTGTAAAAACCCTGATTTCACTAGTGTTCCAACTGTACAAGACTAAGCCTCATTCCTTAAAAGCTTATTGAGCGGTTTGTAGTGAGTCCCTGTAATGATGTTCTCGAAGGGGAAGTCGGAATGGCTTTTTAATTGTTTTCAATGTGAGCACTCTCCGGTTTCAATCGAATATTCCAATCGTTCTGTCTCTCCCGGACCCAAGCTTCTGATTCCCGCTTTTTCCTCCAGGTTTCCACTTGCATCTGCATGATCTGCCCAGCCCCACCAAGGCTCGATGCATAAAAACGGAGCCCCTTCTTTTGTCCAGAAACCAACAGCTGTCCAGTTTTCACAAGCTAAGCGAACAATGGTTCGTCCATCGTGGTGGTGTTTCAATGAAACGGACTTAAAATGCGGATTCTTCAAGACGAAAGCATCCTTTTCGAAAAGTTCGTTGCTTAGGTTCAGATGATTCGAAACGCCATAATAGGAAGTTTCGCCGGAGAAATAACTTCCTGCCAAATCCTCCCGTTCCAGCTGAATCGCATGATCAAACTCGAGGTAATAGTTTTCAAGCGCTTCGTCGAGTTGAAACGCCGGATGTCCGCCCACGGAATAATACAGGGTTTCTTGGCCTGTGTTGTGTGTTTCGCAGCGAATGGTAATCCCGGAATCGGAAAGCGTATAAACTACTTCGAAAACAAATGAAAACGGATAGACAGCCAGCGATTGAGCGTCAGAAACCAGGCGTAAGCGCAGAGACGCTTCGGTTTGCTCCACGACTTCAAACTCCCGGTCGCGGGCAAATCCATGCTGCGAAAGCGGGTAGTGTTTCCCGTTGAACGAATAGGAATCGCCCACTAATCGTCCTACAATCGGGAAGAGATGCGGCGCTGTGCGATTCCAGTGATCGGTTTGTTTCGACCAAAGGATATTCTCGTCGTTTTTGTTGCCAAGGAAAGTGAGTTCTGCGCCTTTTGTCTGAATTACAAGATTGTTCCAATGAATTATGCCAGCCATTTTGTTACTTTTGTTCTGTAAACTTACAAAAACGAATGAATCACTTAAATCGTATTTTTCTTCAAGGGATATTGTGTCTGGCAATCCTTTTAAAAGGAGCAAGCGGACATGCCCAATCAACTCCGCAGGCAGACTTGAACGCCTTTAACGCTGGATTTTACACCAAATTTGGTAACGGGAAAGGAATCAACAGGGTGTATAAAGTACTGGAACTTTCCAATGGAAAAATCCTCGTAGGAGGCACCTTTCTCGAAGTAAATGGCTTTGCAATTTCCGGAATTGCGCGATTGAATGCCGACGGAAGTTTTGATCATACTTTTCACTCGGGAATGAGCAGCGAACACACAGTGTATGCTCTTGCCGAACTACCTTCCGGTAAAATTCTGGTCGGAGGAGAATTTAGTAGTTATGACGGAACCAGCTGCGGAAATTTCGTGGTGCTAAATGCCGACGGAACCCGGGATATGAGCTATAGCGGAACAGGAGTCGGTAGTTCTTCAAGTATTTATGACATTCAGGTTGCCGCCGACAACAAAGTGATCGTAGCAGGATATTTTACCAGCTTCAACGGTGTTTCCAGGAACGGATTGGTTCGATTGACGACAGCCCTTCAGGTGGATCAGTCTTTTGTGCCGATATCAACTTCCGGCGGTGATTTCAGCAGTGTATTGATCTTTCCCAACGGAAGTATTTTGGCAGGTGGCGACGGAAATACCGTTTTGATGAAACTGACTGCTTCCGGAGGATATGATGTCACGTTTAACGTATACACCCCGGCGGGAAACAACAAACGAATCAATAAATTAAAGTTCACGGACGACGGGAAAATCCTGATGTGCGGGAAATTCTATTCCTACGGCGGGCATCCGACGCAATGTATTGCGCGCCTCAATATGGATGGAACCGTTGACACGACCTTTGAAAACAGTTCGGAAATGCAAACCAGTTCATTGGTCGACTGCATGGATTATAACGGGTATGTGGTCATTGCAGGCGGATTGGACATCCAGGGATCTTACAATGTGAAGCAAATGGCGTATCTGGATAATCATGGGAATCTCCAGGTCAGTTTGTCTGAGCAACTCAAAGTGAATACCGATGGTACAGTCAACCTGCTGGAAAAAATGTCAGACGGATCATTCATTGCGGGTGGAATTTTCTCTGCGATTTTGGAGCGCTTCTCCCGAAGTCTCTGTAAGTTTTCAGGAATCAATGCACTGGATAAAAACTTTTTCACGCCTCCTGCAAGCCACCGCCATTCTGCATTGTTGGGAGATGGAAATTCTCAGGTAATCAGGAAGTATGGAACTTCTCAATACCTGGTAAGCGGAGACTTTACGGAATTCAACGGAGATACCATCAATGGTTTGGTCAGATTGAACATGGACGGAAGCGTTGATCCGGCATTCAACGCGCATTTCCCGAATGGAGTGGTGGTGAACGCTATCGAGGTGCAGCCGGACGGAAAAGTACTGGTAAACTACCAAAACTCTTTCCAGGATTATTATCCGAAACTGGTTCGTTTGAATACAGACGGAAGCCTTGATAATACGTTTTCATGCAGTCTGCAGTATCCGGTATACAAAATACTTTTGGGTAGCGGCGGGAAAATCATCATTGCCGGAGATTATCAATCCTGGTCCGGCGAGGCGGTTTACAAACTGGAATCCGATGGAACGCTGGATCCGGCCTTTACTCCATATACTCCTGCGGGTGGAAATGATGTATACAGCGTTATCGAGTTATCTGATGGAAAAATACTCGTTGCATCCCGTTGGGGAGGTGTGACCCGGATTCTGCCAAATGGTTCGGTAGATCCTTCGTTCAGCTACAATTATTTTTCCTTCTCAACCACCATTACCGGGTTTGCCTTGCAATCTGACGGGAAAATCGTCTTTTCAGCACCCGGAGGAAACCGTATTTACCGCCTGAACGCAAATGGAACGACAGATGCTTCCTATCAAAGCGAATACAATGTTGCGGCCAACGATCAGGAGCCTTCAGCAATGGAGTTACAGCCGGATAACAAGCTGCTTGTGTTCGGGGATCATGAAGTGTTCCGCTTCAATGCAGACGGATCGCTGGATTCAGGTTTCAAACAGATTGAGATCACAGGTGGAAAGGTATATGATTTTCTCCTGGATTCATTGAATTTGCTGATTGCAGGGAATTACATGTACGTAAACGGACAACCGGTTAACGACCTGGTAGGGATCGATTACACGTCCAATAACACGGTGGGAATCGCTGAATGGAACAAAGACGAGAGCGAATTCTTCGATGTGTTTCCTAACCCGCTGGCTTCCGGTCAGCAATTAAGCTGGAAATCGGAAGAACAGATCGAATCGGTATCTGTTCATGCGATGGATGGCAGGTTTTTACAGCAGGTCAGAATTCCTTCAGGCAAAAACGAGATGGATTTAAACCTTGCTGCCGGAACCTATATTCTCCGGGCGTATGATGAAACGAAGAAATACAAAGTTGCACGTCTGGTAGTCGGACTTTAAAAACGATATAAATTTGGTTTTCAATAAAATTTGCGTATATTTGCATCACATTTTAGTAATTAGACCGAATGAGGGGACGAAAGTCCCCTCTTTTTATCTCGTATGATTTCAAAACAAAAAGTAAGAGAATTAGCTGAAGAACGCATCAAAGACCGTGACGAACGGTTGTTCATCGTGGAATTGTCGGTAAGTCCTGCAAACGTGATCCGTTTGGAACTGGATAAAACCGAAGGAAACGTTTCAATCGAAGATTGTATGTCGGTTTCGCGCAACATTGAGCACAACCTCGATCGCGAAGCGGCTGATTTTGAACTGCATGTTTCTTCTGCCGGTTTGGATAAGCCTTTGCGCGTACATGCCCAGTATGTGAAGAATGTGGGGCGCGACCTGGATGTGAAATTGAAATCAAAGGAGAAAACAACCGGAACACTGATTGCTGTGGATGAAGCCGGAATTACCCTGAAACTCGAAGAAAAACAGGCAATCGAAGGCAAAAAGAAAAAGGAACTGGTGGTGATCGAAAACAAGATCGCCTTTTCAGATATAAGCGAAGCAAAAATTGTTATTTCATTTAAATAAGGAGCTATGAACAGCTTGGAATTAGTAGAATCGTTTTCCGAGTTCAAAGAACTCAAGAGCATCGACAAGCAAACGATGCAACACGTATTGGAAGACGTATTCCGTGCAATGTTGAAGAAAAAGTTCAACACAGATGAGCACATCGATGTGATTGTCAACATCGACAAGGGAGACGTTCAGATTTTCGTGAACAAAGAAATCGTTGCGGATGGAGAAGTAGAAGATCCGAACACGGAGATCGCTTATTCAGATGCTATCAAAATCGAGCCTGACTTCGAGATCGGTGAGGAGGTATCGGAAGAATTCCGCTTTGCAGACTTCGGACGAAGAAACATCCTGTCATTGCGTCAGAACTTGATTTCCCGCATCCTGGAACTGGAAAAAGACCACTTGTACAAGAAATACAAAGAGCGTATCGGTGAAATTATTACCGGTGAGGTTTACCAGGTTTGGAAGAAAGAAATCATGGTATTGGATGATGAGAACAACGAGTTGATCCTTCCGAAATCAGAACAGATTCCTTCCGATTATTTCAAAAAAGGAGAATCGATCCGTGCCGTTGTATCCAAAGTGGATATGCGCAACAGTTCACCTGTTATTATCCTTTCCCGTATCGCGCCGGAGTTCCTGGAACGTTTGTTCGAACTGGAAGTTCCGGAAGTATTCGACGGTTTGATTACCATCAAGCGTATCGTTCGCGAACCGGGAGAAAGAGCAAAAGTAGCTGTAGAATCATATGACGACCGCATCGATCCGGTTGGAGCTTGTGTAGGGATGAAAGGTTCCCGTATCCACGGAATCGTTCGCGAGCTGCGCAATGAAAACATCGATGTGATCAATTTCACCAATAACCCGAAATTGTTCATTCAGCGTGCGCTGTCACCTGCGAAGATCACGAATATCGAGATCGACGAGGAAGATAAGCGTGCAAGTGTATTCTTAAAGCCGGATCAGGTTTCCCTGGCGATCGGAAAAGGAGGATACAACATTCGTTTGGCAGGAAGATTATCCGGATACGAAATCGATGTATTCCGTGACGGAGAATCAGACAATGAAGACGTTGACTTAGAAGAATTTGCAGACGAAATCGATAGCTGGATTCTCGATGAATTGAAGGCTGTTGGTTGTGATACGGCGAAATCCGTGTTGGAACTGTCTGTAGATGACCTGGTTCAGCGTACGGATCTGGAAGAAGAAACAATCCAGGAGGTATTGCGTATTCTTCGCTCAGAATTTGAGTAATAGCTTGAACTAAAACAAAGGTTCGTGTTGGAAAACAGCACTTCTTTTGAATAAAAAAAAGACTGGTGATTTCGGTCAGGAGAAAAATACCTGACCGATTTTCACTTAAATCTGCCCAACACTAACTATCTTTACACAGCAAAAAGTTCCGTCCATCCATCATGGAGACGAAACACTAATTAAAAAGAAGCAAATAATATATGTCTGGTAAAACACAGCGTTTAGGAAAAGCAGCAGGAGAGTTAAATGTAGGAATCTCTACGATTGTCGATTTTTTGGCATCGAAGGGGCAAACTATTGACTCCAATCCAAATACGAAGTTGGATCCGGAGCAGTATGACATGTTGCGAACTCAATTTGCCGCAGATCAGAATTTAAAGGAGCAATCCAAAATGTCGGCGGTTAAAAGAGAGAAACGCGAGACTATTACTTTGCGCGATATCAAAGACGAACCGAAAGCTCATGACGACGAGGACGACTTTGATAACAGCGTACTGGAACAAGTAAAAGCTACCCCTGTTGTTACTCCGAAAGTGGAAACTCCAAAGGCCGAAGAGAAAAAAGAAATTCCGGTGCCAGTGGAGCCTGTTGTTGAAAAACCAGCTGAAGAACCTGTTAAAGCGGAGGAAAAACCGGCAGCTTCAACCGGAAATGAAAGCGGAGGAATTCAGGTGATCGGGAAAATTGACCTGGATAAACTGAATACCAAAACCCGCCCCGACAAACGCAAGAAGGAGGATGGGCCGATTGACAAGAGCGATTACCCGAAAGCTCCGGTAGTAGAAACTCCGCAACCACCGAAAGAGGAGCCAAAAACAGAACAACCGAAGGCGCCTGCAGATGAGGCACCGAAAGAAATAGAAACAATCCGCGTTGAAAGACAGCGTTTATCCGGACCTACGGTCTTGGGTAAAATCGAATTGCCGGTAGAGAAACCAAAATCAGTGGGATCTTCACGTCCGGGAGACGACCGCAAGAAACGCAAACGCATTAAGAAAGTTGACGTAGCTAAAACTCCTGGAACCAACCCGCAGGGTGGTCAGGGAGGACCAGGCGGAAATCGTCCTGGCGGACAAGGAGGCCAGGGTGGAAACCGTCCTGGTGGAAACTTCAACCGTCCGGGAGGAAATAACTTCCGAAAAGGAGGTCCGACGTTCGATAAACCACAGGTTTCAGAACAGGATATCCAAAAAGAAATTAAAGAAACACTGGCTCGCTTATCTTCCCAGGGAGGTAAATCCAAAGCATCTAAAAACCGTCGTGCAAAACGGGATGACCGCGCACAACGCCGTGAATTAGAGCAAATGGAGGCAGAGTTGCAGGAAAAAATCTTGAAACTGACGGAATTCGTAACCGTATCGGAATTGGCGGCGATGATGAGTGTTTCCCCGACTCAGGTCATTTCGGCTTGTATGTCATTGGGAATCTTCGCTTCCATCAACCAGCGTTTGGATGCGGAAACCATCCAGATCGTTGCGGAAGAATTCGGATTCGAAACAGAATTCGTTTCAGCAGACGTACAGGATGCCATTCCGGAAGTAGAAGATAAAGAAGAAGATTTGGTTGACAGACCGCCGATCATTACGGTAATGGGTCACGTTGACCACGGTAAAACATCCTTGCTGGATAAAATCCGTAACGCAAACATTGCAGCGGGTGAGGCAGGAGGAATTACCCAGCACATCGGATCTTACTCCGTGACGCTGAAAGATGGTCGTAAAATGACGTTCCTCGATACTCCGGGTCACGAAGCCTTTACGGCGATGCGTGCCCGTGGTGCTCAGATTACCGACGTTGCGATTATCATTGTAGCGGCAGACGACGATGTAATGCCACAAACAAAAGAAGCAATCTCCCACGCTCAGGCAGCAGGAGTTCCGATGGTGTTTGCAATCAACAAGATTGACAAACCGGGAGCAAATCCGGATAAAATCCGCGAGCAGCTCTCAGCGATGAACATCCTGGTAGAAGAGTGGGGTGGAAAATACCAGTGTCAGGAAATCTCTGCGAAGCAGAATTTGAATATTGACGCGTTGTTGGATAAAGTATTACTGGAAGCAGAGATTTTAAACCTGCGTGCAAATCCGAACAAGAATGCAGTGGGTACGGTCGTAGAATCCTCTTTGGACAAAGGAAAAGGATACGTGACAAACATGCTGGTTCAGGCAGGAACAATGCGTGTCGGAGATGTGATCCTGGTAGGAAGAAACTACGGACGCGTACGTGCAATGCACGATGAAAAAGGAGTGGCTTTGAAAGAAGCAGGACCGTCTCAGCCGGTTTCCGTTTTGGGAATCAACGGCGCGCCTTCTGCAGGTGATTCATTCCACGTAATGGATGATGAGCGCGAAGCAAAATCCATCGCATCGAAACGTGAGCAGTTGTACCGTGAGCAAGGATTGCGTACGACGAAACACATTACGCTGGATGAGATCGGACGTCGTTTGGCGATCGGAGACTTCAAGGAATTGAACCTGATCGTAAAAGGAGACGTGGATGGATCTATCGAAGCCTTGTCCGATTCCTTACTTAGACTTTCTACAGAAGAAATCCAGGTGAATATCGTTCACAAAGGAGTTGGTGCGATTACAGAAGCAGATGTGAACCTTGCTTCTGCATCGGATGCAATCATCGTCGGCTTCCAGGTTCGTCCTTCCGTTTCGGCACGCAAGCTGGCAGAACAAGAGCAGATCGATATCCGTTTGTACTCTGTCATCTACAAAGCGATCGAGGAATTGAAAGCGGCGATGGAAGGAATGTTATCTCCGGATATCGAAGAGAAAGTAATCGGAACGGCGGAAATCCGCGAAACATTCGATATTACGAAGGTGGGTACGATTGCCGGATGTTACGTACTGGACGGAGTGATCAAACGTACGTCGAAAATCCGTGTGATCCGCGACGGAATCGTGATCCATACCGGAGTACTCGGGTCATTGAAACGTTTCAAAGACGATGTAAGAGAAGTGAAAAACAACTACGAATGTGGTTTGAACATTGATAAATTCAACGATATCAAAATCGGTGACCTTGTTGAAGCTTACGAAGAAGTGGAAGTTGCAAGAAAGTTGAGCTAATCAGCTAATAAAAAAAGAAAAAAACAGAAAGGGACGCGATACATCGCGTCCCTTTCTGTTTTGTGCTACTTTGCAAAAAGAATGTTTACAAAGAAACCTTAATAAATCCCCACGAACTTAATTTCTGGTATAGGATGCATCCGACGCAAATACCAAATCCTGCTTCTAAACTGGCAAAGAGAAGCAGGATTCCTCCAACGATGCTTGCCGAAACGAAAAACTGGAAAAGCAGCAAAGCGGTGAAGATGGTAATGACGAAGAACCCTATTGTTGCAGCAAATCGTTTTGGGGCTTCATTCGTAGCTTTATATCCTAACTGGAAATGTGTTACTGTTTTTTGAGCAGCATAACGCAGGGGAGACCATTGTCCCATGCCGAAAGCCCGCAATCCGAAATCAATGAGTAAGAGTCCGGAGATCAACGGGTTCTGGAAGTACAGGGCAGCTAATCCCACGAAAACAACCTGCATGGCAATCATGCGGACCACGATCTCGTTGACCTGTTTGTCATTGACCGGACAGTTTGCACCTATTACTTCTTCTTTCATCAGATATTGGGTTGCGGTGTTAAACGTAAATAAGGTTTTACTTCTGTGAATCCTTTCGGAAATTTACCCGGAATGTCTTCGGTTTTGATTGAGTTCACAACAACTACATCTTCTCCGTGTTTCCAGTCTGCCGGCGTAGCCACGCTGTAGTTTGCCGTTAATTGAAGCGAATCCAGTACACGCAGGATTTCCTGGAAGTTGCGTCCTGTAGAAGCCGGATAGGTAATGATCAGTTTCACGGTTTTGTCCGGTGCAATGATGAATAATGAACGTACAGTCAGTGTAGCAGAAGCATTCGGATGAATCATATCATACAATTCCGCCACCGTGCGGTCTTCATCCGCGATAATCGGGAAATTGACCTGGGTGTCCTGCGTTTCATTGATGTCTTTGATCCATTCGTGGTGAGAATCTACGCCGTCAACCGAAAGTGCCAATACCTTGGTGTTTCGTGCAATGAACTCATTGGTCAAACGGGCAGTTGTCCCGAGTTCGGTTGTGCAAACGGGAGTAAAATCTGCCGGATGTGAAAACAAAATTCCCCAGGAATCTCCCAGGAAGTGGTGAAAGTCGATTTCCCCGATACTCGTTTTCGCTGTAAAGTTTGGTGCTGTATCGCCGAGTCTTAATGCCATAATATCTATTTTTAGAATTAGTAAACTATATAATCTATCGAATAAGTAGACAAATATAAACAGAAATCCCGGAATCTGCTTTTTTTGAATGAAAATTTTCATGTGACCGATGTTAAATATGTGTAACTTTGTTTCATGATTGCTCCGGGATCAAAAGGATGGATTGCCAAGTATTTACAGCTGATTGAGTCAGGTGAACTGTCCGTTGAACTGCAAAAACCGGAGGATCTCACGCGGGCTGAGTTCAATCATTACACGCTTTCGCAGACCGGAATTATCTTCGGTTACCCATCCAAACTGCTCTTTGCAAAGGATTGGGATGTCTCCAAATGGACGCATGACGAACAGCTGACTGTGCTCTTGTTCGAATCGTTGTTATTTACGCATTACAACATCCTGGGAAAGGCTAAATTGAAGCCGGATGAATTCCTGGACGATCTGAATGTTTTCTATAAAAAACACCGGGTTCAATCCCTGACTTCCGTTTTGACCTTCTTCTTGAAAGAAAGTGCTTCGGAGCGGGTAGAACGCATTCTCGAAAAACGGGTAGATGTTCCCAAGAACCTCACGAGCACGAAATCCTGGATGAGTTACTTCAACAATTCGTTCATCTACCTGGACGTGATTTTGTTTGAGGATTTCCTCAAGAATAAAAAGCAGCAGACCCTGGATTACCAGAAACTGGCTTTGCTGGCGCTCGGAATCATCTCGATTGCGGCCTATTCGGATGGGGTAATCCAGGATTATGAAAAAAACCTCTTCAATACCTTTTTGCTTTCCGCCGACCTGGATTCGGATGAAAAAGAACTGGCAAAGTTGCGTTTCCGTGAAGGAATCAGCCTGAATGAACTGAAGTCCGATATGGTAGATTCCTGGAATTTCAAGCGCTATTTACTCGATCTTTCCGTACTGACCATGCACATGAACCAGAATTCACCGGAATCCGGACAGGAAACACTGGTGGTGCTGAAACGATGGATGAATTGTTCGGAACGAGACCTCGATGAAGCGATTTACTGTACGGATCAGTTCTTACTGGAAAATAACCAGAAAGTGTCCTACCTGAGTGATTCGAATTCGATGGAACAGATGCTCGACAGTGTTTCCAGACGCTGGATCAAAATCCTGGGGAGAAACAAGGACAAACTGGCACAGGAGATCAAGCAAAGCAAGGAATTGGTTTTTTTGATCCGTAAATCGGCAACGGAAGAACTCAGCAAAGAGGAAAAGGAAAAGGTGAAAACACAGTTTATGGACATCGTGAAATCAATGCCGGCACTGGCTATTTTCCTGCTTCCCGGCGGCGCTTTGCTCTTACCGATTGTTTTGAAGATCATCCCGAACCTGGTTCCTTCTGCCTTCAAAGATAACGAACTGGAAGAATGAGAGACTACAAAGCAATTTCTCATTTCAAGGGACTCAATACGCTGCGGTTTATAGCGGCTTTTCTCGTAGTGATTCATCACGCCGAATCTTTGAGAAAAGATCATGAATTGAAGCATTTAAAAGACTTCGGACTCTTTGAAAACGGGCAGCACGCCGTGAGTTTCTTCTTTGTTCTGAGTGGTTTCCTGATTACGTATTTGTTGTTGAAAGAGCGGGAGAAAAGGAATGATATTTCCGTGAAACAATTCTATTTGAAGCGCGTTTTCCGGATTTGGCCGTTGTATTTTTTAATGGTCATTATCGGGGCAATTATTCAGCCGTTCTTCATTGAATGGTTCCATATTCCGTATAAAATGCCGTATACGATCGGGGAAACCTGGTATTATTTTCTTTTTTTCGTTCCGGGAATGGTCAATTTCTTTTTCGGAAGCAACCTGTTGGAACCGCTTTGGTCGATCGGGGTGGAAGAGATTTTCTACCTGATTTGGGCGCCGTTGTTTAAGTGGTTGAAAAAACACGTGCTCAAACTACTGCTCGGAGTGATTGCCTTTAAACTCATCCTGATCGGGATCAATTCGTATATGTACCTGCATCCGGTGCTCAGCTATCTGATCCGGATTCACCAGTTCGAAGCAATGGCGATCGGCGGGTTGGGAGCGTATGGGGTGTTCCATTACGGGAGCCGGATCAACAATCTGCTGATTTACCGCATTCCCTTCCAGGTGTTTTTCTATGGGTTGATCCTGGTTTTTATCCTGTTTGGAGCCAATATCGAATGGAATATCTGGACGTTCCTGTTTGATCATCCGATGGTAGCGCCATTGATTCAAAACGGATTGTTCCTGTACCTGATTATCGGTGTTTCTGTCGTGGATCGTAATCTGTTTACGCTCGAGAACCGCTTTTTCTCTTACCTGGGAGAGATTTCCTACGGAATCTACATGTTCCACTTGTTGATCTTATCGCAGGTAATCGAATTACTGAAAGGGGTTGTTTCGGGGTCGGGAATTTTCTGGGAAAGCGTTTTCTATTACGGCGTTTCCATTCCGCTGATTATCGTGGTCTGCATGCTTTCGAAACACACGTTGGAAGCGTATTTTGAGAAGCGGAAGCAGCGGGTTTTGCAGGGGATGAAAGAGGGCTGAGTTGGAGCTTCGGGAGCCAATCTCCATTCGGGTAAAAAGACGGATAGACATCCCGCAGTGGCGGGACAAGTTGTGTCTATTTGCCCAGTGGTAGCAAGGGATTCCGAATTTTTCTTCTTCCAATGGATTGCTTCTTGAGTTCGAGCTCCTTGTGGGAGCGGTGGAACGCAATTCTTTTGTGCTTTAGGGTAAATGCCTATCTTTAGTTCAAAATTTTACTTTGGATTCGAAACTACGTATGTTCCTGCAAGAATTTCAGCTCTCGGAAGAGGAACAGGAATTGGTGTGCCGTTTGGCAGTGGAAAAAGAATACAAAGCCCACGAAATCATTTTTCATGCCGACCGGGTTTTTGATCACTTCCTGTTTATCGAAGAAGGAATGATGCGTGCTTACCGGATCATTGATGGGAATGATTTCACCTATTCGTTCTTTCTTCCCGGAGAAATCGGGGTGGATTTCCAAAGTTACCTGCAGGGCATTCAGAGCAATCACTATTTCGAAACGCTTGTACCGACACGTATTTTCCGCTTTGAAAAAGAAAAGATTGAGGCCTTGTTCAACGAACATCCACGGATTGAACGCATTGCCCGCGAAATGGCTGAAAAAGCTTACATCAAAGCGGTGGAACGTCTGAAAGAATTCCAGGCAGAAAGCCTTGAAACACGCTATCTGCGCCTGATCCGCAACCAGGAAGAACTGTTCAAAGCTGCGCCCTTGCAACACATCGCATCGTACCTCGGTGTAAAACCCCAAAGCCTGAGCCGTATCCGCGCAAAAATTGTCAACAAATTCTATTAGTGGAAAGAGCACATCTGGCTTAAAATCAGTGAATTTTCAGATTGTTGTTTCTTACAAATAAAGTAACTCTAAGGTCTTGTGCAAGGCGATCGTTAGAGGGAATTATGTATTTAGAATAGGTAGTACCAAAATATATCCAGAGGCTTAATAATTTTAGTACCTACTAGTAAACACTCTTTTATCTTTTCCGAAAATGCACTGATTGTTTGTGGCGTCCGCCTCGACGTATCGCCACTTAAGCGAGACCAGCCTGTCCCGACTCTTCGGGAGTAGGCGAGCAATTAATCTGTGCATTTGCGGAAAATGACCACTTAAATTAGTGCAGGATTTTTCAAAATGAAACGATCTCAAAGGTTACCTGTAACTATTCTTGAAACAACGTTTAAGATAAAAAGCGCTCATCCGGGGCATTGATTCGCGAATTTTACTTAACTTATCCTTCACCACGATTACACTATTCACTATGATTGAACAAGAACAATCATCCGCTATTGTCGCGCCTGTCCGCAATGAAATCTGTGTTCCGGATGCATTACTTCACATAGGTGAATTTTTACCCGGTTTTGCCCCCATAACTTTGCTTCATCAAATTCACAGAATATGAAACAGAATAGTTGGAAAGCGGCGCTGATTGCGATACAGGTACTGATCTTGCCCCAGGCCTTTTCCCAGACAGCCCCTTCATTAAAAGAAATTCTCGACAGTGCTCTGGTAGTTGACCACTCGCTTCAAAACAGCGAATTGAACGTAGAACTGTCGAAAATTGACCAGGAAAAAATCAAAGACGCCTACATGCCGAAAGTAGAAATCGATGCGCAGGGTGGTTATTTGTATTCCGCATTTAACCTCACTTCACCGGCATTTGCGCTTCCCAGCCTGGGATTGTCGCTACCGGAACACACAAACAATTACCAGCTGAGTTCCTGGGTTGTTACAACCAATGCCAAAGCATCTGTTTTGCTTTATGGCGGTGGAGCGGTTTCGAATCTCAAAAAAGCAAACCAGGCTAAGATCGAAGCTCAAACTGTGTTACTGGAAAAAGACAAACAGGAAATCATGAGTCAGACGCTTACGGCTTACGACCAGCTGGGAATGCTGAAAGAAGTGAAAAAAGTCCTGGATGCTGCAGAAAAACGACTGCTGGAAAACAAATTGACCGCAGAAAAAGCATTTTCATACGGCATCATTACTGCTTACGAGCTGAAGAAAATAGAACTGGCTCAGTCGCAGCTTCAGGCAAAACAGCGCGAATACGAAGGTAAAAGACGATTGGTATTGCTGCAACTGCATGTGATCACACACATCGAAATGAACCGCCTGGAACAGTTGGACGTGAACCTGGAAACGTTGGTGACGGAAAAACAGGAATCTGCGGCAAACAAACCGGAATTGCAGGCTTTGAGTCATTCCATTGAAGCATACCAATACAAATTGAAAGCGGCGAAAACCTGGTGGGTTCCGAAAATCGGTGCTTCAGCTTCCCTCGGATATGCAGGTTTGCTGAACGGACGTATTCAAACTAAAGATCCGTTGATGCTGACCGGGCAGCCACTCGATTACCGTTTCAACGACCTGAACATCTTTCCGTTGGTCAATGCAGGGATTGGTTTGAAATGGAATGTTTTTGACGGAAGAGAAGGCATTTCATCCGTGAAGAAAGCGAAAATCGACCTGAGAATTGCGGAGAACAACCAGCGGGATGCGCAGGAAAAACTGGATCTGAATCTTCAGAAAACACAAATCGAAGTGCAGATTTCGGAAGACCAGCTGGCGGAGAAAGCAAAAGCGATGGAAATTGCCGGCAACGCGATGAAACAAGCCAGCGAAGAATTCAAAGTCGGGCTGATCAAATCAACCCAGTTGATAGAAGCGGAAAACGACCTGCAACAGGCTGAAATGGAATATGCACAGGCGGTTTTCAACCAGCGCAGAGCTTCCGTGAATTATTTGAAAGCAGGAGGAAATTTGACAATAGAAAAAATCGGAAAATAAGAAGAACATGAAAACACAACTCAATATAGCAATTTTAGTTTCCCTGATCGTTGGATTGACGGGATGTGGAGAAACTGCCAGCCGTCCGGTTGAAGGAAAAATCAAACGAAAAATTATTTCTTTCACACCAAAAGTAACCGGACGCATCCTGAAAATCTACGTCGAAGAAGGAGATGTCGTACAACCCGGAGATACGCTGGCGATGCTGGATGTTCCGGAAGTGGACGCCAAACTGAAACAGGTTTCCGGAGTCGTGAAAGCGGCAACGGCACAGAACACGATGGCGAATAACGGTGCAACCGCCAATCAGCGCAAACAGCTGAAAGCAAAATATGCGGCTGCGAACGAGCAATTCCAGTTTGCTGAAAAATCCTACAACCGTGCAAAAGCCATGTTCGATGACGGGTTGATGGCTCCGCAGAACTACGACGAAGTGTTTGCAAAATACCAGGCTGCAAAGGCGCAACTGGATGCCGTGACTGCCGAACTGAACGAAGTGGAAAAAGGAGTGCGTTTTGAAACGAAAGAAGCTACCTTCGGACAAAAAGAACAAGCGCTCGGAGCATTGGAGGAAGTGGAAATTGCTTACTCCGAAAAATACATCATCGCAACCAATACGATGCAGATCGAAACGATCACACTCAACGAAGGTGAATTGGCAACGGCAGGATATGCCTTGTTTAACGGCTACATTCCGTCATCTACCTATTTCCGCGTAACCATTCCGGAAAGTGAAATTGGAAACTACGAAATCGGGCAGGAAGTGACCTTAACAGTTCCGTATAAGAAAGAAACGGTGAAAGGAAAAATCCGCACGATCAAACAGTTGAGCCGTTATGCAGACATTACCGCTGCTTACCCGGACTACCAGCTGGAAGATGCGATTTATGAACTGAAAATCCTTCCGGATACCGGAAACAAACTGGATAATTTGTTGGTCAACGCGACCGTAATCCTTGAAAAATAAGACGTATGAAAACAGAACGTAACTGGTTCGGATTGCTGAAAAGGGAATTCGGACGCTTCCTTCGAAACAAGACTCTGTTGTCTGTTTTCTTTCTCGCCCCGATCATTTATGCCGTTTTGCTGGCGTTTGTATACCAGGAAGGAAAAGTGACGGAAATCCCAATCATTGTGGTCGACAAGGACAACACACCACTGAGTGCGCAGGTCATTGAAATGTTGCAGGACAATGAAGGAATCCAGGTGGAGAAACAGGTTTTTGAACTGGAAGACATCAAAAAAGAAATGATTCGCAGTTCGGCAGCTGCCGTGATTGTGATCCCGGATCGCTTCGAAGCAGATATTTTGCAGGCGCGCTACCCGGAAATTCAAATCTTTTGTAATACGGCCAATATCCTGACAGCCAATTTTGCCAGTAAATCCATCCAGCAGTCGTTGGGGACTTTTGCGGTGGGAACAGAAGTGAAAGCCCTGCAAAAACGAGGCATGTCCTATTCCCAGGCAATGGCGAAATACGAACCGTTCAAACAGAATTACCAGAAAGTATTCAATGAAACGGGAAACTACTTCACGTTCATGTGGCCGGCGATGCTGGCGGTTGTCTTGCAACAAGTCATTTTGCTGGCCATGGCGGTGAGTTTTTCCACGGAATTTGAAGAGAACACATTCCACTCCGAATTGATGTCCGGACGCCGCTTCGCTACCGGTGCGATCCTGATTAAAAACATCCCGATCTGGTTGTTTTCAGTCGCAAATATCGGTTTGTTCTACCTGTTTCATTTGATCTTCAAAGCTCCGGTTCCACACCAGGTACTGAATTTTGTGATCATCACCGGTTTTTTTGTTGTGGCGGTTTCTTTGCTGGGAACTGTGGTGAGTATGCTGATCCCGAATGCGCTCAAAGCAACACAAATCCTAATGATCATTGCTTCTCCGAGCTTCATCATGGGTGGGTATACCTGGCCGATGGAAGCCATGCCGGCTGGAATCCAGTGGTTTGCGTCCATTATTCCGCTGACACCTTTTCTGAATGCTTTCAAAACCTTATTGATTGAAGGCGGAGAACTGGCGGATTGTACACAATCCCTGTCAACAATGGGAATTCAGATTGTCGTTTATGGTGTGTTGAGCATCCTGCTGGTTCGCTGGAAAATGCGTAAATCCAGACCACTTGAAATACGAGAGGAGAAATAGGATGCAAGTCACCACGAAGTACACAAAGAGCACGAGGTCGTATTTTGGTATGAACGAATCCTGATGTGACCTATGTGGTAATTAAATGCTATCTATTTCCAGGCAACATAAACAACACGCTGCACCGGGTAAAAAAACACATAGACCACAGAGCCTACTGTGTTTATAAAACTTTACACAACATCCCTTAGAACGGTTCTATTGTGTACTATGTTCCTGTGTGGTTTATTTTTTTACTGAAGAAGAACCTGCAAATAATAAACCGTTGCGTTCTTTTTCAATCAGGTTCAAGCAATTCCCTTAGTTCTTATGATACAGAAAATAAAACCCCTCAATGTTGTCCAGGTAAGCGCCGTCGAAGCCGATATTCAGCAGTTTTTGGGTATACGAATCTGAGTTTCCGTAGATGATTTCTTTCCATTCCTTGTTCCAGAATTTCACCCAGATTTCGTCTTTGTAGCCGTCGTATTTTTTCTTCAGCCAAAGCGGATGGTGGACTCCCCAGGTTTTTTTCCAGTAATAGCGGTACTTTTCAGCAGATCCGATGTTCATATAGGAAATCACCAGGCGTTGGGCTCCGTTTGCTTTCGTTTTCAGGCTTCCCACATCGGTGATTGTCAGTAATTCATCCCCGAAAAAGGCATCGATGATCACTACGTCGAAATTGGTTTGTTGAATGGCTGCCAGGAAACTGGCTTTATCCGCATAATTTTCGGTACTGATCAGGTACAGGTAATTCTGAGCTTGCGCCAGTGTTTGGATGTTGTTCGCATTCTCGTGATAAACCGTTTGAGGGATGTATTTGTAATCGTAATTCGCATTGTAGCGTGGAAAAGCGATGAATTGCTCCGCATCGGCTGCTTGTAGTGCGTTTGGATAATCGGAATCATTTGCGAGGTAGTCTGCGACCATTATTTTGAGTCCGGGACTTACTTTTCTGAGCATGTTCAGGCGGTAATCATCCGGAGTGTACGAACCGTCGTTGTAGAATAATTCTTCTACTCCGAAACCATCAATTGCGGCTACCAAATCCGAATTTACACTACCATCCGGGTCGATATCCTGGAACAAGACTTCTTCGCCGTTCTGGGGAATAAGGATGAAATTTGGATCCTGTTCCCGGGCAAATTTGCTGATTGCGATGATGAAATCCTGCATTTTCGCGCCGGCCTTCATGGTTTTTTTCTCTTTGCATGCGTTCAAAGCAAGCATTCCGAAAACAAAAAGAAGTATTTTTTTCATAAGCTGCCGATTCCTGTAACTTCTGAAATAACGTTCCAGGTTGCTTCGGCAGTATGATCCCATGAAAATAAAGTGGATCGCCGGATGCCTTTGGATGCTAATTCTTCGTGCTTTTGTTCGTCGGAAGCGAGGTAGATCATGGCTTTGGAAACTTCGTCGGTGTTGAAAGGATCTACATAAATGGCCGCATCTCCTGCCACTTCGGGCAAACAAGTGAGATTTCCTGAAATAATCGGAACACCGCAGCGCATGGCTTCCACGAGCGGAATACCGAAACCTTCAAAATAAGGAATGTAGGCAAGTGCAAAAGCCGCGCCCATGAGTTTATTGAGAATTTCAAACGGAACGTGACCGGAAAACAGGATGCGTTTTTTCAATACTTCTGAAACATCCGGAATGGAAGATGCTTTGTTGGACCACAAACTTTCGCCGACGATCAGCAGGTCAATATCGGGATTTACAGCCGCAAATTTCCCGAAAGCTTCAATCAGCCGGCCTACATTTTTCCTCGGATGAATAGCCCCTACGAAAATGAAATAAGGTCGTCCGTTACTCTGCTCTGCCCGCACTGCTTCAATTTCTTTCGCGCTTAAAGGAACGAAGGACTCGGAAGCACCGTTCCATGCCGTGGTAATTTTCGAAGGAGAAATGCCGTAAGACCGAACGATGTCCTGTTTCGAATAATCGGAAACGGTGAGAATGTGTGCTGCTTTTTTCGCAAATTTCGGGAAGAATCTGCGTAAATAACGCAATGGAGTTTTGGGAATATCTTCCGGGTGATGTTCAAAATTGAGGTCGTGAATCACCCCGATTTGCGGTACGGGAGATTTTAAAGACAAGTACCCGTCGGGAGAATAAAACACATCGATCTGATACTTTTTCAAGGCACGCCGGATAGAATATTCAAACCAGCAGATAAACAAAAGCGGGTGTCGTGCCGGGGGAAATAAAACCACCGGGGTTACATTCTTTCCGAAGACAAATTTTTCGTCAAAAGGCCGGTCGAAAAAGAACACAAATTCGTGCTCCGGATGAGCTTCTACCATCCGTTTTACCACTTCATACGTATACCATCCGAACCCTTCCATTTTGGAAGAAAGCAAAAAGCGGGTGTTTACTCCAATGCGCATCGGTTCGAAGGTACAAACTATCTGTTAAATCCGGATTAACGGATCAAAAAATGACGAAGCCGAAGCTCCGCCATTTTTAACGGGTTCACAGGTTTATTATCCTGCAACGTAGAAAGTCGCATTCGCCGTAGCGATATTATCAGGCGTTAATGTAGCATATCCGGTCCCACTGGTGATTGATCCGTAATCCGTATACGGTGTCGGCATTTCCGGGCTGCTGTAGTTAATTCTCGGACGGTAGTAAACGGTCGTGCTGTTATAGACAAAACTTCCGAAGCCGTTTGTCCCCGGAGAAGTTGGAGCAGTAAATGTTCTGACTTCCAGGTTGTCGTGATACACCAGTGTTCTGTGGTAGAAACCGGTGCTTGCGCTGTTCAGGTACCAGGTTGCTCCGGTCTTAAAAGTACTGTAAAGATTCACTGCTGCGAAGCTTCCGGATGACACGGAAAAGTTAATACAATTCGCCATTGAATTGAACAGAACCAGAGCTTTGCTGTCTGATTTTTTTGCAAAAGCTAAGGCATAGATTTTTCCTTTCTGAAGATTGAAATGATAATTGCTCCAGTCAAAGTGAAATGCAACGCCGGATTTTGAATCGCTTTCGGCTACCGGATTCGGTTTTGCGTCCTGCGACGGATCAGCTTCCTGGAATGCAATGTTGGTTTGTTCCAGTTTGGCTACATATTCCTTCAAATAGGCTTCATCGTTTGATGAAACGGTCAGATTCAGGAATCCTTCTTCCGGACGTTCTCCATAGATTTTTGCCACGGAAGAGTACGTGAGTGCGGCCTGTTCTTTCGGCTCGCTGTTCGATTGTTTGGTAGTGATTTCTTCTTTCTTGCATGCTGACAAGAAGATGAGGGAGATTGCAAGGGAAGCAACTCCACCTTTCCAGGCGATTTGATTTTTCATTCAGATGATTGTTTAATTGATTTATGTAAAAAATGCGAAAAAAGATCCGGTTTTCCAATGTTTCAGCGTGTTTTTCTATCGAATCCGGTCACTTTTTTATTGAATTTTTGATTCAATTATTTCAGGAGGAAAACAAAACAGGACTCACCGCGGTGAGTCCTTTCCTGTAATTAAATTACAATGGATTTTATCCTGCAATGTAAAGTGTCAGATTTGCCGGTGTTGACGAGCTGTCATAATTTGAAATACCAAACGCTGCAGTCACCGCAGTTACATCAATATAACCTGCTGGCATCTCGGGACTCACGTAATTTGTTCTTGGTCTGTAGTAAGAAACAATTCCGTTGATTGTGAAATATTGAAAGCCTGTATAAGTTGGAGTCGTATTGTTGGATGCATTTTGGAAAATACGCAACTCCAGGTTATCCTGGTAACTCATGATTTGGTTATAGAAATAACTTTGGGTGTTGTTAAAATACCATTTACAGTTGTTGCTGTTGTAATAGCGGAATTCTGCCGCTTCCCAGTATCGGTAAGTACTGTAAACGTTTACCGCAGCGTAACCCCAGCTGGATGTAAAGCCCGATACATTGCTGTATGCGGTATAATATACCAGTGATTTGCTTTGATCTGCGGAGGCAATCTGAACCTGGTACATTTTTCCTTTTTCCCGGTCGAATGAGAAGTGATCCCAATTGAAATCCAATGTGACAGATGAAGTTGATTCTTCTTCCAGAAGAGGTTTGACATCTTTTTCATCTTGCTCAGTGGAACTCACTTCTGTCATCACGATTTTGGTTTGTTCCAGTTTGGCAACATACTTTTTTAGATACGCTTCATCATCGGAGGAAACTTTTACTGACAAGAACCCGTTTTCAGCTTTTTCTCCCGGAATTTCTGCAACAGCAGAGAATTTGTAGTTGGGCATAGTTGCTGTTTGACTTCCGGAGTGGCTGGTAGCTTTGGTGGTGATTTCGTCTTTTTTACAAGCAGATAAAGAAATCAGGGTCAAAGCCGCAATAGCCAGACCTTTCAGTGAATAGATGTGTTTTTTCATAAAATGATTTAAATTGTTAAAGTGTAAATATACGAAAAAGAACTGATTTTGACTAAAAAATAGTCAAAAATTGTTTAATAATTATTGTGTTCAGATTATCAGCAACTTAGAAGTTTTCTATAACGAACGAGGAGTTTTGGTGTTGTTGAACCAGCACATAGCTCAATGAATTGTCAAATGCGTTGTGTTTATTTGCGGAATCAGAGGGATTTGCGGAGAAATTTTTCTTCAAACCATCCGGATGGCATCAAAACAAAAAAGGACTCACCGAAGTGAGCCCTTTTCCCCTTGGCAAGGTTTGTAGTGGTTCGGTTAGGCAGGATCCGAATGAGCTGCTATCTGGCGATATAGATTGTTAGGTTGGTAAACATTCCGGGATCCAGGATGGAAAGGTTAGGCATGGACACAGAAACAGGAGCATCAAGGGATTGTTGACGGTTTCTGTGAAGTCCGTAAGGAGCTTTCTATCTTTTAATTAGGGCGCTAATTCATTAGGTGGTTGTTTGGAATTGCTACCCTGCAAAGATACGAAAAATAAATTCATTTTGATTAATAAATAATCATTTTTTGATTAAAAAATATGCTTTCCCTGTCATTTCAAGGTGTTGTGAGATGGGAAATTTCTCTGAGAGATTCTAAAAATGGTAGCTTCTCCACCGGAAAGGCACGAAACCATCCGTATTCTCGTCACAAACAAGCGCATTTTGACGGATTTTCAGGCTGGAAATACCTAAAAAGTAGCTTGTTTCGGGCTTTAAACCATGTTTTGTCGTTTGAAAATCAGTGTCTTATTGGCTGGAGGAGTTCGGATTTCAAGAGTAAGCCAAAATATCTGAAATAATCGAATGCCTTCTTTCCAACTTTTCCTAACTTCGTGCCATCTTAGTGAAAATGAAGAATAGCGTAAAATACATTTTGCAGAAAATAATGGGTTTGAACACCTATTTGTATGTGTTTGCGCTGTATAAAATCAGAACGTTGCGCTCCGACAGAAAGGAGAATGACTTTTTCACCTTCCTTTCCTTGCTGAAGGATGGAAAAGGAGACGTACTGGATATCGGGGCAAACCTCGGAATTATGACCGTCCATCTGGCCAACCGGTTACCGAACACAACCATTCATGCTTTTGAACCCATGCCGACCAATGTGAGCGTTCTGAAGCGGATTATCGCAAAATTCAAACTGAAAAAGACTAAAATCCACGAAATCGCGTTAGGAGATGAATCCGGAACGGCAAAAATGGTCTTGCCGCTGAACGGACATACCGTCATGCAGGGACTCAGTCATATCAAACACGAAACAATCACCGAATGGAACGACGGCCGCGAGGTGGACGTGAAACTCGATAAACTCGATAATATTCTCAATGGTCAGCCGATCCAGGCAATCAAAATCGATATTGAAAACTTCGAATACTTTGCTCTGAAAGGCGCAAACCGCATTTTAACCTCCAACAAACCGATTATTTACGCTGAATTGTGGAATAACGAAAACAGATCCAATTGCTTTGAGTACCTGAAATCGTTTAATTATTCCGTTTACGTCGGAGAAAATAACCGGATTGTTCCGTTTGATTCCTCTAAACACGACACGCAGAACTTTATCTTCATCGCAGAATAACCCCGGCTAATGCAAAAACTGTTTTTAAGAGGATTAGGCATTACGCTATTGTTGAACCTGTTGGTGAAGCCTGCTACGATTTTCCTGGTCGATATTAAAATGCAGAATGAACTTGGATTGGATTCCTACGGAATTTTCCAAACCATGCTGAATTTTACCTTCCTCTTTTCCATGTTATTGGATATGGGGATCACGAATTTCATGACGCGGATGATCGCACAGCACCCGCACATGATTCATAAATACAGTAACCGCCTGTTCACATTCCGCTTGATTTTGGTCTTCATTTACGTGATCTGGACTGTTTCACTGTTCTTTATCCTGCGCTTTCCCATCGCGTGGCTGTGGGTGCTCGGAGCTTTGATTATGCACCAGGTCAGTATTATTACAGTGAATTATGTCCGCGCCTATACCGGTGGTTTGCTCAAATTCGGACTGGATGCCGTGCTCTCCGTGGTGGAACGAAGTGTGTACTTTGTTTTCGGGGGAATTTTGATGTATACCACGCTGGTCGAACCGATTTCATTGAAATGGTTTGTATTCGCCTTTGTGAGTTCTTCCGGGATGTCGCTGGTGGTGGCTACGTTTATTTACCTGCGCATCGTTGCCTGGCCGAAAATTCACTGGGATCCGGATTTTTTTAAAGCGATTTTCAGACAATCCTATCCGTATGCTATTTTGGTGATCATCATGATGCTTACGTCCCGTTTGGATGCCGTATTCCTTGAAAAACTGCACCCGGAAGGAACGGTCCAGGTTTCGTACTATACTCAAAGTTTCCGTTTGCTGGATGCCTGCTGGATGTTTGCGGTGCTCTTCGGGAGTATTTTGCTGCCGGTTTTTTCGCGCCTGTTGAAAGACAATGGTTCCACTACCGGAATCATGACCAGTGCTTTGAATATTCTTTTCTCCGGCGGTGTGTTGATGATTACACTCACAATCGGGATCAAGGAATTTATCTTCAGTAACCTGTATGAAGATGCCAACTGGTTTTCATACAACGCCTGGATTTTCCATTCCATTACGTTCATCCCGATGTGTTTCACAGTCGTATTCGGAACGCTTTTAACGGCAAACGGATCTTTGCGCACGCTGAACCAGATTGCTTTGCTCTCGCTGATCACGATGTGTGTACTGAATGTGATCCTGATTCCGTTTTTCGGGGCGGTTGGAGCGGCTATTGCCTCACTGGTGGCGCAATCTACCCTCGGAGTGTTGCAATACCTGGTTGTTCGTTACCGTATGAAACACCGCCTGGCGCCTAATACCTGGCTGAAATTGATGGTGATGACCGCATTGATGGTCGGGTTGATGTTCCTGGAAATCCGTTTCCACTGGAACGAGTTGTACTACATTCTCGGAATCGGGCTGTTGTGGGTGGTTTTGGTATTCGGACTGAAGATCATCGACGTGGTTCAGGTTCTGAAAATGCTGGATAATAAAAGCAAAGAGGGGTAGGAAGCGGTATTTTACCTCTTTGTCTTTGGATTAGCAGGTGTTTTTTTGTTTAAAAGACGGATAGACATGTGTCTATTTGCACAGTCACAGTAAGGGATGCGCTGTTTTTCCGACATCCGGAAACACACCCGTTTTCCGGATCTTTTAAATAGCTTTTTCAGCCGGATAATCCTCTAAAATCACCCGTGCCGGTAACGTAGAAATGGCTATTCTGGTAAGTATTGACTCCTGCATGATACAACTTTAAACTTTGATTCCGATTCGCCGGAACGAACAGGAATTGAATTATCTTTACATCACATGAAAGAAAAGAAAGAAATTCTGGTTACGGGAGGAACGGGTTTCATTGGTTCCCACACAGTCGTAGAATTGTTGGAGCTCGGCTACCAGCCGGTGATTTTCGACAATTGCTCCAATTCCAGTAAAGCTATCGTGAAACAGATTTCCCTCATTACCGGGAAAGAATGCGCGTTTTACGAAGGAGATATGCGCGACAAGGCCTTACTGCGTTCCGTTTTTGAAAACCATTCCATTCAGGGCGTGATTCATTTTGCGGCCTTCAAAGCAGTGGCGGAATCCGTGGCGAAACCCCTGTACTATTACGACAACAATTTAATTTCTCTGCTCAACCTGTTTTCCCTGATGGAAGAATTCCAGGTGAACGAGCTGGTTTTTTCTTCTTCCTGTACGGTTTACGGTGTTGAAAACAGCATTGATCCGCTCACGGAAACCATGCCGATGGGAAAACCGAACTCGCCTTATGGCTGGACCAAGTGGATGGCAGAACAAATGCTCATGGACATTGCCGGGAAAAGCGATCTGCGTCCGGTGATTCTGCGCTATTTCAATCCGATCGGTGCGCATCCGGGTGGAAAACTCGGGGAAATGCCGAACGGCGTTCCGAATAACGTGCTTCCGTACATTACACAAACCGCAGCGGGATTGCGCGATGAGCTCACCATTTTCGGAAATGATTACCAAACACCCGACGGAACCTGTGTACGTGATTATATCCACGTAACGGACGTTGCAAAAGCACATGTGCGTGCGCTGGAATTCCAGGTAGAAGGAACTTTTGACGTATTCAACCTCGGAACAGGAAAGGGAACTTCGGTGCTGGAACTGGTGCGGATGTTTGAAAAAATGACCGGGAAACCGCTGAACTACAAATTCGGAGCGAGAAGACCCGGAGACGTGGATGCGCTCTACGCAGACGTGTCCAAAGCAGCGAAATTTTTAAACTGGACTGCCGAAAGAACCATAGAAGATGCTATTTTAGATGCGTGGAAATGGGAACAATACCGCTTGGAAAATGAAATTTCTTAAACTACTCATCTGCCTTCTTTTAGCGGTCCAGGGTCTGGCACAGCCTCATGGCAAAGATTCGAACTTTGTTTCGAGACACCGTCCGGGTTTTTTCTGGTATAACACGGGCTGGAGACCCGCAAAAGTCGGAAAACTACGAAAATATGACCGTTTGATCCTGGATGTGACCTACAACCAGCTCATGATGTCGGGAAGTGTGAAACAACATACAGCACGTTCCTTCGGATGCAATGTCAACACGATGTGGGACATTCCGATCACGAACGGAAATACGGTTTCCCTCGGAATCGGACTGGCGTATAAATTTCAGAAAACCGGCCCGAAAGGACTGTTCTTCCGGGATACTTCAGCGAGGTATACTCATTTTTATGCAGATTCCGGGTATACGGACTACCGCAAAAACACCTTCGGGAACCACATGCTGGCTATCCCGGTCGAATTCCGCTTCCGGACACCCCGGTGGCAGCACTTCAAAGTGCATGTGGGAGCATCGGTAGGTTATCGCTTGCAGACTTTTCAAAAGTTATGGGAAGAGAACAAACACCGTCCGATAAAAGACAAAGATCTGCCGGATGTAAACGGATTGGTTTACGGTGTGCATCTGCGGGTAGGAATCCGGAACCTGGCCTTGTTTGCTGATTATACGCTGGCGCCGCAATTCAAAAGCAGTAACAGTTCCAAAATCAACTCGTTAGCGTTCGGGCTGTCACTTTCGATTTTTTAGAGTACATTGTCAAATAAAAATTCATTTGACACAGTAGAAAATCGTTTATCTGACTAATTTTGTGGCATGCGCAATTTGATCGCTTTTTTCAAACGATTTCAGATCTTCCTGGTCTTCGTGTTACTGCAGGTAGTGGCTCTTTCCGCTTATGTGCAGTACTCGGATTTTGCGCGTTTGCAGTTTTTCTCCAGCGCCTCCAAAATCAACGGCGGCTTGTTTGAAGTGAGAAACGCCGTTGCGAAGCATTTCAACCTCGAAAAAACCAACCGCAAACTGGAATGGGAAAATGCGCAACTTCGTGCAAAACTGAAAGAGTCAAACTACAAAGTGGGGCGCGATTTCATCCAGATCGAAGATACCAATTACCACCAGCAATACAAGTACATTCCGGCAGTGGTGATCAACAATACCTACGATAAACGCAACAACTACATGACGATCGATATCGGGAAAAACCACGGCATCCAAAAAGGATGGGGAGTGATTTCCTCGAAAGGAGTGGTCGGAATCGTTCACCTGGTAGGAGATTCCTATGCATTGGTGAAAACCATCCTGTCCAAAAATATCAACGTAGATGTCAGCATGCGCGATGGTGGAGCTTTCGGCTTACTGAAATGGGACGGTGTGAATCCGAAGATTTGCCAGGTGACGGGAATTTCCAACGATATTTCGATTAAAAAATTCACGAAAGTAATTACCCGCGGAGGTTCCGGAATCTATCCGAAAGGAATCCCGGTGGGAGTGATTACCAAACGAAAAACCATTGAGGGAAAACCATTGTGGGATTTACAGGTACGCATTGCAGAAGATTTCCGCACGATTCAGAACGTCTACGTGATCAAAAACGTGATGCTGGACGAACTGCGGGAACTGGAAGAAAAAATACCTGTAGATAAAGAAGAAGACGGAGATTTGTAAGTGAATAATTTTGTTTTAAATAGCATCCGGTTTGTGTTGTTTGTACTTTTCCAGGTACTCGTTCTGAATAATGTGGAGCCGGGACTGGGATTGTACATCATGATCTATCCCTTGTTTATTTTCATGCTCCCGTTCCAGATGGGAACCGTGCCGCTGATGCTGTTGAGTTTTGCCTTCGGTTTGGTGATCGATTCGTTCTCCAATACGTTTGGATTGCATGCATCCAGTGCGGTCGTGATGGCATTTTTCCGTCCGTTGATCTTTAAATGGCTTTCCCCGCGTGACGGGTATGAAAATATCGAATCGATCAGTGTTTACTCAATGGGCGGGCGCTGGTTTTTGTTCGCATACGGAACCTTGCTGCTGATTCATCACACCTGGTTCTTTTCCATCGAATCGTTCAAACTGAATGAATTTTTGTGGGTTTTGCTGAAAATTGGATTGAGTGTGCCGAGTTCATTTTTGCTAAGTTTATTGGTGCAGTTTATTTTCATCTCTAATAAAAAGGCAGTACGATGAATTTGGACGGAAGAAAATACGTCATCCTGGTGTTTTTCATCCTGGTTGGGTCTATTTACCTGATCCGCCTTTTCTTCATGCAGGTGGTGGATGACTCCTGGAAACTGAGAGCACAGGAAATCGCCGAAAAACGAAAAGAAATCACACCTCCGCGGGGAATTGTCTTCGACCGGAACGGAAAGAAAGTGGTCACGAACCGCAGTTACTACAACCTCATGATGAAAGAGGAAGATATCCGCGATTTCGATACCGTTGCTTTTGCAGAATTGGTGGGCTGGACAAAGCAGGAGGTGAAAGACCGTTTTTACCAGATTCGCAAAGGAGAAGGGAAATACCGCAATCCGAATACCGGGAGATTGCAGGAAAACTACCAGAAACAGCGCGCTTATCCCTTCATCAAAGAACTCACGATCGACGAAATCACGCGGATTGCACCGCATTTGGAGAAATTCCCCGGTTTTTTTGAAGACCTCACCTCAATGCGGAATTACCCGTATGCCGGAGGAGCAAATATTTTCGGCTACCTGAACGAGGTGTCGAAAGAAGAAATTGAAGAAGACCATTTTTACCGCCCGGGAGACCAGATCGGAAGAGCCGGAATTGAACGCTATTACGAAAAACAACTCCGCGGACGAAAAGGAATCAAGTATATTGTGACTTCTGCGTTGAACAATGCCATTGAGTCATACGCCGACGGAAAATACGATACCCTGGCACAGCAGGGGCCGGCATTGCACCTGGGACTGGATATCCAGTTGCAGGTCTACGGAGAAAAACTGATGCAGAACAAACGCGGTTGCATCGTGGCAATCGAACCGAAAACGGGAGAAATCCTGGCATTGGTTTCCGCTCCGAGTTTTGACCCGAACATATTGGTCGGAAGACGGAATATCGGGATGAACTACCCGAAGTTGTTGCTGGATGAAGGCAAACCCTTGTACCCGCGTCCGCTGGCGGCAGAATATCCTCCGGGATCCATTTTCAAGTTATTGCAGTCACTGATCGGTTTGCAGGAAGGTGTCATCACTCCGGAATCCGGTTTTCCATGTACAAAATCCATGGTGGGCTGTCACAACCACCCCAATGCAACGAACCTTCCGGACGGAATCAAACATTCATGCAACCCGTATTTCTACTACGTAATGCGCCGCATCATCCAGCAGGGGAAAAAGAAATCCATTTTTGCAGATGCGGAATTGGGGCTGAACGAATGGTACGATTACATCATGAGTTTCGGACTCGGAAGCCAGTTTGAAACAGACGTAACAGGTATGCGTTCCGGATTGATCCCGAATTCGGCCTATTATGACAAGTGGTACGGGCACAATACCTGGGCTTTTTCCACCATCCGTTCCATTTCGATCGGTCAGGGAGAGGTGAAAGTAACGCCGCTTCAAATGGCGAATATTGCAGCCATTATTGCAAACCGGGGATGGTATTACACGCCGCATTTTGTGCGTTCGGTCGGAAATGACGGAGCGCTTCCGCAATTCAAAACGGTACACAAAACAAAAGTGGATCCGGTTCACTACGAACCGGTCATTGAAGGAATGCGCAGAGCGGTTTATGAACCCGGTGGTACTGCAAAAAAAGCACAAGTTGAGGGAATGATCGTTTGTGGAAAAACAGGGACGGCACAAAATCCGCACGGAGAAGATCACTCGGTATTTATCTCATTTGCTCCGATGGACAATCCGAAAATTGCGATTGCGGTGTTCATTGAAAATGCAGGATTTGGAGGTGTTTGGGCCGCTCCAACTGCCAGCTTAATGATGGAGAAATACATCTACAGAAAGGTAAAGGATAAGGCAAAGGAACAACTGATTGTTTCTGCAAACCTGTTGAATATGAAGGCGAAGCCGAAAAAGAAGAGCCAGCATTAGCTGGTGAAGACTGAGTCATGACAAAGGTTAGTGCGGAAATGATGATGGAGAAAAATGCTTCTGATAAAAGAACAAGCGTTAGTGCGGTTCTCAAAGAGGAACATGAAGTTGAAACCTCTGATTGGAGACGGTTTTGAATGGAGAATAAAGAACGAAGTAATGGAACATTGCTTGAATTGAAGAAACAAAAGTAAATGAGAAGAGGGGATTCACTGACACAGCATATTGACTGGTGGCTGCTAGCGATAGTAGTGATCATGCTGGGTATGGGGGTTGCCAACGTTTACTCGGCGGCCTATAATCCGGATCATCCGAGCATTTTCGATTTTTCCCAGAAATATGGAAAACAGATTATGTGGGTTGGAATCTCCGGATTCCTGGGTTTTTTGGTCTTCCTCATCGATTCGGATATTTACCGGAAATTTGCCATCCCGATTTACCTCTTCTGCTTCTCGTTATTGATTGTGGTACTCTTTACCCCACCGATCAACGGAGCCAGAGCCTGGTTGGGAATCGGTTCGTTAGGGATTCAGCCTGCCGAATTTATGAAGATCGGAACGGCCATTGCCCTTTCGCGCTATATTTCTACTGTAAACGTTAAAAATCAGAATATTCAGACGGTCCTGGCGGCATTGGCCATTGTCATGGTTCCGATGGTGCTCATTTTGCTTCAGCCCGATGCCGGAACGTTTGTGGTCTTCACGTCATTTTTCTTCGTTTTGTACCGCGAAGGAATCACCTTTGATCCGCTGGTATTGCGAATCGTGAATGCATTTCCGGGTGTTCGTTTTAAGGAAACCTGGGTCGGAAGCCACTTTATCCCGATCTTGTTCTACGTTGTCTTCCTGTCGATTGTCACGCTTTTAATGAGCAGCAACAAGTACGAATTCACCTTCATGCGCGGGGTTTTGATTCCCGGGTTTTACGGCGTTGTGTCCGTGATTACGCTGATTGCCCTGGTTGCCTACCTGATTTTGCGCTGGATTTCCTCCAAACGCGATCACCGGAGAGTATTGCTGATCATTATTTCCGGCTGGCTGATGTCTTTGGCGGTATCTGCAACCGTCAACTTCTCGTTTTCGAGCCTTGCTCCGCACCAGAAAGACCGCATTGAGCTGGTATTGGGTCTGCGAAAAGATGATGACGGAAAGGATTACAACCGGAATCGTGCAATGGCGGCTGTTGGTTCCGGTGGACTTTTCGGAAAAGGATATAAAAAAGCGAGTGTTGCCAGCGTGCGTTCCAACCACGTTCCGGAAAGTGAAACCGACTTTATCTTTTGTCCGCTGGCAGAAGAGTGGGGTTTCATGGGCAGTTTGGTGATCGTTATTCTATTCATGGGCATGTTGTTCCGGATCATTGTGATTGCCGAACGTCAGCGTTCTACATTTAACCGGGTGTATGCCTATTGTGTGGCAATGATCATCTTCTATCACTTTGCCGTTAATATCGGGATGAATATCGGGTTAGCGCCGGTAATCGGAATTCCGTTGCCGTTCTTCAGCTATGGAGGTTCCTCGCTGATGTCCTTCTCCATGCTCTTGTTCATTCTGCTGAAACTAGACAGCCAGCGCAGGGATGTGCTTTTTTAAGTGAAAATTGAAAATTTACAATTGAAAAGGGGCTTCGACTCCGTTCAGCCCTCCGGAATCCGGTTTTACAGGTAAAGAAAGAGTATACTAGCTGGCAGAGCAGAGTCGAAACCAGCGTTATTCTTCCTCCTCTTTTTTCTGCTTCTTTTTGGCTTTCTTCCACTCGTAGGTGTATTCCAAAGAAAGGATGTGCTCGTTGTAATTGTTTTTGGCGTTAAACTTCTTTCCGAAATAATAGGTCACGCTCAATTCATTGGAGCCCGGCAGGTTGAAATCAAGCGAAGCACTGTAGCGTACGCGGTCGAAACGTTGTCCGTAAGGCCCGTAAACCGGGTTGTAGAAAAATTCGACACCTACTTTCGGAGTGATTTTTGACTTCGGCTTGTTCCATTCCACATACGGTTTGATCCGGAATGAAGGATCGAGATCACCCCCGGTAGTCATATAACCACCAATGTACATTTGGTAGCGGAACCGTGCCCCGATTTTGAACTGCTGAATTTTTTTCCTGAAATCCAGGTTGAAATTCAAACGGTGGCTGTTGTCAAAAATCCGGTTTTCGTCGTAGTTCGTTACCAGGCGATATTCCACAGAAGGTTTGAACCAGTCGAGTTTGGTGTATTTCAAACTGACTTCCTGGTACAGGGTTTTCACTTGTCCGTAGTCGTTCAGACGTAAATTCGTATTCAGGTTTACTTCCAGGTCATACTTGATTTTACGCGAAACACCGGCACTGAACCAAAACTGCCCCCGGGTACTCTGACTCCACGCTGCGGTACAACAAACCAGGAAAAGCGTGAGAATGGCCAGGATTCTCATTTAGTTCTTGATTAGCGTAATAGTACCGATATCGACATTTTCCTTCTTCCCGACAGTCACTTTCGTACTCACAGCTTCGAAGGTATTGTAATCGTCATCGTTGTTCGGAATGTTGTTTCCCGGATGGAAAATCTTACTGTACCCGAAAATGGTATAATTGCCCGGTTGTAAAAATTCAAATTTGAACGAACCGTCATAGGAAGCCTCTATTTTGTCATTATACATGGTGTTTCCGTCACCGTAAATGATATACAAATTTTCCTTGGCTCCGGGATAGCTGACCGTATCGGTGCAGATCCCATTGATGTATAAGCGTTCGTGAACAAGCACATTTCCTGAGATAGAAGAACGGCCGCCCTGACCTTCTACTTTTTTGCATGAAATAAGAACGGATAAGATGGAAAGTCCGAAAATTAGTTTTTTCATTCGTCTAGCATAGTTTATTGATTCACAATATTAAGAGAATTTTAATCAAATACGAGCCATGAAATAAGGAATTGTGAAATAAAAAAGAAATTCCCGGCTACTTTTCGTGAAATTTTACGTCTAGTGTTTGGATTATAACAAGAAAGATTCGTAACATTAAGCACTCTAAACAGAAACTACACATGAAATTGCTATCTCTCTTTAAAACAGCTTGTTTTGTGTTGCTGCTATTCACGGTTAAAAATGCAACCTCCCAAGTAGTTATTAATGAATATTCCTGTTCCAATATAACTGGTCCGATGGATGCGTTCGGAGAACGCGAAGATTGGGTCGAATTGTATAATGCTGGTTCTGCAGCAGTTGACCTCACGGGATATTATTTGTCGGATAATGACAACAACCCTCAAAAATGGCAGATTCCTTCCGGGTCGATTGCTGCCGGCGGATACAAAATGGTATACTGCAGCGGAAGAGGAGTGGTGTCCGGAAACGAGCTGCATCCGAGTTTCAACCTGGCACAGACATCGAATGAATGGTTCATTCTGACAAGTCCCACAGGTGTTACGGTGGATTTTGTGGAACTGACCCAGATGACCAAACAGGATCATTCGATTGGTCGTCAGACAAATGGGGCAACGACCTGGAGATTGTTTACAACGCCTACTCCGAACGCTTCGAATACGGGAGGAATTAACTTTTATACGGCAACTCCTGTTTTCAGTGTGGCTCCGGGATTCTATTCCGCTACTCAGACGATTACCATCACGTGTCCGGACCCAACAGCGACCATCCGTTACACAACCGATGGCTCCGATCCGACAACAACTTCAACGCTCTACTCCGCACCGGTTTCAATCACGACCACCAAAGTGCTTCGTGCAAAAGCGTTTTCTGCCAATCAACCTAGTTTTACCAAGTCGGGAACCTACTTTATTAATGTAAACCACACCGTTCCGGTTATTTCCATCGCAGGAGCAGGAAGTAATTCCGTATCCACTTTGCTGAACGGAAACGGTTCGATCAAACCACAGGGATTCTTCGAATTGTGGGAAGCAGATAAATCCTTTGCTGATAACGGGGAAGGAGAATTCAATAAGCACGGAAACGATTCCTGGTTTTACGATCAGCGCGGATTCGACTTTATCATGCGCGATGAATTCGGTTATAACCACGAAATTGAACACCAGATTTTCCCGAATAAAACAAGAGATCATTTCCAGCGTTTGATTTTGAAAGCAGCTGCGAACGACAACTATTCGTTCGAAACCGGGGGAGCACACATCCGCGATGCTTTTGTGGCACAACTTTCTCAAAATGCAAAACTGAAATTGGATGAACGTACCTGGAGACCTTGTGTGATCTACGTTAACGGACAATATTGGGGAGTTTACGAGATTCGCGAGAAAGTAGACGATCATGACTTTACGAAATACTATGACAACCAGGATAAATTCCATTTACAATATTTGAAAACCTGGGGTTCTACCTGGGAAGAGTACGGGTCTCCGAATGCCATTCCGGCCTGGAACAGTTTACGGACTTACATCAACACCAATAACATGGGAGTTGCTGCCAATTTCAATTACGTAGACAGTTTGCTGAACTGGGAGTCGCTGGTAGATTACTTCGTACTCAATTCGTATGTGGTTACCCAGGACTGGCTGAACTGGAACACTGCGTGGTGGCGTGGAACCGATCCGAACGGAGATAAGAAAAGGTGGCGCTATACTTTATGGGATATGGATGCCACATTCGGACATTACATTAATTATACGGGGATTCCGGATGCTTCTGCCAATGCCGATCCATGTAACGTAGAAAACCTTCCGAATCCCGGAGGCCAGGGGCATACAGCTATCCTGCAGAAACTGATCAATGAAAACCCGACGGTGAAACAATACTACATTTCGCGCTACATTGATTTGGTCAATACCCATTTCTCCTGTACCTATATGAATAACTTGCTGGACAGTATGATCAACCAGATTACTCCCGAAATGCCGCAGCAATGTACCAGATGGGGAGGAACGATGGCAGGCTGGCAGGCAAATGTGCAGGCACTGAGAAATTTCATCAACCAGCGATGTGCAGCTCTGAACCAGGGAATGACGGATTGCTACCAGGTTACCGGCCCGAATGCGATTGTCGTAACGGTGAGTCCTGTAAACTCGGGAGAAGTGAAGGTAAACTCGATTTGGGCTCCTTCTTATCCGTGGAATGCAAACTATTTCGGAGGAATTCAAACGAACCTGATTGCGCGCCCGCTTACGGGCTATGTGTTCTCCCATTGGGAGTATACGGCAAATACCATGACGGCTCCGAACGCGCAGGATACGAACTCAATGGATATTGTCGCGCCGGTAACAATCACAGCAGTGTTTATTGCTGACAACCCGGATCTGGACGGCGACGGTTGTTTGAATGTGGATGAAATTGCGGCTGGAACCGATCCGAATAACCCGGATACCGATGGTGACGGTGAAAGTGACTGTGCGGAAATCGGTCCTGATCCTGCCAATCCGCTGGATTCGGATGGAGATGGAATTATCGATGCATTGGAATCCAGTACGACAGATACAGACGGTGATGGCGTGAACGATGAAAGTGATCCTGCGAACACCGATCCATGTATCCCGAATCCGAATGCCGGCCCTTGTGACCAGGATGGCGACGGTTTGACCAACGCCCAGGAAACAACAGCAGGAACGAATCCAACGAACCCGGATACAGACGGTGACGGAATCAACGACGGAGATGAGGTGACCAACGGAACCAACCCGCTTGATCCGTGTGATCCGCCAAATACGACACCGCAGTGTAATATTGATACGGATGGTGACGGAATCCTGGATGGAACCGAAGCGCTTTACGGAACCGATCCGAACAACCCGGATACGGACGGCGATGGAATCAATGATGGTGATGAAATTGCAAACGGAACGAATCCGCTGGATCCATGTGATCCGAATCCTGCAGGAGCAAACTGCTTCAAAGGGTTCCACATGCCTACGGCTTTCTCACCGAATGGTGATGGATTGAATGATTACCTGGCACCTCGCATCGGACGGGATGTGGTATCGTTTACATGGTATTTGTATGATCGCTGGGGGAACCGGATGGTCGTAAGTTCCGATCCGAATTTCAAATGGGATGGAATCTTCAACGGAGTGAAAGTAAATACGGGTGTTTATGCATACCAGGCTACGGTGGTTTTCGCTGACGGTAAAAAAGAAACATACACCGGTAACGTAACTGTAACAAGATAATCATGAGAGCAAAAAGCATACTAGCACTGATGATTCTGACAGGTTTGTCTGCCAGTGCCCAGGATTTTCATGTTACCCAGATTCTCCAGTCCCCGAATTTACTGAACCCCGGAGCTGTTGGGGTGTATGACGGCTGGGAACGGGTTGCGGTGCAGCACCGTAACCAATGGCTGGGTGGTGGTACTACTTACATGACAACCGGTATTAACGCGGATGCCAATTTTTTCAAAAGTGACCGGAATCCCAAAGCTCATCTCGGAGCAGGGATTCAGTTCTACAATGATATTGCCGGGAATTCCGGCTACGGTCTGCAGACAGGATCCCTGATTGTTTCGGGGATTCTGCCGGTAGGTAACGGAAGTCAGTTGTCTCTGGGAATCCAGGGGGGAATCGGCAACCGTTCCGGGAATATGTCGCGCTTGATCTACGATTCGCAGTGGAACGGAAACGATGCGTATGATCCGACTCTCACAAGCGGCGAAACCGGAAGTTTGAGTTCCTTTATCTATATGGATGCTTCGGCAGGAATCTTCTACCAGTTTGACGGTGGTCAGAGCACCTTTGCCCGGAACAACGACATCAAACTCCAGGCGGGATTTGCCGGGTATCATTTAAATGCACCGACTCTGAGATACCGCACAGGTTCGGAAGAACAGCTGGCGCGCAAGTATGTGGCAATGGTCAAATACTCAATGGATATTCCGGACAGTAAATTGGCTTTCGATGCCCAGTTTGCCCAATTTATCCAGGGCGGTCATTATGAGTCAATCCTGGGGTTGATTCTGCGCCGCCGTTTCCAGGATGGAGGAAAGATCACGGGCATCAACCAGGATGCGTTCCTGGGACTGGGAGTGTATACGCGTTTGAAGGATGCGATTGCTCCTACGATGCAAATTGACTGGCGCGGATTTCATTTTGGTGTTTCGTATGATCTGACCTTGTCCGCATTGCGGTATGGATATAAAGGCGGAAGTTTGGAGCTTTCGCTGAGTTATACCAATCTGAATAATGCCATCTTTAAGACCAGGAGAAAAGGGTTTAGATAAGCATTTTTCGTTTTGGGGGATAAGTGCAAGGATATCCACCACCTACCCGGGTAAGTAAATAAAAACCCGTTTTAACGCCTTTTTTAGGGAATGATACTGCTGGCCTTCAGGAGAGTGACAATTAATTATCCGCAAACTACAACGTTTTTCCATTTAAAAAACGTACTTTTGCGCCCTCAAATCAGGTTGATTTGCAGGTGTAAATTCGAAATATGGAAAACGCAAAGAAAATTACAGGAGCTTTAATTTCAGTTTATTACAAAGATGGGCTGGAGCCGATTGTACGTAAATTGCACGAAGAAAACGTAGTGATTTACTCAACGGGAGGAACACAAACATTCATCGAAGGTTTGGGAATTCCTGTGATTCCGGTTGAATCCATGACTTCTTATCCTGAAATTTTCGGTGGACGTGTAAAAACATTGCACCCGGCAATTTTCGGCGGAATCCTGCACAGAAGAAACCTGCAGGGAGATTTAGACCAGGCAAAGCAGTTCAACATTCCGACCATTGATTTGGTAATCGTTGACCTGTACCCGTTTGAAGAAACCGTTGCTTCCGGTGCGGAACACCAGGCAATTATCGAGAAAATCGACATCGGTGGAATCTCTTTGATCCGTGCGGCAGCGAAAAATTACCAGGATGTAGTGATTATCCCGTCCGTGAACCAGTATGCAGAATTCCTTTCGATTTTGAACGAGCAGGGAGCGACAACCAGCCTGGAGCAACGGAAACAGTTCGCGAAACTGGCATTCATGGTTTCCTCTCATTACGATACACACATCTTCAACTACTTTAACGAAGGAGAAGAAACTCCGGTGTTCAAGCAAAGTATTTTGCAGAGCCAGTCGTTGCGTTACGGTGAGAACCCGCATCAGAAAGGATGGTTCCATGGAGATTTCGCCGCGATGTTTGACCAGATCCATGGAAAAGAACTTTCCTATAATAACTTGCTAGATGTAGACGCGGCAGTGCAGCTGATGGCTGAGTTTGAGAAAAACGATCCGACATTTGCGATCCTGAAACACAACAACGCATGCGGATTGGCAACACGCGCTACATTGGCTCAGGCATATGCTGATGCATTGGCTGGCGATCCGACTTCTGCTTTCGGGGGAATCCTGATTGCAAACAGAATTATTGATGCCGAAACGGCTAACCTGATCAACGACCTGTTCTGTGAGGTGGTAATTGCTCCGGGATTTGAAGCGGCAGCAGAAGAAATTCTGAAAAGCAAGAAAAACCGCATTTTATTGATCCAAAAATCAGTGGAATTGCCGAAACGCCAGTTCAGAACATTACTGAACGGGGTTCTGGAGCAAGATAAAGACATGCTTTCTGAAACCGCAGGCAGCTTTGAGCCGAGAACAAAGACGGTTCCTACCGCGCAGGAAGTGGAAGACCTGATTTTTGCAAACAAACTGGTGAAGCATACCAAATCCAACACCATTGTTCTGGCAAAGAACGGGCAATTGATTGCAAGCGGAACCGGACAAACTTCCCGCGTAGATGCATTGCGTCAGGCAATCGAGAAAGCAAAATCATTCGGGTTTGATCTGAAAGGAGCGGTGATGGCATCCGATGCATTCTTCCCGTTCCCGGATTGTGTTGAAATTGCACATCTGGCAGGAATCACAGCAGTCGTTCAACCGGGAGGATCAATCAAAGACGAGCTATCGATCGACTATTGTAATGAAAACGGAGTGGCGATGGTATTCACCGGAAACAGACATTTCAAACATTAAATAGAAAAGGAATAATCAGGAAGGGAGCTTCAGGCTCCCTTTTTTCGTTTTTGGTGACTAAGATTTTTACTTTTTTTAACGAAAACTTTACATAAGCCTTGGTACTGTTGGGATACAGAGATTTTAAGATCCTTTTAATTTTAGTCCAAAGTTCCTTTTTACACATTGAAAACCACCAAACAGGTCTTTTGGCATTCTTTAATATTTCGGAAGAAAACCGCACAATAACTTTGCCCGTAAATAGGTCGTATTACTAATTTGGAAACGTATGAAATTGGCTTTGCTTTTATTCCTTACATTATCAACCAGCCCACTGTTATTTGCACAATATCAATATAAGATTGATTTAAATTCGCCGCAGGGTGAAGGCAAATCATATCTGTCTGCCATTGAGAATTACATACCGAATACCTATAACCGGACAGTTAGTGACAGCTACATTCAGTTCAGTACGGAAATTAACTACACAGTACATTTTGTAGACTCTGTTGCACATCTCGCAGGAGTTCCGGCGGGAAGTGTGGTTCGATCCAAAGGTCAGCCTCAAATCATTGAAAAAGTAGGAGGGGTTAATTGTTCTTCGGCAGAACAGATTTGTACAAATTCGTCCCTTCCGGGAAACAGTTCGGGTGCGGGAATCCAGGAATTGAATAACACCAACCGCGGATGTTTGAACAGTGAGCACCAATCTTCCTGGTACTATATCAATATCCAGGTCGGAGGGTCGTTGTCATTCCGAATCAATCCAAGCTCCAGCTCAGATTACGACTTCGCGGTATGGGGGCCGTTCACAGCAGCAAACGCCAGCGCAAACTGTCCGCCGGTAACAGCACCGATTCGCTGTTCTTACGCAGCAGGAACCGGAAGTACCGGAATTCGCGTAGGAGAAACAAATACAACAGAAGGTTCAGGTGGAACCGGATGGGTGAATGCACTGAATGTGAGTGCAAACCAGGTATATATCTTGTTGATTGATAACTTCAGTAATTCAGGAGTTGGTTATAACTTTGATTTTAACTGGGGAACGAATATCTCCACGGCAGTGATCGGGTGTATTCCGGTTACCTTGCCGGTTGAAATGGCAGGATTCTCCGGAAGCTATTCTTCGAATGTGAATACCCTGAAATGGTATACTGAAACAGAATTGAACAACGATTATTTCGAAGTTGAATGGACAACCACACCGGGAGAAAGCGCCTCCTGGAACAGAATCGACGCAATTGACGGAGCAGGAAACAGCGAATCCCGTTTGGATTACTCCATCAATCACTATAATTATGCGCGCAATACGATCAATTATTACCGCATCAAACAAGTAGATTACAACGGGCAAACACGGACTTATCCAACATACGTTTCGATCGACAACCGACTGAAATCGGAAAAACTGGTGAAGGTGGTGAACCTCTTCGGGCAGGAAGTCTCCGAATCGGAAAAAGGAGTGGTGATTTATGTGTACGACGATGGAACCACGGAAAAGAGAATCAATTGATTTGAACTGAAACACAAATAACAGGAAAGGTATCTGATCGGTTGACAGGTACCTTTTTTCGTTTGTTTTGAGAAGCAAGGGTTCAAAGAGTTCAATTTGAACTTTTCCAGGGTATGGATCGATTCCTTCCTGTTCCGAACAGAACTCACCATCACCGCTGTTTTGGAGTACCGCTTTTTATTTTACCGGGTCGGAAACCGGGGTAATGAGCTTGTTTTTCCGCGTCTTACGGAGATTTTAAATCTGAATTGTTGAAATCAGAATTTCTTTCTGCAAATTCGAATATCCTTTTAAGCATATTTCGATTATTTAATCTAATTTTGTAACAATTTCCCGGAATTCACGAATAAAGGGATCAAACGCAAAAAGGAGCGCGCTAGATGGGATTGTTTAATTTTCTGACACAAGAAATTGCTATTGACTTAGGTACTGCAAACACACTGATTATCATGAATGATAAAGTAGTTGTGGATGAGCCTTCAATCGTAGCGAAAGATATTCAAACGGGTAAAGTTGTTGCGATCGGTAAGAAAGCACAGCAGATGCACGGAAAAACACACAAATTAATTGAAACTGTCAGACCGTTGAAAGATGGTGTGATTGCAGATTTCCAAAGTGCGGAACAAATGATTCGCGGGTTTATCAAAATGATCAATCCGGGAAGAAAGATGTTCAATCCTACCCTGCGCATGGTGATTTGTATTCCTTCCGGAATTACAGAAGTAGAGAAACGTGCCGTACGTGACTCCGCTGAACACGCGGGTGCAAAAGAAGTATACCTGATCCACGAGCCGATGGCTGCAGCGATCGGTATCGGTATCGACGTAGAAGAACCAATGGGGAACATGATCATCGATATCGGTGGAGGAACATCCGAAATTGCCGTGATCGCATTGGGGGGAATCGTGTGTGACAAATCAATCCGTATTGCAGGAGATGATTTCACATCAGACATCGAAGAATACATGCGCCGTCAGCACAACATCCTGGTTGGTGAGCGTACAGCAGAACAAATCAAGATCGAAGTAGGAGCTGCATTGCCTGAATTGGAGAACCCGCCGGCAGATTTCGCAGTTCGTGGTCGTGACTTAATGACCGGGATTCCGAAAGAGATCATCATTACATATTCCGAAGTAGCACACGCACTGGATAAAACAATCTCCAAGATCGAAGAAGCGATTTTGAGTGCATTGGAGCAAACGCCGCCGGAACTTTCTGCGGATATTTACAAAACAGGAATCTACCTGGCAGGAGGTGGTTCGATGCTGCGCGGTTTGGATCGTCGTATCAACGAAAAAACAAAACTGCCGGTACACATTGCAGAAGATCCGTTAAGAGCAGTAGCACGCGGAACGAGCATTGCGTTGAAAAACCTGGATCGATTCCAGTTCCTGATCAAAGACTAAAAGGAAACAACATACACATTAAAAAGAGTCGGGGCGAAAAATTTTTCGCCCCGACTCTTTTTGTTATATTGCCGCATGAATCACTAACCAGACGAATCATCGTTACCGCTTTGCTTCTCATTCCGCTCGGTTCCTTGGCGCAAGAATCCGATGCTGCGTATTCCAGGTGCTCTTTTTCAATCCGGGCAAAGTACCCTTTCGATTTAAAAAATAGCGCAGTGTTTCCAAAATAACTGATTTCTTTTGCAAAAGAATTGTCCTACATTTGCTTAAAGTGACACTATGAAGATTCCTGAAAACGCACACTCTTTAAGATGCTACTTTACCTGGATGGGTGAGGACGGAATTGCCCGAACCAAAGTAAAACCAGGGTCGGAAGTGGTTTTGGAAGATGCGCAGGAAAACTCCGTCGTGGTAAATGGTTTTTATGTCGACCGGAAATTCCCTCTGATGATCGACGCGCGTGGAATCAAATCCATCTCGCGTGATGCGCGAAACTTCTTCACGACTAACGGAAGGGCAACCAATACACTGGCTTTTGCCATCCTGATCGACTCATCCGTCAGTAAAGTGGTCGGAAACTTTTTCCTGGGAATCAACAAACCGGCTGTGCCGACCAAGTTATTCCTGGATGAAACCAGTGCTGCGGAGTGGTTGAAGAAATTTAAGGTCAAATGAATTCCGAAGAAGCCAGATATATCCAGGAACGTACCAATGCGATATTGGATGTCATCATGGCTTATGCCCGTTTGGATTTTACCCGGAAAACAGTCATTACCGATCAGGGCGACGTTTTTGATGCCATTGCATCAGGGGTGAACATGCTGGGAGAAGAACTGGAAAATTCCGTGATCACCCTCCAGGAGCGGGAAGCTTTGCTGCAGGAAGTGCACCACCGGGTCAAAAACAACCTTCAGATCATTTCCAGTCTGATGAGCCTGCAGGCTTCCTATACCAAGGACGAGAAGTTTCTGGCTATGATCCGCGAATGCAGGAACCGCATTATCTCCATGTCGATGATCCACGAAATGCTCTACCGGACGAAAGATTTGAGCCGGATCCAGGTTTCGGACTATATCAAAACATTGGGATTGAGCATTCACAGTTCCTTCTCGCGGCAAGACGCGGCCGTTTCGTTTTCCTACGATATTGATGACCAGATTTACCTCGAAGCAGACCGGATGATTCCCATCGGGTTGATTGTCAATGAAGCAGTGAGCAACAGCTTTAAATATGCCTTTCCCGGCCGTCCCGGGTTGATCGATATTACCTTTATTACTTCGGATGACTTTTATTTGCTGAAAATCAAAGACGATGGAGTAGGATTGCCGGATCAAATCCAAACGGAAGACTTTGAAAGCCTGGGAATTCAATTGATCAAAGCCTTATCCGACCAGCTTTCGGCAGAATTGGTCATTTTGAGAGACCAGGGCCTGGGTTATGAACTACGTTTTTTAAGGTAGAATGGATCATTGAAAAGTAAAGGACTTTCGTTCCTGATGATCACTCTTGCCTCAGTCAGTCTTGTCTCTTGCCCTCTTTTCAATTCTCAATTTTCCATTCTCAATTAGATCGCTGTGGTAATAATCTTCGCAATATTGGTCGTAAACAGCTTCACCGCAATGGCCAGCAGGATAATCCCGAATACTTTTTTCATGATCGCAATTCCTCCTGGTCCCAGCAGGTGTTCGATTCGTTTCGTTAGTCTCAGAACGATGTAAACCAATAATACATTTAGTAAAATAGCCAATACGATATTGATATTCTGGAATTCTGCCCGAAGCGATACGATCGTGGTCATGGTTCCGGCGCCGGCAATGATCGGGAAAGCCAATGGAACAACGCTGGCTGTTTTACCGGAAACAGAGTCGCGGAACAAGCGCACACCCAAAATCATTTCCAAACTCATAGCAAATAAGATGAGTGAACCGGCAACTGCAAACGATCCGACATCTACTCCGAATAATTTCAGAATGGATTCTCCCAGAATCAAAAATCCGATCATAATCCCCAATGAAACAAAACTCGTTCTGGCAGGATGGATATCACCGCTCTGTTCTTTAATCTTAATAATCAAAGGAACGGATCCGATCACATCAATTACGGCAAACAAGACCATGGATGCTTTAAATAGTTCGCCCCAGTTAAAGGCCCAGAAATACTTCATCATATCCTATGAATTTAGAATTGTTTGTGCTACAATAATAGGAAAATGTTTGTGTTCCAGCTGATGAATTTTTTCCGCAAGTGATTCAACCGTGTCTTCCGGAGTCACCGAAACCTCAAACTGCGCCAGGATTTTTCCCTGGTCAAATTCCTCGTTCACCAGGTGGATCGAAATCCCGCTTTGGTTCTCTTGATTCTCAATGACAGCCTGGTGCACATACTTTCCATACATGCCTTTTCCACCGAATTTCGGAAGTAAGGAAGGGTGGATATTGATGATCCGGTCCTGGAAACCACGGATGATATTTACCGGGATTTTACGCAGGAAACCCGCCAGGATAATCCAGTCGATTGCACGATAATCCAGTTCCTGAAGTACCGTAAGACCGCTTTCAAACTCCTCATTGGTAAACGTGAGAACCTCAACTCCAAGAGCTTTTGCCTTCGCAACAACCGGTGCGTCAGCCTTGTTGCAAACTAAGATTTTCACTTCAATTTGCGGATGCCCGCTGAAGAATTGGATCAAATTAACGGCATTTGAGCCGTTCCCGGAGGCGAATAGAGCAATGGATTTCCTGTTCATGTGGGCAAAGTTACACAATCCAAATGACACGGCACAAGCGGATTTGAAGCTGAAAACGAGAAAGGCGGATCAGTGAAAAATATAATTAAGTGACTTTATATTTTGTTTTTATCGCATTTCCTATTTTCTTTGCAAGCTGAAAAACCTTATAAAAGAATTGAGATGTCTGATATCAAATCAAGAGTAATATCTATTATTGTAGATAAGTTAGGAGTTGAAGAAAGCGAAGTAACAAACGAAGCGAGCTTCACAAATGATCTGGGTGCTGATTCACTGGATACAGTAGAACTGATCATGGAATTCGAAAAAGAATTCAACATCGCCATTCCGGATGATCAAGCTGAGAACATTCAAACAGTTGGTGACGCAGTTTCTTACATCGAGCAAAACGCTAACTAAGAGATCTTAGTTTTCCTGGCATTATTAACGAATTAAATTTTTATGGAGCTGAAAAGAGTTGTTGTAACTGGATTGGGTGCTGTTACACCTATTGGTAATACTGTTGCAGAATATTGGGATGGATTACTACAAGGGAAAAGCGGTGCTGCTCCGATTAAACAATTTGACGCTTCTCTATTTAAGACGCAATTTGCCTGTGAGATTAAAAATTTTAATGTCGAGGATTTCATCGACAGAAAAGAAGCACGGAAATTAGATCAATTTTCACAATACGCCATGGTCTCCGCTACGGAGGCTATGGCTGATTCTAAATTGATGGAGTCGGAACCGAATGTAGACCGTATCGGTGTTATTTGGGGTTCCGGAATCGGTGGATTGAAAACCTTCCAGGACGAAGCTCAAAACTTCTTCGGAGGTGATGGGACGCCGAAATTCAACCCGTTCTTCATCCCGAAAATGATTTCGGATATTGCTGCAGGTCATATTTCTATTAAATACGGACTGCGCGGGCCAAACTATGTGACGGTTTCAGCTTGTGCTTCATCTACTAACGCGATCATTGATGCATTCAACCTGATCCGTTTAGGTAAAGCAGATGCCATTGTTACAGGAGGTTCTGAAGCAGCAGTAAACGAAATGGGGATGGGAGGATTCAATGCTTTGAAAGCCCTTTCAACACGCAATGATTCTCCGGAAACCGCTTCCCGTCCGTTTGACCTTGACCGCGATGGTTTTGTGTTGGGAGAAGGAGGTGGTGCACTGATCCTGGAAGAGTACGAACACGCGAAAAAACGCGGAGCGAAGATTTATGCAGAAGTACTTGGAGGAGGAATGTCCGGTGATGCATATCACATGACAGCTCCGCATCCGGAAGGAATCGGTGCAAGAAACGTAATGCTTGCTGCTTTGGAAGACGCAGGTCTGGATCCTACGGCAATCGATTATGTAAACGTTCACGGAACATCCACTCCGCTTGGAGATATCGCTGAAACGAAGGCGATTTCACAAGTGTTCGGTGAGCATGCTTACAAGCTGAACATCAGTTCAACAAAATCAATGACAGGACATTTATTGGGTGCTGCAGGAGCAATCGAAGCAATCGCATGTATCCTTGCCGTACAAAATGATGTGGTTCCTCCTACGATCAACCACTTCACGGATGATCCGGAAATTGATAACAAACTGAATTTTACATTTAACAAAGCTCAGCACCGTACCGTGGATGTTGCCTTATCAAATACCTTCGGTTTCGGTGGTCACAATACTTCTGTGATTGTGCGAAAGTATAAAGGTTAAGACGCAGGTGCGATTTAAACTACTACCATTTCTCAAGCAAAAGCGGTCTCAGGAAGACGTGATATTCATACGATTTTTCGTGAATCGTTTTGGATACAGGCCGAAGAATATCGAATTGTTCTACCAGGCGGTGACGCATCGTTCGGTGGCTTTTCACGGTCAGAAAGACTTTTCCAACGAGCGCCTGGAGTTTTTGGGAGATGCCATCCTTGATTCCATTATTGCCGAATTTTTATTCCAGCGTTTCCCGGATGAAGACGAAGGCTACCTCACAAAGGTCAAGTCAAAAGTAGTTTCCCGTAAAACTCTTTCAGAGATCGGAGAGGAATTGGAATTGCGTTCGATTCTGCGTTACAACAAAGGAAGATCCATCAATTTATCTTCGCTGGAAGGAAATGCCTTCGAAGCCATTATCGGAGCGATTTACCTCGATAGTTCATACGAAGCCACGAAGAAGATCATTTACAACCACATCTTCCGCAAATACGTAGATCTGAACAAAATCCTGGAAGAAGAAATCGACTTCAAATCCAAACTCTTTATCTGGAGCCAGAAACGAAGGTTGAGCCTCGAGTTTGTGGTTTTGAGAGAAGAAAATAACCACGGAACCTGGTTTTATGAAGTCATCGTCCAGGTAAACGGAACGAATTACGGAAAAGGTTCGGGGAACTCCAAGAAACTGGCAGAGCAGGCGGCAGCGAAAGAAACGCTGATCCTGATGGGAGAACTGTAGGAGCTTCAAATCCGGCGGTTCAATTACCATTTCTTAACCAATTCCTAACTTCCGACCGATTGCCATTTGCAAGATATTGCGTACCTTCACAAGATAAATTTTAAAAGTGTATGAGCAAACAAAAGCGTCATGTACTTTCTCTGGAAACATCTGTCGACTTTGAATTGATTGGTATCTGCTCCCACCACAGTGACTACCGGCTGGCCTGGGGGATCAATAAAATTCTGGAACTGGAACTGACCAAAAGCGAAGAACCGCTCGTAATTCAGTCTAAAAAAGGAGCAGTCGTTTCCCAGCATAGTTTTCATGTGTATTACGATGAGGTGGATCACATGGAATGGTATTTAATTAAGAACAAATCGGAAGGAAAATTTTTGATTCCGGAAAAAAATCAGATCGACTATTTTCTGATTCTGCGCGACAATGTGCTTCACGACCTGGAGGATATTGTAGACCGCATCCGGGAATCAAACAGTGTGATGGCGGCTTATGTCTTTGAAGCAAGCGCCATTCCTTCAGCAGAATTAATAATTTTCGAATGAAAAAAACAAAAATTGTAGCAACCTTAGGTCCGTCTACCTCGGATAAAGAAGTACTGAAACAAATGATATTGGATGGTTTGAACGTTTGCCGTTTAAACTGCTCGCACGGGTCGCATGAAGACCATAGAAAAAGCATTGAAATGATCCGCGAGATCAATGCGGAAACCGGGTTGAACGTGGCAATTCTTGCAGACTTGCAGGGGCCGAAAATCCGAACGTATGAAATGGAGAACAATGGCGTGATGATGGAAGAAGGAAACATCGTGACCATTGTAACGGAACGCATTACCGGAACCGCCGAGCGTTTCGGAATCAGTTATTCCTACATGCCGCGCGATGTACAGGCAGGAGAGCGCATTTTGCTCGATGACGGAAAACTGGTGATGGAAGTGGTGAGCACAAACGGAGCAACCGAAATCCAGGCAAAAATCCTTCACGGTGGAATCTTGTCTTCGAAAAAAGGAGTAAACCTTCCGAATACGAAAATTTCATTGCCGTCATTGACTGAAAAAGACCGCGAAGACCTGGAGTTTGCACTGAATATGGATGTGGATTGGATCGGACTGTCATTTGTGCGCTCTGCACGTGATATTATCGAACTGAAGCACATCATCTCCAACCGTCAGGCGAAAGCCCGTGTCGTGGCGAAAATCGAAAAGCCGGAGGCAATCGAAGATATCGACGAAATCATCAAAGTAACCGATGCGCTGATGGTGGCTCGTGGTGACCTGGGGGTGGAAATTCCATACCAGAATGTGCCTTTGATTCAGAAAATGCTGATCCGTAAAGGACACCAGCACGCAAAACCGGTAATCGTGGCTACCCAGATGATGGAAAGCATGATCACAAACATTACACCGACACGTGCGGAAGTAAACGACGTGGCAAACGCTGTATTGGACGGTGCAGATGCCGTGATGCTGTCGGGAGAAACTTCCGTAGGGAAATTCCCGGTAGAAGTCATCCAGACGATGGTGAATATCGTGGAAGAAATGGAGAAATTTGATGGAATCTACCACAAAGACCAGCTTCCGGATAAAACACAAACGCGTTTCATTTCCGATTCCATTTGTTTCAATGCCTGCCGTTTGGCACAGCGTGTAGAAGCCGATGCAATCATCACGATGTCCTTTTCCGGTTACACGGCATATAAAATCGCTTCACAGCGACCGAATGCACCGATCTTCGTGTTTACAGGAAATAAACAGATCATTACGCAGTTGAGCCTGGTTTGGGGAGTACGTGCGTTTTATTACGATAAAACAGTTAGTACGGATCATACCATTGCCGACATCAAGTACTTATTGACAAAAGACGGGTTGCTGAAACAGGGCGACCTGGTAATCAACATTGCTTCCATTCCGATTGAAGAAAACGGAAAATCGAACATGTTGAAACTGAGTTACGTCGATTAAATTGAGAATGTATAATTGATAATTGAAAAACAGGCCGATGACTGAGCGGAGTCGAAGTCCGGTCTGCTTTTCAATTTTACCTTCTCCCTTTTTACTTAATTAATCCAGTCTTCCCGCAAGCGTGAACCCAACCCGCTTTGCAAATTGCTTTCCACCGTTGTTAACGGAAAAGGCTTCTATCACCGCCATGTAAACTCCGATCGGAGCTTTTTGGTTAGCTGACGTCACTCCATCCCAGGAAAAAGTACCTTCCGTTCCAAGTAATTCACTCGAAAACAAGGTGTGCACTTCTCGTCCCTGGTTATCAAAAATTTTCAGAGTTGCAATCATAGCTTCATCAAACCGGTACCGGAAAAGCAAGATGTCCTGGAAACCATCATTGTCCGGTGAAAAGATCGGTTCGGTTGTGCCGAAGTTGGATGAAACATTTCCACTCATGTATTGGGAATTGATTTTTCCCGGTGTTCCGAAACCAATGGTTTCCGCCGCAGTGTGCCAGTTTGAAGCATTTGAAGACGGCCCGTCCGGGTTGATGCGTTCCAGCGTTTTGTTTTCCGTGTCGTCAATCAACGACAGATGCCAGTCTTCCTTGTAACTCACTTTGTCAATCAGCAGATTATTGTACAGCAGGATAAACGTCGACGAGTCGTTATTCAAAGCCGGAAGTGTGGTCGTATAAAATGTACCCGGAACTGCTTCGGGGAACGTGTTTTTCTGGTAGTTGCTGTCGGGAGTCAAAACCACGTACGAACCCGGATTGAGCAGGTAATTTTGCATCAGTTGAATGGTGTCTCCGTTGTACCTGGAGATGCTCAGGTCATTGAGATTGATCACTTTCGAAGAACGGTTGTATAACTCCACGAAATCAGAACCACCGGTCACCGGATCGAAGAGAATCTCATTAATCACCAGGTCTTTTGCCTGTGGAATGTCAGCCAGCGCAAAATTTCCCGTTACGGTTGCCGCATTCAGCCAGCAATCCTGCACCGGGCCGTAGTTCAATTGATAATGCTGACTCAAAGCCAGGTTTTCGTTGAACGTAATAATCGCCTGACTGGAATAGGCAGAAGCGACGTAAATACTCTGTACGGTGAGATTCGGGTTCGTACCGAATGCCGCATTCACCAAACTCACAGAATCCATTCCTTCCGAAAAGTGAACCTCCAGGTAATTCGGACTCAGTGCAATCAAACCAGTCAGATGCGGAGCTTGTGTATCGGGAGTAATATCATAAACGGAATTCTGAGTGCCGGGCGTTCCGCCTGTGGGACTGTTGGAAGCAATCCAGTTGGAGGCATCGGAGCAGGGATCATTCGGATTGATCAGCTCCAGGGTGTAACCACCGGCTTTTTTTACCGCATCCCGGTACCAGCTGTCGGCGTAGGAAATCCGGTCGATGATCGTTCCGTTGTTGTCTTTCAATACCACATCGTCGCTGGAATTGTTGTAGCTCGGAAAACTGCTTACGGCATAGGCCCCGGGAAATTCGGGAACGCTGGCAGTGGCGCAGAGCACCTGGTATTGTCCCGGAGCAATAAACCCGGAAGAAATGGTTCCGTCGCCACTCTGATCACCCAGTTTCCACCCCGAAAGGTTGATGTATTTGTTACTCTTGTTGTAAATCTCTACAAATTCCAGTTCCGGGAGCCCAACAACCGGAGTAGGATCGACCATCATTTCATTGATCACCAAATCTCCTTTCACGGCCGTTTCACCGACCAGCCAGCTGAAATTAGCGCTCAGGTTGGAAGCCGTATTTCCGAATGCGTCTTCGATGGCTGTTACATTCACCTGGTAATTCTGCCCGTTGCTTAAAGCCGTTCCAAGTGTGAGGTGAAGTAAAGCGGCATTGGATCCGTCCAGAGCAACGGATGAAACCGTCACTGCGGGATTGAAGCTGTAATTCGCTGTTTGAAGCATGGAAGCACCTCCAACCGGTTCGCTGAAAAGCAAATCTACCTGCGTGCTCGTAACGGGCGTTGCGCTCAGGAGGCCTGGAGCTTGCGTGTCAATGATTTCATCTCCGATATACACATCGTCGTAGTAAAACTTGTTCGCGTTGGAAGCGGTGTACGTTTGAAACACGCCGAAATGCGTTCCGATAAGTGCGCTGGCATCCGTTCCGGAATACGGGCTTCCGAAATTGGTTCCACCGGAAGGATCGACATAGAGTTCCCAGTTTCCGGCATTGTCGCGGATCACTTTCACCCTCACGGCAAACGAAGCGGCGATTTGTCCGTCGGGAGAGGCACAAATCATTGCCGAAACTCCCGAAACGCTTTTGAACAGCCTGACAGCATCTGTAGACCCGGCTTCCCCGAACTGGAGGTAAAATCCGTCCGGGTTGGTCGTCAGATCGGCAGAGGTTGCAGTCAAATAAACACGCCCGAAATTACTGGAACTGGGGGCGAAAGTCTGCCGGACAAGGATTTCCCATTGTTTATTATCCAAAGAAGCAAGCAGGTGCGGCGTTGTGAGGTAAGAAGTTCCTGCAACGGAATTGGTAAGCTGCAATTCCTGGCTGCTATTGATGCTGTAATGGGTATCGGTACCGTTCCAGGCAGGATTGGCAGTAAAATTTCCATCTGAGAAGTCATCTGTGACCTGGTTCCATGCGAATAGCGGGAAAAGTAGTGTCAGTGCAATGAAAAGTGTTTTCATAGAAAGTAAGTCGGAATAAATATACAAAAACTCCGCTTCTATAAAATAGATTTCTATGCTAGCCGATATAAAACGCTATTATCTTCGAACTTCTGCGGGAAACAAATAAAACCATATGGCACGTTCAAAAAGTCCAACCGGTATACCAGTCAGAGCGTACAATTTTTAATCTGCGCAATTTGCGCGATTAGCGGGAAACTAGCTCGTTAAAGTGTCCGTTCCGGGATTTGCTGATTGATCAGCTTCTGAATGGCTTTGAGGTATGCCTTCTCTTCACTGGAACACAGCGTATATGCAATTCCACTGGAGCCGGCACGCCCGGTTCTACCGATGCGGTGTACATATGTTTCGGCCACTTCCGGAATTTCGAAATTAATGACGTATTCCAGCTGGTCGATGTCGATTCCGCGGGATGCGATATCCGTTGCGACTAAAAAGCTGACCGTTCTGTTTTTAAATCCTTCCAATGCTCTTTCGCGCGCATTCTGCGATTTATCGCCGTGAATTGCTTCTGCGCGGAACCCGGCCTTATTCAATTCCTTTGCAATGCGGTCTGCGCCGTGTTTGGTACGTGTAAAAACAATTGCATGGGAAATGCTCTCACTTTTGATTAACTGTTTCAGGAAAGCGCGTTTCTCCGTTTTTTCGACATAATACACGAACTGTTCTACGATTTCAGCAGTGGATGAAACAGGAGTCACGCGGACATTTACCGGATCGTGGAGGATCGTTCCTGCCAATTCCATAATGGTAGGAGAAATCGTTGCGGAGAAGAAGATATTCTGTTTGTTTTTGGGCAAACGCGGTAGGATTCTTTTGATGTCGTGGATGAATCCCATGTCGAGCATACGGTCTGCTTCATCGAGCACGAAATGCGTGATGTGTGCCAATGAAATATGTCCCTGGTTCATCAGGTCGAGCAATCTTCCCGGAGTTGCCACCAAAATGTCGATCCCGGCACTCAGCTGGTTGACTTGCTTGTTTTGGTTTACACCGCCGAAAATCACCATGGAGCGCAGTTTGGAAAACTTTCCGTATGCTTTGAAACTGTCGTTGATCTGGTTTGCCAGCTCACGTGTCGGAGCGAGTACCAGGCAGCGGATTGGTCGTCTTCCCTTCACAGGGCCGTCCGGTTCCAGGTGTTGTAAAATAGGCAATGCGAACGCGGCGGTTTTCCCGGTTCCGGTTTGTGCACAACCAAACAGGTCTTTACCTTCTAATAAACTTGGAATGGATTGTTCCTGGATTGGGGTCGGTGTGGTGTATTCTAATTCTTTCAATGCGTCCAATAAGTGCGAACGCAGGTTTAATTCATCAAAAAGCATGAAATGTTCTGTAAAAGTAATCCGAACTGATTGTCACGTGTGATGAACTTTTCCTCACTTCAAATCGGTGGAAATGGATTTTTCCGGTACAAAGATACTCAAATAATAATTAGCGCCAAAGGAGCATTTTGTAACGGATTCAATCGCTAATAATAGCATGATCTAAAAAGAACAATCTGTTGACAGGCTGATCTGTATAAATTGATTACTATTGAATCGTTATATTATTAATCTTGAAATCGATGAAAACAAAATTATCAATGCTGTGTTTTCTGGCTGTGAATCTGCTTTATGGTCAGTACGATTATTTTAAGTGGCCGAAGGCCAATACCAATTTGCTTGGAGTAGCTGTTAGCCCGAAAAGTGGTCTGGCGGTAGATGTATTTAACAGGGCTTATTACATCGATAATGTCTCTAAGAAAATCCGGTTTATGTATGGAGATGTATTGTCAACAGCACCGATTGCACGAAGTAATTCAAACCTGATATACCGGAATAACCCGACGGCCGGAGATCGTTTCTACTATGTCACCAGTACGAATAAAATTTCAAGCATTTGGTACAACAATTCAGTGAGTGCATGGCAGGTGGGGACTGAGTTTACCGGCATGACTGATAACGTTGCACCTTTGAGCTTTATTGAGGTGGTAGATGAGGATCATGTTTACTTCATTCGGGATTCCGACAAAAAGGTTTGCGAATATTGGCATACTGCCTCAGGAAGCGGATTTCGCTTGTTAAACATGTTTGCCTTGCCTGCAGCTCCTTACTCAAATATTGTAGTGAAAAATAACACACTCTACTATATTACAAATACGAATAAACCGGCCTATATGAAGTATAATTTCACTACATCTACCTGGGATGCAGCGGTGTATTTAAATACGGAAGTACTTGCAACCGGTTCAAAAATTCAGGTGGATGGTAATACCGGTCAGATCTTTTATGTAAGAGCATCCGATAACAAACTGTGCAGTTACTGGACTATTGGAAGTTCTTCCGGGTTTGGACCTGTGAATGCTATAGGGATTTCTGCTATGACCGGAACGGATATCCGCATATCTTCAAGCGGAGACCAGGTAATTTATATAGGTACAGACGGGAACTTTCACAACGAATACTATGATCTGTGTAAATGGTCTCACAATCGGTTGAATCCGGTGTGCAATTTGACCGCCAATTACAATTCTTTTGCAATGGATAACAACGGGGCGCTCTATTTCTTTGATGGTACGAATATCTGCACCCTGTCCAAAATTACTCCTACGGCAAATTTTGTTTATCGAAAAGGTTCCAGGCTTGCAATGAATGGACAAAATTACAATGCCAAATTGGCAAATTACTGTATGAATATTTACAATAACAATGGAGTATTGTTTGTTGGACCAAATAATCAATACGATTCGAATTTATCCAATTGGTTTTGTCTTACACCATCCGACTGTTCACCCTATTTGGATCAACATTTTTCAGAATTGCAGCAAGCGGGGTTCAATACGATTCGCTTAACGGGGCTTCACCTGTATTGTAATAATACTTCTAGTAATCCCAATGTTGACCCCAAAATTTACATTGATGCCTGGGATGTTTCTGATACTATTCATCTTCCAAATTCCGGAACGAAAATTGACATTAATTCCGGAAATAAATTGCAACAGATGTTAGATTTATACGAGATGGTTATTAATAAAGCTGGCGAGTATGGATTAAAGGTTAATTTTTTTGCCGGATTAGAGAAAGGTCATAAAAATTACAATACTGTTTGTCACAGTACATATGGAGTGTATTTGAACACTTTGGCGAATCGATTCAAAAATAACCCGAATGTGCTTATGTACAGTTTACTTCTGGAAGCAGATAGTTATGATTTCACATCAGAAGTTATTACTGATAAGGATTATATCTGCTCTACGGTAAATGGATGGTATGAACAGATTCGAAATGTTGATAAAAACCATTTGGTTACCATGAGTAATGTTGGAACATTTTCACTGGAAAATTGGGATCCGGGCATCTTGAATATCGATGTAATTACTTATCACATATATCCGGATTTAAGTCTTAATTATCAGAATTATAACCAACAGTACTATTTGAAAAAGCTCAAATGGGTTTCTAACATAATGAATGACAAGATACAAAAGCCCTGGATCATTGGTGAAATTGGGATTCCGGGGGTATCTAATCCCGCTACTGTAGCACCGCCGTCAAATAATATTGTTTTGGTTGTTGATTATGCTACTCAACGAAATTTTGCCATTTCTTCTCTACAAAATGTTTTTCACAGTGGGGCATCCGGTTATGGTTGGTGGCAATATAGAGACGTCTATACTAAATCAAATGGGACGCCAGTTGATCGCGGGGCTTATTTCGGATTAGTAGATAATTATGGAAATAAGAAACCGATTATTGCAACGGGTAATAGTGTGTTTAACATCACAACGCTCACAAATGGATGTAATTCGGGAACAGCACCGAACGATTATTATAATGAGTTGGCACCTTACAACGGATACGCTTATAATGTTACCGGTACTGTAAAAGATGTTAATAATCAGCCGGTTGTTAATGGTACAGTCAGATGTAATATTCCATGTGGAGCTCCGGGCGAATATAGAGAGTATAGTACTTTCACAAAAAGTGATGGAAGCTTTAAAGTATATGCAGAATGCCCGGTTATTGAGATGAATATTACTGGTGTAGGAACCTATACAAAGACTATAAATAATCCCGTAAGTGGAACCACATACACCCTGAACCCGATTACATGCAATTCCATTTACACCAAATCGATGGGACAAGACCAGGGAGGTCAAAGCCAATCCGGTAGCTTATTAGAAGAATCAAACAATGCGTTGACTGAAGAAGACCTGACAATTGCGCCAAATCCGTTTACTTCCAAAGTGAAATTTTCATTTGGTACGGAGCAAACGTTGACATCCATCCGCATTACTGATTTGATGGGTAAAGAAGTGAAAAATTGCATATTTTCAGGTAAAGAACTGGAAATTAATCTGGAAGGATCTCCGAAAGGCATCTACATGGTGCAAATTACCAATTCGGAGAATAAAACAATGACTAAACGAATCATAGCTCAATAAGCACTGAATCAGTAATGAGACCGGTCTTCTTCAAATAGTATGTTAGAGGACCGGTTTTTTTTAAGTTGATGAGGTATTTGAATCATACAAGTTATGTTGGATTCTCAAGAACATTTCCATTCCTCAATTTCTTTCACTTTTCAATGCTTTATTTTCTATTTTCAATGAAACTATCCATTATTTTTGTATAAAATTTTTGGTTATGAGAGTAGCAGTTGTCGGAGCAACAGGAATGGTTGGAAATGTCATGCTGGAAGTATTGAAAGAGCGGTCGTTTCCTATTACGGAATTGATTCCTGTAGCTTCTGAAAAATCGGTCGGCAAACAAATTGAGTTTGGTGGATTGGAATTCCCGGTAGTGGATTTGGCAACCGCTGTGAACATGAAGCCTGATGTAGCGATCTTCTCTGCAGGTGGAGATACTTCCCTGGAATGGGCACCGAAATTTGAAGCAGCGGGAACAACCGTGATCGACAACAGCTCTGCGTGGAGAATGCACCCGGAGAAAAAACTGGTCGTTCCGGAAATCAACGGAGATTTGCTGACTGCTGCTGACAAGATCATTGCAAACCCGAATTGCAGCACGATTCAGTTGGTCATGGCACTTGCTCCGTTGCACAAAGCATATGGCGTAAAACGCGTGGTTGTTTCCACCTACCAATCCATTACCGGAACCGGGGTAAAAGCCGTTCAGCAATTGGAAAACGAGCGTGCCGGAATTTCAGGCGAAATGGCATACAATTACCCGATCGATAAAAACTGTATTCCTCATTGTGATTCCTTTACGGATAACGGGTACACGAAAGAGGAAATGAAATTGACAAACGAAACGAAGAAAATTTTGGATCCGGTGATCTCTGTAACGGCAACAGCAGTGCGCGTTCCTGTTGTAGGCGGACACTCGGAAGCAGTTAACGTGGAGTTTGAACATGAATTCGACCTGGCTGATGTGCGCAAATTGCTGCACGAAACACCAGGAATTACCCTGAAAGACGATCCGACAACCAATACGTACCCGATGCCTCGTTTTGCAGAGGCAAAAGACGATGTATTCGTGGGACGCATCAGAAGAGACGAAAGCCAGCCGAAAACGCTGAATATGTGGATCGTTGCGGATAACCTTCGAAAAGGAGCTGCTACCAATGCTGTTCAGATTGCAGAATTGCTGATTAAGAAAGGAATTTTAGTTCCTGCGGCGGTCGGAACACACAATTAAATACGCTCTCCTTCGTTATAGCCTTATGCAGAACAGAATTCTGGTTTTATTCCTTTGCGTAATTTCCTCTTTGACCTGGAGTCAGAAAGCACACCGGCACAATGCGATGTCGCGTTCCGAGCTGGGCTTTATGCTCGGAGGAAGCTATTATATCGGGGATTTGAACCAGCGGCATTTCAAGCATACGAACCCCGCGGGGCAAATTCTGTATCGCTTCAATATCAATGCACGTTTGGCTTACCGCCTGAATGTTACCTACGGGAAAATTGAAGGATATGATAGCGAGCAGAAAGATGCATTTTATAAAAACCGGAATTTGTCCTTTCAGACCGATTTGTTTGAATTCGGATCCGGGATCGAAGTGACTTATTTCCCATTTGAGATCGGGAACAAACGGTATAAAGGAACGGGATACCTGCTGGCAGAGTTTTCGCTCACGCGGATCAATCCGAAAACCAATTACAACGGTACCTTGGTCGAATTACAGCCTTTGGGAACAGAAGGACAGGGAACAGCATTATCCGATCGCGGCAAATATTCCCGCATCCAGTTGGGAGTTCCATTGGCTGTCGGAGGACGTATCTCGCTTTCTCCGAATGTGGCACTGAACATTGAGTACGGAATCCGTTTTCTGTTCACTGATTACCTGGATGATGTAGGCGGATACCGCTATGCTGATCCGGCAACGTTAGCTGCAACAAACGGCCCTACTGCAGCAGCATTGAGCAACAGAAGTCTCGATGGAAACCGTTTCGGTCAGCGTGGAAACAGAGCTACCCGCGATTGGTATACTTTCTTTGGCGTTGGAATCATGGTTCGTATGGGAGGAAAAGGAAGCTGCCCTTCGGATTTCCGTTAATCCCTACGTGAGCTTTTTCCGATTTCAATAGCCTGATCACTTTGGTATCCCCCTGAATTCTCCTTCAAGACTTTTATTTAAGGGTAACATAATGTGCCGTTCAATGGTGCAGAAACGTCTTCCGGAACTCTCCCTTTTTACGTCAAACGGCACTGGCACTAAACCACACGTTGAGATCAGCGTTAAGGCAAAGGGAATGTGTAAGCTTCCGTGTAATTTATTTTTCATTTTTTGAGACATGTATTTGTGAAAAACAATCAAAATTGTAAACTTTTTTGTGTTTGTAAATTACTAATCATTTGAAATACATGTAGTTAACATCTTATTTTTGTAAACTTTTTTAAAATGAAAAATAAAGAACTGAATTCAATGTGTATTTTTGAAGTGTCAAATGACGCATAAAATATACAAAAAATGGACTCCCAGACACTTACAAAAAAAAGAAGTACTTACACAGATGACGAAGTATACGAAGCAACACTTTCCTATTTCAACGGAGACGATTTGGCCGCCAGGGTTTGGTTGAATAAATACGCCCTCAAAGATTCTTTCGGAAACATTTATGAACGGACTCCAAAGGACATGCACATGCGGATTGCAACTGAGTTGGCGAGAATTGAAGCAAAATATCCTAATCCGATGAATCGGGAACAGATTTTTTCCCTGATCGACCGGTTTAAGTATTTGATTCCGCAGGGAAGCCCAATGACCGGGATTGGAAATCCTTATCAGATCGGATCGTTGTCCAATTGTTTTGTGATCGGAAATGAAGGTAACTCAGATTCGTATGGAGCAATTTTCCAGACAGACCAGGAGCAGGTTCAATTAATGAAACGTCGTGGGGGAGTAGGACATGATTTGTCGAAAATGAGACCAAAAGGCTCTGAGGTGAAAAACTCAGCCCTTACGTCGACCGGACTTGTGCCGTTTATGGAGCGTTTTTCGAATTCTACGCGGGAAGTAGCGCAGGACGGGCGCAGAGGTGCTCTGATGTTATCTGTTTCGATCAAGCACCCGGATGCCGAAGATTTTATAGACGCCAAACTGGAGCAGGGAAAAGTAACTGCAGCCAATGTTTCCGTTCGGATCAATGATGAATTCATGCGTGCGGTTGAAAGCAATAGTCCTTTTGAACAACAATTTCCCGTTTCCGGTAAGAATCCAACGCATAGATCAACGATAGATGCCCGCTCTTTATGGAATAAAATCGTTCACAATGCATGGAAGTCGGCTGAGCCGGGAATCTTGTTCTGGGATACGATCATCAAGGAGTCTTTGCCTGATTGTTACGCTGATTTGGGCTTTGAAACGGTTTCGACTAATCCGTGTGGTGAAATTCCACTTTGTCCTTATGATTCCTGCCGTTTGTTGGCAATCAACCTGTTCAGCTACGTAGATCAGCCCTTTACTGCCAAGGCCAAATTCAATTGGGCTTTATTTAAAGAGCACGCCGCTTATGCCCAGCGTTTGATGGATGATATTGTTGACCTGGAGCTAGAGAAAATTGATGCCATACTCTTAAAAATTGATTCGGATCCGGAGAGTGATGCAATTAAGCGGGTTGAAAGGGAGTTATGGGAGAAAATTCGGAAAAAATCTATCCAGGGTCGCAGGACAGGAATCGGAATTACTGCAGAAGGAGATCTTTTGGCTGCGCTGGGATTGATATATGGAAGTGACGAAGCAACGGCATTTTCCATCGAAGTACATAAAACACTGGCCATCGAAGTATACAGAAGTTCGGTTGTCACAGCAAAAGAACGTGGGGCATTTCCGATTTTTGATGTACAGCGCGAAAAGAAGAACCCATTCATGCAGCGTTTGAAAGAGGCTGACCCGACATTGTATTCCGAGATGGAAAAATACGGGAGAAGAAATATTGCCTTGCTGACGATTGCACCAACGGGTACAACCAGTTTGATGTCACAAACCACTTCAGGAATCGAACCGGTTTTCTTACCGGTATACAAGCGCAGGAGAAAAGTAAATCCGAATGACAAAGATGCCCGGGTTGATTTCGTTGATGAGGTAGGAGATTCCTGGGAAGAATACATTGTTTTTCACCACCGGTTCAAAGATTGGATGGAAATCAACGGAATGGATACATCGGTGAATTATTCGCAAGAGGAATTGGATGAAATCGTAAAGAAATCGCCTTACTACAAAGCCACTTCCAATGATGTTGATTATCTGAACAAGGTGAGAATGCAGGGAGCGATCCAGAAATGGGTTGATCATTCCATCAGTGTGACCATTAATATGCCGCATACGGTTACGGAAGAATTGGTCGGGGAATGCTACATGGAAGCCTGGAAAGCGGGGTGTAAAGGCGTTACCGTTTATCGTGACGGATCACGTTCGGGGGTTTTGATCAGTGCGGAAAGCAAACATGAATCTGCTGAAAAGCACCGTGAATCTCTTCCATTTCCTTTGGAGCGACCGCAGGTATTGGAAGCTGATGTGGTGCGTTTTCAGAATAAAAAAGACAAGTGGATTGCCTTTATCGGGTTGATAGATGGCCGTCCGTATGAAATTTTCACAGGTTTAGCTGATGACGAAGATGGGATCTCACTTCCGAGATGGGTCAATGACGGGTATATTTTGAAAAATAAAGATCACCAGGGTCATTCACGCTACGATTTTCAATTTGTGAATCAGCGCGGCTATAAAACCACCATTGAAGGACTTTCTCATAAGTTCAACCCCGAATATTGGAACTATGCTAAATTGATTTCCGGTGCACTGCGTTATGGAATGCCTATTGAGAATGTGGTAGAACTGATTGGAAGTTTGCAATTGGATGAAGCGATTAATACCTGGAAAGCCGGTGTTGCACGCGCATTGAAACGATACATTCCGGATGGAACAGCAATGAACAAACAAAAATGCAGCAACTGCGGTTCTTCCAACTTACATTACCAGGAAGGTTGTTTGACCTGTACGGATTGTGGTTCTTCTAAATGTGGTTAGGAGAACAGGAAAATACATTTGGATGAGCAAATCCCTGCAATCTGTATTGTGGGGATTTGTTGTATTGACTCATCCGTTGTCATTGTTTGATATTTTGGTCCCAGGGACACGTGTTCGTGCTGGTAATCACTGTGTGTCGGAGGAGACAGAACAATAACACCCCGGGCGTGTTTCACATGAATTAGAATCGTTATTCGACGAATTTGAATTCCTCCAGGAGCTGGTTGATTCCATTTCTTCCTTTCCTGGAAAAGCCGTAATCATTATCCCCGGTGTAGTGCTTTTCACTGATTTTTTGTTGTCGTTCAAGAGCCGGAATCACAAATGGAGCCTCGAGATAGTTACATTCCATACAAATGCTGATCTGGCTGACATATAGGCCATCTTTGTAAAAGACAATGCCCAAACGGGGCTCGAAACATGCCATGCGCATGCCGCCATAAGTAGACCGGGCAGAAATCAGGCGGAGAAATTGATCTGCCTCGGACTGATTCATAGCATGCTGCTTTTCAATGACGTCGATAAGGAGTCCCCATCTGCTGTTGTATAACCTGTATACTCTCGGATTGCGTTCTCCCTGGTTGAAGTATTTATACGCAACAATTTGATTGTAATTCAGGGTATCAAAGGGAGTACCTACGGAATTTATCGGAACAATTTTAGGAGCATTTTTCAAACAATCTCCCAACTCCGCGCGGTCCAGGTAGATTTTCTTCTTCGGTTTAATGGAATCGGTAACACTCAGATTATTGGAGGTACTGACCGCTAGTTTTTCACGGGAATGCACTTTTCCTTCCCCACAGGAGAATAACAAAAGAGCGGTAATGCTTGCAAAAAAGAATGGCTGCTTCATACAAATTGATTTAGGGTCAATTTGCTAAAGCTACTAATTTAATGAATGTAGTAAGGAGAAATCATCAAATAAACGACTACACCGCTTGCCGCAACGTAGAACCACAACGGCCAGGTAATCTTCGTCCATTTGCGGTGTTTGTCAAATTTCCCTTCCCAGGCATACAGATACGAGAAAAGTACCATCGGGATCACGGCCACGCTCAAGATGATGTGTGTGATGAGGATGAAATAATACGTGAATTTACTTGCCGTAGAAAGCGTTGTTTTCTCGTAGAGGTCCAATTCCCCGTTTCCGTTGATATCACCGTACAATGTGGGGTCTGAAGTCATGTGGTAAGCCACGTAACACAACAGGAACAACACCGAAAGCACCATACAGATTTTGATGATCGACTCGTGGGTGCTGATTTTTCGTTGTTTAACAGCAACCAAAGCGGCAACCAGCAGAATAGCAGTCACACCATTGATTCCTGCGTAGATCGGAGGAAGGAACGACAGATCCACATCCGAGATTTTCACTTTGAAAAGAACAGCGACCAGTAATGGAATAATGATCGACAAAGCGATGATCAGCTTGCGGATTCCGGGTTTAGTGTTTTGATTTGATTCCATATTCAATGTCTAATAATTTGCGTAAATCGGTGTTCAGTCTGTTTACATCTTCGGTTTGAGTACCTCTGTAAACACCACGAACGTATCCTTCTCTGTCAACCAGTACCATTCCGTCGCTGTGGGCAAAACCTCCGGCTGCCATCGGATCTTTGTCGGCATGAACCATAAAGTGCTTCACGCCCAATGCATGCGTTTTAGCTTCGTTTCCGGTGAAAAAATACCAGTTTTTGGTCTGAATTCCGTTGTTTTTGATATACGTTCTCAGCACGTGAGGCTGGTCTGTTTTCGGATCGATGCTGAAAGACATAAACTGTACTTCTGGTGCAATATCTTGTGTGAGCAGGTTCAAGCGTTTCATCTGCGAAATCATCGGTGGACAAATGCTCGGACAGCTTGTGAAGAAGAAATTGGCGATCCAGACTTTTCCTTTCATCGATTTGGAAGAAATCATCACGGAATCCTGGTTCAGGTATTTGAAAGCAGGAATTGTCGGGTATACGGTATCAATGGATTCCACTCCGTTGGTCTCGGAGAAGACAATATCGTAATTCCCGAAGTAGGGAAGTGCTTTCGGCTTTTTTTGCGGGTCGTTGTTACAACCGGTTAGTAGGATAAGAATCAGCGAAACTTGTAAAATCCATTTCATGGTTCTTGTAATTAATTCTCTTTGTAGAACCGCGTCAACGCTTGTTCCGTTATCAATCCTCCTTAGCGGATTTCTGTTTTTTCAGTTTGTATGCCTTGATATCGTATTCCTTCTCCAGAAGCGCCATGTGATCGCGCATGGTACGAATCGTACTTTCTGTTTTCCCCGGAAGAACCATTCTCAAGTGGTTGGATTTATCTGCCAGGAGCATGAGTTCCTGGAAGCTGTTTCCACCGAAATATTTTTTGTCTTTTTGCAGGAGCGACTGCCCGTTGTGTTGGATGTTGTAGATTGCTTTGGCATCTCCGGCAACGATCATCCAGATAGTGGGATCATAGCCTTCTACGCGGTCTTTCAACATGAATTCAACATCCTGGAGGTGTTTACCGTCTGTGTCCGGATTTCCGTTTTCATCGGTAAGAATGGAAACCAATTTCACATGGCCTAGTTTTTTCCGGTTTTCACGCAGGCGCTGGTAAATCAGCTGATCCAAATGCCAGATGGAAACACCACAAGAATCCGGACAGGAAGCCTGGATGGTGGTGTAGATCACGATCTTGTTTTTGAACGTTTGGTTGGTAAAAACCTTCCCTTTCGAATTGGTAAATGAGAATGCCGGGATTACGCCGTAATCATCCAGCTCTTTGAACTTGTGTTCACATCCACGGGTGGAAATGAATATTAAAATAAGAGCCGGTCCGAATAAAAGCAGTAGTGCGAACACTGATTTTAACGAACCGGCCTTAGAATGTGACTTAGCCATCGGCTATAAATCGTTTAAATGAACTATCCTCCGTAAGTTTCCCAAGCTGTGTGGACTGCATTTGCTTCAGTCAAGCTTATGAAAATCAAATAAATGATAAAGATAAAATACGGGATTAAAATGCAATATTTCAGGATTTTCTTCTCATCACCCAAGTGCATAAACACTAGTACGATGTAACCTGCTTTCAACAAAGTCAGGGCAATGAAAATCAGTTTTACGATCCACCATGAAGGGCTGTCCTGGTGAACCAAAGCTCCAACTGCTACTTCAAAAGCGGTAATAACTGTTAAGATAGCAGTTACCAACCAGATTTTGCGGCGGATTTTTTTTCCTGCTTCTTCGCTGTGGTGCGTATCTAATGAGTATTCAATAATATCGTCTCTTTCCATGATCTGTTGTTTCTTAAAATTATACTAGGTAGAAGAATGTAAATACAAACACCCAAACTAAATCGACAAAGTGCCAGTACAATCCTGTTTTCTCAACCATTTCGTAGTGACCACGCTTGTGGTAAGTACCGCGAACAACTCCTAAGAAGATCAGGATGTTGATGATTACCCCGGAGAATACGTGGAATCCGTGGAAACCGGTAATGAAGAAGAAGAATTGACCGTATTGTGCAGGACCGTACTCGTTGTTTGTCAGGTCAGCACCGTAGATGATAGCACCTTTCTTTCCAGAGTTAACAGATTCCCAGTATTTGACCTCTGCGTCTTTCCCGTGAATCTTTGTTGTTTTGCTCAAAGAGTGACCTGTTCCGTCTGTTTTGATGATGAGCTCCATGTGCTCGTCATTTTTCTTTTTCCAGGTAGCAACAGAACCATCGTGCAAAGTAATCTTTCCGTCTTTCACCTGACCGTTCATGACCGCTGTGCGGAAATGGTGGAACAATTCATCCGGAGTTTCTTTGATTACATCACCTACTTTGTGGTGAGAACCAGCCTGAACAACCGTAAAGCTTTCCAGATCTCCGAAGTGTCCTTTTACGATAGCACGTGAACCGGTATGTTCTCCGGACATGATTTCAACACTTCCGAAATGTGAACCGTGAATGAAGTGAGACCATTCCCAAGCCTGAGACCCGAGGAAGAAGAAACCACCGATGATCGTAGCGATCATCCATTTCATTACACCTTTCTTGTCCATTCGGTGACCTGCTTCAACCGCCAATACCATCGTTACAGATGATACGATCAGGATGAAGGTCATCAAAGCCACATACATCAACGGATACCCGTGACCCAGGAACGGTAAAGAATCGAATGTTTCCTCACCGATCGGCCAAGCGCTCTGAGTTGTGTGGCGCGTATAACCGTAAGCAACTAACAATCCACCGAATGTCAAAGCATCCGATACCAAGAAAAACCACATCATTAGTTTTCCGTAACTCACGTTAAACGGAGAAACCTTACCGCCCCAAGCGGTTGCAGCGTCGACATGTGTTGTAGCGTGTCCTGCCATTTTACAATTTTTTGTGCAAGTTTAATGAATAAAAAGCAAAAAAAGCAATAAATAAACCCATAATACGCCTAAAAAATGCCAGAAAATGGCAAGGGTGCGTACCGGAAGGAAATTATCTGCTGCTAATTTACCTGAGAATGAACGAATTGAAGCTCTGAGCACGAAGATCAGAGTTACAAGGATGTGAAGTAGGTGCAGAAAAGTTAGCATGAAAAGGTAGGATGTCGCTGTGTCTGAGGCAGATTCCATCTTCAACTGCAATGGAGCACTCAGCGGAATTCCCTTGTAGTACAGGTTTCTGTTCTTGTATTCCAGTTCCTGTTTTTTGTAGTACACCTTGAAATCCTTCCCGAATTTCCCTCTGTGGAAGAAGTCTCCGCGTCCGTCTTTCAGGTGAACAGAAAACTGCTGCAAACGAATCAGATCCACAGGAGTCAGTTTCACGGAATCCTGCACGTAGAAAGCGCCGTTTTTAAATGATACGGGTTGGTGCTTGTATAATAAGGTGTATTTGTCCAGTCCGGAGATCTTCGGATCTTTTTCTGTGTCGATTTTGTCGAATTGTTTTGCGAAATCGGAGACACCTTTTTTCTGTTCGTCCGAAAGTACTTTATCTCCGACCAGGTAATCGTTTCCGTCAACTTCCATGTACTTTCCGTCGATCTGCAGTTCGTAATACGTGCCGTAACGGCCTTCGGAAACGGTGATTTTGGAAACAACGTGTGATCCGTCTTTAAACAGTTCGGAATATCCCACAAACTGGAAGTAGGCAAATCCAACACCTAAAATAAAGGTGAGCGGAACCATCGTTTTCAGGATGTTTGCATTTCCCTTTTGAGCAAGTTTGATCCCGACCGAAAGCACGATACTGCTCAGGATAATCAGAACCGTTGAAATGTAAAATGCCGGCGGAAAATTGTATTTCACCCAAAAAGAGTCTCCGGCGCTTACGATGTAACCGGATGATAAACCTGCAAACAGCATCACTACGCTGAAAATTCCTACGTAAATGAGGTTTTTGCGCATTTTCTCCCGAACCTCGGGAGTCAGTTCCTGATTGTAATCGATTTGCGACATATGCGTTTAAAAAAGTGTGCCGTGCTTCCACAATGCTTCTAAAATATTAGAATCAATTTTGGTGAACACGTATAAAAATTGAACTACCGGAAGCCAGATGAAAGAGGCAAACATGAGCTTTCTGGCATCTGCAATGGTTAAGCTTAAATACAACTTATAGGACTGCAGGAAGAACAGGATCGAACTTGCACCTGCAATGACTAAAGACCAATTGTCTGTCCAGCCCATGAGCCAGGGCAATAATGAAAAAGGGATCATTGCCAGGGAGTAAATCATGATCTGGAATGCGGAACCTTTGGTACGTCCCAATTTAGAAGGAAGCAAGGAAAAACCTGCCTGCTGGTAATCGTCATATGCTACCCAGGCAATTGCCCAGAAATGTGGAAACTGCCACACGAACTGTACAAAGAACAATACTCCCGGAACCAACCCGAAACTGTCGGAACCTGCTACTGCTCCAAGCATCGGGGGAATAGCGCCCGGAAATGCACCCACAAAAACAGCCCATGTTGAAATGCGCTTCATCGGGGTGTAAATAAATACGTAGGAAACAAATGCCGCCAATCCGAGCAACATAGAGCCCAGATTCAGTTGATACAACATCCATAATCCGGGAAGTAAACACACCGCTACAACGATTAATCCTTCGTTAACGGACATTTCGCCCATCGGCAGCGGACGCTTTCCGGTACGGTTCATCAACACATCCAGTTCGCGTTCCCAAATCTGGTTCGAACCGTTGGACGCTGCCGTAACGAGCAAGCCTCCGAGCATTAAGTATGTGATTTCCAGTCCGTCGCTTGCGCCAACAAATAAATAACCGGAGAGAGCAGAGAGAATAACAAGGGCAGAGAGTCTGAATTTCGTGAAACTCATATACATCTTCACTTTTTTGCCGATCCCCATAATTGTTATTTTAAAGACTGCACAAATGTACGCATCCAAGTTGGAAAACGCACCCAACTTCCAATTCAAAATTTTAATTCAGGGTTAAATTAGATTGATTTTAGATAAAGATTATTTCAACTATTCTTTAAAATCACCCAAATGTTACTTCGTTCTTACCTCCTGTTAATTTTGGTAGTTATAATTTAACTTAAAAGATACCTTTGCTATGTATCAGGTTAAGTGAGTTTCTTCTTTGAAACTCTAAAATCGGGTCATAGGTGTGTTAGTTTGAGGGAGGAAGTGGTAAGCCTCCCTCTTTTTTTTGTCCCGAATTTCGGTCATTTTCAAATTGAAACACACCTTTTCATTTTGGCGAACAGCAGATCTTCCCATCATACTCCAATAAACTGTTGTTTTCGCGGAGAATCCCTTTATTTACAGGGTTTTTATCAATAAATACCTTGAGAGAAGATTCTTTTGGCACATCCTTGGCTAGTACCTGTCAAACTTAAAATACACGATTATGAAAAGGTTGCTGTTATTGGTATTGCTGGGGTGCGCGGGATTCACCATGCAGGCGTGTAAAAAGAATAAAGAACTTGCCCAGGGAAAAATGGAAGTTCGCATGACGGATTCCCCGGGGGATTTCGTAGCGTTGAACGTCCAGATCATGAAAATCGAAGCTTACCTGGATAATTCCGGATGGGTGGTTTTGAATGAAACCATGAAGGAAGTCAACATCCTTGATTTGACAAACGGGGCGGAAGTAACCGTTTCCAGTGCAACCAATGTACAAGCAGGCCTATATACGAAATTACGTTTGACCTTTAGCGGACAGAACAGTTTGACATTTAACGGTTCCGCCGGACAAAATACCGTAAACCTGTCGTTCGGGTCGAATTATTCGCACCAGGTTGAGGTTCCGATTCATTGCCAGGTCGACAGCGGATTGACTTCCAGCATTCTGCTCGACTTTAATGTGGCGCTGTCTATTAAAGAAAGCGGACAAGGATTTGAACTGAACCCGGTCATTGCGGAGATCGTTGACCCGAACACGGGTGTGCAGGGACAAATTGAAGGAACTGCTCAGGCAGCCATTACCTTAAGTAACGGAACAGACAGTTTCAGTGCATATACCAGTGAAAGCGGCTATTTCCTGATTCGGGGAGTTCCTTCCGGAACATACGCCCTGAAAATTGAAGGACAGCAGTCCGGAAATGTGCTGGTATTGCAAAAGAATATTCAAAATGTGACGGTTTCCGGTGGACAGATCAAAAGTCTCGGAAGCATTCAGATGTAGTGATTTTGTGGGAGTGAAGGTGAAGAGGAGGAATCCTGATCCTGTGTATGCAGGGTCAGGATTTTATTTTTACCGCAAATGCAAATATCTGATGCGCTTACCGGTCGCATCTTTACTCTGTAAACAATAACATTCAGCATTCATACTATTAGAAGCGAGTGCAGCCTGTCCCGATTTCTTTCGGGAGTAGCCGAGCTAAAAATTTGCGCATTTGCGGTAGAAATGAAGCGTGGGTTCATAGTGTGATGAATACTCTAACTTTTTTGTATCCAAACCTACCTGACTTAAGTACATAATTCCCACTGGTAAGAGCCATAAAAAATCTGTGCATCTGTGGGAAAGATTATTTGAATCTTTTGACGAAATTATCAGAAGAATTTCTGAAAGAGGTTACCAGGCTTAAATACATTAAGTGCCTCCAACGATCGCCTTATAATATTAAGTGAACCCAACCGGTATTCGTTTTCCAGATTTTAATTCCTTTCACTATATCATTAATGAATCTTCCGGTCGTTGAACAGGCTGTTGCGCAGTCCGACGCAGATGAGCGGAGTGGTGCTCTGTCCGAGTTCTCCCCAGCTGTATTGCAGTCCCGCCTGGATGTACATTTCCAGCAAAATCTTGTTGAGGGTAGTCGAAGCGTTTGCCTGGAGAGAAACAGCGCGTTGCGTCATTCCCTGCCCGATGGTGTTTCCGTATTCTTTCGGGTGAGACGTATAGCTTTTATAAATGTCTCCTCCGTAACTGATCGAAGAGTTGTCGTAGCCTTTCAGGTAGAAGGATGAGAACAATGTCAGCTGGAAATGATTGAAGGGAATCTTTGCGGTGGCAAGTAGTTCTGCAAAATTACTTCCCAGGTAATGACCCAGCGGTAAACCTAAAGCTCCGTTGTTTTGACCACTTGAAATATGCGAGAAGGTATAGGGACGCACGACATTTCCTTCCAGCATATACGACCATTTTTTGAATCTCCCTTTGATTCCGAGCTGTGCCCCGTATTTGTTGGCCCACCATTTTGACCGGTTTTTAATTTCTTTCAACACAAATTCATCCAGCGGCAACTGGAAATAAATGCAGTGTCTTTTCTGAGCGAACGAATAAGATGTTTGAAGTGCCAGTAAAATATTGTCGGTGGAGCCGAGGCTGTATTCCTGCGGTCGGAAGAAAACAAACGGATTGAGGTATTCTACTTCGTAGCCGCGTTTGTAGGTGCTGTCCTTTCCCTGGAAAACAACCGATTCCAGGAGCATGACGTTGAAGTTCGAACCGATGTTGACACTTAAATAATGAGTCGTGTTGTATTTCCAGTCCCGTGTTTTAGTTGTGTAATTGTTGTCGTGCATGAATTGGTAAAGCAGTCCGTATTCCAGGTTCCAGAAGTTCACGCGGAACATGACAAACGGATTCGGTGCAACCTGGTCTCCCTGGATCAGTGAGCGGTAGCCTTCCCCGAAAAACTGGTTGTCGATCCCGGTGCTGATGTGGAGCATCTCATTCGGAGTGTAGCCGATTCGTGTGCGGATATCCGTAAACCAATAAGAACTCCGGTTCTGCAATGGGGAAAACGCGACGTGAGATTGGGTATAGTCCTCGCGCAGGCTCCATCCCGACGTGAGCTGGGTGCGATTGTACCATTTTCCCCAGGTTTTTTCGACATTGAAACCGACGGCTGCCCGGTAATTCACGGCGGTATCGTACTGAAAATAACTATCCGCTGCCGGAAGAATGGCGAAACCTCTTCCACGTCCCTGCGGGCTGAAAGTGCTGTTGGAAACAACCGTTTTTTCGTTGATGATGATTGTGTCCGGTTTTTCCAGTACGATAGGCACATAGCGAATCATCGGTTGAATAGCGGCATGAACCGAACGTGAAGACGGGGAATCCTGTTTCAGGTTAAAATGCCGGATGCGGTCGATCGTTCCCTGGGAGAAGCTCCTGTTGCAGAACAACATGCATACAAATACTATGAGGGTTTGAACGCGCATCAGAAGTCGAAATAATGATTGTTAAGTGCTGTGCGGAGTCCGATTCCAAACCAATAGGATTGTTGATCCTGCAGTGGCTTTTTCACCATGCGCAGTTTGGCCGATCCGAAAATTTCGAGTCCGTAGGAACGATTGAAATTATACCCGATTTCGAGATTTTCGTACAACACCTGTTGATTTAGGCCTGTATTGGCTGCATAAATGGGTAAAAGCTGCCTGTAATTACCCGACTGGTTGAGGTAGTAATTGGTCGATGAACTCACGAACAGGTGATTCCATTCGGCACGCAGTCTTAAAACCAACTCATCCACTCCTGCTCCCATCGGGTGACCGATCGGTAAGTTGAAATTGCTGTAGTGAATGCGCGGATTCGAAGCCTGGTAAGCATTTGCGGAAGTGTGATTGTATTCCACATGAATCAGGTAGTGGTGAGATTTGAACGGCCAGTAGCGCAGCCCGATTTGTCCCACATCACTGGCTTTGGTGTACGGATTCCGGCCATATTGACCATACACAAGCAGTTTCCAAACCCGCCAGTTGAAATCCAGTCCGAGGTACGCATAGCTTTTTCCGTTAATTCCTTCCTGGATGGTTGCCGCGCCGGGAATCGGGATATAAAAACCGCCTTCCACCGCTTGCTTTTGAAGGGAGTCTCCCCGTGTCCAGGTTCCGCCTTCCACCAATCCGATCCGGAGGTGTTTGGTAGGTTGGAAGTAGATCGTTGCGAGACTGAGTGCTTTTCGTTCATACAATGCTTCGCCGTTGGTCGAAAACGGGATGCGGAGCATGTTAAGTCCCTGCATGCGGATGAGCTGGAAATTCCATTTTTCCCCCAGGGAATAATTAATGCGGAAGTTCATGGTTGGCAGCGAATTATCTGAATACAGGACAGAGCGGTAACCACTTCCGATGAAAACGGGGCTGTTTCCAACGGTAACAGATAAACTTTTCAATACCTGCCATTGCACCATTCCGGTAGCGTAGGCATAATCAAACCCGTTCGATTTAAATGGTTTGGTGCGTGCTCCGCCAGGAACTACGCCATTCACCTGGGAATAGTTTGAATCGCCCGGATTGGGGTAAAATTCGCCATGGTTGGTGACGTATTGCTGTACATAATATGGAAATACTGCCTGGTTTTCGTAAAACGATCCGGAAAAGAAGACTTTGTTTTTCATGCTTCCTTCAATCCGGACACCCCGGACATTGAGGTATTGCCGCATACTGGTGTCTCCCCGTTCAACGCCTGTTTGCAGATCCAGGATCGGGCTGATCCAGATCGAACCTTCCTTTTTGCTGAGTTGGATCAATTCACGCTGATAGACAAAATACCCAACATCGGAGTAACGCAGTTTTTGTTCTTTGACGGTGTTGTAATAGTTTACCTGTTGGTCGTTCACGGGAAAAACCGGTGCGAACGATGAATCGGTGAAAAAGGCAACATCTCTGAAATAACTTTCGATAGGTAAAACGCGGTATTGCTGTCCCCAGGCTGAAGAAACAAGTATCAGTGAAAGAAAAATGTTCAGTAGCAGTTTCATTTTTTCAACCGGTCGATCACAGCTTTTGATTTTACAATAAAGTAGGGATTATACAGATTTTCCTTGTTGTACGATAGAGGTTGACCCGTTTCGGCATGTTCCACAATTCCGCCCAAAGCTTCTATAATAGCCTGTCCTGCAGCAATATCCCATTCCATGGTTGGCGCAAATCTCGGGTACACATCAGCGATTCCAAGGGCAATGTCGAAAAACTTCAACGCACTTCCTTTCTTGACGAATTCCACTTCTCCGAAAACTTCGCGCATCACCTGGTTGAATTTTAGTTCTGTTCCCGAATGGTGCGAACGGCTTCCGGCAATTTGCAGCGGATCGTTGACGGCTTCCTGCGGAGAGATTGTTCTCCAATTTTCCGGGTTGTTCAATTCGGCGAATGGAACCACTGCCGGAGTGATGTCTTTTCCCCCGATCAGGATTTCTTCGTTAACCGGAGAAGCAATGAATCCCAGAACAGGCCGGTTTTGATGAATCAGCGCGATGCAGATGGCAAACTCACCGTTTTTCTTGATGAATTCCTTGGTGCCATCCAGTGGATCCACGATCCAGACACTGTCCCACTGCCTGCGGTCTTCAAACGCAGCATTCCGTATTTCTTCCATGATGGCAGGAACGTTTGTTTGTTCCAATGCTTGTTTGATGATGGCATTGGAAAGCAAATCTGCTTTGGTCACAGGGCTTCCGTCTACTTTGATGTTTGGGTCGAAATCAGTCTCGTATACCTGCATAATGGCTTCCGAAGCTTCTACGCAGGCTTTCAGTACGATAGGAACAAATGTGTGAATGTCTGAAGGATTCATTGGTTAAAAATAAGGAGAAAAGAGGACATTGGAGAAAAAATTGGCTGATAATGAAAGATATCGCGGGAAAACCGGCATTTTCAGTTTTGGGGGATAAGTGTAAGGATATCCACCAGCTACCCGGGTAAATAATTACCGCCTGTTTCATCTTTTTCTTGCTAATTCCTTTTAGCTCGATTTCTTTCCTAAAAATTAACCCCCGATTCATTTCCTCTAAGTATCTTTGATTAAATCCCATTCAGTTACATGAATAGAAATAAAACACTCAAAAATATCCCTGATTTCAAGCTTTCACCATCGATAGACAAAGTGGGAGTGGAAGAGCGTGTGGCGCGTTTTCAAACCAGGAGCATCAAGAACGAAGCAAAAATTCAAGGACTGAAGCTGGTTTTGAACATGATCGACTTAACGACGCTCGAGGGAAAAGATACTCCGGGGAAAGTACGTCAGATGTGCTACAAAGCCCAGCATTTGCATGATGCCTATCCGGGACTGCCAACTGTTGCGGCGATCTGTGTTTATCCGACCATGGTTGCCGAAGCAAAAAAAGCATTGGGAGATTCGGGGATCAAGGTAGCATCTGTTTCGACGGCATTTCCGAGTGGACAATCCACGCGTGAAATCAAACTGGAAGATACCCGCTTTGCCGTGGAAAATGGTGCGGATGAAATCGACATGGTGATCTCGAGGGGAAAATTCCTGGCGGGAGAATACGATTTTGTGTTCGATGAAATTGCGGCGATTAAAGAGGCATGCGGAAAAGCCCGGCTGAAAGTGATTTTGGAAACAGGTGAACTGGCTTCACTTGACCAGGTTCGCAGAGCGAGCGATATCGCGATGTATGCCGGAGCAGATTTTATCAAAACCTCAACGGGGAAAATCCAGCCGGCAGCAACGATGCAGGTAACGTATACCATGCTGTGCGCGATCAAGGATTTTTACCTGAAAACCGGCATACAAGTTGGAATGAAGCCTGCTGGAGGAATTTCTTCTTCCAAACTGGCATTGCACAACCTGGTGATGGTAAAAGAAACACTCGGAAATGAGTGGCTGAATAATGAATGGTTCCGTTTCGGGGCAAGTTCATTGGCAAACGACGTCCTGATGCAATTGGTGAAGCAGCAAACGGGACATTATCAGAACGCAGATTATTTTTCAATAGATTAAAATTTAGTTTCCCCTTCGAAGGGGGAGCAAGGGGGAGGATATGGCAAAAAAAGACAAGCAACAAAAAACCGAATCGTTCGATTTCAATGGTGGATGGGATTACAGCCCGAGTCCGGAAAGCGTCAGTCATGTGAAATTGAAAGCGCGCTATGATCTGTACATCGACGGGAAATTTGTAGCACCAAATTCCGGGAAATACTTTCAGTCTACGAATCCGGCGACGGAAAAAGTGCTGGCAGAAGTAGCTCACGCCAATGAAGCAGACGTAGATAAAGCGGTAAAAGCAGCGCGGAAAGCCTACGAAGCTGTTTGGTCGAAATTGTCCGCCAAAGAACGTGGGAAATACATCTACCGCATTGCCCGACTGATGCAGGAAAGAGCCCGCGAACTGGCTGTTGTTGAAACACTGGATGCCGGTAAAACCATCCGTGAATCACGCGATGTGGACGTGCCGCTGGCATGCAATCACTTTTTCTACTATGCCGGCTGGGCAGATAAGCTGGAATATGCGTTTCCAAACCAAAAGGTGAGTTCCCTGGGAGTTGCCGGACAAATCATTCCGTGGAACTTCCCGTTGCTGATGGCAGCCTGGAAAATTGCTCCGGCACTGGCGGCAGGAAATACCGTGGTGCTCAAACCGGCAGAAACAACGCCGCTTACAGCCATGCTCCTGGCCGAAATTATCCATGAAAGCGGACTTCCGGCGGGAGTGGTGAATATTGTGACCGGTTACGGAGGCACCGGAGCAGCCATTGTGAACCATGATGACGTCAATAAAATTGCCTTTACGGGTTCCACAAATGTTGGAAAGATCATTCAGAAAGCCATTGCCGGAACGGGTAAAAAACTGACCCTGGAATTGGGCGGGAAATCGGCAAACATCGTTTTTGAAGACGCACCGATCGACCAGGCAGTAGAAGGGATTGTGAACGGGATTTTCTTCAACCAGGGACACGTATGTTGTGCAGGATCCCGCTTGTTTGTGCAGGAATCTGTGGCAAATGAAGTGATTCGTAAATTGAAAGACCGCTTGGACACCTTGTATGTCGGAGATCCGTTGGATAAAAACACCGATATCGGGGCGATCAACTCCAAAGAACAATACGATACCATTCAGAAATACATCGAAATAGGGAAACAGGAAGGAGCGGAAATGTATGAAAGCACCTGCTCCATTCCGAAAAACGGATTGTTTATCCGGCCTACTTTGTTCACCGATGTGGCGCAGTCGAGCAGAATTGCACAGGAAGAAATCTTCGGACCGGTACTGACGATTCAAACCTTCCGCACCATTGATGAAGTGATTCAGAAAGCGAATAATTCACCATACGGCTTAGCAGCCGGAGTTTGGACGGATAAAGGTTCCCGAATCTTCAATCTCACTGCGAAACTGCGTGCCGGAGTAGTTTGGGCAAACACATATAATAAATTCGATCCTACTTCCCCTTTCGGCGGCTATAAAGAAAGCGGCTTCGGAAGAGAAGGAGGTTTGCAGGGGTTGGGTGCTTATTTGAAAATAGAAAGATAACTTCAAATTCTGCCACCCTCCTTAATCCTCCCTCAAGGGAGGAGACAGATTGAAATTTCTCCCTTTGAAGGGGGATGGCTGAAAAAAACAATATTTACAAACTATGTCAAGATTGGAAATACTAAAAACATACAAAATCTTCATCGGCGGACAATTCCCGAGAACAGAATCAGGAAGATATTACACGCCCCTTGACAAGAAAGGTCAGCCTTTGGCAAACATGTGTTTGTCTTCGCGCAAAGATTTTCGAAATGCAGTAGTAGCGGCCCGCAAAGCATTTGGTTCGTGGTCGGAAAGAGCGGCATTTAACCGCGGGCAGATTTTGTACCGCATTGCGGAAATGCTCGAAGGACGAAAAGCGCAGTTTGTAGAAGAGTTGGTAAAGCAGGGAAGTACGGAAGCAAAAGCGAAGCAGGAAGTGGAACTGTCTATTGACCGCTGTGTGTATTATGCCGGCTGGTGCGATAAGTACCAGCAGGTTTTCAGTTCGGTGAACCCGGTGGCAAGCAGTCATTTCAATTTTTCAGCTTTGGAACCGATGGGAGTTGTCGGAATTATTGCCTCGCAAACAAACAGCTTGATTGGTTTGGTTTCAACAATTTTACCGGTCATTGCGGGAGGAAATACCTGTGTGGTTCTGGCATCTGAAAAACTGCCGTTATGTGCAATCACTTTTGCGGAAGTATTGGCAACATCCGATCTTCCGGGCGGGGTAGTGAATATTCTGACCGGAACTGAGAAAGAATTGCTCGATCAATTCCACAGTCACATGGATGTAAACGCAGTAGTTTATGCCGGTGGAAATGCAGAAAACGCAACAATCATTGAAGCGGGTGCCGATTGCAATGTAAAACGGGTATTTGTTTATGAGAAGGATTTCACAAAAGAAGCCGATGAAAGTCCGTATTACATCACAGACCTGCAGGAATTGAAAACAACCTGGCACCCGATTGAGCAGATCGGCGGAGCTACAAGTAGTTACTAAACCGCAACGAGTGAAGTTTTCAGACGGACATTTGTGTTCTGCAGATTTTTTGAAGTAACCTTTTTGGAAAGATCATCATATAGCAGAAAACAACAGGCATGATTAGACCCGTTTTACTACTTTTTTCTCTTTTGTTGATTCTTGACAGTTTCGGCCAGGATCAAAAATTCGTCAGGTTATTGGGGAATGATTTTGAGCCTATTCAGGCAAGGAAGAGTATTCCGTATATGGAACCCGACCCATCATATAAAACAATCCCAAGCACAACGATTCTTCACGATACTTCGGGGTTGGTGTATCTTAATGAATACCTGCTTTTCAGAAATTACATCCCTGCTCAGAAAGCAGGGGCAAGTTACCTGAAAACAACGTTTGTAAGCAATGCGGAATACCAGGAGTTTCAGAATTGGGTGAGAGATTCGAATGCAAGGGAAAAGATTTATCAGGGGATACCATCAGACGAAGAAGCATTGAAATACCTGGAAACGGATGTGAAGGAGATTCGCAAAAGAACAGGTTCTGAATTAAGTCCTTATCGCAATGAGCGGGCATATCCGTTCAATTGGAAAAAGCAGTTCAACTATACCGATCCTGAATTGATGCCGTTGTTGGCGGATATGTATTTGCCTAAGCCGGAACGATTTTATGGAAAAAGAGAGTTTGATAAAAGAAAATTCACTTATTTCTATCTTGTTCCATTAAAAGAAAGTGATTCTCCGCTGAGGCTTTATACCGTTTTGATTGATCACCCGGCGTTTTGGGCCAATCAATCGGTTTCCTGTAATGATGAGTTTGCTGTTTTGGGGCAAGGGTATGACTGCTTACTTCCCGCTTCTCCCGTAATTGGGCTAACCGGAATGCAGGCTCATGCATTTTGTCGCTGGAAAGAAGTGCAATTGCAGCAGCAGCTGGATCAACAACATATTCCTTACCGGGTTCGGGTGACACTTCCTATGATCCATGAACTCACAGAAATGCCGTCCGGATTAACTGTTCCGGAAAGGAATTATACCACTCAATGGAAAATCCGCGTTCAGGATTACCGTGCTTTTGTAGAAGCTGTTCGTGATTCCGTTTTGATAGAAGCACTGTATGCTGAACTGAGCATTTCTTCACCAGGAGAAGCCGCAAAATTGCTTCGTTCTCAAACCAGTTATTTCGACGAGTATCATTTGGTCTGCAAGGAATTCGATCCGAAAGACACAGCAATGAACCGGGATTATTTTTCATTGAAGCAGGATAAGAATCTGGTGAAAAAATATTCCGGTCTGCTAAAAGCTATTGAAAGCAGGGTGAAAGAAAGGCTCGATTGGTATGTTTATTTCCGAATGGATATTGCAGAAAAAGCCATTGTTGGAACTCCGGAAGTTCGAGAGGTGAGAGCAGGGGAAGGTTATCAATCGGAACCAAAACGACTCGAGATATTGGAGATAAATGACTTAACCGGCGAACCTGTCGGAATGGATATGGAACTTGAGTGGAGCAATCAATTGGGGAATGGAGCCGGAGTAAGAGATCATGAAAACTATTCCCGTTTTATTTTGCGTGATTCGATCCGCACCACTCCGTCTATTCCGATCGAAACACAAAAACCGGAGGATGTGATGAAAGGGATTACCTATGCACAGGCGTTGGCTTATTATCATTGGAAATGCCCGGTTTGGAAAGCAAAAACTTCGGACAACTGGCAGTATTATATTTATCCGGATGAAACACAATTCGGTAAAATTCAGCAGGGAGAGCAGTTGATTATTCCGGAACACCGGTTGAGTTATCCTTCTCCCGTTTTTCGCTATGTAGTTACATTTATTCCATTCAATCAATAATGAAAGACAATTTCTCATCCAATTCTGAAAATTACGCGCAATACCGGCCTTCCTACCCGGATGAGGTCTTTGCGTTTCTCCAAACAATTCTCCCGGATAGCAAGCGCGCCTGGGATTGTGCGACCGGAAACGGACAGATTGCCAAAAAATTGGTCGATTTGTTTGATGCGGTTGAAGCGACAGATTTAAGCGAAAATCAATTGAAAAATGCGGTTTCTCATCCGAAAATCCGCTATTCGAAACAACTGGCGGAAGCAACGAATTTCCCGGATGCCTCTTTTGATTGTGTCACGGTTGGTCAGGCAATCCATTGGTTTGATTTCGAAAAATTCTACCGGGAAGTGCGCCGGGTTTTGAAGCCGGACGGTTTATTGGTGGTGCTTGGTTACGGAAATATCCGGGTCGAAAACGAGGCTGTTCAAAACGTTATTGGAAAATTGTATTCGGAAATCCTGGATGGGTATTGGGATCCGGAACGGCATTTTATCGATGAGAACTACCAAACAATTCCATTTCCCTTTGAAGAAATCGCCCACCCGGAATTTGAGATCCGGAATACCTGGAGCCGTGAACAACTTTTGGGCTATTTGAATACCTGGTCGGCGGTCAAGCATTATTCAGACAAACACAAAATGAATCCGATCGATCTGATCCTTCCCGAATTCCCGGATTTTGATTCCGTAAATAGTGTGTTTCCCGTTCTAATACGGCCAGGGAAAAGGTGAGTTAATTATTACCCGGGTAAGTGGTGGATATCCTTGCACTTATCTCCTTTACTTCTTCATTTCGGAGCTTGTTTTTTCATTTTGAAAAATTTTCACATATTTTTTCATTTTGAAATATACGGCTCAATCCCTTGCTACATCTGCGTTTCCGCTATTTACACCTCGTTGTGGCACAGCCCTTGCCTTTGGTTAAGCGAACCAAAAATAGATGAGTTATGGAAAAGATGAAATTAAAGAACCTGTTCCTGATCGGGACGATCGCAGCAGGTTTGATGGCAGCAACGCCTTCTTTTGCCGGAAATACGGAAGGTTCAATTGAAGGTAACCGATTCCTGCATCGACGGGAATACAAAGACATGAAAGCAACCATGTCGCGGATTGAAAAAGATCGTGAGCGAATTGCGTTCCACAAGGCCGAATTCAAGAAAAACAAAGAAGCCAAACTGGTCATCGAATCGCACATGAGTAAAAAGGAAATCCGGAAAGCAAAAGCAGACTTGAAACGAGACAAAAAATATCTGCGCATCGATAAACGAGATTTGCAATCCGACCAAAACGTAGCAATCCGACAATCAAACCTGGAACGCAAAGAAGCGAAAAAAGAATTGCGTGCCGCGAAAAAAGAGTTGCGTAAAGATACCCGTCAGGGAAACACAGCAGATTTGAAAAAAGACGCTGCCCGAGTAGAGTATCTGACTCTCAAAAAAGAATTGAAAACAAAACAATCTGAGGCTTTGAAAGATGATGTATATGCATTCTTCATCTACCTCGACGACGAAATTAGTGACGTTGTTTAATAGTAGCAGATTAGACACATAAATGGGGGCTGTAAGATAGGGGACAGCCCCTTTTTTATTTCCAAAAAGTTCAAAAGTTGAATCCTTTGAACCGTTTTTTTCTATTTCTTCACCCGCTTCAACGTAAACGGTTCCACATGGATCAAATCACTTTTGTAGTATTTGTCAATTTTGGAATCATCGATCGTTACCACAAATGTTTCGGTCAGTTCTCCGGATTCCTCATCCAGGCTGGTATCCGTTGTCACATTTGAAAAGAAAGACTTCAATTGCTCAGCAGTTACGCCCGATTTCGCATTCATGGAATGAAACTCAAAATCCTTTCCTTTTGCAACCACTTTGAATACATTCAGTACAGGCGCTTTTCCCATGCACAGGTAGTATTGTTTGCCTAGTTTGGTAACAGAAATAGAATCATTGATCTTCATATGTGAATCACCGTCCGGGTTCGATACGATCAGTTCATCGGCTTTAATCTGGATGGTTGTCTTCATATCTGCACCTTCCATCATTCCCTGGAAACTTTCCGGGTAAACCAATTCATACGAACCGATCATGGATTTTGGGAACGACTTTTCTGCCTTTCCGGGAGCATTGGTGGAAGTGACAATGGTACAGGAATTCAAAAAGATCAGAAGACCTGTGATGTACAGCGCTATTTTCATCAGACAATTTTTTGTGAAAGTTACTATTAAAAATTAGTTGAAACGGGAAAATTCAAAAACCATGCCTTGAAAACCATGCCGGGAAATGATCCGTTTTGAATGATCGGGAAGGATTCCACCCTTGATAATTGATAACTACCAGTTTCATAATTAAAAAAAACTCCGACCCGCATCAACGAATCAGAGTTCTCAATTATCTTAAAAGAAATGTGTATTATCCTACCAAAGCCTGGTATCCTGCAGCATCCAGCAACGCCTCTACTTCAGCAGGGTTTGAAATTTTTACTTTGATCATCCAACCGTCTCCGTAAGGATCTGTGTTTACTGCTTCCGGGTTAGACTCCAAACCTTCGTTAAACTCAATGATTTCTCCTGAAAGCGGCATAAACAAATCAGAAACTGTTTTTACAGCCTCTACGGAACCGAAAACTTCTTCCTGATCCAAAGTTTCACCTACCGTTTCAATCTCGACGTAAACGATATCACCCAACTCACCCTGAGCAAAGTCTGTAATACCGATTGTTGCAACATCACCTTCAACACTTACCCACTCGTGGTCTTTTGTGTATTTTAAATTAGCTGGAATATTCATCTTGTTTTTCGTTTAAAGTCTTTTTCCTTTTCTCAGTGCAAATGTAATTTTTTTTAAGTTTTAAAAAAGAATCCGCAGTTCTTTATAGGATTTTAATCCTACTTTTCACATGTTAGCCATTTTATCTGAAACTTCATACTTCTTTCTTTTCAATTATCCATTTTCATTTTTCAATTAACTTTGCGCTATGGTAAACAGTGACCAACTTAAAGAAATTAATCAGCGCATTGACGCGATTGCGAGTTATCTGAAAATTCCGGAAAAGCAACTGGAATTGCGTGAATCCGAGCTGAAAACGCAGGATCCGGGGTTTTGGGACGATCCCAAAAAAGCCGAAGCACAGATGAAAACGATCCGCGGATTGAAATTCTGGATCGAATCATATAACACCCTGAAATCTCAGTCTGACGACCTCGAAGTACTGATGGATTTCGTGCGCGAAGGCGCTGCGGAAGAATCCGAATGCGACGAAGCATACAAAAACCTGCTCGCGACCATCGAAGAAGTGGAGTTGAAAAACATGCTTTCCGGTGAAGAAGATGCATTGAGCGCCGTGCTTCAGATTACTGCAGGAGCCGGTGGAACGGAAGCCTGCGACTGGGCGGGAATGCTTATGCGCATGTACCTGATGTGGGCTGAGAAAAGTGGTTACAAAGTAAAAGAACTGAACTTCCAGGAAGGCGATGTAGCCGGAATCAAAACCGTTACGCTGGAAATCGAAGGAGAATTTGCATTCGGTTACCTGAAAGGAGAAAACGGAATTCACCGCCTGGTGCGTGTGAGTCCCTACAACTCCCAGGGAAAACGCATGACATCTTTTGCATCGGTATACGTTTACCCGTCGGTGGATGACACGATTGAAATCTACGTCAACCCGGCAGACATTACCTTCGAAACCTTCCGTTCCGGTGGTGCGGGTGGACAGAACGTCAACAAGGTCGAAACGGCCGTTCGTTTGCGACACGCTCCGTCCGGAATTATCATCGAAAACTCCGAGTCGCGCTCCCAGCTGGCGAACAAAGAAAAAGCCATGCAGTTGCTGCGCTCCCAGTTATACGAGATCGAATTGCGTAAACGTGCCGAATCACGGGAACAAATCGAAGCAGGTAAGAAGAAAATCGAGTGGGGATCACAAATCCGAAGCTACGTCCTGGATGATCGCCGCGTGAAAGACCACCGGACTGATTACACCGTAAACGATCCGGATAAAGTACTCGACGGGGATTTGCTTCCTTTCCTGAAGTCGTATTTGATGATGTACGGAAACTAATAAAGACTATAGACTCAGGAGGCAAGACAAAAGACTTGAATTCACCTTACAGTCAGAATTTGTCTTGACTCTTTCGTCTTAATAGTCTGATGTCCTAAAAGAAAATGAAAACAATCATATACCACAATAACCGTTGTTCCAAAAGCCGTGAAGGGCTGTGTATTCTGGAAGAAAGCGGCGCAGATGTTGAAATCCGGGATTATTTGCATGTTCCTCCGACTTACGAGGAATTGGACGAATTGTTGAAATTACTGAAAGCAAAACCGCTCGACATCATCCGCCAGAAAGAAGAAATCTTCAAGGAAAAATATGCCGGAAAAACGCGTACGCGGAAACAGTGGATCCAGGCCATGATCAAATACCCGGTTCTCATCGAACGGCCGATTGTCGTGAAAGGCGATCAGGCAGTTGTTGGCAGGCCTCCGAGTCTGATCAAAGACCTGCTTTCCAACAACGATTAATCTTTGATAATCCGTTCTTCGCTGATTCCAGAAGCGGTTTTTACGCGATAAATACTCCTGGTTGATCCTGCTGAATGCAAAAAACGGGGTTCGCAGGTTGAGTGCGAACCCGTTTCTCACTTCGTAAAAAATCAGTAAACCTGAACGGTATGTGAATAGTTGGAACGAGGTGTTTGTATTCTCAGGATGTAAGAACCGGCCTGAACAGACTCGAGGTTCAAACTTGCCTGGTTATTGTCAATGGTCTGATAGAAGACTATTTTTCCGCTTAGGTCGATCAGAACTGCCTGTGCATTTCCGGTAATTGTTTCCGGAATCACCACATTCAGAAGGGTTTCTACCGGGTTCGGGTAGCAGCGAAGTTCTCCCTGGCTTTGAGAAACGATTCCGGCACTGTTTTGTCCTGAAAGAGTCACCAGCAGGGAATCTTTCACATTCGGATTTTCATCAGAAACCGCTTTCGCCCAAACGGTTCCGTTTGTCTGTGCAGTGACCAAGCCGGTCGTTGAAATCATGGCAGACCCCGTTCCGTTTACGAGACTCCACGTTACGTTTTGGTTCGTTGTATTGGATGGAGTGATTACCGCTTCCATCTGCAACGTACCTGCATTGGTGGTAATAACCGCTGCAACGTTGTTTAGTGTCTGAACATCCAAATCCATGATCAGGACAACCTGCCCGGAAATAGTGATTTCCATGGAATCCGCTAATGCTGTATTCGCGACAGAAACCGCTTTTGCCCAAACGGTTCCGTTTGTCTGTGCAGTGACCAAACCGGTTGAAGAAATCGTTGCGCTTCCGCTTGCTGGAACGATAGACCAGGTTACTGCCTGACTCACTGTGGAAGGCTGAATGGTTGCAACCATTTGAAGCGTACCAGCCTGCGTTGTGATGTTTGCTGCAACGTTGTTTTGAGTATTTACTTCAATGCCGGATGCAGTAATAGTTGAATAAATACAACGAAGCGGCATTCCCCCGTCACGTCCACCGTAGTTTGACAACGCCACGTTCGGGCTGATGTATACTGTTTCACCCCATCCGCTTACACTGGAAGCAGTTCCGGACCAAAGGTAAGCCCGCGTTCCGTCAACGAACATCCCGCTGTAATCTCTCATTCCGGATCCAACGATTTTCAGGTTACTTGCAAAAGCTGAATTCAGGTTCGTGATATTTTCTGCACTCATCATCGTTGTCAATTCCACCGTTGTAGGTAGTCTCCAGCCTGCGCCCATTGCTTTACACGGGTCACATCCGTTGGTAGCAGAAACGTCTGCAGGAGTACTTCCTGCCCAGGTATCGGTGCTTGTTCCGTTATACCACCAGTTGTTTCCGTTTGAGTATCCGGCAGAGTAGAAATTGGCCGTTCCGGCACCTAAACCGGAAGGGTCATTCGGGTTTGGAGGAGTAGCGGTGATCGTAGAACTTGTCAATTGGTGCCCGTTGTCCCATCTTCCCCATTGGAAATAATCACCGTATGCTGAAGCATCGTTAGCTGCAACTGCAACCTGGGAACTTCCCAAATTCTGTTGTAACCAAACATTTCCATCCGCAGCACGAACGGTTGTATAAGTCACCGGAGCCTGCTGGTAGTTAAATGTAATACATCCTGTGCTTCCGGTTGCTGTTCCCGGAAGTGTGTTCGTACATCCTGTAACATCGATGAATTCTTTGACAACCGTTACGTCGGCTGTTTCATCGCTGTAGGCAAGAATCGGTTTTCCGGCAAGAACGATCAATGAATTCCATTTTGCTTCCTGATCAGAAACTTCCGTGTTCCCAACAGAAACCCAGTCCGTTCCGTCGAATTTCAGGACGTAATTCTTGTTGTTCGGGCTGTTTTCGAAGTGGCTGTAAGCAACATACGGCGTGTGGTTGTTGTCCAGTGCAATATCAATGTAATGAACGCGGTAAGCAGAGAAATTTTGAGAACCCACATCAGACCACTGCTGCGTCAGGTGATCGTATTTTTTGACATTGATTTTGTTTCCTGCTGCGGAAAGAGATGTAAATGCAGCATACACATCGTTGTTGTTATCCACCGCGATCGCTGAACGGAATTGTTCGGAGCTGGTTGCCGAAAAAGAAGTCGTTCCGACCTCGATCCAGGAATCCGTTGCACTTGCAGAAGCGGCAATCTTGTAGATTTTCATTCCCGAGTTCACAAATCCGGCATAAACGGTGTCGTTTACACATTTAAGGTCGAGGTAGTAAGGAAGTCCGGAAGGCAGATTTGTTCCAAGTACATTCCATGCTGTTCCATCAAAAGCCTTCACTTTCAGGTTTCCGCCGGAAGCATAGGCAACAATCGGCTGATTGGAAGCATTGGTCGTAATGGATTGAAAATTGACCGTAGCCGATTCAGCTGAAGGAAGCGTTGTCCAGCTGGTTCCGTTATACTTCTGAACCGAAATTCCGGAAGCAGGATATCCCAATTGGTGGGAATAAAACACGCTGTTGTCGGAAGCGCACGCCAACGAGCTGTATGTAGCCGTTCCGGGAGTGATTCCCGCGCCGCCAAGGTAGCTCCAGGAAGTTCCGTCGAATTTCATCACGGAACCTTTGGTTACCGAGCCGTCGTAAAAAGAACAGTAGAGATTTCCGTTGTTATCATGGACCAGGTTTTGGAAAGATCCCCAACTGGGAGAAATTCCGCCGGAACTCACTCCGACCAATTCCCAGGTTTGCGCAAGAGTAGAAACGGAGAATAGTGCTGATAACAAAAGTGTAGTCAGTAGTTTGTGCTGATGTTTTGTGCGAAGTAATGATGTTAAAAACATAAATAAAATGATTTGGCACTTCTAAAACTGATCAGATTTTGAGAAATAATTACCCGGCAAAATAAGGAAGTATCTCAAGCTAATTCAATACCGTTTTTTCGCGATTCATCGTCCTTTAAAACAGTGATTATTCCTGATAGGTGTAGCGTAGAAGGGGTAGTACAAGATGAGTAAAATGATTAAAATGACTAAAAAGGTTCAATAGTTCACTATTGAATTTGACCCCTTTTGAACTCATTCATGTTTGTATGTGGCAATTCCAATCCTGATTTAAGCATTCTTAACCCGCCGGGTAGAATCTTTTCCGTATCTTTAGAAAGAATGCAAAAAAAAGAACGATGGCACGGAATTATGAAACGGTAAGTGAAGCGGTGAATGACCTCAAAAAACGCGGATATACGGCAAACCTTTCATTGGAAGCCGAAAAAGACTGCCTGGCAAGTGATTCTCCTTTTGCTGAATTGTCTCCGGACCAGTTTTCCATCGACGAAGTTTATCGCTTTGAAGGAATGACGGATCCCGGAGATGAAATGATTGTTTATGCGATTTCTTCGCACGATAACGAAATCAAAGGAGTTGTTGTAAATGCTTTTGGAATCTATTCTTCCTACCGTTCCAGCCGCCTGGTTGAACATTTGGTGAAAAATTCCTGAATTCCCTTCACATTGACATTATAAACTAAAGTTGCAGGGCTGGGTCAGTCCTGGTGGATTTGCTATGACTTTTTTTAATCTAAGCGGCTTGATAAAAGAGCTGAGATTTTGCTCATGGAGGTTGTTGAAATACAAGGTGCTGGTTGTTGACAATCAGCGAGTTTAAGTGTTGGGGGAAAGGATGAAAAGGCATGTGCAAAAAGTGTGTGCGGTGCGAATCAAATTTTGACACACAATTTTTGATTTTTTACCAGTCATTTCTGAATCTTTCACCTAAATTTGTGCCCCTGATTATACTCAAGTATAATTGCATTTTTAGAACGTTTATTTTGAAATCCCGTACGAAGAGTACTTTATGTAGCGAATGAGAACAAAATACATTGACCTTATCGATCAAACTTTTGATTTTCCGCAAGATGAATTTCACTTGAGAGAAGATCGTTTGATGTTTCATGGTATTGATTTGATGCGATTAATTGAGGAGTACGGAACTCCTTTAAAATTCAATTATCTGCCTCAGATATCCCATAACATCCAACGAGCCAAGGGTTGGTTCAGGGAGGCAATGAATAACCTGGGATATTCCGGGAATTACTATTATTCGTACTGTACGAAAAGTTCGCATTTTTCCTTTGTGCTGGATGAGGTTCTGAAAAACGACGTGCACATCGAAACGTCTTCTGCGTTTGATATCGATATCGTCAAAAATCTCCTGAATGCAGGAAAATTGAAAGAAGGAAGCTATGTCATCTGCAACGGGTTCAAGCCCCCGAAATACATTCAGAATGTAGCGGATTTGATCGATGACAAGCGCCTGAATGTGATTCCGGTAGTTGATAATACGGCAGAAATTCACGATTTGATTGCTGCAACGGGAGAAAACGAATTGAAAATCGGCATCCGGATCGCATCGGAGGAAGAGCCGAAGTTTGAGTTTTATACCTCGCGCCTTGGAATCCGTTACCGCGAGATCGTTCCGTTTTACAAAGCGTTTATCCAGGACAATCCGCGTGTGCAGATCAAAATGCTCCACTTTTTCATCAATACCGGGATCAACGACACATCGTATTACTGGAATGAGCTGACCAAGTGTTTGAGAATCTACTCCGATTTGAAAAAAGTGTGTCCGACACTGGATTCCCTGAACATCGGAGGTGGTTTCCCGATCAAAAAATCACTGGCATTTGATTTCGATTACGCATACATGGTGCGCGAAATCCTCATGCAGGTGAAGCGCGTGTGTAACGACAACGATATCCCTGAGCCGAACATCTTTACTGAATTCGGATCCTTTACGGTTGGAGAAAGCGGAGGTGCTATTTTCAACGTACTGCACCAGAAACAGCAGAATGACCGGGAAAAATGGAACATGATCGACAGTTCTTTCATGACCAACCTTCCGGATACCTGGGCGATCAACCAGCGCTTCATCATGCTGGCAATTAACCGCTGGAATGACGATTATGAACGCGTGCTTTTGGGGGGACTTACTTGTGATTCAGATGATTATTACAACTCGGAACAGCATTCCAATGCCATCTACCTTCCGAAATTTGATAAAAATAAACCGCTCTATATTGGATTCTTTAATACAGGAGCCTATCAGGAAACGATCGGTGGATTCGGAGGTCTGAAACACTGCCTGATTCCCGAACCAAAACACGTATTGATTCAGCGTGATGAACACGGCAAAATCGTTACAGAACTGTTTTCGGGAGAACAAACGGCAGATGACTTCATGAATATTCTGGGTTACAAGTAGTAGAATTTCCTAAATCGAATTAGTAAATATACTTCTAGGTTTTTAGTTGGGAACGTTGTATTTTTCAAGTTTTATAGGACTTGCAGTTAATTATTTCAAAATCAATTCATTTAAAGACTGTTGAATTGCTAAACAAAATAAAAAGCGTAATTAATTGAATTTTAAAGGGAGTTTACTGAAAGTTTACAGTATTTTTGCAAACTCTTTTAAGAAGCGTAAACGAAAAACAACAAATTAAGGGAAGAATGACAACACATATTCAGACCATTTACACCGAAGACAAATCCCCGTTCGCTGATATCGTAAATTCCTGGTTGGAGGGATTAGGCTTTCAGGTTTTGCCGTTCCAGGAAAATGTGGATCTGGTTGAAAAAATTGATGCTGTTGTTATTTTCCACGACAATCACAATTTTGACAAGCGTGCGGCAGAATTGCGTGACCTGTTCGAGGTTCACCATGCACCGATTCATAAAATCGACTTGAGCGGAACGATGAACGTTGCTTTGTCTCACCTTTCCCTGTTTTTTGACCGTACGAAATGCAAAGACGTTTTGTTCATCGGTTGCGAAGGAGTGAAAGACCATCCGAAAATGGAACTCTTCAAAGAGAAGTGGAATCTTTGATCAATTCAAAAGTCAAAATTTTCAAATTCAAAAAGGTTATTCCGGGAGTAGTTTGTTTCTGGATTTGACGATGATGGAGCTTAAAATAAGTAACAACTCGTTTGCCTCTTTTTGCAATCGCATAATCTCATAAGATTTCAAATCTAAAAAAGCACTCAGGAGTTCGATCCAATAGATGCTTTCATTACATTCTTTTTGGGAAATTGTCAGTTTATGGATAAAGTCACGTTTACTGATTCCATTCTGAGCTTCCCGGATATTTGCACCTACTGAAGTGGCAGATCTTGAGAGTTGTTTGGTCATAATGAACTCTTGATGGTTATCAGAAATCGTTTTACACAACTTAAGGCAATCTAATGCAAATTGGAAAGAGCGTTCTTTAATGTCAAAGGGTTTATTTTCAGCCATTTTTATGCGTTTTCTATTTAAGTTAACAAAAAATGACGCTCTATTCAAAAAAATCAACAAACATTTTGCATTTTGCATTTTGCATTTTGCATTTTGCATTTTGCATTTTGCATTTTGCATTTTGCATTTTCAACCTTAATCACCTCACATAATCCTGCTTCAAAACCAGCATATACTGCTCATTATCCAATTTCGTATATCCCTGCTCGTAACAGAAATAATACGTGTTTCCCTTCTGGGTTTGGTACGTATTGGTGAAATAATGGAAGTTGAATCCCTCTTCGGCGAGTGTGATGGCATCCACCGTTCGTTTCCCGGATGGATTTAAGCCTGCCAGGATCCGGCGGTTCTTTCTCAAAATATTGTTGATCCGCCGCACATATTTCGTGGCATCTTCATTCAGCCGGTTGTTGTGTGTATTTCTGCAATAATCCGAACAAAACTTCTGATCCTTTCGTCCGCTCAGTTTTTGTCCGCATTCCAGGCATGTTCTTTCCGACATTTATTCAGTGATTTTATCTATTGAAGCAGAAAAATACTCGATTTAAACAAAAGAGCTTCAATAATCCTGAAAAATGTTGATTGATAAATCTTTATAGAATATGTTTGTTAGCGAAAACTACTGATTATGAAGAAAATTTACCTATTGCTGGTTTCGGCGTGTCCTTTCCTGGCTTTTGGACAGACAAAGGAAATCACCTTCTCCGAATTGACCACCGGTAGCGGAATGTATTTCGGAGCCGTTATGACGACAACGGATATTACCGTAACCGTTCAGGGACCTTCTGACCGCTTTTTGGCTTTTGGTTTCGGAACCGGAATGGCAAGCGGAAATGATGCGATTATCTGGTCTACTTTGGGAACTGGAGCCGCGCCGCTGCAACTACGCGATCACCAGATGATCGGACAAGGAGTGGAGCCATCCGTTGATGCCCAACAGGACTGGACTGTTGTGTCGAATACGATTTCAGGAACAAACAGAACCATTGTGGCAACAAGGGCATTGAATACCGGTGATCCAAACGATGTGGTTTTTAATTTTTCAGCAACCTCACAAAACCTCTTTTGGGCAAAAGGCCCGGGTGCAACAAATCAATTGCAGTATCACGGAGCAAGTAACCGGGCAAGCGGAATTGTTCGGAACTGGGTAGTCCCGGATGTAACGCCGCCTGTGATTTCCACGACTATTCCGGCAGATAACGCAGTCGGAGCAAGTGTTACCACCAATCTCACGATCAATTTCTCTGAGAATATTTCCTGGGGAACCGGATCGCTTACCTTGTATGACGGGAACGATAATGTGATCCAGACGGTTTCAAACGGAACGTTGGGGTCAAGCGTTTCCGGAAGTACTTTTTTCTATAACCCGCCGTCCAATTTGCTGATCAATACCTCCTATTACGTGAAGATCGATCCGACAGCTTTTAAAGATGGAGCCAACAATTTCTTTGCGGGAATTTCGGATAATACGACCTGGAATTTCAACACAAACGATGTAACGCCTCCTGCCTTGACCGCTGCTCCTTTTGTTCCCGCCGACAATGCTGTCGGAGTTGCCGTTACAACACCGTTGAATATCACATTCAATGAAGCTGTTCAGGCCGGAACAGGAGTGATTCAGCTCTACACTGCAGGTGGAACACTGGTTGAATCATACGATGTGCAGTCCAGCCCGTTGATTTCATTTTCGGGTTCAACCGTTTCGATCAATCCTACGGATCTGATCCTGAATACTTCGTATTATGTGAACATTCAATCCGGAGCAATCAAAGACCTGTCAAATAACAACTACGCCGGATTCTCAAACAGTACTACCTGGAACTTCAACACCAATGATCTGATTGCACCTTTGGCAGTTGCACCGTTCTCTCCGGCAGATAATGCTGTTAATGTACCAGTAAACGGCGTTTGCAGTATTTCCTTTAACGAAGATGTGCAGCTTTCTGCAACCGGAGTTATTGAAATCTTTACGGCTGGCGGAACCCTGGTGGAATCGTTCAATTCAGGATCTTCCCAAATCAATGTGACCGGTGCCGTTGTTCAATTTACGACAAGCAGCCCGCTGACAGAAAACACCGCTTACTATATTCACATAACGCCGGGATTCATCCAGGATTTATCCGGGAATGCTTTTGCCGGAATAACTGATAATACGACCTGGAACTTCCAGGTTGGAGATTTTACGCCGCCTGTCATGGTGAGTCTGAATCCTGCGGATAACAGTATCAATGTGCTTTTGGATGTTTTGCCGACCATTACCTTCAACGAAAATATCGTGATCGGAAGCGGGAGTTTCTACCTGGTCAGTGAAAACAATGGGGTGAGCCAGGAATTCAGTAACGCTTTGGGCAATATTACAGTGACAACTAATTCCGTTGCATTGAACCAGCCGGGATTGGATCTGGCCTATCATTACCACATCCTGATCGACAACAATGCGGTAGCAGATCAGGCAGGAAATCTTTTTGCCGGAATTTCGGACACAACGGCCTGGTCGTTTAAAGCTGTTTCGGAAACCGGACTCAATGAATTAACAGCTGACGAGTATTTCTGGAACGGCACGGAGTTGACGATCAAAATTCCGTATTCTTCCGGGGAGATTCTGGATGCGACCGGTAGAGTCGTGCGGAAATTAGATTCCGGAACAACGAACCTGGATAACCTGTCAAGTGGAATCTACAACATTCGCGTATTCACTAATTACGAACCGGCATTCCTGAGAATTTATGTGGATTAAGGCAATTATTGTATTGGGTTTGATGGGGGTGTTTTCCTTTCAGGCTCATTCCCAGGATGTTTTTGAAGCAGCCAGAACCGGGAATGTTGAACGGCTGAAGGAATTGATCAGGTTAGATAAGGATACTATTCAAAAAGTGAACCGGATGGGCTTTGATCCGTTGATGATCGCTTGCTACCGTGGGCAAACAAACTGCGCGAAATTTCTTTTGGAGCAGGGGGCAAATCCGAATAGACCTTCCGCTGAAGGAAGCGCTCTCCAGGCTGCGTGTTATCAGAATAATACGGAATTAGCTGCTTTGCTGATTAAAAAAGGAGCTGATCTGGATGCGCAGGGCCCGGACGGAAATACAGCCTTGATGTATGCGGTCCTGAATCAGAACCTGAAGTTGGTGAAAATGCTTGTAAAAGCCGGTTCGGACTTGAACAAAAGAAATAAAGACAACCAAACGGCACATTCTTTAGCCATGACTTTGTCAAATAGTGAAATTCAGAAGAGTGTGAAGTCTGCGGGAAATTAATCGGAGGCCAAACAGCTTAAGGTGCTTAACATAATTTAACAGCAATTGCAAAGCCCAAAGAACATTCTTTCACATATTTGCGCCCTTAGGCTAAAACTATGATGGACATACCTAATTTATCTCCTTCCGAACAGTTGCAAGTGATTGCAAATGAGATTAAAGCGGAGGGATTGAAATACGATTTATTGCGTCGTGAAATTGGAAAAGTAATCATCGGACAGGAGAATATGGTTCGAAGTTTACTGATTGCGCTGCTGGCCGACGGGCATGTATTGCTAGAAGGTGTTCCCGGATTAGCAAAAACATTGGCTATCCGAACGCTTTCCAGTGCGGTATCGGCAGATTTTTCACGCATCCAGTTTACGCCGGATTTATTACCTGCAGACGTTACCGGAACCCTGATTTACCAGCAGAAATCCGAACAATTTGCCGTTAAAAAAGGGCCGATCTTCGCCAATTTCGTTTTGGCAGATGAGATCAACCGTGCACCTGCAAAAGTGCAGGCGGCGCTTCTTGAAGCCATGCAGGAACGCCAGGTGACCATCGGTGATTCGACCTACCAGTTGCCGAAACCCTTTTTGGTGCTGGCTACACAAAACCCGATCGAGCAGGAAGGAACCTATCCACTGCCCGAAGCACAGGTAGACCGTTTCATGCTGAAAGTGTTCATGGGATATCCGTCCAAGCAGGAAGAACAATTGATTCTCCGCTCCAATGTGCGCCCGGAAGGACTTGAAAAAGTGTCGCATGTGATGCACCCGGACGATTTGATCAAAGGAAAACAACTGACGCGTTCCATCTACCTCGATGAGAAAGTGGAGCGTTACATCGTAGATATTGTAGACGCAACACGGAACCCGGCTACCGCAGGAGTTTCCGAAATTTCCAAATACCTGCTTTACGGAGCGTCGCCAAGAGCTTCCATTAACCTGGCGCTTGCAGCCAAGGCAAATGCCTTCCTGGAGCAACGTGGTTTCGTGATCCCGGATGATGTACGTACGGTAGCGATGGATGTGCTCCGGCACCGCATCGGGTTGAACTACGAAGCAGAAGCCGACGGAGTGAAGCCGGAACAAATCATCGAACGTTTATTGCAGCGTGTAGAAGTTCCATAACAACCCCATGGATAAAGACGCTTTACTGAAACGCATTCGTACCATCGAGCTTCAAACTCGCGGTATGACGGAACAGGTTTTCGCCGGACAATACCAGTCGGCGTTCAAGGGCCGTGGCATGTCGTTCAGTGAAGTGCGGTCTTACCAGGTCGGAGACGATGTGAGAACCATCGACTGGAACGTAACAGCCCGTTTCCGGGAGCCGTTCATCAAGATTTTTGAAGAAGAGCGCGAACTGACTGTTTTGCTCATCATCGATGTTTCGGGTTCCATGTACTTTGGTCAGGGAGCCGATTCCAAGATTTCCCTGGCGGTAGAACTCGCGGCAACGCTGGCTTTTTCCGCTGCAAAAAAGAACGATAAAGTGGGAGCGCTCTTTGTTTCGGATGAAGTGGAATATTACGTTCCGCCGAAAAAAGGCTTCGGACACGTTCACTTCCTGTTACGCAAACTCATTAACCTGAGTCCGAAATCTGCCGGAACGAGCCTGGATACCGGATTGAAATATGCACGAAACATCTTCAAACAACGAAGTATTTGCTTTGTTATAAGCGATTTTTCCCAGCTCGAAATGAGCAAGGAAGGATTTGCAAATACCGCCAGAAAACACGACCTGGTTGCGCTGGGAGTCAGCGATCCGGGAGAAGCAAAACTACCGGATGTAGGATTTGTGCGCTGGGTCAATGCTGAAACCAATACGACCAACTGGATCGATAGCTCATCGGCTGTGGTTCGGCGGGATTACGAACGAAATTACCATCAACGGAGAGAAAAGAATGAACTTTTTTTCCAGCAGCTGGGAATCGATGCGGCCTTTTTTGAGGTTGGTGACCACGTGTACCGCCCTTTACTTCAATTATTCAAACGCCGGAAATGAAAGGGGTTTTGTCCATATTGGCCTGTTGGTGTCTGGTAGCAGTTCATGCTCAGACAACGCACGTTTTTTGGGCAGAAGATTCCGTGCGGGTCGGCGACAAGGCAAAACTGACCATCCTGGTTAAAAACAAACCGGCTAAATTCGATTACAACCCGATTACCGGAATTTTCAGTTGTGAAGAGATTCACAAAGGAGAAACACTCTGGAAACCGGGTGCTGAACTGGAAATCGCATCCTTCCGTGATTCAACATACACACAGAAAGGAATTAAGTACTGGAAAGGAGTGTACACGCTCATTGCCTGGGATTCGGCGAAATACCGCCTCCCGGATTTGTGGATGAGCTGGGGAGATTCTACGTTCTCGTTTCGTGCACCGAATTTGTACGTCGGATTTATCAAGAAAAAAGTCAAGGAAGGAATCGAGGAGATCCCCGTTGATCCGGTCAACGATTACCTGAAATTGCTGAAAGACTATTGGTGGGTTCTTGTCATTGTAACGCTGGGAATTGTGTTCGCGATCCGCTGGAACAGACGCCGGAAGGTGAGGAAAACAGAAGAATTGAGTTTGCGTGAACGAACCTTGTTGACGATTCATCAATTGCGGAAGAAGGAAGACTGGCTGCATGGAAAAACGAAAGCGCATTATGTGGCATTTTCGGCCGTTTTGAAAATGTACCTGAGTTCCCGTTACGAATTGAACCTGATGGAACGCACGACCCAGGAAACAATCACGCTGTTGAAGTTAAAACAGTTGGATTTGAGGATGGTCAAGCGCATCGAAGTCTTGCTGAAAGAGGCAGACATGGTGAAATTTGCCAAAACCGAGCTGGATGATATCCGCGTTCGTTCAAGTCTCTTACGACTCGAAGAAATAGTTACCGAATTAAGTCCTTTGGAAATCCCGGAATGAGCCGCTACTTCAACATATGTTTTTGGGAATATGATTTCTACAAACCGCAGATGCTTTGGCTGCTGCTGGCAATTCCGGCATTGTTGTTTCTGTGGGAATACCTGCAGAAGAATCGTTCCGGTCAGCTGAAATATGCCAGTTCCGAGCAGGAACAATTATCGTATTCCATCGGTTGGGTGCGTTACGTGCGTTGGGGAGTCAATGCGTTTTACGCGCTTTCCATGGCGTGTCTGGTGCTGGTACTGGCCGAACCATACAATACCTCCATCGATCCTCCGAAAATCGATTACAAGAACGGAATCGACATCATTTTGGCAATTGACGCATCCGGATCGATGCTGGCGCAGGATTTTGATCCCAACCGCCTGGAAGTAGCCAAGCGCGTTGCCAAAAAATTCGTGGATTCCCGGAAAGGAGACCGCGTAGGATTGGTCGTTTACGAGGGGGAAGCATACACCGCTTGTCCGGCAACACTGGATTACAAACTTCTGAAGCAGCAGATTACGGAAATTGAGCCGGGCTACCTCGAGCCCGGAACGGCAATCGGAAGCGGATTGGGAGTGGCGGTTACGCGCCTGAGAAGTGACAGTCTTCCTTCTAAAGTGATTATTTTACTCACAGACGGAAGTAGCAATACCGGCCCCGATCCGATGGAAGCTGCTGCATTGGCCAAAGCGAAAAAATGCAAGGTGTATACGATTGGAGTGGGGGCAAAAGGAATGGCTCCGGTTCCGGTTCAAACACCGTTCGGGATCGTATACCAAAACTCGCCCGTGGAAATCGATGAAGGAATTCTGAAAGAAATCTCGAAACTGACCGGTGGAAAATACTTCCGGGCACAGGACGAAAAATCACTCGAAAAAATTTACGCCGAAATAGACCAACTGGAGAAACGGAAAATGGAAAACCAGCACCTGGCTTCCGAACCTCCGCTCACCTTGTTTCCCTTTTTTATCTGGAGTATGCTGTTCTCGCTGACTGCATGGGGTGTTCAACGACTGAAATTCAGACTGGATGACTAAAAAACAGACCACATATCAGCAGTTGATGAAGCTTTTGTTTATTTCCGAGGGAATCTGGTGGATGCTCGTACTGGTTTGCTATGCCGTTTTCCCGTTTGGAAAGTGGGGAGTGAAACTGCTTCACCCGGAAATGCTTCCGTTGTGGCTGGTGATTCCCGTTTTGGGTGTACTGACCTGGTTTCAGTGGAACTGGAAGGCGAAAGTGTACGAACAGTATTCCGGTTTTGGTTCCACCCGCATGCTGTGGGTCAAATTTGAACCCGTAAAAGCCTTTTTACATTACTTCCTGCTTCGAAGCACGTACTTTTTCATCGTTCTGGCGATGGCGCAGCCCGTGGCGGGATCGCGGAAAGTGAACGGCTCGAAACGCGTGCTGGATTTGGTCATCTGCCTGGATATTTCCAATTCCATGAACACCAAAGACATGGGGGGCGGACAAACAAGTCGTCTCACGGCTGCCAAGCAAGCTATCGGGGAATTGCTGAATCAGTTGAAAGGAGAACGCATCGCAGTGGTGGTCTTTGCCAACGATGCCTACACGCAGCTCCCACTTACGATGGACTATGGTGCGGCGAAACTCTTCATTCCGGATATCGAAACCTCGATGATTACCGATCAGGGAACGAACATCGGAAGAGCGCTGGAGCAGGCTCAGGAGCAATTCAAAGACACGGAGTCCGGGAAAGCGGTTTTGGTCATTACGGATGGAGAAGACCACGAGAATCTCTGGAAAGAGCAGGTTGCAGCTTTGCAGAAGAAACACATCGAACTGGCATATCTTGGTTTGGGATCTCCGAAAGGCGGATTGATTCCGAATAACCCGTATGACGCTTCGGAAGGATACAAGCGGGAAAACGGTGTGGCAGTTGTATCAAAACTGGATAAGACGGCACTGGCGCGCATGGCGTCGGCATCCGGAAGCGTGTTGGTGGTTTCAAACAGCGCATTCCCAAATATTTACGATATCGCGGCTAATTACAAGAATTCGAAGAATAAACAGTTGATGAAAGTGGAATTTAATGTAGATAAAAACTATTTTTATATTCCTGCAATACTGGCACTACTATGTATGATCTGCTACTTCTTTTTACCAATCCTTATCAATCCCGATAAACGATGAAACAGTTGTTGCTAATTGCTATGTGTTTTTGGGGTTTCGGAGCTTTCAGCCAAAACTGGGAAGAAGATTTGAATCATGCCCGTAAGTTGTACAAAGAAGGGAATTACAAAGAAGCGTTAAAGTATTATAAAAGAGCCGAGAGTTCTGCGCCAAATGATGTAGATTTGTCTCAGGAGATTGGTCAGACTGCATATCGCGCAAACGATTTCAGAACTGCTTCGGAAAGTTTTGAACGTCAGGCAAATAACGCAAATACTAAAGAAAAAGAGATTCGTGCCCGAACAAGTTTGGGAGAATCCCGTATGAAGCAGCAGGATTACCAGGGTGCGGTGGATACTTACAAACAGGTGTTGAGGCTCGATCCGGATAACGAAAAAGCCAGACAGCGCCTGATGGAGGCAAAACGACTGCTTGAGCAGCAGAAAAAACAACAGCAGAATAAGAATAACGAGCAACAGAATAAAGAGAATAATCAAAATCAAAACAATCCGCAGCAGAACAATAACCAAAATCCGCAGCAGAAGGGCGATAAGAATCAGAATCAATCGCAGGATAACAAGCAAAACCAGGATCAGCAAAATCAGAATTCCCAGTCTCAAAATCACAAAGGTGGTGGAGATAAGCAGAAACTGCAGGATAAGGAAACTGAGCGGAAACTGGATGAGTTTGCAAAGCAGGAACTAAATACGAAGAGACGAATAGATGGTTCAAAAGGTACAACAGGTGGTAAGAAAGCACGTAAAGACTGGTAATCAATGGCAGCTGCTGTTGGTTCTGTTCACGTTAGTGAGCCAGATTTCCGTTGCCCAGAAAACTGTGGTAGCCTTAACCTGCGATAAGAAAGAAATCGGGCAGGATGAACATTTGACTTTTACGGTTACTTCCAATGTGGAGGGTTCGATGAAAATTGATTTCCCGGTTGAATTTGAAGTCGATTTCGGTGTAATGCACGGAATGGAACAGAAAATGGATCCGAGCGGAAAAATCAAAACGTATTATTACATGCAGCAGTCGGGTGCATTCAAGAAAGAAGGAACGTATTCCTTTTATGCTTACACGACCCACCGCAACAAAACCTACCGTTCCAATAAAATCACTGTCAAAGTCACGGAATCTGCTCCGGAAGACAATAAAGTCAATTCCAATGACCCGGTTTTCGGGTTGATCCAGTGTAAAAAACAATGTGTTTATGAAGGAGAACCGGTCTTGCTGAAAGCGAAGGTGTTTTCCTACATGAATATCGAGTACCTGGAAGGTTATTCAGATTTCAAAGCAGACGTTTCCATGGAAGAACACGTGTTCCCGAACGGAAGAGTGGAAGTAGAACAGACCCGGGTGAACGGAAAAGACGCCCTGACGTTCGAATACGGAAAACAACTATTGATCCCGGTTGCAACGGGTAAATGTCATGTGAAACCATTTGAAATGGCGGTAAGATGCCACGGATCGATTTTTTCGAAAACCATTCGTTTCCGTTCCGCAGGGTTGACAATCAATGTGAAACCTTTGCCGAACAATGCGCCGAAAGACTTTATCGGGGCAGTAGGAGATTACCGTCTGACGCAGAAAAATCCTACCGGAGAGATCAAGGAAGGTGATGTATTTACGCTGGAGCTGATCGTTTCAGGTTTTGGAAACATCCATAATTCCAATACGCCGAAACTGGTTCTCCCGAAAGGATGTTCCATTTACGGAGATCCGGAACGCGTGGAGGACATTGACTTTACAGAGAGTGGGGCGGAAGGAATGATCACGTACCGTTTCAATATCCAGGTACTGGACGGGAAAGATTTGGAATTCCAGGCGCCTTCCATTAGCTATTTCGACCCGGAAAAAGAAAAATACCAAACGATCAAAGGAAATCCGTTTCGCATTAAAGTGATTCCGGACAAGAGCTTCAACCCGGTTGTAGCAAGCAATCCCGGATCAGGAACACATACGGATCTGGTGAGTGTGAAAAACGCCAAAACAACGACTACAAAAACGTCGTCCTCAGAATCCGGATCCAAAACCCGTTTGTGGGTAGGAATTGTTGCTCCGACCAGTTTACTGGGATTGTTGTTCGTTTTACTGATGGCCAGAAAACGCAAAAAACAGGAAGACGGAACCATTTCCGTAGAGCACATTGAATTGCCGAAAGGTCCGGTATTCCTGAATGACTTGAAAGAAGAGCCGGTAAAAGAAACAATCAATTACTGGAAAGATGCAGCTGATGCGCTGGGCGACCCGGGTTCTTTTGCAATCCTTCTTCCGAAAGCGATTATTCAACGCATTGAGCAGTGTGAAAAGTGTAATTTCCAGTCGCGCGAGAAGGCTTTTGACCGCCTGATCGACACCAAGCCGGAATTGGCGAAAGGCCTGCGGGAGATCATCGAAACATGTGATCAGTACCGTTACGGATTTGGAACTGAGAATCTTGAAACGGAAGAATTACTCACGCGTGCAGAAAGTCTCTTGAGCCAACTGGCTTCCTGAGGCATTTTTCTCAGAATATTTCCGGAGAAAGCGATATACTTTTGATTTTTTTACTACTTTTACCCACACAAAACACAAATTAGTACGCCATGAGTATTTTCGGTATTGTATTATTTCTTTTGATTGGAGGTATGGCATTTTGGATGTTGTTATTCTTGATGGGATTTGTTCTTCCTTTCTGGATTACCTTGGGAATTGGTCAGCAAATGCGTCCGAAACGTGTTTTTGAAAAGGACGAAACGGCAGATAAGAAATAATCTGATCAAACATATTTGAAGAGCCTTGCAAGTTTTGCGAGGCTTTTTTTATGTGCTGAAACCACCTTTCTCCTATCTTCGCACCACTATGTAAAACTATGAAACAAACCATCGCCCTATTTTTAGTACTTCTTCTCATTGCTTCCTGCTCTTCCAAACGGAAAGACAACCTGGTAGATATTATTCTTGTGAATGGTAAAGGTGAAATTCGCATTGGGGAAGACACGTATCGGAACACTGATTCGATCAGGGTTGAAATTAGCGAATTGACTGCTGTTTCTGCTTCTGTTAAGCATTACGAAGAATTGGATGTGACCATCTTTCCATACAGTACTCTGACACGCGATAAAGACCGGGTTGGCAAAGTTTACCTGACGCTGGTGCCGGAGAATTTAGTGGTAGAGAAAAAAGAGAATCAGCGTTTCTTTGAGTTAAAAGATGCAGTGGTTACACTCCCGACCTACAGTTCATACGCATTTGAAAGTGAAGAGGAATATGAGGAGAACAGGGAGATTTTTGATGGCTTTTTTGGAAATCCGGATTTGACAAACAGGTTTGATTCGTTCAAATACCTGCAAGTTAAAAAAGCGCTTTCATCCTTTGAGGTGTCGGATTACCTGGATCCATATCTGGTGCTGGGAAACTTTGATCATCCGGGAGTTTTTGGTTCTCCTGAAGACTTGTCCGTTCAGCTGGTCACGGAAAACGTTCGGATCATGTCTGTTGAAGGCGGAGATGCTTCTATTCAGATTAGGGGAGAGTGGAGACTTTTGAATACTTATGATGAGGTACTTTATAGAAGTCCCATGAGAACGTACAATTCAATTTCGGGGTTCATTCCGGAGAGTATTCATGGAAGGTTCAGGCACGGTCTTTTTTTTGGAGATGGCTTGGCTGCTGCCATCGAAGATGCTATCAGGGGGAGTTTTTATCGTTTTCTGCAAGCTGAAAGAACACAGTATTTCCTGGATAAAAGGAATCCGCTTTACAAGGAAACGCGGGAGTCTAATCAAAAACTTCCACCGATTCAGCTGAAGGGGACAAAAAATACGAATCGGAAAGTGAGCCTGGAAGAAAACCTGGAGAGTACGGTTTTGGTTACCGATTCGGACAAAAGCAGTTTTGGTTCCGGAAGTGTTATCTCAGAAGATGGGTATATCCTGACAAATTACCACGTGGTAAATGATTTGGAAACCATTTTTGTCACTTTGAACTCAGGAAAACGGCTAAAAGCAACCCTGGAAAGGTGTGATAAGGAACTGGATGTGGCGCTCATCAAAATTGATTGTAATTCCTGTAAGCCTATTGGTTTTAGTGATACGTATCGTTTGGGAGAGGCGGTGTTTGATATCGGAACACCACTGGAAATCGAGCATTTCAATTCTGTGTTTTCGGGAATTGTTGCCGGAATCAGAAAGATTAACAACCAGCAATACATCCAAACGAATTCGGTTAGCTCAAACGGCATGAGCGGCGGTCCTTTAGTGAATGTAAACGGCCAGCAGATCGGGGTTCGTGTTTGGGGAATTGTAGATGGCGAAGGGGACAGGATTTATGGATTTTGCTATTACATTCCCGTTTCGGAGGCGTTCAAGAGTTTGAATATCCAACGATAATTGAAGCAGCAGATAAGAACTAATCTGATCAAACATATTTGAAGAGCCTTGCAAATTTTGCGAGGCTTTTTTTATGTGCTGAAAAATCCAAAAGCAAAGTTCCGACGTAGGTCATTCATAACCTTAAAAAAACGAATTATGAAAAAGTCAGTTTTATCAATTGCTATTGCATCATCGATCACTGTTTTCGGAGTGACAAGCTGTGGGGGAGGAAACGAAGAGAAGAAGTCAGAAGAAACCACGATGGAGGCTTCTGAAAAGATGCCTGTGAAACCGGAAGCAGAAAAAGAAGAGCCTTATGTGATGGTTGGAGGAGCTAAAATGGTTCCATCGAAAGATATTGTGGACAATGCGGTCGGATCTGCGGATCACACAACACTCGTTGCGGCGGTTAAAGCTGCCGGTTTGGTAGAAACATTGAAAGGGGAAGGCCCGTTTACTGTTTTTGCACCAACAAATGCCGCTTTCGATAAATTGCCGAAGGGAACAGTGGAAAACTTATTGAAACCTGAGAACAAAGCAAAGTTGACAGCTGTTTTGACGTATCATGTGGTTCCGGGTGCAATCAAATCAGGAGATTTGAAAAATGGGCAGAAGCTGAAAACGGTTCAGGGAGAAGATTTGATGATTACCGAGAAAGATGGAAAATGGTTTGTGAATGGTGCTCAGATTACTATTGCAGATGTTATCTCGTCGAACGGTGTGACGTATGTCATTGATGGGGTTGTGCTTCCGAAGAAAATGTAATTGACAATCAAAATATACCTTTTGAGTTACCAACCGGTCTGTCAGTCTGACGGATCGGTTTTTTGTTTTTTTGACCGGGATAAACGATATCTTTGATTTGCTTATTGAGCTCACCAGGTTCTATTGATCTTGAAATGACCGGAATTCCGGGAATAACAGAAAACTACCCGGGTAAATGGTGGATAAGCGTCCACTTATCCACTGAAGCTGAAAACGGAGGCGAAAGATGAGTAAATCGGTGAATTTCATGAAGAAAAATAATCGGAACACGTAAATTGTTGAAAAAGTTTTCTATCTTTGCCCTCCAAATTAAATTTTAAAACATCTGTTATGTACGCAATTGTAGAGATAGCAGGGCAGCAATTTAAAGTGCAAAAAGACCAAAAAATCTTTGTACACCGTCTGGATGCTGAAGCAGGATCAAAAGTAGAATTTGACCGTGTTTTGTTAGTAGACAATGGTGGGAAAGTAAATATTGGCGCCCCAGCTATAGCAGGAGCTAAGGTTACTGCTCAAGTTAATGATCACGTGAAAGGTGATACAATCATCATTTTCCGCAAAAAACGCAGAAAAGGATATGTGAAAAGAAACGGTCACCGTCAATCTTTTACACAAATTACAATTACAGATATTAAAGGGTAATTATTTCGTCTTCGGACGGATCAAAATTTTAAAGAAATGGCACACAAAAAAGGAGTCGGTAGTTCCAAAAACGGTCGCGAGTCAGAAAGCAAGCGTCTTGGAGTGAAAATTTTTGGTGGACAAGCTGCAATCGCTGGGAACATTATCGTTCGTCAACGCGGTACTGCACACCACCCAGGGAACAATGTGGGTATTGGAAAAGACCACACATTGTATGCATTGACTGACGGAACAGTTGAGTTCCGTAAGAAGAAAGATAATCGTTCGTTTGTATCGGTAGTTCCATTTGAAACTGCGGAGGCTTAATCGAATACTATAACATTCTGAGAAAGGCGAGTTCCGACAGTTACGGAATTCGCCTTTTTATGTTTTATAAATCACCATTTTTTGAAACCATAAATTCATTCATTTATGTTAGAAATGACCAAAATCCGCGCTGAACGGGATGAGATCATCACCGCACTGAAAAAGCGCAACATCGATGTAACAGAGACAATCGATGCAATTATTGCTAAAGACCAACAATGGCGTGCTGCGAAAACGTCCATGGAGTCTATCGCGTCCGAGTTGAATAAAATTGCAAAGGAAATTGGTGAATTTTTCAAAAGTGGTAAAGCTTCGGAGGCGGAAGCAGCGAAAACAAAAACAGCTGATCTGAAGCAGGAAGAACACCAGTTGAAATTGCAGGTGGATGCATTGGAAAATGAAATCACCCATTTATTATACCAGATTCCAAATGTGCCGCACACACAGGTGGTTGCCGGAAAGAACGAGGAAGATAACGAAATCATTGAAGTGATCGGAGAGCCTGCTGTATTGCAAAATAACGCGCTTCCTCACTGGGAATTAGCGAAGAAGTTCGATTTGATCGACTTTGAGCTGGGAGTGAAAATTACCGGAGCAGGTTTCCCGGTTTACAAAGGAAAAGGAGCGAAATTACAGCGTGCCCTGATTCGTTTCTTCCTGGAAGAAGCAGAAAAAGCAGGCTACGAAGAGTTTGTGGTTCCCCACGTGGTAAACGAGGCGAGTGCATACGGAACCGGACAGTTGCCGGATAAAGAAGGTCAGATGTACCACATGCCCGTAGATGATTTGTACATGATTCCTACTGCAGAAGTGCCGTTGACGAATATTTACCGCGATGTGGTTCTTCCGGATGAGAATTTCTCTATCAAAATGACAGGTTACACGCCTTGTTTCAGACGAGAAGCGGGAAGCTACGGAGCGCATGTACGTGGTTTGAACCGTTTACATCAGTTTGATAAGGTTGAAATTGTACGCATCGAACACCCGCGTAATACGGAAAGAGCATTGACTGAAATGGTAGATCACGTGAAAGGATTGCTGGAGAAGTTGGGCTTGCACTACCGCATTTTGCGCCTGTGTGGAGGAGATACCGGTTTTGCTTCTGCCATGACGTACGATTTCGAAGTTTACTCTGCGGCACAGGAAAAATGGCTGGAAGTAAGTTCTTGTTCCCGCTTTGATACGTTCCAGGCAAACCGTTTGAAACTGCGTTTCAAGGGAGCGGATAAAAAAAATTACCTGGCGCATACCCTGAACGGTTCGGCGTTAGCACTGCCACGTATCCTGGCATCTATTCTGGAAAATTACCAGACCTTGGATGGAATTGAAATTCCGGAGGTGTTGCATCCGTATACGGGATTCACAAGAATTGATTAATTCACAATAGGATAATGAGATCCCTTCTGTCGATTGGCAGAGGGGATTTTTTGTTTGTTCCTGATGCATATTCGCGATATTGCATACAGCCCTTGTTACTACTCGCTTTCCGACGGAAAACACACACATTTTTAATCCATTTTTTGTTTTGAACTCCCCAACTCACCCCAACCCAATCATTTTACGTAACTTAGTCTCATGCTCAGAAATGGTTCCTTTCTTTTACTGCTCGCCCTGCTGCTTTCCTGTGAAAGCAAGCTCGGAAAGTTTGAGGATGATGTGCTGTATACCAAAGCGACCAACGATTCCGTAGTGCACTTACTACGGGAGTTGGACACAAACCAGCTGTTGAAACTGCGCGGACAATCCAAGATGATTTTGCTGGATTTCAACATCGAATTGGGAAATGACACGCTGGATATGAAAACTGCCGGGGAAATTGACGGATTCATCCGGGCATACCGGGCAACTGATTTCTTCACTTCAGAATTTAAAAAGCTTGGAAAAGCACAGCAGGAACAGCAAAAACGGTTGAAATCACTGCAGTCGGATCTGGAAAACGGAGCGGGAGACCGGGCGCAGTATTATGAATACGTTCAATTTGAACTCAAAGAAGCGAAAGAAATCCGGAAACACAGCCTGATTTTAGAGAAACAATTTATAGAATTTAAACATTCTTACGAGCAATTTAAACCTATTTTTGAACGTTTTAAGGACGAACATTCACCTTCAACGCAGTAAGTACTTTGATGAAACACCTGATTATTTTTTGTTGCCTGTTCTTTTCCCTTGCTCTTTCTGCGCAAACGAGCACAGACCAGCAATTGGCTAATTTATACTACAATAACGGCGAATTCGACAAGGCACTTCCGTATTTCGAAAAAATCATCAACAAGCAGAGCACCAAGTTTGACCAACTGCGTTATGTGGATTGCCTGGAAAAAACGAATCAGCAGAAAGACGCGGAGAAGTTTCTCAAAAAACTCATTTCCAACTCAAAAGATTTTGACTACACCATTGCGCTGGGGGATTTGTACGAACGAACCGAACGAACGTCTCAGACAGAGAAACTCTATAACGACCGCATCAAGCAAGTCGCATCAAACGGGTATGAAGTAGTAGAGTTGTACAATTCCTTTGTGAAAAAAGGGAAAGTAAATTGGGGATTGAAAACGCTGGAAGCAGGCAGGAAAGAACTGAAGAAAAACTATCCGCTGCAGGTTCAGTTTGCAGAAGTATATGCATTACTTGGACGTACGGATGAAATGATCGATGAGTATTTTGATGTGTTGGATCAATACCCGAATTATGCTTCCAACATTCAGAATGCGCTGACGAAACAAATCGACTTCTCGGAGGACAAAACAGGAGTATACCAAAAGCTGAAAGAGAAACTGCTTGTACGGATTCAGAAGAAACCCAACGATTTCATTTATGCCGAAATGCTGATCTGGTTGTTCATCCAAAAGAAAGAGTTCAAAGCGGCGTTGACGCAGACACAGGCACTTGACCGCAGAGAAAAAGGAAACGGCTACCGGGTGATGGACTTGGCTGAGACGTGTGTGGAAAACAGTGATTATACAACGGCACGTGCGGCATACAATTACATCATTGAACAAGGTTCGCAGAATCCGAATTATTATACCGCGTACAGTGCATTGCTCAATATCCGTTACCGCGAAATCACGATAGAGAAGAAATACCAGCCCGAAGACATTGCTGCGGCAGAAAGAGAATACCGCCAGGGATTGAAACTGCTGGGTTGGGGACGAAATGCCGTTTACACTGCAAAAGAACTGGCAGAAATCAAAGCATATTACGGAAACGATGCCGAAGGCGCGGCGCAACTGCTCGATAGCTGTCTGGCTGTTCCCGGCTTATCCGACTTTGAAAAAGCACAGGTGAAAATGGCACTGGCAGACGTATTGGTACTGAAAGACGATATCTGGCAGGCATCCCTGTATTACATGCAGATCGACAAAGACTTCAAATTCGAAGCCATCGGTTCCGAAGCGAAATACAAGAATGCACGCGTGTTTTACTACGACGGAGATTTCAAGTTTGCACAGTCGCAGTTAGACATCCTCAAAGAATCGACCAGTAAACTCATTGCCAATGACGCAATGAAACTGTCCGTTTTGATCACTGATAACCTGGGACTCGACAGTAACTACACAGCCATGTACCAGTTTGCACAAGCCGATTTGCTTCTGGAGCAGCACCAGTTTGACCGTGCCTTCAAACTCTACGATTCGATCAATGCAGCGTTCCCCGATCACGGACTGGCAGATGAAATCCTGCTGCGCAAAGCACAAGCCATGGAATACCAGGGAAAATGGAAGGAAGCGCTTGATTACCTGAACCGCATTTACACCTATTATAAAAACGATATCCTGGCAGACGATGCCGTATTCCAGATGGCGGAAATCTATGAAAAGAACCTCCACGACAAGGAAAAAGCCACAGAATACTACAAGAAAATCCTTTTCGAGTGTAAAGGAAGTCTTTTAACCGTCGAAGCACGGAAACGTTACCGGGCATTGCGCGGCGATGTTTCAGATTCGGAAGATTTGTAAGTATTTCCCGGAAGAAGCTCATCAATGGTTATTACTCACTTGTGAGTAATCTGATCGCCGGATATGCCTCGTTTATCCTGATGAAATTCGAGTCTTTCAGTTAAAAATCAGTGTTTTAGTTGGTTTTGTCTAAAAAAATAGTTAAGATTGTACAGATTGAAACCATAACTATTACTTCACAGATATGCAAAACACTATTCACGGACGCCTTTGGGCACTTATTTGCTGTAACCTATTACTTCTTTGCAACCACACCATCGCACAAACCAATACGCTTCCTTCCAATGGAAATGTAGGAATCGGAACGACCGCTCCGTCAGCGAAACTACAAGTCAACGGTTCTGCCCGCATCGACTCCATGCTGACCATCAAAGATTCCATTATTGTCAATAAAACGGCGCACATCAAAGGAGATTTGAAAGTAGCCGGAAAAGCAGTCTTCAAAGACGATCTGAAAGTTTCGGGAGCAACCACGCTGGTCGGAACCACAGTCATTAAAGAAGGAGACTTGAAAGTGAAGTCCCTCGGTGATTCCACGCTGGCCGGAGACGGAGTGCTGCTGATCAATGCAAACGGGAAATTCAAAAACGGGGGAGATTTGAAAAGCCTGGTTTATTCCGAATCAGCTACGGCAGCATCTCCGTGTAAAGACGATGCAGACGGTTACATTTCACCCGCAGCTCCTACCTGGCTAAACGGCCCGGGAAAATTGTACACGAGCAGCCAATGCGCCCCGGATGTAAAAGTCGGAATAGGGCAGAACAATCCGGAATCGAAGCTCCACATCACGACCGCAGTCAATAGAAATACACATCCGCTGATTGTCGATAAACTGGTTCAGGGAAATCCGGTTCCATACAAATTACTGGAACTGGACAACACCGGACTGCTTTATGCACGGGAAGTGAAAGTCAACCTGGAAGCCTGGCCGGATTATGTTTTTGAAGAATCATATAACCTGATGCCCCTGGAAGAATTGGGAGCTTACATCCGGGCAAACAATCACCTTCCAAACGTTCCGGAAGCTTGCGAACTGGAAGAACAGGGAATCAACCTGGCAGAAAGCAACGTCATGCTCATGGAAAAAGTGGAAGAATTGACGCTCTACCTGCTTCAGATGAAAAATCAGCTGGATCAGCAGTCTCAATTAGTGAATCAACAGCAGGAATTGATTTTGCAGCTGCAACAACAACTAAAGCCGTAACCCATGAAACAGTTGATTGCAGGATGGCTATTGTTAATGAGTTCCCCGGTTTGGGGGCAATCAGATACGCTGGTTTTTGAAAACCCGTTGAAGATGATGCAGTATGCTTATTCCAATACCGATTTCAGCCAGTGGCCCAATCCGTATTTCCGGAATGCGACTCTTGAATTGGAAGATTCCGTTTTCAACAAGTTGGTTTATCACAATCAACCGATTCAATGCAGTGGAAATGGAATTTTAGGTCTGTTCACCCTGATGAACTGGTGGGATAGGTCAGGAAGTTTTCACCGCGACTCGGTGCTGTTCCCGGTCTACGATCATTTCTATTCCCTGGATGAATACGGTCAGTTGCGCATCCCGTTCTATGTGGTCGATTTAAACATTAACGCATTGAAACCCGCTGTTTCGGAAGAATTCAGAACAACTTCGGGCGCGAATCCTTACCGGAAAGTGCTTCCGAATGATCTGGTCGAAAATAAAGTCTTGTATGCTTCCGTTTTCCTCGATTCCTTCGCCTACAACAACGTGTTGTTGGAATTAAATGAAAACACCTTCTTCGGAAATGCCGGCAGAACTATTGATTTTGTGGAAGTGCAAAGCCGCAATGAAACCAAATTGCTGTATTTCAATTCCAGCATAGATCTGAGCGATTGGCTGCGGGGAAAACAGAAACTGACCTTTATCATTCATTTCTCCGACCAGGAACTGGTTCAGGTAACGCAGGAAGTGGAGATGAATCCGAGAAGTGTTTCAAAGTCTGTTGTAAATCAGCATTTTATTGCTTACGAAACACTTTATCCTGATAATTATACATCTTCATCCATTTACTCCCCTGATTTGAAATTCTCTACCTATTACGCCTGTTCGGACAATAAACTACGGAAGCCATTCATTATGGTGGCGGGTTGGGGAACACATACAGATAAGGCATCAATAAATAATGCCAGAAATTGGCCTGCATCTATAGGAAAGCTAGCGAATCAATTCAATCAGGCTGGGTTGATCGAGAACTTACATGACGAAGGATTCGATGTGATTATTTGCCAGTTCTTTCCTCCGAATGCTTATGTGGAGAAAAATGCTGAATTATTGGAACAATTGATCAGCTTGGTAAATAACCGGAAATTTCAAAATGATTCCTACCAGGAAAATGTGATTATGGGATTCAGTGCCGGTTCGCTTGCGACCCGCCTGGCGTTACAAAAAATGGAGTACAAACATTTGCATGCAAACGGTCCGCATCCGCATACCCGCTTATACATTTCCAATGACGGAGAACACGGTGGAGCCAATGTCCCGTTGGGAATGCAGCATGCCGTAGAATATTTATGGGAGTACGAGTACAATAATATATTTACAGATTATACAACCTATGCTTTACATTATATTTTGAATGCGCCTTTGTCGAAGCAGCTGCTTCACTATTTTCATACAAGTACTGGTTCCGGGGATAATCCGGGACAGGGTCCGAGTGATTACCGAACATCTTATCTGGCGAAACATACTACTTACAATCATTCTAAGAATGGCCATCGCTTAGGGTTTCCTTCCTTCCAGCGGATGATTTCTATTTCAAACGGGTCGTCCACACCGGATTACGATTTTTCAAATTTTTCGTGTAATCATCTTCCTTATCCCAATGAAACGGGAGCGGTCTTTTTCAAACAAAATGGTTCGCTGATGGGTTGGGTAGACCGGAGGTTTGAAGCGACTTTCCTCAAACACGGAATACAACGGGTGTTTTATTACGAGTTCAAACAGCTTTTCAAGCCCTGGAAAGTGGCCTATGAAGCCAAAACAAAGGATCCGTTGGTATTGGATAACGCTCCCGGAGGAATCATTTTCATTGAAGACAACCCGATCCGGAATATTATCGATGAATTGCAATCGGAATTAACAGGAGCTCCGGATATAACAGAAGATTACCTGTTTTCATTTACACCGACCGTGTTGACTCATGATGTAAAAGATTTGAATAGCAGTTTAAATAATGGATACCCGGATTACAATTTTAAAAATCGGAAATTAATGTATGATAATGAAGTGAGTGCAAATTTGGGAAACCCTATAAATGCATCAAACTACTATGGTTATCCGCATTTGGGTTATCCCGGGAATCATTACGACTATACTGTATTTGATGCCTTGTTTTGCTGGAATGAAAACACGGAACACCTCACCGGGAACCGGAAGGATCCAAATGCATACGCGGGAATCGACTCACCGATCAAGGCTATCCAGAAAAATTTTGTGATGGAGGAATCCGAACCGGATCATGTGTTCCTGCAAAACTTGCGGATTGGGTTCTATACCCGTTCGGGATATTCTTACCGGGTAGATTACGAGGCGGGGAATACCATTCATTTGGGAAATCATGTTACTCAAAAGACGGATTTTGTAGATCTGGTGGTGGAACCCAATGCTGTGGTGGATGCACAAGCTGTAAAAGAAATCCATTTCACACCGGGAGTACACATTCAAAATGGGTCTGATTTTCATGCTTATATCGGGGACATTACCTGTGAGAAGTCATTGTCGAACCATTCGAATCCGGGAACTTCGGAAAACAATTTGGGAGAAGAGGATGAATACAGGAATTCCCTCACAGACAAGCCGGAAATGGTCTCACTCTTTCCGAACCCGTCGAAACACAGTTTCTTTATTCGGTGGGGAGAAATTGCTTCGGGAGAACAGGTACTAGTTCAAATTTTCGATCTTTCAGGAAAAGAATTGTTCCAAAAGGACGTATCTTTCGGAGAGGAAGTGATGCATGAGCTGAAACCAGGATTCTATATGGTCAAACTACTAAAGAACGGATTATGTGTTACAAAGAATATATTGGTAGAACAGTAATCGCTTGTTGTTTATTGTTTTCATTCTTTTCCTGTAAAAAGTTGGACAAGGATAATCCCATTGAATTTACAATCAAGGCACATATTCCCTATAGCGGTGAACCCATTTCAGGAGTGAAGTACACGATCCGTGAATACAAATCCAAGAAGGGAAAACTGGGAGAGGTGGAGTACACGGATTTTGTGCTGGAAGGAATGACGGATGCAAATGGAGTTGCTTCTATTGCCTTTGCACCTCGTAAGAGCAAGAATTATTATTATGATCTGACGTTTGATTATTCTTCGATGCAATTTGCAAATTATTCCGGTTCTTATTCGTTAATCAAAGCACCAACCTATGTGCATTTGGTTAGAAATGATCAACAAGATTATGAGATAAGAGCTTTACCACATTGTGGTATGCATTTTAAGATTGAGAATGTGAATTGTTTTGATGCAAATGATAAAATGAGATATAGAGTATATCATTTGGAAGAAGAGCCAAATCAACAATTTCAATATATTCCTTACAGTAACTATTTTAACGGATGTGGTTTTTTGGGTGAGATTACGAATAGTAGTATTTTATCTGGTCATCAAATTTACCAAATCGAAGTGACCCGAAACAACCAGATTACAACCTATATCGATACATTTTTCTTGCAGCCTGGAGTGATGAATGAAGTTTTTTTGCAGTATTAACGATCAAGTACGGAAAATCGCAACTCATAACTGGGAAATTATGCTCATTTTTGAGAAAAAATTGCTATGAAACTGCTACTATTCGTTTTTGTCGGAGTTACATGCTTTTCCTGTAAAAAGTTGGACAAGGACAACCCCATTGAATTTGCAATCAAGGCACATATTCCCTATAATGGTGAGCCTATCTCAGGAATCAAATACACGATCCGGGAATACAAATTCAAGAAAGGAAAACTGGGAGAGGTGGAATACACGGATTTTGTGCTGGAAGGAATGACGGATGCAAATGGAGTTGCTTCCATTGCTTTTGCTCCACGAAAGAGCAAGAATTATTATTATGATCTGACGTTTGACTATTCGTCTATGCAATTTGCAAATTATTCCGGTTCTTATTCGTTAATCAAAGCACCAACTTATGTGCATTTGGTACGTAATGATCAACAAGATTATGAAATCCGAGCCTTACCACATTGTAGCGTACACTTCAAGGTTGAAAATGTGAATTGTTTTGATACCAATGATAAAATGAGGTTTAAAACATTCAATTATGATGAGTTTCCAAATCAGTCTTTTGAGTATATTTCGGTTTGGGGTAACTACTTTAATGGTTGTGGGTCTTTGTTTGATGGAGTATTTGATGATAGATTATCAGGGACATTATTTTACCAAATCGAAGTGACCCGAAACAACCAGGTCACAACCTATATCGATACATTTTTCTTACAGCCTGGAGTGACGAATGAAGTTTTCCTGCAGTATTAACGATCAAGTACGGAAAATCGCAACTCATAATTGGGAAATTATGCTCATTTTTGAGAAAAACAATTGCTATGAAACTGCTACTATTCGTTTTTGTTGGGCTCACATGCTTTTCCTGCAAAAAGTTGGATAAGGATCATCCCATTGAGTTTGCGATTAAAGCACATATTCCGTATAGCGATGAGCCTATTTCAGGAGTAAAATATACCATCCGGGAGTACAAGTCTAAAAATGGAAAGTTGGGAGAGATAGAATATACGGATTTTGTGCTGGAAGGAATGACGGATGCAAATGGTTCTGCTTCCATTGCTTTTGCACCTCGTAAAAACAAAAATTACCACTATGATCTTTCTTTTGATTATTCTTCGTTGCAATTTGTTAATTATACTGGTTCTTATTCGTTAATCAAAGCACCAACCTATGTGCATTTGGTTAGAAATAATCAACAAGATTATGAAATCAGGGCTTTGCCATTAATGCAAATGCGATGGAATTTTAAAAACCAATCTTGTTTTGATGGGAATGATACCTTTAGATATAAGGTGTGTAATTTAGATGAGACTCCAAATTATAATTTTAATAGTGGAGATCCTTGGATTGAAGGAATAGTATTGAATGGATGTGTAGATCTTTCCGGAGATTATTTGCAAAGATTGTCAGGTCATTACATATTTAAATGGGAGGCTGTTAGAGGAGGAGCAACTACTACAGGTATTGATACTTTTTTGTTTCACCTGGAGGAAATGATGATGTGAATATGTACTGGTAACAAGTGTGTAAAAACGCAACTCATAATTCATATAAATCGCTCCATCCCGTCCCGCTGAAAACCAAGTACGGAAAATCGCAACGCCCTTTCTTTCCAATCCCGCTATTTTCGCTGGAACCTTTTTGTATATCAGCGATGAAAAATGGAATTTTGGGACTAGTGATTGCAGCTGCTTTGAATGCCTTTGGGAGCAGGGGAAATGTTCTTCCGGATAGTCTTATATTGTATGATTCCCTTGCTGTTCGCCGCACGCTGGGAGTAAACCCGGATTATGGACACAGATACAACCGCTTCTCCGTTGAAGCCCGCGTGAACTACATGAAGGGAAAATACGACTACCTCGGGGTGGCTGTTCCGGTGATCTGGTGGTGCAGAAGTTACGACTTGCCCATCGAACACATCGGATTTTCTGCCGGAATCGACTTCAAAATCTCCGGCGCAGAAACCGTTTACGCGCCGAAACTCTCTTTCGAATACCGTTACCTGGTTCTGGTCGGAAGAGTGGGGCATCAATACTATACCGACTTCAGGTCGCGCTCGGAACACCGCCTATTTATCGAAGCCGGGTTTTCCATCCTGGGATTTTTAGATATTACCTACCTGCATGCGTTCGGCTTCAACGGAGATCCTTTCCGGATGCGTTCCTCCAACCTGAATGTGACCTTATCCATCCCGATTTCGAATCATTTCTGGAAAACCGGGGCCTTGTGGAAATAACATGATTCAACCAAAACAGCTAAATTGAAACAGATGAAAAAGTACATGACCTTATTTCTGCTGGTTTTCCTGGTCTTTGAACCGGTTCAGGCGCAAAGCAGAGAATCCTTCGGAGAAGAGTTTGGCATAGACCCGGATTTCCGGATCGGAGGTTTGCGGGTGAACTACATGCAGGGAAAAGATGGATTCGTTGGCGGAGCCTTCCACTTCGGGTGGCACGAAACGGAATATCTGCCGTTTAAGCATGTGGGATTTGCTGTCGGCTCGGATTTCAGGTTGTCGAAGGATTTACTCATGGCGCCGAAAGTAACGCTGGAATACGGGTATTACTTCGGTGTGATCCGTGCGGGATATCTCTGCTATACGGATTGGAACGGCAGAACCGACAACCGGATTTCTGCAGAAATCGGTTTTTCTTTGCTGAGTTTTGTCGACCTGACCTACATCCATACCTTCGGTTTCAACCACAATCCCTTCAACCTCGGAAACGATTATGTCAACCTGACTATCAACGTTCCGTTCATCATGCGCTGATAAATTCAGCATTTCATTACCATTTCACGACACGCGCTATTTTTTTACCCGATTCGGTATCCAGCGTAAAAATGTAAACTCCGGCCTCCTCATGTTGCAACGAAACTTTTTCTCCGGTTGCTATTTCTTTTGAAAAAATGGACTTCCCCTGAGCGTCATGAACGGTTAATTGAGCCTTTCCGCCCGGAAAATCAATTGTGACCAAATCCACTGTTGGATTCGGATGAATGGATGCGTTTGATAAAACACCTTTGCTCAGACCTAAATAGTCAATCACGATGCAGGACGAAGTGTCTTCGCAGCCTTCCGTATCGGTGATAATTACCGCGTATGATCCGTCTGAAGTTGGAGTAAACAAGGCATTGGTTTCGTTCACCAGAATCGTGTTTGTAGCACAATCGATCCATTGGTAAGTCCCGAAGCCTGAAGCACTGATTGTTCCGTCTCCATTCTCTAACGCGGAAACCGCAGGTAGGGGATGGATTGTCAAATGAAGGGAAATAACAGAGTCGCAGCCCGCTGCATTTGGAAATACAAGCGTCGGTGAATTGGTAGAAGCCGTGTATGTTACTCCATTGATCCAGGTGTATTCTCCACAAGCGCTTACTTCTTCCACACTTCCTGATAATGGAAGGATCGTCAAGTGAAGTGAAATCACAGAGTCACAACCCAGAGCATTGGGAAGTACACGAGTCGGTGAATTGGTGGAAGACGTATATGTTATCCCATCGGCCCAGGTATATTCTCCGCAGGCAGTTACCTCTTCCACGCTTCCGGATGATTGCAGGATGGTCAATTGAAGGTTAACCACAGAATCACAGCCAAAACTGTTTTGCAAATGATATGTTGCAGAAGAATTATTGGAAGAATACGTAATTCCGTCTATCCAGGTATAGGATTCGCACGCTGAAACGACCTGTGTTCCGGAAGTAGGTACATGAATGGTCAAATGGAGTGTTACAATTGAGTCGCAGCCTTGTGAATTGGTGAGGGTATAAGTCGGTGTAGAAGTACTTGCATAATAAATAACTCCGTTGATCCATACGTACGAATCACATGCTGACACAACCTGGATTCCGGAACTGGGTTGATGAACCGTTAGCTGTAACGTAACGATTGAATCACATCCTGCCTGGCTGCTTAATGTCTGTGAAACGGTTGTATTACTGAAGTAGGTCACGCCATTACTCCAGGTGTAAGGTCCGCAACTTGTCACAACATCCGAATGATAAATAGTAGGATTTATGGTAAGTTGAAGCGTGATGATACTATCTGTACCTGCAGCATTCGGAATCACATCCGAATAAGTCCCCGATGAGGTATAATTTGTTCCCGAAGGGCCGGTATACGAGTTACACACCGTTTGAGTGATTGTATTGTACGTGTTCGCCGGACTGTTTAACCAGGCCATCCGGTTGCGACCGATTTCATTATAAGAAGTGAAATCACCTCCGATTAGCATTTTGTTGTTGCTCAACTGCAAAATAGATCGGACATCGGTATTGGCAGTTACTCCCGTTCCGAATTGAAACGAAGTATTCTCGGAGCCTCCCGGGTTCAGGCAAATCACACCTTTTCGTGCATTCCCGTTAAAGGTGGTAAACTGTCCGCCAACAAAAATCTTCCCGTCATCCTTTAAGTAAATTTCAGAAACGGTTGTGTTGAACCCGGTTCCAATGGCAAATGACGGATCAGGGCTTCCGTTTGTTAAAACCCGCGTCAATCGGGGTGCAATTGTTGAGTTAAAGGTGTTAAACTTTCCGCCGATCAGAATTTTTCCGTCCGGCTGAACAGCGATTGAATTCACAACATTATTGCAGCCATTTCCAACATTGAATGTGGCATCTAATGTTCCGTTGGTATTTAAGCGTGCAATGCGGTTGATCGCGGTTGAAGCGTAATAGGTAAAATCTCCGCCGACAAGTACTTTCCCATCCGATTGAAGTGCCAGGGAACGCACCGTAAGAAGAAAGCCGGATCCGACCGTAAAGGTTGCATCCAGTGTTCCGTCTGCATTTAATCGTGCGATATTTGACCGGGAAACTCCATCAACCGCAGAAAATTTTCCTCCGATGATTATTTTTCCGTCCGGTTGAAGCACCATGGCATGGATGGTGTCCGAGATGGTTACGTTCGGACTAAATGCCGTCTCAAGAGTCCCATCGGCATTCAGGCGCGCAATACATTTCCGGGATGAACCATTGATCCCGTAAAAACTTCCTGCGATCAAAATTTTTCCATCCGGTTGAATAATGACTTTTCGCACACATCTGAAATCTCCGCCGGTAGCAAAATTGGTTATGGGAAAAGATGTATTGAGTGTTCCGTCAGCGTTCAGTTTTACCAATCCTTCCCTGGTAACGCCATTGAACCGGTTAAACTCGCCTCCAACGATCAATGTACCATCCGGTAGTTCTTTGACACTATTTACTGCGCCACTATTGAAACCGGAACCGGAATTGAAAGAAGGGTCCAGTGTTCCGTCGGCATTCAAGCGCACTAAATTCCGGTAGTACTGGCCATTCAGATATTTAAACGTTCCGCCTACCAGTATTTTTCCATCTGCCTGTGGCAAGCTGATGTCTACATACGTACTGTAACCCGGAGAAGTGAAACCGGTTCCGGTGCTAAATCCGGCATCCAGTGATCCGTCAGCATTCAAACGGGCTATTTTGGAAATCGTTGTTCCGCTATAAGCTGATGCCTGACCGCTTGCAAGGATATCGCCGTCGGGTAATATGTTCACTGTGCGCAATCCATTGTTGAACCCGATGGATGAACTATAAGATGGATTCAGAGTCATATCAAGCGTCCCGTCAAGGTTAATGCGTGCGATAAAGTTTCGTGCAATACCGTTGTAATTGTTAAAATCACCAATGATGACCAATTTTCCATCGGGTTGCTGAATTGCATCCTGAACGGTTGCGTTAGGTCCTCCGGTTCCGGATCCTGTTACGAATGTCGGATCAAGTGAACCGTCAGCATAGAGAATGGCTTCACGAATGCGGGTATTGCCGTTGTAATACGTAAATGCTCCGCCAATATAGATTCTGCCATCAGTCAGAACGGTGATGGCGCATACGGTATTCGAATAACTGCTTCCGGCACTGCTCACACCACTTCCGCCCGAATTAAACGTCGGATCGAGACTTCCGTCGCTGTTTAACCGGGCGATACCAACACAGGGCGTTCCATTGACGGTTGTGAAAGAACCTCCTACCAGCATTTTGCCGTCCGGCAGCAAAACGATTTCTGAAGTGAGATTATTCAGTCCGGTTCCGGGATTAAATGACAGATCTAATGTACCATCTGCATTCAAACGGGCAATCCGGTTTCGGGTCACCCCATTGTATTTGGTGAAATCACCTACAATGATGATTTTACCATCCGGCTGAACGTCGATATTGTAAACCTCTCCGTATGTTGAGGTTGTTGCTCCGGTTCCGCCAACATTCCACGTCGGGTCAATCGATCCGTCGTGATTGATGCGCATGATTCCCTCGCAGCGCACATCGTTGTATTTTGCAAATGCCCCTCCGATTAAATATTTGCCATCCGGTAATAAAACAGTTGCATCTACCCAATTATCCGCACCGTCACCAATTCCAAAACCGGGATCGGCAGTATTGAATAAGGGATCATTGGCGCCTGCCTGGGAAAACCCATAAAAACAGGAAAATCCAACGTAAAAAATCAATAATGTAAGGAATGATTTAGAAGAGATTAGTAATCGTTTAGCCATGTTACATGCAGTTAGAAGTGCAAATATATGTAGATTGTAATACGATGCTATCTGGAAATCAAAGTTTAACAAGCCTCCGGTTCTTTCTTCCCGGGTGCATTTTACCGGAGCATACTAACGTCATAAGAAAGAAAAATTTCAACCGCCATACTGATCTTACGAGGCATATTTCAGGAAGGTTGCATGAAAGCTTTCTTACCAATCAGCCATTATCTTCGCCCGACCAACACTTTTCATCGACCAGCGATTTCGGGGCGTTTGGGAATTAGTTACCGGTAATTTAGATTAAATCTAAATAGATTTTTGCGCCGGGTGTTCTTGTTAAAATGTATTAAATTCGCGAGTCTTAAAACTAGTGATTATGTCTTCTGCAGAAGATTACTTACCAATATTGCTTCAGGCAGCCGTTGCTTTAGGATTTGTTATTACAGTTCTGGTGGTGGCTCCTTTGCTTGGTCCTAAACTATTAGGTAAAAAGAAAAATTCCAACTGGGAGTGTGGTATTGAAGAAGTTGGAAACGCTCGTTTCCCGATCTCCATCCGTTATTTGTTAACTGCAATTTTATTCGTGCTTTTCGATGTGGAAGTGATTTTCTTCTACCCGTATGCAGTGAATTTCCATTTCCTGCAGTCAGACGGATTGATCGCAGTAATTGTTTTCGTGGCATTCTTCCTTACAGGATTTTTCTACGTACTTAAAAAAGGTGCTTTAGAATGGGAAAAGTAGAAATTATCAATGGTGTAGAAACCATTAATGGAGAAGGGTTTCAATTGACATTGCTTGACAAGGTGATTGGAGCTGCTCGTGCAAACTCGGTTTGGCCGCTTCCTTTCGCTACCTCTTGCTGTGGTATCGAATACATGGGGACCATGGGAAGTAACTACGACGTGGCGCGTTTCGGAATGGAACGGATGTCCTTTTCTCCCCGCCAGGCAGATTTATTGATCGTTGCCGGGACAATCTCGAAAAAATTAGCTCCTGTCCTGAAACAGGTATATGAGCAGATGGCAGAGCCAAAATGGGTTTTGTCTGTCGGTGCATGTGCTTCTTCAGGAGGGATTTTTGATACTTACTCGGTATTGCAGGGAATTGACCGCGTGATTCCGGTAGACGTTTACGTTCCGGGATGCCCGCCAAGACCGGAGCAAATCATCGAAGGCTGTATGAACATTCACCGCTTGGTGAAAAGCGAATCATTGCGCCGCCGTTATTCGGATGAATACAAGCATTTGTTGAAGAAATACGATTTGAACGATGAGCAATAAATTGACAAATGAAATGGTCTTGGCTCGTCTGCAGGACAAGTTCGGCGATGCAATCCTGAAACACGAAGAACCGTACGGTTTTTTGACTGTTGAAGTGCCTGCTGACAAAGCACACGATTTGATTTCCTGGTTGAAAACAGATGAGGTGCTGAAAATGTCGTTCCTGACACTACTTGGAGCAGTGCATTACCCGGATAACAAAGGTCGTGAAATCTGTATAAACTACCAGGTTCATTCCTTCATCCACAATGTGCGTCTGCGGATTCGTGCATTTCTTCCGATTGAAAATCCATCCATTCAGACTATCACAGACATCTATGTAGGTGCAAACTGGCTGGAGCGTGAAACATACGATTTCTTTGGAGTGATCTTCGAAGGACATCCAAATTTGACGCGAATCCTGAATGAAGATTCAATGGATTACTTCCCGATGCGTAAAGAATACCACCTGGAAGACGGAACGAGAGAAGATAAAGACGATCGTTACTTCGGTCGTTAATTAGTAAATCAAGAATCAGAGTAGCTAATAAAGAAACTATGAGCGATACTCCCAAAAATAAAAGCTTGTTTGCCGATGAAACCATCGACGGACAAATTGCAACGCTGAACTTAGGGCCTACGCACCCGGCAACGCACGGAATTTTCCAGAACGTTTTGACGGTTGACGGGGAGAAAATCTTAGGTTCCGTTCAAACTGTAGGGTACATTCACCGCGCTTTTGAAAAGCTGGCTGAACGCAGACCTTACAACCAGATCACTCCGATCACAGACCGATTGAATTATTGTTCTTCCCCGATCAACAACATGGGATGGGAAATGACGATGGAAAAACTGATCGGTGTGGAAGTTCCGAAGCGCGTAGACTATATGCGTGTGATCATCATGGAATTGTCACGTATCGCAGACCACCTGGTATGTAATTCCGTCATCGGGGTAGATACCGGAGCATTGACAGGATTTACCTACATGTTCCAGGAACGCGAAAAAATCTATGAATTGTTTGAAGAAGTATGTGGGGCACGTTTAACAACCAACATCGGTCGTATCGGTGGGTTTGAGCGTGATTTCTCACCGACTTTCCATACCAAACTGCAAAAGTTCCTGAAAGAGTTCCCGAAACGCTTCCAGGAATTCGACAACCTGTTGTTGCGCAACCGCATCTTCATGGATCGTACAATCGGAGCCGGAGGAATTTCAGGGGAACGTGCAATGGACTACGGTTTTACAGGGCCAAACCTGCGTGCAGCAGGAGTTGACTACGATGTCCGCGTGATGAATCCGTATGCATCGTATGAAGATTTCGACTTCATCATCCCGGTAGGAACACAGGGAGATACCTACGACCGTTTCTGCGTGCGCCAGGAAGAAGTGCGCCAGAGTTTGCAAATCATCGAACAAGCCTATAAAAACCTTCCGGAAGGGAAACATTTCTCACCGGATGTTCCGGAATTCTACCTGCCTCCGAAAGCAGACGTATATACGAAAATGGAGGCCTTGATTTACCACTTCAAGATCATTATGGGTGAAACACCTGTGCCGGTCGGAGAAGTATACCATGCCGTAGAAGGAGGAAACGGAGAATTAGGTTTCCACCTGATTTCAGACGGAGGAAGAACACCATACAGACTTCAGTTCAGAAGACCTTGTTTTATTTATTACCAGGCATATCCCGAAATGATTACCGGTCAAACCATCTCAGATGCAGTATTGACATTAAGTAGCTTGAACGTGATTGCAGGAGAATTGGACGCATAAGATGAGTACGATAGCAACAAATGAATATGTGAATCAGCCGGAACCGGAGTTCAGTGCTGAGAAAATGAAAGAAGTAGAGCGTATTATCGGGCTCTTTCCGGAAGGAAAGCAAAAAAGTGCCCTGATGCGTATTCTTCACATAGCGGAAGAAGAATTCGGAGGCTGGTTGAGCGTACCGACCATGAATTACGTAGCACGCCTGTTGAATATTCAACCGATCGAAGTATATGAGGTAGCCACTTTTTACACGATGTTCAATATCGAAAAACCGGGAAAAGTGGTGTTGGAAGTATGCCGTACAGGACCTTGTATGCTGGTTGGTTCAGACCAGATCATCGAACACATCGAACAAAAATTGGATATCAAAGTAGGGCAAACCTCTGCTGACGGAATGTTTACGCTGAAAACAGCAGAATGCCTCGGAGCTTGTGGTTACGGCCCGATGCTGCAGTGCGGAAAACACTACCACGAGCATTTGACTCCTGCGAAAGTAGATGAGTTGTTAGATACTTTGCGTAAAGAACATTCAGATAAATAGGAATGGGAAGAAAACTATTATTGGAACATGTAAACGTTCCCGGAATTGAAACTTTTGAAGTTTACCGCAAAAACGGAGGTTACCGTTCTGTAGAGAAAGCTTTGAAAACGATGTCGCCGCAAAATGTGGTTGAAGAAGTTCAGGCATCCGGACTGAGAGGTCGTGGTGGTGCAGGATTCCCGACAGGAATGAAATGGTCTTTCCTGGCAAAGCCGGAAGGAGTTCCGCGTTACCTTTTGTGTAATGCTGACGAATCCGAGCCGGGAACCTTCAAGGATCGTTATCTGATGGAAAAAATCCCGCATTTGCTGGTAGAAGGAATGATCGTTTCTTCCTACGCGCTGGGATGTAACCAATCATACATTTATATCCGCGGAGAATACATGTGGGTCCTGGAAATCGTGGAAAAAGCGATTGCAGAAGCCTATGCAAACGGATTCCTTGGAAAAAATATCCTGGGTTCGGGCTACGACCTGGACCTGGCAATCTGTCCCGGAGGAGGAGCATACATCTGTGGTGAAGAAACCGCATTGATCGAGTCCCTGGAAGGAAAAAGAGGAAACCCGCGTATCAAACCGCCGTTCCCGGCTGTAAAAGGTTTGTGGGGATGCCCGACCGTGGTAAATAACGTAGAATCCATTGCTGCTGTAGTTCCGATTGTGAACGACGGTGGTGCTGAATATGCAAAAATCGGGATTGGTAAAAGTACCGGAACCAAATTGATCTCTGCTTGCGGAAACCTGGTAAAACCAGGAGTGTACGAAATCGAGCTGGGACTTTCCGTAGAAGAATTCATCTACTCCGATGAGTGGTGTGGAGGAATCGCAAACGGGAAGAAAATCAAAGCGTGTGTACCGGGAGGATCTTCCGTTCCGATCCTGCCTGCAAACCTGATTACCAAAACAGCAGAAGGAACAGACCGTTTGATGTCATACGAAAGTTTGGCAGAAGGAGGTTTTGCAACCGGATCCATGCTGGGGTCAGGAGGATTCATCGTATTCGACGAAGATCAGTGTATCGTACGAAACACGTGGAATTTTGCACGTTTCTATGCGCATGAATCTTGTGGACAATGTTCCCCTTGCCGGGAAGGAACCGGATGGATGGAGAAAGTACTCCGCCGCATCGAACACGGACAAGGACACATGCACGACATCGATTTGTTGGCAGAAATCAATAAGAAAATAGAAGGAAACACGATTTGTCCGCTGGGTGATGCTGCTGCATGGCCGGTAGCGGCGGCAATCCGTCACTTCAGAGAAGAATTTGAATGGCACGTGACGCACCCGGATGAAGCTGTAAAACGCAACTTCGGAATTGCTTCCAATCACATGCCTTTAGTATAAAATAGTAGCTCGATTATGGTAAAAGTTATCATTGACGATATTGAAGTAGAAGTAGAACCGGGAACAACGATCCTGAATGCTGCTCGCAAGATCGGCGGAGACGTAGTTCCTCCTGCAATGTGTTACTACAGTAAACTGCAGGGGAGTGGTGGAAAATGCAGAACCTGCCTGGTAGAAGTTGCTGCCGGTTCAGCTGCAGATCCGCGCCCGATGCCGAAATTAGTGGCTTCCTGCTCTACTCCGGTAAACGATGGAATGGTGGTGAAAAACAAAACTTCGGAACGCGTGTACGATAACCGTGCGGCTGTAACGGAGTTCTTATTAATCAACCACCCGTTGGATTGTCCGATTTGTGACCAAGCCGGTGAGTGCCACTTGCAGGATTTGGGTTTCGAACACGGAAAAGAAGGAACGCGCTACGAAGAAAAACGCAGAACGTTTGACCCGATCGATATCGGCGACAAAATCAAGTTGCACATGAACCGTTGTATCCTGTGTTACCGGTGTGTTTACACGGCAAACCAGTTGACCAACCAGCGCGTTCACGGGGTCATGCACCGCGGAGACCATGCGGAAATCTCCACATACATTGAGAAAGCAATCGACAACGATTTCTCCGGAAACGTAATCGATGTGTGTCCGGTAGGAGCTTTGACCGACAAAACATTCCGTTTCAAAAGCCGTGTATGGTTCCTCAAACCGATGGAAGCATCCTGTGAGTGTACCAAATGTGCCGGAAAAGCAGTGGTTTGGATGTTCGGAGACGAAATTTACCGCGTAACAGGTCGCAAAGACAAGTACGGTGAAATCGAAGACATCGACGGGAAAACAGCCTGGATTTGTAACGAATGCCGTTTCGACAAAAAAGACAAGAGTCAGTGGAAAATCGAAGGACCACGCGTGATTAACCGTCACTCCGTGATTTCCCAGAACCAGTACATTGCTGACGATAAAATCGAAGCTAAAAAACTAACTGGAAAGTAAGATGATCATAAAATTAATCATAGTTGTTGCGCTCTTCGCAATTACATTGGGAATTGCAGCTTACCTGACGCTGATGGAGCGTAAAGTTGCAGCGTGGATGCAGGATCGTATCGGTCCGGACAGAGCGGGGCCTTTCGGTTTGTTGCAGCCGTTGGCAGATGGTGGAAAAATGTTCTTCAAGGAAGATTTCCGTCCAACGAATGCCGACAAGTGGCTCTTCATTATCGGGCCGGGAATCGCCATGTTTACTTCCCTGATCACCGGGGCGGTTATTCCATGGGGGCCGGATTTGAAAATCTTCGGAGAAACCATTGCACTGCAGGTTGCAGACGTAAACGTAGGAATCCTCTTCATCATGGGAGCGGTTTCCATCGGGGTATACGGAATCATGATCGGAGGCTGGGCTTCCAACAACAAATTTGCCCTTTTCGGAGCAATCCGTGCGAGTTCACAGATGATCTCCTACGAATTGGCCATGGGAGTTTCCGTCATTACCATTGTGTTGATGACCGGATCACTGAGCCTGCGCGAGATCGTAGATCAGCAGCATGGTTTCTGGCAGGACGGATGGTTCTCCTGGAACGTATTCAAACAGCCGATCTGTTTCGTCGTATTCCTGATCACAGCATTGGCAGAGTGTAACCGCGCTCCGTTCGACTTACCGGAATGTGAATCCGAGTTGATCGGTGGTTACCACACAGAATACGGTGCGATGAAACTGGGGTTCTTCCTGTTCGCAGAATATGTAAACATGTTTATTTCCTGTGCAGTCATTTCCGCATTGTTCTTCGGAGGATACAACTTCCCGGGAATGGACAATTTCTCCGGAAATACACTGGCAATTTTAGGAACACTGGTTTTCTTCGGAAAAACATTCTTCTTCATCTTCGTATTCATGTGGATTCGCTGGACATTGCCGCGTTTCCGCTACGATCAGCTGATGCACATCGGTTGGAAGAAAATGATTCCGATTGCGTTGATCAACCTCCTGGTTACAGGGGTGGTAATCGCATACACATCCGGATGGTTCTCTAAAGACAAAGCAAACGAATCTGCTGGTGTTGTGAAAACAGAGCAGCCATTGGGATTGAACACATCCTTAGAAAAGAAAACCGGAAATAGCTTATAGATAGTAGAATGGAAAGTTTATCAAATCGCAAAAAAGTTGTTTCGAACAAGCAAATGACCTTCAAGGAGAAACTCTACTTCCCGGCAATTTTGGGAGGTATGTGGATTACCCTGAAGCACTTGTTCATGAAAAACAACACGGTAAAATACCCGGAGCAGAAACGCGAATTTGCACCTGTTTACCGTGGACAGCACGTGTTGAAGCGTGATGAGCAGGGACGTGAAAATTGCACGGCTTGCGGATTGTGCGCAGTAGCATGTCCGGCGGAAGCAATCACCATGACTTCCGGAGAGCGCCAAAAAGGAGAAGAGCATCTGTACAGAGAAGAGAAATACGCCACCACATATGAAATCAATATGCTGCGTTGTATTTTCTGCGGATTGTGTGAGGAAGCTTGTCCGAAAGAAGCGATTTTCTTAACAGATCGCATCGTTCCGACCTATTTTGAGCGCAATGATTTTGTTTACGGGAAAGACAAACTGGTAGAACCGGTTGATCAGCGCGTAGACATCAGTAAGAGACAATTAACCGGAAAAAGACCAGCATAATGAATTTATTGTATCTATTTTACATTCTGGGCGGATTGACAATCGGGACGGCTTTGATGGTCGTTTTGAGTAAACACCCGGTGAGAAGCGTGTTGTACCTGGTACTGACATTCTTCCTGATTTCGGCAAATTACGTATTGATGAACGCACAGTTCATCGCAATCGTAAACATCATTGTATATGCCGGAGCGATCATGGTATTGTTCCTCTTCGTATTGATGCTGTTAAACCTGAACAAAGAAAACGAACCCAAGCATTCCCCGTTGATGACTATCGGTGCGGCAGTTGCAGGAGGTGGGTTGTTCCTGGTATTGGTAGCAGCTATGCGCGATGCTGTTCTGGCAGCTCCGATGATCGATGAGAACTCTCCGAAAGTGGGATTGGTAGAGAACCTTGGACAGGTATTATTTACAAAATACGTACTTCCTTTCGAAGTTTCTTCCGTCCTGTTCCTTGCAGCAATGGTCGGAGCAGTTCTATTAGCGAAACGTGAAAAACAAACGATAGAGTAATTATGTTATTAGCGACATTATTTGAATCAGGTGTAAAGATCCAGCACTACATGGTCCTTGCTACGGCATTGTTCATCATTGGTGTGTTCGGAGTACTTTACCGGAAGAATGCAATCATTTTGTTGATGTGCATTGAGTTGATGCTCAATGCGGTGAACTTGCTTTTAGTGGCTTTTTCAACGTATTTTGGTCAGGCAGACGGACAGTTATTCGTGTTTTTCGTCATGGTAGTGGCAGCGGCAGAAGCAACGGTGGGATTATCGATCCTCGTGCTTTTGTTCCGAAATACACGCTCTGTAGATATTCGATTGTTTAATAAATTAAAAAACTAAAACATGTCGGTATCACAACTACTCCCGTTAATTGTGCTGCTTCCATTGATCGGAGCATTCATTAATGGTACTCTCGGAAAAAATTTATCCAAAACAATCGTAGGAACGATCGCAACAGGCGTAATGCTGGTTTCGTTTATCCTGGCAACCATGGCTTTCATGGGCGTACAGCACGGAAAACCGGTAACGGCTCATTTGTTCACGATGATCCAAACAGAATCGTTCTCGCTGCACGCGCGTTTATACGCAGATAACCTGTCCATGTGGATGACGATGATCGTTACAGGTGTGGGAACATTGATCCACCTGTTCTCCATGGGCTATATGAAACACGATGCGGGTTATTATAAATTCTTTGTATACCTGAATCTCTTCATCTTCGCGATGTTGGTGCTTGTATTGGGAAGCAACTACTTCATGCTGTTCTTCGGATGGGAAGGTGTAGGTATCTGTTCGTATTTATTGATCGGATTCTGGTACCAGGACTTCAAAAACACCCTGGCGGCACGAAAAGCATTCATCATGAACCGGATCGGGGATTTGGGCTTGCTGATCGGGTTGTTCCTGATCTTAGGAAAATTCGGAACGCTGGAATATGCTGAAGTAGCAAAAGCAGTGATGGCAAAAGGATTTGAAATCTCCGAGTGCCTGATCTTCGGAATCACCATCTGTTTGTTCATCGGAGCAACCGGAAAATCGGCTCAGATTCCATTGTTCACGTGGTTGCCGGATGCGATGGCTGGACCAACTCCGGTTTCAGCACTGATCCACGCGGCAACGATGGTAACAGCAGGTATTTTCCTGACTGTTCGCTCAAGCTACTTGTTTGAACACGCAGAACTGACCAAAGAAATCATGCTGTACATCGGATTGGCAACGTCCATCGTGGCGGCTTTCATCGCGATGCGTCAAAACGATATCAAAAAAGTACTGGCTTACTCAACCGTTTCACAGCTGGGGATGTTGTTCGTAGCACTGGGAATGGGAGCTTACACGGCGGCTATGTTCCACGTTACAACGCACGCTTTCTTCAAAGCCTTGTTGTTCTTAGGTTCAGGAAGTGTGATCCACGCGATGTCTGACGAACAGGATATCCGCAAAATGGGTGGATTGCGCAAGAAAATTCCGATTACACACTTCACGTTCCTGATCGGAACACTGGCAATCTCCGGGATTCCATTATTGTCCGGATTCTACTCCAAAGATGAAATTATCGGTCATGCATTCGAATCACACAAATTCGTGTATTTCGCATTGATGTTCAGCTCAGCTCTGACAGCGATTTACATGTTCCGTTTATACTTCGTTACTTTCTTCGGAACATTCCGCGGAACACACGAGCAGGAGCACCACGTACACGAAGGACCGGCTTCCATGACCCTGCCGCTGATTATCCTGGCAGTATTGTCTGTATTCGGAGGATTATTGAATTTACCGGGAGTATTCCTGCACAACGGAACACACTGGCTGTCTCACCACTACGCACAGAACGTAGACGGATTGATGACTCCTGTTGAGCACGGAGACCCGAATACGACTTTGATGCTGATGGTTGCGGCCGGAGCAATGGCAGTGATTATTGCAATTGTAACATACATCGTATACGTGAAGAAAAACAGCGTTCCGGTTGCAGACGAGCAATTGAAAGGTTGGGAGAAAGCTTCCGCGATGAAATTGTATTTCGATGAAATTTACGACTTCCTGTTCGTGAAACCGACACTTTGGTTGTCCGAAAAAGGAGCACACTATTTCGAAGGAGCATTCTTGCACAGAAGCGTTGTCGGTTTAGGAAAAACCATTGGGAAATCCGGTGATTTGATCCGTAAGATCCAAACGGGAAGAACAGACAACTACATCTTGTGGATGGTCTTCGGAATCATCGGGTTGATTGTTTATTACATTATCTATTATAAAAACTAAGACGTGGAAGTACTTTTATTTATTTTACCAGTTTTCTTTGCGTTATCGGTATTGATTATCCCGAAACAGGGAGTCCGTGCATACGGAATTATCGGTTCGCTTGCCGTTTTAGTTGTTGTAATAGCCTGTATGATGCAGTACAACAATGATGGAACGATGCATTTATTTATGCAGAAGCCGTGGTTTTACGGAATTACACTGAGTTTTGGTTACGACGGAATTTCCCTGTTGATGTTATTGTTGACAGCGGTTTTGGTTCCGTTGATCCTGGTTTCAAACTTCAAAAACGAATTGGCTGAAAACCGCTTGTTCACAAGTATGGTCTTCTTCATGCAATTAGGGTTGATCGGGGTATTTATCTCCATGGACGGATTGTGGTTCTATGTATTCTGGGAAATCACCCTGATCCCGATTTTCTTAATTTCCTGGTGGTTCGGAGCTCCGGAAAGAAAAGCGGCATTGACCAAATTCTTCATCTACACCTTTGTAGGATCCCTGGCGATGCTTGCTGCATTGATCGGAATCAAAGTAAACGCACCGACGTTCTTCATCGAAGATTTGAAAGCAGTGGTCTTTACGGGTAAAACAGCTTGCTGGTTAGCTCTTGGATTCTTCCTGGCATTTGCGATTAAAATTCCGGTATTCCCGTTCCACACATGGCAGCCGGATACCTATACGAAATCACCGATGGCAGGAACCATGCTGCTTTCAGGGATTATGCTGAAAATGGCCTTGTACGGAATGATCCGCTGGATGCTTCCGTTGTTCCCTGAAGCCATTCACTGCCTGCAGTACCCGGTGATTATCCTGGCAACAATCGGGGTGGTTTATGCAGCAATCATTGCCGTCAAGCAGAAAGACATCAAGCGCGTGTTTGCTTTCGCATCCATGTCGCACGTCGGATTGATCGCAGCGGCTATCATGACCTGTAACTTCGATGCACTTTCCGGAAGTATGGTTCAAATCCTGAACCACGGATTGGTTGCAGTAGGTTTGTTCCTTGCAGTAGAAATTATCGAACGCAGAACAGGAACCCGAAACCTGGATGAATTGGGAGGATTTGCAAAACAAGCTCCGAAATTCGCATTCTGGTTCGCAGCATTGGCTTTCGCATCCGTTTCCGTTCCGTTAACAAGCGGATTCATCGGGGAATTCCTGATGCTGAAAGGCCTGGTAGGATTTGACATGGTCGTGGGAATCGTTGCGGGAACAACCCTGATTCTCGGAGCTGTTTACACGTTCCGCGCATACCAGTTGAGCATGTACGGACCGGTTACCAGAGATCATTTTGCAGACTTACACTGGTCGGAACTGATCGTTTTGGCACTGATCATTATTGCTGTGGTCATCTTCGGAGTTTACCCGGCAGCTATCACGGATTTTGTAAATCCGAGTATCAAAGTAGTTTTAGAAACCCTTTCAACACCTTCAGGTTTATAATATGGATGCATTATTAATTGTTTTTGCCGGTGGATTGATTTCCTTATTTGCTGCCTTTGCAAAGAAACCATTCTTAGTTGTAGGTTCTGCAATGGCGGGTCTGTTAGGCGGGATCATCGTGATGATCAACCAGCTGCAGACCGGAAAGGCGTTTTTCGACTTCCTGAAATACGAAGGCTTGTTGTTTGATGAACTGGCATTGATTTACAGCCTTGCAATTTGTGTCCTGGCCTTGTTGATTATCGGGATCGGTTACGAGCGTTTTAAAGAAAACCCGGTACACACCGGAGAGTATATCGGATTGCTGATGTTCTCAACAGTAGGAGCGATGATCATGACCGCTTACACGGATATGTTCATGTTCTTCCTCGGGTTGGAGATTCTTTCTATTCCGATCTACGTGATGGCGGGAAGCAACAAATCAGATGCCCGTTCTTCCGAAGCATCGTTGAAATACTTCCTGACAGGTTCATTTGCTTCCGGGATTTTCTTATTCGGATTGGCATGGGTATACGGAGCTACCGGAACCTTCAAATTATTGGAAATTCAGGCAAAAATCCAGGAAATGGAATCCCTGAGCCCGATTTTGATGATCGGTGTGCTGTTGATCATGGCTTCGTTCATTTTCAAGATCGGTGCAGCACCGTTCCATTTCTGGAGTCCGGACGTGTATGACGGAGCACCGCATGCGGTAACCGGTTTCATGGCTTCGGTAGTGAAGATCTCTGCATTCTATGCCTTCCTGAAAATGTTCGCAATCTGCTTCGGAATGGGTGAATTGTATACGTTCTGGAAAGATGCGCTCGTGGTGATGATCATCATCACACTGTTTGTCGGAAACCTGTCTGCACTGCGCCAGGTGAAATTCAAGCGTTTATTGGCTTACTCTTCCATTACGCACGTTGGATATACCTTACTCGTATTTGTGAGCGGAAGCATGAATGCATTCACGGATTTGTGGTTCTACATGTTCGCTTACGGATTCTCCATCGTTGGAATTATCGCGGTAGGATTGGCTGTAAACGACCAGGAAGACCGCATCGAAGCATTGAGAGGTCTGGGGAAACGCAATCCGTTCCTGGCAATTGTGGGAATTGTTTCCCTCTTGTCTTTGGCCGGAATTCCTCCTACATCCGGATTCTTCGGAAAGTACATCGTGTTCTCTAATGCCTGGGCAAGTGCTTCCTGGCTGGTAATTATTGCGCTGATCAATTCTGCGATCAGTATTTATTACTACCTGAAAGTGATCGGAACGATTGTTTCTCCGGCAGAACACGAACAGGAAAAAATCAAATTATCGCCATTGACAGTCATTGTATTGATCATTGCATTGGTCGGGATGCTTGGATTTAGCTTCGTTATTTCCTGGCTGTAAACAAGATTGCAATTTTTCTTAAAATTGAGCTATGCTTCAAAATTCAACCCATTTTTGCGTTATGTTTTTGAAGTATAGCTTTTTTTTCATCCTTACTTTACTGGCAAACAACGTATCGGCGCAGCTTTTTGATAATTCGAAAGGTGTGGCTTTAACCGATGCACCCTTTTTCAATACGAGATTTATCAAAGGAAGTAAAATCAAGGAGATCCGCGGAACATTTACTTTCAAAAAGCAGGGGGATATCATGCGCGAATCGAATTTTGTGTATGTATTCGACTTTGATACGCTTGGAAACCTCGTACGTCATTACCAAACGGCAAAAGGGGAAGGTGCGACCGACACCACGGTACGCTTCTACGATTATACGCGGGACGGAAGAATGGTTCGGAAGCGAATCAGCCAGAAGAAAGGCTTTTTGTCGACCTATTACTCTTACAACGGTGACGGTCAGGTGGTAAAAGAGGAAGTGTACCGCGATATTGACACGATGCACAGCCTGTTGAATCCCTTCATCGAACGCAGCATTCTCTGGAACACCGAAACGATGGATTACCAGGTGTATGAAGGGCAATACCGCAAAAAAGTCTTCAACAGTTACGGAAACCAGTACATGGAAGTAACGAAATACTACGACAGTCTGGGTTATTTGTCGCGGGAAGAGGAATTGTTTACCATCACCCGGAACCGCATCACGACCAAATACAAATATTCCGATAAAGGCTGGATCGAAAATATTTCAGTCTACAAAAATACCGACCCTGTTCCGACCTCCGAATGCCGTTTTACCTATGATGCGTTCGGGAATCTTCAATCAAAACTGGTTTATAAAGATGGGGTGTTCATCACCGAGTACCAGCTTGTTTACAGTGGTTTGACCGGTTTGATTTATTCGATCATCATCCGGGAAGTGAGTACCAATTTCATGTCAATTATCCGCTTCAAAGAACCTACTTTTTGGGATAAACCGTAACTTCGAAGGATGATTCAATTCCTCCGGTCGCACGTCCGCATTCTTCTTCTGGCTTCGATTTTCCTGCTTGCGGGAGTTCTCGTGCTGAAAAGTCATGGAAAGCACTGGCGGAACGAGGTCATCAATTCGGACGGAAAAGGCTATTATTACTTTCTTCCGGCGCTGTTTCAGGGCGAGAATGATTACCGGAAAACGCTGCAGCAGGAAGAACAGGTGATGGGGAAACCTCCCCAGAATTACATTCTCAAAACCGAAGAAGGAAAGCATGTCAATAAATGCTACCCGGGAGTAGCTATACTGCAAACCCCTTCGTTTCTAGTGGCTTGTGGTATGGATTTCCTGCTCGGAAATGCCTTTCACGGTTACTCCGACACCCATTTGTACTTTTTCTTCTGGACGAATGTATTGCTCCTGTTTCTGGCTGTATTGCTGTTGAAATCCAACCTGGCGAATTACTTCGGGCAAACGCGTTTTACGTGGCTGATCGCCTTTCTGACGGTATTTGCGACCAACATCGGCTACCAGGCATTCTTTTATCCTGCATTATCGCACCAATACACCTTTTTCTTGGTCAATGTCTGGATGTATTACTTCCTAAAGTGGAAAAACGAAGGAAAAACAAGCTCGTTGCTGTGGTTTGCAGGAGTAAGCGGAGTATTGTTCCTGGTGCGGCCCACAAACTTGCTTTTCTTCCTGATCCTGCCTTTCCTGGCAAAGGATTGGAAGACGCTGAAAGCGTTGTTTACGGATTTATTTGCGCTCAGAAACGGGAAACTGGTTAAAGCATGTGTTGCGTTCCTGATTCCGGTCTCAGTGCTTCCGCTATTAACTTACTGGCAAACAGGGCATTTTCTCTATTGGTCATACCAGGGAGAAGGATTCATCTTCAATGGCTCACACTGGCTGGCAACGTGGATCAGCTACCGCTGTGGAATTTTGCTGCACACACCTTTGGTTCTTTTCGGAATGGTCGGGATATTCGCTTTCTGGCGAAGAGAAACCTTTCCAATTTCGATGCTGCTGATTGCTCTGGGATGCATCACCTTTGTTTTATCTTCCTGGTGGTGCTGGGATTACCAGTTGTTCTTCGGGCATCGTGGATTTACGGAGTACCAGGTGATCACTGCTTTTCTACTGATGTACTTTGTGCGTTTATTCCGGCGTTCGTGGGTGGTGTATGGCTTACTGGTGCTTCCTGTCGGCTACATGGCTATCCGTACGTATCAGAAGATTGCGAATAGTTACCCGGTTCAGAAATTTACGGCAGTGACCTATTGGAAAAGCCTGTTTGATTTTGATACGCAGACGAAGGAGAAATACGTAGTGTTGACGAATTGCCAGCCTTACGGGAAAATCCTCGCAACGTACGATTTGATGAAAGGAAAAGAGCGATACCGCAAAGTAGGAGTGGGGTCTGATCCGTGGACGGAGTTGGTGTTCGAAATTCCAACAGCCTACCAGCACTGCCGTTTTTACCTGGAGATTCACGCCAACAAAAAATTAATGCAGGCAACTACCGACTGGAAAGGTGTTTCGCTAATCTTCCAGGGAACCTCCCGATCCGGGGAAATCGTGCATTACGCAGGTTGTCCGTTCTACAATTATTACCGCGAAGGAACCGGAAAATGGGCAGGATTTGACATCGCAGAAGAATACAACCCGGCAGAAGACGGAACGGAGAAAATCACGGTTTTCATCTGGAACCCGGAAAATAAAGCCTTTGAAATAGATGATTTCCGCGCAACGATCAAAGCGATTACAAGTAAAAAGTAGGTTTGACCATGATTTTTGAAACACCTTGGAGTCCTTTTTTTCTTGGCGTTTCATAAAATTGGTTTTTCAACCACGGTACTTTGTACCAGAACAGAAGTGCTATTCTTCCCGCAAATGCGCAAATGTCTGGTGGCGCTTACCAGTCGCCACGATGTGTCATTGGCGAGTCGGGTAGAACATCATCTATTGTGAATTCGAGTGAAAACTTTTCAGAATTCTTATGGAAAAAATGCGGATTGTGATGTTTTCAGAAGGTCGGAATTGAATTAATTCCCAATTTTATACCGTACGATGCAGTAAATCACCTTCACACCGTCTTTCCAGGAAATTTTCTTCCCTTCTTCTTTGTTCCGGGCAATATAGGTGATCGGAACTTCGTGAATATTCAATGATTTGACTTTCGAGAGTTTCATCGTCACTTCCGGTTCGAAGCCAAAGCGTTTTTCCTTCAGGTTCAATGATTTCAACACGTCTGCGGGAACCATTTTATAGCAGGTCATCATATCCGTCAGCCGGTAGCCCGAAAACAGGTTGGAAAGGCGTGTAAGGAAGCCATTTCCCATAATGTGCCACAGAAAGTTTGTTTTCGAATGTTTGTCTTCCAGGAAACGTGAACCGTAAACAATCTGGTTCGGAGCTTCCAGGTAACGCGCTAAAAGCAGGTTGATTTCTTCCGGAACAAGTTCCAGATCCGCGTCCTGGATTACGATGATATTCCCGGAAGCCAGCTCGATTCCTTTGTGGATTGCAGCGCCTTTTCCCTGGTTTACAGGCTGTGAAAAGAACACCAGCGGTGAATCCGGGTTTTGTTGGATGTAATCACTTACGAGTTGAGAAGTCGTGTCCTTTGAATGATCATCAATGAGGATGATTTCCTTTTGTGTTCCACCCGTAAGGTTTATTTTTTCCAATAATCCGATGACACTCAAAATGGTCTTTTCCTCATTATAGGCCGGAACGATAATAGAAAGTTTATTGATTTCATTGGACATGAGGCGAAAGTAGCGAAATTCCGGAATATAGGAATGCCCTGTAAACAAAAATCCCCTGTCATTGAGCGGAGCCGAAATGCAGGGGATTTTTAATTTCTTTTATGTTGTTTCAGAGCTGTCCGTCTGAGTGGTACACTCCGTTTTTGTAAACTCGTACTTTCAGAAGAATTCCGTCGGTATCGTATACGTATACTTTTCCATCCCAGAGAGCACCGTTTTTGAATTCACCGTCCTGCCAGATTTCACCGCCGTTGTTATACACTTTGTTATAACCGTTCGGAGCCCATTTGACACCCTGTGTTTTCGGCGTTCCGGAAATAGCAGGCGCTTTTTCGTTAGACTGCCCCGGCTCTTTTACTTTGACCATCGGGTTCACCGGATCTTTCTGCTCGGATCGGGTTTGATTTCCGCTTCCGTCATAATAAGCGATTTCCTTGATGTCTCCGTTTTCGTAATAACGCACGGCTTTTCCGGTAATGACTCCGTTATTAGCGTCATACTCGTATTCCAGCTGTCCGTTCGGGTAATAGTAGCGGATTTTTCCGTTCTCTTTCCCGATTTCGTTATAGAATCCCTGGTAAGAAACCTGTCCGTTTTCGTATTTACGGATCAGTGAATCTTTATAAATATTTTTCTCGAAAATTCCTTTTTCTTTGATTTCTCCGTTCGGCCAGTAACGTGTAAACTGTCCTTTCGGGCGGTTGTTTTCATAAGTTCCTTTCAGTGAAGGGGTCACACCATCATTGTGATATTTTACCCAGACACCTTCTTTGCGGTCATCAATATATTTTCCCTCTTCCACTTTCCCGTTTGAAGGAATACCGGATTCGGGACGGTCTTTACCATAGTAAATCCACTTACCCTGTTTTCTTCCCTTCTCGTCAGTAACATTAATCTTGCCATCTTGATCCGTGAATGTGGATGCTTTAACAGCAGTTAGTAGAGACAGGAATAAAACAATGAGTCCGACTTGTTTATATTTCCACATGATTTGAATTAGTTTTGTAGCGCAATCTAAAGATAGAATTATTTTGTTACAGTTACCTAAATAGATCAAAAATTTCGCTGAAGTGCTCCTTTTTGTCGATTAACAATCAGGAGTTTACAGAAAATTGACCCAAATTAAAGGTTATTTAACATTTCCTTAGTCGTTTTGTCTAAATCGTAACGCTCTTCCCATCCCCAATCTACCCTCGCGCGGGTATCATCGATGGATGCCGGCCATGAATCCGCAATCGCCTGGCGGAAGTCTGGCTGGTAATCAATGGTGAATGAAGGAACTTCTTTTTGAATGCTTTCAAAGATCTGTTTCGGAGTAAAACTCAGTGCCGAAAGGTTGTAGCTGGAACGCACTTTGACCTGTTCTTTCGGAGCTTCCATCAGTTCAATGGTGGCGCGGATAGCATCATCCATAAACATCATCGGAAGGGCCGTGTCTTCTTTCAGGAAACAAGTGAAATGTTCACCTGCCTTTGCCTTGTAGTAGATATCGACCGCGTAGTCTGTGGTTCCTCCTCCCGGAAGGCTTTTGTAGGAGATCAATCCCGGGTAACGGATACTTCTGACGTCTACTCCGAACTTATTGAAGTAGTATTCGCACCAACGTTCTCCTGCCTGTTTCGAAATTCCGTAAACGGTGCTCGGTTCCATTACGGTATATTGAGGTGTGTCCTGGCGTGGGGTTGTAGGGCCGAAAACGGCAATAGACGAAGGCCAGAAGATTTTTGAAATATGACCTTCTTTTGCCAAATCCAGGATCGTGAATAGGCTTTCCATGTTCAGTTTCCAGGCAAAATCCGGGTTTTTCTCCGCAGTAGCCGAAAGCAGTGCCGCAAGCAGGTACACATCGGAGAATTGTTGTTCGATAACATAGTTTCGAACGGTTTCTTTATCAAGGGCATCCAGTCGAACGTAAGGTCCGTTGGCAAGCGTTTCAGGGCATTCTTCCTTCAAATCGGCTGCAACAACCTGCTGGGTGCCGAATTTCTCGCGAAGCGTCAATACCAGCTCGGTACCGATCTGTCCGCAGGAACCTAAAACAAGAATTTTTTTCATGGGGCGCAATTTGCGAGCAAAGATAATTTTTTTTCCTGCGAATAAAAGTTTCATTGGCTGTCCAAAAACTGACAAATCTCATTTTTTATAACATCTTTTGTCGGTATTTTTGCGTAACTTTCAGATACTATGTGGTTGGAATTGACACTAAAACTAACGTGGTTACTCATCCGCAAGCCGGAATGAGGTGCCTGTATTTTGTTTGTTGAATGTTAATAAAATAATTGAATAAAACATGCCCTTTTACTATAGCCTGGGGAAGTTTCCCCCTAAAAGACATACACAGTTCCGAAAAGAGTCGGGCGAATTGTACTACGAACAACTCTTCGGAACGGAAGGCTTTCACGGTTTTTCGTCCCTATTGTACCACGTGCACCGTCCAACGATGGTTAAATCGGTGAAGACTTTCAAGGATTTGACTCCTGTGCCGGCAGTGAATAAAAACATCACTTCCCGCATGTTGAAAGGATTCAACGTGGCTCCGAAAGATGATTTCCTGGAATCGCGTGAGATCGTGCTATTCAACAATGATTTGAACATTGCTCTTGCCGCTCCGAAGAAGTCTATGACGACGTATTTCTACAAGAATGCCGACGCGGATGAAGTGATCTTTATTCACGAAGGAAGCGGGAAACTGCGCACCATGATGGGAAATATTCCGTTTAGCTACGGAGATTACCTGGTGGTTCCGCGCGGAATGATTTACCAGATCGAGTTCGACACAGAGCAAAACCGTTTGTTCATCGTGGAATCATTCTCCCCGATTTACACTCCGAGAAACTACCGCAACAATTTCGGTCAGCTCTTGGAGCATTCTCCATACTGTGAACGCGATTTAAGAGGACCTTCCGAGCTTGAAACACACGATGAGCTGGGAGATTTCACCATTCTGATCAAAAAGGAAAACGTGCTGCACGAATTGCAATACGCTTCACATCCTTTTGATGTAGTGGGCTGGGACGGTTACAACTTCCCGTATGCCTTTTCGATTCACGAGTTCGAACCGATTACCGGGCGTGTACACCAACCGCCTCCCGTACACCAGACGTTTGAAGGACACAACTTCGTGATTTGCTCCTTCGTTCCGCGTTTGTATGATTACCACCCGCTGTCGATTCCAGCTCCGTACAACCACAGTAATATTGACTCGGATGAGTTGCTGTATTACGTGGATGGAGATTTTATGAGCAGAAACCACGTGGAGAAGGGATACATTTCCCTGCACCCGGGAGGAATTCCGCACGGACCTCATCCGGGAGCTTACGAGCGAAGCATCGGACAAAAAGAAACCAAAGAGTTAGCTGTGATGGTCGACACGTTCAAGCCTTTAAAATTAACGCAGGCAGCGATCGACATGGAAGATGAATCTTACGCAACGAGCTGGCTTTAGAATACACTTCCCCCTTTGAAGGGGGACAAAGGGGGATGGGAATGGACCACCTCTCTCAATCTCCCCTCAAGGGGAGAGGCAAAAACATTTAAATAAAAAGATATGAGTACCGAAATTAAAAACGTTGAATACGGATTAGAGAAAATTTTTGAAGGAGCACAAGACTTCCTTCCTTTGCTTGGAACAGACTACGTGGAGTTTTACGTGGGAAATGCGAAACAAGCAGCGCATTACTATAAAACGGCATTTGGTTTCCAGGATTTGGCATACGCCGGATTGGAGACAGGTGTGAAAGACCGCGCGTCTTACGTATTGAAGCAAGACAAAATTCGAATTGTATTGACAACGGCTCTGACCAGCGATTCACCGATCGGAGAACACGTGAAGAAACACGGCGACGGAGTGAAAGTGATTGCATTGTGGGTAGAAGATGCCAGAAAATCCTATGAAGAAACGACCAAAAGAGGAGCGAAATCGTTCTTCGAACCGATGGTTGAATCTGATGAGCATGGTGAAGTGGTTCGTTCCGGAATTTACGGAGCTTACGGTGAGACGGTTTTTGTATTCGTTGAGCGTAAAAACTACACCGGTATTTTCATGCCGGGTTATGTCGCACACAAGACTGATTACAATCCTGCTCCGGTTGGATTGAAGTTCATTGACCACATGGTTGGAAATACCGGTTGGAACAGAATGAATGAAGCGGTGAAATGGTTTGAAGACATCATGGGATTTGTGAATTTCCTGTCATTTGATGATAAGCAAATCACAACGGAATATTCCGCGTTGATGTCGAAGGTAATGTCGAACGGAAACGGAAGAATCAAATTCCCGATCAACGAGCCGGCAGAAGGTAAAAAACGTTCTCAAATTGAAGAATACATTGATTTTTACGAAGGTGAAGGAGTACAACACTTAGCGGTTGCTACAGACGATATCATCCAAACGGTAGCAGATATGCGTTCCCGTGGAGTGGAGTTCTTGTCAACGCCTCCGCAAGCGTATTACGATGCGATTCCGGAGCGTTTGAAAGACCACATGTCTAAATTCAAGGAAGATATCAACGAATTGCAGAAACTGGGAATTATGATCGATGCGGATGATGAAGGATATTTGTTACAGATTTTCACCAAGCCGGTGGAAGATCGTCCAACTGTATTCTTTGAGATTATCCAGCGAATGGGAGCACGTGGTTTTGGGGCAGGAAACTTCAAAGCACTGTTCGAATCCATCGAAAGAGAGCAAGAGAAGAGAGGAACTCTTTAAGAGACGAATAAATCTTGATATAAAAGAAGGCGCGCCATGCATGGCGCGCCTTCTTTGGTTTATTTTTTTTGTTCGAATTCGTAAATGTCAAAAATTTCCTCGATGTGCTGTTTGTTCGTTTCCCGGAATTCGGTTTGAAGCGTATTCAGAATGTTGTTGTCTGGCGCAGAAAAATTACTTGCGGCATCTACCAACACAATGCGTTTCCGGTTTTTGTAATCTACATTTTCCAGGCTGTTGATGCAATAAAGTGATCGTTTATTCAATTCCCTTTGTACCAATTCATTGTCCGGGTTCTGAAAAAGTGTCCGGTCGTAATAATAGATGAAGTTCAGGGAGAAATGAACCGGAGCTACCAATACCAGTGTGCTGTCGTTTTCAAGGCTTTTGACTAATTTAACTGTTTCCCGCACTTCGCGCTTATTCGATTTGTTTGGTTTTACAGAAACGATAAACAGCAAACAAATGAAGCCCGGAATCAGGAACCGGAGTTTTGGTTTTTGGAGGATGAAATCGGCAGAAAGTGCCACAACCAGGCAAAACCCGATCGCCGCGAACATCAGGTAACGATCCAGGAACATGGGAATCCGGAACGAAATCACGAACATGAAAATGAACGGAAGGTAGAACCAGCAAAGCACCAGGCGTGTCGCTATGCGGTGGGGATTTTGTTTCCGTTTTACCAGCAGTACAATCAGGCCGGCAACCAGAGCTGCGATCGTGAAGACGGCAGTTACCGGAGCGTTGCTGAGTGCCCGGAGCATTTCATAAAAAGCATCGATCCCGGTTGGGGGAGCAACCCAGGTTCCGCCCGCCGAACTCGAAAAACGTGACAGGATGATTGTCAGGTACGGTGAATAGGCCAACAGCATGATCCCCACAAAAAGCAGGAGGAAACGATTGTATTCTTTGAGTAGATTTCGCTGGAAAAGCACGAAGAAGCATTGAACAAACAGGACGAAGAATCCGAAGAAATGGGTATAGATCAACAAGGCATTTGCCAGGAAAAACCAGCAGAAGTTCCACTTGTTTTGGTCTTTCAAAAGGATAATCCGCAGATAGTAAAACATGGAAACGGCCGTCAGTAAACCCATCAGTGCATAGGCCCTTGCTTCGTGGGCGAACATCACCTGGTACGTGGAAAAAGTGAAGATGATACTGGCATAAACGGCGATCCGGAGGTTGAAAAACTGCTTCCCGATCCGGTAGATGAATAAAACCGTCAATGAGCTGAAGATCAATGAAGGGATGCGAACGGCAATCTCTGAGATTCCAAAGCATTTGATCCAGTAGTGCAGCACCAGGAAGTGCAGGGGCGGATTGTTCTCGTTACTGAAAATCTCGAACAGGTTGTCCAGTGATTGCTGGGAATGGTATACACTGAACGGTTCGTCTCCACCCAGGGAATTAGATCCAAGGAAAAAACCTTTCACAACCACATTCAGCAGGATGAAAAAGAGTGGAAGGTAGTAAGCAGCGTAGTTTTTTCGGTTCATGTTTAGCCGACCATAATTCCTTTTCCTCCCAGTTTCGGAATCTCAATGAAGTTCTTCTTATCAATGGTTTCCGGCAGGAAGATGAATTTTTTATCATACAGGACATCTTCAATCCAGAAAGAAACCCAGTATTCGTTTGTGAGTCCGAAAACTTCCTCCATGATCGGTTCAATTTTGGCAGCTTCATTCGGGAGGAGGACTTCCAGCGAGTGACGGAGCGTAGATGTTTTGACCTTCTCGCCGGTATTCACATCTTCTCCGTATCCTTTACTGGCAATGATGATTCCTTCCATGATATCGTCCCGCAGGTTCAATAAATAAACGTAGTGTTGGATTCCTCCTTCTTCGTTTGTTTCGGGTACGACCACCATTTTTACATTTTCAGCCAGGGGACTTTTGAGTTCTTCACGCATGATAATCCGGATTTTGGAACTGCAAAGGTAATCATTTGTGCTTCAACTCCGGCCAGACATCTATGAGATTCTATCGTACTAATCCCTGAAGATGATTACTGGCTTGTTTTGTTACGACTTACTGCGTGGTGTAAACCACATGGAGCAGATAGATAGCATGTGTACCGCGTTTCGACGGACTTAATTTGTTGTTTCGTTCTGCTCTCAGGGTATTTGAACCGCATGGAACACATAGATTTTGAAGTAGAAAGCCAAAACGGGTGTTTTACCACGAAGAGCACAAGGAACACGAAGATTTATGATTGATTAGTAAGCCACAACTTGTCACGAGACTTTGGGATAGACACACATAGAAGGGCTAACCCAAAACTATCAGATCATTTTCGTTTACAGAGAGGAGATTTATTTCCCTGCTGCGATTGATCTTCCCATGCGGATGTATTCAAACAAGTCTGCCGGGTGACCAATCTTTTCGCGGTTTTCTTCCGTGTTTCCCTGTTGGAGAATTTCCCGTTCCACGTCTGGGGTCCGCTTGTGCCCGGTTCTCACGATGATGAGTTGTTCATCCGGGATGGCGATGATGTATTGACCTTTGATGCCGCGGCAATAATAAACCGGGTGACCGTTGCTGGCATACGTCCAGATGTGGAGTCCGTAGCGGGTATTCGGAACGCCTTCCTCCGTTTTCATTTGGGGATTTCGAACCATTTCATCGAAATAATTACCTGGAATGACTTGTTTTTCGTTCCATTTTCCGTGATTGGCAAGAATTTTTCCGATTCGGGCAAAATCTCTCGTTGTGCTGTATAAACAGCAGAATGCTTTTTCGTCTCCGTTTTTCTTGTCGAGACTCCAGAATGCATCGGATTCGGCTCCCATCGGTTTCCAGAGTTTTTCGGAAGCATAGGTTGCCAGGTCTTTCCCGGTTGCTTTTTCCACGATGAAGCCGAGAAGCTGGGAGTTTCCGCTTTGGTAAATGAATTCCTTTCCCGGTTCCTGGATTGCGTGCTGGCGGGTCACCAAACCTCTCAAATCCCATCCGTAGTAGGATTCTGCATTTTCGGATAAGGGATTTTTACCACTCTCCGTCCAGTCCAAACCGGAAGCCATCATGAGCAAATGCCGGATGGTAATTTTTTCCTTGCCTTTTCCTGAAAATTCAGGAATGTACTTGCGTACCGGTTCGTCGAGGCTTTTGATGTGCCCTTCTTCCAGCGCAATCCCGATGAGAATACTCACGACTGTTTTTGCCGCAGAAAAGGAGTTGGAAACCGTTTCCGGATGGTGTTCGTCCCAGTAGTGCTCATAAACGACCTGGTTGTTTTTCACAACCAGAAACGAAGAGGTGCGCCAGGTGTCCATGTATTTCAAATCATCGCTGCTCAGCACTTCTCCTTTGACCAGGTTGAATTTCCACGGTTCTTTTTTCTCCGGTGCTTTTACCGTTGCGTTATAGAACTTATCCAGATCGTAGATTGTAGGAGATGTTTCTCCCTGGAGATAGGTATAGTAAATTCCTTTGTAGAGGTAGAAACGCCCACTGAGAACGACAAAGATGTTGAGGGATAGGAAAAGAATCAAAACAAACCAACCGATTCGCTTCAACCATTTGAGTAGGGTGCGTTTCATGACTATTGTGCGTAAGTAAATCCGAATTGAGAAGCCAGTTTTTCCTGCAGCAGGTCTTTCACTTCCTGCATGTCAACGGGTCTTCCGAGTTCCTGTTGCAAGGAAGTTACTGCTTTATCTTCAATTCCGCAAGGCACAATATGAGAAAAATAAGAAAGATTTGAATTGACGTTGAACCCGATTCCGTGCATGGTCACCCAGCGGGATGATTTCACGCCCATGGCACAGATTTTCCGTGCGGTCGGTTTATCCGTATCGATCCACACGCCGGTAAATCCTTCCGAACGCTCTCCTTTTACTCCGTAATGAGCCAAAACGCCGATCACGGCTTCTTCCAGGTAGCGCATGTATTTGTGGATATCGGTAAAAAAGTAATCGAGATCAAAGATCGGGTAGGCAACGAGCTGTCCCGGTCCGTGATAGGTAATATCGCCTCCCCGGTTGATCTTATAGAATTTCGCGTCGAATTCATCCAGTCCTTCCTGGTTCAGGAGCAGGTGTTCTTCCGTTCCGCTTTTTCCGAGGGTGTACACGTGTGGATGCTCGCAAAACAAGAGGTAATTTTTGGTTTCCTCTTCGCTGGTTCCATTCCGGCGCTCAATTTTCAGCGCAATGCTTTGAGCAAAGAGTTTTTCCTGGTAATCCCAGGCTTCCTGGTAATCAATCAGTCCCAGGTCTTGAAAATGTACTATAGGTAACATATCCATATTGCTTAATTGAAAATAGATGTCAGTTCGAGTTCGCGGAGCGAGTATCGAGAACCATCTATTTTCAATTTTTTAGAACTCCAAATATACGAAAGGCTGGAACGAATCGGAAGCGGCCTGGTACAGAATCACGATAAAAACAGCAATGATTAACATTTGAAGAACCATCGGTGTTTTCACGAAGCCGGAGACCATGAAATCTTTCCATTTTTGCGGCATCCAGTGGATGAAAAAGCCCAGGAGCATGATCAGCAATGCCGGGTAATACGTATTCGCGAGTGTTTGAAAGGTTTCCCACTGGAAATCGAAGTGATTGAATATGCGGTCGAGCATGTTGTTCGGTGCGCCTTCTGTCTTCAAGCGGAACCAGATGCGGGTAAAGGTGATGAAGTTGAATGTGAGCAGGATTTTCCAGAAATGCACAATCCACCAGGAGCTTTTCTCATACGGAGAGATCTTTTTCCAGTGATTGTAGATGACCAGTGCCAATCCGTTCATGGCTCCCCAAATCACGAAATTCTGGGAAGCACCGTGCCACAATCCCCCGAGAATCATGGTGATCAGCAGGTTCAAATCACGGTGCATAAAGGTTTTGACTTTCGGACTGATCAGGATCGCAATTCCGTATAAACTCATCAACCCGATGTATACGAAGATCAGTTCATACCAACCGGTAATGAAAATCAGGAAGATGAAAATAACGATGATGGCAATGTATGTTCCTGCCGTCCCTTTTTTATTTCCCCCGAGCGGAATGTAGAGGTAATCTCTCAGCCAGGACCCCAGGGATTTGTGCCATCTGCGCCAGAAATCGGCTACGCTGTTGGCTTTATATGGCGAGTTGAAGTTCGGCAAAAGTTCGAAGCCCATGAGTTTGGAAATCCCGATCGCAATGTCGGTATACCCGGAGAAATCGCCGTAAATCTGCAGGGAATAACCCCACATGGCAATCACGCTCCAGTAGCCCGGATAATCTCCCGGGTTGTCGACCACCGAATTGATGAAATGCGTTGCCACGAAATCGGCCAGGACGATTTTCTTGAACAATCCTTTCATGATCAGGAACACGGATTCCCCGAATTCTTTTTTAGTGAGCTGGTATTTCTGGTAAATCTGCGGAATGAAATCGCGTGCCCGTACGATCGGCCCCATGAGTACGTGCGGGAAGTAGGTTACATAGAACGCATAATCCCAGTAGTTTTTCACCGGCTGAATTTCCTTGCGGTAAATGTCAACCACGTAGCTGATCGACTGGAAGGTGAAGAAGCTTACCCCGGCAGGAAGCATGATGTGTGTTTCGAAAGTGTATTCCCCGAACAGGTCGTTTCCTAACAAAGCAAAGTAGTTCCAAACTTCATAGTCCGTATGGAACATCGTATTGAACGATTCGGTAAAAAAGATGGCGTATTTAAAGAATCCCAGGAAAAATAAGTTGAATATTGCGGAAAAAGCAATGATCCATTTTCGTCCGCTGGAACTCTCTACCCGGAAAATCCATTTCCCCAGTAAGAAGTTGACCGTTACAGAGAGCGCCAAAAGGGTAACAAAGAACCCGGATGTTTTGAAAAACAGGAACAAACTGGCCAATGTGATGAACATACTGCGCACCAGCTGGTTTTTGTGCAGAAAGCTAAAAAGCACCATGAATGCCAGGAAGAAAATCCAGAAGTCGAGGCGGTTGAAGGCCAGGTCATCTGCTGACATGTGTGTGAAGCTAAAAATTCGGTGCAACGATTCCATAAGGGGTATTAAAACAGTTTAATTGATGTATTTTCTTTTAGACATTTGTTCGAGCCATTTTTCAAACGCATCGATGAACAAGTCCGCTTTTAAATGATAGCCGGGAGCCGTAAAGTGAACCAGGTCGGCACGCATGAGTCCGTGCGCTTTCCAAATCCGGGAAGAACCGAGTTCGCCCATGATTCCGTATAAATCCCACACCGGACACTGGTATTTTTTGGCCAGTTCGATAATGACTTCCCGCTGACGGGCAATGTTTTTATTGAGGTATTTTTTCTTGTATCCGGCATCATTCGGAACCGTCAGCAAAATGGCACAATCCGGGTTTGCTGCCAGCACTTTTCCGATCATCGTTTCGAGGTTCCGCTTGTAAACTTCGGGATCGAAAGACGCGTATGGAACGTTGGCATCGTTTGTTCCGACGGAAAAAGCAAAGAAATCAGGTGGTGATTCCCGCAGTTGTTCCTCGAAGTTCTTGTTGGCGATATAAGTATACAAACCAGCGCCGTTAATCCCGATGGTCGTATAGGAAATTCCCGGAGCGGCATTGCTGAGCTGAACTCCGTAGAGTTGTAATTTGTACGGAACATCGATCAGTTTGGTGAACTGCAGGTTGAAAGTGTCGACCGGATCGGTGAAAACGGTTTCCGTGTATCCCAGCGTCTCGTTTCTGAATTTATTGACGATCAGAATCTCATCCTGTCCGAAATTCAGTTCGTATGGAAATACGCCTTTGTTGTGATACACGCGAAGCCGGGTGAAGCCAGGTTTTACGTCTGTTTTGTCGTAATTGAACGAAATTTCAACGATGGAATCAGCTGTTTCAACAACAGCACCCATTAGCCCGAATTCGATTCCTTCCGGTCGGTGAAAATTAACGCTCCGGTGGGCTGTCCAATGATTCCGGGAGTGAAATTCATAGTTCCACGGGTTGTTGGTGTGTGCCAGGTCGAATGGAAAAACAAGCCCGCGTTCACCCGGAATTCCCAGCCAGTGCGTTTGCAGGTAGGTACGGATATCGTGTGTGTATACGTCTGCCTGCAGGTGAGATCCCCCGATGTGGTAGAAGTTTAGCTTGCAATTTTTTTCGTTGATCATGTTCCGGAAATCCTGGAACAAATGTTCCCAGTTGGGACTTTGTGCCGAATAGAACCGGAAATCATTGCTTTCGAACCGGATAAACGGGTATTGGTGCTTCAGGTTGGTGTCGAGATGCTGAAAAAGGGGATATGTGTAGGTGTCGAGCGGTGTTTTTTGGCGTATGGTTTCCACTTGCGACTGACTGCTACAGGCAATGAGCAAACTAAATACTACTACAATATAAACACTAATCTTCATCCAATATTTGATTTGAGCAACGAGCATGCCGTCTTTTTACTGAGCTCCCTGTTTCCATTTAACATACTCGGCAGCGAGCGCATCGAAGAAGAGCTGCGAGGCAATGCTTGCTCCCTTGTTCGTGAAGTGGATGTAGTCGTTCCCGGCCAATCCTTTTTCAACCCAGCTCGGCATGGAATTTTCACCACCCATCGCGCTGAATAAATCCCAGTAGCAGGCACCGGCTTCTTTGGAAACACGTGTCATTTCCTGCACCAGGAACGGAAGCATTTTGTACGTCACACGTCCGCTGATACTTTGCATTGACATGTCACTTGGCCCGATTACCATCACAGATGCAGATGGCCGGAGTTTTTTCAGTGTGTGCAACTGACCTTTGAATTGTTTCACGTAGTGTCGCACAGAAGAGGAATCGTTCATGTACGGAACGCTGTTTCCGCCAAACTGCATGATCACCATTTCGACGTTGAGATCGGCATACATTTTAGAAGCGATGTTTTGGTCGATTTTCCCGAAGAATGTTCCGCTGGAACCGCGCATTCCGATGTTGTCGACGAATACTCCGTAGTCACTTTCGAGTGAAAAACCGATAATCGTAGGGCTCACGGATGCGGAAAACTCGTAGCGCAGTTTATTTGGCGTGGAAGGGAATTCCAATGATAAGACGTGGTATTTCCCGTCGTTTTCCAGGCTGTCTTCGTGGATGAGGTTTGTTCCGTTATACACTTTGATCTTACACGGTTTGAAACAGCTGGTGTAGAACATTTTTGCATGGTTGTATTCCCGTGCCCGTGAATAAGCTGTTTTGGTCGGTTCAATTTCCACGAATGCTTCTTTGATACTGGTTGTAGCGGCCATTTGTGCACTATCCATTTCCGGAGTAAAGCGTGCGGCGGTGTTCATGGAACCGTATTTGCGTGATTTCAGGCTTGCGCCTCCAAATGCGGTGTAGCGGGTGAAATTGGGAGAACAGGTTTGTTTGAAGGTAATGGTATTGTATTCGTTTTTGGCCGGAATTGTTCCCGGGCCGAATCCACCGAACTGTGTTTGCAGACGCTGGCGGATGTAGGATGTCATGCGGTCTCCTTCGATCTGAGAATCTCCGTAGTGGAGTACGCGTACTTTTTTTCCTTTGGAAACCCCTTCCAGTTTTTGGAAGAATTCATGCAGGTCGGCCAGTCCTTTTTCGGTGAATTGAATGGATGTTGCTGCTTCAGCAGACAATGTTCCACCTACAGGCGCTCCCATTTTTCCTTCTGATTCGAAGGTGTTTTTGATGGTGGTGTCGGCAGAAGCACCTTCAATATTCACGGTATCTACCTGAACGATTTTGGTAATGTCTTTTTTCTCAACCGGTTTGGGAGGAGTCAGTGCTTCATTGAAGGATAAAAACCGGACTTCCGTACCGAACAGGTCGATTGTACCGCCTTTCACCAAAAAGCTGATTCCTGTGAGCAGGGCCAGGATTCCGGCGAGATAAATGAGTACATGAACTGGCTGCAGTTGTTTCACTTTTCTTAAAATTGAGCTACAAAATTAATCCAAATTAGAAATAGACCAATTGATTGTTTATTATCCGCGTTGGTTGAGGGATTATTTGATGAGGAAGCATTGAGGGGTCGGCACGCTGTGTTCAGAGGCAAAAACGGGTTCTTGAAAAACAATTTTACAAATTTATAAAATGGTATAAAATCTCGGATTTCACTGTGATACAGAAAGATTCATCGCCACAACCCAACCCCGAATCCCACCCGAACACACGCCATTCTTCCATGTTTCGTACCTTTATATCATGGAACAATACACAAACGAACTCATCCACGAAAGCAGTCTCTACCTGCAACAACATGCACACAACCCGGTCAACTGGGTTCCCTGGTCGAAAGAAGCATTTGAACAGGCGGAAAAAGAAAACAAACTGGTACTGGTTTCGGTCGGTTATTCGGCTTGTCACTGGTGTCACGTGATGGAACACGAGTGTTTCGAAGATGAGGAAGTAGCGGCATTGATGAACAAACATTTCGTTTGTATCAAGGTCGACAGGGAAGAACGCCCCGATGTGGATCAGGTCTATATGACGGCCGTACAGCTCATGACACAGCGCGGCGGATGGCCCCTGAATTGTTTCACGATCCCGAACGGAAAGCCTATCTACGGAGGAACTTATTTTCCGAAGGAACAATGGATGCACGTACTCCGTTCGTTGGAACATACCTATCGAACCGAACCTCAAAAGGTGCTTGAATATGCCGATGAATTGAGTCACGGAGTGCAGCAATCGGATTGGATTTCTGTAGCCGAGCAGGTCAAACCGTTCCCGGAAGACAAACTCCCGGAATTGGTGCGTCGTTGGCAGCAACGCATGGATATGGTCGAGGGAGGGCCAACATCCGCTCCAAAATTTCCTTTACCAAGCAACCTGGAATTCCTGCTTCATTATGGCGTTCTGGCACAAAACGATGCCGTGACGGAATATGCCAATCTCACGCTGCGGAAAATGGCGCTTGGAGGAATCTATGACCAGGTTGGTGGCGGATTTTCGCGTTATTCAGTTGATTTGTTGTGGAAAATCCCGCATTTCGAAAAGATGCTATACGACAACGGACAATTGCTTGGTGTTTACGCACAGGCTTATCAACAGACGAATTTACCGGAATACAAACGGGTTCTGGATCAAACATTGGGCTGGCTTGAGCGGGAAATGCTGAGCGAAGAAGGAGGTTTATTTGCCGCCCAGGATGCCGATTCGGAAGGAGTAGAGGGAAAATACTACGTTTGGACACCATCCGAAATAGAAGCCGCACTGGGAGAAAATGCGTCCTGGTTCTGGTCGTTATACAATCCCGGGAACAAGGGATATTGGGAACACCAGCAATGGGTGTTACTCCGGAATGAAACCTGGGAAGAATTCGGAGCGAAGAACCCGGAAGTCACACCGGCGAAAATCCAGGATCAGCTGGATACCCTATTACATATTCGAAAAAAACGCATCGCACCAGGAACAGACACCAAATGCCTGACCGCCTGGAATGCACTTACGATAACGGGATTGGTAGAAGCGTTCAAAGCAACGGAAGATCACAGTTATTTGAAACTGGCCTTGCAACAGGCTCGCTGGATCCGGAATTACCAGGTCGAAGCCGATTTCCAGCTTTGGCATACGCGTCAAAACGGACGTTCGTTCATCGACGGATTTTTGGATGATTACGCTACGACGATTCAGGCGTTTCTGAATTTGTACCAGGTGACAGGAAACGACGAAGAGCTGAAATTTGCCGAGTCGCTTTGCGCGTATACCCTGAAACACTTTTTCGATCCGCAATCCGGGATGTTCTATTTTACCTCCGATAATCACGACCTGATTGCACGGAAAATGGAAATCAACGACAATGTGATTCCATCCACAAACAGCATCATGGCAAACAACTTGCTGACGCTTTCCTTGTTGTCGGATGAACTGGACTATGAAAACAAGTCGAAGCAGCTGCTTCAGAATGTGATTGAGGGAATGGAGCAATACGGCTCCGGCTATTCCAATTGGGCCTTGTTATTGCTGCGCTTTCAAAAAGAAGTCCGACTTTTGACGATTCCCCGGGCAGAAGAATGGAAGGTGTTCCGCAAGAAAAGTTCTCCGTTCCTGCTGGTGCGTTTTTCGGATGATTCCGATGCGACGGTTTGCGCAGCCGGCGTGTGTTCCATCCCGATGGTGCATGTCCGCGAAGTAGAAGACTATTTAGAGAATTTATAATTGAAAATGTAAAATTGAAAAGACCGTAGTTGATAATCAATGTGTTTCGTAATTCGTAATTGTTCAACTTAAGGTTTTTTCTCTTCCGGTTTCAATAATTCCGGTACTTTCACTTTGAACTGTTCCAGTCTTGGCTGGGAAACAGCTTTCACATAACCGTTATTCGGGTTTTTACATTCGAAATCCTGGTGGTATGCTTCAGCTTTATAAAAAGCAGTGAATCGCGTTACTTCCGTGGTGATAGAAGGAAATGTTTTCTCATCCAGGAGTTGTTTGATGTATGCTTTCGCATGGTCGCGTTCGTAATCATTCTGGTAAAAAATCGCCGAACGATACTGTGTTCCCATATCCGGCCCCTGGCGATTCATGGTTGTCGGATCATGCGATTCGAAGAACACTTTCAGCAAATCGTCATATGAAACAACACTCGAATCGTAATAGATTTTAACGGTTTCCGCATGACCGGTCGTTCCGGTACACACTTCCTCGTAAGTCGGGTTTACAACATGCCCGCCCGAATAACCGCTTTCCACTTCAGCGACACCTTTTACCGATTCATAAATGGCTTCCACACACCAGAAACAACCGCTTCCGAAATAAGCTACCTGGTATTTCGACAATTGAGCCGGAGTTTGGGTTTTCTTTTCCGATACCGGATTTTTCTGAGCACAGGCACTCAATGAGAAGGCGGCAAGGATGCAAAGGGAAAGGATGTGTTTCATGACGCAATTTTTTACTGAATTACGGATAAATCTCCTTTCCGGATTCTTTTTCGGTCGATTTTAACTTTTTTTGAATAGATCCTTACAATAGTTCAATACGAAGATTGAATTGCTTTCAACTTTTGAACTCACTGAACTTTTCAACCGACCGGATCATTCGATCTTACAATTCGTCCTGACCTGTTTTTGAACAATCAATCAGACAAATAATTGATGCTTAATTGACAAAAAAAAGGGGAAAGGTTTAAAAAGTCGGCTCAACTGATTATATTCGCACCCTTAAAAAGAATTTATAGAATGGCAATCATTGGTAAAATCAGAGATCAGCGTTACCTCTTGGTAGGTATTACTGGTTTAGCTCTCTTAGTTTTTATTCTTACTGGATTATTTGATAAACTGGGGTCTTCCGTTGAAAGAGGAACCTTGGGGACAATTGACGGGGATGGAGTTGATACCGCAATTTACAATGCGAAATTGACTCAGTTCGAAATGTCAGACAGACAGCAGTTTCAGCAGCAGCAACGTGAGTACACAGACCGCGATGCAGAACAATCTGCAGACAAAGCATGGTCCGCAACAGTTGATGAAATCATCCTGAATCGTGAGTATGAAGCGTTAGGACTGGCAGTTTCTGAAAAAGAATTTACGGCTTTCCTATACGGGGAAGAAGGATTCACCATGTTGCCGGAAATTCAGCAGGCATTTACAGATCCGAATACCGGACAGTTCAATGCTGCGCAGTTGGATAAATACATCCAGGATCAGGAGAAATCAACAGATCCGAACGCGATCGAAGGATGGAAAAAGACCAAACAGGCAATCCGCAATCAGCGTATGCAGGAAAAATACTTCCAGTACCTGGGGCAGGGAGCTTACGTAACCAAATTGGAAGCGAAAAACGAATATCTGGCTAAAAACGAGTCCAAATCGATTTCATTTGTAATGGGTGCTTACCGCGATATTTCAGAAACTCAGATGAAAATTTCTGACAAAGAAGTACGCGCATTCTACGACAAGAACAAAGACAGACCGAAATACCAGGTAATGGCAGGACGCGATGTGAAATACTTCGATATTACCATCCAGCCTTCTAAAAAAGATTCTGCTGAATTCAACAAAGAATTGACAGCGATCAAGAAAAACTTCGCAGCTTCTACAAACGATTCTGTATTCATTTTGCAGAACTCCGAATTGCCGCGTATGTATGCTTCAGGTCACATGTTTACTTTCCGTCCGGAAGGTGATCCGAAAGCACGCCAGGGATTGACTTACCCTGCTGCAATGGACAGCGTATTCAAAAAAGCGTCCATCGGGCAGTTGGTAGGACCATACAATGACAACGGGCACACACGTATTGCAAAAGTATTGGACTTCAATACAACAGTATGTAAAGTGCGTCACATCCTGATTGCAGCGCAAAAAGGAGACGATAAGAAAATTGCTTCTGCGAAAAAACTAGCTGACAGTTTGGTGAAAGTGGTAAACAAAACCAACTTCGAAGAATTCGTGAAAAAATACTCTGAAGATCCGGGATCGAAAGACAAAGGTGGAGTTTACGAAGACTTCATGGATTACGAAATGGTGACACCGTTCTCTAAATTCTCTACGGACAAGCCGGTAGGAACAATCGGAGTGGTTCAAACAGACTTCGGATTCCACATCATTGAAGTATTGGATAGAAAGAACGACGTAAGATTCCCTGTATTGGCAGTGGTTGAAAAAACATTGGTAGCTTCTTCCGATACAAAAACAGACTGGAAAGATGAAGCATACAGCACTTTGTCAGAAATCGACAGAGAGCTTGCTAAAAAATCAGACATCACAGACAAAATCATTTTGTTCGATACGATTGCGCGCAGAAACGGATATTACTCCCGTCCGGTACGTATGTTCGACGAGGCTCCGAAAGTTCAGGGATTCACAACGAAAATGGCTGCACAGGCCATCCTGGAAATGGCATACAGAGAAGATGCACAGGTTGGAGATTTGTGTTCTTCACCGATCCAGGATGATAACCGCATGATCATTGCAATTGTATCTTCTATCCGTGAAAAAGGAGCTCCTGCATTGGTAGACGTATACGAGCGTATGAGAACAGATGCATTGAACGAGAAGAAAGCAAATGCTATTCTGAAGAAAATCGGGTCTGTTACCAATCTGGAGTCTTTGGCTAAAAAGTTGAAAACAGATGTCAAACAGGCTGAATTGACGTTCGCTTCACCAAGTATTCAGGGTGGAGGTTACGAGCCGGAAGTAGTAGGAGCATTGTTCTCCGGAAAACTGAAAGACAAAGCTTCTTCCAAAGCAACAGTTGGTCAGTCCGGAGTATACGTGATTCGTTTGAACAAAACAGTGAAGGCACCGGCTGCTGCAAACTACGATGCAGAGAAAATGCAGTTGTTGAGCCAGGTGAAGTCTTCCATGGCAAACTCTGCAAGACAAGCGTTGCAAAAGAAATTGAATGTAATGGATAACCGTGCTCTGCTGGAGATTGGAATTATCCGCTAAAAGATTCATCTATAAGGAAAGAAAGGGAGTGATTTTTGTCACTCCTTTTTTTGTGTTTTCACCGGAGCAGCTATAAAGATCAGAGGCTGTTTTACGGGTAGAAAAAGTTCAAATTCAGTGCTTGGACAATGGAACCTTTTTACTTTTTGAACGGATTGAGCCATTATCCATCAAAAAACATCCAAATTGCCTATATTCAAGGGCGAAATAGAAAAAAACGTTTATGAGATTCCTTCTGATTCCCGTTGTTGCCGCTTTATGCTTTTCACCTGCAGCCTTTGCTCAAAAGAAGGGCAAGGAGGTCAAAACGAAAAAGATTGATGGTGGAATTTACGGTCCGGTTTTGTCGAAAATGGTCTTGCCGGAGTGTAATCACAACGCCTGGGTACTGGACTTCGAGGATGCGTTTGACGGGAAGGAGTTGAACTATTCCAACTGGAAGATCCCATACCAGGGACTCATGGCAGGCTTTGACTTTGCCAGCGGAGGTTCCAAGCAGTGGTATGCAAACAGCGGAAAAGCACCTGAAATTCCTGTTTCGAATAACATCCGGTTGGAAAACGGAATGTTAAAACTGATTGCCGTGAAAGAACCGAAACCGATCGTGGGTTCTTACGTCACAGACTGGTCAACCAACCCGCCGAAGCGCGATACCGGTAGTTTCGACTATTCTTCCGGGTGGATCGAATCGGAAAAGCAGTTTGGGTACGGGTATTACGAAGCACGTTGTAAATTGCCGAAAGCAAAAGGAATGTGGCCGGCGTTCTGGATGTTCTCCGGGAAAGACGGCTTTGCATTCGAAATCGATATTTTTGAATTCTGGAATGAAAACAGCTGCATGGGATTGTATGACCCCAAACGTCTTTCCAAAAATCCGCACTGGAATATCCATTCCAACAAAGCCTTGTTTCCAAACGATGCCACGTGTCCGACGGATTGGTGCAAACCTTGCCAGGGACAAAGCTGGACTACTTCCGAACTGGACGAAGACTACCACGTATACGGATTGGAGTGGGATTACTACAAAATGACCTGGTACATCGACGGGGAAAAAGTACGTACAACCTATCATTTCATGACCAAAAAAGGAGAACCGGTTACGTGCAAATCCGATGCAAAAAATCCGGGCGACTTGCTGGAGGCCTATTTCTGGCCGGATACCGAAACCATGGATGTGCGTTTCAACCTGGGGGTGCAATACGGTAATGGAGGCGAACCGGAAAAAGACGCAGCCTTCCCGATGGTTTTCGAAATCGATTATTTCCGGTTTTATAAGCAGAAAACGAAGAAGTAAAATATATTTTAAACTGTTAAACTGAATCTTTGCCAGACTGATCAACTGGTATATTTCTGTAAAATGAAAACAACCCGACTAATCATTTGCTTCGGAATCTCTTTGTTTTGGATTTCAGATGTCGCAGCTCAAACTAAAGACTCTCTTTCAAAACCGTATACTCAGTTTTGCTCACGAAATGAGTTGGGAGTGTTGTTTGGAGTCGGAACAGTCAGAACGCCGTATGATGATTTTGTTTCGAACAACGAGAACATTTTGGAGCTTTCCAGCTCCAATGGAATCCGTTACGGACGATTGTTTGCGGGAGTGGGAGTTGGTATCCGGAAATGGGACAAACATTTTTTGTTGCCGCTCTTCTTTACATTATCTGCGAACCTGTGGGAAGGAAAAAACAGTTTGTTTCTTCAGGTGGACTTGGGACATCAGTTCGGAACCCGGGCAGCCAATCGTTTTGGAGACAAAGAAACCGGAAGTTTTTTTGTTGCCTATGGCCTGGGGTATGATTGGTCTGTTACAGAAAATTTGAAATTATACCTGAAAGCAAGTGTGTGTCATCAAAGCATGAAGGCTTCCGGAACGTATACCGGTTTGGGACCGAGTACAAGTGTAGAAACTTATAACCCGAAATACTTGTTTTTCAGGCTTAGTGTGGGGGTGAGGATTCATTGAATGAACCTTGATAAAACCATCTTTAAAAATCTGTTCGGGGAGGTCTTTTTACGCTGAACGGAACATAAGAATCCAACCTTTCTGTTTTTCGGAATCTTCCTATTAAACCATCGATCAATGAAACCGATAGCAATACTCCTTTCGTTCGTGTTTAGTTGGGAATCTTCACCAATTTGTGCCCAACAACGGATTCCTATTTTTGAACTGCATGCTTCGGCAAATCACCCTTTTGGGAAAACCAGGACGTTTTACGGAGGAGGTTTTGGGGGGAACGTAGTGTTCAGGGATATGCGGACCATCAGTTTTAAGACCGGATTCGAGGCCAATTTTTTTCACACCTGGAATAAAAGCAGGCATGTTGGTCAAATGGCGAGTTCAAGTAATGTGCATTATCACTTTTGGAATCTTTCCATTCCGCTCATGATCCGTTTGAATGTGGGGAAGAGAACCCGGTTCTTTGCAGAAGCGGGAGGATATTTGGGTTTTCCCTTGACCGGAACTCTTACCTCCAGGTATACTTCTTACGGAATGTCACCTCAAAACCCCGGTTATACGGAACTCAGAACAGAAAAGTTCAATGGATATTTTTCCCTGTCTCCCGCTATCAGTTTGGGAGGAATTTTTCCGGTATCCCGGCGGGTGGATCTTATCCTGAAATCCGAGTTAGCACTTCAAAAAAATGTTGGTGTCTATGAGAGTCCGGCTACAGACTTTAATGCACGATTTTACTATTTCCGGCTGTGTTTGGGAATGCGGATCAATCTGAATAATGAGATGGAGTAGAGATTGGTTGCCGTTAACTAAGAAACGGGAAGACTCAACCAGCCTCCCCGTTCAAGAAATTCATTGCGAAATATTAATAAGCCGCTGTGAAACGTTGTTTGATGTGTTTGTTTTGTTCCAACTCATCAACCAATGCTACAGCTACGTCTTCCACAGAAAGTACGCTTCTTCCGTTTTCATCGAATACCGGGTTTTCCAAAGCTGTGCGGTAAGTTCCTTTTCTCACACCTGCAGTTCCCTGGTGCATTTCAATTGCCGGACTGAAGAATGTCCAGTCAAGGGTGTTGTTTCCTTTGATTTCGTTCAGGTAATCGCGTGCAGCTTGCGCTCCCGGTTTGATTTCTGCCGGAAATTCAGGAGAATCCACTAATTGTGCGTCTCCAACGAACAAACTTCCTGCTCCTCCTACTACGATGAAGCGTTTTACTCCGGATAATTCTACTGCTTTTTCAATGTTTCTGGATCCCGCAAGGAAATCGTTGTAAATGTTTGGGTTTGTCCAACCTGCATTGAAGGTACTGATCACTGCATCACTTCCTTTGATTGCTTCTGCAAGCTTTTCAGGATTTGTTGCATCAGCACTTACAGCCGTCACGTGTTCGTTTTTTGCTACTTTTTCGCTATTTCTGGCAATGGCTGTTACTGAGTAGCCTCTTTCTGCCAATTCATTCACCACTTTCGATCCTACGAATCCGGTTGCTCCGATTACTGTTACTTTTTTCATGATTGTCGATTTAAATTAATTGTAATAAAAAATGTTACATATTGAGTTAAAAAATTTTTCAAGCAAATAAAAGGGCAAAATCCGCCAGGGACTTCTGTTTCAGGAACCGGGTAATCAATAGATCCGTTTCACCGAACAGTAGCTGCAGATTCTGATTGATATCTCTTCCGACATCGCATTTCGGATTGGGATTCTGATTCTTTTTTCCCAGGATTTCGCCGTTTTTCACCACGTCGTAAATCTCCGAAATGGCAATCTCCGAAGCGCTTTTAGCCAGTCTGCATCCTCCGTCTTTTCCCATTTTACTTTCAATGAACCCCGCTTCTTTGAGTACGATTAGTTCCTTACGCACGATCACCGGGTTGATGTTGATGCTTGCCGCAATGAGATCGGAGCTCAGCCATTCGCCCGGATAATGAGCCAGTAAAGTCATAATATGTATTGCCGTAGCAAAGCGCGTATTGTTCATTTGCGACAAAGGTAAGGTAAAAAGTTAATTGTAACAAAAAATATTACAGTTAAAATAATCTAATTTCTCCATTCCCTCAGAATACGGATAGACATCCATCTATTTGACCAGTCCCGGCAAGGGATTCGGGAGAATCTCCAAAACAAAAAAGCCACCGGCATTCACCGATGGCTTCTCAACGTTTCGTTGAAGGGGTTATTTATCGACACCGTTCTGAGCAGGAGCTGCAGCCGGCATGATATTCAATAATTCAATATCAAAAACCAGGTCAGAGTACGGAGGAATTGCTCCGGGTCTTCCAGCAGCACCGTACGCCTTGAAGTAAGGAATCACGAAAAGTCCTCGTCCGCCTTTGCTCAGGATCGAAATAGCTTCGTCATACCCGGCAATCATTTGTCCGATATCGTGCGTAAAGTCCAAAGGCTGGTTGCGGTCACGGGAAGAATCGAATTTCGTTCCGTTCAGGAAAGTCCCTACATAATGCGTTGAAACCTGGTCTCCTTTTTTAGCCTTTGTTCCGTTCCCTTCCTGCTGAATCACGTAAACCAGTCCGGAAGCGGTTTGCTGTGCTGTCGGGTACTTTTTACGGATTTCTTCCAGTAAGTAAACGCGGTATTCGTCTTCCGTCATTTTAGAAACCTTTGCAATGCGCTCTTTTTCGATTGCATCCAAACGAGCCTGTTCTGCTTTTTTCACTTCTTCTTCCGCTTTTACTTTTGCGTAAGCCGCCTTGAAAACTTCCGTTGCATTCCAGTTTTTATACGCTTTTCCGTTACGGATGATCTGCACTTTGGTCATCACATCGTTTTGCTCGATCTTATTCACGACATCCTGACCAACGATTACGTGTCCGAAAACCGTGTGTTTTCCGTTCAGCCATGGCGTTTCCTTGTGTGTAATGAAAAACTGGCTTCCGTTTGTTCCCGGTCCGCTGTTTGCCATGGAAAGAATTCCAGGCCCGCTGTGTGTCAGGTCAGGTCGTGTTTCATCATAAAATTTGTAGCCCGGGCCGCCCATTCCGTTTCCTTGCGGGTCACCTCCCTGGATCATGAAATCCTTAATAACACGGTGAAATTTCAATCCGTCGTAGAATGGTTTTGTAAATTTGATGGAGTCGAAAATGGTGAAGTTTCCTTCAGCCAAACCAACAAAGTTTGCCACAGTCATCGGTGTTTTCTCGTCTTCCAGCTTCACAATGATAGTTCCTTTCGTTGTGGTGAAAGCGGCATACAATCCGGGCTGGGCGTCCTTCGGTAATTCTACTTTTTGCGCAAAAACCGAAGCGGTCATCATACATAAAAGCACCAGGGCAGAAATGTATTTAAATCCTTTTTTCATAGAAACATATTTGGGTTTAAAAATAGTGCAATTTTGCAAACTGCATGGGAAAAATCAAAAATCAGTCCAAAAGTTCACAAATGCTGTTGGTTCGGCTATTCTGTATGCGTCAATTCGAGTGCGTAGTGTATCGAGAATAAGCATACAGGACGTATCCGGCTGGTTATACCCCGATAGATTCCCTTAACTTTTCAAGATTCATTGCAACGTTTCTGAATTTCGAATCCATCATTTTGAATTTCTTATGAGTAAAGTCATTTTTTGCGTCGAAAAAATCCCGAAATTTGTAGTGTAAAAAGACACACACATGCGCATAGAACAATTATACACCAAATGTTTAGCCGAAGCGGCATATTTCATTGAAAGCGAAGGAGAAATCGCTGTTATTGACCCTTTGAGGGAAGTACAGCCTTATTTGGATCTGGCCAAAGAATGGAACGGAACCATCAAATACATTTTTGAAACACATTTTCATGCGGATTTCGTTTCCGGACACGTAGACCTTGCTAAAAGCACAGGTGCTCAGATCGTGTACGGGCCGACGGCAAAAACACATTTCGATGCAATCATTGCAACCGATAACCAGGAATTCAAAGTCGGGAAAGTAACGATTAAAGTACTGCATACTCCGGGACATACTCCCGAATCGGTGACGTATCTGCTTTTGGATGAAAACGGGAAAGAAACGGCGATTTTTACCGGAGACACCCTGTTTTTGGGAGATGTCGGAAGACCCGATCTGGCAATCAAAGGCGATTTGACGCAGGAAGACCTGGCAGGAATGCTGTTTGATTCCTTGCGAAACCGAATCATGACACTTCCGGATGCTGTGACGGTTTACCCGGGACACGGTGCAGGAAGTTCCTGTGGAAAGAACATGAGCTCTGAAACAGTGGGAACGCTGGGAGAACAAAAACAGACCAATTACGCTTTGCGTGCAGATATGAGCCGCGAAGAATTCATTCAGGAAGTGACGGACGGAATTTTACCTCCGCCTCAATACTTCCCGAAGAATGCGATGATGAACAAAAACGGATATGCATCGATTGAGGATGTGATTTCCAAAGGAAATACGGCTTTGTCTGTAGAGGAGGTAAAACGCCTGATCACGGACGGAGTGCTGGTTCTGGATGTTCGTACACAAGACGAATACATCAAAGGAGCCATTCCGAACAGTTTGTTTATCGGATTAAACGGAACTTTTGCTATGTGGGTAGGGGCGCTGATTGAAAATATCAATCAACCGATTATCCTGGTTGTTCCGGAAGGAAAAGAAGAAGAAACGGTGACGCGTTTGGCACGTGTTGGCTATGATAACTGTGTCGGTTACCTCGATGGCGGAATGGCATCATGGATTGCTGCGGGTGAACCGGTAGAAACAATCGAATCGGTGACTGCGGAAAGCATTGCAGATAGAATCGAGTCGCTTCCGGTAGTAGATGTCCGCAAGCCGGGAGAATATGATGCAGAGCATTTGGAGCATGCAGAGCACGTTCCGCTGGATTTCATGCTGGAAGATTTGGGGAACCTGAACCCGAATAATCCGTACTATGTGCATTGTGCAGGTGGCTACCGGAGCGTGATCGCGATTTCCCTGTTGAAGCAAAAAGGATTTAAGAACCTGATTGATATCGCGGGAGGATTCGGAGCAATCAAAAAAGCAGGAATTCCGACAACGGATTTTGTGTGTAGCTCTAAAAAGGGATAGATGCTTAATGCGTTTAATATGAGTTGATTAAATATTGTGTTGTGATGTTTTTCTTGAACCCCAATCGTAATATGGCGATATGGCAAATTTGCGTTTGAATCGGGGAGTGAAGCAGCGTGCGACCGTCCATTTCTGAGAATACAGATTAACGAAATAAAATCAACACCCTGGTTTCGTCCTTCGGAATCAGGGTTTTTTAGTACCCGAGCTTTCCTCCCGGAATCTTGTAATAACTGATTTCCCCACCGAAAATGCATTGCACCAGCTGATTGGAGATAAACTTGAATTGTTCGTACGCAAGCGGAATCAATTCTTCGCCCTTCGATGAGATCAGAGTGACCAAAGGCTTTCGGGGAGCAGCGTAAATAGTCGGTGAGAGCGCCTTGATTTCTCCGAAACCAGGGAAAGAAACCGGCCGGAAATGTGTGTTGATCAGAGTCCATCCCCTTGGATCATTCACGACCGCCAGTCCGTTTTGAAACGGTCTGGCATGCGCATAGGTCGATGCACTTTCACTGCTCAGCTGCTCATCAATATAAAAGTAGCGGCGATTATTTCTCTGGGCCAGTAAAGCACCTTCAGTAATAGATCCGCCAACATGCGAAAATCCGTCCAACTGTTTACCGCTCTCGAGGTTTTTAATCGAATACAAATCTTGTTTTCCCTGGAACGAGAATACCTGTCTGCCATGATAATTCAGGTACTTGATCTTTTCCGCAGAAAGACGGATTTGCTTCCAGTTTGAATCAAATACAAGCCAGCCTGCAGAATCTGTTTTGATGGCGAGGTAGTGATCTTCAAACGACCGGATTTTCACAATCGGGTCGAATTGATAGAGAAAAGTTCCGTCTGCTTTGTAAATACGGGTTGTTTTACCTCCGAAAATGAAACCTCCGTTCACAAAATGATCCGGTATACCCAGCTTCAGTTTTTTCACTTTCTTACCGCTGGGTTGATACACCGTCAGCGTGTTTCCGTTCGAATGAACAAAATTCCCGGAAACCGAATCCACCAGGATTTTCCCGCCTTCCCAGGAAAACACCTGTTTCAGATTCAGATCAAGCAGTTTTTTGGCGCCACCTTTTTCCAGCTGAATGAACGGCCCCGTTCGCTTCACGGATTTGTACACCGCATCCGGAACGGAGTCTTGTAAGATGGAAGCGATTCCAAGTGTTACTCCTTCGTGGAAGATGAAATGCTCATCGGTGAGGAATTCATCTATTTTCAGGGTCGTTTCACCAACATAGTTTCCTCCCTGATCCAGCACAATCCACTGTTTTTTCTGTTTGTAGGCACTATATCCGTTATCAAATAATTTCCATTGCGAACGCAGGGAATCAACCGCCTGGTAGTGGTTGTTGATGATGCGTTGCATGCGGCCGTTGGAAACAAGCGTGAGCGATTTTACCGATTTCACAAAGGCCTGTACCTCCGCTATCGGGCGTAGCATGGTATCGAGCAGGTGAAACCCGGCCTGATTTTTCCGGCAGACGAAAAACGTGTCTTTACCCTTGATGATCCGGTCGATATTGTCATAAACAAAAGGAACCAGGACCGAATCGGGAGAGAGCACACCCCATTTCCCCTTTTTCTTGCAAATTCCGTGATTTCCCACAAATGCAAAGGCAAATTCAAGTGGTTCCGGGTGCAGTTTTTCTCCGTCCGGGAGCAGGTAATTCCACTCTGCATTTTCATATTGAATGGAGTAGCGGCTGTTCAGGTGCACCTTTTCGCCAAAGTTCCGGAGCTGGGTTTTGAAAAAATGTTTGGTATTGAAAGGAACTACTTCTTTCAGATTCGGGGTCAAAAACGGATCGATAACTTTTGCTTCTCCTTTTTCGCAAAACCGGAGAATTTTTGCCTGACCGATTTCCACGAAATCCACATCTTTGATTGTTCCGGAATCACTCAGGATGATAAAACCTTTGGAAGTAGCGCCGCGCATGAAAGACCGGTTCAGGAAATCCAGTGTGTCGATGTCCAGGATGTTGTTTTTCCCGATCACTTTTCCCTTGTCGAGGTAAATGGCCTGTTTCGGTCGCATTTCATACGAGATGTTCCGGCTTTTCCCGAAAGAAGTCATGGAGTTCACGTTGAAGGTGTAAGGCCCGAAAGCATATTTCAGTTGTTTGAAACGGGGAGCAATCAGCACGGAATCGGAAGGACTCTTCAATCCCCAGGTATACGTCATTTTACTGGGTTTTCCGGGGACTTCGACCAGTGTGCTATCGACAAACCAACCGAGTGAGAGCAATCTCGGATCGATGTAAAAAGACTCTCTTGAAACCGGAACTTTATATTCCTGGGTACGGATCACTACCGGATTTTCGCTGTAAAGTTCATTCAACACCTGGTGTTTGTCATTGATTTTAACCGCCATAATGACTTTGTCTCCGAACGCTTTGATCAGGTTGTTCGAAAGGATGATCCGGTTAAAAGCGCAGGGAACAAGCGTCTTTTTAGTTTTCAGGGAGTATAGTCCGTTGGATTTGTTCAAATGGGTGTAAATGAAGTCTCCGTCTTTGTTGAAATACGTATACACACCCATGATGAGTTCATTTCCGTTTTTGTCAATCAGACCGAGGTTCCCGTTTGGCAGCTTGACTTCAAACAGATCACCATACCGCCAGATCGAAGCATATTTGTACGAAAACAGCGGTTTCTGCGTTTTGATGCTGACCAGGTTCGAAAGATTATCGAAGCGCTTTACGAGGTAATAATTGGTGTCGAGGTAGCTGATTGATTGAAAGTTTCCGCCAAAAATCCGTTGTCGTGTTTGTGCATGATAAATCACCACATCGCGCTCCGAAGTCACAATCAGTTTGTCGTAAAAGGCTTCAACACTGATGATGTTTTGCTGAAAGGGCCAGGGGCCGTTGCTGTCCCTGTAGAGAAGTACCCGGATGGTATCCCGGATTTCCAGTACGCCGTCGTTCTGATACAGGAACATACCGGGATCTTTTCCCATAGAATTTCCAGCAGGATCGAGCACTTCAAACACACTATCTCTGGTGTTCAGATAGAGGTAATCGTATGCCTGGTCGATGATGTGCGTATTGTTGTCGAGCGGAAGCAATTTGTTTGACTGAACACAGAACAATTGACTGCTCTGTGTTTTGCGGTCGGTGAGCTGAATCCAGTTGGAGCTGATCACTGTTGGTACTTCCAGTAAACTATCGCGGATGGTGCGCAGCTCCGGAAGCACTTGTATGAGCGTCCACCGGTCTTGTTGTTTCACGGAATACACCCCGAAACCAAAGTTTTGGATATCGGTGTAAACGGCTGGAGTGAGTTCTTTTCCCCGGAGATCCAAAATTCCGTAGAGCGCATTTTTCTGGTAAAAGGTAGTTCCCGACTGATCGAACGTTTCGATGTATTCGTAAGGTGTTTCTGTAATGAGCCTTCCGTTGGTGTCAATGAGAGACCACTGCCCGTTTTTCACGAGCGGAAGTGCCTGCGTATGCGAGATGAGCGCCTGGGCTAGGCAGAAAACAAGGAGGAATAAACGTTTCATGCGCCGGGAACACGATTCACACACAAAGCGGAAGGAGTCGCGACATGTCTCTCGGTTCTCTCAGAATGCCTCTTCTTCCGGACATCTGGAAAGTGAATTCGCGTTGTCCCTGCTGGTGTATGGCTTTGTTCAGATCTTGGTTTTTGACCGAATAGACTTCCTTGTCTTTGGTGATTGCCACGATGGTACTCGGGTTTTCCAGGCTGACGCGTACTTTTGAATGCTCTTCGATCGGTACGATGATGCCGTCTTTCGGGATCACGTAGAAGAAACAGGTGTATTCGTCGTCTTCCCGGTTTTCAACGTCCAGTTTCACAAAAATATCTTCGGTTGGTTTTTCATACATGCAGTCCCAGTTGTAGGTTCCGAATTTCGGGATCTCGATGCTGCGGATCAGCTGTCCCTGTTGCGCCAGATTCTGGTACTCCAGTGCCAGTTTCAGTTTATCTTCTACGGTTGTTTTTGCAAGATCATTACTGCTGCTTTTCGATGCGAAAGTGATCGGTTTTGCCTGCACGGTTTTGGTGTTTTTACCTTCTTTCAGGCTGAGAACGTAGTGATCACGGTTTCTCTGAATGATGCGGGCATCCACTTTTTTTAGGGTGAAAGAAGCGAGTTCTTTTGCGCCGATCTGAGATTTATCCACTTCCCAGGCAATGATTTCATCCGGGTTGAGTTCCGGGAACGAATCCTTTGAAATAACCGGAGTGACATCCAGGGTGTAAGTGCTCATTTTTTTAGCCGGACTTCCGGAACCGGAAACAGCTTTCGGATTTTCAGTTGCCGTGGCCGTTGTTTGGTAATCCCATTTCCCGGTTTGGTCGTCCAGTGAGTAGAAATTGAATGTTTTCCGGTAGTTGTAAGATGCCAGGTCAATTCCCGCGTTTTTACCGGGAGCCAGTTCAACGGTTTTCCCGTTTTGTACGGCGCTGATGGTAAACATTCCACCAGATTCGAACGCACGGGTTACACCCAGTGAATCGTATGTCATCGGAATTCCGGAGAACAAAATATCCGTCAATGAATGGTATTCCTGCCACTGGATGTCTACTTTTCCTGTGATTGCTTTTCCGTTTTCGTCCACGAAGGCATTTCCCGGAAAGGAGATTTTTCCGCCGTTGGGCAGGTCGATCACACTTTTTTCGGTTGCAGAAACAGTAAAAGTCCGGATCGGAATTTCCATGCCCTCAATAGGTTTGATGACAGATTTTTCCTCAGAAACAACCGGTTTGTTCCCCGTTTTTTCAGGCTGTGAAGTCGAACAGGCTGTGATAAATCCGAGAAGCAGATAAAGAGTAAACGATTTTTTCATGGTGATCTTTTTTTCTCTAATTCCGAAACTTTCGAAAAGTAACACAAAGATGGGGATTAATTATCTCAGATTGAATACTTCGTTTATCGTATTTCAGTTAAATTTGCGCCATGGAACAGAAAGAAGATTTACTGAAGGAAGTTATTTCTCACGCGAAGGAATACGGTTTTGTTTTTCCTTCATCTGAGATTTATGATGGTTTGGCGGCAACTTACGACTACGGTCAGCTGGGTTCCGAGTTGAAAAACAATATCAAGCAGTATTGGTGGAAATCCATGGTTCAGATGAATGAAAACATCGTGGGGATCGATGCTGCCATTTTCATGCACCCTACAACCTGGAAGGCTTCCGGCCACGTAGACGCTTTCAATGATCCGTTGATTGACAACAAAGATTCGAAAAAAAGATACCGGGCGGATGTCCTGATCGAAGAACATATCGAGAAGATTCGCCAGAAAATCAATAAGGAAGTTGAGAAAGCAGCAAAGAAATTTGCAGATGCTTTTGACGAAGCTCAGTTTCGTGCTACCAACCCGAATGTACTGCGCAACGAAGACAAGATCAAAGAGATCGAAGACCGTATGCGTGTGACGTTGGAGAACAACGATCTGGACGGAGTGAAAAAACTGATCGAGGATCTGGAGATCGTTTGTCCGATCAGTGGTTCCAGAAACTGGACAGAAGTGCGTCAGTTTAACCTGATGTTCTCTACTGAATTGGGTTCTGTAGCTGGAGATGCCGCAACGATTTACCTGCGTCCGGAAACGGCACAGGGTATTTTCGTGAACTTTCTGAACGTTCAGAAAAGTGGTCGTATGAAGATTCCGTTTGGAATTGCCCAGATCGGTAAAGCATTCAGAAATGAGATCGTTGCCCGTCAGTTCATTTTCCGCATGCGCGAGTTTGAACAGATGGAAATGCAATTTTTCGTGCGTCCGGGAGAAGAAATGACCTGGTACAACCATTGGAAAGAAACGCGTTTGAAATGGCACAAGGCTTTAGGTTTGGGAGACCAATACTACCGCGAGCACGACCACATCAAACTGGCTCACTATGCGAATGCAGCGTGTGACATCGAATTCGATTTCCCGATGGGATTCAAGGAATTGGAAGGAATTCACTCACGGACAGACTTCGACCTGAAACAACACGAACAATACTCCGGGAAGAAATTGCAGTATTTCGATCCGGAACTGAACCAAAGCTACGTTCCGTATGTGGTAGAAACTTCGGTTGGTTTGGATCGTATGTTCCTGGCGGTGATGAGTGCATCGCTCAAGAATGAGAAACTGGAAGACGGTTCCGAACGTGCGGTATTGAGTTTGCCGGCACAATTGGCTCCATATAAAGTGGCGGTTATGCCGTTGACCAAAAAGGATGGTTTGCCGGAAAAAGCATTGGAGATTTTCAATGAACTGAAACTGGATTACAACTGCCAGTATGATGAAAAAGACTCTCCGGGGAGACGCTACCGCAGGCAAGATGCTATCGGAACACCTTACTGTGTGATGGTGGATCATCAAACTTTGGAAGACAATACGGTTACGATCCGCGACCGCGATACGATGAAACAAGACCGCGTTGCGATCAGCGAACTGAACCAGATTATCAGCCAGAAAGTAAGCTGGAGAAACCTGTTGAAATAAGAATAGATTTTATAAAAGCCCTGGCATTTCGACTCCGCTCAATGACCAGGGCTTTTTTGTGCAGTATCGTGTCTGAAAAAACGTCTTCAGGCCAGTAGAATCAGGCTTTTTACACATCCCGATAGCTGTCGAGATTAGAAGAAATTTGTAAAATTGTGAGGACTTGCCAAAAACAGGACCCTATTTCCAGCCACAAAAAAAAGACCGGTTTGAACTTCAAGCCAGCCTTTCCAATAATTGTTTTTCAGGAACTTAATTCCGGGTTGCTCCCTTCATGATTCCTTCCAGCAAACCATCAAATTTGATATCTCCGGAAGACAAGCTGTGTGTTTCGTGTACTTCGAAATTTTTCCCGAAGCCCCAAACGGAACCGCGGACATTTCCATCCAGTCGCAGGTCGAATTTGTCTGCGTTCAGCAATTTCGGCAAACGGAACAAAGCTCCGTCGCTCAAACTTAGCTGGAGCGGAACAGTGTACACATTCTCAGATTTTCTGCGAACCTTGATTTTCTTATCCAGGTCGATCACTCCAAGCTCCAGGTTGTTGATGGAAACGGTTAGTTTCCCTTTTTTTACCTTGAAGCCATACCCATTTTCATTGTTGACCGTTGCATCAAAGCTCACATTCAACGTCTTTCCTTCCAGTTTCCCGAATTTGAAATTGGAATACCCCGAAACTTCCGGCTCTACAAACTTACAGCTTGAAACCGCCAAAAGAAGGGCGCATATAAAAAGAATCTTCTTCATAAATTAATTCATTGCTTCGTTGAAATAATGAAAGAAATACGGAATCGTTTCAATTCCCTTGTAAAAATTAAACAATCCGTAGTGCTCGTTCGGAGAGTGAATCGCATCTGAATCCAGTCCGAATCCCATCATAACCGTTTTCAAGCCCAATTCCTGCTCAAACAACGCAATGATCGGAATACTTCCGCCGCTTCTTACCGGAATAGGTGTTTTTCCGAATGTTTCTTCGTACGCTTTCGCGGCGCTTTTGTATGCGATGGAATCAATCGGTGTTACAACAGGTTCACCACCGTGGTGTGGATTCACCACTACTTTGACTCCGGCAGGTGCAATCGATTCAAAATGGTTTTTGAACAGCTCTGTAATCTTTTCAGGAGACTGGTTCGGAACCAAACGCATTGAAATTTTAGCATGAGCTTTGGAAGCGATTACCGTTTTTGCCCCTTCTCCGATGTAGCCACCCCAGATTCCATTGACATCCAAAGTAGGACGGATCGAACCGCGTTCCGGAGTAGTATATCCTGTTTCTCCGTACACGGCATCAATATCCAGTGCTTTTTTATACTTGTCCTCATCGTAAGGAGCTTTTGCCATTTCAGCGCGCTCTTCCAGGCTGAGTTCAACCACGTCAGCATAAAATCCGGGAATGGTAATGTGATTGTTTTCGTCGTGAAGGGAAGCAATCATTTTGGTCAGGATATTGATCGGATTTGCTACGCAACCTCCGTATAGACCTGAGTGCAGATCGCGGTTAGGGCCTGTAACTTCTACTTCCACATAACTCAGTCCTCTCAAACCGGTCGTAATGGAAGGGGTATCGTTTGCCAGCATTCCGGTGTCCGAAACGAGGATAATATCTGCTTTGAGGCGCTCTTTGTTTTCTTTGACGAAAATTCCCAGGTGTTCGGAACCTACTTCTTCTTCCCCTTCGATCATGAATTTCACATTACAAGGAAGTTCGCCGCTTTTCATCATGGCTTCGAATGCTTTCACATGCATGAAAAACTGACCTTTATCGTCACACGCACCACGGGCAAAAATAGCGCCTTCAGGATGAATCTCCGTTTTCTTCACAACCGGTTCAAACGGAGGAGAAGTCCACAAATCGATCGGATCGGCAGGCTGCACGTCGTAGTGTCCGTAAACGAGTACCGTAGGTGCACTTGCATGGATGATTTTTTCTCCGTAAACGATAGGGTGTCCTGCTGTTTTGCAGATCTCCACACGCTCTGCTCCGGCATCCGTTAGAAATGCGGCTACTTTTTCAGCACCTCGAATAACTTCCTGTGCATAAGCACTATCGGCAGAAATGGTCGGAATCTTCAATAACTCGATGAGCTCCTGCAGAAAACGGTCTTTCGCTTCTTGTATATAGTTTTGGGTTTTTTGCATAAAAAATGAATTGATTTAGCAAAAGTGGTTAAATCATCGCGTTTTTTATCGAATAATTGTGATTAAAATTTAACAATTAAACAAAATTTAATAATATTGAGACACAAAATGCAACCTTTAACAGTTTCAGTTAGTCTAAAGGTCACAATAACTTAGATTATGAAAAAAATTACTACGATACTTGGAGTTATTATGGCGTTGTGCTGTTTTACGGCAACCGGTCAGGTGACAACTCAAAACACCATGACTCCCCAGCAATTGGTTCAAAGTGTTCTGGTGGGACAAGGAGTTGTTGTTTCAAACGTAAAGTATAACAATAGCCTGGTAAATGCCCAGACAGTCCAGGGAAATGCCCTTTCCTTTACCTCTTCAACCTTTCCTTTTGCGAACGGTGTTTATATGCGAACAAACGGAGGCCCGGGAACAGTAACCTACGATCAGGATTTGGGAGCGATCGCAACAAATACCGTAACAAACGGCTGTATCATTGAGTTTGATTTCATCCCTTCGGGAGATACGATTTCATTCCGATACATGTTCGCTTCAGCAGAATATCCTTCGTATGCTTGTTCCGATTACAATGACGTTTTTGGATTTTTCATTTCCGGTCCCGGATTTTCCGGCCCGTATCAGAATGGTGCAGATAATATCGCATTGGTTCCGGGAGGAAGTGTTCCGGTTGCGATTAATACGGTAAACTCAGGAACTGCAGGAATCTACGGTGCGCCAAGTTACTGTAATGCGCAGGATCCGAACTGGCAGAGTAATGCCGTGTATTACACGACAACTTACGGAAACACGACCGGATATCCTTACAACGCAGGAACAGTCGTGATGACGGCAAATGCAAGCGTTCAGTGCGGGCAGACATACCACATCAAACTGGCGATTTCCAACGTAGGTGACCAGATCCTGGATTCCGGGGTATACCTCGAAGGATCTTCTTTCTCATCTGAAGCTGTAAACATCGCGGTTGCAACCGTAACAGGAGATACAACGGTGATTGAAAACTGTACGGATGCACAATTTATCTTTTCCCGTCCTCAAACACAATTGGGAGATACATTGGTTGTGAATTACGGAATCAGCGGAACAGCAACGATGGGAGTTGATTACAACAACCTACCGAACCCGGTTACTTTTTTACCTGGACAAGATACGATTATCATTACACTGACTCCTTTCGGAGACGGAATTACTGAGTCTCCTGAGACGGTTATTATCACGGCAACGACAATCACTCCTTGTGGCGATACGATCGTTACATCGGGAACATTGTATATCATCGACGGACCGACACTTCCGATTAACGAATCGAATCCGACAGTTTATTGTGCGAATGATTCGGTCATGGTCACGGCTGCGGCCAGCGGAGGCTTTCCGCCTTATACCTATACGTGGTCTTATGGCGGACAAACCGGAGGAACAGCCTATGTCCCGGTACTGCAAAACGGATCGTTTGATTTCTATGTCACGGCAACCGACCAGTGTGGAAACACGGGAACGGATACGGTGACTGTAACGATGAACCAGACATTGGCAATTGACACGATGATGACGTTTATGGCATCTGCCTGTACTCCGGATGGAGCCGTGAGTGGAATTGGGCAGGGAATTACCGGTCAGCCTCATTACCATTGGGAAGGCCCGAATACCGGCGGACCAATCAGTATTGATGCGTCCGTGATGCAAAACCTGGGACCGGGGTGGTATGTGTTTACGATTACAGATAACGTATGTTCCGTAACGGATTCCGTTTACCTGGACAGCGAACCGGGGCCAATTGCAGATATGTCATTGAGTGCCATTTCCGGATGTAATCCGTTGAATGTGACATTTACCAACAACAGCCAGAATGCAACGAATTACGAATGGTATTTCGGAAACGGAAATACAGCGTTTGTAAACGATTTGAGCTCACAGTCGCAGACATATACCGCGTCAGCTGACATTGCACTGATTGTCATCAACGGGCCGTGTAGAGATACTGCATTTGCTTCTGTATTGATCGTTGAATGTGGTTGTACGGATCCGCTAGCAACAAACTACGATCCGACTGCTGTTCAAAATGACGGATCTTGTCTCTACCCGGAACCTACGGTCATTGTACCGAATATCTTTACTCCGAATGGTGACAACAACAACGATGTATTCAAATTGACGACTACCAATGCTACGGATGTCAATATCCGAATCAATAACCGTTGGGGGAACGTCGTTTATGAAGGTTCAGGTCTTGATCCTTTCTGGGATGGAAAAATCAATGGAACCCTTGCGGCGGATGGTGTTTACTTCCTGCAATACACTGTAAAAGGACTGATGGGAAAAGAAATCACAGGACAAGGATTCATCCAGTTGATCAGAGATTAATAACAGAGAAAACAACAGATAACAAAAGGCGTTCACTGATGTGGACGCCTTTTGTTTTTGATATCGTTCGAGAGAATATTCTGTTGTTAAAAATACGAATAGACATGCATCTATTTTCCCAGTGGTAGCAAGGGATTCAGGACTTCAAACTCACCCCGAAACCTTCCAAAATCAATTGCTCAGCGCAACCAAACTTTTTCCTTGCATTTCCAATGGTGCAGCAATGCGCATGCGATCCAAAATTGTTGGAGCAACATCCGCCAGGATTCCGTTGTTTAATTTCAGGTGCTGCTGGCTGGTTACCAAAATAACCGGAACCGGGTTCAGTGAGTGCGCTGTATTCGGAGAGCCGTCCGGGTTGAATGCGACATCCGCATTTCCGTGATCGGCAATGATGATCAGCTCGTAGTTCAGTTTTTTGGACAATTCAACGATTTCGCCCAGACAGGAATCAACCGTTTGAACCGCTTTCACAATGGCATCGTAAACGCCCGTGTGCCCGACCATATCCGGATTTGCAAAATTCAGACAGAAGAAATCCGGTTCATCTGCTTTCAATTCTTCCAGGATGCGTTCTTTTACTTCCGGAGCACTCATTTCGGGCTGTAGATCATACGTGGCAACCTTCGGTGATTTTACCAGGATGCGCGATTCTCCTTTGAATTCCTGTTCCCGTCCTCCGCTAAAGAAAAACGTAACGTGCGGGTATTTTTCCGTTTCGGCAATGCGTACCTGCGTACGATCCATTTTACTCAAGACTTCTCCCAGCGTATTTTGCAGGTTGTCTTTTTCGAAAATCACATGCACGTTTTTGAATTTGGCATCGTAACGCGTCATGGTGTAATAATCAATATTTAGCGGATGCATCCCGTATTCAGGGAAGGCCTGCTGTGTCAATACCTGGCTGATTTCTCTCGGACGGTCGGTACGGAAATTGAAACAGATAACCGTGTCCCCGTCCTGGATGCGCCCTTCTCCGGTGCTGATCACCAGTGGTTGAATAAATTCGTCTGTAATATCCTCCTCATAGCTGGTTTCGATGGATCTTGCAGCATTGGAAAAATGGGTTCCGATCCCTTTCACCATTGCATCGTAGGCAACCTGCACGCGCTCCCAGCGGTTGTCGCGATCCATTGCGTAATAACGTCCTACGATCGTGGCAATTTTCCCGGTAGAAACCTGCATGTGCTCTTCCAGCTTTTGAATGAAGCCCAGTCCGCTTTTCGGATCGCAGTCTCTTCCGTCTGTGAAGGCATGTACCCATACGTTCGACAAACCGTAACTCTTTGCCATATCCAGCAAAGCGTGTAAGTGATCCTGCGAACTGTGTACGCCTCCATCGGAAACCAACCCGATGAGATGTACTTTGGAGTGTTTATTTTTTGCTTTTTCGAAACAATCAACCAAAACCGGGTTCTTGAAAAAAGCTCCTTCGCGAATGGATTTATTGATACGGGTCAGTTCCTGGTAAACCACGCGTCCTGCACCGATGTTCAAATGCCCCACTTCGGAATTTCCCATTTGTCCGTCCGGAAGTCCTACAGCTTCACCGCTGGCAATCAGGGTACTGTTCGGGTACTGTTCGATCAGGGAATCCATCACCGGAGTTTTGGCATTGAAAACGGCATCAGCCTGGGAGTGATCACCGATTCCCCAGCCATCCAAAATGATTAAACCAACTTTTTGATTACTTGTCATAAGGCATTTGTATTTCGAAGCACGCACCCGGCCCGTCCACTTTCATCAGACTCAGGTTTCCACCCAGGGTTCGAGCCGATTCACGGGCAATGAACAAGCCCAGTCCGGTTCCCTTGGTAGTACGCGTTTCTTCGTTTTCTAAACGATTGAATTTTTTAAAGAGCAAATCTTGAAGATCAGGCGGAATCCCTTTTCCGTAGTCCCTTACCTGGATCGAAACATAGAATTCATCTTTTGCAACAGTGATATCGACACCTTGGTCGGTATAGCCGTATTTGTATGCATTTTCGATGAGGTTGTTCAGGATATACGTCAGGATCTGCGGATCTGTTTCCAGGTAAATGTCTTCAAATTCATGCATGTGAAGCGTCACCGGAAAGCGCTTTTCCTGGATGGAAATCAGGTTGGCTAAAAACGTTTTCAACGAAACCGAAGTAATGAGCCGCGGCATAGCCTGCTGTTCCAGACGGGATGCTGTTAAAATCTGTTCCACAAGATTTTCGAGCCTGTTTGATTCATCCAGTGCTTTTTGGATCAGTTCCTGCTGTTTTTCTTCATTCAGTTTGTGTTTCTGAATGGTCTGCAGGTAGAGTTTTGTGGCTGCAAGCGGTGTTTTCAGCTCGTGTGTAACGGAAAGCATGAAATTGTTCTGCTGGCGCGCTACCTGGATTTCTTTTTTGATGGAACGTTTGATCTTCCACAAACCAAAAAGGAGCAATATCAGGAAAACAGTTCCTTCACCGATAATCATCACGATGCGCTTGGCAATACTGTTATCGGCGTGGTGAGCCGAACGGGTTAAATCAATAAGGTGATAGCCCCACCAAAGGAATTGAATCAGTACATAAGCACCCAGCAAGTATACAAAAACAGTTGTGGGTTTTTTAAGCATTCCGTTTAATAAGCTCGTTCGTTTTTGCCTTCAATATAGTTAATAAAAGCTTTATTCACGACTTTATTTCCTCCCGGAGTAGGGTAGTCTCCCGTGAAATACCAGTCTCCGGTGTTCCCCGGACAAGCTTTGTGCAGGTCTTCTACCGTTTGATAAACGATTTTCACTTCCGCTTTGATATTTTCAGGAGTCAGCATTTTGGCAATCTGATCCGAAATTTCCTGTGGAGTGAACGGAGCATAAATTTCTTTTACATAGTTCACGATCTGCTCTTTCGGCAATTTTTCCTGTTCTTTTGATTTTTGATAGCACTCATCGATGATGTGCTGGCGCCCGCTTTCTTTCAATAACGTGATAGCGGCATCAAAAGCAATGAAATCACCCATTTTCGCCATGTCAATTCCGTAACAGTCCGGGTAGCGGATTTGCGGAGCGGAAGAAACGACCACAATGCGTACTGGATCCAAACGATCCAGGATGCGGAGGATCGACTGTTTCAGAGTCGTGCCGCGTACAATACTGTCGTCAATCACCACCAGGTTGTCTTTTCCTCTGACTACGGAACCATAGGTAATATCGTAAACCTGTGCCACCATATCGTCGCGGGCATCGTCTTGTGTAATGAACGTACGTGCTTTCGCATCTTTGATTGCAATCTTTTCGATGCGTGCTCTGCGTGTAAGAATTTCTTTCAGTTGTTCCGGAGTGTGTTGACCCCCCAGAGATAGAATCTGCTCGTATTTCTGTTCGTTCAAGTAATCTTCCAGTCCCTTGATCATTCCATAGAAACTGCTTTCTGCGGTATTTGGGATGAAGGAGAATACTGAATTATCCAGGTCGTGATCGATCATTTTCAACACGTTCGGAACCACGAAGCGACCGAGGTTCTTGCGTTCCTGGTAAATATCGTAATCGTTTCCTCTGGAGAAATAGATGCGTTCGAACGAACATTTTTTCGCTGCTTTCGGAGCGTTGATTTCCACTTCGGAAACCTGTCCGTTCTTTTTGATGATCAAAGCGTGACCCGGAGTCAGCTCCTTGATATCGTCGTATTTCAGGTTGAAGGCTGTCTGGATTACCGGTCTTTCCGATGCAACCACACAGACTTCTTCGTCTTCAAAATAAAATGCCGGGCGGATTCCGTTCGGATCTCTCAAAACAAACGCATCCCCGTGACCGAACAAACCTGCCATCGCATAACCGCCATCCCACACTTCAGAAGCGCGTTTCAGGATTTGTTCGATGTTGATGTTTTCGGCAATTTTCTGGTAAATATCGTGGCTGCTGTAACCCAATGCCTGGTATTTCTGAACCATTTCGTCGTTTTCCACATCCAGGAAATGCCCGATTTTTTCCAGTACCGTTACCGTATCTGATTTCTCTTTCGGGTGCTGCCCGATTTCCAGCAATACGTCGAACAATTCGTCAACGTTTGTAAGGTTAAAGTTTCCTGCCACAACGAGGTTACGCGTAATCCAGTTGTTTTGTCTCAGGAACGGATGACAGCTCTCAATTGAATTCCTACCGAAGGTTCCGTAGCGCAGGTGACCGAGGAATAACTCACCGGTAAAGCCTGCATGTTTCTTCAGATAGTCTACATCTTTCAATAATTCGGGATTTTCTTCCCCGATTTCATAAAAGCGTTTGTTGATATGGTCGAAGATATCCTGGATCGGTTTCGGATCGATGCTCCTGTAGCGTGAAATGTACCGCTCACCAGGTTCCATGTCTAATTTAATGTTCGCAACTCCCGCCCCGTCTTGTCCGCGGTTGTGTTGTTTTTCCATTAAAAGGTGGAGCTTGTTTAAACCATAAAAAGCCGTTCCATATTTTTCTACGTAATAGTGTAAGGGCTTTTTTAATCGAATGAGTGCGATTCCGCATTCATGTTTAATTGCATCGCTCATGGGCATCAAAAATCTTGGTGCAAATTTACGGATTCTAAATCGATTCAGGTAAGAAATGTTTCACCAAAAAACAACTTTTTATTGATATCTTAGTCTTAGTATTTAGAGCGCTGATTCTTCCTGTTTTAGCGGCTTGTTTTTTAGATAGATGTCTTTTTTGTAATTTAGATTTATGTCTCGTTTGATGTTGGTATTCCTGCTATTGATTTCGTGTGCTGTTTCGGCGCAGGAATCTGCAGTGACCCTGCGTCCGAACAGGGGGCAATGGGATTCCCGGATCGATTACATGATTGGACTTCAAAGTGGTAACATGTACCTGGAGCAAACCGGCTTCACCTATTTTTTCTATCGTTTTGACGGTCATAACCACGATGGGGAAGCACACGAACAGCCGGCTGAAGCTGTTTCCGGTTATTGCGTCAAATCCGTCTTTGTGGATGCGCAGCCTTCTCCGGGTGTCAAAGAATCCAAACAGCAACCGTATTACCGGAATTATTTTTTAGGCTCGGATCAGCGTAAATGGAAACCGGAAGTACACGATGTGAATGAAGTCCGGTATGAAAATAAATACCCGAATATTGATTTGGTTGTGACTACATCGAGCAACCAGGCAAAATATTCCTGGATTGTTTTGCCGGGAGGAAACCCGGATGCCGTGAAGTGGAAATACGATGGAGCAACCAAAACGGAACTGCTTCGATCCGGCGAATTGCGTGTAAATCACGGATTGGGATTTTTCACGGAAGGAAAACCGGTTGCCTGGAAAATGCGCAACGGCAGAAGAATTCCGCTTACGGTACAATATCAGGTAGAGGACGGTTTGTTTTCATTCGAATTGAGCGGAAATTTTACCGCTTCAGATACCGTTGTCATCGACCCTTCATTGACTTTCTCGACTTTCACGGGGTCACTTTCAGATAACTGGGGATTCACAGCGGCTCCCGATCCTTCCGGGAATTTATATGCCGGAGGAATTGTTTTTGGAGGAAGCTACCCAACCACAACCGGGGCGGTCAGTACGGCATTTAACGGTGGAACGGCAAGCGATGGCGCACCTGTAACAAGTCCGTTGCACAATGGATTTGACGTGTCACTTTCCAAATTCAACAGTACCGGAACAGCATTTATTTTCTCAACATACCTCGGAGGTTCCGGGAATGAGACCCCGCACTCCATCGTTTCGGATGCCCAAGGGAACATGTACCTGCTCGGAGTGACTTCTTCGGCAAATTTCCCTGCACTGGCAACTTGTTTCGACAATACATTTGGCGGAGGCCCTACCGTAAGTCCCGATAACCTGAAATTTACCGGCTCGGATATTTATGTTGTTGAGCTGAATCCTACGGGAACCAGTCTTTTGGCTGCAACATTTGTGGGAGGTTCCGGAAACGACGGAATCAGTTTCGGAACCTTGCAATACAACTACGGAGACAATTTCCGGGGAGAAATCATCGTGGATCAAAACTTTGTTTATTTCTCCAGTGTCACGCAGTCGGCAGATTTCCCGATTGTTTTGGGAAGCCAGACTTCGTTGAGTGGAACACAGGATGCAGTGGTCGTAAAAATGACCAAAAACCTGTCGGCTATTGTGTGGTCAACCTATTATGGAGGCACTTCGGACGAAACCGGGAACGGAATCCAGCTTTCAGGGAATGGAAGCCTGTATGTTGCCGGAGGAACGAATTCCAGTAACCTGAACCTGGGAACCGCCGGTTGGGATCAGAGCTACAATTCGGGAAGAGACGGCTTTTTGGTTCGTTTCGATGCTACAACCGGAACTTTGTTGAATGGAACTTACATCGGAACGGCAGATTATGACCAAAGCTATTTTGTGCAGGTCGACAACGATAATGATGTATATGTGCTCGGGCAGACGGCCGGCGACTGGACGATTACTTCCGGATGCTACGGAAATGCAAGCGCCGGACAGTTTATCATGAAATTTAACCCGGCACTGACTACCCAGCAGTGGGTGACGACCGTCGGTGCTGGTTCCGGAAACATTGAAATTTCACCCACTGCATTCCTGGTTTCGAACTGTAAAGACATTTATGTTTCGGGCTGGGGTGGATCGGTAAACTCTCAGAACAGTCAGGCAATAACGAGTTCTTCCAATAATTTCCCGGTCACATCCGACGCATTCCAGCCTACTACCAACGGAAGTAATTTCTGGGTAGCAGTGCTGTCTCAAAATGCGGCCACGCTGAAATACGCTACGTATATCGGAGGTTCTACTTCATCATATAATCACGTGGATGGCGGAACGAGCCGTTTTGATAAGAATGGAAATATCTATCATGCTGTTTGTGGTGCCTGCGGAGGAAACAATTTCGGATTTACGACCACACCGGGAGTAATCGGGCCGGAAAACCTAAGCGTGAACTGTAACTTGGCGGCATTCAAATTCGAACTGAGTACCATTGATGCGGCAGTTGCGGCACCCGATCCGCTGGTTTGTATTCCAGACCCGATCGTCTTCAATAACAACAGTGCAAACGGAAACAACTTCGAATGGCATTTCGGTGACGGGGCTACTTCCACATTGGTCAACCCGTCGCACGCTTACACCAGCCCGGGACAATATACCGTTACCCTGATCGTGAAAGATACGACACAGTGCTATGCGCCCGATTCCATCCAGTTTATTGTGAATATCGGAGATTTTAACGGCGGTGTAGTAAATCCGGTTGTGCATACCTGTTCCAATGTTCCGGCACAGCTCGAAGCATACGGAGGATCGGTTTATCACTGGGAACCGGCACAATTCCTCAACAATGCGAATATCGCAAACCCGGTGGCAACAGTGACTCAAAACACCACTTTTACCTGTATCATTTCAGACAGCTGTGGAGTAGATACGGTTTCCGTTCAGGTCATTACCATGGCCGGAACACTGGAACTTTCAAACGATACGGCAATTTGCGTCGGAACTTCGCTGAACCTGTTTGCCAATGGAGTTTCACAAGTTACCTGGAGTCCGCCGACTTATTTGGATGATCCTTCGAGTTTGACACCGGTTTCTACGCCTTTGCAGTCCATCACTTATTCGGTAAACGGAACTACTTCCGATGGATGTCAGCTGTCGGGAACCGTGCACATTCATGTCGATACCACGATGCCGCAACCCGTGATGCCGGACACGCTGACCTATTGCAGCGGCGGTTCGGGACAAGTCAGTGTTTCGGGAGCAACATCGTATCAATGGTCGCCGCCGGTAGATATCACGCCTACAAGCGGTCAGCTGGTAACAATCAGCACACCGAATAATCAATACTATTACTGCGATTTCACCAACGCCTGCGGAACGGTTCGCGACAGTATTTTCGTGATGAATAACGTTCCGAATATCCAGGCTGGAAACGACACGATTATTTGTCCGGGACAAACGGCTCCGATTCATGCTTCTGGTGGCGTTTCTTATGTTTGGTCTCCGGCTCCGTATGGAATTCTCCGTCCGGACCGATCGGAGGTATTGGTGAAACCACTTGTTCCGACAAAATACACCGTCACTGCAACCGATCAGTATGGTTGCGTCGATACGGCTTCCGTATGGGTTGATTTGTTTCCGTCGCCGTTTGTGCAGACAAGCCCGGATGTGTATGCCATTATTGGAGAAACCATCCAGCTGAATGCTATTTCCAATACAGCTGTTTCGTATGTGTGGACTCCTGCGGAATACTTGTCTTGTAACGTGTGTCAAAACCCGGTAACACAGCCGGATAAACCGATGACATTTACCGTGACGGCTTATGATGCCAATGGTTGTACTGCTACCGATCAGGTGCACATTTTCTACGATGCGATTATCTTCGTTCCGAATACCTTCACGCCGAATCACAACGGGACGAATGAAACGTTCTTCGCTTTGGGAGTAAATATCAAAGATTTTCACCTGGATATTTTCAACCGTTGGGGAGAATTGATTTATTCAGGGGATGCCTTATCCCAGATGTGGGATGGAACCTATGCCGGAATGCCTTCTCCGGATGGCGTATATACGTGGAAAATCGAGTACGGTGAAATGACTTCAGCGGAAAGACATCAAATCGTGGGACACGTTAATTTGCTTCGTTAGAAAGTTTCTGAGACACTCTCAGGTTACATTCCCGAAAGTGATCCAAAAGAATCCGGTCTCCTTTTGCCTTTTTCAATCCCTCGATGTCTCCCAAATCAATCAGTTTATATTCTGATGTTTCATTGATGCCGTCGCGAAACACTTCGTTTACGGGAATTTGGTATTCTTTCCGGTAATAATTCACGATTGGTTCGTAGACCCATGAGCAGCTCAGTGTATGAGCCACCTGATTCCTGATCTCAGCTTTGATTCGGAGCATTCCCGTTTTGACGTGCTGGTCGCCCTTCCAGGTGATACTTTTATCACTGAATTCGTAGAAATCAAACAAGTTATTCAGAAGAAACAACCAGGAAATGGTTAGAACTGCAGTGTGCGCTATTTTTATCCGGATTCGATCCGCCTGGAGCAACAAAACGAGCAGGATTAACGGGTAGAGATAAAGCGTTGAACGCCCAATCGGGTAGAGTGCATCGAAAAGTGCGTGTTCCAGGAATAATGCCAGGACAATGGACGTAAGAACAATCAGTGAAATGGTGCCGGCATTGAATAACTGCCTTTTTCTGAAAGCAGCAATGATGGCGGCAAGTAAGGATGCATAAAGCAAATAACGCAGGAAAGCAATGTCCTTGAATTTAGTTTCCAGCAGGTGCACACCCGAATAAAAGATATTGTCAATCGTGAGGCTTAGTCGCCCGGAGCCATAATACAATTCACCTTTTTCTTTGAGAAAAAACAATTGGTTCAATGAAAATAGCAACGTGACTGCGGAGAGAGCGGCAATGATTCCCAACCAGGCAATCCGGTTTTTCGGTCGGGTTAAAAGCAAGTTTAGTAAAACCAATGCCTGAGCAACCAGGAAATAGTTCAGTGTATTCAGGTTGGCACTGAGTGCCAGGATCGAGAAAACAGTTGCAAGAATGTGGTGGATGCAGTTGTTTTTCTGCCGTGTTTCAAACACTTTGAAAAGATAGAACAGAGAAGCAGTAATACAGGCAAGGGAAATACCATAACCTCTGCACAAAGAGAAAAAATCCAGTAGAAAGGGATTGCCGCAGAGTAAGAACAGCAAGGTAATTTGTGTGAATGAAGCGGATAGGAATGTTTTAGCGATTTGATGCAAATAGAACCAGAATACAAGAAAGGAAAGCATGTTCGGAAGGCGCAACACCCATTCTTTTGCTCCGAAAAGATGCGTGAGAAAAGCACTCAGATGTGTATTCAGCCAATGATGATTGGCCGTGCTTTTGAGCATGTTATCTCCCTGGATGATCTTGTAAGTCAGGGCTTCATCGTGTGTGATACCGAGCGAAAATCCGCGAAAGACAAGGTAGCTGAAAACAAGAAGGAACGTGAGGTAGTAGGTTATGTGAACGTTTTTGGTCATGCCTTAAACGAATTCACATTTCAGCACTCCGTCGCGATCAATTTCTGTGAGTTGTACCTGCTGCATTTGATTTACCAAATCGGGATTGTAAGGCGTTTTCACTTTCACGTAGTTTTCAGTGAAGCCATACATGATTCCTTCGTCCTCTTCGGCTTCAAACAGCACGGTTCGTTTTGAACCCACCTGTGATTCGTAAAAAGCACGTTTCTTTTTGTCTGATAAAATATGCAGTTGCTTGCTGCGTTGTGCCCGCACCTGGTTCGGAACCGGATCACCCAATTTCACCGCAGTGGTGTTTGCGCGTTCGGAATAAGTAAATACATGCAAGTATGAAACGTCCAAATCCTTCAGGAAATCAACAGTCTCCATGAATTCTTCATCGGTTTCTCCCGGAAATCCGACAATTACGTCTACACCGATAGCACAGTCCGGGCGCAATTTTTTGATATGCTCCACACGCTCTACGTACAATTCACGTAAGTATTTTCTGCGCATGGCTTTCAGCAGGCGGTTGCTTCCGGATTGCAGCGGGATATGGAAATGTGGTACGAAACGCTTGGAATTTTCGAGGGTGAACTGAATGATCTCATCGCTTAAGAGGTTCGGTTCAATAGACGAAATGCGGTAACGGTCAATACCGTTCACATTGTCGAGTGCTTTTACCAGTTCAAAGAAGTTTTCATCGCCTCCCTGCCCGAAATCACCGATGTTTACCCCGGTTAGAACGACTTCTTTGATCGGTGTTTCGGCAATTTTTTGTGCTTCCAGAACGGTTTCCGCGATTCCGGCATTTCTGCTTTTTCCTCTTGCCAATGGAATGGTACAGAAGGTACAGAAATAGTCACATCCGTCCTGAACTTTCAGGAACGACCGCGTACGGTCTCCCATCGAGTGCGAAGGAATGAAGCTTTTGGTTTGTTTGATGTTTTCAAACTTTACGACTGCTTCAGTGGCTTCATTTTCCTGTTGTTTTTCCTGATCCAACGCATCGAGGTGTTCCACGATGTTGAATTTCTCATTGGCTCCGAGAACCAGGGAAACCCCTGGAATTTGTGCAATTTCTGTTGGTTTCAACTGTGCATAACACCCGATAATCGCAACGTACACTTCCGGGTTGATTTTTTTTGCCTTGCGAACGAGCTGCTTACATTTTTTGTCGGCATTTTCGGTCACAGAGCACGTGTTAATCACCAGGATGTCGGGTGTTTCTTCGAATTCAACCTTGGCAAATCCGGCGTTTTCAAAAAGTCTGGAAATAGTGGATGTTTCTGAGAAGTTCAGTTTGCATCCAAGGGTGTAAAAAGCGACTTTTTTAAACTGTTGCATTTTTTTTGCAGAATTGAGGGCACAAAGATAGACAATTTCAGGTGTTCAAAAAAATACGGGTGTAAGTATTAACCCGAATTAACTTTCTGCAACGCAATGAAAGTTAATTGACGATCAGCAGAAAGGGGGATGTCAGGGTTAATCCTGAAGCCGTTTTTAGCAAATCAAAGATCCGTGTGAGACAATTTTGCCGAATGCATAATTGAAGTGCGGATTAACTATATTTGTTAGTCTATAGCACAGCATGAAAAAGCAATTGACGATTAATTACGAATGGCTGGGTGACTGGAAAGAACTTCCTGAATCCGAACATATTCTGGTAGAAAAGGCACGTGAAGCGGTACAGGACGCGTATGCACCCTATAGTCATTTCAAGGTCGGAGCGGCGGTTTTGCTGGAAGACGGAACGATTATCAAGGGGAATAACCAGGAAAATATTGCTTATCCGAGTGGATTGTGTGCCGAAAGAGTGGCTTTGTTTTATGCCAATGCAACTTATCCGCAGACCAGTGTCAAAACGATTGTGGTGTTGGCAGATGGAGATTTGATTGCTCCGGATGAATGTGTTTCACCTTGTGGTTCGTGCAGACAGGTTATTGCAGAATCGGAGGCACGCCAGAAAGCGGACATCCGCATCATTTTGGTATCGCAGGACGGGAAAACCTGGATTTTCAACAGCATTAAAGATATTTTAGTATTTCCTTTCGGAGTGAAGTGAAATCTGGCCTAAAGACAGGGCCGATGATTTTCATATTGAATGGAAGTTTTTGTTGTTCAAAAGTTCAGATTTTAAGGAGCACTTGAAACTCTTTGAACCTTTTCAACACTTTGAACAAATCGGGTTTTAATAGGAACAAAAACGTTAGATTAACGCGTATTCAAGGTAAATTGTATAGTACACCATGAACGAAAAACGGCTGGAAGAATGGCTTTCCTCGCGAAAGAAGGTCAGGGAAAACAGAACCCCTGATGTGTTGTTTGATGCAATCCGCAAAGGAGATCGCACGGCATTGAGTGGTGCCATTACCTTGCTGGAAAGCACGCGGGAGGAAGACCAGGAAACGGCCCGGGAATTGATCCGCCGCTGTCTGCCTTTTTCCGGAAAGGCCATCCGTATTGGAATTACGGGGGTTCCCGGAGTGGGGAAAAGTTCGTTTATTGAAAAATTCGGAAAAACGATCCTGGAATCACGTGGAAAAGTAGCGGTTCTGGCAATCGACCCGAGCAGCGAACGCACAGGCGGAAGTATCCTGGGAGATAAAACCCGGATGGAGACGCTGTCTCAGAATGACCGGGTGTTTATTCGACCTTCTGCTGCCGGAAGTACTCTGGGAGGCGTTGCCCGCAAAACGCGTGAAACAATTATTTTGTGTGAAGCCGCCGGATTTGATGTGATTTTGATCGAAACGGTCGGGGTAGGGCAATCTGAAATCATGGTGCATTCGATGGTGGATTTCTTCCTGCTGTTATTGCTTGCAGGTGCCGGCGACGAATTGCAGGGAATCAAACGCGGGATCATGGAAATGGCGGATGGTTTGGCAGTCACCAAATCTGACGGAGACAATGTGAACAAGGCAAAACTGGCTTCGCGGGAATTGAAGAACGCAATTCACTTGTTTCCTCCTACTTCCAACGGATGGATTCCGGAAGTCAAAACCTGTAGTTCGCTGGAAGAAACCGGGATTGATGCGGTGTGGGAAATGATCGAACGTTTTGAGCGTCACACCCGGCTGAACGGAAGTTTTGAGGCGAAACGAAAACATCAGGATTTGAACTGGATGCACGAAACCCTCAAAGACTTATTGCTTCAAGGGTTGTGGTTTCAGGATAAAATAAGAGAGTTCATCGGTGCCAAGGAAGCGGAAGTGGAGAATGGAAATATATCCGCATTTCAAGCTGCCGAAGAAATCTACCGTCTCTATAGAAACATAAACCAATAGTGCATCTTACTTAACAATCATTCTGTCGGACTTTTCAAAAGTCCCGTTGTTATTCTCCACCGTTATCCTGTACATATAAATTCCTGCAGATAGCGTTCCGCGGTCGAAAGAAAGCGTGTGTTTTCCACTTCCCAGTGAGCTCGATACCGGTTTGGAAACGAAACGCCCGTTCAGATCCATAATCTGGAGAGTGACTTTCGAATCCGAACGAAGCGTTATTGCAAAATATCCCTGGTCTTCAATTGGGTTTGGATATACCGTTGAAAGATCAAAATCCGGAGTTGTCAAATCAGCGACACCCAAAACAGGTCCGTTTACACGAATTTCATGGGTAAGGACGTATCCGCCGGAAACAGAACCTGTGACGGTGCACATTTCAGAGTTGGTACTGTCGTCACTGAATACATTGTCGCTTGCATTGTATGTGTAACCGCTCATTCCTTTGGTGTATCCGTAGGCTGTAGCGGAGTTTACCAATTCTACGGCGCTTCCGCTTCCTTCAGGGAAGGAAATCTGTGTTACCAGAAGGGAAGTTCCTGCCGAATTGTAAATGTGAACGTGAATATGCGTTGCCCGGCTGGTGTACCATCCCGGGAAAATAGAAACAAAATTCACTTCACCGTTTGCGTTAGTTGTTTGTCTGCCGCGCAGGAAGTGATAGCTGGTGTAATCTGTCTGCTGCATCGTTGTACCGCCGTATTCGGAGTAATTTCCGTCTTTGTCGCAATGCCAGATATCTACAATCGCACCTTCCAAAGCGGCGCAGTCGTTGTTGGTGTTCAGGATTTTAATATTAATCGTGAACGCAACCCCGGTTCTGTCACCGACAATGTTTGTCTGTACCAATGTGCCTGGATTGATTGTCGGGAAAGGTCCCGCTGTTTCTGATGGCGAAACGATGCAGTTAGCCTTTTCATTGTCGTCATCCTGCCCAGGTTTATTCCCCAAAACATTCGGAGCAATTGCTGCCATTCCGAGCAGACTTACTCCACTGATTAAAAACTTTTTACGATCCATAACAGTTGTTTCATTTTACGGTACGAAATCAAATGTATAGAAGTCTTTTTTGGGATACTAATTTTTGCGGTGAATAGCCGATTTTGTGAGGCGTTTAGAAGGAAAAGAATAAAATGACGGCATTTTCGGAAAGTGCCTCAAATTCCAGGTTCGGATCGTGAACAGCAAGCAGGCTGTCATTAGTCTCCATTAAGCGGTTTTGAACCTCAAATGCTCCGTTGACAATGGTCACGAATGTGTTGCTGTTCGGACTGCTGAATGTTCTGTCTTGTCGGCCATCAAAAACTCCGATCGATAAACTGCAAACGGAAGATTCACAACAAGCCATCAGTTCATTCCGTTTTTCCAGTTGGTAGGAATGTAATCCGTTTTCCAGGCCGGTATTTTTCAGCTGGAAGGTATAAAACCGGGTTGTTTCATTGGGAAAATCGTTGGTGAGGTGTACCTGTTCACCCGGAGCTGCGATAAAGAGTTCCAGTGGACAAACGCTCCTGGAAGCCGAATCCGTACGAACATACAGTTCTCCTTCAATCGGTAGAATCAGCAGAAAGTCTGTTTCACTGAATACCTCCAGCCGCTTTGTTCCGCTGAGGTAATGTTCCGAAAACTGAGCCAGGATTCCGACCGGGTTGCGTGATTCGTGGAGGTAATTTCCTTCATTGAAGGTTAGGTATGAGTTTCTCTGCTCTCCGTTGATTGCTCCGCGAAGATCACTTCTGAAAAGCTGGTAAAATACCTCCGGCATAAGCTATTGATTGTTTAGTGCGTTCAAAAAAGCTTCTTTGTACTGAATACTCACCGGAAGTTCTTTTTCACCGATCACCACTTTGTTTTTCTGATAGCTGTTGATTTTGTCGAGTGCGATCACATACGAACGGTGAATCCGCATGAAGCGTGCTGCCGGAAGTTCCTGCGTGAATGCTTTCAGTGTATTTCGGAATGTAATGGAATCCCGGTTTGCCAGGTTGATCGTGATATTGTCGTCCAGGCTTTCGATGTACAGGATATTGTCCAGCTTGATCTTTTTATTGGAATAGTTCACCTTCACCACAATTTCTTCCTGGATGATTTTCTGCAGGGATTCGAGTTCGATGATGCGGATGGCTTTTTCCACTGCCTGGTTGAACCGGTCTGCGGAATAAGGTTTGAGAATGTAATCTACCGCAGAGAGGTTAAAACCTTCTATGGCGAATTGCTCGAAAGCCGTTGAGAAGATTATCTTGACATTTTTCGGGCATTTTTTTGCAAATTCCAGTCCGTTCATCCCCGACATTTCAATGTCGAGTAGCAAAATATCGACCGGGTTTTCGGAGAGGAAATCCAATGCTTTATGGGCGCTGCTGAAGCCTTCCAGGAATTGTAAATGGGGAATTTCGGAACAAAACCGTTCAATTAACCTAATCGAAGGAGTTTCGTCGTCAATAGCAATTAACCTATAATGTTTGGCCATTTTTAAGCTCAATTTCTAAATATACCTGAAACTCCTGTTCGTTTTCCCGGATCTTCAGCTGATGTTTTCCCGGGAACAGCAGATTCAGCCTTTCCGTCGTTTTAGTCAGCCCCAGTTTTTGAGCCAGAAGCAGGTTTTCTCCTGCATGATTATTTTTTCTGTTAAAGGTTGTAAGTTTCAGGATATTTCCTTCCGAAAGAATGCGAATCCGGATCGGGGAATCTTTGTCTGGGTGAATTCCGTACTTGAAGACGTTTTCAATGAGCGGCATCATCAAAAAGGGCGAAATTTGGATTCCGGGATCGGCTTCCGGGATGTCAATTTCCCAATCGGCATCGTTTTCAAAGCGAAGTTTCTGGAGGCCAATGTATTGCTTGCAGAAACGCAGGTCATCGTCCAGTTTTACCAGCAGTGAGCCGTCTGTTTTCAATAAATACCTCAGAATTTCGGAAAGTTCCAGGATGTATTTGGGCGTTTTTTGCGGTTCCAGGATGGAAATAGAGTAGATGTTGTTCAAGCTATTGAAGAGGAAGTGTGGTTGCAGTTGATATTTGAGGTTCTGGAGTTCAGCCTGGTATTTGTCGAGCTCAATCTGCTTCGCTTTTTTATTCAGTCCCAGGGAAACAGAAAAAAGCAGGGCAAGTAGAAACGGAACGATCAGGTTGATATACGGATAAAAATCAAAAGGAGGCGGACGGTGGAAGGAATCGTCTCCGTGAAACCCTCCAGGATTCATCGGTCCGGGCCTGCGATCCGGGAATAACAGGAAATCCAGCAGGATAATCAGTGCCAGGCTGAGGCAGATCCAGAAAGCATACAAGATGTATTGCTTTTCGAAGAAGTATTTGGGCAGGATGAGGTAATAATTTGCGTAGAAAAAGCCAATGACCAGCAGGTAACCTGTGAATACTCTCCGGAAGGGCGGAGCATTGAAAATGTCCAGGCTATAGTCGAAATCCGGTGAAGAAATGACCGGAATACTGAGAAAAAGCAAAATGAGTAAAAGGTGTACCAGAAGTACTTTCCAGGAGAGTTTCATGGATCATAATTTGCGATCAAGGTACGAAAATCATCGATGTGGCGCTATTGGGCTGTTCAAAGATTGTTTGACGGGTTTAAAGCGTACATTTGCATTATGGAAGAGATTGAATTCACGATCAATGGCGAGTTCATTGAATTAATCGGATTGTTGAAAGCGACAGGGATTGCTCAAACGGGTGGTCACGCGAAAATGATTGTTGAAGATGAGGAAGTTTACCGCAACGGAGAATTGGAAATCCGCAAGCGGGCAAAGCTGGTTTCGGGTGATGTGATTGAAGTGGGAGGAGAAGTTCGGATTGTATTGAAATAGGTTTTGGAGCATTTTATGCGCTGTATGACCTGATTTTGGTGGTGGTTCGCCATTTTGCAAATTGGCGAATTTGCGTTCGGAATGCTTTGATGGAGAGGTTGCGGGAAAGGCAATTAACGTAACAGCATTTGACCTCACCCGGACGTAATATTGCGGAATTACGTCCACCCTCAAACACAATTTCCAAAAACAAAAATCCCCCGACTCAGCCGGGGGATCGATATCAAAATAATTCCTGTAATTCTTTTCTTAAATACTCCACGGTAATTTCCGTCGGGAGTTTGCCTACTTCGGCAACGATTTCGAAAATCTTTCCTGCCAAATCCGTTGAAAGTGCGGTTGCATCCATTTGATTTCCTGCCAGGTTGATAATCTTGATCGTTTCCTCTTTCGAGTTGCGTACCATGTCCCACGCCTGAGGCGAGATAAACATCTGCTGGGAAACATTGTGATCGTATTCCTCACGAATGGCCTGCAACAAATCGGTTTGAAGTTTTCGTGCCGGAAGTCCCGGGTTGTGCAGGCGCATCACCAAACTTCCCGGATGAATACGTTCCATCAACAATGCAGCCCGTTGGTAAGCTTCCACACGCATCGGAAGAAAATGCTTCTGGCGTTCTTTCTTTAATTCGATTTGAGCGGCTCTGATTTCACGGTCTCCTGTTTTTTTCAGAAACAGGTAAGCCATCAGCAATACGCCTCCGGCAGAGATTAGGGAGATAAGTATTGGAAAAATAATTCCGATAAAAAGTTGCATAAATCTGGTTTTTCTGGATAACTCGTTTTTTGGTAAAAGTAACAATTAACTGAAAGAATCAGCAGTCGAAAACAGCTTGCAAAATGCTAGATGAATTTCGGGTCAGCTTCCATCACATGGCCGCATACGGTGCAGGTTCTCATGTCTTCGGAAGTGTAAAATTCTTTGAAGCGCGGCAGAAAATCTTTTTCGATATTATCCAGTTTGAAACGGTATTGTTTCAATTCGTGGTTGCATTTTTCACAAAACCAGAACAATCCATCCTGCATCTCCGTGTTTTTGCGCACGCGTTCGATTACCAGTCCAACGGTGTTTGGTCCGCGGCGTGGGTTGTGTGGAATGCGGGCAGGAAGCAGGAATAGCTCACCTTCCTTAATCACAATGTCTTTTGCCTTTCCTTCGTGCTGAATTCCAACGGTAATATCACCCTCAACCTGGTAGAAAAGCTCCTCGCTCTCGTTGTAATGATAATCCTTTCGGGCATTCGGGCCTCCAACGATCATGACAATGAAGTCACCCGCTTCTTTGTAGAGGTTTTTATTTCCCACCGGCGGTTTCAATAAATCCCGGTTTTCCTCGATCCATTGATGTAAATTAAAGGGCATTAACATAGTCTGTGTTTTTATCAAAAGTACCAAATGCAAGCACTAATTGCAAGAGCAGTTATAAAAAAGAACCCCGACGGTAAACGTCGGGGTCTCTTCGTAAATGTATTGTAAAAACAGCTTACTGAATCACGATACGGAATACTTTTTCAGCATTCTCACCGGAAAGTTTGAAGAAGTAGGTACCTCTTTCCACTTCCTTCAGATTTACTGTGTTTGTACCCAGTGAAATACTGTTTTTGTTTGTTTGAACGATACGTCCGTTTACATCCAATACAACCAGGTCGAAGT